>JARHVB010000038.1 GCA_029222685.1 Terripilifer ovatus | reverse complement strand
TCAGCCCTCCTTGCGCAACCGAGCTCGTTTTGCGGCTCAAGCGACTGTTCGGCCTGAATGAACTAGCGGCGGAGAGATCAAGCTGAGGAACGGTCTGAAACGACATAGGATGAGACGATCTCTCCGCCGAAACCGCACCAGATGATGCATCTTCTGGTGCGGCTTTCAACTTACAAGGATGAGGGCTTCTGTTGGATTCTGCCGCTTGCAAACATAGTCCGGACGGCGGAAATTCAGTTATTCGGCAACCATCCGAAGCGGCCATGACTGAAACTTCGCGACCGGTGGAACTCCCAACCAGACATGTCACCTGCTGCATCGTCGGCGGCGGCCCGGCGGGGCTGGTGCTGGGCTATCTGCTGGCGCGCAGCGGCGTCGATATCGCCGTGCTGGAAAAACATGGCGACTTCCTGCGCGACTTTCGCGGCGACACCATTCATCCCTCGACCCTGAAGGCGCTGGACGAACTCGGCCTCGCCGACGAGCTGCTGCAATTGCCGCATGAGAAAACACGTCAGGTCGCGGGTTCCGTCAATGGCGAGACCGTGGTCATGGCCGACTTCTCGCGCCTCAATGCAAAATACAAATTCATCGCCTTCATGCCGCAATGGGATCTGCTGAATTTCCTGATGCGCAAGGCGCAAGCGTTCCCCTCATTCCAGATGCTGATGAAGACCGAGGCGACGGATCTCATCACCGGCGCGAAGGGCATCGAGGGCGTGCGCGCCACATCGCCCGATGGCGAGATTGAAATCCGCGCCGATCTCGTCGTCGCCTGCGACGGCCGCCATTCCCGCCTGCGTGATCTTGCCGGCTTCGTCCCCAGAACGCTTGGCGCGCCGATGGATGTGCTCTGGTTCAAGATCGGCCGCGACGAGGGCGATGACGACGAACCTCTGGGCCGCATGTCCGCGGGACGCATCCTGGTCGCGATCAACCGCGGCACCGTCTGGCAGTGCGGCTATGTCATCGCCAAGGGCGCGTTCGAGGAACTGCGCAAGGGCTCGCTCGACGACTTTCGCGCCGCCATCGTCGACATGGCGCCGGGCTTCGCCGGCCGCATTCACGACATCGCCTCATGGGACGATCTCAAACTGCTGACCGTTGCCGTCGACCGGCTTGCGCTCTGGCATCGGCCTGGCCTTCTCTGCATCGGCGACGCCGCGCACGCCATGTCGCCGATCGGCGGCATCGGCATCAATCTCGCCATTCAGGATGCGATCGCGACAGCCAACCTCCTGACCGACAATTTGCGTGGTCGCCGGATCACCGACAGCGATCTCGCGCAGGTGCAGCGCCGGCGCGAGTGGCCGGCACGGATCACCCAATGGGTGCAGGTGACGATCCAGAACCATATCATCGCGCCGGTGCTTGGCGCGCGCAGTGCAACAAGACCACCCTGGATCCTGCGCCACCTGCAAAGCATCCCGCTGCTGCGCACCTTGCCGGCGCGCTTCGTCGCCATCGGCGTGCGGCCGGAGCATGTGGCGACGAAGCAGATGCCGCCGGTGCACTAGAGCTTTTTTGGTTCTGATGGAATCAGAACCGAGCTCTAGGTTTTTGGTTTGACGCATTTTCTTCACGCGAACCGGCATCCACTTCGCTCGAAAATGCTCTAACAAATTGGCCGGGCGTCAGCCCCGATCCCGCAACAGCCGACGAATAATCTTGCCCGTCGTCGTCATCGGCAATTCGGACTCGAACGCGATCTCGCGCGGATATTCGTGCGCCGACAGCCGCGTGCGCACGAAGCCCTGGATGTCGCCCGCGAGCTCATCCGATGCGGAAAAGCCCTCGCGCAGAACGATAAACACTTTGACGATCTCGCCGCGCAGGTCGTCCGGCTTGCCGACCGCCGCCGCGATGGCCACCGCCGGATGGCGCAGCAGGCAATCCTCGATTTCGCCCGGCCCGATGCGATAGCCCGCCGACGAGATCACATCGTCGTCGCGCCCGATGAAATGAAAATAGCCGTCGGCATCCGCATAGCCCTGGTCGCCGGTGATCATCCAGTCGCCCAAAAACTTACTTTGCGTGGCTTCCGGATTGTTCCAGTAGCCCAGGAACATCACAGGGTCGGGACGCAGCATGGCAATCTGTCCGTGTTCATCGGGCGCGCATTCGCTGCCGTCGTCGCGGATGATGGCGACGCGATGCCCCGGCACCGGAACGCCGATGGCGCCGCCGCGCGAGATGCCGATACCGGCGCACGAGCCAAGCACATAATTGCATTCGGTCTGGCCGTAGAACTCGTTGACGGTCATGCCGAGTTCCTGCCGGCTCCAGTCGTAGACTTCCGAGCCAAGCGCTTCGCCGGCCGAGGAAATGGTGCGCAGGTTGAGCGCGAAGCGTTTGCGCGGCTCGGCCACCGCACGCAGCATGCGCAGCGCGGTGGGCGGAATGAAGGCGTTGCGGATTTGCGCCCGCGCCATCAGGTCGAATGCCGCCTCCGCATCAAAACGCTCGAACTTGCGCGCCACCACCGGCACGCCGAAGTAAAGCGCCGGCAGCATCACATTGAACAGCCCGCCGGCCCAGGCCCAGTCCGCCGGCGTCCAAAGGCGATCGCCCGGCTGCGGCAGAAACTCGTGGGTGAACTGCACGCCGGGCAGATGGCCGAGCAGAACGCGATGCCCGTGCAGCGCGCCCTTCGGCGGCCCGGTGGTGCCCGACGTATAGACCATGACGGCGGGATCATCCGGCCCGCTGTCGATGGCGTCGAACTGCACGTCCGCCGCCGCCATCACCTTGGTGAGACCGACCGCATCGCCGTCGTCGCCGTCGGTCGAGACAATTGTCTCGAGCGTGGCGGAACGCTCGCCTTGCCGCAGCTTCTTAAGGCCGGCATCATTGGTGATGAGTGCCTTCACGCCCGCATCCCTGAGCCGATAGGAAATAGCGTCGACGCCGAACAGCGCCGCCAGCGGCACGGCGATGGCGCCGAGCTTGTAGATGGCGATATGCGCGACGGCCACATCGCTCATCTGCGGCAGCAGGATCGCCACCCTGTCGCCGGCGGCAACGCCACGATCGCGCAAGGCATTGGCCAGCCGGTTGGAGCGCTCGCGCAACGTGCCGTAGCTGACCGGCATCAGGCGGTCGCCGGACGCCTCAATGATGGCCGTCTTGCCGGCGTCGCGCGCGGCCCACGCATCGCAGACCGCCGTGCCGATGTTGAACCGCTGCGGGATGCGCCAGGCGAAGGCGCGCCGCAGCTTCTCGTAATCACGAATGTCTGGAAGCATGTCTTGTCAGGTCTCCCCCCACCCGTGAGGCAGTGCGACATTTCCCAGAAGCCCTCATCCTGAGGAGCAACGCTTGCGTTGCGTCTCGAAGGACGGGGGCGTCATGCCGCAGCTTGTCCCTCGGCCTCTTCGGACGCGTCGCTGCTCGCAAAGATTCTCTCACACGCCCCCGTCCTTCGAGACGCCTGCTGCGCAGGCTCCTCAGGATGAGGACTTCTGGGGCTTGCCGCCGCTTGCATCGGTCGAAAGTCGTCCCCGCATGGCCTGTCTTATCATCAACTCCGGTAATCGCCATTGATGGCGATATATTCCTTGGTCAGGTCACAAGTCCAGACTTTCGCGGTCGACTTGCCGACGCCGATGTCGACGCGCAGGTCGATCCGCTCGCCGCGCATGTATTCCGACACCTTCTTCTCGTCATAGGACGGGTCGCGCAGGCCCTTGTGAGCGACCCTGGTCGTGCCGAACCAGATCGCCAGCTTGTCGCGGTCGGCCTTTTCGCCGGCCTTGCCGACCGCCATGACGACCCGGCCCCAATTGGCATCCTCGCCGGCGATCGCCGTCTTCACCAGCGGCGAATTGGCGATGGCAAAGGCGACCTTTTTCGCGGCGGCCGGGCTCGCCGCGCCCTCGACGGTCACCTCGACGAACTTGCGGCAGCCCTCGCCGTCGCGCACCACCTGGTGGGCGAGATCGAGCAGGAGCGCATCGAGTGCCTTGCGGAATTCGCCGAGGCGCTTGTCCGTCGCTGTCGTGATCTTCGGCGCGCCGCGTCTGGCGGCGGCGCCCGTGGCAAACAGCATCAAGGTGTCGGAGGTCGAGGTGTCGCTGTCGACGGTGATCGAATTGAAACTGCCCTGCACCGATTTCGACAGCATGGCCTGCAAGGCGCTGGCTGCGATCGGCGCATCGGTGAACACATAGGACAGCATGGTCGCCATATCCGGCGCGATCATGCCGGCGCCCTTGGCGATGCCGTTGATGGTGACATCGACGCCGCCGATCTTCACGCTCGCGGTGGCGACCTTCGGAAACGTGTCGGTGGTCATGATGGCGCGTGCGGCCTCCAGCATACCATCAGGCGAGGCATTGGCGACGAGGCTCTCGAACACACCTTCGAACTTGCTGGCGTCGAGCGGCTCGCCGATCACGCCGGTCGAGGCGAGAAAGATCTCTCCCGTCGGCGCGCCGGTCGCCCTGGCGGCGATCTCGGCGGTGAACTTCGCCTGCTGCAGGCCGGTCTTGCCGGTAAACGCGTTGGCATTGCCGGAATTGACCACCAGCGCCCGCGCCTTGCCGCCCTTCAGCCTGGCGCGGCACCAGTCGACCGGAGCCGAGGGACATTTCGACCGGGTGAAGACGCCGGCGGCCTGCGTCCCTTTGTCCATCAGCGCCAGCATCACGTCGGTGCGGCCCTTGTAGCGGATGCCGGCAGCGGCGGTGGCGAAGCGCACCCCCTCGACGGCGGGCAGGTCCGGGTAGGATTTCGGCGCGAGCGGGGACACGGCGACGGTCTGGGCCATGGGAGTTTCCGGATTTCGGCCGTAGCGGCCCCAAGAGAGATGTGTGCGAGATGCCGCACCTCAAAAACCCATCCTGCGCCGGAGCGCAAGAGAGATTTTGGAGAGATTTCTGACTGGCTTCAGGCCCTACTTCTTCGGCGCTTCCGGCGTCGTGCGCTCGATCTTGGCGGCGCTGCGCAGTTTCATGATCACGTCCTGCTGGGCGCGCTGGACCACATACTGCGTCACCTGGTCCTTGACCTCCTCGAATTTCGGGAAGGTTTTCTCGCGTTTGTCCTCGACCTTGATGATATGCCAGCCGAACTGGCTCTTCACCGGCTCGGAAATCTGGTTCGGCGTCATGGAGAAGGCCGCATCGGCGAATTCCGGCACCATCTGTTCCTTGGTGAACCAGCCCAGATCGCCGCCCTGGGAGCCCGGATCCTTCGACACTTCGGTCGCCACCTTGGCGAAATCCTCGCCGTCCCGCACCCGCTTCAGCGCCATCTTGGCCTCGGCTTCGGTCGGCACCAGGATATGCCGCGCCTTCACCTCGGGCTCCGGCTTCTGCGTCTTGGCGGCCTGGTCGTAGACCTCTTTCAGGGCCGCGTCCGTGGCGGAGTCCTTCGACAGCTTGCCGAACAGCGTCTCCATCAGCGCCCGCTCGCGCATATAGGTCAGCCGGCGGGTGAATTCCGGGTCGTCGCCGAGTTTGTCGGCAGCCGCCTTTTTCGCCACCAGCTTCATATCGATCAGGTAATCAACGACATAAGCCTCTTTTTCGGCGCCCTGGAGCTGCTGCGGCAGGGTGGCGCCGATGTCGTCGAGGGCCAGTTTCACATCGTCATCGGTGATTTCGGCCCCGTCCACCTTCGCCAGGACCTTCGCCGCCGCTGGCAGGCTGAACACCAGCGAAAGCGCCATTCCGGCCGCGCCGAACATGAGCGCGGATCTCGAAAAGCAGGACATCATGAGAGGGCTCCGATCAAAGATGGGCAGTTGCCTCCGCCCCGGGCGCCACAATCGGCTAAATCGCTGAGTCGGACAAGCTGGGATGCCCCAGGCAACCAAGCGCGAGCATCAGCGTTGCGAATGGCGTTTCAATGGCGTTTCGATGACGTTTTGCGAGGCCGTTCCAGGGCCCTCCGCGTGCGCCTGCGCACAGCGTCTTCATTGACAAGGGGATACCCCGATCTTATCTCTCAGCCGTTTTACGGCTCATGATTGGCTTGGTTCTGCCTTGCCGTTCGTCCTGAAACCCTCTCGCCCATGGGGTGTGCGGAACGCATCCGGTCAGGTGCGCGAGCGCGCTCACCGGGCCACTCTTGAAAATGCGCTAGCCGGATCAGAAGGGTCTTTGAATGTTCGCAGCAGTCGCGAAGAAAATCTTCGGTTCCGCCAATGACCGCCGGCTGAAGCGCTATGCGCCCAAGGTCGTCGAGATCAACGCCCTGGAAGCCGAGGTCGCGAAACTCAGCGATGACGACCTGCGTGCCTCGACCGCGCGTTTCCGCGCCGAACTGGCGGCCGGCAAGACCCTCGACGATATCCTGGCGCCTGCCTTCGCGACAGTGCGCGAAGCCGCCAAGCGGACGCTCGGCCAGCGCCACTTCGACGTCCAGCTCATCGGCGGCATGGTTCTGCATGAGGGCGGCATCGCCGAAATGCGCACCGGTGAAGGCAAGACCCTCGTTGCGACGCTCGCGACCTATCTCAACGCGCTCGCCGGCAAGGGCGTGCATGTCGTCACGGTGAACGACTATCTCGCCAGCCGCGACGCCGAATGGATGGGCCAGGTCTACAGGTTCCTCGGCATGACCGTCGGCACCATCGTCCATGGTCTCGACGACGACCAGCGGCGCGAGGCCTATGCCGCCGACATCACCTACGGCACCAACAACGAATTCGGCTTCGACTATCTGCGCGACAACATGAAATACGAGCTGGCGCAGATGGTGCAGCGCGGCCACTTCTTCGGCATCGTCGACGAAGTGGATTCGATCCTCGTCGACGAGGCTCGCACGCCGCTGATCATTTCGGGCCCCTCCGAAGACAAGTCCGATCTCTACAATTCGATCAACAGCCTGATCCCCAATCTCGTGCGCGACGATTACGAGATCGACGAGAAGCAGCGCACCGCCAACCTCACAGAGGCCGGCAACGAACATATCGAAGAGCTGCTGCGTGCTGCCGGACTGATCGAAGAAGACACGTCGCTCTACGACGCCGCCAACGTCACCGTCGTCCATCACGTCCAGCAGGCGCTACGCGCCCACACTTTGTTCCAGCGCGACAAGGAATATATCGTCCGCAACGGCGAGATCGTCATCATCGACGAATTCACCGGCCGCATGATGCCGGGCCGCCGTTTCTCGGAAGGCCTCCATCAGGCGCTCGAAGCCAAGGAACATGTCGCCGTCCAGCCCGAGAACATCACGCTGGCCTCGATCACCTTCCAGAACTACTTCCGCCTCTACAACAAGCTCGCCGGCATGACCGGCACGGCCGCCACCGAGGCCGACGAATTCGCCGAAATCTACAAGCTCGACGTGGTCGAAATTCCGACCAACCGGCCCGTCTCGCGCAAGGACGAGGACGACGAAGTCTATCGCACCGCCAGCGAAAAGGTGAAGGCGATCGTCCGCGAGATCGAGGCTGCGAACGAGAAGATGCAGCCGCTGCTGGTCGGCACCACCTCGATCGAGAAGTCCGAACAGCTCGGCGAACTGCTGCAGAGCAACGGCTATACGCAGATCGATTTCGAACATCCGCAGGAGTTGCAGAAGCTTTACACGGCTGCCCGCGCGGGAAAACCCGGCAAGCTGTTCGCCATCCTCAACGCCCGCTTCCACGAACAGGAAGCCTATATCATCGCCGAGGCCGGCGTCCCCGGCGCCATCACGATCGCCACCAACATGGCCGGCCGCGGCACCGACATCCAGCTCGGCGGCAATATCGAAATGCGCGTCGCGATGGAGTTGAAGGACGTCGCCGACGAGGCCGCCCGCGCTGCGCGCGAAACTGAAATCCGTGCCGAAGTCGCCGCCCTGAAGGAAAAGGCCATCGCTGCCGGCGGTCTCTACATCATCGGCACCGAACGCCACGAGAGCCGCCGCATCGACAACCAGTTGCGCGGCCGCGCCGGCCGCCAGGGCGACCCCGGCCGGTCAAAATTCTTCCTGTCCCTGCAGGATGACCTGATGCGCATCTTCGGTTCCGAGCGCATGGATTCGATGCTGACCAAGCTCGGCCTGAAGGACGACGAAGCCATCGTCCATCCCTGGGTCAACAAGGCGCTCGAAAAGGCGCAGCAGAAAGTCGAGGCGCGCAACTTCGACATCCGCAAGAACATCCTGAAATACGACGACGTGATGAACGACCAGCGCAAGGTCGTGTTCGAGCAGCGCCGCGAAATGATGGCGCAGGAATCGCTCGAGGAAACCGTCGGCAACATGCGCGCCAACGTGGTCGACGAACTCGTCAAGAAACACGTGCCGCCGGATTCCTACGTCGAGACATGGGACCTTCCCGGCCTGTCGGAAGAGCTGCGCAACGTCATCAACATCGAGCCGCCGGTCGCCGACTGGGCCAAGGAAGAAGGCATCGACGAGGAAGAGTTTTCCGGCCGCCTGCTGAAGGAGGCCGACACGGCCTATGCGGCACGCGTCGAGAAGAACACGCCCGATGTGATGCGCTATGTCGAAAAGCAGATCGTGCTGCAGGTGCTCGACCATTTCTGGCGCGAACATCTGGTGCAGCTCGATCACCTGCGCCAGGTCATCGGCTGGCGCGGCCTCGCCCAGCGCGATCCGCTGAACGAATACAAGTCGGAAGCCTTCGAACTGTTCAATTCGCTGATCAACCGCTGGCATGAGACAGCGACCCAGCAATTGATGCGTGTCGAAGTCTCCTTTGAGGCCAACGACGGTCAGGGCGGCATGCCTGGCGGCGACGGCATGCAGATGATCGGCGATCAGGTGCCGCCGGAAGACATGGCCAATATCGACGAGATCAACGCCCGCATCGCCGCCGGCGAATTCTCCCCCGCGGCGCTGCTGCCCTTCGGCATCGCCGCCGCTGCGCCGGACCAGGCCCGCAATCCGACCGACCCCTCGACCTGGGGCAAGGTCGGCCGCAACGAAGCCTGCCCCTGCGGCTCCGGCAAGAAGTTCAAGCACTGCCACGGCGCGCTAGTGTAAGGCAGCGGCCGGTCGCGCTCGACCGGCCCGGCTGAACTCAGGCCGCGTCAGGCAAGCGCCGGCCGGATTCTTACAACTCCCGTCCGGCATGACGGCTGCGCCTGCCTGAGCCTCGGTCTCGGCTTGCAGCTCGTCGCGCCGTTCTTCTGTTGATCCAGATCATGACGCCCGGCTCGCTCCAGGGGGTATGCTGGATGATAAGTATTGCAAAACCCTGGAGCGAACTTCGGTGAACCATGCTCAATTCTGGTTCCTGCCTCTTACGCCAGCATTCTTTTTGATTCTGGTCGCCCTGTTCTTTTTTGTTTTTGTTCTTCTGCCGCTCGGACTGATGCAATACGCCTACGAGCAGCTCGGCGTGCGTCCAGGCACCGCGGTCCTCCTGCTTCTCGGCTCCCTGGCCGGGAGCTATATCAACATTCCCATTGCGGTCATTTCACGCAAGAACGTCATGGCGAGCCAGTTGATTGATTTTCTCGGCATGCGTTATCAGGTGCCGGCGGCGACCGACTGGGGCGGAACCGTTCTCGCCGTGAACGTCGGTGGCGCAATCATTCCTGCCGTCATGTCGATTTATCTGCTCTTTCACTGGCACCTGTGGTGGAAAGGGCTGCTGGCAACGGCAGTCGTGGCCGCGATCTGCTATTGGCTTTCGTCTCCGATCCCGGGGATTGGGATCGCTGTTCCGTTGTTCGTCCCGGCCCTCGCGGCAACGCTTGTCGCGCTGATACTATCGCTCCCGCGCGCAGCGCCGCTGGCCTATATCGCAGGGTCTCTCGGTGCGCTGATCGGAGCCGATCTTATGAATTTCGACAGGCTGGCCGATCTCAATGCACCCGTGCTGTCGATCGGCGGAGCCGGAACGTTCGATGGCGTGTTTCTGACCGGCATCGTTGCCGTACTGATCGCCAGCATACCGGCCCGCCTCTTCGGCACCACGCTGAGAACCTGACTCGAAAGACGGCTGTTGCGCAGGCAGTTGTCAAAAGTGCTTTCAGATCCGAAGCGATTTCATCAGACTGCGGCAAATAGTCAGCCGCCGAATGAGATTCGCAGTGAGGTCCGGCTCTACGATATATGTAAAATAGGACGAGGCTTCGTCCGCGACGAGAAGTGCGTAGACCGTATGGTCCGTGAAGACATCGACGATGCGGGATGAAGGATATTCGTCCTTCATCCAGTTAAGATGTTCGATGATTTCCTGCCGCCCGACGAGATACTTGTGTTCGTTAAGAAAAGGCGAGGAGAGCACGGCGTCCTCGCGGAACCGCTGGGAAAGGGACTCCATATCGCCGTCATTCCAGAACTTGACCGAACGTGAGACCAGCTCGATGAGCGCTTCGTCGGAAAAGAAGTTCCGTATGGAGTCGGCCATTGATTCCCCGAATGTATTGAACGAAAGCAGGTTCCATCATCGACGCCCGGGGAAGGAAACGCCAGCCGGCGATCGGCAATTTCCCGCCAAATCGGTCGAATGATCAAGCTCAAGGACGCGGTGCGGCTTGGCCGTGTCGGGTCATTCGCTTGGACAGGTATCGGACAATTTCGTGAACTGCTCGCGGCTCTCCTAAAATCTACCGTCCCGATTCGAACAGAAAGATGTAGCCGAACGACGCAACGATCAACGCGATAAAGACGAGCCCGGTCGCGCGGAGAATCCTGGCTGCCGGCGTCCACTTCCCTGGAGCGTAGCTGGCAAAGAGGGTTGCGATCAGCAATACCGGCCACAAGAGAATGAGATCGACGCGAATGTTGCAGTTTGCGTCGCACAGGACTCCGGTCGCCACCTGCCATTCGTAGACAGCGTAGGCCAGCCAGACGAGGACCGCCGCGAACACGGCCATGCGCGGTTGCCGCGATGCCTTCGTCAAGAAGTAGAAGGCAATCAGTGCAGCGATAAGCGCGAAGCCCTTCATGGCAACCCCTAATGTGAACGGTATGATAGCTTTCGGCGAGATCGTACGCATGGCCCGGGAGCGCGGCAGTGCGTCAGCGCACAGGCGCAGGCGTCTGCCCTCCCGCTTCCGCCGCCTCCAGATGAACGCCTTATGAACGCGCCCGCCACGCTGCGTTCAGCTTCGATGCTCTAGGTTCGCATCATTCGCCGGACCGTTCGATACCGCCGGCCGATGGAGAAACCTGGAGGCTGTCATGACTGTTCTTTCCCGCAAGATCCTGACTGGCGCCGTTGCCGCTCTTGCGATGGGCGCTGCGCTGTCCACATCCGTTTCGACGGCGCAAGCCGGCTGGCGCGGCGGCTGGGGCCACGGTGGCTGGGGCGCTCCGGTTGCCGCCGGCGTCATCGGCGGGCTTGCGCTCGGCGCGATCGCGGCCCAGGCGCAACCCCGTTACGCCTATCCCGTGGCCGACCCGACCTACGGCTATCAGGCCTATGGCGACGTGTCGTACTGCCACGTCGAACGCCGGCCGACCTACAATCCGTGGGGTTATTTCGCCGGCTGGCAGGCAGTTCGCGTTTGCGAGTAACCGATCTTCGGTCCTGATCTAAACCTTACCCCCGCACCCGCACAGGACCGTCGGCCCCTCCGGATCACCCCGTCCGGAGGGGTTTCTATGTGAAGATCTGAAGCAAATTATCAGAAGCCCGAAGCCCTCACCCCGAGGAGCGCCTTGAAGGCGCGTCTCGAAGGACAGGGCTTCCGGGAAGTCTTCAGTTCGCGAGAGGTTTACCGCACCACCTGAGGCAGCGACGAGGTCTTCTGGCGCGGGTCCAGAAGCTTCTGCTCCTGCGCCTTCTTCTGCTGTGCAGAGGCCGGCGCGCGCGCTGACGTTGCGGCAGGCTTGGCGGCAGGCTTTGTAGCCGCAGCCGCAGGCTTCGCTTGGGACGCGGGCTCGCCCATCACGGGCTGGATCGCGGCCGGCGCCGGCTCGCTCTTCGGCGTTTCAGCACTGCCCAGGAAGCGGCGATAGAACGGCTGCTCGGTCTCGGCCGGGATCGAGGCCGTGGGGGCGAAGGCGGTTGCCGGCGGCACGGCGGCCGCGACGCTCGACTTGGCGATGTCCGTCTGAGCGGGCCTGAAGGTGGCAGGCGCCGAAAGATTGGCGACGGCGGTGGTTTTGCCGGCCTTGCCCGCCGCACGCGAACCCGGCTTCACCTTCTCTTCCATCGCGATCTCGACGGGAGCGGCAGCCAGGGCTTCCGGCCGGCTTGTCCGCGTGACATTGGCGAACATGGGATTCTGGCCGCCATCGGAGTAGACGACCTTGACCGGCTTGACGCCGCTCGCCACCAATTCAGCGACCTTGGCGTCTTCGTCTTTCTGACGCTGCGAGACAAGCGCCTTCGTCTCCGCGTCTTCGCTCATCGGCGGGCATGCGGCAGTCGCATCGAAGCGTCCGCCATTGGCCGTTGCATTGAACACATAGCGGCGCCCGCAGACGGCGACTTTCGGCTCGCGTCTGGTCACCTCGAAACTGTCGGAACCGGTCTTGATCTCTTTCCAGAACGGCATGTTCGGATCGAGACGATGCTTGGCGAGATTCTCCGGCGTCATGCGGAACGGCATCGACTGCATCTGGATCTGCTGCTGCCCGCCCGAGAAGGCTTCGCGCGCGATGGCGTAGATCTCGGCGATCTGCTGGTCGGTCATGGAATAGCAGCCGGCCGACGAACAGTCGCCGTGCACCATGATCATGCCGCCGGTATAGCCGTGCGCCTTGTCGTAGGCATTGGGGTAGCCGACGTTGAACGACAGGTAATAGTTCGAATTCGGATTCATCTGGCCGGGCGTGATCGTATAGAAGCCCTCAGGCACCTGGCGATCGCCTTCGCGCGTCTTCGGCCCGAGCTGACCCGACCAGCGGCACATCGGATAGGTCTTCAGATGCGTGTAGCTGCCGTCCGCCGTCATCTTCCAGATTTCGAGCTCGGCTTCCTTCTTGAAGGTGCGGATCAGAATCGGCGCACCCTTCGTCGTATGCTTCTCCTGCATCAATGCCAGCATGTCGGCCGGGATCGGCTGATAGGCCCTGGCGCTGCGCAAGCCATCGGAATCGTTGCAGGCGCTGAGAAGACCAGCCGCGATCATCGCAACTGCGATTCGGACGTTAAGCCCGGCGCGAAGATGGGAACCGAAACGGGTGAAATTCATGCATACTGATCCGTCGAAGAAATCTGAGATACGCTTTGGCGACCCGACCGATTTAGGGACGTTATCCTTACACGAAGGTTACTTATACAGGCTCGAATTCCCGGACACGGTAAACATACCGTTAACTGTGCCGCCGTGGCCTCTTAAGCTCTTCAAACACACTCAAAGCTTGCGCCCGATCGCGAGAAACTTGTCTTCGCGCGCGGTCCTGATCTGCTCCGGCGACATATTGTCCATGCCCCGAAGCGAACTCTCGATGGCATCGCCCGTCCATTGAATGGCAGTCGCCGGATCGCGGTGGGCGCCGCCGACCGGCTCAGGCACAATAGCGTCAATGATGCCGAATTTCAAAAGGTCCTGGGCCGTAATCTTCATATTCGTCGCGGCATCCTGCCGCTTGGTGCTGTCGCGCCACAGGATCGACGCCGAGGCCTCCGGCGAGGCCACTGTATAGATGGAGTGTTCGAGCATCAGCACCCGGTTGGCGGTGGCGATGGCGACCGCGCCGCCAGATCCGCCCTCGCCCACGACCACCGAAATATTCGGCACCCCGAGCCCCAGGCAGGCATCGGTGGAACGGGCTATAGCCTCAGCCTGGCCACGCTCCTCGGCGTCGATGCCGGGAAAGGCGCCGGCGGTATCGACCAGGGTGAGGACCGGCAGACCGAAACGGTCGGCCAGTTCCATCATCCGCACCGCCTTGCGGTAGCCCTCCGGGCGCGCCATGCCGAAATTGTGGCGCAGCCGGCTGTCGGTGTCGGAGCCCTTCTCTTGGCCGATCAGACAGACCGATTGGCCGCGAAACCGGCCAAAACCAGCGATAATCGCCTCATCTTCAGCGAATTTCCGGTCTCCCGCCAGCGGCGTGAAGTCCTCGATGAGACCCTTGATATAGTCGTTGAAATGCGGCCGGTCCTGGTGGCGGGCGACCTGGGTCTTCTGCCAGGGAGTCAGCGTGGCATAGAGATCGGCAAGCGCTTTCGAGGCCTTGCCCTCCAGCTTGCCCAGTTCCTCGCCGATCGCAATCCCGCCATCCCGCTCGGCGACCGCCTTCAATTCGTCGAGCTTCGCCTCAAGCTCGGCAACAGGCTTTTCAAAATCGAGATAAGAACGCATCGGCACCCGGGAAAAGGGACAAAGGAGCAAAATCGCGCGGAAACTGGCGGCTACACCCTGCGAAGTCAAGAACAGGGACAGGATAAGGCAAAGAACGCCAGACTATTACGTCATTCGTCGGACAACGGATGTAAGTCGCGCACCATGGCTTTTGTACGCTCGTCGAGCACATGGGTGTAGATTTGCGTGGTCGAAACGTCGGCATGGCCGAGCAATTCCTGCACGACCCGCAAATCGGCCCCGTTTTGCAGCAAATGGCTGGCAAAGGCGTGGCGCAGCACATGCGGGCTGATCCTGGCCGTGGCAATACCGGCGGCGGCGGCGACGGTTTTGAGGTCGCGGGCGAAGGCCTGCCGCGTCAGATGGCCGCTCTCGCTGTCGGCCGGAAACAGCCAGGGGCCCGTCGAAAGACCGGGCGCCTGCGCGTTCAGCAGGACCCGATAGGCGGCAATGGCCCGGCGCGCCGCGTCGGACAGGGGGACGATCCGCTCGCGGCCGCCCTTGCCGCGGATATTGAGAAACGGCTCCCGCGCCGAAGCGGCGGTTCTGGGCAGCGACACCAGTTCCGACACGCGCAGGCCGGTCGCATAGAGCACTTCCAGCAGGCAGGTCATCCGCGCCGCCCGCAGCCGCTCGGGCGCCGGGCGGGCCTCGTCGTCGATCCCTTCCTGCGCCAACGCCAGCAGGCGGTCGACGTCGGCGACGCCGAGCACTTTCGGCAGCGGCCGGCCGGTCTTCGGCGCATCGACGATGATCGACGGATTGTCGCCGCGCCGCCCCTCGCCATAGAGGAACTTATGGAATTGCCGCACGCAGGACAGCCGCCGCGCCGCCGACGAGGCCTTCAGGCCGCGCCCGGCGATATCGGCCAGATAGGCGCGCACGCCATCGGAATCGACGCTGAGCGGCGTCCAGCCGTTATCGCCCAGAAACGCCAGGTAATCGTCGAGATCGCGTCGGTAGGCATCGAGCGTATTCTTCGCCGCGCCGCGCTCGGCCGCCGCCATTTCGAGGAACTGTCGGGCGAGAGTTGTCGAGGGGAGCGCCATTTGCTGCGCGTCTAGCGGTTCAGGCGATTGGGCGGGATCGTCTGGGTCATTTCACGCGGCTGCGGCTCGACGAAGGCGACCAGGGCCAGCATGCCGCCCCACACCAGCCCGACCAGAATGCCGACGACGAACAGAAAGCGTATCAGGCTAGGCACTCAAGGCCTCCGGCGCCCAGAATCTTACTTTGGAATCGGCATTTGTTTGAACACCAAAGCCGGATGATTGCAATATTGCAGCCGCTACAGAGGCCTGTGCCGCCTCACCGGCTGTTGAATTCCCCCGTTTAATTCTTCCGCGCCGCTGTGCTACACGCTGCTCACCATGCACGCCAACGTTGAAGCCGACCCCCGCGCCACCGACATCGTCCGCCGTCTCGGCGGACGCTCGATCGTGCTCGTCGGCATGATGGGATCGGGCAAGACCTCCGTCGGACGCAAGCTGGCGCAGCGGCTCGGGCTCGATTTCGTCGATGCCGATCACGAGATCGAGGCCGCCGCCGGCATGACCATTGCCGAGATTTTCGCCAAGCACGGCGAGACTTATTTTCGCGACGGCGAACGCCGGGTGATGGCGCGCCTGCTGGCCGAAAAGCAGCGCGTGCTCGCCACCGGCGGCGGCGCCTTCATGCTGGCGCAGACCCGCGACAACATTGCCCGCCATGGCGTGTCCGTCTGGCTGAAAGCCGATGCGGACGTGCTGGCGCGGCGCGTGCGCAAGCGGACCAACCGGCCCCTGCTGCATTCGGTCGATCCTGAGGAGACGTTGCGGCGGTTGATCGATGAACGCTATCCCATCTATGCCGAGGCCGATTTTACGGTCATCTCCCATGACGGACCGCATGAAATCGCCGCAGAGACCATCGTGACGACACTCGCCTCCGGCCTTTCCGGCATCAGCCGCATCACGCCGCAATCGCATACGGCCACCGTCCGCGTCGCCCTCGATGCGCGCGCCTATGACATCGTCATCGGCAACGATCTCATCTCCACTGCCGGCGAACGCATCGCCGCGCTGTTTCCGCAGTCCGCCTGCGCCATCGTCACCGACGACAATCTGGCGCGCGAACATCTGCCCGCCCTGGAGAAGAGCCTCGACGAGCGCGGCATCCGCCATGCGCGCATCGTCATTCCCGCCGGCGAAGCATCGAAATGCTGGGACATGTTCGCCAGGGTCTGCGACGACATCATCGCCGCCAAAATGGAACGCCGCGATCTGGTTGTGGCGCTCGGCGGCGGCGTCGTCGGCGATCTTGCGGGCTTTGCCGCCGCCACCGTGCGGCGCGGCATGCCCTTCGTGCAGATCCCGACGAGCCTGCTCGCGCAGGTCGATTCCTCGGTCGGCGGCAAGACCGCGATCAATTCCGAACACGGCAAGAATCTCATCGGCGCATTCTATCAGCCCTCGCTGGTGCTGGCCGACACCCAGGCGCTCGCCACCCTGTCGCCGCGCGAGTTCCGCGCCGGCTATGCCGAGATCGTCAAATACGGTTTGATCGACGACGAACCCTTCTTCGCCTGGCTTGAACAGAACTGGCGCGGCGTCTTCGCGCGCGGGCCGGAACTGACGGAAGCCATCCGCAAGAGCTGCGCCTCCAAGGCCGCCGTCGTCGCCCGCGACGAGACCGAGCAGGGCGACCGTGCGCTGCTGAACTTCGGCCATACCTTCGGCCATGCGCTGGAGACGCTGACCCATTACGATAGCAAGCGCCTCGTCCACGGCGAGGGCGTCGCCATCGGCCTTGCCTGCGCCATGCGCTTTTCCGCCAGACTCGGCCACACGAGCCTCGCCGAAGCGGAGCGTGTCGAAAATCATCTGCGCGACAGCGGCCTGCCCGGCACGATCCGCAGCATCGAGGGCTGGAACGCCGGGGCGGATGAAATCCTCGAAGCCATGTATCAGGACAAGAAGGTCCAGCGCGGCGCGCTGACGTTCATTCTCGCCCGCGGCATCGGCAGAAGTTTTATTGCACGGGGTGTGGACGCTGGACTGGTGCGGGAGTTTCTGGCGGAAGAGTTGGCGCGTTAACGTCGCGCTGCGGGAATGACTACATATTCCCAGAAGCCCTCATCCTGAGGAGCGCCTGAAAGGCGCGTCTCGAAGGACGGGGGCGTCAGACCGAAGTCTCTCAACCGGGGCAGCTACGTTGCGCCGGTTATGACGCAGTTGATTGATTGCGGCGTGTCGCCCCCGTCCTTCGAGACGCAACGCAAAGCGTTGCTCCTCAGGATGAGCGCTTCTTTTAGTTTGATGCTCACTCGGCGCCATCAATTCACACTGCGCTGCAGCCCGCCCCAATCCTCCTTGCGCAATTCCTTCTTGTCGATCTTGTGGTTCGCCAATCGCGGCAGCGCGGCAACGAAAACCACCTGTTTCGGCTTCTTGTAGCTGGCGATATGCGCCCGGCAATGCTCGATGAGATCGCCCTCGGACACCATTGCGCCGGCCTTCAACACCACGAAGGCTTTCACCGCCTCGCCCCAGCGCGGATCGGGCACGCCGATGACGGCGGCCTCCGCCACCGCCTCATGCCGGTAGATCGCTTCTTCCACTTCGCGCGGATAGATGTTCTCGCCGCCGGAGATGATCATGTCCTTCTTGCGGTCGGAGATGAAGAGATAGCCGGCAGCATCCATGTAGCCGATGTCGCCCGTGTGCAGCCAGCCGTCCTCGTCGATGGCAGCGAGCGTCGCGGCATGGTTGTTCCAGTAGCCCGACATGTTCATGCGCGAAAGCATCAGCACTTCGCCGGCCTCTTCGACATCGCATTCCGATCCCTCGCTTCGCACCACCTTGATGCGCGTGCCCGGCGATGCCCTTCCGGCGGACGCCAGCCGGCGCACCGCTTCGGGCGGGCCGGTGACGACATGGTCGTGCGCCAACAGCGCGGTCGTTCCGCCTGATTCGGTCATGCCGTAGTGCTGCATGAACAGCGGACCATAGGTGGCGATGGCCTTCTCCAGCAGCGCCACGGACATGGGCCCCGACGCATAATTGATGAGGCGCAGCGCGCTGTGATCATAGTCCTTCAGGTTCGGCAGATTCAGCAGATCCTGCACCATGATCGGCGCCAGATGCGCAGACGATATTTTATAGGTCTGCAGATCGGCCGCGACCTTTTCGATATTGTAGCTGCGATGCAGGACGAGTTCCGCGCCGGCGGCGTGCGTGCTGTTCTGCGTGTATTTCGCGCCGACATGATAGAGCGGCATCACCGCCAGAACCCGATCGCTTTCGCGATGCTCCTTCTCCCAGGCATGCGCGACGGCGCTCTGCGCCATGGCAGCCTGGCCGAGCATCGTGCCTTTCGGACGGCCGGTGGTGCCACTGGTATAGATCAGATAGGCGATGTCGTCCGGCCGCGACGCGATCGGCGGCGGTACTGCAGGCTTTCCCTGCAGAAGCGCCTCATAGGACAGAAAAGCACCGGTGCCGGCTGCGCCGATCATGATGCACTGCATGCCCGGCAGATCGGCAGAAAGCTTTGCAACCACCTCCGCATAGTCCGGATCAAAGACCAGCACTGAAGGCGATGCATCCTTGAGGATGAACGCCATTTCGCCGGGCGCCAGCCGATAGTTGATCGTCACGGTGATGAAGCCGGCGATTTCACAGGCCGCATAGACCTCGACATACTGCGGCGAGTTCTGCGCCAGGACGGCGACCCTGTCCTGGCGGCGCAGGCCCATCGCATGGAACGCGTTGGCGAGCTGGAACGCCCGCTCGGTCAAGGCTCGGAATGTCTGCGTCTTTCCCTCGAATGTCACCGCGCCCGCATCCGGACGCAGGCGATAGTTGCGTTCGATCAGTTCGCCGACCGTATCCATATGCGAGAAGAAGGGCATTACGTCTGTCCGTCCATCATTCGAGTTTGAGGTTGAGTTTCGCCAGCGCATCCCGATAGAAGGCCGTGTCCTTTTGAATGAGCTCGCGAAACGCCGCCGGCTTCAGCACCAGCGGATCCAATCCGAAGCCAAGCACATATCTTTCCTTGAACGCCGCGCTTTCGGAAATCTCGGCCACGTCATTTGCAACCTTGTCGACGATGGCGGCAGGCGTCTTCGCCGGGAAGAACAGGCCGAACCAGGAGCGCGACACGAAATCAGGACCGCCCGCTTCCTTGATCGTCGGCACATCCGGAAGCACCGGCGTGCGCTGTTCGCCGGCGACGAAGATGGGACGGATCAGGCCTTTCTGGATATTCGGCATGACCGCGCTGGCGATGCCGAGCGCGAAATGCAATTCGCCGGCGGCCATCGCCGCATTGACGTCGGCAATACCCTTGTAGGGAATATGCGTCATCTTGATGCCGGTCAGAAGCGACAGCGCCTCCGTGTCGACATGGGTCTTGCTGCCGATGCCGAACGACCCGTAGTTGATCTTGCCGGGATTGGCCTTGGCGTAGTCGATGAGCTCCTTGAAGCTTTTTATCGGCAGGGAAGCCGCGACGAGAGCGGTGGAGACGCCGGCCATCATGCAGACGACAGGCTCGAAATCCTTGATCGGATCATAGGACAGTGTCTTGTAGAGAAACGGCAGCATGCAGATCGAGCTGTCGTTTCCGTTGTAGATTGTATAACCGTCCGGCGCCGACCTGGCCGAATATTCCGCGCCGATAATGCCGTTGCCGCCGGGCCGCGCCTCGATGATCACGGTCTGGTTCCACTTCTTCTGCAGATCCACCGAGAGCGCGCGGGAATGATTGTCGACCGCGCCGCCGACCGGCCAGGGAATGACGATCTTCACCGGCTTGTTCGGATAGGCGGCTTGTGCGCGGGCTTGCATGAGCGGCGACGCCAACGTGGCGCAGCCGAGCGAAAGCGTGAAGTCACGGCGTGAAATCATGTCGAATCCTCCCTCCCCTTGCGCGATCAGATCGCGAATTTACGCACAGCGTCCCAATCGATCGTTTCAGCTACAGTCTTGAAGTGCGGGATTGCGATGCGGCCGTCGGCGATCTCCAGCGCGACGCGCGTCACGCTGTCCTGCATTTCAAGAAACCATGTCAGCTCGGCCGGCCATTCGCTGCTCGACACAGTCGAAGCGAACTGCAGGCCCGGCAGCGTGCCGGCAATGCTCTCTCCCATCAGGCCGACGGCGATGGCGACGCCGTTCGGCGCGCCATCCTGCGCCATCTTGCGAGCCCATGTCATCCCGAAACGGCCGGGCTTCACGCTGAGCGCCTGCAACCCCTGGTCTTTGAACAAGGCGGCATCGCGCGGCGAGGTGCAGTTGAAGTCGACCAGCAGGGGAATGGGAGAGGCCTCCTGCAGGGCGCGGAAGCGCCTGTCCGGCGTCAATGGGCACGGATCTTCGGCAGCGAAGACGCCGGCGTCGGCAAGCATCTTCACATAAGTCTCCGCCTCGGCCGGCGCATAGGCGCCGTTGGCGTCGACATAGAGCCGCGTGCCGTCGCCCAGCGCCGCGCGGATTTCGCGCAGCGCCGCCCGGTCGACGTCCATGCCCTGGCCGCCCTTCACCTTCAGTGTCCTGAAGCCATAGGCGTCCCGCATCCGCACCGCTTCCTGCGCCATCAACGACGGCGCCTGCCGCGTCAATGCCCAGGATACCGGGATGTCCGGAATGCTTATCGGAATGGCCTCGCGGGCCGCATGGAGATCCCAGCAGGCATGATCGATCAACGTCTTGGCGACGAGGTTTTCCGGAATGCGGTCGAGCCGCTCGCGCAGCTCCGCCGGATGGGAGAACTCTGCGCACAGCAACGGCGCAAACATGTCCTCGATGACAGCCGTCAGGGAGCGGACCGAGGCGCCGACCCATGTCGGCTTGATGGCGACTTCGCCGACGCCGTCGCGGCCATCTTCATCCCGCAACCGCAGCATCACGAAGATCGCGGCTTCCTCGCTGACATCACTCCAGGCCACCGTGCGGCGATAGCGAAGCCTGTAGGGGTGAAGGGAATGTGCCGTTATCCGCACGCTATCGCCCTCGGTGTCATTCCCGGCCGCCGCAGGCGGAACGGGAATCCAGGGGCAAACGCTGAGACCTTCGGCTTCTGGATTCCCGCTCGCCCGCTACGCGGACGTCGGGAATGACATCGCTCATCTTCGACATCTTTCAGCATCTAAAGATTTCCTGCGCCTAAGATTGCCGCCCAGCGCTGCGTGTCTTTCGCCACGAACGCTGCCGTGCCCTGCGCATCAAGGAAGCGCGGCTCCGAACCGAGTGTCGCAAACTTCGCCTTCATCTCCTCGGACTCCACAATCCGCTTCGTCTCCGCCGTCAGCCGCGCCGTGATCGCCGGCGGTGTATTGAGCGGCGCCGACAGGCCATACCAGGCGATGACCTCGAAATCGGGAAAGCCCAGTTCGGCGACGGTTGGAACCTGAGGCACCAGCGCGCTGCGCTCCTTGCTGGTGATGGCCAGCGCGCGAAGCTTGCCGTCCTCGACCTGCGGCAGCAGCGCCGGCAGGGTGAAGAAGGTGAAATCGATGTCGCCTGCCAGCACGGCAGTGACGGAATCCGGCCCGCTTTTGAACGGCACATGCACCACCTCGATGCCGGCCATCTTTTTCAGAAGCTCTCCGGCGAGATGTCCCGATGTGCCGATGCCGGACGAGGAATAGGTCAGGCCGCCAGGCTTCGATTTGGCCAGCGCGATGAACTCCTGCAGCGTTTTGGCCGGCAGCGACGCCCGCACCACCAGCATGTTGGGTGAGATCGCCATCATCGCGAACGGCGGCAGATCCTTCATCGGATCGTAGGTCAGGTTCTTGAAGAGCAGCCTGCCGATGGAATGGGTCAGGAACCCGCTGGAAAACAAAGTGTAGCCGTCGGCGTCCGCATGCGCCGCGGCAGCACCGGCGATGTGCCCGCCTGCACCCGGCCGGTTCTCGATCACCAACTGCTGCCCGAGCGCTTCGGAGAGCTTGCTGGAGACGAGCCGGGTCAGAATATCCGCCGTGCCGCCGGCCGCAGCAGGAACAAGCATTTTCACCGGCCGGTCTGGCCAGTTCTGCGCCGCGGCCATTGCCGGCCACAGCGCAAGGCCCACCAGCATGAGCAGTGCAATCGCACGCGCATTCCATCGTTCTGTCATCGGTATCCCTCCCCTTCCTCGAAGCGACGGCGTCTTGTCTTTCGCCGCTTATTTGCGTGTGCCGTCGCCCGTTCCAAGTTCAAACGGTTCATAGACCGGCTTGAAAGTCTTCTTGTCGAGGAACTGCGTCAGGCCGGTGCGGTAGGAGTGTTCCGGGTCGCTGACCCTGATCGCGGCATTCTTCACATCGAGGTAATCGTAGGCCTGCTGCACATCCATGGTGCGGACCGAGCGCATCGCCTGCTTGGTAGCTCGCAGCACTTCCGGGCTTTTCGCCATCAGCTTTTTTGCAAGCTTTTCGGTTTCCTTGACCAGATCCGCGCGCGGCACGCAGATGTTCGCAAGTCCGATCCGCTTCGCCTCCTCGCCGTCGAAGGCATCGCCGAGGCAGGCATAATAGAGCGCATCGCGATAACCGAGCGCCTGCGACACCGCCTTGGCGACCAGCGCGCCGGGGATGATGCCCCAGTTCACTTCCGACAGCGAAAACGTCGCTTCCTTCGACGTCACGACGAAGTCGGTGGCGATCAGCTGCATGAAGGCGCCGCCGGCGCAATAGCCGTCGACCATGCAGATCGTCGGCTTGTCGTACATGTAGAGACGATCCCAGCGCCAGCGGTTGGCGACTTTGGAAATGCGTTTGAATTCGGCCGGCTTGTCCTCAAGTCCGCGGAAGAATTCCTTGAGATCCTGGCCCGCGCAGAAATTGTCGCCAGCCCCCGCGATCACCACCACCTTGGTGTCCGGGTCCGTCTCCAGCTCCTCGAGCACGGCGTCCATATCGAGGTGAAGCTGCGGGCTCATCGCGTTCTTCTTCTCGGGGCGGTTCAGATACACCCAGCTGATCCCGTCACGCTTTTCAACCTTCACACATTGCCGCTGCATCGTCATTGCTCTTTCCAACCTGATGTGTCATTGTGCGATAATCGCACAAATAATCATTATTCGCACAAGGTTCGGCGAACTGGGCACCGATGTCAAGTCGATGCATTCCCGAGGCGGCTGCGAGGAAGCAGAGCACGGGAAGCAGGTCATGAAAGCTGAGCAGGACAGCAAGGCAGAAAAAGCGCCGTGGTTTTCGGAATCGCTGGCGCGCGGCCTGCTCGTCATCCAGGCGTTCGATGCGAGCGGCCCGAATTTGCGCGCTACCGACATCGCCAAACGCAGCGGATTGAGCCGCGCGGCAACCAGGCGGTTTCTGCTCACCTTGCAGGCGCTCGGCTACATCGGCGCCGACGACGATCGCTATTACCTGCAGCCGAAAGTGCTCGACCTCGGCTTCGCTTTCGTCAGCTCCATGCAGATCGACCGGCTGGTGCAGCCGCTCCTGAACGAGCTGTCGACCATCACCTCAGAATCGTGCAGCTTCGCCGTCCTCGACAACGATCAGGCGCTTTTCGTTGCGCGCGCCTCAGGCCCGAAGATTCTTCAGATGGCAGTGGGCATCGGCGGCCGCGTTCCAGCCCACACCACATCGCTCGGTCACGCCCTGCTGTCGGCGCTGCCGCATGACCAGTTCGAGCAATACATGCAGAGCCGGAAGGGATTGATCGACCCTCCGGCGCTGACGAAGCTGCGCGCCTCGATCGAAAAAGGCCGGGCCCACGGGTGGGTCGAAGTCAAAGGCCTCCTCCACACAGCCATCACCGGCGTTGCCGCACCCATCCGCAACCGAAGCGGCGAACTCATCGGTGCCATCAACGTCGCAAACTACGGCTCCGCCACAACCAAAAGCATGCGCGCCCACGTCGAGCCGCTTCTCGATGTGCGTTCGCGAATAGAGAAATCCCTGCAGGCGGCAGGGCATATCCTGCCGACGGCGGCCGGCCGCCGCTCCGCATGAGCCTGCCGGCTATTTGGCGGTGATCGCCGTGCGCAGCGCCAACGGGTCCGCGATCCGGTCCAGATGTTCAATGCCGGTGCCGGTCCCCCTGATATGGATGGTGCCGTAATTCAGCAGTCGCCCGAGCACCGGCTGATCGACCTGGACGGTCTCGACCTTGCCCATGTTCATCTCGGCGGTGATCCGCTTGATGAAGCCCGTCTTGTAGATCACCCGGCGATCCGTGATGGCAAGCTCTGTCGTCCATTGGCGAAACCAGGCGCGGACAAACGAAAGAATCGCCAGGACCAAAAAGACGAGCAAGGCGACTTCGGCCATCCTGCTCCTCTCAAATCCGGTTTGCGTTGAAGCAAGCTCCCCCGCAGAGCTTGCGGTCAGGGCCAGGAACAGAACGATGCCGAGCAGCAGCCAGAAGAGAGACCAGAGATAGATGATCCAGTGAAACTTGCCGGTTGCGAGGACGGTTTCCCCCGGCTGCAGCACTTTCGCGACATAACTCATGTCTACTCCTGATCTAGAACCGAGGTGCGGGCGAGCGCCAGTTCACTGCGCCGCCGCAGGCGCTGCGTCGGCCATGAACTGCGCCCGTGCCAGCGCCGCGAACTTGCCGTTGAGCGCAACGAGTTCGGCGAACGAACCGCTCTCGACGACTCTGCCCTGATCGAACACCAGGATGCGCGAGGCGTTGCGGATCGTCGCCAGCCGATGCGCGATGACGAAGGTGGTGCGGCCCTGCATCGCCGCTTCGAGCGCCGCCTGCAGCAGTTTCTCCGTCGTCGCGTCGAGCGCGCTCGTCGCCTCGTCGAAGATCATGATCGGCGGGTCTTTCAGCAGCGCGCGGGCGATGGCGACCCTCTGGCGTTCGCCGCCCGACAGCGAGCGGCCGCGCTCGCCGACAATGGTCTTCAGCCCGTCGGGCTGGCGCGCGATGAAGTCTTTCGCCTGCGCCCGCTCGATGGCGATCTGCACCTCTTCGTCGGTCGCATCGGGCTTGCCGACTCTGATGTTTTCCTCGATCGAACGGGCAAACAGCATCGGCTCCTGAAACACCACGCCGATATTGCGTCGGAGCGATACGAGCGTCATCTCGCGGATATCGACGCCGTCGATGCGCACCGCACCCTCGACAGGATCGAAGACGCGATGCAGCAGGCCAAGCGTGGTCGACTTGCCCGAGCCCGTGGCGCCGACCAGCGCCACCGTCTCACCAGGCTGCACGTCGAACGACACATCGTCGACGGCGATCCGCCGCGTATCGTAGTTGAACGTCACATCCTGGAACGACACCTGCCCGGTGAGCCGGCCGATGTCACGCGCGCCCGGCAGGTCTTCCACCTGCGGCTTCGTATCCATGATGTCGAAATAATCTTTCAGCTTCGGCGCCACCATGAACAGCCAGTTCACGAAGGTGACCACTTGTTCGAGCTTGCCGATGAGGAGACCTGCGAAACTCATGAAGGTGACGATCTGGCCGATCGTCGACAGGCTATGCATGTAGAGCCAGGTGCCGAGAATGAAGATCGACAGGATCGTCAACGTCGCCGCGGCCCGCGTCGCCACCGCCGCCAGCGCCCACCATGACAGCACCGGGATCTGCGCGGCGAGAAACAGATCGCTGATGCGCCGCAGCGCCACCGATTCCATTTCGATGCGGGTAAAACTCTGGATCACCGCCACATTGCCCAGTGCATCCGAGGCGCGTTCGGCGAGATCGCCCTGGATCACCTCCACTGCGCCCTGAAGGCTCTCGGTCCGGCGCAGCACCGCCCACATCACGCCGGCAAACAGAAACACCAGAACCACCAGCAGCGCCCCGAGCCGCCAGTTGATGAACATCGTCGCCGGCAGCAGGATGAACAGGCCGACGAAGGACGAACAGTTTTCGCGAAAGAACGACAGCCACAGCCCGGCCATCGAAGTCGCGCCCTCAAGCATGGTCTTCAGCAGGCGGCCGGAATGGACGGAGGTATGGAAACCGAGCGGCAGGTGCAGGACGTGATCGAAATACTGGCCCATCACCGCCAGCCGCCGCCGGTGCGACAGCCGGTCGGCGTGCAGCGCGACCAGCACCGAAGCGCCGATGGTGAACAGGCCGAACGCGCCCCACGCGCCCATCAAGGTGCCGATTTCGCTCCAACCGATCGGGCGCGATTGCGCCTGCGCCTCGGTCAGCTTGTCGATGATACGCCCGAACAGAACCGGTTCTGCGAAAGCCGCCACCGCCAGCGCCGCATTGGCGATGACCAGCATGATCGCCAGGTTGCGCTCGCTGCCGAGCAGGCTGAGAACACGCACATAGAGCCGAAAAATATTCATAAGCCTCGGTATCCGGGAGCCTCGGTATCGAGCCGCGGCAGTAAGATCGCAGCCGTATTATTTAGAGCCCAACTCTAGGGATAACGCAGCCTTGCCCGGCAAGCCACAGGCAGGGGGATAGCAATCCACATTTGCCGCCACATCCGCCGAAAGCCGGGCGATTTGCCACGATGCGGGCCGAAGACAGACAGGCCGGTCGACAAATCGCTTGGATTTCCGACCTCCCGAGGCTATTCCTCTCCGGTCTTTTCCGACATTCCCCGGTGGTTCCATGAAAAAGGTTTATCCCGATCCCCGCGCCGCCATGGCCGGCCTGCTCAAGGACGGCATGACGATCATGTCCGGCGGATTCGGTCTTTGCGGCATTCCCGAAATCCTCGCTGAAGCGATCCTCGAATCCGGCGCCAAGAACCTGACCGTGATTTCCAACAATGCCGGCGTCGACGGCATCGGCCTCGGCAAACTGCTCGAAAGCCGGCAGATCAAGAAAATGATCTCGTCCTACGTCGGCGAGAACAAGATTTTCGCGCAGCAGTATCTCGCCGGCGAGCTCGAGCTCGAATTCACGCCGCAGGGCACTTTGTCGGAGCGGATCCGTGCCGGCGGCGCCGGCATCCCGGCGTTCTTCACCAAGACCGGCGTCGGCACCATCATCGCCGAGGGCAAGGAAATCAAGGAATTCGACGGCGAGAAATACGTCATGGAACGCGCGCTCAAGGCGGACGTTTCCATCATCCATGCCTGGAAGGGCGATACGGAAGGCAATCTCGTCTATCGCAAGACGGCGCGCAACTTCAATCCGATGATGGCGACCGCCGGCAAGGTGACCGTAGTCGAGGTGGAGGAACTGGTTGAAGCCGGCCAGATCGATCCCGACCACATCCACACTCCCGGCATTTTCGTCAACCGCATCGTTCACACGCCCAACGCGCCGAAGCGGATCGAATTCCGCACCACCCGCAAGCGCGCCTGAACACCCAATCGAGGAGGCTCACCCATGGCCTGGACACGCGAACAGATGGCCGCCCGCGCCGCCAAGGAATTGCAGGACGGATTCTACGTCAATCTCGGCATCGGCATCCCGACGCTGGTTTCCAATTACATTCCGCAGGGAATGACCGTTCAGCTGCAGAGCGAAAACGGCATGCTCGGCATGGGCCCCTTCCCTTATGAGGGCGAGGAAGACGCCGACCTGATCAATGCCGGCAAACAGACGGTGACCGAACTGCCGACGACGAGCTATTTCTCCTCCGCCGACAGCTTCGCCATGGTGCGCGGCGGCCATATCGACCTGTCGATCCTCGGCGCCATGCAGGTCGCCGAGAACGGCGATCTCGCCAACTGGATGATCCCCGGCAAGATGGTCAAGGGCATGGGCGGCGCCATGGATCTGGTCGCCGGCGTCAAACGCGTTGTCGTTGTCATGGAACATGTAGCCAAGGACGGCCCCAAGCTCCTGAAGCGCTGCAACCTGCCGCTGACCGGCGCCGGCGTCGTCGACGTGGTGATCACCGATCTCGGCGTCTTCAACATCGACCAGAAGGGCAAGGACGGCATGACGCTCGTCGAACTCGCCGACGGGGTGACCCTGGACGAGATCAGGAGCAAGACTGAAGCGGGCTTCAAGGTTGCGCCAGGTCTCGCCGCGGCCGCCTGATCTTCAAAAAATAATTATTTTGCACGCCGGGCGTCCCAACGCCCGGCGTTTGCGTTTTCAGGCACCGGTCGCGCCCGCGTCTGGCTATGTTTACGGTTCCACCCCTCGGCGAAGTTCTCTACGATGATGTTTTAAACATCACCCGCAAACTCCAATCGCACCCCAATAGGGAGATCAGCATGTCGTATTTGGGAATGGTCACTGAAATCGTGCCGTTCACGGCGCATAACGGTGACAAGGGGCAGGCCAATTACGCGCGGCCGACGACGAAGGAGATGGTTGGCGGCGTCGTGCTCATCCACCACATGCCGGGCTGGGACGACTGGATCCAGGAAGCCGCCCGCAAACTGGCTCACTACGGCTTCGCCTGCATCGCCCCCGATCTCTACTTCCGCGAAGGCCCCGGTTCGCCCGACGATTGCGCCGCCCGTTCGCGCGCCAAGGGTGGCGTCACCGACGAGCAGGTGATGGGCGACGTGGCTGGCGCCATGGCATTTCTGCGCGCCCAGGCCAATTCCAACGGCAAGGTCGCGGTCATGGGTTTCTGCTCCGGCGGCCGCCAGACTTATCTCGCCGCCTGCAGCCTCAATCACGTCGATGCCGCGGTGGACTGCTGGGGCGGCCGGGTCATCGTCGAAGACCCGGCCGACATCACGCCTGCCCGGCCGGTGGCGCCCATCGAACTGACGTCGGGCCTGAACTGCCCGCTGCTCGGCATTTTCGGCAATGATGACGCCAATCCGAGCCCCAAACAGGTCAACGACACCGAAGCCGTGCTGAAAAAGCTCGGCAAAACCTATGAATTCCATCGCTACGACGGGGTCGGGCATGGCTTCTTCGCAGTCGACCGCCCCGCCTACAAGCCGGAACAGGCGAAAGCCGCCTGGCAGAAGGTCATCGACTTCCTCGACAAGACCATCGGCCCCCGCGCCCGCTTTAGCTGAAAGGACAGCCGATCATGTGCTCGTACATTGTCGAAAAAGTCGCCCTCTACGGCAGCGCCAAGGGCAGTTCCAAGGGCCTCGCGGAGTGGAAATCCGTCGACACCGCCCATGTCTATTTCGATCATCCCTATCACGCGCCGCTCGACCACGCGCTCGGCATCGATTTCATCAACCAGGCCAACGGCGGCCAGGACCGCATCGCCATCGAACTGTCGGCGGAGACGGCGCGTGAACTGGTGAAGGCAATCACCGCGGCACTCGACCGCGGCGAGATGGAACATGCGGGGCTCAATCAATATTGAGCGAATGCACCTGTCCGGACGCCAGCGCCGCCCTGAACGCGGATACTGTTCATTTCCAGTGTATTATGGAAAAACCTGGTGGAGCTGAGGGGATTCGAACCCCTGACCTCTGCAGTGCGATTGCAGCGCTCTCCCATCTGAGCTACAGCCCCGGACCTCGCCGGTTAGGGCGGGAGGTTTACGGCCCGCTCAAGTCCCTGTCAACGCAGGACTGAACATTCCCGCAAGATTGCAGCCGCTGATCGAGATGCTCGCCCAGCGCGCTTAAATCGCATTCCACTTTCGCGGAAAATGCTCTAAATCGGCAACAGTGCTTCTCTCCTGCCCGGTGGCCCAATGCGCGCGATTCTGGACGTGATTCTGCTGGTCCTCGATCTTTACAAATGGGTCATCATCATTTCGGCGATTCTGTCCTGGCTGATCGCCTTCAACGTCATCAATTATCGCAATGATTTCGTCCGTTCGATCTGGAACGGCCTGCAGGCGGTGACGGAGCCGCTGTTGCGGCCGATCCGCAATTTCATGCCCAATCTCGGCGCCGTGGATATCTCGCCGGTGATCTTGCTGCTGCTGATCTTCTTCCTCGAACGGATCATCTATTATTACATCTATCCTTCGTTTATCGGGCTCTAGATATAACGGACACGCTCCCCTGGACGATCCGGCCCGGCGAACTGCTGCTGACCGTTCGCCTGACGCCGAAATCCTCTACCGACGCCATCGACGGGATCGCGCACCTTGCCGACGATTCGGCGGTTGTGAAGGCACGTGTCCGGGCGCCGCCGGAAAACGGCAAGGCCAACACGGCCCTGGTGCGGCTGGTCGCCGACACATTGCAGGTGGCGAAATCCGCCGTAACGGTGAAATCCGGCGCCACGGGCCGCACAAAGGTGATCGCCGTGACCGGCGACGCACAGGCCATGGCTGACCGGCTGGCGCGGATGTTCGGTTAGAGCATTTTCGAGCGAAGTGGATGCCGGTTCGCGTGAAGAAAATGCGTCAAAACAAAAACCTAGAGCTCGGTTCTGATTCCATCAGAACCGAAAAAGCTCTAGGCGGCGACCGCCAAATTCTTCTCCCGCTCCGCGGGAAAAGGTGGCCCTTGCGCAGCGAGGTCGGATGAAGGTGCTAACGCTTAAAACTACGCCGTCTGCGTCGTGGGAACGCCGGCTTCCTTGAAATGCTCGGCCAGTTCGCCGGCCTGGAACATCTCGCGCACGATATCGCAGCCGCCGACGAATTCGCCTTTCACATAGAGCTGCGGGATCGTCGGCCAGTTGGAATATTCCTTGATGCCGTTGCGGATTCCCTCGTCGTCGAGAACGTTGACGCCCCTGTAGTCGACGCCGAGATAATCGAGAATCTGCACGACCTGGCTGGAAAATCCGCACATCGGAAATTGCGGCGTGCCTTTCATGAAAAGGACGACGTCGTTGCCGGTCACTTCCTTTTCGATCTGCTCGTGAATGCTGGCCATTCTGGACATCCTCATTCGGGCGAAGGTCAAGGCTTCGCCTGTAGAACCATTATATATTGCTCACCGGCCGCCGTCACCAGTGGCCGCATGATCATTCCGGAGCACTGGTCTGCAAAGCCAGCGCATGCAGAATGCCGCCCATCTGGCCTTTCAGCGCCGCATAGACGATCTGGTGCTGCTGGACCCGGCTTTTGCCCTTGAAGGCGGCTGAGACGACCGTGGCGGCATAGTGATCGCCATCGCCGGCCAGATCCTTGATCTCGACCCGGGCGTCCGGCAGCGCCACCTTGATCAGCCGCTCGATTTCGCTTGCTTCCATCGCCATTGCGAGATTTCCCGTCAGTTTGTGGGTGGCGACGCGGCTTCCGCCGCGATCACCGCTTCGATGCGATCAGCGACATCCTTGGCCGCTTCCGTACATTGCAGCAGCACGCCGGTTCCCAGCACCACCGTGCATTTCTTCGGCTCGACATATTGAACCGCGACCACGCTGGCGGCGCGGATGTAATTGGTGCCGGCGAGCGATTTGACCTCGATGAAGACCATTACCTGCCACCTTCGCCATCGCTTTTGCCATCACCTGCGACATAGGCCGGCAGCCAGGCTTCGTGCGCCCGTTTGAGATCGGCGACCGGCACCGGCTGCATGTCGGGCAGCGCCAGGACATCGCCGCCGGTGCGCCCGATCAGAACGGCGGCGACTCCCTGCGCCCGCAGGAAGCTGACCACATGGGCAACATTGGCTTCCGAACAGGTGACGAGATAGCGCCCCTGATCCTCGCCGAACAGCCAGCCGGTGACGGGAATCTGCGAATCGGCCTGGGCGACCGTGGCGCCGATGCCGGACGCCATCGCCATTTCCGCCAGCGCCAGGGCCAGGCCGCCGTCCGACAGGTCGTGGCATGCCTTCACCAGGTCCTGCACGATGAGGCTGCGCACCGCATCGCCGTTGCGGCGCTCGGCATCGAGGTCCACCGGCGGCGGCGCGCCTTCGGCGCGGCCGCAGACATCGCGCAGGTAGATCGACTGGCCGAGCCAGCCTGTGGTCTCGCCGACGAGCACGATCGCCTCATCGGCTGAGCGGAAACCGATGCCGACGGTGCGCGCCACATCGGCGACGACGCCGACGCCGCCGATCGACGGCGTCGGCAGGATGCCGCGGCCCTGGGTTTCGTTGTAGAGCGAGACATTGCCCGAAACGATCGGGAAATCCAGCGCCAGCGCCGCCTCGCCGATGCCCTTGATGCAGCCGACGAGCTGGCCCATGATTTCCGGCCGCTCCGGATTACCGAAGTTGAGATTGTCGGTCAGCGCGCGCGGCAGCGCGCCGGTCGCCGTCAGGTTGCGCCAGGCCTCGGCCACGGCCTGCCTGCCGCCCTCGACCGGATCGGCCTCGCAATAGCGCTGCGTCACATCGGTGCACAGCGCCAGCCCCTTCGGCCCGTCGCCGAGGCGGATCACCGCCGCATCGCCGCCGGGCTGGCGCACGGTGTTGCCGAGAATGAGATGATCGTATTGCTCCCACACCCAGCGCTTCGAGCACTGGTCGGGCGAGCCGACGAGGTTGAGCAGCGCCTGCCCGTGCGGCACCGGTGGCGGGACTGACGCGGCGTCGATGACAGGAAGCTTTGGGCTCGCCACATGCGGCCGGTCGTAGAGCGGCGCCTGATCGCCGAGTTCCTTGATCGGCAGGTCGGCTTTCACCACGCCCTGATGCTTGACGACGAAGCGCAAGGTGTCGGTGGTCTTGCCGATGATCGCGAAATCGAGGCCCCACTTGCGGAAGATCGCTTCCGCCTGCTCTTCCTTTTCCGGATCAAGCACCATGAGCATGCGCTCCTGGCTTTCCGACAGCATCATCTCATAGGCGGTCATGCCGGTTTCGCGGCACGGCACCATGTCGAGATCGAGTTCGATGCCGAGATCGCCCTTGGCGCCCATCTCGACAGCGGATGATGTGAGGCCGGCGGCGCCCATGTCCTGGATGGCGATGACGCAGCCGTTAGCCATGATTTCGAGGCTGGCTTCGAGCAGCAGCTTTTCCGAGAACGGATCGCCGACCTGCACGGTGGGGCGCTTCTCGTCGCTCTTGTCGTCGAATTCGGCCGAGGCCATCGTCGCGCCGTGGATGCCATCTCTACCGGTCTTCGAGCCGAGATAGACGATCGGCCGGCCGACGCCGGTCGCCTTGGCGTAGAAGATCTCGTTCGTCCTGGCGATGCCCACCGCCATGGCGTTGACGAGAATATTGCCGTCGTAGCGGGCGTCGAAATTCACCGAGCCGCCGACCGTCGGCACGCCGAAGGAATTGCCGTAGCCGCCGATACCAGCCACCACGCCTTCCAGCAGATGACGCGTGCGCGGATGGTCTGGCGAGCCGAAGCGCAGCAGGTTGAGGCAGGCGACGGGCCGCGCGCCCATGGTGAACACATCGCGCAGGATGCCGCCGACGCCTGTCGCCGCGCCCTGATAGGGCTCAATGAACGAGGGATGGTTGTGGCTTTCCATCTTGAAGATGCAGGCGTCGCCGTCGCCGATATCGATGACGCCGGCGTTCTCGCCCGGCCCCTGGATGACCCAGGGCGCTTTCGTCGGCAGGCCGCGCAGATGCAGGCGCGAGGACTTATACGAACAATGCTCGTTCCACATCGCCGAGAAGATGCCGAGTTCGGTGAACGTCGGCACCCGGCCGATCAGCGCCAGGATGCGCTGATACTCATCCGGCTTGAGGCCGTGTTCGGCAACGAGAGCATCGGTGATGGCGGGTTCTTTATGCAAGAGATCTCTTCCGTAGTTGGTCGGCATCTGCCTCGGTGTGTCCATTCCCGCCAAGCAAAGCCAGAACGAGAATCCATGGCGGGAATCCACAGGCAGCGTGACGTCATTTGCTCCTGGTTTCCCGCTCGCGCCTGCGGCGCGTCGGGAATGACAACCGTTCAATCACACAAAGCTCATCGTCATGCGGCAAAGCTGGCAGAGAAACCGGCAAGGCTGTCGAAAAGCCCGCGGCCATCGATACCGCCAATCAAGGCGTCGATCAGGTTTTCCGGATGCGGCATCATGCCGAGCACGTTGAGCTTTTCCGAATAGATGCCGGCGATGTCGTTGAGCGAGCCGTTGGGATTGGCGGCGCCGCCGACTTTGCCCGCCTCGTCGCAATAGCGGAACGCCACGCGGCCCTCGCCTTCAAGGCGCTTCAAGGTCTCGGCATCGGCGATGTAATTGCCCTCGCCATGGGCGATGCAGACCTTGATGACCTGCCCCTTGGCATATTTGCCGGCGAACGGCGTGTCGGTGCGCTCAACCCGCAGATGCTGCTCCCTGCAGACGAATTTCAGGTTGGCATTGCGCATCAAGACGCCGGGCAGCAGGCCGCTCTCGCACAGGATCTGGAAACCGTTGCAGATGCCCAGCACCAGGCCGCCGCGCGCCGCGTGCGCCCGCACCGCGTCCATGATGTTGGCGCGGCCGGCGATGGCGCCGCAGCGCAGATAATCGCCATAGCTGAAGCCGCCGGGCACGACGACGAGATCGGTGCCTTTCGGCAGGTCGTGCTCCGCGTGCCAGACGATCGGCGGCCTTTTGCCGGTCGCCTGCTGCAGCGCGCGGGCGACGTCGTTCTCGCGATTGATGCCGGGGAAGAGAAGAACGGCGGCGTTCATCTTTACAAGATCTCGACGCGGTAGTTTTCGACCACCGTATTGGCAAGCAGCTTTTCGCAGGCATTGGTCAGTGCCGCTTCCGCCTTGGAGCGATCGGCCGAGCCGAGCTCGATGTCGAACACCTTGCCCTGGCGCACGCTGTCGACGCCTTCGACGCCGAGCGAGCGCAGCGCGCCTTCGATGGCCTTGCCCTGCGGATCGAGGACGCCCGTCTTGAGAGTGACGGTGACGCGCGCTTTCATACCTGACTCCAGATGGTGCCCGGCAGCGGCGCTGCCGGGCTGTTTCGAGAAAAAATTACTGAACCAGCTTCGGGCCGGTGCCGCGCACCGGCTCGTTGTCGTTGAGGATGCCAAGACGCCGGGCGACTTCCGTATAGGCTTCGACCAGCCCGCCCATGTCGCGGCGGAAACGGTCCTTGTCGAGCTTGTCGGAGGACTTGATATCCCACAGCCGGCACGAATCCGGCGAGATCTCGTCGGCGACGACGATGCGCATCATCTCGCCTTCCCACAGCCGGCCGCATTCGATCTTGAAATCGACGAGACGGATGCCGACGCCGAGAAACAGGCCGGAGAGGAAATCATTGACCCGAATGGCGAGGCCCATGATGTCGTCGATTTCCTGCGGCGTCGCCCAGCCGAAGGCGGTGATGTGTTCTTCCGACACCATCGGGTCATTGAGCTGGTCGTTCTTGTAGTAGAACTCGATGATCGAGCGCGGCAGCTGCGTGCCTTCCTCGATGCCGAGCCGCTGCGACAGGGAGCCGGCGGCGACATTGCGCACCACCACTTCGAGCGGAATGATCTCGACCTCGCGGATCAGCTGTTCGCGCATGTTGAGCCGGCGGATGAAATGCGTCGGCACGCCGATTTCGTTCAGGTGCTGGAAGACGAATTCGGAAATGCGGTTGTTCAGCACGCCCTTGCCATCGATGATGTCGTGTTTCTTGGCGTTGAACGCGGTCGCATCGTCCTTGAAATGCTGGATCAGGGTGCCCGGCTCCGGGCCCTCGAAAAGAACCTTGGCCTTGCCTTCATAGATGCGACGTTTGCGATTCATCGACGTTACCGTGGTTCGAGGAAGTAATCTGCTTTCAGAATGCGGCGCCGAATGCGCCGCGGACGGCCGGCCGGTTTCCAGCGATTCGGACTAGCGCTTCGCGCTCCGAGGAAGGGATTTCCTAGACCTTCCCGCCGGTCCTGACAATCGCTCGCCGCCGCCGGGAGCCAAGTCTTAACCAGGAAATGCAAGTGAATTACGACCGATCCGCGCAGCAACCCGCCGCAGCAGCCGCAAAGCCCCGCTAAAGCTCTCGCCGGACTGCTGAAACGGCGCGCTTTCAATCGTCATCGACCGGGCTTATATGGACATGGATTTCCCGCACCGCCAGGAGGACAATCGGTGAGCAGCTTCGACAAGCGTGAAGATGGTTTTGAGAAAAAATTTGCGCATGACGAGGAGCTCCGCTTCAAGGCGACCGCCCGCCGCAACAAGCGGCTTGGCCTCTGGGCGGCCGAGAAGCTGGGCAAGACCGGCGCGGACGCCGACGCCTATGCCACGGCCGTGATCAATGCCGATATGGAAGAAGCGGGCGACGAGGACGTTTTCCGCAAGATCCGCAAGGATTTCGAGACCGCCGGCGTCACCCAGTCCGATCACCAGATCCGCCGCACCATGGACGAAATGCTCGCCGTGGCGGCCGAGGAGATCAAGGCCGGCAAGTAGGGCAGGTAGGCTGCTGCCTTGGTTTTGTTGCCCTGATTCCCGCTCTGCTCTTCGCTGGGCGGGAATGACACCGAGGCACAACAGAATTTTAAGCTTCTTCCGGCGAGGCTTGTTCCATGCAAGCGGACCAGACGAACGCTGATCACGACGCAACGGATATGGGCGGATTCGTCCTGCCCGGCGCTGAAGCTGCGCTCGTGGCCGAAGCCCGGGCCTGGCTGAAGCAACTCGCGGTTGAGCGGCGCTATTCTGCCCATACGCTCAACGCCTACGCCCGCGACCTGCGCCAGTTCGCTGCCTTCGCCGGCGATCATTTCGGCGAACCGGCCTCGCTCGCCACCTTCTCGGCCATCGCACCCGCCGACCTGCGCAGCTTCATGGCCTATCGCCGTGGCCTCGGCGTCGAAAGCCGCTCGCTGCTGCGCGCCCTGGCGGGCCTGCGCTCCTTCGCCCGCCATCTCGAACGACATGGCAAGGGCAAGGTCTCGGCTTTCACGGCGGTCAATTCGCCGAAAAAGCCGCGCTCTCTGCCCAAGCCGATCCCGGCTGCCGCCGCCCGCGAAATGACGGCGACGGAAAGCCGCGCCGGCGACAACCGGCCGCAATGGATTCTCGCGCGCGACGCCGCCGTCCTGTCTTTGCTTTACGGGGCGGGCCTGCGCATTTCCGAGGCCCTGGCGATCCGCAAATCCGACGCGCCGGTCGGTGCGATCGATCAGTTGACCGTTCTCGGCAAGGGCCAAAAAACCAGAATGGTCCCTGTCATCGCGCCGGTGCGACAGGCCGTCGAAGCCTATATCGCGCTCTGCCCCTTCCCGCTGGCGCCCGACCGTCCGCTGTTCGTCGGCGCCAAGGGCGGGCCATTGTCGCCGCGCATCATCCAGCTTTGCGTCGAGCATTTGCGCGGGGCTCTGGGTTTACCCGATAGCGCCACGCCGCACGCGCTGCGCCATTCCTTCGCCACTCACCTGCTGTCGCGCGGCGGCGACCTGCGCTCGATCCAGGAACTGCTCGGCCATGCTTCGCTGTCGACGACGCAGATTTATACGGCGGTGGATTCGAAACGCCTGATGGACGCCTGGCGCAACGCGCATCCAAGGGCGTCGTAGCCGTCTGTCATTCCCGACGCCCGCAAAGCGGGCGAGCGGGAAGCCAGAGGCCAATTGTACAATGTCGGGTCGTCACGTTGCCTCTGGATTCCCGCTCTGCGCTTCGCTTGGCGGGAATGACACACCAAGGCTGAAGCAGGATCAACAGAGTAAGGCCTATGTCCGCGCCCGCCGGATGCGCTGCCGCAGGCGCGTCACCGTGCGCAGAAAATCGCTGCGGCCGTTCGACCTGAACAAGGCGAGCGCCTTTTGCCGCTGCTCCTGCACGAAGGCCTTCACCTTCTCCTTGTAGGGATCGACGAGGCTATGCGCCCAGTCGCGCCATTCCATCACTTTGGCATAGAGCGTCGTGAACCACGGCAGGGTCATCAGTTTTGCCGACGTCAGATCGAAGATAAATGCCGCCGCGCCGACACCCGCGACCTTGGCGGCAAAGAACATGCCGCAGCCGAGCACGAGATGGCCATGGGCGATCAGCCACAGCGCCGCGATCTTGAACGGAAAGATGACGATCGCCGGGATGCAGAACAGGCACAGCGCCGCATAGGGTGGCAGGCGCTCGACGAAAGCGACGACGGCGGCCTTCAGCCGTTCGAACGGCAGCGCACGGACGATCGCCATGCCGAGCGCATGGAAACTGTCCCAGATCCAGGCCTCGAAAATGAAGATCGCGGCAATGATGTAAAGCGGCAGGCGTCTGAGCGTGTGCATGCGTCATTCCGTCATGAAATTGTGGCGAAGTTACAGAAATCCATTGCTTTAATCGGATCTCGCGTCGCAAAGAGGCTTGCTACGGCGGCCCGGCAAACTACACCTGTATTTTCCACTGGTTCGATTCGTGTTGTGAGGGAGCGCACATGTCAGGTCATGGCCATGGTCACGGTCACGGGGCCGAGGAGGGCGGCGGTGGTCACAAGGGCGTGGCGCTGCTGATCGCCATTCTCGCCCTCTTGCTGGCCTTCTCCGAAATGGGCGGCAAATATGCAGAGCGCGAGGCCGTCATCCACAATCTCGAAGCTTCAGATCTGTGGGCCTTCTTCCAGGCCAAGACGGTCCGCCGCACCACTGTTCAGGTGGCCGCCGAGCAGATGGAATCGCAGCTCGGCCTCGCCGCGGACGGCCCGGTGAAGAGCGCGATGGAAAAACGCATCGCCGACTGGAAGCAGACAGCGGACCGCTACGAGACCGAGCCCTCGACCAACGAAGGCCGCAAGGAGCTGGCGGCGCGCGCCAAGGTCGCCGAACAAAAGCGCGATCACGAGCGCGCGCGCAACGAGCTCTTTGAAGTGTCGTCGGCGTTCTTGCAGATCGGCATCGTGCTGGCCTCGGCGATGATCATCACCGGCATCGCCATGCTGGCCTGGATAGCGGGCGGTCTCGGCGGCCTGTCGGTGCTCGTGATGCTGCTTGCGCTGCTGAAGCCGGACATCCTGCATCTGCTGCACTGACCCGATTGCCGGCTGTCGCAAACCAACAAAAGCCCTCCATCCTGAGGAGCGCCTGAAAGGTGCGTCTCGAAGGACGGCGGCGTCATGCCGCAGCCTGTCGATACTACTTCCGCGTAACCATTGCGTTCGCAGTTCCCTTGCCACTCGAAGGTGCTGGTATTCTGCTTAGCACCTGGGGCTTCTGCAAAGTCCAATCAGGAAATAGCACCGCACGGATGCACCCAATCGGGCTGAGTTGGCCCCATTCTATATGTCCCTTTTCTTTCAATGCCGTTGCTGCGCGTCCAGAAGCATCCTTGACGGACGACCGTTTCATCAATTCGGGCGCCCAGCGCTGCGTAGCTCGCGCCACCAATTTGTACGCACGGTGTCCTCCTTGTCTGTCGAAAGAGTTGACAAGAGAGATGACTTTGGTCGGGCTGCGCCAAGCACCTCGCCTGCTTCAAGCGAGACTTGAGGCATGCCGCATGACGCCCCGTCCTTCGAGACGCGCGCTGTGCGCGCTCGTCAGGATGAGGGCTTCCGGAAGCTTGTTCTCGCTTGCAGAGCTCTTTTGTCTGCCGGCAATCTACCCTTCGATGCCTTCGCCTGATCCTCGATCGCACTCCATCCGAGCTGAACCTGCTTCATGCGCTCATGGACGGCATTCTGCACGGCGCGGCGCAGGAACTTGCGCGCGTGCAGCACGATGCCGCCGGCCATGAACAATGTCATCGTTCGCGTCAGCGGCGGCGCGAAGCGTACCACCGCGAGCCTGCCCTGCTTGATCTCGTTCAGGAACCTGCCTTTCGGAACGATCATGCATTTCTGGTGATGCAGCAGCATTTCAGCCTTGATCGTGGCGGAGGAGACTTCAACGTCGATGTTCAAGCGTGCGCCGCGCTCGTCCGCCGCGCGCTTGAGAAACGGCCGGCTGCCCTGCTCTGCCGGGCTGGCGACGAGCGGGATGCCCTCTATCTCCTCCAACGCGACGGCGCCGCTGAGGCCCTTCATCACATTTGGCGCGCCCACCAGCACGAACTCTTCGAGGTATAGCGGCACGACCTCGCAGCGCGCTTCGCTGGAGCCCTCGTAACTCAAGGCGGCATCGATCTTCCTGCTTCTCAGAAGACCGAGCAGTTCGTCGCTGCGCCCCTCGAACAGGGTGAGATTGTAGCGGCCCTTCGCGCCGGTCCGGTTGGCGTCCCGCAACAGCGAGCCGGCCAGTTCGCGGCCGCTCGTCGTCGTCACGCCCAGGCGCAGGTCGATGGGCGCCGCACTCGACAGACGATCGATTTCCAGCCGCGCGTCCTTCAGGTTTTCGAGAATGAGCTGCGCCGATTTCGCGAAGGTATGCGCGGCCGGTTTCGGCAACAGGCCCGAGGGCGTTCGCTCGAACAGTTGCACGCCGAGGTTCTGTTCCAGCGCCTTGATCTGGGTTCCGAGCGCCGGCTGGGATACGTTGACGTGGGTGGCGGCCCGGCTGAGCGAATGGCTTTCGTAGACCGCCACGAAATAGCGGATCTGCTTTAGCGTGATTCGATCTTCCGCTCCCATGATATTCCCCGCCGCGCCGAGGGGTATAAGGTTTTCGTATACCCATTAAGACAATCGTTCTGGAGGGGCAACCGTTTTGCACCCATTTTGGCGCCCAATCAGTGGCCAAGCCAAAGCGACGGGAGAGCACCATGGGCGTGACGCGAAATACAAAACGGGAGCTGACGCCGGCGACCGACGGCCCTGTCATCTTCACGATGCGCGACGTTCCCATGCTCGAACAAGGCACGACCTACGAGAACCTGTCGACGGCCGAGAATCTCTGGCTCGCCCTCAAGGTCTATGCCAGCGGCGGCGAGAACGCGCTTCATGCGCATCAGGGCGAGGATCACGCCTTCGTCGTCATGCAGGGCAAGGCCACCTTCACCTTCGGCGACGGCCACACCGAAATCGTCGGCCTGCACGAAGGCGTCATGATCCCCAAAGGGTCCGCCTACAAGTTCGAGGCGGACACAGCCGAAAACCTCGTTTTGCTGAGAGTCGGCGGCGGCAACCGCAAGGTGACCGGCCTCGACCGCCTGACAAGATTTGGCACACCCAAGGATGTATCGGAGCAGACGCTCGACGCCAGCGGAGCGGTGAAGGCCGGCCGCAGCACCCAGAACGGCGAGAGCGGCAAGCAGAGCGTCTTCGCTGAAGGCAAGTTCTTCTCGCCTTCGCCCCGCTGAACCCGCTCCCGATCAACAACAATCCAGGTAAGGAAAGCAGATGCCCGAGATCGTCGCAGACGCCCGTAAATTCGCAGGCATGTCATTGGAACAGGCCAGCACGTTCCCGCAGCGCACCGTCGTCGGCGCCGACATGACGTCCGCCGCGGTGGCGGCCATGCCGAAGATGATCTCCACCGACGCCCATGTCATGGAGCCCGACGAGCTCTGGCTGGAGCTGCCCAAACGGTTGCAGGCGCACCTGCCGAAGGTCGCGTTCCGCAACTCGCCGCCCGGCGCCAGTGATCCCGCGCTTCGCCTGCGCGATCAGGATACGGACGGCGTCGAGGCCGAGATCCTGTTCCCGAACTACGGTATGGCGCTGTTCGGCATCGACGACCACGAAACCCAGCACGAGGCCTTCAGGCTCTACAACGACTGGATCGCCAATTTCTGCAAGACGGACTCCAGGCGCCTCTATGGTTCGCCGTGCCTCTCCGTCTACGACATGAAGGCGACCTTGAAGGAGTTCGACCGCGCCCAGAGCATGGGCCTCAAGGGCGCCATGCTGTGGCAGGTGCCGGATCCCGAGCTTCCCTTCACGTCCGATCATTACGATCCGCTGTGGGCCGCCTGCGCCGAGGCCGGACAGCCGGTGATCTGTCATATCCTGACCGGGCACTCCTACACCAAGGAGGGCGGCAAGGCGCGCGGCGTCGAGCGCGTGCGCAACGCCGTCAACCGCAAGCAGGATGATTCGGCCAATACCCTCTTCGATTTCATCTTCTCGGGCGCCTTCGACCGGCATCCGAACCTGCGTCTGCTGCTCGCTGAGAGCGAAATCGGATGGCTGCCCTTCCTGCTGCAGCAGTGGGATTATTACTTCGACCGCTTCCGCCGCACCGATGACTTCCCGATCAAGCGCAAGCCCAGTGAGATCTTCAACGAGCACGTCTACGGCACATTCCTGGAAGACTATGTGGGCACGCGCGCCTTCCCGTGGTGGGGCGAGAAGAATTGCATGTGGTCGAACGACTATCCGCATTTCAACATGACGTTCCCCCACTCCCGCGAAGTCGTCGAGTTCCACCTCCAGGGCCTTCCCGAAGACAAGCGGCAGCGTCTCATCCGCGACAACGCCATCAAGCTGTTCGGCCTGAAGCTTTAAAGACATAATGGGCGCACCAAAGCGCCCGGGAGGAAATGCCTCATGCGGCGGACAATAATGCTGGCAACGCTGTTGTGCTGTGCGATCAGCCCGACGGCCCATGCGCAAATCAAGACACTTGAAATCTATGTCGGCACCAGTGTCGGTGCCGGCTACGATACCTACGCACGGCTCCTGTCGCGCTCTATCGGCCAGCATCGTCCGGGTTCTCCCGCCGTTGTCGTAAAGAACATGGCGGGCGCCGGAGGCATGACGCTCGCCACCTGGCTTGATCGTGTCGCCGCCAAGGACGGCTCGGTCATCGGCACGTTCGGCCGCGGCATTGCCTTCGAACGCCTGCTCAATCCGGCAAAGACATTTCCCGACGGGAGAAGCTTCAACTGGATCGGTAGCATGAATGACGAAGTGAGTGTCTGCGTCGCCATGAGCTCATCGAACATCAAGACGTTCGAGGACCTGCAGAGGCAGCCCTTGACCGTGGGCGCGAGCGGAGCCGGCGGCGATACGTTTATTTTTCCAACCGTCCTGAACGGCGTTCTTGGCACGCAGCTCAAGATCATCAACGGCTATCCGGGCGGCAATGAGATCAGCCTGGCGATGGAACGCGGCGAAGTCGCGGGCCGCTGCGGCTGGTCCTGGTCGAGCCTGCAGGCGCTGCATGGCGATCTTGTCTCGAACGGCAAGATGCGTGTGCTGGTGCAACTGGGCCTGACCAAACATCCCGATCTGCCCAACGTGCCGCTGGCTCAGGACTTCGCCAAAACGGAAGATCAACGCAGCGCCCTCGAACTCATCTTCGCCCGCCAGGCCATGGCCTGGCCCTATGCCGCGCCGCCCGGCACGCCGAAGGCGAGGGTCGACGAATTGAGAAAAGCATTCGCGTCAGCAACGGCAGATCCGGAGCTTCTCGCCGCCGCGCAGAAGAGCGGCCTCGAAGTAAGACCCGTGTCAGGCGCCAATGTGGAGAAAATCGTCGACAAGGCCTATCGCACGCCAGCGCCGCTGGTGAAGCTGGCGAGTGAGTTGCTGCAGTAAAAGCGCAAACCCTTCTCCCGTTCCACGGGAGAAGGATAAAGCTGCGCCACCCTAAATATGAATCGAGCGCTTCTCGACGCCGAGCGCTGCTTCCTTCACCGATTCTGAAATCGTCGGATGCGCGTGGCAGGTGCGCGCCAGGTCTTCCGACGAACCGCTGAATTCCATCAGTACCGCGCATTCGGCAATCAGCTCGCCGGCTGCGAAACCGACGATGTGAGCGCCCAGCACGCGGTCCGTCTTGGCATCGGCCAGGATCTTGACGAAACCGTCAGTGGCGCGCATGGCGCGGGCGCGGCCGTTGGCGCTCATTGGGAACTTGCCGACATTGTAGGCGACGCCGGCGGCCTTCAGCTCTTCCTCGGTCTTGCCGATACCGGCGATCTCGGGTGTCGTATAGACGACGCCGGGGATGACGTCGTAGTTCACATGACCATGCTGGCCGGCGATGATCTCCGCCGTCGCCATGCCTTCGTCCTCAGCCTTGTGCGCGAGCATCGGACCGCGCACCACATCGCCGATCGCATAGATGCCCGCCACATTCGTGCGGAAGTTATTGTCGATGACGACCCGGCCGCGCTCCAGCGCGACGCCGACCTTCTCAAGGCCGAGACCATCCGTATACGGCCTCCGGCCGGTGGCGACGAGCACCACATCGGCATCGAGCTTGGTCGCCTCGCCGCCAGCAACCGGCTCGAAGGTGACGGACGCGCCCGACTTGCCCTTCTCGACCGCCGTGACCTTGGACGACAGTTTGAAGGCGAAGCCCTGACGTTCCAGGAGACGCTGCGCCTGCTTGGCGACTTCGCCATCCATGCCCGGCAGGATGCGATCGAGGAATTCGACGACCGTGACCTCGGTGCCGAGACGGCGCCAGACGGAGCCGAGTTCGAGACCGATGACGCCGGCGCCGACGATGATCATCTTGCCCGGCACCTTGGCGAGCGACAGACCGCCCGTCGAAGAGACGATCGTCTTCTCGTCGAACTCCACCTTCACGCCAGGCGGCGTTGCCACATCCGAGCCCGTGGCGATGACGATGTTCTTGGCTTCCAGCGACTGCGTCTTGCCGTCCTCTCCGGTCACATCGACCTTGCCCGGCGCGGTGATCGTGCCGGTGCCGAAGACCGTGTCGATCTTGTTCTTCTTCATCAGATAGGCGACGCCGTTGACGTTCGACGCCACCGTATCGTCCTTGTGCTTCATGAAAGCGGCCATATCGAGCTTCGGCTTGCCGACGACCACACCGAAGGCCGGGAAGTCATGGCCCGCCTGCTCGAACATTTCAGACGCGTGCAGGACCGCCTTGGAGGGAATGCAGCCGATGTTCAGGCAGGTGCCGCCGAGGGTCTTGCGCTTTTCGACAACGGCGACCTTGAGCCCGAGCTGCGCTGCGCGAATGGCGCAGACATAGCCGCCGGGGCCGGTGCCGATAACAATCAGATCATAGGCCATGACAGAACCTCAGGTCTCGACGCAGACCGGCGCCGGATGATCCGGCGGTCCGCGCCCATATGTCGTCTCGTTACGCCTGCGGCGCAGCGAGTTTGAAACAACCGGCAGATGCCGGATCAGAGATCGAGAACAAGCCGTGCCGGATCTTCCAGCGCTTCCTTGACGCGCACCAGGAAGGTGACGGCTTCCTTGCCGTCGACGATGCGGTGATCGTAGGACAGCGCCAGATACATCATCGGCCGGATTTCGATCTTGCCGCCGACGACCATCGGCCGCTCCTGGATCTTGTGCATGCCGAGAATGCCCGACTGCGGCGCGTTGAGGATCGGCGTCGACATCAGCGAACCGTAGATGCCGCCGTTGGTGATGGTGAACGTACCGCCCTGCATCTCGTCTATCTTGAGCTGGCCGTCACGGGCGCGGCGGCCGAAATCGCCGATGGTCTTTTCGACCTGCGCCAGCGACAGATGATCCGCCTCGCGCACCACCGGCACGACCAGGCCCTTGTCGGTGCCGACCGCGATGCCGATGTGATAGTAGTTCTTGTAGATAAGATCAGCGGCGTCGATCTCGGCGTTGACGGCCGGGATGTCCTTCAGCGCCTGCACACAGGCCTTCACGAAGAAGCCCATGAAGCCGAGCTTCACGCCGTGCTTCTTCTCGAACACATCCTTGTACTTGGCGCGCAGCGCCAGCACTTCGGTCATGTCGACCTCGTTGAACGTCGTCAGCATGGCGGCGGTGTTCTGCGCATCCTTCAGGCGGCGCGCGATGGTCTGGCGCAGACGGGTCATGCGCACGCGCTCTTCGCGCGAGGCGTCGTCGGCGATCGACGGCGCCCGCACGACGGCAGGAGCCGGCGCGGGCGCAAGCGCGGCCTTCGGCGCGCCGGCGGCTTCCAGCACGTCGCCCTTGAGCACCTGGCCGCGCCTGCCGGACCCGGCAACCGCGTTCACATCCACCCCCTTGTCGGCGGCGATCTTCGCAGCCGCGGGAGACGCAGGCATGGCATCGGCAGCTTTCGCAGCCGGCGCTGGCGCGGCAGCGGGAGCAGCGGCTGTCTTGGCTGGGGCCGGAGCAGCCTTCGCGGCAGGCGCGGCGGCGGCGCCGGCGCCGCCAGCTTCGATCTGGCCGAGCAGGGCGCCGGCCGCAACCGTTTCGCCATCCTTGGCGACGACTTCCGCAAGCACGCCGGCCGCCGGCGCGTTGACCTCGAGGGTGACCTTGTCGGTCTCGAGCTCAAGCAGGGGCTCGTCGGCCTTCACGGCGTCGCCGGGCTTCTTGAACCACTTCCCAATGGTCGCTTCCGTCACGGATTCGCCGAGGGTTGGAACGCGAATTTCGGTTGTCATGGGCACATTCCGCTAACAGCGGCCTTTCGTGTGAATGAATGCACGAGATGAAACAACGGCGGCGCCGGAAATGTCCGGCGACGCCGGCGCTATTCGGCAAAAGCTTCGTCGAGAAATGATTTCAACTGCGCAAGGTGCTTGGACATGAGACCCGTGGCGGTTGCCGCCGAGGCCGGACGCCCGACATAGCGGGGACGCTTCGACTTGCCGCCCGACTGGCCGAGCACCCATTCCAGATAGGGTTCGACGAACGACCAGGCGCCCATGTTCTTGGGCTCTTCCTGGCACCAGACGACCTCGGCCTTCTTGAAGCGCCCCAGCTCGTTGACCAGGGCCTTCAGCGGGAACGGATACAATTGCTCCGTGCGCAACAGGTAGACGTCGTCGATGCCGCGCTGCTCACGCTCCTCGTAGAGATCGTAATAGACCTTGCCGGTGCACAGCACGACTCTGCGGATCTTGTCGTCCTTGACGAGCTTGATCTTCTCGCCGGACTTCTCCGCATCGTCCCACAGCAGGCGGTGGAACGACGAGCCGGTCGCCATGTCGGCCATGGTCGACACCGCGCGCTTGTGGCGCAGCAGCGACTTCGGCGTCATCAGGATCAGCGGCTTGCGGATGTCGCGCTTCAACTGGCGGCGCAGGATGTGGAAATAGTTTGCCGGCGTCGAGCAGTTGGCGACCTGCATATTGTCTTCCGCGCACATCTGCAGGAAGCGTTCGAGACGCGCTGACGAATGCTCCGGACCCTGGCCTTCATAGCCATGCGGCAGCAGGCAGACGAGACCCGACAGGCGCAGCCACTTGCGCTCGCCCGACGAGATGAACTGGTCGAACAGCACCTGCGCGCCGTTGGCGAAATCGCCGAACTGGGCTTCCCACATGGTCAGCGCATTCGGCTCGGCCAGCGAATAGCCGTACTCGAAGCCGAGCACCGCTTCTTCCGAGAGGATCGAATTGATCACCTCGTAGCGGGCCTGGCCGTCGCGGATGCGATTGAGCGGCACCAGCCGCTCCTCGTTCTCCTGGTCGATCAGCACCGAATGCCGCTGCGAGAACGTGCCGCGCTCGCAGTCCTGGCCGGACAGGCGGACGGGGCGGCCTTCATCGAGCAGCGAGCCGAACGCCAGCGCCTCCGCCGTCGCCCAGTCGACGTCATTGCCCGTCTCGATCGCCTTGCGGCGATTGTCGACGAAACGCTGGATCGTCCTGTGGATGTGGAAGCCCTCGGGAATGCTGGTGAGGCGTTCGCCGATCTCGCGCAGCTTGGCGGCGTCGACTCCGGTCTCGCCACGGCGCGGATCGTCGGTGATGCCTTCACTGGCCTTCAACCCGGCCCAGCGCCCGTCCAGCCAATCGGCCTTGTTGGGCTTGTAGCTCTGGCCGGCCTCGAATTCGATGTCGAGACGGGCGCGCCAGTCGGCAACGGCCTTGTCGACATCGGCGCGGGAAATCACGCCCTCGGCGATCAGCCTGTCAGCATAGAGTTCCAGGATCGGCTGATGATCGCGGATCTTCTTGTACATCAGCGGCTGGGTGAAGCCCGGCTCGTCGCCTTCGTTATGGCCGTAGCGGCGATAGCAGAACATGTCGATGACGACCGGCTTGTGGAACTTCTGCCGGAACTCGATGGCGACCTTCGCTGCGAAGACCACCGCTTCCGGATCGTCGCCGTTGACGTGGAAGATCGGCGCTTCGATCATCTTCGCCACATCGGACGGATAGGGCGAGGAGCGCGAGTAGCGCGGATAGGTGGTGAAGCCGATCTGGTTGTTGACGATGAAATGCACCGAGCCGCCGGTGCGATGACCCTTCACGCCCGACAGGCCGAAACATTCGGCGACGACGCCCTGGCCGGCGAAAGCCGCATCGCCATGGATCAGCAGCGGCAGCACCTTGGTGCGCTCGGTGACGTCGTTGAGCTGGTCCTGCTTGGCGCGCACCTTGCCGAGCACCACCGGATCGGCGATTTCCAGATGCGACGGATTGGCGGTGAGCGAGAGATGCACGCGGTTGCCGTCGAACTCGCGGTCCGACGAGGCGCCGAGATGATACTTCACGTCGCCCGAGCCTTCGACTTCGTCGGGCGTGAACGAACCGCCCTTGAACTCGTGAAAGATGGCACGGTTCGGCTTGTTCATCACATTGGCAAGCACGTTCAGGCGACCGCGATGGGGCATGCCGAGCACGATTTCGCGCACGCCGAGCGCGCCGCCGCGCTTGATGATCTGCTCCAGCGCCGGCACCATGGATTCGCCGCCGTCGAGGCCGAAACGCTTGGTGCCGCGGAAACGCAGGTCGCAGAACTTTTCGAAGCCCTCGGCCTCGACCAGCTTGTGCAGGATGGCGCGCTTGCCTTCCGGCGTGAAGGTGATCTCTTTATCCGGACCTTCGATGCGTTCCTGAATCCAGGCCTTCTCCGCCGGATCGGAAATATGCATGAACTCGAAGCCGATCGTGCCGCAATAGGTGCGGGTCAGGATCGCCACCATCTCGCGGATCGTCGCCGATTCGAGCCCCAGCACGTTGTCGATGAAGATCTTGCGGTCCCAGTCGCTGTCGGTGAAGCCGTAGCTCGAGGGATGCAGTTCGGCGCGGTCGATCGGCGGCTCGAGGCCGAGCGGATCGAGGTTGGCGTGGCGATGGCCGCGCATGCGATAGGCACGGATCATCATCAGGGCGCGCACGCTGTCCTGCGTCGCGCGCTTGATGTCGGCATCGCTCGGCGCGGCCCCTGCCTTGCCGGCTTTGGCGACAATCTTTTCGCCGACGGCCTTTTCGATCTGCGACCAGTTGCCGTCGAGCGCCGACACTAATTCGCCATTCGCCGGGATCGGCCAGTTCGGCTTCTTCCACGAGGCGCCGCGCGCATTCTCGATGATGTCTTCCGCATCGTCGCCCAGGCCGGAGAAGAAATCTCTCCATTCCGCATCGACACTGGCCGGATCCTTCTCGAACCTCGCATAGAGGTCTTCGATATAGGCGGCGTTGGCGCCGTCCAGGAACGAGGTCTTGAGAAGCGCTGCGTTTGAATCCTGACGTGACATGGTCGTTTTCCTTGGCCGCTCACGCGGCGATCGGTCGACACCTGCGGACCCCTTGGCCCGCAAGCGCTATTTCAACTTCTGGCCGGACGCTTCCGCCCGATCATATTCTTCAGCCCTTCAGCAATTCGGCCAAGGTATGGCCGAGACGGGCGGGCGACGGCGACACTTTGATGCCGGCCGCTTCCATCGCCGCGATCTTGCTTTCGGCTCCGCCTTTACCACCCGAAATAATGGCGCCAGCATGGCCCATGCGCCGGCCCGGAGGCGCCGTGCGGCCAGCGATGAAGCCGACCATCGGCTTCTTGCGGCCGCGCTTGGCTTCATCCTTGAGGAACTGCGCGGCATCCTCTTCCGCCGAGCCGCCGATCTCGCCGATCATGACGATCGACTTGGTGGCGTCGTCGGCCAGGAACATTTCCAGCATGTCGATGAACTCGGTGCCCTTGACCGGATCGCCACCGATGCCGACGGCGGTGGTCTGGCCGAGGCCTTCGCGCGTCGTCTGGAACACCGCTTCATAGGTCAGCGTGCCGGAGCGCGAGACAATGCCGACGGAGCCGGGCTTGAAGATGTTCGCCGGCATGATGCCGATCTTCGATTCGCCCGCCGTCACGATGCCCGGGCAATTGGGCCCGATGAGGCGCGACTTCGAGCCCGACAGCGACCGCTTGACGCGCATCATGTCGAGCACCGGAATGCCTTCGGTTATGCAGACGATCAGCGGGATCTCGGCGTCGATCGCTTCGCAGATGGCGTCGGCCGCACCCGGCGGCGGCACATAGACGACCGAGGCATCGGCCTTGGTTGCATCGCGTGCCTCGGCAACCGTTTCGAACACCGGAAGATTGAGATGCGTCGAACCGCCTTTGCCGGGCGACACGCCGCCGACCATCATGGTGCCGTAGGCGAGCGCCTGCTCGGAATGGAACGTCCCGTTCTTGCCGGTGAAGCCCTGGGTGATGACGCGGGTATTTTTGTTGATGAGAATGGACATCGGGGCTCCTTACGCGGCGGCCTTGACGGCGTTCACGATTTTCTGCGCGGCATCGTCGAGGTCGTCGGCCGGGATCACATTGAGGCCGCTCTCGCGGATGATGCGCTTGCCCTCTTCCACATTGGTGCCTTCGAGACGTACGACCAGCGGCACCTGCAGCCCGACCGCCTTGACGGCGGCGAGAACGCCGCGCGCGATGACGTCGCACTTCATGATGCCGCCGAAGATGTTGACCAGGATGCCCTTCACGTTCGGATCGGCAGTGATGATCTTGAACGCCGCCGTCACCTTCTCTTCGCTGGCGCCGCCGCCGACGTCGAGGAAGTTCGCCGGCTCCATGCCGTAGAGCTTGATGATGTCGAGCGTCGCCATGGCGAGGCCGGCGCCGTTGACCATGCAGCCGATGTTGCCGTCGAGCGCGATGTAGGCGAGGTCGTGCTTGGAGGCTTCGATTTCCTTGGCGTCTTCTTCCGTCACGTCCCGCAGGGCGACGATATCGGGATGCCTGTAGAGCGCATTGCCGTCGAAGGAGACCTTAGCATCGAGCGCCTTGAGCTGGCCCTGCTTGGTGATGATCAGCGGGTTGATCTCCAGCATCTCCATGTCCTTGGCGACGAAGGCTGCGTAAAGCTGCGCAACGATCTTGCCCGCCTGCTTGGCGAGGTCGCCGTCAAGGCCGAGCGCCCTGGCCACCGTGCGGCCGTGATGCGGCATGACGCCGGTCGCCGGATCGACGGAGAAGCTGACGATCTTTTCCGGCGTGTCATGCGCCACCGTCTCGATGTCCATGCCGCCTTCCGTGGAGACCACGAAGGAAATGCGGCTGGTCTCGCGGTCGACGAGCGCGGACAGATAGAATTCCTTCTCGATGTCGGAGCCGTCTTCGATATAGAGCCGGTTGACCTGCTTGCCCGCAGGTCCCGTCTGCACGGTGACGAGCGTGTTGCCGAGCATCTGTTCGGCGAAGGTTTTCACTTCGTCGATCGACTTGGCGAGGCGCACGCCGCCCTTGTCGCCGGCTGCGGCTTCCTTGAACTTGCCCTTGCCGCGTCCGCCGGCATGGATTTGCGATTTGACGACCCACAGCGGCCCGCCGAGTTCCTTGGCCGCGGCTTCCGCGTCGCTGGCCTTCAAGATCGGCACGCCCCTGGAAACCGGCACCCCGAATTCCTTGAGGACGGCCTTGGCCTGATATTCATGGATATTCATGCAAACCCCCGCAAATCCGCTTTGGGTAACTCGTCTGGCATTGAACCGGGACAGCGAACCGCCCCGGCACTTCTTTCAGGAGCCTCGATCAGGCAAACGCCGGATTGATGGTCTTGCAGGCGTCGACGAGCGTCTTCACCGACGCGACCGACTTGGCGAACATTTCCTTCTCGGCTGCATCGAGCGTGATCTCGACAACCTTCTCGACACCGTTCTTGCCGATGACGACCGGCACGCCGACATACATGTCGTTGACGCCGTACTGGCCGGTGAGATGGGCAGCGACGGGCAGCACGCGCCGCTTGTCGCGCAGATAGCTCTCGGCCATCGAGATGGCTGAGGACGCCGGCGCGTAGAAGGCCGAACCGGTCTTCAAGAGATTGACGATTTCGCCGCCGCCGCCGCGCGTGCGCTTGACGATGGCGTCGAGCTTCTCCTGCGTCGTCCAGCCCATCTTGATGAGATCCGGGAGAGGAATGCCTGCAACGGTGGAATATCTTACGGACGGAACCATGTCGTCACCATGACCGCCGAGCACGAAGGCGGTGACGTCTTCCACCGAGACATTGAACTCTTCGGCGAGGAAATACCGGAAGCGCGCCGAATCGAGCACGCCGGCCATGCCCACCACCTTGTTGGTCGGCAGCCCGCAGGACTTCTGCAGCGCCCACACCATGGCGTCGAGCGGGTTGGTGATGCAGATGACGAAAGCCTCCGGGGCATATTGCTTGATGCCGGCGCCGACCGATTCCATGACCTTGAGATTGATGCCGAGCAGGTCGTCGCGGCTCATGCCGGGCTTGCGCGGCACGCCGGCGGTGACGATGATCACATCGGCGTCCTTGATGGCGGAATAGTCGTTCGCGCCGGTCATCCTGGCGTCGAAACCCTCGACCGGCGCGGCTTCGGCCAGATCGAGCGATTTGCCCTGTGGCGTGCCTTCCATAATGTCGAAGAGGACGACGTCGCCCAGTTCCTTGATTCCGGCCAGAAGCGCTAGAGTGCCGCCAATCTGTCCCGCACCGATCAATGCAATCTTGTTTCGCGCCATCGTTCGACGTCCTTCGCAATCTGAATCATGCCATGGCTCAAGCACGAACCATCGGCCGGCCGCGGTCTTTGACTCGTAATCCCTGACGTGGCAAGCGCTTACGTCTGCCGTGACTGCCCGAAACACGGGCATTTGAACGGCCACGGCGGCCGATACGACCTCGGATCACTCGAGATCTCAGATAGTTATGTGAGGATTTCAGGGCAACCGAAGGTTCGGCAGCTTAGACAAAAATCGTGTTACAATTTACAAATTTTGTAAATCAAAACTTTCATTTCAGACCGCCGACCAGGGCCCTGTTGACCAGGCCGGCGACCCGTTCGAGCCGGGTCTGCATCTGTGCGCGCGGCACCTCGCGGTCATGCCAGACGGCGGCCGGATGGACGAACCGGTGCAGGGCGTCGAAGACCAGCGCCATGGCGCGGCGCTGGTCGCCGGAGAAGAACACGCCGCTGGCCATGCCTTCCTCGATCACCTGCTGGATTTCCTGCTGCAGTCGGCCGCGGTGCCGGCGCGCCCCGGCGCGGCCGTTCGCGACCGAATCGACGAAGATCGCGAACAGCTCAGGCTCAGCCTCGATCTTGTCGCGGTAGGCGCGATGCAGCACCACGACCAGCCGCTCGAGCTTGTCGTCAGCGGGGTCCGGCCCGTCGGCGATCTGCCGCAGGCTGGCCTCGACCGGCTTCAGCCAGCGGTCGCCGAGCGCCTCGAACAGCGCCCATTTCGAAGCGAAATAGCGATAGACATTGGCGTGGGACATGTTCGCTTCGGCGGCGATCGAGACGATCGTCGTGCGCTTGATGCCGAACCGCTTGATGTGGGACGCAGCGATCTGCAGCAGGCGCACATCGACCGGCTCCGGATGCGGCTGAAGCGGCTGATGCTGAAGCGCCATGGGAGTCCTTTCAGGCGGAATACTTATCATTCCCGGTGCGCCGGGCCATGCCGGATGCGGCGGGCGACAGCCTTGTTTTTCTCGCATCACTGACTAATATGCAGTCATTGACTTATGGAGGTTGGAATGGCTGTCATGACCATCCGCAATATCGATGATGCCATCAAGAACCGATTGCGCTTGCGCGCCGCGATGCACGGCCGCTCAATGGAGGACGAGGCACGCGATATCCTGCGCTCTGCGCTCTCGACCGAAATGCCGCGGCCTCGGAACCTCGGCCAGGCTATCCATGAGCGCTTTCGCCCGCTCGGTGGCGTCGATCTTCCCGACGTCCCGCGCGAGCCTATCCGCCAGCCGGCAGACTTCGACGAATGATCATTCTCGACACGAATGTCGTTTCCGAGCTGATGCGGCGCGCGCCGGACGCAAAGGTTATGGCTTGGATTAGCGACCAGCCGATCGCAGGGGTGTTCACGACGACACTAACTCAGGCGGAAATCTTCCACGGGCTGGCACTTCTTCCGCAGGGGCGGCGCCGTGATGAGCTGGTGGCCGCAGCACGGCCGATGTTCGAGATCGATCTCGCCGGGCGCGTGTTGCCGTTCGATACCGACGCTGCCCTGGTCTATCCGGATATCGCCGCCGGACGACGGCAAGGCGGCCAACCAATCAGCCAGATCGACGCGCAGATTGCCGCCATCGTGCGCTCGCGCGGCGCACGGCTGGCCACGCGCAACGTGCGCGACTTTGCCGATTGCGGGATCACGGTCGTCAATCCATGGGGCGAAGCATGAAGCCCGATGTCTGTCATTCCCGACGCACCGCAGGTGCGAGCGGGAAACCAGGAGTCACGGGCCGCGACATAGGTTCGTCACGCTGCCTCTGGATTCCCGCTCTGCGCTTTGCTTGGCGGGAATGACACCTAGGCTAGAACACACAAGCCCCTCTCACGTGTCGATCAGCCCGGTCGTATCGTCCGACGCTGCCGACGTGGCGTGGCCGTGCGGCAGCGCCAGGTAATCCTGCGAGCGCATCTCGATCAGCCGCGAGGCGGTGCGTTCGAATTCGAAGACTTCGCGGCCCTCGGTGCCCGCATAGAGATAGTGCGGCTCCGCCTCGGCCGAGGCAATCAGTTTGACGTGGCGGTCGTAGAGCGTGTCGATGAGATTGATGAAGCGCTTCGCCTCGTTGCGCTGGTGCACGGCGATGACCGGAATGTTCTCGACGATCACCGTATGAAAATGTTCGGCGATGCAGAGGTAATCGGCGGATGCCAGCGGTTTCTCGCACAGATCGCCGAACGAGAAGCGCGCCACATTGGCGGCCTGCTCGGGCACCGGCACGTCGCGCCCCAGTACCCGCAGGATTGACGGCGTGCCGTGGGCGACCCCGGTCAGCGACTTGAACATGCGGTCGATCTCAGCATGCGCTGCGGCATCCGCGGGCACGTGATAGACCGATGAACCGCTGAGTTTCTCGAGTCGGAAATCGGTGCGCGATGACAGCGCCACGATGTCCATGCGCTCCTGCAGCAGCGCGATGAACGGCAGGAACAGCGCGCGGTTCAGGCCGCCCTCATAAAGACGCGCCGGCTCGACGTTCGACGTCGCCACCACGACGACACCGCGCGCGAACAAGGCCTGGAACAGCCGGCCGAGCAGCATCGCATCGGCGATATCGGTGACGCTGAATTCGTCGAAGCATAGAAGCCACGCTTCCTCCGCCAGCGCATCGGCGATCGGCGTGATCGGCTCGTCGCCCTTGGCGGTGCCTTCCCTCTTGTGCTGCCGCCAGTCGTGCACGCGCGCATGCACATCGGCCATGAAGGCATGAAAATGCACGCGGCGCTTGCGGACCGGCGGCGCCGCCTCGAAGAACAGATCCATCAGCATGGTCTTGCCGCGCCCGACCGAGCCCCAGATGTAGAGGCCGCGGACGAACGGCTGCGTCTTGCGCTTGCCGAACAGCCAGCCGAGCGGATTGGATTTGCGCGCCAGCCGGTGCTCGCGCAGTTCATCGACCAGACGGTCAAGGCGCTTCACCACCGCGCGCTGCGCCGGATCGTCCTCGATATGCCCGTCGCGGACATGGATGGAATACAGATCCGAGACGTTGTGGGTCACTGCTGCGGCGCTCGGGGAAAGGGAGGCTGGATAAGAAATGCTGGACATGTCTTTTCAGGAATGCCCGGGACGATCGCGAGCAGGTTCTGACCCGTCAGTAGCGGGTCGCTGCCGTCAAGCGCAAGCCTGAACCGCCACGCCATCTCCGGCACGGCAGAAGAAGGTGACTCTCGCACAGCCCGGGGTCCGGAGAGGTGGGAATCGCGATCCGACATAATTTCCGCATGTTTGCAGTGCAACATAAGAATTGTCTACGGTAATCACGATTTTCGGGGAGTTTGCGGGAGTTTTGGTTCAGTGCGGCCGGTTCGGACGGATAGCGAGAGGAAATATTGCGATGCAACATGAATTTTGGCGCGACGCGCCGGCCACACCGCCGACCCGCTACGAGCCCCGTTCCGGCGAACAGTTCCGCCGCCTCTGGCCGGCCGACAAGGACAGCTTCCAGGACCATCTCGTCCGCCTCGATCCGGAAAGCCGGCACGACCGCTTCGGCATGGGCGTGTCCGACGCTTTCCTCGCAAGCTATGCCGAGCGCTGCTTCGGCATGGACGACGTGATCTACGGCTTTTTCGTCGATGGCGTGCTGCGCGGCGCCGGCGAATTGCGCGGCTTCGGCCACGGCCTGCCGCTGGCCTTCGGCGGCGCGGCGGAAGCGGCTTTCAGCGTCGAGAAGGAGTTCCGCGGCCGCGGCGTCGGCACGGAGCTGATGGAGCGGATCGTGCGGGCGGCGCGCAACCGCCGCGCCGGCGAGCTTTACATGACCTGCCTGCCGCACAACACGCCGATGCAGCGCATCGCCAGAAAATTCGCCGCCGAACTCCAGCACGAGACCGACCAGGTCGACGCCGCCTTCAGGCCGACGGCTGCCTCGCCGGCGTCGATGTGGCGCGAGATTGTGGAGGACAGCGCCAGCTTCGCCATCGCCATGGTCGACCTGCAGCAGCGCAAGTGGCTGAAGCCCGCGAGCTGACTTTCGTCAGCTCTGCCGCGCCACCATCATGTTCTTGATCTCGGCGATCGCCTTCGCCGGGTTCAGGCCCTTCGGGCAGGTCTTGGCGCAGTTCATGATGGTATGGCAGCGATACAGCCGGAACGGATCTTCCAGATTGTCGAGCCGTTCGCCCGTCGCTTCGTCACGCGAATCGATCAGCCAGCGATAGGCCTGCAGCAATACTGCCGGGCCGAGATAGCGGTCGCCGTTCCACCAGTAGCTCGGGCACGATGTCGAGCAGCAGGCGCACAGGATGCACTCGTAGAGGCCGTCGAGCTTGAGCCGGTCCTCGTGCGACTGCCGCCATTCCTTCTCGGGCTGCGGCGTCACCGTCTTCAGCCACGGCTCGATCGAGGCATGCTGCGCATAGAAGCGCGTCAGGTCCGGCACCAGATCCTTCACCACCGGCATGTGCGGCAGCGGATAGATCGAGACAGTGCCCTTGATGGTGCCCATGTCTTTCGTGCAGGCCAGCGTATTGGCGCCGTCGATGTTCATCGCGCAGGAGCCGCAGATGCCTTCGCGGCAGGAGCGGCGGAACGTCAGGGTCGGATCGACCTTGTTCTTGATCCACAGAATCGCGTCGAGCACCATCGGCCCGCAATCGTCCATGTTGACGAAATAGGTATCGATGCGCGGGTTCTGGCCGTCATCGGGGTTCCAGCGATAGATGCGGAACTCGCGGACGTTCTTGGCGCCCGCCGGCTTCGGCCACATCTTGCCGGCGGTGGGACGGGAGTTCTTCGGGAGTGCGAATTCGACCATTGCAACAGTCTCCTGATCAGTACACGCGGGCCTTAGTAAACACGGGCCTTGGGCTCGATGTAGCTGATCTCGTTCGTCATCGTGTAGGTGTGGACGGGGCGTGAATCGATGGTGACCTTGCGGTTTTCGTCATCGGCCCACGCCAGTGTGTGCTTCATCCATTCCTTGTCGTCGCGGTTGGGGAAATCTTCCCGCGCGTGCGCGCCACGGCTTTCCTTGCGCTGGACGGCGGAATCCATCGTCACCACCGCCTGGATGATGAGGTTGTCGAATTCCAAAGTCTCGATCAGATCGGAATTCCAGATCAGCGAACGGTCGGTGATGGCGATGTCCTGCACGCCGCCCCAGACATCGTGGATCAGCTTCGAGCCTTCTTCGAGAACCTCGCCGGTGCGGAACACGGCGCAGTTCGATTGCATCGTCCCCTGCATCCTGGCGCGCAGCTCCGCCGTCGGCGTGCCGCCCTTAGCCCAGCGGAAGCGGTCGAGACGCGACAGCGCCAGGTCGGCCGAATCCTTCGGCAGGTCCGCCTGTTTCTCGCCGGGCTTGATCAGCTCGGCGGCGCGCAGGCCGGCGGCGCGGCCGAACACCACAAGATCGACCAGCGAGTTCGAGCCGAGACGGTTGGCGCCGTGCACCGACACGCAAGCCGCCTCGCCCAGCGCCATCAGGCCGGGAATGATCGCATCGGGATCGCCGTTCTTCTTGGTCACGACTTCGCCGTGATAATTCGTCGGGATGCCGCCCATGTTGTAATGCACGGTCGGCAGGATCGGGATCGGCTCCTTGTTCACGTCGACGCCGGCAAAGATGCGCGCGCTCTCGGAAATGCCCGGCAGGCGTTCATGCAGGACTTTCGGATCGAGATGTTCGAGATGCAGGAAGATGTGATCTTTCTTGCTGCCGACGCCGCGGCCTTCGCGGATCTCGATGGTCATGGCGCGCGAGACGACGTCGCGCGAGGCGAGATCCTTGGCCGAGGGAGCATAGCGCTCCATGAAGCGCTCGCCTTCCGAATTCGTCACATAGCCGCCTTCGCCGCGCGCGCCTTCGGTGATCAGGCAGCCTGAGCCATAAATTCCTGTCGGATGGAATTGGACGAATTCCATATCTTCGAGAGCCAGACCGGCGCGCAGCGCCATGGCGTTGCCGTCTCCGGTGCAGGTGTGCGCCGAGGTCGCCGAGAAATAGGCGCGGCCGTAGCCGCCGGTGGCGAGGATCGTCAGGTTGGAGCGGAAGCGGTGGATCGTGCCATCGTCCATCTTGATGCAGACGACGCCGCGGCAGCGGCCGTCCTGATCCATGATCAGATCGATGGCGAAATATTCGATGAAGAATTCAGTGTTGTTGCGCAGCGCCTGGCCATAAAGCGTGTGCAGCATGGCGTGACCGGTACGGTCGGCGGCAGCACACGTGCGCTGCGCCGTGCCCTTGCCGAACTCGGTGGTCATGCCGCCGAACGGACGCTGATAGATCTTGCCGTCTTCGGTGCGCGAGAACGGCACGCCCCAGTGTTCCAGCTCGTAGACTGCAGCGGGCGCATTGCGCACCAGATATTCAATGCTGTCCTGGTCGCCGAGCCAGTCCGAGCCCTTGACGGTATCATACATGTGCCAGCGCCAGTCGTCCGGGCTCATATTGCCGAGCGAAGCGGCAATACCGCCCTGGGCCGCGACCGTATGCGAGCGCGTCGGAAACACTTTCGAGATGCAGGCCGTGCGCAGACCAGCCTGCGAACAGCCGACCGTGGCGCGCAGGCCGGCGCCGCCGGCGCCGACGATCACCACATCGAAGGTGTGGTCGGTGATCGGATAGGCGCTGCCGTTATAGGAAGGCGCCTTGCCGTTGCCGGCTCCGTTTGCCGCAGAATTGGCCATAGCTTACCCTTTTCGAAGATATCACGCGCCCTCAAGGACGATCAGACGAAACTCAGACGCAGCACCGCATAGGCGCACGCCAATCCGACGGCGATCGCGAAACAGGTGTTCGCCATCAGCGACCATTGCTTGGTGTGCTCGCCGTAGATGTAATCCTCGATGATCATCTGCATGCCCAGCATCATGTGATAGATGCCGGCGAGCAGGAACAGCAGGATGACGATCGAGACGAACGGATTGCCGAGCGTGGCGCGCACGGTGACGTAATCCTTGCCGACAAGCGACAGCACGATGCCGACGAAGATGATCGACAGCGGCAGCAGCGCGGCGGCGGTCAGGCGCGTGTGGATCATGTGGCGCGTGCCCGAGCGCGCCGAGCCGAGATAGCGGACCTTGCCCATGGGCGTGCGGAGGGAGGGTGATTTGTCTGTCATGATGATTTTCCCCGAAGGCGAGATCGGCTCAGCGGACGGCGTAGGCAATGATCCAGACGACGACGCTCAGGATGAGGCCGCCCCAGATCGTCATCTGCGCCAGATATTCGCGCTGCGGATGTTCCATGCCGCGGCCGCTGTCCCAGATGAAGTGACGGATGCCGCCCATCATGTGGGTGAACAGCGCGCAGGTGAATCCGAACAGGATGAGCCGGCCGATGATGGAGGTCAGCACCCACGAGACGGTTTCGAAGGATTTGGCGTCCGAGGCGGCGGCGATCAGCCACCAGGCGAGCAGCAGGGTGCCCAGGTAAAGCGCCATGCCGGTGACGCGATGCACGCCAGACAGAAACATAGTCAGGGTGAGCCGGTAGACCTGCAGATGCGGCGACAACGGCCGCCGCGCTTCGTTTGCCATGGGATTGGGATTTGCATCGGCCATGTCGGGCCCCTTCGGTCTGAAATTCGTCGTGGTTTCAGTAATCGAAGTGTGTGCACCGCGCAATGCATCCGTCGGCATGCCTCGGGTGCCAAGACGACGCGCACTTCCTTCTCCCGTTCCTCGGGAGAAGGTGGCCTTGCGCAGCAAGGGTCGGATGAGGATGGGGGCCGAAATCTAGGACTTTATCCCTGCCGCCGCCTGGATCAGCGAGAGCGCGTCGTCGGAGGCCCATTCCGCCGGACCGGCCATGACGCCGAGCTCGCAGCCGCGCGAATCGATCAGGATCGTCGTCGGCAGACCGACGACCTTGCCGGCCTGGCGCAGCACCTGGAACACCGCCGCCTTCGGGTCGGCGTAGAAGGCCAGCGTCTTCACCCCGGCCTCGTCGAGAAAGGCCTGGCGCTTTTCCAGCCGGGCGGTGTCGATATTGACCGCCACGACCTCGAAGTCCTTGCCGCCGCGCTTGGCCTGCAGCTGGTCGAGGGCCGGCATTTCCGCCCGGCAGGGCAGGCACCAGGTCGCCCACAGGTTCAACAGCACGGTCTTGCCACGAAAGTCGGACAGACTGCGGCGGGTGCCGTCCGCCCCGTCGAAACTGATCTCGGTGGCACGCTGCGGCTTTTTCGATACCATCAGCCCGGCGACATGGCCCTGCGCCAGTTTCTGCAGGTCGGCCATGGCGGTGGCGCTCAATCCGCAATCGGAATTCGTCGTTTCCTTGCCGCCGGTGGCCAGTATCCCGTATAGGACAACCGCAATGGCGGCGCAGGCGACGCCCGCGAGCACGACAGTCCGGCTGGACCGCCACGGCCCGCTCTTTTTGCCGAGGGCGCCGGACCTGTCGTTTTCCAGTTCAGCCATTTGCGTTTTGACCCGTGCGTTTTGATCCGAAAGGCGTGACATGAGCAACAAGATGTGGGGCGGCCGCTTCGAGACCGGCCCCGACGCCATCATGGAAGAGATCAACGCTTCGATCGGCTTCGACTACCGGTTCGCCGCCCAGGACATTGCCGGGTCGAAAGCGCATGTTTCCATGTTGGCCAAGGCCGGAATCCTCACAAATGCCGACGCCGAGGCGATTTCCACCGGTCTAGACCAGGTAAAAGCCGAAATCGAGGCCGGAACGTTCACGTTCTCGCGCGAACTCGAGGACATTCATATGAATGTCGAATCGCGGCTGGCGGCGCTGATCGGGCCGGCGGCCGGCCGGCTGCACACGGCGCGCTCGCGCAATGACCAGGTGGCGCTCGACTTCCGCCTCTGGGTGCGCGACGCCATCGACGAGATCGACAGCCAGATCAAAGGCTTGCAGAAGGCGCTCGCGACCCGGGCGGTGGAATTCGCAGCCGCCGTCATGCCCGGCTTCACCCATCTGCAATCGGCCCAGCCGGTCACCTTCGGCCACCATCTGCTCGCCTATGTGGAGATGCTGGCGCGCGACCGCGGCAGATTGACCGATGCCCGGCGCAGGCTGAACGAATGCCCGCTCGGCGCAGCCGCGCTCGCCGGCACCTCGTTCCCCATCGATCGCCAGGCGACCGCCGCCTCGCTCGGCTTCGACCGGCCGACCGCTAATTCCCTCGACAGCGTCGCCGACCGCGATTTCGTCATCGAGACCCTGTCGGCCGCGGCGCTCTGCGCCGTGCACCTGTCGCGCTTCGCCGAGGAAATTGTGCTGTGGACGACGCCGCAGTTCGGTTTCGTGCGCCTGTCCGACAAATTCACCACCGGTTCGTCGATCATGCCGCAGAAGCGCAATCCCGATGCCGCCGAACTGGTGCGCGGCAAGACGGGCAGGGTCATCGGCGCGCTCAATGCGCTGCTGATGACGATGAAGGGCCTGCCGCTCGCCTATTCCAAGGACATGCAGGAAGACAAGGAAGGCACGTTTGACGCCCTGCACACCCTGTCGCTCTGCGTCGCCGCGATGACCGGCATGGTAGGCGACATGACGCCGGACACGGCGCGCATGCAGGCGGCCGCTGGCGCCGGCTATGCGACCGCGACCGATCTTGCCGACTGGCTGGTGCGCACCCTGAAAATGCCGTTCCGCGAGGCCCATCACGTGACGGGCTCGCTGGTCAAGCTGGCGTCGACGAAAGGTGTCGGGCTGGAGGATCTGCCGCTCGCCGAGATGCAGGCCGTCGAGCCGCGCATCACCGCCGACGTCCTCACTGTGCTCGGCGTCGTCAACTCGGTCGAGAGCCGCACGTCTTATGGTGGAACATCGCCGCAAAACGTCCGCCAGCAGGCGCAGGCCTGGCTTGGCAGATTGGGATAGCAATCATGCGGCGAAACGACGCATATTCAACACCGGCAACGTCATCGCCGCCGCATCAGGTAGAAGACGTGCCGAGTCCGGAGATTGCATTGAACACGAGATCGCATCTGCGCCCGTATCTGGCTTTGGCGCTCGCCGTCACCCTCGCCTTCGGCCTGTCGGCCTGCGGACGCCGCGGCGCGCTCGAGGTTCCAACCGGCGGCACCACGCCCGCCGCCCGTCCCGCCGAGAACGCACCGCCGACCACTTTCTCGCCGGGCGCTCCATCGTCAAAACCCAAAGTCATCGTGCCGTCGAAAGAACCGTTCGTTCTCGACCCCCTGCTGTGACGCAACCTGCTTTGCGGGATGGCCTGCAAGCCCCCAAAAGGATCTGCCCGCCGAGAGAATTTGCCTGCCAGGTGAATTTGGCTTTGAGAATTTAGCTTGATGACTGAGTTTCACTATGCCGGCGGCGCGCTGCGCGCCGAGAACGTCGACCTGCGTGACATCGCAAAGGATGTGGCGACGCCGTTCTATTGCTATTCGACCGCGGCCATAACGCAACGCTACAACGCCTTCACCCGCGCCTTCGCCGGCACCGACGCGCTCGTCTGCTACGCCATGAAGGCCAATTCCAACCAAGCGATCCTGAAGACCCTGGCGCGCCTTGGCGCCGGCATGGATGTCGTCTCCGAAGGCGAGCTGCGCCGCGCGCTTGCCGCCGGCGTGCCGGGCAGCAGGATCACCTTCTCCGGCGTCGGCAAGACGGCGGCGGAGATCGCGCTGGCGCTCGATGTCGGCATCTTCTGCTTCAACGTCGAATCCGAGCCGGAGCTCGAGGCGATCTCGCAGATCGCAACATCGAAGAAGCAGACGGCGCGCATCTCGCTGCGGGTCAATCCGAATGTCGACGCCAGGACGCACGAAAAGATCTCCACCGGCAAGTCGGAAAACAAGTTCGGCATTCCGATCATCCACGCGCGGGAGGTTTATGCGCGCGCCGCGCAGATGCCCGGTCTCTCGGTGAGCGGCATCGACATGCATATCGGCTCGCAGATCACCGATATGGAACCGTTCGACGAAGCCTTCGCGCTTCTGACCGACTTCGTGCGGACGCTGCGCAGCGACGGCCATGCCATCGATCACGTCGATCTCGGCGGCGGCCTCGGCATCGCCTATCGCAGGAACGATCTCGCCGACGAAGAGCACCCGGAAAAATATGCCGCGGTGGTCCGCAAGCACACCCACAATCTGGGCTGCAAGCTGGTGTTCGAGCCGGGCCGCTTTCTCGTCGGCAATGCCGGCGTGCTCGTCACCAGCGTGCTTTATGTGAAGCACGGCGACGGCAAGACCTTCGTCATCGTCGACGGCGCCATGAACGACCTCATCCGGCCGACGCTCTATCACGCCTATCACCGGGTCCTGCCGGTGCTCGAGCCGGGCAAGCATGCCGAGACGATCACCGCCGACGTGGTCGGTCCGGTCTGCGAGACCGGCGATTATCTGGCGCTCAACCGGAAGCTGCCGCCGCTGCAGCCCGGCGACATGCTGGCGGTCCTGTCGGCCGGCGCCTATGGCGCGGTCCAGGCCGGCACCTATAATTCGCGCCTGCTGGTGCCCGAAGTGCTCGTCGAGCGCGACCGCTGGGCCGTGGTGCGGCCACGCCAGAGCTACGAAGAGCTGATCGGCCTCGACAGGGTGCCGGACTGGCTGGCGTAATGCCTCGCAAAGGCGATGTTGCGAACACATTCACGCCATTCGCCCACTATTGATATGATTTCGCCAACACGCATGTTAGCCTGCACATGTTGACTTGGTGACACGCGGCTGAAGCCGCGTTCAGGAGTTGCGATTGCCGGACCCGACGCATCCGCCGGAAAAACTGACGCTTCGCCTCGAGCGGCTCGCCCGCGGCGCGCAATTCGCGCTGTCATGGGAAAAGCTCTGGCCGGCGATTGTCGTCGTGCTCGGCGTCGTTGCCCTCTTCCTGACCGTCTCCTGGCTGGGGCTCTGGCTTTACCTGCCGCGCACGGGACGTATCGCCGGGCTTGTCATCGCCGCCGCCCTTCTGCTGGCGCCGCTCGTCTACATCGCCCGCTTCCGGCTGCCATCGCGGGCCGCCTCGCTCGGCCGCATCGACCGCGATTCGGGGCTGCCGCACCGGCCCGCCACCACCCTCGACGACCAGCTTGCCAATGCCGGCGCCGATCCGGCCACCGCCGCCCTGTGGCGGTTGCACAAGCAGCGCGCCGAGGCCGTCGCCAGCCAGTTGAAGATCGCCGCGCCCTCGCCCGGCGTGCCTCTGCTCGATCGCTACGCCGTGCGCGGCGGCCTGCTGATCGCCCTCGTCGCCGCCGCCTTCGTGGCGGGCCCGGAGAAATACGCGCGCCTGCTGGCCGCCTTCGATTTCAACGCCGCAGGCTCGATCTCGCAGGGCTACCGGCTCGATGCCTGGATCGATCCGCCGCCCTATACCGGCCGCGCCCCGCAGGTGCTGCGCCTGCGCGACGAGACGGGCGCCCAGCCCAGGGACAAGTCGCAACGGGTCGAAGCGCCGGCCGGCTCGTTCGTCATCATGCGCGCGTCGGAAGGCGCCGGCGTTACCGCCGAGATCAGCGGCGGCATCGTCGAGAGCAAGCCTGAAGATGCGGCTACAAAGGACGGCGCCGCCAAGGACGCTACCGTAAAGCCGGCAGCGACGAAGACCGATGCCGAAAAGCGCTGGACCCTGAACGGCGACGGCAAGCTGACCCTGCGCCGGCTCGGCAGCACGGTCGCGACCTTCGACATCGTCGCCATTCCCGACCGCGCCCCGGTCATCACCCTGAAGGGCGACATCAAGAGCAATGCCCGCGGTTCGATGACCTTGGCCTACAAGATCGAGGACGATTACGGCGTCGTCGGCGCCGAGGCCGAATTCAAGGATCCGATCCTGCGCGGCAAGCCGGTCACCGGCCGCACCCTGGTCGATCCGCCGAAAATGCCGCTGGCGCTGGCCTCGGGCCCGGGCGGCCTCGGCGATGGCGAGACCACCGGCGATCTCTCCGAACATCCCTGGGCCGGCGCCCGTGTTACCATGACATTGACCGCCCGCGACGAGGCCGGAAATATCGGCCGCAGCGAGCCCAAACAGATCGTGCTGCCGCAGCGCACCTTCGTCAAACCGCTGGCGCGCGCACTCGTCGAACAGCGCCGCAATCTCGTCTTCTCGCCCGACGACCGCAAGAGAGTCTCGACTGCGATCGAAGCCCTGATGATCGACCCCGAGCGGTTCCAGACCGGCGCCGGTCCCTACCTCGGCCTGCAGGCCATTCTCAAGCGCCTGCAGATGGCGCGCAACGACGACCAGTTGCGCGAGACCGCCGACCTGATGTGGGAAATGGCGCTGCAGCTGGAGGAGGGCGATCTCTCCTCCGCCGAGCGCGATCTGCGCGCCGCGCAGCAGGCCCTGCGCGACGCGATGAACCGCGGCGCGTCCGATGAGGAACTGCGCAAGCTGATGGACCAGATGCGCGCCGCGCTCGACAAGTTCATGCAGGAACTCGCCGAACGCCAGATGCGCGACCAGAACAACCAGGATCAGCAGGCCGACAATCAGCGGCCCGATCCGAACACGCGCTACATCACGCCGCAGGACCTGCGCTCCATGCTCGACCGCATGGAGGACATGGCGCGCTCGGGCAATATGGCCGACGCCCAGCGCATGCTCGATCAATTGCAGAACCTGCTCGAGAACCTGCAGACGGCGCGCCGTCAGAATCAGCAGAATTCGGCGCAGCGCGAAATGAACCGCGCCCTCAACCAGCTCGACCAGATGATGCGCGACCAGCAGGAATTGCGCGACCAGACCTTCCGCGAAAGCCAGCGCAACCAGCAAAGGTCGCAGCGCAGCCAGCGTCAGCGCAATCAGCAGGGCCAGCGCCAGCAAGGACAACGGCAGCAGGGACAACGACAACCGGGGCAGCAGGACCAGGGCGACGATCAGGGCGACGACGACCAGGACAGCGCCGACAACCAGAGCGGCGACAATTCGCAAGGGCTGCAGCAGCGCCAGGAGGCGCTGCGCAAGCAATTGCAGGAATTGCAGAAGCGCATGCGCGACATGGGCATGCCGCCGGAGCAGGGTTTCGGTGACGCCGAAGGCGCCATGGACGATGCCGAGCAGCAACTCGGCGAAGGGACCGGCGAGGGCAAGGGCAAGGCCGTCGACTCCCAGGGCAAGGCGCTCGAAGGCCTTCGGCGCGGCGCGCAATCGCTGGCCCAGCAGATGCAGCAGCAGGGCGGCCAGCCCGGCGAGCAATCCGGCGGGCCGGGCGATCCCAACGGCCCCGGCCAGCGCGGCCGTGATTCCGCCAATCCCGATCCGCTCGGCCGCGAATCCCATGACCGCAACGACAATTCCCGCAGCCGCTACGATCCGCTCGGCGTGCCGGCCGCCCAGCGCGCCCAGCGCGTACTCGAGGAATTGCGCAAGCGGCTCGGCGACCCGACCCGGCCGCGGGAGGAACTCGATTATCTGGAACGGCTGCTGCGACGTTATTGAGGCTTTCGCCGCCACGCGCTTTGCTGCAAGTCCGGCATCGCACGCTGCGAAGACCGCACGTCAAACGAACTGAAAGCACCGCAAACGATGAGCGTATCCAATCTGCTTCCCGGCGTGGCCATCGCGGCCGTCGCCCTTGTGCTTGTCGCCGGCCTCGTCAACATGATGCGCGGCAACAATCCGAACCGGTCGCAGACCTTGATGCGCTGGCGGGTCGGCCTGCAATTCGTGGCGATCATCATCGTCATGGCGGTATTGTGGTTCAGGGGCTGAGGGAAATCTGAATGGTCGTTCTCAACCGCATCTACACGCGCACCGGCGACGACGGCACGACCGCGCTCGGCGACGGCGAACGCCGCGCCAAATATGATCTGCGCATCGAGGCCTTCGGCACCGTCGACGAGACCAATGCGACGCTCGGCATCGCCCGTCTCTCGGCGATCGAGGAAGACGCGGCGCTCGACGCCATGCTCGGCCGCATTCAGAACGATCTCTTCGACCTCGGCGCCGATCTCTGTACCCCGGCAACAGACAAGGATCTCGGCTACGAACCGTTGCGCATCATCCAGACGCAGGTCGACAGGCTCGAGACCGAGATCGACGACCTCAACCGCCATCTCGAACCGCTGCGCTCCTTCGTGCTGCCCGGCGGCACCAGGACGGCAGCCGCGCTGCACGTGTCGCGCACCGTCTGCCGCCGCGCCGAGCGCCTGATGGTGCAGCTCGCCGCCCAGCCCGGCGAAGTGGTCGGCGCGCCGGCGCTCAAATACGTCAACCGCCTCTCCGACCTGCTCTTCGTCGCCTCGCGCTACTGCAACTGGAAGGCCAAGGGCGACGTCTTGTGGACGCCGGGCGGGAACAGGTAGGCTGTCGCATCTTTCCCTGCGGCCCGGAGGCCCCGTGTTCATCCCGCTCTATGATGGCGTCGCGCTGCGATTCATGAAGCACCCCAACGCGACCTACGTGATCCTCGGCCTGAACGTGCTGATGTACCTGCTTGTCGCCAGCGGCCTGCTCGGCAACGAGAACCGCATCGACGTGGTGCTCGGCATGATCCCCGCCGTCGTGTTCGGCTCGGCCAAGATCGACCCGTCGATCGCGCTGGTCCCCGGCGTGCTGACCTTCTTCACCGGCATCTTCCTGCATAGCGGATTTTTTCACCTTCTCGGCAATATGCTGTTCCTCTGGGTTTTCGGCGACAATGTCGAGGACGCCATGGGTTCGCTGCGCTTCACCATTTTTTATCTGGTTTGCGGAATTGCCGGCGCACTGCTGTTCGCGCTGGTGCGGCAGAACTCGCAATCGCCGCTGATCGGCGCGTCAGGCGCCATTTCCGGCGTCGTCGTCGCGTATCTGATGCTGTATCCGCGCGTGCATGTGTTCGGGCTGGCGTTTGCCTGGCTGCCGATTTCGATCGCCGCGCTCTACGTCATCCTGGCCTGGATCACCTTGCAGATCGGCTCGGCCCTGTTCAGCAGCGATCCGGAAGTCGGCTGGTGGGCGCATGTCGGCGGAATTGCCACCGGCGCACTGCTGACGCCCCTGTTGAAACGTCCCGAAGTGCCCCTGTTCGGCACGCGAACCGCCTAGTTTGCGCATGGCGGCAGCCAGAATAACAGGGACCCTGCCAGCCGCGTTGACTTGCCCCTTAGCCGCAATTACGACACCCGCAATGGTCCTGAAAGCTGCCCGAGGAGTAAGCGCGACATGAAAATCATCGTGCCCGCAAAGCGCGTGGTCGATTACAACGTCAAGGTTCGCGTCAAGGCGGACGGCAGCGGCGTCGAACTGACCAATGTGAAAATGTCGATGAACCCCTTCGATGAGATCGCCATCGAAGAGGCGCTGCGCCTGAAGGAAGCCGGCAAGGCCACGGAAGTCGTCGTCGTCTCGATCGGCCCGGCGCAGGCCAGCGAGACCATCCGCACCGGTCTCGCCATGGGCGCCGACCGCGGCATTCTGGTGAAGGCGGACGGCATCGTCGAACCGCTCGCTGTCGCCAAGATTCTGAAGGGCGTCATCGAAGCCGAACAGCCCGGCCTCGTCATTCTCGGCAAGCAGGCGATCGACGACGACAGCAACCAGACCGGCCAGATGCTCGCCGCCCTGCTCGGCTGGAGCCAGGGCACCTTTGCCTCGAAAGTCGTGATCGGCGACGGCACGGTCGATGTGACGCGCGAGGTCGACGGCGGCCTGCAGACCGTGGCGCTGAAACTGCCGGCGGTGGTGACGACGGACCTGCGCCTCAACGAGCCGCGCTATGCCTCGCTGCCCAACATCATGAAGGCGAAGAAAAAGCCCATCGACGAAAAGACAGCGGCTGATTACGGCGTCGATATCGCGCCGCGCCTCAAGGTGCTGAAGACCAGCGAGCCCGCCGGCCGCAAAGCCGGCGTCAAGGTCAAGACCGTCGCTGAACTCGTTGCCAAACTCAAAGACGAAGCCGGAGTGCTGTGATGACAACCCTTCTTCTCGCAGACATCAGCAAGGGCGCGCTCGGCGACTCGGTGGCGAAGGTTCTCACTGCGGCGCAGGCGCTTGGCGAGCCGGTCAACGTGCTCGTCGCCGGCAAGGACTGCAAGGCTGCAGCCGAAGCCGCTGCCAAACTCGACGGCGTGGCCAAAGTGCTCGTCGCCGACGATGCGATCTATGATCATCAGCTTGCCGAGCCCGTGGCGGCACTGATCGTCAGCCTCGCGTCCGGTTATTCCGCCATCGTCTCGGGCGCCACTACCAGCGCCAAGAACATCATGCCGAGAGTCGCCGCGCTGCTCGACGTCATGCAGATTTCGGAAATCATCAAGGTCGTCTCGCCCGATACGTTCGAGCGGCCGATCTATGCCGGCAACGCCATCCAGACCGTGCAGTCGTCCGACAGGATCAAGGTCATCACCGTGCGCACCGCCGCTTTCGCGGCGACCGGCGCCGGCGGACAGGCACCGATCGAGCCCGTCGCCAAGGCGGCCGACCCGGCGCTGTCGACCTTCAAGGACGAAGCGGTGGCGAGTTCCGACCGTCCCGAGCTCACCTCGGCCAAGATCATCATCTCCGGCGGCCGCGCCATGCAGAATGCCGAGAATTTCAAGACATATATCGAGCCGGTGGCCGACAAGCTCGGCGCCGCCATGGGCGCCTCGCGCGCGGCCGTGGACGCCGGTTACGCACCCAACGACTGGCAGGTCGGCCAGACCGGCAAGATCGTCGCGCCGCAGCTTTATATCGCCGTCGGCATTTCCGGCGCCATCCAGCATCTCGCAGGCATGAAGGATTCCAAGGTCATCGTCGCCATCAACAAGGATGAGGACGCGCCGATCTTTCAGGTCGCCGATTACGGCCTGGTTGCCGATCTGTTTACCGCTTTGCCGGAACTTGCAGAGGAACTGGGCAAGATCGGACGCTAGATTTAGCCCGGGTCTGGACGTTCCCGACGCTTAGCCTATGATCGCGCTGAGAGTATTGTCCGTCGAGCAGCAGCACATCATGACCCTGGAAGTTAAAAAGATCGGGATTATCGGCGCCGGGCAGATGGGAAGCGGAATTGCCCATGTCTGTTCGCTCGCCGGCCTTGATGTTGTTCTCAATGACGTATCCGAAGAACGGGTGACGGCCGGCCTCGCCACCATCAACGGCAACATGGCCCGGCAGATCAGCCGTGGCCAGATCACCGAGGAAAGCCGCAAGACGGCGCTCGACCATGTCATCCCCTCCACCAATTTCAGCGAACTGGCCGATTGCGACCTCGTCATCGAGGCCGCGACCGAAAACGAGGACACGAAGCGAAAAATCTTCACGAAACTGTGTCCGTCCCTGAAGGCGGACGCCATCGTCGCCTCCAACACCTCGTCGATCTCGATTACCAGGCTGGCCTCCGTCACCGACCGTCCGGAGCGCTTCATCGGCATTCATTTCATGAACCCGGTTCCGGTCATGCAGCTGGTCGAACTGATCCGCGGCATCGCCACCGATGACGCGACGTTCGAAACGGCCAAGGCCTTCATCGCCAGCCTCGGCAAGATCTCCACCGTCTCCGAGGACTTCCCCGCCTTCATCGTCAACCGTATCCTGCTGCCGATGATCAACGAGGCGATTTACACGCTATATGAAGGTGTTGGCTCGGTCGACGCGATCGACACGGCGATGCGGCTGGGCGCCAACCACCCGATGGGCCCGCTGCAGCTTGCCGATTTCATCGGCCTCGACACCTGCCTGTCGGTCATGCAGGTGCTGCACGAAGGACTGGCGGATTCGAAATACCGCCCCTGCCCCCTGCTGGTGAAATATGTCGAAGCCGGCTGGCTCGGCCGCAAGGCCAAGCGCGGCTTTTACGACTATCGCTCGGGCACGCCTGTCCCGACCCGCTAGTTTCCTGAGTGCAGAATTGCCGCACCTTTGAAGCCCTTGCAAACAAGGCCTTCACAAAGCCGTCATCCCGACTGTAGATTAATAGCTGCAGCAGAACCGGTTTGATTCTGAACCGGTCAATCGAAAGGATGTCGGGAGTGACCATTCACTTCCATCCGTCGGTTTCGCCGGACTCCTGTCCGGCGCTTGTCCTCAACGCCGACTTCCGGCCGCTGAGCTACTATCCCTTGTCACTGTGGTCTTGGCAGGACGCGATCAAGGCGGTGTTCCTCGACCGGGTCAACATTGTCTCCAATTACGAAAAGACGGTGCGAAGCCCAAGCTTCGAGATGCAGCTGCCGTCGGTCGTTTCGCTCAAGACCTACATCAAACCGGCCCGCCACCCGGCCTTCACAAGGTTCAACGTGTTCCTGCGCGACCGCTTCGCCTGCCAGTATTGCGGCGCCCGCGACGAACTGACCTTCGACCACGTCATTCCCCGCGCGCGCGGCGGCATGACCACCTGGGAAAACGTCGTTGCCGCCTGTTCGCCTTGCAACCTGCGCAAGGCCGACCGCCTGCCCGACGATGTCCACATGTGGCCGGCGCGCATGCCGTTCCAGCCGACGATCGGCGACCTGCACCAGAGCGGCCGCCTGTTTCCACCCAACTATCTGCATGAAAGCTGGATGGATTATCTCTACTGGGACTCGGTGCTCGAGCCCTGATGCGACGCATTCTGGTGATCATCATAGCGCTGGCGGTCGCGATCGCCTGCAACGTGGTCTTGTTGCTGGTGGCGGTGATCTCCGACGCGGTGACCGGCGGCGCCATCGTCAAACTTCTCGCCGGCCTGTTCGACGAAGGCATGGCGCTTGGCCAAGGCGAGATCGACATCGACGGGGCGGCACTCGCCGGGCTCCTGTCGCTGATCTGGCACGCGATGGCCGCACTGTGCGTTCTGCCGCTGACGCTGACGGCGCTTCTGGCGGAGGCGGCTCGCTCGCGGTCGCTGATCTGGCACATGCTGGCGCCGGGCGTGATCGCCGCCGCCGTTCCATGGATGCTGCGCTTCGCATTTGTCAGACCAGGCGTCCGCGATGCTGCGCAAACGCCGGTCGAGAACAGGTTTCTCGCGCTGTTCTTTATCTGCGCGGCGCTATCGGGCGCGGTTTACTGGCTGATCTCCCGCCGCAGGATACCCAACCCGCAGCGCTGACCGGTCGAGCTGGAAGCTTGCTTCCGACACATAAGGTCCGCCGCCGGTCGAGGCGCGCGACGAGAACAGGACGAAATTCGTCACCGTGAATTGTTTCGGCAACAGCGCCCGGGTGCCGAGCCAGTCCGCCACCGCGCCCACCGACGTATTGCGAAGCCGCGCGATCGTCACATGCGGCGTGAACTTGCGCGATTCCGGCATCAGCCCAATGCGGCGCATGGCCCGTTCATGTTCGCCCTGCAGCTCAAGCAGTTCTCGCGACGGCTGCGCCCGCGCCACGATCGCGCGCGGCTTCTCGCCGCCGAAAGACGCAAGGCCGTCAAGCGTGACGGTGAAGGATGGCCGCCGGATCGATTGAAGCTTGTCATAGACTTCATTGGCCTGCGCATCGCCGATATCGCCGATGAACCGCAAGGTCAGGTGATAATCTTCCGGCTCGATCCATCTCGCTCCCACAAGCCCGCCGCGCAGCAGCGCCAGATCGTCGGTGAGGTCGTCAGGCAGTTCCAGTCCGGTGAACAATCTCGGCATGACATATCCTGTCTCGCTTGCGAGAACGACCAGCGCCGGGGCGGAACGGTGACCGCTCCGGATCTGCAATCGATCGCGCTCTTGGCCGGTGATTCGGGCCAATTCTCAATCCAATGACAGCTTCGCGTCTCAGTCTTCTGACAGTCCTCCGCTTGGGCCGTGTTGCAATTGAATCGAATCCTACTTCTTCGGAACCCGTTGCAGAAGCGCGATCGCGCTCGGCAGGATTCGCTCCACAATGATTTCGACGCCGGCCCTCGTCGGATGCATGCCGTCGGAAAGGTTCAGCGATGCATTGCCGGCGACGCCATCGAGAAAGAACGGGTAGAGAATCGCATCGTATTTCCTGGCGAGCTTCGGATAGATGCCCGCAAAACTCGTCTCGAAATCCTTGCCCATGCCGGGCGCCGCCAGCATGCCGGCGAGCAGCACCGGAATCTTCTTCGCGCCGAGCCGCTGCAGGATTTCATCGAGCGCCTTTTCGGTCGCAGCCGGCTGGATGCCGCGCAGCATGTCGTTGGCGCCGAGCTCGACGATCGCCGCGTCGACACCGTCGCCGATCGCCCAGTCGAGGCGCTCGAGCCCACCGGTCGATGTGTCGCCGGACACGCCCGCATTGATGACCTCGACGTCGTAGCCGGCATCGCGCAGCCGCCGTTCCAACACCACCGGGAACAGCGCGTCGCCCGGCAGCAGATGGCCGGCCGTCAGGCTGTCGCCGAGCGCCAAAATGCGGGTGGCGGCCGAAGCCTGCGAAGGCATCCCCAGCGTCAGCGCAGCCATAAAGACAAGTGTAAACAGAAGCGTGATCGCCGCCGCCTTACGCTGGACGAAGTTGCGGGACACACCATATGTGGTCAACTGTCCGGCGGTCCGCCCGGGCCGAGCGGGGAAGTCAGCGTAGTGAATCAGCCTGTCATCGAAATCGATAATGTTCATCTCAGCCTCGGGCAGGGGCGCGCCCGCGTCCATATCCTCAAAGGCCTGTCACTGAAAATAGGCCGCGGTGAGGCAGTCGGCCTCGTCGGCCCTTCCGGATCGGGCAAATCGACATTGCTGATGACCATGGCCGGCCTCGAACGGCCGGATTCCGGCACGATCTCCATTAACGGTAAATCCCTCAATGCCATGAACGAAGACACCCTGGCGCAGTTCCGTGGCGCCAATATCGGTATCGTCTTCCAGTCTTTCCATCTGATCCCGACGATGACGGCGCTGGAAAACGTCGCCGTCCCGCTCGAGCTCGCCGGCGTGGCCGATGCCGAAACCCGCGCCGCGCAGGAGTTGCGCAACGTCGGGCTTGGCGAACGCCTCAGCCATTATCCGGCGCAATTGTCGGGCGGCGAGCAGCAGCGCGTGGCGCTGGCCCGCGCGCTGGCGCCCAATCCGGCCATCCTCGTCGCCGACGAGCCGACCGGCAATCTCGACGAAACCACCGGCGCCACCATCATGGATCTGCTGTTCGCCCTGAAGCGCGAACGCGGCTCGACCCTGGTGCTGGTGACCCACGATCTCGTGCTCGCCGCCCGCTGCGACCGGCAGATCAGGCTGCGCTCCGGCAATCTCGATGTCGCCACAGCCAGCGAGAAGGCGGACGCCTGACATGACCGCCATCTCCGCCGATACGGTTGCCGGCGGCACCTTGCCGCGCTCCCAGAGGCTGCGCGCGCTGCTGCGCTTCGCCGCCCGCGACCTGCGCGGCGGCCTGCGCGGCTTCCGGATTTTCCTCGCCTGCATTGCGCTCGGCGTCGCCGCCATCGTCGGCGTCAACGCCACATCGCGTGGATTGTCCGACTCGCTGGCCGATGAAGGCCGCCGTATTCTCGGCGGCGACGTCTCCTTCTCGCTGATCCAGCGCGAGGCCAGCCGCCAGGAACTGCAATGGCTGCGCAGCCAGGGCGAGGTCTCGTCGATCGCCACCATGCGCGCCATGGCGCGCGTAGCGCAAGGATCGGCCCGCATCGCGGATGGCACATCCTCGCTCGTCGAGATCAAGGCGGTCGATGTAACCTATCCGTCGATCGGCGCGGTCGAGACCGACAGCACGCAGCCGATCGCCGCCCTGCTGGCGAAGCGTGGAGATGTCTTCGGCGTCGTCGCCGATGAAGCGCTGCAGACGCGCTTCAACCTCAAGTCCGGCGATCGCCTCTCCATCGGCGATGCGCAGTTCGAATTTCGCGCCGTGCTGAAATCGGAACCCGACAAGCTCGCCGGCGGCATCGGCCTTGGACCGCGGGTCATCATGGCGCAGGACGCGCTGGTGCAGACGGGCCTCGTGCAGCCGGGGTCTCTCGTGCGCTGGTCCTATCGCCTATCCTTGCCCGGCGAGCGCAACGGCGCGGCGGCGCCCGATCCCGCCATCGACCAGGTCACGCAGGCGGCCGGACAGAACTTTCCCGAAGCCGGCTGGCAGGTCCGCACGCGCAACAATGTCTCGCCGCAGTTCCAAAAGAACATCGAGCGCTTCACCCAGTTCCTCACCCTCGTCGGCCTGACCGCGCTGATCGTCGGGGGTGTCGGCGTCGCCAATGCGGTGCGCAGTTTCATCGATCGGCGCAACGCCGATTTCGCCACGTTGAAATCGCTCGGCGCCACTGGCCACGACATCTTCATCGTCGCGCTCGCCGAAGTGCTGCTGATGGCCGCCATCGGCATTGCCATCGGCATGGTGGCGGGGCTGGCGCTGCCCTTCGTCATCTCCTTTGCTTTCGGCGATATCATCCCCGTGCCGTTCAAGGCGGCGATCTATCCGACGGAAACTTTGTCGGGCCTCGTCTATGGCGTGCTGACGACCCTCGCCTTCTCGCTGGGGCCGATCGGCCGCGCCCATGACGTGCCGGTCTCGGCCCTGTTCCGCGATCATGTCGATGTGCAGAAAGTGCGGCTGCGCCGGCGTTACCTGATCATGATGACGTCGGTCTCGCTTCTCCTTGTCGCAACAGTCATCGCACTGTCGAGCGACCGCAGGCTGGCGGCGATTTATATCGTCGCGACGTTTGGTGGGATGGTGTTGCTACGCATGGTCGGCACCGCGATCATCGCCATCGCCAGACGTACACCACGCTCGTCGAACACGGCGCTGCGCATGGCCATCGCCAATATTCACCGGCCGGGCGCGCTGACGCAATCCGTGGTGCTGGCGCTCGGGCTCGGCCTCGCCTTGCTGACCACGCTCACCCAGATCGACATCAACATCCGCACGCAACTACGCCAGGGCATGCCGGGCCAGACGCCGAGCTTCTTCTTCATGGATATCCAAAACCGTCAGGCGCCCGAGTTCGACGCTTTCCTCAAGGCGCATGCGCCGGAGGCCAAGATCGAGCGCGTGCCGATGATGCGCGGCCGGCTCGTGCAGGTGAACGACACCCGCGCCGAGAACATCAAGGCGAAGGAAGACGCCGCGTGGGTGCTCGAAGGCGACCGCGGCATCACCTATTCGACCACCGTGCCCGAAGGATCGACCCTGACCGACGGCGACTGGTGGCCGGCCGACTACAAGGGTCCGCCGCTGGTGTCGATCGAACGCGATGTCGCCTCGGGCCTCGGCATCAAGCTCGGCGACACGATCACCGTCAACGTGCTGGGCCGCAATGTCGCGGCGAAGGTCGCCAACCTGCGCACCGTCAACTGGCGCACCATGGGCATCAATTTCGTCTTCGTGTTTTCGCCCAACACATTCGCCGGCGCGCCGCACACCCATCTGGCAACGGCGACCTTCCCCGACGGCGACAATGCCGACCGCGAGATCGCCCTGCTGAAGGACATGTCGACGACCTTCCCCACGATCACCAGCATCAGGGTCAAGGAAACCCTCGACGCCGTATCGAAGATCGCCGACCAGCTCGCCTTCGCGGTACGCGGCGCCACCGCCATCGCGCTCGCCGCGGCCCTGCTGGTTCTGGGCGGCGCACTGGCGGCCGGCCAGCGCGCCCGCATCTATGATTCCGTTATCCTCAAGACGCTCGGCGCCACCCGCGGCAAGCTCTTGAGCGCGCTCGTCTTCGAATATTCGATCCTCGGCCTCGCCACCGCCGTCTTCGGCGTGCTGGCCGGCGCCATCGCCTCATGGGCGATCGTGACGAGGGTCATGCATCTCGAAGAGTATCAGTTTGCCTGGGGCGCGGCTTCGGCGGCGGCGCTCGTCGCCTTGATCGTGAGCGTTCTGCTCGGCCTCGCCAGCACCGTAAAGATACTGGGGGAGAAACCCGGTAGGCATCTGCGCGACCTGTAGTCATGCATCCGGAAAGCTTACATCGCACTGATTTTAAGCATTAACTTGCGTTCATGTTCACGCGGATTCGACCAATTGGCACTTGTGTATAACTTCGGTGCTCTCCATATTACGCTCACGTCAATGGCCATGTGGTCATTGCTTGCAGAGAGGGAAAAATGTCCGACTTCGATCGCAACGCAGCTGCCCGCTGGGGTACGGGCGTAGCCCGGGCCGGCACAAGGACCGATATCGACCAGGGCCTCCGGTCCTACATGCTCGGCATCTACAATCACATGACCCTGGCGCTGGCCATTTCGGCGCTGGTCGCAACCGGTATCGTCATGACCGGCCGCAACGGCGCCCTGGCGCAGTTGCTGTACACATCGCCGCTCCGCTGGGTGATCATGCTCGCGCCGCTGGCGTTCGTGTTCATGCTGTCCTGGCGTTTCGAGAAGATGAGCTACACGTCCCTGCTCGTCACCTTCTGGGCCTTCGCGGCCACGATGGGACTTTCGCTCGGCGCCATCGGCCTCGTGTTCAAGCTCGGCAGCATCGCACAGGCTCTGTTCGTAACGACGGTGGCCTTCGGCGGCCTCAGCATCTACGGCTATACGACGAAGCGCAGCCTGTCGGGCATGGGCTCGTTCCTGGTCATGGGTCTGATCGGCCTGATCGTCGCCAGCATCGTTAATATCTTCCTGGGCTCGAGCGTGCTGGCCTTCGCCGTCAGTGTCATCGGCCTGCTGATTTTCGCCGGCCTCACCGCCTGGGATACGCAGCGCCTGAAGGAAGAATACGACTACATCTCGCAGGACGGCGAAATGGTGAAGAAGTCTTCGGTGATGGGCGCGCTGTCGCTCTACCTGAACTTCATCAACATGTTCCAGTTCATCCTGTCGCTCACCGGCAGCCGCGAGTAGGCTGGGAGGGATAGAATAACGAAAGGCCCCGGGAAACCGGGGCCTTTTTGTTTTGGCGCAAAACCTTCTCCCGCTCTGCGCTACGGGAGAAGGAAAACATCACCCCGACACCACCTTCAGCTTTTTATCGATAACCGCGAGAACCCGCGCCAGCTCCTGGCCGCGCTTCAAAATCAGACCCGTCGGCGTCAGCACCGAATAAGCGCCCTGCTTGTTCGCCAGCTTCGGATCCTTCTCGATGCGGTAGAGCGGCATTTCCGACGTGCGGCGGAAAATCGAGAACACGGCCTTGTCGGGCATGAAGTCGATGGCGTAATCGCGCCATTCGCCGGCGGCGACCATGCGGCCGTAGAGATTCATGATCTCGCGCAACTCGTGACGGTTGAACGAGACCACCGCGGGAATATCCGGTCTGTGTCCGAATGTCTGCGGAACCTCGGCGGCCGGACTGCGTGGCTTTTTTGCCGGATGCAGTTGTTGTACCATCTCCCGGCCCGCGTCGAATTCAGATGAATCAGTCATCCTGCCTCCACAAGTTGCATTGTGGACTTAAGTACTGCACCGGGCAAGCGCGAGCCCTCATCAGGGAACCTGTTATAAAACAAGGAAATACGACAAAAAGCGACGTGCGCAAGAATTCACAGTTTCGCCGCTTTCCAGACCAACGCACGCCGTGATCGTAGATCATATTAGTAACAGTCGCCTCTTGAGTACGACTTGCTGGTTCCCGGATTTCGTCAGCCCCCCAGCCCCCTGGGAATCGCAGTTGGTAAGAGCGCCCCCTGAGGGCAAGCGATACCTGGGCCAGCAGCGGCGTACCGCCCTGCTGGCCCTTTTCTTTGCCTTTTTCAGGGCTTGAAACCTGCCGCCATACCCGCGATATGAGCGCCATCGGCCTGGCTCGGTGAGTAGGCCGGCTCATTTCAGCTTTAGCGAGTAAGTTCCGTGACAGAATCAGCCGCGAATGCCGGGACGCGTGGCGACGCCGCGAATTCCGAATCCCAATCTGAATCTCATGCCTTTCAGGCGGACGTCGCCCGCCTGCTGCACCTCATGGTGCATTCGATCTATTCCGACCGCGATATTTTCATCCGCGAACTGATTTCCAACGGCGCCGACGCCTGCGAGAAGCTGCGCTACCTGTCGCTGCAGATGCCGGATCTGCTCGGTGAGGACACTCAGTTCCGCGTCGAGGTCACGCTCGACAAGGATGCCAGGACCATCACCGTCGCCGACAACGGCATCGGCATGGACCGCGCCGATCTCGTCTCCGCGCTCGGCACCATCGCCAGTTCCGGCACCCGCGCCTTCCTCGACAAGCTCGAAAAGCCGAAAACGGAAACGGAGGATCGCGAGATCGATGACGGCGGCACCAGCGCCGCGCAACTGATCGGCCAGTTCGGCATCGGCTTCTATTCCGCCTTCATGGTCGCCGACCGGGTCGACGTCTTCACCCGCAAGGCCGGCGAGACACAAGCCTGGCACTGGTCGTCGGACGGTCTCGGCGCCTACACGATCGAGAGCGTGGCGGAAGACCAGGCGCCAAAGCATGGCGCGCGCGTCGTGCTGCACGTCAAGGACGATTCGACCGACTATCTCGAGACCTACAGGATCGAGCGCATCATCAAGGAACATTCCGGCGCGATCCAGATCCCCATCGAGCTGCGCGACAAGCCCGACGCCGAGCCGAACCGTCTCACGGAAGGCGGTGCGCTGTGGGCGAAGTCGAAGAGCGAGATCAAGCCCGAGGACTATACGGACTTCTATCGCGGCTTTGCGCATCAGTTCGATGAGCCGGCCCTCGTCGCCCATTGGCGCGCCGAAGGACGTCACGAATATACCGTGCTGGCTTTCGTCCCGGGCTCGCGGCCGCTCGATCTGTTCGATCCCGCGCGCAAGGGCAAGTCGCGGCTTTATGTACGTCGCGTGCTGATCTCCGACGAGAGCGATCTGCTGCCCGGCTGGCTGCGCTTCTTCCGTGTGCTCGTCGACTCCAACGACCTGCCGCTCAACGTCTCGCGCGAGATGATCCAGCTGAGCCCGGTGTTCGCGACGATCAAGAAAGCCGTCGCCAACAGGCTCGTTCAGGAACTGGTGAAACTGTCGGAGACCGACGCCGAGAAGTTCAATTCCATCTGGGACAATTTTGGCGCCGTCATCAAGGAAGGCCTCTATGAGGATCCCGAGCGCCGCGATCAACTGTTCAAGCTCGCGCGTTTCACCACCTCGACGCATCAGGACGGCAAGCGCTCGCTCGCCGATTATGTAAAGGACCTGAAGACCAATCAGACGGCGATCTTCTATGTCACCGGCGATGATGTGAAGCAGCTCTCCAGCGGGCCGCAGCTCGAAGGCTTCCGTGCCCGCGGCATCGAAGTGCTGCTGCTGTCCGATCCCGTCGACGCCTTCTGGGTGACGACGGCGCTCGGCTTCGACGGCAAGCCGTTCAAGTCGATCACGCAAGGCTCAGCAGACCTCAAGAACATCGCTCTGCTCGACGGCAGCGAAGCCAAATCGACCGAACCGGATTCGCCGCAGACCGCAGCCCTCATCGCCTTCATGAAGCAGACGCTCGGCGACAGTATAGAAGATGTTCGCGTCTCCGATCGCCTCACCGAAAGCCCCGCCTGTCTCATCGCGCCCGACTCAGGCCCCGACCGCAGGCTCGAGCGCATCCTCGCCGAACACGGCAAGCTCGGCGCGATGTCGAAAGCCATTCTCGAAATCAATCCGACCCATCCGCTGATCGATGTGCTGAAGAAGCGCTTGCAGGATGACGGCGATAAGGGTTTCGTGGAGGATGCCGTATGGCTGATCCACGATGAAGCAAAGCTCATCGACGGTGAAAAGGTGGGCGACATGAGCGCCTTCGCCGGCCGCCTGTTCCGCATGATGACCCTGGCCGGCGCAGGCGAACGCACAGAGAAAAGCGCTTGAGCGGAGACAAGGCCGCCGCATCGTCCGGCGGCCTTTCCGCAGAGAGGACGATCGCGGAGGCCTTCGCCGCGCTCGAGACCGCTTTTGTCGAGGCCGGCATCACGACGCCCGGTTTCGACGCCCGCGTGCTTCTGGAAGACGCCACCGGATTGAACCAGGCCGCCTTGCGCGCCGGCAGCGACCGCAAGCTCGGCGGCAAGGCTGTCGAGCGCCTGGCCCAGACCGTGGCTCGCCGCATCGCCCGCGAACCGGTGACTCGCATCCTGGGTTCGCGCGGCTTCTGGACGCTCGATCTCAAGGTGACGCCGGATGTGCTGGACCCTCGCGGCGATACCGAGACCGTCGTCGAGGCGGTGATCGACTGTTTTCGCGGACGCCGGGACCAACCGCTGCGGATTCTCGATCTGGGGACGGGCTCGGGCGCCTTGCTCTGCGCCTTGCTGAGCGAATTTCCCGCCGCGACAGGTCTCGGCGTCGACATCAGCGAGGCGGCCTGCGCCGTCGCTACGGAGAATCTGAAGGCGACCGGCCTCAACGCGCGCGGCAGCATCCGCCGCGGCGACTGGATGCAGGGAATCGATGAGGAAATCGACGGACGCTTCGATGTAATTGTCTCCAACCCACCCTATATAGAGAGCGGAACAATTGCGGGTCTTGAGCCCGAGGTGCGCTGTTTCGACCCACATCTGGCGCTCGACGGCGGTGCCGATGGACTGGTAGCCTACCGCGAGATTGCAGCCGGTCTGGCGCGAATCCTTGATCCCGAAGGCGGGATGGTCTTCGTCGAGATCGGTTGTAAGCAGGCTGGTTCCGTCACCGCGATCATGGAAGCCGCGGGAGTAAAACCGGCCGATGTGGCCAGGGATCTGAGCGGTAACGATCGCGTTGTTTTTGGTCCGCTTATGCCGGAACCGGGCAATTTGAGCTAACTTGCCGCTTGGCAGGGCGGTAAAAACCGACTAGTCTGAATTTGCTGAATCGTCTGCCTCGGTGTTTTAGCCGACTTCGGCTTCGCCAATCGACGATTATGTTTCTCCAGATCCGACGGCCCTGTACTGCGCTGGGCCAGGTGAATGGGTTCCACGGCGAGGCCGTGGCGAGCGAACTTTGGCCGGAGAGCCTCAACTATTCGCACTCAAACGATCACGGAACGATCCTTGGTTTGCGGACGCACATGGCAGGACCGCCATGCGCTTATTTCGCAGTGCTGTTCTATATGTCTAGGTTATTGAAAAAGCGTATTTTCTTTATGCGAACCGGTGTCCATTTCGCTTGAAAATGCGCGGTGCTTTAGGGAAGATCCATGAGACCAGGTCAGAACAAGCGGATGCGTGGCCGGAATAACAACCATCGCAAGGGCCCCAACCCGCTGACGCGTACCTACGAATCCAACGGCCCGGACGTGAAAATCCGCGGCACAGCCCACCATGTTGCTGAAAAATACCTTCAGCTTGCCCGTGACGCCCAGTCGTCCGGCGACCCGGTGATGGCGGAGAGCTATCTGCAGCACGCCGAACATTATTTCCGGCTCATCGCCGCCGCCCAGCTCGCCCAGCAGCAGGCGCAGATGGGCGCGATGCGTCCGCCCGGCGAAGGCTCCGATACCGACGATTCAGATGACGACGAGGATTTCGGCGGCCTGCCCGACCGTTTCGCCTCACCCATCGAGCGCCAGCCCGCGCCGCAGCCCTTCCCGGCGAACAGCCAGCAGCAGCCCCAGGGGAATTACCCCAACCAGCCGCAGCCCTATGGCGAGCGGCAATCGCAAGGTGATCGTCAAGGCGAGCGTCCATACCAGGACCGCAATCAGGGCGACCGCCAGTACCAGGATCGCGGCCCGCGCCAGGATCGCAATCAGGACCGGAATGACCGGCAGTTCAACGATCGCAACAACAATCGCAACCGCAACAATCGCGACTACAACAACCGCGATAACAACCAGAACCGGAACAACGGCCCGCGCGACTTCCAGCCGGACCTGCCGCGCTTCGACAGCCAGCCGGAACCGCAGCAACAGACCAGCCGCACGCCGGCCATCGAACCGGATGTCCCCGTCGGCCTGCCTTCGTTCATCACTGCACCGACCCGTACGGTGATGCCCGATGCGCCGCAGCCCGTCGAAGCGGCCCCGAACGCGGCCGTTGAAACCGGCGCCGAACACGAGGAAGCCTCCTTCCATCTGCGCAACCGCCGCCGGCGCCGCCCCAAGGCGGCAACGAACGGCGATGGCGAGGTCGCCGGCCCGCTGCCTGACGAAGTGCCCGCCGGCGAATAGCCCCTCCGCGTTAACGTTTGAACGGACAATCCCGGCCGCCCATCATGACCTGAGGGCGGCCGGACTGCTTTCCGTCGGCCTTGATCTGGCGCAAGACAAAATTGTCGCCGTGCGCATAAAGTTAGTAGATTGGCGGCCGTGCTCCTTTTACTTCCAGAGACTCTCCTTACATCTGGACCAACGGTCGCCTTCGGGGACTGAATCTGTATGTCGTGACGCGTGCCGCCGCTTCGGGGTTGTGCGCGGGCCAGGAGGTTCGAATGAATTTAGAGAAATACACGGAGCGGGCACGGGGCTTCATTCAATCCGCCCAATCGCTCGCCTTGCGCGAAGGCCATCAGCAATTCGCGCCGGAACATTTGCTCAAGGTCCTTCTCGATGATGAGGAAGGACTGTCTGCCGGGTTGATCGACAAGGCCGGCGGGCGGTCGCGCGACGCACTCGTGCAGACCGAAATGGCATTGGCGAAATTCCCCAAGGTCCAGGGCTCCGGCGCCGGCCAGCTCTATCTCGCGCCGACGACCGCGCGCGTCTTCGATTCGGCGGAAAAGATTGCCCAGAAGGCGGGGGACTCCTACGTCACCGTCGAACGCATGCTGCTGGCCCTCGCCATGGAAAAATCCAGCGATGTCGCCAAGATTCTCGCCAATGCCGGCGTCACGGCGCAGTCGCTGAATGCCGCGATCGAGGATCTGCGCAAGGGCCGCACGGCCGACAATGCGACGGCCGAGAACGCCTATGACGCATTGAAGAAATATGCCCGCGATCTCACCGAGGCGGCGCGCAACGGCAAGCTTGATCCGGTCATCGGCCGCGACGAGGAAATCCGCCGCACCATCCAGGTGCTGTCGCGCCGCACCAAGAACAATCCGGTGTTGATCGGCGAGCCCGGCGTTGGCAAGACCGCCATCATCGAAGGGCTGGCGCTGCGCATCGTCAACGGCGACGTGCCGGAAAGCCTGAAGGACAAGAAGCTGCTCGCGCTCGACATGGGCTCGCTCATCGCCGGCGCGAAATTCCGCGGTGAATTCGAGGAGCGGCTGAAGGCCGTTCTCAACGAAGTCACGGCGGCTGAAGGCGGCATCATTCTCTTCATCGACGAAATGCACACGCTGGTCGGCGCCGGCAAGGCGGATGGCGCGATGGACGCATCCAATCTGCTGAAGCCCGCCCTGGCGCGCGGCGAGCTGCACTGCGTCGGCGCCACCACGCTCGACGAGTACCGCAAATATGTCGAGAAAGACGCGGCGCTGGCACGGCGCTTCCAGCCTGTGTTCGTCAGCGAGCCGTCGGTCGAGGATACGATCTCGATCCTGCGCGGCCTCAAGGAGAAGTATGAGCTGCATCACGGCGTCCGCGTCACCGACGCGGCGATCGTTGCGGCCGCAACCCTGTCGAACCGCTACATCGCCGACCGCTTCCTGCCGGACAAAGCCATCGACCTTGTCGACGAGGCCGCCTCGCGCCTGCGCATGCAGGTCGATTCGAAGCCGGAAGAGCTCGACGAATACGATCGCCGCATCATCCAGCTCAAGATCGAGCAGGAAGCGTTGAAGAAGGAAACCGATCAGGCCTCGCGTGACCGTCTCGGCAAGCTCGAGAAGGAAATCCAGGAGCTCGAGGAAAAATCCGCCGTCCTGACGACGCGCTGGAAAGCCGAGAAGAACAAGCTCGGCGACGCCCAGAAGCTCAAGGAACGCCTGGAAACGGCGCGCACCGACCTTGCCAATGCGCAGCGCAAGGGCGACTTCGCGGAAGCCGGCCGGCTTGCCTATGGCGTGATCCCGGAACTCGAGAAGACGCTGGCCGACAACGAGAACGCCGCCTCCGGCGTGCTCGTCGAGGAGGCGGTGACGGCCAACCATGTAGCGCAGGTCGTGTCACGCTGGACCGGCGTGCCCGTCGACAAGATGCTCGAAGGCGAACGCGACAAGCTCCTCAAGATGGAAGAGGAACTGTCACGCCGCGTCATCGGCCAGAAGGAAGCAGTGCACGCTGTGTCGACCGCCGTGCGCCGTGCCCGAGCGGGCCTGCAGGACCCGAACCGGCCGATCGGCTCGTTCATGTTCCTTGGGCCGACAGGCGTCGGCAAGACCGAACTGACCAAGGCGCTCGCCGCCTTCCTGTTCGACGACGAGACCGCCATGGTGCGCATCGACATGTCCGAATACATGGAGAAGCACTCGGTCTCCCGTCTGATCGGTGCGCCTCCGGGCTATGTCGGCTATGACGAAGGCGGCGCGTTGACGGAAGCCGTGCGGCGCCGACCCTATCAGGTCGTGCTCTTCGACGAGATCGAGAAGGCGCATCCGGATGTCTTCAACGTCCTGCTGCAGGTCCTCGACGAGGGCCGGCTGACGGACGGGCAGGGACGCACGGTCGACTTCCGCAACGTGCTGATCATCATGACCTCGAATCTCGGCGCCGAATATCTCGTCATGCAGAAGGATGGCGAGGATTCCAGCGCCGTGCAGACCGAAGTGATGAACACCGTGCGCGGACACTTCCGTCCGGAGTTCCTCAACCGTGTCGATGAGATCGTGCTGTTCCACCGGCTGCGCCGCGAGGACATGGGTGCCATCGTCGACATCCAGTTCAAGCGCCTGGCGCGCCTGCTGGAGGACCGCAAGATCACGCTCGATCTCGACGGCAAGGCCCGCGCCTGGCTCGCCGAGAAAGGCTACGATCCGTCTTACGGCGCCAGGCCCCTGAAGCGGGTGATCCAGAAGAGCGTTCAGGATCCCCTCGCGGAGGCGATCCTCGGCGGCGAGATCCACGACAACGAAGTCGTGAAAATCTCGGCCGACAAGGGCAATATCGTCATCAACGGAAAGGCCCAGGGCGACGACAGGCAGCCGGTCAATTCGAGCGGCGCTACCGTGGTGAACTTCCCCAAAGGGGCGTGATCAAGAGGGCGACTGAAAGTCCCAGAAGCCCTCCTCCTAAGGGTGTAAGATGCAATCTTGAATTCGTCAGAACCGGGCGGTGTGCTAGCATCGCCCGGTTTTCTTTGGCGAGCCGGTGACAAAAATTTCGCAAGACATCGACATCGCTGCTCTCTCACAGGCAATCCTGCAGGCATTGCCGGCCCTGGACGCCTATCTGGCCGCCGCAAAACAACGCGTCCGCCACAGCGTTTCGCTGCATGGCGTCGATGACGACCAGCGCGCGGTTCATGGCCTCGCCTGGCTCGCGGCCTATACCCAGGCCATTCGCGAAATCGCATCTTTCAATAGCCGCCAGCAGCACGGCGCAATCACCCAATTGCTCGGCATCATCGCCGCCGGCGAATATCTCGCGCAGTGTTTCACCGGACTACCGATGAGCCAGACGGAGATCGTCCGCCCGTCCGATTTCGGCTTCACCCGAGGAGAGGCCGACGCCTTTCGCAATGACGCCGTCGACTGTCTGACGGCGGGTGGCAACTCCGCCGCGACGCGCGCGGCGCTGATTGATTTCCTGCGGCAATCTGCCGATCTGGCGGCGCCGTTCGAAACGGGACAGACGCCAGAGCTTCAGGCGATGCAGCGCGAGGTGGCACGCTTCGCCGATGCCGAGATCGCGCCTGCCGCCCAAGGCTGGCATCTCGACAATGCCTATATTCCGCTTGAGACCATCGACCGCCTCGCATCCCTCGGCGTCTTCGGCCTGACCATCGCGGAGCACTACGGCGGCCTCGGCCTCGGCAAGACCGCCATGTGCATCGTGACCGAGGAATTGTCGCGCGGCTATATCGGCGCCGGCTCGCTCGGCACGCGCTCCGAAATCGCCGCCGAACTGATCATGCATGGCGGCTCAGAGGCGCAGAAACAGAAGTATCTGCCGGGCATTGCCGCGGGCGAGATCATCCCCACCGCCGTCTTCACCGAGCCCGACGCCGGATCGGATCTGGCCAGCCTGCGCACGCGCGCCGTCCGCCAAGTGCGATCTGACGGCGATACTTACAGTCTGCGCGGCGCCAAAACCTGGATCACCCATGCCGCGCGCGCCGACCTGATGATCGTGCTCGCCCGCACCGGCGCGCTCGACTCTGGTCATCGCGGCCTCTCGATTTTCCTCGTCGACAAGCCGCGCGGCACCGAGGCCGATCCGTTTCCGCTCGAGAACCTCTCCGGCAGCGAGATCGAGGTGCTCGGCTATCGCGGCATGAAGGAATTCGAACTTTCCTTCGACGATCTCGCCGTTCCCGCCGGCGCGCTGCTCGGCGAGGTCGAGGGACTTGGCTTCCGGCAATTGATGCAGACATTCGAATCGGCGCGCATCCAGACGGCGGCGCGGGCCACCGGCGTCGCCCGCTCGGCCTTCGAACTCGCCTTCCGCTATGCGCTTGAGCGGCGGCAATTCGGCCGGCCGCTGATCGGCTTCCCCCGCGTCGCCGACAAGCTCGCGCTGATGGCGGCGGAAATTCACGCGGCGCGCCTGCTGACGCATTTTGCGGCGCAGGCGAAAGACGCCGGCGCACGCTGCGACCTCGAAGCCGGCATGGCGAAACTTCTTGCCGCCCGCGTTGCCTGGTCGGCCGCCGACAACTCCGTGCAGATTCACGGCGGCAACGGTTTCGCGCTGGAATTTCCGGTTTCGCGAATCCTCTGCGATGCACGCATTCTCAGCATTTTCGAAGGCGCCGCGGAAATCCAGGCGCATGTGATTGGACGACGGCTGCTCGAGGGCGAGTGACCGTCAGCCCGCCAGCGCCGCGTCGAGATCGCCGATCAGATCGCCCGGATCCTCGATGCCGACCGACAGCCGCAGCAGGTCGTCGGGGCAGGGTGAGGTTGGCCCCTCGACGCTTGCCCGATGTTCGATCAGGCTTTCGACCGAGCCGAGCGATGTCGCGCGTTTCCAGATTTTGACCTTGGCCGCCGTGCGGATCGCAGCTTCGGCGCCGCCGGTGCAACAGATCGACAGCATGCCACCGAAGCCGCCCTGCATCTGCCTTGCCGCGACCGCATGCTGCGGATGGTTTGCGAGCCCCGGATAGAGCACCGCACGCACGCGCGGATGGCGGCTGAACGTCTCGGCGATCAGCAGCGCCGATTGCGCGCTGGCGCGCACGCGCAGGTCGAGCGTGCGCATGCCGCGGATCAATTGATGCGCCTCGAACGGGCCGAGAATCATGCCGTGCGAACTGCGGATGTTGAGGATGCGTTGCCACAAGTCACTTGCCTGCGCCACGACCAGCGCGCCGGCGATCACGTCCGTATGGCCGTTGAGATATTTCGTCGCCGAATGCATGACGATGTCCGCGCCAAGCTCCAGCGGCCGAGTGAAGATCGGCGTCGCCACTGTCGAATCGACAACGACCAGTGCGCCATGGCCATGCGCAAGTTGTGCCACCGCTGCAATATCGGTGACCTGCCAGAGCGGATTGGCCGGCGTCTCGACCCAGACGATTTTCGTTGGCCCCTGCGACAATGCCTGCTCCAGCGCGCGATGATCGCACATGTCGACAAGCTGTACGTGCAGACCCCAACGCGTCGCTTCCACCGTCAGCCATTTGCGCAGCGCCCAGTACATCACGGTCGGTACGATGATCCGGTCGCCAGGCTGCAGCGACAGGAATACTGCGAGCGCCGCCGACATGCCCGATGAGAAGATGCAGGCCTCTTTGCCACCTTCGAGCGCGCAGATGATGTCTTCGGCGTCGCGCACGGTTGCATTGTCGGAGCGGCCATAGGAATAGCCGCTGCTGTAACTGTTGTCGGCATCGCGTTCGAACGTGGTCGTCACATGCAGCGGCCGCACGATCGCCTTCGTCACCGCGTCGATCCGCCCCAGCGCCTGCGCCGCAAGCGTTCGTCTGCTGGGCTGAAGCAGGGGTTCATCGTTCATTTTCAGACCTCCAAGAGCCCTCATCCTTGTATGGGGGGTGTGTCAAGAAGAGGCGGATTGATTGGGTGCTTCAATTCATTGGCATCGGAGTCTTGTGGTCATAGGGTTGAAGAA
>JARHVB010000037.1 GCA_029222685.1 Terripilifer ovatus | reverse complement strand
AGCCCTCATCCTTGTATGGGGGGTGTGTCAAGAAGAGGCGGATTGATTGGGTGCTTCAATTCATTGGCATCGGAGTCTTGTGGTCATAGGGTTGAAGAAGGGCGACGCGGAGCAAATCGAGGTGATCGTGGGACGGGCCGTTGGAAGCTGCATGCGAGAACATCGCATCACCTTGTATCCGGTCCCGGCGCGAAGTCCGGAACCCTAATTCTTCATGCACGGATGAAGGCAAGGCCCAAAGAAGACGGGACCCATCTGAGAAGGCGAGTTTTTCAGGCCCCTGGATGAGGACGGTCACGCGTCTATCCCTCGTCACGTCGGCTGCATGGTCGCTGCCGATCAGAAGCTTTGATGCATCAGGGCGCCTTCTGGGGGCACGCCGGTTTCCAGATAGCGCCATAGCGCAACCATCAGCTTGCGCGCCAAGGCGACGATGGCGATGCGCCGAATGCGGCCTTTGATGTCGCGCACCCGCTCGCGGAACCAACGGCTCAACGCGCTGTCGGGCTGGTGGGTAAGCCACAGCCAGGACAGTTCTATGGCGACCTCGCGGGCACGCCGGTTGCCGGCTTTGCTGATGCCCTGGTCGCGTTCGCTGTTGCCACTGTTGTAGGGCGTTCCGGTCAGCCCGAAATAGCTGCCCACCTGGCGGCGGTTGTCGAAGCGCCGGTAGAAGACTTCATTGACCAAGCGTTGGGCACCGACCAACCCGATGGCCTTGAGGCCGGCGAGTTGCACGGTCCTGGCTTGCGTCGTGCCCGGTTGGGCGGCGCGGCATTCGGCGGCGCTTGCGTCTTCGAGGGCGGACAATTGTTTATCGACGATCTCCAGCCGCTCGTGCTCGCGCGAGATCTCCTGCTTGAGCCTCCGCGGCAATGGCAGGCCGTCGCCGGTGTGCATTTGCGCGAGGCTCGCGATGAAGCCGCGCTTGCGGGGCGACACATCGCGGATCCCCTGAGCGTGCAGCAGCCCCTTGATGCGGTTGGTATGGGCAGTACGCTCTTTGATAAGACGCTCGCGTTCCCGGTTCGCGCGCTTGCGGTCCTCCTCTTCGGGGCTCGGCACATGGACCACGCTGCAGGCCCTCGGCTCGCCGCGCAGGTGCGCCAGAAATGCCCGCATGATGCGCTCCAGATCAATCCGGTCGGTCTTGGCCTGCCGGGCGCGCCGGTTGATCTCGATGCTGGACGGGTCGATCTCGTGATTGACGATATCCCGCTGTGCCAGCCAGCGGTGCAGCCAATGGCCGTCAAAGCCCGCCTCATAGCACGACAGAATCCGCACCTGTTGGCCACCCCGCGACGCTTTCTCTCGCGCCACGGACAACCGTGCCGCCAGCGCGCTCACGTCGCCGCCGGCGATCGTGTAGCGGCTCAACTTCTGCGAGCCCGGCAGCAATATCCCTAGTTTCCACGTCTTTTTGCTCAGTTCAAATGCTAGGTGAACCGTGACATACTCGTCGCAGGTAGGTGTGTCAGTGTGATCAAAGCTCATCGCCGAGGTCCTTTCGAGGTTGGATCGTTTTTGCAAATCCAATCCTACCT
>JARHVB010000036.1 GCA_029222685.1 Terripilifer ovatus | reverse complement strand
ATGGACGTGGCGCTGATCGTTCCGATCGCGATGGAAGAGAAGCTGCGCTTCGCCATCCGTGAAGGCGGTCGCACCGTCGGCGCCGGCGTCGTCGCCAGCATCGTCGAGTAATCGACGGGCATAGACTTGTAGAAGGGGAGCCGCACGGCTTCCCTTTTTATTTGTGCGCTTGCTGTCGCGTGCGCACCGGCACGTAACCGCGATGCCGTATATGACATCTATTGCTGGTTGAAAGCCGGGCAGACGCGCGGCTATGTTTTCACGCGGCCTGGTTTTTTACGGGCGGCGCGGGAGTCCCCAAGATGATCGTTTCCACCACAAATGATATTGCAGGCTACAAGGTCGTTCGCCATCTCGGCGTCGTGCGTGGCATTACCGTGCGGTCGCGTTCGGTGGTCGGCAATTTCGTCGGCGGGCTGCAGTCGGTGTTCGGCGGCAAGCTGTCCGTCTACGTGACCCTGGCCGAAACGGCCCGGCAGGAGGCCTTCGACCATATGGTCGAGCATGCGGGCCAGGGTGGTGCCAACGCCATTATCGGCATGCGCTACGACGCCAATGAGATCATGGATGGGATCACCGAAGTGCTGGCCTATGGCACGGCGGTCTTCGTCGAGCCGGTCTGACGCCATACCGATGCCAGATTTCGGAGTTACGTCGCTGCGCCGTCGGGCTGGAGCAGGGGTTGCCGGTTTCGGTGCGTGCAGGCGCCCATTCTCGGTCAATCGACCCCGGCGGAGCAATGCAGACTGATTTTTTTCGGATGCCCGGACAGGATCCGCACAAGGCACGCGCCCGCGCGATTCTGGAGGCGCACCCGGAGGTTCGGCAGCTCTTCGGCCGCAATCCGTGGACGGCAGTGATTACCTTGGCCATTGTGGTCGCCCAGGGCGTCATCGCCTGCTGGCTCGGCACCCTGGGGCTAGGATATTGGTGGCTGGCGCTGCTGGTGGCTCTCAGCGTCGGCGTTTTCGCCAATCACGCGCTCTATGTGGTGATCCACGACGCCACCCACGACACGGTGTTCCGCTCACCTTTCCTCAACCGGGCGGTGCTGGTGCTGGCCGATCTGCCGAATGTGGTGCCCGGCGCCATCGGTTTTCGCAGCTACCACCTGCTGCACCATTCCGGGCGCAGCCGTTACGATGTGGACCCCGATATTCCCAATGTCTGGGAAGCCCGGCTGGTGCGCGACATCTGGTGGCGCAAGGCGATCTGGCTGTTCTGCTTCCCGTTTCTGCAGCTGACCCGCATCCACAAGGTGCCGCCGGTCAACCTGTTCAGCGGCTGGGCCTTCGCCAATTATCTGGCCTGCGCCGCCTATGTGATCGCGATTTCATGGTTTTTCGGCCTTAATGGCGCGGTTTACCTGTTCTCGTGCTTCTGGTTTTCCACCGGCCTGCATCCGCTCGGCGCACGCTGGATCTCCGAGCATTACACGCTCGATCCAAGCCATGACACGACGAGCTATTACGGGCCGATCAACAAGGTGGCGCTCAATATCGGGTTCCACAACGAGCACCATGATTTTCCCCGCATCCCGTGGAACCGCCTGCCGCAATTGCGGCGGATGGCGCCGGAATATTACGAAACCCTGCCGGTCCACTCTTCCTGGACCCGGCTTTTCGTCGATTTCCTGTTCGACAAGCGCTACACCCTGTTCGCCCGGGTGGTGCGCACGGCTTAAGCGGGCGGGCAAGTGCGAGGGGGTGTTGCAAACCCGTTGCAATCTCCCGGAGAATGCGGCAAGAGATGCCGTCTCGCGGGCCTATGAGGTTGCGGGCCTACAGGAGTGTAGCTCAACTAGGTTAGAGCGCCGGTCTCCAAAACCGGAGGTTGCGGGTTCGATTCCCTCCACTCCTGCCACCTGTTTTTTAAGCACCTAATTTTATTATATTTTTTGCCGGTGAGGTTAATACCCTCGGTGCGGTAAGGTGAACTATGTTCCCGTCTCGTCCCAAGGTTCCGGGTTGGCCTTTCTTCACAGGTTACCGCGGCCGAGTTTGATGGCATCGCTCAGCCGGGGACCGAGGAACAGCATCAGGTACAGCGCCATGCGCGCCATGGTGCCGGAGCCGTGATAGGCGAGGTATTGTTCGATCTCAGCGACAGTCCATGTGTGGAAGCCCTCAGACGCCCGTTTGACGCGCTTCACGTCACGGCAGGGGTGAAGGTCACCTTGTTGTCCTCGACGGCCCAGTCGCACATGGAAGACAGGTATTTCAGGCGGCATTGGCGGCAGCTTTGAACTCCGCCTTGCGGTCTCGAATGGTCCGCAGATGAGCGGCACCGGAGTGAATCACAGGCACATGCAGCATCTTGAGCGCCGATCCGGGCTCCAGTGGTTCTTCGAGACAGGCCTCGATCACCGAGCGGCGGGTCTTCTGCGAGTTGACATCGAGCAATTTGAAGTTCGTGGACGCCATGTAGAGCCGCGCCAGCCAGCCTAAGCTGCCGTCCTTGTCTTCTCTCGCCGCTGGCGGCAACAGGGGCGGCCTAGAGCGTCGCTATCGAATTGTGGTACTCCGCTGCGTCCCAGTGGCCTGCCGGAGGCGCACACGCGGGCCGTTGCCGATCCGGAGCCGCGGCTTGCCGTGCCGATTCCTTGTCCGTCGTCAGATGGGGGAATTCGAGGTTCATATGTCCTCCATTATCCCCTGCTATTTGCAATGCGTGGGGTATTGGCCAAAGCGGGATTTCGCATCGGCCAGAACCTTTCTACCGATCTGATCTTTCTTGCGGCATGGACTGCAGGACGATTGCTCTCGCATGGTTGAGTTATCGCCACTTTGAAAGCGCATTTTTGAAAATGAAACCTCGATCAGCCGGGATGCCCACCTCAACTAAGGCACCAGCCGAGGCAGGGCTTTCAAGACTAAGCTCCATGATATCTCCGCATAACATGCGGTAGATAATAGCCGTCGCTATCTGGCAGCTGAGAGCCATCTGTTGTGTTCAATCGTTCGCTTCTCCGGGAATATCGAACGCCACCACGCATTATAAATAATCACGCAACTGTAACCCATCGACTGCAGGAAGCTGATGCACTCCTTCTCGAGTAGTACTGTATGTGTTTCGATCAGCAGTGTAACATTTTTGCGCGCGAGTAAATTTGGCCCACTGCGCAGAACTTCCATCTCAAAGCCATCGACGTCTATCTTAATAAATCCAGGACCCTCTCCCAGCGCCAAGTCATCGAGTTTGATCGCGTCATCCGCGGCGTCAGGTGAAACTCGTTTCTGAAGATAATCGATCTTTCCATCTGGGATTGCATTGAGGCTGGCATTCTGCTTCGCCAGCACAAGTTCACTCCTCTGCGGCTCAATTGCATATATTCGATTCACGTTCGGACGCTTAGCGAAATAGCAGCAAAGCTCGCCCGCTCCGGCGCCGACGTCCACAAACCATGTGGCACTGTTAGCGGCCTTCTCAATGGCCGGATAGGTCTCCCGCTCCCAAAGCCCCAGATAAATCTGGGTTTGGGACGCCAGGTTCAGCGAAAGTTTTAGACCCTTGAATATGCCGGCGACAACATCACGCGGCCGCGATTCATCCGAAACCAGACGCATTTTAACAGAGCTAATGATTCCTGACTTCATCACGGTTAGCCTTCGCTTATTTTCTACTGATTATAAGTAGCTGATTATGCGCGTTCGCTTCAATAGCAGGCAATGTACACTGCTGCCTTATTTATCGGCATGCTCGCAACCAAATTCGGCAACACCAAGCTCTTCGTAAGCTTCAAGCATTGTCAACGTCGCTCCCCCTTGTGGGTGCAAAATATCGGTCTTCTTGCCGCCGGAGCAATGGTCGCCGCGCCGGTTTCTCAACCAACTTCCGAAACCGCTCGCCCGGTTTGTGACGAACAGAAGACGGCTCGCCAATCGTCGTCACGCTGCGGCCACCTAAGCTGCTCAAAAGGACTTAAATTCGCATAGCCGCAAAGTACGCTGATCGCAAGGTGCTGCAACGCGAAAAAGGCCCCTCGAGACCGGCCGAAGCGACGCGAGGAGCCAATTCTACAGGGGATGTCACGTGCCGTGAAGCACGGGACTTCGTGGCGACCGGGCCCGCGATTTCAGCGCTTCGATAAATGGTCCAACTTGTTGGACAGGCGATCAAGCACGTCGCCGAAGTGATCGACGCGCTTCTCCTGCTTGCCCTCGATGAGGCCGAGGACGGCAGCGGTCAGGTCCCGCAGGGCGGCCGTGAGCCCGTTGATCGCGGCCGTCTATAAGGTCACCGCCGATCGCGTTGGCGACCGTGACCGGAGCTGCCGACTTCGCAGCATTCTCCCCCGCCTTGTTCCCGCGCCATGCAGCCAAGACGGCAATAACCAGCGTGCCGATCGCGATTGCGTCAGGAACTGTGATACCGAGCATCGAATGCCGCCCTGAAAATCGAAAACAAATTGGCCACGGCAAGCAACGCATAGACGGGCATTCCGGTCGAAGCGACGCCCGATTTCAGCACGGTGCCCTCGGTGATCAGCCAGGCCACCTGCGCCCATGACACGGCGCCGAACAAGGTGCCTACCATGCGGATGATCGGCGTGCGCGGCCACTTGCCGCTGACGTAGAGCGCCATCATGCGTGCGCCGCCAATGGCGCCGAAGGTCCAGGCCCAGTCATGCGGTAGCGGCGGAACGCATCGAAGTTGGCTCCGGCGAGCGTATCGCCCGGCATCGCCAACACCGCGCCCCACGACAGCATGATCATCGCGGAAAACCATTCCAGCGCCCGATCCTGCATATGCAGCTTGAACCGGTGCTCTAGCGTGTGGCGATTGGCCTGGTTCGCCACGGTCAAGGCCTCCCAAAATCCCGCTGGACGTCGCCGTAAAAACTGGCGTCGTTCTTTAGCCGGCCATTGGCAGTGTCGATCGCGCCACGCGCGCGCACCGCCTAGGCGCGGGCGTCCACCGGCTTGCCGAAGTCCGCAGGAGCCGCCGGCAGGGCCACGCGCTGCTCTTTTGGTGCGCCGGTCCGCACCGATTATCGGAGACGGACTTCCGCAACCTGATCCTTGTAGTCGGCCTTCGGATCCATTCCCAGAACCATTTTGATGCCAGCCACCAGGCTCGAGGCATCTTCCCAGATTTCAGCCTTTTCAGCGTCGAGGCGGAGAAGGACGAGTTTGGGATCGTCTTTGCCGCCCTCGAACCAGGCGGCGACAAACCTGTTCCAAAGACGCTCAATCGTTGCCTTGTCGTTATCCCTGACCAAGCGCCCGTGAACTGTGGCAAACAGATTGTGACCGGATGACGCGAATGTCGCGATGGCCCTGTCGGATTGGGAAAGCGACTTCACCAGGTCATTTTCGACCGAGGTGAAAAACCAGATGGGACCATGCTCACCCAGCAATTGCGCTGTCATCGGCCGCGTGTGTCCGTCGTCGATTCCATTCAGGCCGATCATCATCGTCATATCGGACTTGAGGGCCGTCCAGAATTTGTCCTGAAGCTCTTTTGGGGTGGGCATGGCTTGCTCCTTGTGAACCAGACAAACACCTCCGATCAAATTCAGTTCCCCTTCAATGGACAGGCTTGCACAAGACAGGACAGACTTGCACAGGCGCAGACTTGCAAAATTTGGCGAATCCGCCAAACTGCGCCCCATGATCAAGATCTGTATCGCTGCCAGCATCGTCGCAGTCGCTTTGGGCGGTTGCTCTTCGGCTCCGTCCCGTCCCGCCGGGGAATTCGTGGCGGCACCGGGACAGCCGCGCGTCGCGACGGCAGGGGGGCCGGTCAAGCGGATTACCCGCGAAGGTTCACAGCTCGCGCTTCCCGACGGCACGCGGGTGACGCCCGATTCGACCGGCGGCTTCGTGCTGCCGAACGGGGCGCGCGTGGACCGAGACCGCAGCGGTGCGCTGATCCTGCCGACGGGCGCGCGCTGCACCCCTGATGCGGGCGGTTACGTCTGCCCCTGATCGTCCGGCGCGATCCCACGTCTGGTCACAACTCCGAAACCGGAGCCTAATCGTTTCCCTGTGGGGAACCGGCCAATCGCCTTGACGTTAGGGCTCGCGGATGGACCTCTCCATTCGCAAGCCCCTACCGCCGGTCGATCAGCAGCCCTTCCGGCCGGTAGGGGCAGCGCATTGCGCCAGTCCTCCGCCAGCGGCCTTGCCTCAGTGGGTGAACCGGCTAGCATCGATAGATGGAAACTTTCGAGTGGATTATTATCCTTCTACTCGGCGCAGCACTGCTAACAGCGCTGGCGCGCCGGGTGGGAGCGCCGTATCCCACCTTTCTTGCCATCGGCGGCGTGCTGATCGCCTTCGTGCCACATGCGCCGCAATGGCAGCTTGATCCGCATCTGGCGCTGACCTTGTTTGTTGCGCCGATCCTGGTCGATGCGGCTTATGACACCTCGTTGCGCGATCTGCGCGACAACTGGGTGCCGGTGACGGGCCTGGTGATTGCGGCCGTCGGCACCACGACGGTTGCGGTGGCGCTGACGGCGCGGTTTCTGGTGCCGGACATGTCGTGGCCGGTAGCTATCGCGCTGGGCGCGATCGTCGCGCCGCCCGATGCCGCCGCCGCAACGGCGGTGACACGGCAGGTGAAACTGCCACACCGGCTGCTGAAAATCCTCGAAGGCGAAAGCCTGCTCAATGATGCCAGCGCACTGCTGGTCTATCGGCTGGCGATCATGGCGGCGGTGGCCGGCAATCTTTCGTTTGAAAGTTTTGCGCCGGTGTTCGTGCTCACCGTCTTCGGCAGCATTGCTGCCGGCGCCGTCTGTGCGCTCATGCTGCCGGTTCTGACGCGCGACATCAGCCATGTGCCGACCGCGCTGATCACACAATTTGCGATGACGTTCGGCATCTGGATCGCGGCCGAGGCCATAGGCCTGTCCGGCATCCTCACCATCGTCGTCTATGCCATGACGGTGGCGCGCCGCGGCGGCGTGCGGATGCCGGCGCGCATGCGCGTGCCGGCCTTCGCGGTATGGGAGAGCGCGGTTTTCATTCTCAATGCCTTTGCCTTTGTTCTGATCGGCATGCAGTTGCGTCCGATCTGGGAGCGGCTTGGCACCGGCAACCTGCGTTTCGAATATACGGCGACTGCGATCGCCGTGCTGGTCGTGACTATTGTGGCACGGTTTGCCTGGGTGATGAGCTATAACAAGCTTATGCGCATACATATCGAGCGCAACGGCTTCAAGCCGCCGCGCAAGATGAGCAAGCCGACGTTCGGCAGCGGCATCGTGGTCTCCTGGGCAGGCATGCGCGGAATCGTGACGCTGGCGGCGGCGTTCGCCATTCCCGAGACGCTGCCCGGCGGCCAGCCGTTTCCCTATCGCGATCTCATTCTGCTCACTGCTTTCGCCGTCGTGTTCGGCACCCTGGTGCTTCAGGGGCTGACGTTGAAGCCGCTGATCCGGTGGATCGGCCTGAGCGATGACGATCCTGTCGGACGCGAAGTGAGGACGGCGCGGACGCATGCCTATCGTGCGGCGCTTGGCGCAATCGAGGATGACGACACGCTGCAAGGCAAATTGCTGCGCAAGGAATACAGCACTGCCATCGAGATGTGCGAGGGGGCCGGCGAGGACCCGTCGAATGTCGAGCCTCTGGCGGGACCTTTGCGGCGCAGGGCGATCGTGGCTGCGCGCGAGCGCACCATCGAACTGCGCCGTACCTATCTGATCGGCGACGACGCCTTCCATATCATCGAGGAGGAGCTGGACTGGGCGGAGCTGAGCGCGGGGTCGTCGCGCGAGGGTTAGTCCGCACTTGCCTGTTCCTCGCCCTGTTGCTCACGCTGCCACTCTCGACTACACCAGACAGAGAATAACAAAACAACAACCAGCCCTGCGCAATTCTGGGGCTATGGGGGGACCATGTCTTCATTCAAGACGGTGCTGGCATTCGGCTTTGCCGTTGGTGTTCATCTGCTTACGGGCATGGATGCCAATGCACAGGCCTATCCATCGAAGCCGATCAGGATCGTCGTGCCGTTCATCGCGGGTGGGGCCATCGACGCGCTGGCGCGGATCGTTGGGGCGAAGATGCAGGAATCGATGAATGTTCCGATCATCGTCGAGAACCGGCCAGGCGCCGGCGGCAATGTCGGCACCGAGGTGGTGGCGAAGTCGGCGCCGGACGGTTATACGGTCCTGCTCAACAGCAACGGCCAGGCGATCAGCCCGGCCACCTTCAAATCCCTGTCGTGGGATCCGGTGCGTGATTTCATTCCGGTGACGCAGCTTGTCGCGACCAATCTGGTGCTGGTCGCCAGCAACGAGACACCGGCGCGCAACCTGCAGGAATTCGTGACGCTGGCGAAGGCAAAGCCCGGCGTGCTCAATTACGGTTCGACCGGTATCGGCAATCCGCTGCATCTGACGATGGAGCTTTTGAAGCTGCGCGCCGGCATCGAGATCCAGATGGTGTCGTTCCGCAGCGACGGCGAGATCATCAACGCACTGATGGGCAATTTCATCCAGGCGGCGATCGTGCCGATCGCCACCGGCAAGGCGCAGATCGAGCAGGGGACGGTACGCGGCATCGCGGTGACAGGCGCGCAGCGCGCCAAGGGGCTCGATCTGGCGACGGTCGGTGAGCAGGGCGTCGCGAATTTCGCCATCGGCGGCTGGCAGGGCTTTTTCGTCGCCGCCAGGACGCCGTCGGCCATCGTCGAGCGCATCTATCGCGAAACCAAGAAGGCGCTCGACATGCCCGACGTGCAGCAGCGCCTCGATTCGTTCGCCAATGTGCCGGTCGGCTCGACGCCGGAGGAATTCGGAAAGTTCTACACGAGCGAACTGGCGAACTTCAAGGCATTGGTAGCCGCGGCGAAGATTCCGTTGCAGGAGTGAGGCGATGTGCGCGTTGGCACTTCGCAGTCGGAGTGTTGCCTGGATAGATTGCCCTTCTTAACCGACAGGGGTGGCCAATGCCGGGCATGACGCGACGTTTGTGGATATCCGGCGCGCTCTGCATGGCGTTGACCGCCTGCGGCAATAGCGAGGCGGACCAGCGCAAGGCCTTCAGCGAATTCCTGCAGACGCGCATCCTTGATCGCAAGGGCGCGCGCGTGCCGCAGTTGACGGAAGAGAACAAGACGGCGTTCGGAGACTATGCGCAGCATTATGCCGTCATCACCGGCTTTCATGACAAGATGAATGCTTCCGTCGGGCCGGGCATTTCGAAGGTGCTGGCGGCGGGCGGCATAACCTCGGTCGGGCAGGTGATCTCGCGCCGGGACGACATTGCCACGGCACGTCAGACCCTGGTCAATCTCAGGCAGACTCTCGATACGGCAACAAGCGATGCGGAGAAAGCGCACGCCGCGCTCAAACAGCCGGCGGACCTCAAGCTGATCTACGACAAGGCTTTCGGGAAGGTCGTCACGCAACCGGCGAATGCGTTTCGCGACATATGGCCCGTTGTCGAATCCACTTTTGACGATGTCATCAAATTTGCCGATTTTCTCGCCGCCAACCAGGCCAAGATCAAGATCAGCGGAGTGACAGCAGAAGTCGCCGATCCAAAGCTGCTGGCGCAACTCAACGCTCAGGTCTCGGGCCTGCAGAAGCATCAGTCCGAGATCCAGCAGGCGCAGCGCAAGTTGCGCGAGGTGATGTACGGAGAGTAGCCGCTTCAGCGCTGCTGCAGTGCCCGGCGTCCGGGCGCGTTCATCCATTCCGTCAGGCGTTGCGCGAACGTGGCTGCCGCCGGCGTCAGCGAGCGGCGGGGGTGGCGCATGATGCCGATGGGGCGGTCGATGCGACGATCGCCGACGCGGCTGATCCTGACGTTGTAGAGCGGCGTCAGCAGCCGGCTGTTGCCGGTGACGAAGGCAAAGCCGAGGCCGGCGGCCACCATGCCGAGCAGGGTCCAGACCGACGAGACTTCGAATACGGGCGTGAGCGTCACGTCGACAGCCGCCATGGCCGCTTCGACGATTTCGCGGGTGCCGCTTTCGAAGGTTACCGCGATATAGGGCTCATCCTTCAGGTCGCTCCAGTCGATGCTCTTCAGCTTTGCGAGCCGATGGTCGGGCTTGCAGACCAGCACCACTTCATCAAGATAGAGCAGGTCCATGGCGATGCCGTCGGGCCCTTCGGTGTCGCTTGGAATGGGCGTGCCGATAACGATGTCAACTTCGCCTTCCAGCACAAGCGATTTGAGCAGCGGCGCCGACACGTCCTTGACCACGATTTCGACGGCGGGAAATTCCTGCTGAAACGTCAGGATGAAGTCGGGCAGGAATAGCGATGAGAAGAGCGGCGTCGCGGCGACGCGGACCTTGCCGCGCTTCTTGCGCGACAGTTCGCGCGAGCTGAACACCGCCGCCTGCAGATCGACCAGGGCGCGATGGGCGGGCGCCAGCAGTTCGCGGCCGGCCTCGGTCAAGGTCACGGACCGGCTGGTGCGGTCGAAGAGGCGCAGTTCAAGCTCTTCCTCCAGGTCGCCGATCATGATGCTGATGGCCGACTGGGTGAGGTTGAGCGAGCGGGCGGCGCCCGTGAAGCTGCCGGTGCTGGCGACCGCGATGAAAGCGCGAAACTGGCGGAGGGAGACTTTTCCCAATGCGGCGAAATTTGAATCCATTCTATATTTTTATTGTCAGATTGGATTAATTCAATTGTTTTATTTGGCTGTTCTGCAGAAGATTGTTCCGCCGCGCACCGCCGGCCCAGGCGGCTTGCTCATGCCGGCCTGCTCATGTCGGCTTGCTTATGGAGACAGTTTTGCCCGCAACCGCCGATCTCGAATTCCTGTCTGTTCCTCGGGAGCCCTCAACGGGCGATACGGGCAGGGCGGCATCGCTGATCTCCGAAACGGAGCATCGCTTTCGCGTGCACACCGCCGCCTACACCAAGGCCGAGGTGCTGGAACTCGAACAGCAGCACATTTTCCGCAGGGCCTGGTGCTATGTCGGCCATGAGAGCGAACTCACCAAGGCAGGTGACTTCAAGACCGGGCACATCGGCGACCAGCCGATCCTCGTCACTCGCAGCGAAGACGGCGGCATCCATGTAATGCTCAATCGCTGCCCGCACCGTGGCGCGGTGCTGTGCCGCGAGCCGGGCGGCAATCGCCGCGCGCTCATCTGCCCCTATCATGCCTGGACCTTTGCTATCGACGGTCGTCTTGTGTCGGTGACAGGGCGGGACGACGCCAGCGGCTATTCGGAATTCTTCGAGGCGCCGGAGGGGCTGTATCGCGTGCCGCGGATTGAAACCTATCGCGGCTTTGTCTTCGCGACGCTGGACGCCAAGGCGCCGGCGCTGCTCGACAGCCTCGGCCGGGCGAAGATCCTGATCGATCGCAAGCTCAATCAATCTCCCAACGGTACGCTGACCATCCGCTCCAAGCCCTATGTCGGCATCTACGAGGGCAACTGGAAGTTTCATGCTGAAAATATCATCGACGGCTATCACTTCATGTATACGCACCAGTCGTTCGTGAAGCTGCAGAACAAGTTCGGCGACACGACGGGCGATTTCGGCGTTCACAAGGGCGGCTCCGCCAGCGAGATGAAGAAGATCCGCACGCGCGGCTCCGTCTGGGGCTGCGAGGGCGGCCATATCCTCAACCAGAAGCCGGCCATCGACACGCAGGAGATGCTGAGCGGGCCGTTCGCCGAGTACTACCAGTCGATCGAAAAGCTGTATGGTGCCGAGGAATTCCAGTGGATCTTCGGCAGCAATGCCGGCTGCATCTTTCCCAACTTCGGCATGATCCACAACCAGATCCGTACCTGGCGGCCGATCGCGCCGGACAAGACTGAAGTGCGCATCTATCTCTATGATCTCGACGGTGCGCCGCCGGCCTTCAACGAAGGCATGTTGCGCAGCCAGGAACGGTTTTACGGTCCCTCCGGTCACGGCATGCCCGACGACATCGAGATTTTCGCCGCCAATCAGCAGGGGTTGTCCGCCAGCCAGCTCGAATGGCTGATCCTGGAGCGCGGCATGGCGGCCGAAAAGCCGCTGGGCGACGGCGATATCGAAGGCCTGCCGTCGAGCGAGACCGGGCATCGCGCCTTCTGGCGCGCCTGGCGACGCAGTCTTTCCAGCGGATCCGGCCAATGAGCACGCGGACCTCCGTCGATATCCGCGAGATCGAGGCATTCCTCTATCGCGAAGCCAGGCTGCTGGACGAGCTGCAACTGGCCGAATGGTTGTCGCTGTTCACACCGGACGGCATCTACTGGATTCCCATCGACGAGACGCAGGACATTGCGACCCATGCGGCGCTGGTCTATGACGATGCGGCGCGCCGCGAAGAGCGCGTCTATCATCTGCAGCACCTGTCGTTTCCCGCCCAGAGCCCGGCCTCGCGCACGATGCATGTGGTGAGCAATGTGGAGCGGCTGGCGCCGGAAGCAGGATCGTCCGATATCCTGGTGCGCTCGGTACAGACGATCTGGGAATTGCGCGCCGGCGACTTCACGCAGATCGGCCTGGGCAAGATCAGGCCGCTGGTCGGCACCGTGCGGCACGAGCTTGAACAGACGGATGACGGCCTGCGCATCAGGCGCAAGACGGTGCTGCTGATCGATCGCGACATGCCGCAGGCAAACCTGACCTTTATCATCTAGGCAGAGCGGGGACGGATCATTGGATTTCAGCGGCAGACACATTGCCATCGTCGGGACGGCCCATGGTTCTGGCGCAGATATTGCCCGAGCCTTCATCGAAGCCGGCGCAACGGTTGCGACGGATGCAGCGGTTGAAGGGGCAAAGGCCGCGCTGCCGATCGTGTATGGCAAGAGCACCGACTTCGCTGCCTGGTTCGATGCGGCGGAAGAGGCGTTGGGGCCAGTCGATACGCTGGTGATGTCGGCAAAGCCTGTAACCACGGCGCCGTTCATGACACTGCCGGCGGAGGCTTTCGTTTCGATAGTTCAGCAGGAACTGATCTGGTTCGGTCTGATGATGCAGGAAGCGGCAAAGCGCATGTCGAAGCGGGGCTTCGGGCGGATTGTCGGCCTGTGCTCAATGTCGGGCAAAACCGGCGTGCATCACAATGTGGTGCCCTATGCTGCCGCCAAAGGTGGCCTCATCGCCCTGTCACGCGCGCTCGCTGCCGAGGTCGCAGCCTCCGGCGTTACCGTCAACATGATCGCCAATGCGCTGATGGAACAGCAGGTCAGCCACCATTCGCCGGAACGGCAGGCCGAACTTGCCAAGGGCATTCCAGTCGGCCGGTTCGGCAAGGCCAGGGAGGCGGCGCAGGCGGTGTTGTATCTTGCGTCGCAGGATGCAGGCTTCATCACCGGCGAGACGCTGAATTTTTCCGGCGGCCGGTTCATGGATTGAAGGGAACAAGATGAATCGCAGCAATGGACAAGCATGTTGACACAAGTGGTTCCGAAGGCTTCGCCGCAGGATGAGCGTTCCGCGCGCGAGATAGCGGCCCTGCAGGACGTCTATCTCGCCTTCGTGGATACGCAGCGCCGCTCGGCCAAGCTCGCCCTTGAGGGGATATCGCTGAGCTTCAAGGAAGGCGAGTTCTGTTCCATCGTCGGACCCAGCGGCTGCGGCAAGTCCACCATTCTCAATCTGATCGCCGGTCTGACCAAGCCGACCGAGGGTAGCGTTATCTGCAACGGCAAGCCTGTTGCCGGCATCAATACCGAGGTCGGCTATGTCACGCAGGACGACAATCTGCTGCCTTGGCGCACCCTGCAATCGAATGTCGAGATCGCGCTGGAACTGCGAGGCATCCCCAAGGAGGAGCGCGCCCGGCGTTCGCGCGAGTTGATCGACCGCGTCGGCCTCACCGGCTTCGAAAATCATTATCCGGCTCAGCTCTCCGGCGGCATGCGCAAGCGCGGCTCCATCATCCGCACCCTGATCTATGACGCCAATCTCATTCTGATGGACGAGCCGTTCGGCCCGCTCGATGCGCAGACGCGCCTCGTGCTGCAGAACGATCTGGTGAAGCTGTGGGAGCGGGCGCGTTCCACCGTCGTCTTCGTGACGCATGATCTGGTTGAGGCCATCGCGTTGTCGGACCGGATCATTGTGATGACGGCGACGCCGGGCCGCATCAAGAAAATCTACGATATAGACATCCCGCGGCCGCGCGACGTGTTCCATATCCACGACGCCCCGGGCTTCTCGCGCATCTTCGACGCCCTGTGGGCCGACATCCGCGAAGAGATCAAAGCCAGCATGCGGCGTGATCCATGACGGCGGTCTCGGTGAACCGTGCCGAGAGCGTTCTGCACAACGCGCTCGCCTTCGAGGTCAGGGCATCGAAACTGACCAGATGGCGGTTGCAGGCCTGGCGTTTCGGCCTGCTCGCCGTGCTGCTCGTTGCCTGGCAGGTGCTTGCCAATCATGGGCTTGATCCGTTTTTCTTCAGCAGTCCCCAGGCCATCGGGAATGCGCTGCTACGGTTCTGGCACAGCGGCGCGCTGGTCGACAGCGCCACCTATACCCTGGGCGAGGCGGTCGCCGGCTATATCGCTGGCGCCATCTTTGCCGTCATCGCGGCGGCCTTGCTGGGCCCTGCGCCGCGCGCTTATGCGGCGGTCGAACCTTACATACTGGCGATCTATTCGGTGCCGAGCGTCGCCATCGCGCCTTTGTTCATCATCTGGTTCGGCGTCGGCGTTGCCTCGAAGATCGTGCTGGCTGCCTATTTCGTTTTCTTTGTCGTGTTCATGAATGTCTCGGCCGGCATTCGCAGCATTCCGCAAGGATGGATCGACGGCCCGCGCATCATGGGCGCCTCGCGCTGGCAGGTGCTGACCAAGATCCGCTTCCGCGCCGCGATGCCGCATTTCATCCTCGGCCTCAAGATCGCCGTGCCGGAAGCCATCATCGGCGCCATTGTCGGCGAGTTCATTTCGTCGCAGAAAGGTATCGGCTATCTCATCCTCAGCTCGTCGGCGCGTTACGATACCGCCAGCGTGTTCGCGGCGATCTTCGTGCTCGGCGTCCTTGTGCTGATCATGTCGGCTGCCGTGCGCGACGTGAAGCACGGAGCGCGGCGATGAGCGTGAGCGCGCACCAGCCCGTTCTCGACAAGGCGCTACGCGAGCCCGTGCGCCGCGACCGGCAAGACCATATGGTGATCTGGGGTGGCCGGGCGCTCATCCTGGTCGGCTTTCTCGGTATCTGGCAGTTCGCCTCCGGGCGGTTGGTAGATCGGGATTTCATCAGCAGTCCGCTCGATGTGGCGCGCGCCTGGTGGGCGCTGGCAGAAAACGGCACGCTGGTCGACGAAGGGCTTCACACGGCAGGCGAGTTCGTCGCCGGCTATTTTCTCGGCGCAATCACCGGCGTCGTCGCAGCCGTCCTGCTCACCTGGCGCGGCTTCGCCTATCGTGTCGCCGAGCCTTACCTGTTTGTCTTCTACAGCCTGCCGAAGCTGGCGCTGGCGCCGCTCATCGGCCTGTGGTTCGGGCTGGGCGCCAGTCCGAAGATCGTTCTGGCTGCGGTGGTGACGTGCCTGCTGGTCATCATCAACCTCGTGGCGGGGATTCGGGCGGTGAAGCCCGATCTGCTTGGCGTCATGCAGATCATGGGCGCGGGCAAGCTGCAGGCCTACCGGCAGCTCATCATTCCGTTCTCCATTCCCTACGTGCTGACGGCGCTGCGCTTTGGCATTCCGTTCTCGATGATCGCGGTCATTCTCGCCGAATTTATCGGCTCCTATCACGGTCTCGGTCACGTCATTGCCGAGCAGGCGGCATTTCTCAATGTCGATACGATGATGGCGCTGGTGGTGACGCTCGCCGCCTTCGTCGCCGTGTTCCGGCTTATGCTTCTTCCGCTCGAACGTTGGGTTTCCCGGCATCACCTTTGAAAGGAAAATGACATGCCAAATGACTTGCGTCTGCATGCGATCGTGTTGTCGGTAGCCGCCTTCGTGGCGGCTTCCACGGCACAGGCCCAGTCCATCAAGATTAACATCAATCCGGTGCCGTATCAGTCGGCGCTGTTCGTCGCCGCCGGCAAGGGCTTTGACCAGAAGAACGGTTTCAAGCTGGAACTGGTGAAGCTTGCGGCCGGCGCGCAGAACACGCCGGCGCTCGTCAACGGTACTCTGAACTTCTCCTCCTGCACGCTGGATAACATCGCCAATTTCACAGCGCAGGGAAAATCCGTCGTCGCCATCTACAAGCTGGTGGAACGGCCGACGCTCGATCTCGTCGTCGCCAACAAGGCCATTCCGGCGGGCCTCTCGGCTTCATCGCCGATCGAGGAGCGCATGAAGGCCTTGCGCGGGCTGAGATACGGCATCTCGGAAGCGGGCGGGCCGAGTGACGTTTTCATCCGCGCGCTGCTGCTCGATGCGGGGCTGACGCCGGGCAAGGATGCGGAGATCATCCGCCTCGGGTCGATCGGCGGATTGTTCGCCGGGCTCAAGTCCGGGCAGATCGACGGCTATGTGCTGTCGCCGCCGTCGCCGCAGCAGGCCGAGGCAGCCGGCGTCGGCAAGGTGCTCATCAAGATATCCGGCGGCGAAGTGGCCTCCCTCGCCAAGTTCCCGTCTGTCGCGCTGTGCACGATGGCCGACACGATCGCCAAGAATCCCGACATGGTGCAGAAATTCGTCACCGCCATCCAGCAGGCGAACGACTGGATGCGCGCCAACAAGGACGAGACCGTCACCATCGGCCAGAAGCTGTTTCCGAATGTGCCCGTCGATACCTGGCGCGAGGCTGTCGAATTGTCGTTGCCGGCGATTTCGCCGAATGGCCGGTTCGAGCAGGCGGAAGTGCAGAAGGCGTTTGAGGTCTACAAAAACGCCGGCGCCACCGATCTTATTCCCGATATCAAGGAAGGATCGACCTGGACCAACCGCTTCAACCAGAGCAAATAGGTCGCGGTCAGCGGTTGTCGAGGCGCGCCGAGACATCCAGTCCCGAAGCGAGCGCGTAAACGATCCTGCTGACGGGCGTGGGCTCGTCAAGGCGTCGCGCGATCTCGACCACGCAGCCGAGCAGGCCTTCGATCTCGAGAGGTCGGTTAGCATTCGCATCGGCCAGCATGGAAGTGCGGAAGTTGCCTAGTCGTCTGGTGATGGCGATGCGCTCTTCCGCCGGCATCTGGTTGTGAAAACCGAGGCGGCAGCCCACGGCTTCGAACTCGGTCATCATGGCGCGCACGAGATCGAGCAGTTTCGGATCGTCGAGCAATGGCGTCGCCGACAGGCGCGTCAGCGCGCTCAATGGATTCATGTTGGAATTGCCGGCGAGCTTGGCCCAGATTTCCTGACGGATGTCGGGCGTGACCGGGCAGGTGACACCACCGGCGGCGATGCAGACGCTGAAGGCTTGCGTCAGCGCCGAGGTCTGCCCTGCTGCATCGCCGACGATCAGCCGGTCGATCTTGATGGAGCGGACGGCGCCGGGGCGCTCCATCACTGTCGAGGCATGCACCACCGCGCCGATGGCAGCGCTTGCGCCGAGCTGTGCGGCAATGCTGCCGCCGGGATCGATGCTTTCGAGCCTTGTTCCGCGCAAGGGGCGCTCTTCGCCGTCGAGAAACCACCATGGCAGACCGTTCATCGCCGTCATGATGGCGGGCCCATGCGCCAATGCCGGTTGCGCGGTGCGCACGGCGTCGGCAAAGGCGTGGGTCTTGACGCTGAACAGCGCGAGGTCGGGGCGCGGCAAGGCTGCGGCGTCGTGCGAGACGGGGAGCCGCCAGTTGGAACTGCGCTCGCTTTCCAGCAAGGTCAGCCCGTTCATCTGAAGTGCATCAAGGGTTGTGCCACGTGCGACGATCGAGACATCGGCGCCGCCGCGTGCCAGCACGGCCGCGAGCCAGGAGCCGATGGCGCCGGCGCCGACGATCATGACTTTAAGCCCGGCGCTCACAGGCGGTAGCTCTGGTCGATCTTGTCGATCTGGCGCACCAGCGCGTTGAAGCCGTCGACGCCGGCACCGTAGGCGGGATCGAACTGCAGCGACACGCGGGCGCACTGTTCGAGCACGGGATCGGGAATCGGGATCAGCGGCCCCAAAGCTTGCGCCGCCACCTGGATGTCGCAGGCGCGCTGGGCGGTCCAAAGATAGGCGAAGGCCTGCGGCAACGTCTCACCCCAGGCCAGCAGCCCGTGATTGCGCAGGATGAGGACTGGCTTGCCATCCATGCTCTTCAGCATGCGCGAGCCTTCGTCGGCGTTGACCGTGATGCCTTCGAAATCATGATAGGCGATGCGGCCGGACAATTGCGCCGCATAGAAATTCGTCATCGACAGACCGTCGCGCAGGCAGGCGACCGCAAGCCCGCTGGTGGTGTGCGTGTGCATGACGCAATGGGCGTTGTCTATGTGACGATGCACGGTGGAATGCGGCGCCAGGCCCGCCGGATTGACCGGGTAGTTCGAGGTGGAAAGCTTGTTGCCGTCGAGATCGATTTTGATCAGGTTCGAGGCGCAGACTTCCGAATAGTGCAGGCCGAACGGATTGATTAGGAAATGCCGTTCGGGCCCCGGCACCCGCAGGGTGATGTGATTGTAGATCAGCTCGGTCCAGCCGAGATGGGCAAAGATGCGGTAGCAGGCGGCGAGCTGCACGCGCGCCACCCATTCCTCGCGCGAAATGCCGGGTAGGCGGATCTCGCCGTAGTCGATACTGATCTCATGACCCGACATGATCCGTCCTTCGCGGCTATGCCATTCTAAGTGTTTTATCAGGCATCCTGCCAGACATCCTTCGCCACGTCGACCACCAGCCGCATTTTGGCTTCTTGCTCGGTCATGCTCAGCGGGTTGCCGGTGTCGACGCTGGCGAAGCCGCATTGCGGGCTGATCGCCAGCCGGTCGAGATCGACCAGCTTTGCCGCCTCCTCGATGCGCTGCTTCAGCACCTCCGTGGTTTCGAGCGAACCGGATTTGGTCGAGACCAGGCCAAGGACGATGGACTTACCCTTCGGGACATGGCGCAGCGGTGAGAAGCCGCCGGCGCGCGGCGAATCATATTCGAGGTAGAAGAAATCGATCGCCAGTTGGTTGAACAGCTTTTCGGCGACGACATCATAGCCGCCTTCGGCATGATGCTGACCGCCACGATTGCCGCGGCACAGATGCATGCCTATGCGCAGTTGCGGCGGCAGGCCGGTCAACACCTTATTGGTGATCGCGATGTAGCTGTCGATGAGCGTGCGCCAATCGTCGCCACGCGATGCGAGCGTCGCCTGCACCTCCGGATCGCCGAACTTGGCGAAGGCGGTCTCGTCCATCTGCACATAGGTGCAGCCGGCATCGGCCAGAGCCTGCAATTCGGTGCGGAAGGCAGTGACGATATCGTCCCAGAACTGATCGACATCCTTGTAGGCTGTCTTCAGCACCGCCTTGTCGCCACCGCGGAAGTGCAGAGCGCAGGGGCCGGGAATGGTGATCTTCGGCAGCGCGGTCGAGAGTTTCGCAAGATTGCGGTAGTCATCGACATGAATCGGATGCGTCCATTGCACGCGGCTGTTGATGACGGCCATGGGCTGGTGGCCGCGCTTGCCGGGGGCGTCGCCGGACGTGTCTTCCACATAGTCGGGCTTGACGTCGCCGAGTTCGCCGAAAAAATAGCTGTGATAGGAGCGGCGGCGGAACTCGCCGTCCGTCACCGTCTTGAAGCCGACGCTTTCCTGCAGGGCGACCGCGTCGCGGATCGCGGCTTCTTCCGCCTCATGCAATTTTTCGATCGGCAGCCGTCCAGCGTCGACCTGGCGGCGCAGATCGAGGAGAAGAGGCGGGCGCAAAAGACTGCCGATCTGTTCGGCGCGAAAGGGAGGCGGTGACAGCGTGGGCTCCTGTGGTTTTGATCGGGCCGCACGTTAGCCTTTTGCCGCCGCCGTGGCCAGCTTCGATGCCGCAAAGATCATCATGGATCATTTTTTCGGCACCGGCGGGGCGGGTGTCGTCGTCCACGCGACAGCGGCACAGATGATCTGAACGGCGCCGCCGCAGAGCATTGCTGCGCGCAGACCATCAGCGCCGCCATGTGCGACTGCAAAGACCGCGCCGAGGATGGCAACGCCGATCGTGGCGCCGGCCATGCGGGCGACGTTGATGAGGGCGCTTGCTGTGCCCGAGCGCGCAGCAGCAACGGCGGCGACGGCGGCGCCCATCAACGGGCCTGTCGCAAAGCCCATGCCGAGGCCGGTCAAGGCGAGCGCCACTTCGGCGGGAACAATCGACGCTTGGTGCGTGCTCAGGCCGATCAGCAGCAGACCGATGCTGATGACGGCGACGCCGCCGCAGGTGACATGACGTACGCCGAATCTCTCCGTCAGTTTTCCGGAGAATGGCGAGACGAGAACGAAGATCAGCGCCATCGGCATCAGCGCGATGCCGGCGGCAGTGGCGTCGAAGCGGCCGGTGCTCTGCCACGTCAGCGGCACCAGGAACAGCGTGCCGTACATGCCGAATGTCATGCCGATGGTGGCGATCACCGCGCCGCGGAATTCGCGCGAGCTGAAAATGTCGAGCGGCACAAGGGCGGCGGCGCCGCGCTTCGCTTCTGTCTTGATGAAGGCGAACAGTGCAATCGCGGCAACCCCGAAAGCGGCCATTGCGATGGCAGGGGCGTCGTGGGATTGAATGGCGGCGAAGGCGAGGCTGCCAAGCGCCAGCGCGCCAAGAAGCTGTGCCGGCGCATCGAAATGCCGGTCCTGCGGATCTGAAGATTCCGGGATGTACGCCATGGCGAAGACGAGGGCGGCAAGGCTCAGCGGGACGACCACCACAAAAATGCTGCGCCAGCCGAACTGATTGATCAGAAGGCCGCCCAGCGTCGGCCCGATCGCCATCGCCAGGCCGTTGCAGGCCGCCCAGATGCCGAGCGCGCGGCCGCGCTCCGCTTCGTCACGCCAGACGACGCGGATGATCGCCAGGGATGCGGGCAGCAGAAGCGCTGCGCCGACGCCGGCAAGCGCGCGGCCACAGATCAGGATTGCGATCGACGGAGCAAGCGCGCAGATGAGCGACGCTATGGTGAAGAGCGCCGCGCCGATCATGAAGATGCGCCGCCGGCCGTAGAGATCAGCGAGCAGGCCGCCGGTCAGCAACAGCACCGCGTAAACGAAGTTGTAGCTGTCGATGACCCATTGAAGCGCGATCACGCCGGCGTTGAAATGGTCTCCGATAGGACGGGTGGCGAGGTTGACGACGGCGGTATCGACCTGCGCGACGAGCACTGCCAGGCACAGGGTCAGCAAGGTCGTTGCGCCGGGTTTGTCGCGACACTGGGTGCCGTCTGGGATAGCGCGTAGGGAGATAGCATCATCCATGATTTCGGCCTTGTTCGAGGATGGCCGAATCTAACGCCGCGATAGCTAGGATGTTTCGATGCGTGTCGTAGCGTTCCTGGCCTGACATGTGCGATCGCACACATGCGGAGATCGACAGACGATGCGAGAACCAGCGCTTGCGCGATGACGCGCGGACGGAGACAACGCCATGAAAACTTTGCTCACACTCGCATTTGCCCTCTCCGTCATGCAGCTGGCGCCCGCCTTTGCGGCGGCGCCGAAGAAGGCTGTTGCGTCCCCCGAAGTGCAAAAAGAGTTCGAGGGTTTCATCACGAAATTTCGCGTGGCGGTGAAGGCCAACGATCCGGCCGCGGTTGCGACCATGACGCGTCTGCCATTCATGGCGGAAGACTCCGTTCGCGATGCCGCGCAGTTTCGTGCAAAGATCTATGCAACCAGCTTTACGGCAAAAAAGCGTTCATGCCTGCTGCGCAGCAAGGCCATTTACGATCGCGATGGCAACAACAATGACAGTTACGCCATCTTCTGCGGCGACGATATTTTCGTTTTTACGAAGACGCCTTCAGGATTTCTTTTCACGGATATCAGCGTGAACGATTGATTTTTTCTTTGCGGCTTAAGCCTCCTGCCACGTCCTGACAGGGCTGTACTTTATCCGGACATGACCTAGATTCCTTTGCCGGAGGCGATCATGTCCAGTTCCGCCACTATGTCCTCACCCAGTTCCTCGTCGCCGAATTTTGCCGGAACGGCGTTCCTGCTCGCCGATCAGGCACGTGCGATCATGCTGACGACGCTGCTGGACGGCCGCGCTCTGCCCGCGGGGGAACTGGCCTATGCCTCCGGGGTCACTGCGCAGACCGCCAGTTCGCATCTCGCCAAATTGCTTGCCGGCGGGCTGGTCGCGGTGGAGAGCGAAGGACGGCATCGCTACTATCGGCTTGCCGGCGCGCATGTGGCCCAGGCGATGGAGCAGCTTGCCGTGATCCAGCCTGCGGCGGTCATCAGGCGCAAGGCGCTCAGCCCGCAGGAGCGGGAGCTGCAATTCTGCCGCTGCTGCTACGATCACCTCGCCGGCCGGCTCGGCGTTGCGGTGACGCAAGCTTTGCAGACACATCGTTACATCTGTCCCGCACCCGGCAAGCAGTTCGAGGTGACGGCGGCCGGCATGGATTGGTTCGGCCGCCTGGGCCTGGACGTGGGCGCCATCAAAGCGGGCCGTCGCGGGTTGGCCCGGCAATGTCTCGACTGGACCGAGCGGCAGCACCATCTCGCAGGGCCGCTTGGTGTCCAGTTCATGAGCCTTTTATGCGCCAAGGACTGGCTGCGACGGTCGAAATCGTCTCGCGCGGTGATGGTGACGCCGAAGGGATGTGCTGCCCTTAAGGAGCAGCTTGGCCTGGAGACGACGGCGTTGTGATCAGCCGCTCGCCGGCCGCCACACGCGGCGCGCAAGGACGAGCGCGATGGCGCAGTTGGTCGAAGCTAGAATTGCCAGTGCGGACATGGTCAGTCCGGCGCCGCCGAATTCGATGAGCAATGCTCCAATCGATGGCGCCGCCGCTTGCGCGATCAGGCTGGGCATTGCGAGGCGTCCCATAATGATCGGATAGTTGTCAGCGCCGAACACCGCCAGCGGGAGCGTGCCACGCGCGATCGAGCCGATGCCGTTCCCGGCGCCATAGAGTATCAGGGCAACCAGCGCCAGCGGCGCGTCGACCAGAAGCATACTCATGCCTGTCGCAATCAGGGCCACGGAGGCGAGCATGGTCCACATCGGATGATAACGTGGACCGAACGACCATTCGACCAGGCGGGCTGCGACTTGCGACGGTCCTATGAGGGCGCCGAGGGCGACAGCGCCGGTCAGTTCAAAGCCCCGCGCTTGCAGCAGCGTCAACAAATGCACCGAAATAAGCGACGTGGTGACGGCAGTGCACGAGAGGATCAACGCCAGCAAAACAAACGCCGGTCCGTAGCTTGAGACCCCGGCGTCTGTGGGTCTAACGGATTCCGCTGCTGTCGGGGGCGGTGCGCGCGGGATCAGGAAAAGGTTGATCGGAAGACAGATTGCCAATTGAATGCCGGCATAAATCAGGCAGGTGTTGCGCCATCCACAGGCATCGACGAGGAAGGCGCTGAGAGGCCAGCAGACCGTGCTGGCGAAGCCGCCAAAAAGCGTGAGATTGGTGATGGCCTTGCGTGCGCCGGCGCCATAGAGGCGGCCCAGCGTGGCGAATGCCGCATCATAGAGGCCGGCACCCATGCCGAGCCCTGTGACAAGCCAACCGCCGACATAAACAGTCCGCGTCGTTGCAAATGCGATCGTGCAAAGCCCGATCGCGATCAGCACCGAACTCGCGCAAAGAACCGGGCGGCCGCCATGCTTCTGTATGAGGCGGCCGATGAGCGGCGAACTCGTGCCGGCAACAAGCATTCCCAGCGAGAGGCCGCCGACCACCCAGGACAACAACCAGCCGGTATCCCTGGCAATGACCGGCGCCAATACAGCCAGCAAATAATAAGATGAGCCCCATGTGAGGATCTGTGTGACGCCAAGGCCGGGAACGACCAGGTATCGCCTGGCAAAGCCGGGCGCGGTTTCGCTCATATGCGATGCAACCGGGTACGGGCTGCCAGTTTCTCCGCTGTCTCTTTGCGCTCGCTGTAGCGCGATGTGAGGTAATCGGAACGATCGCGGGTCAGCAGCGTGAATTTCACCAGCTCTTCCATGACATCGACGACGCGCTCGTAATAGGGCGAGGCTTTCATGCGGCCGGCATCGTCGAATTGTTCGTAGGCTTTGGCAACCGAAGACTGGTTGGGAATGGTCAGCATGCGCATCCAGCGGCCGAGTACGCGCAACTGGTTGACCGCGTTGAACGATTGCGAGCCGCCGCTGACCTGCATCACCGCAAGCGTCTTGCCCTGCGTCGGCCGCACCGCGCCGACCGACAGGGGAATCCAGTCGATCTGCATCTTGAGAATGCCGGTCATGGCGCCGTGGCGCTCCGGACTGGTCCAGACCTGTCCTTCCGACCAGGCGGACAGTTCGCGTAGCTCCGCAACCTTCGGATGGTCGGCGGAGGCGCCGTCGGGCAGGGGCAGTCCGCGCGGATCGAAGATGCGGGTTTCAGCGCCAAGATAGTTCAGCAGGCGCGCCGCTTCCAGGGTCAACAGGCGGCTGTAGGAGCGTTCGCGCAGCGAGCCGTAGAGCAGCAGGATGCGCGGCTTGTGCGTCATGCGCTCGTGGGGTTCGAGGCGGCTGATGTCTGGCCGCGACAGCAACGCCGTGTCGAGATTGGGCAAATCCGTCATCGAAAGTCCACCATCAACTCCGTTTGGCGGCCATCGTTGCTGCAGGAGCCGGAGTAGGGCTCAGGAGCCAGTGCATTAACGCAAGACCAGCGAGCGCGCCGGCCAGTTGCGCGATAGCGAACATGGGCACGTCGGCAGGCGCGATGCCGGAAAAGCTTCTGGTGAGCGCGCGGGCTATGGTCACGGCGGGATTGGCGAACGAAGTCGAGGCGGTGAACCAATAAGCGGCGGTGATGTAGAGACCGACGGCGACAGGGATAGCTTCGCTCCTGAAACGGGAGATGGCCAGGATCGTAACGAGCAATCCGCATGTAGCGACGAATTCGGCGAACCATTGCGCCGGGCCGGTGCGCGCCTTGATGCCGAATTCGATGAGCGGCAGTTCGAACATGCCATGGGCGGCAAGCGTTCCCAGGCAGGCGCCGATGATCTGCGCAGCGATATAAAGCGCACACTCCCGCGATGGCAGTTCGCCGCGCAGGCTCATCACAACCGAAACGGCCGGATTGAAATGGGCGCCGGAAATGGGACCGAACGCGAGAATGAGCACGACCAAAATCGCGCCCGTTGGCAAGGTATTGCCGAGCAAAGCCAGAGCGACGTTTCCGCCGGCGAGGCGCTCCGCCATAATGCCGGAGCCGACGACGGTCGCCACCAGCAGGCCGGCGCCGAGCCCTTCGGCCATGAGACGTTTGCCGAGGGAAAAGCTCACGCGGTCGCAACCCGTCGGCCGTGCGCGTCGATCACGCGTTCGCCGTCTTCCTTGAAGAACTCACCTTGCTGCGGCGGCAGCAGATCGAGAACCAGTTCGGACGGCCGGCACAGGCGCACGCCTTTGGGTGTTACGACGATGGGGCGATTCATCAGGATCGGGTGTTCGCCGATGGCGTCCAGCAAGGCGCTGTCGGACAGGGACGTGTCTGCGAGGCCGAGATCGTGAAATGGCGTTCCCTTCTCGCGCAAGACCTGACGTACGGTGAGACCGGCGCGCGCGAGCAATTGCGTCAGCAGCAGGCGGGTCGGCGGGCATTTCAGATATTCAATGATGTGCGGCTCGATGCCGGCGTTGCGGATCATCGCCAGGGTGTTGCGCGAGGTTCCGCAGGCGGGGTTGTGATAGATGATGACGTCCATTGGCTTATCTTGCATCACGCCACCTCCGGCCGTTTGCGCGATGCGCCGTCGAGATGACCGATCTCGTGCAGGTGCCGGGTCAATGTCATTTTATCGAGGCCTGCGAGCGGCAGGTTGGTGAAGGCCGTGATCCGGTTCTTGAGGTAACGCGCCGCGGTGACGAAGGCGGCTTCCTTTTCAATGTCAGTGCCTTCGACGGCCGCCGGGTCTTCGATGCCCCAGTGGGCGGTCATCGGCTGGCCCGGCCAGAAGGGGCAGGTCTCGCCGGCGGCGCTGTCGCAGACCGTGAAGACGAAATCCATTTCCGGCGCGCCGGGGCTCGCAAATTCGTCCCAGCTTTTCGAGCGCATGTTGTCGGTCGGATAATTCAGGGCTGCGAGCACTTTGAGCGCGAAGGGATTGACGGTTCCCTTTGGCTGGCTACCCGCAGAGAAGGCTTTGAAGCGGCCGGCGCCGTCCTTGCGCAGAATGGATTCGGCCATGACCGAGCGGGCACTGTTGCCGGTGCAAAGAAACAGGACGTTGAAAACACGATCAGACATGGGAAATCTCCGCAGTTGGGCAGCAGGGGGTAAGATCGGCGATCAGCGGCGCGCATAGCTCGGGCCTGCCGCCGCAGCAGTCCTTGATCAGGTAGAGCGTCATGGCGCGGAAGCGGGCGAGATCGGCCCGGTAAATGATGGAGCGGCTGTGCCGTTCGCCGACGATCAGCCCGGTGCGAGCCAGAATAGCGAGATGGGTCGACATGGTATTTTGCGGCACCTCGATCAAGCGGGCGAGCTCGCCGGCGGGGACGCCGTGGGGCTCGTGTTTGACCAGCAGCCGGAATGTCTCGAGCCGGGTCGGCTGGGCGAGAGCGGCCAGAGCGGCGATGACTTCAATGTTTTCCATATATCCAGAATGATAGATATATATGACGGCAGCAAGACGGTTCTTGTCGTATTTGGGTAACATCCGGTACGGAAATCACGGTCATTTTGCAGTCGCATCACGACACAACCCGCGGCTGTACTGGAGTTAACCCGCAGTGCACGAAACTGTCATATGCGCCGATTGCGGTTGCTGTCGGGATGCTTCGGGCACATGATATGGTTATGGTGCGGTGCGGTCGCGCTCTGACGTGATGAGGTCGCGAATGGCGCTGCCGAAAAGTCTGTCCGCTTTATTTCTGGGAATTTTCGTTCTTCTGACGTCTCCGGCCGTGGCTGTTGAAGGCATGTACCGGATCGAAGGCCGCAATCCGGCGCAGGGCGGCACCTATAGTGGTGAGGCGCAGGTCAAGCAGACCGGCAAGACCTATGCGGTGATCTGGAGGATCGGCGAATTGCGGCAGATCGGCACCGGTATCCTCATCGACAATGTTTTGTCCGTGGTTTTTCAGTCGATCCTGCCGGGCCGTGTGGCGGGCCGTCCTGGGATCGCCGTGTTCCAGGTCGACAACGACCAGATCACCAATGGCATCTGGACGACGCTGGGCGACGAGGCGACAGGGCAGGAAGTCTGGACCGCCTCGGACCGGCCCTGAGGGCAATAGGCAGTTTCTCTTATTCCGCTGCCTAAGCCCGACTGCCGACTGCCGCCTCAAGAAACCGCTTGGCGGAACCGCGGACACCGGTTATAAGCCCGTCGTTGTGGCGCGCGACCTCCCGGTCCCGCGCCGCGATCATTTTCGGGAGTTCGCATCAGCGCTTCGTATTTGGGCTCTGCATCTCCATATGGGATGCGGGCGAGCGCTTGAGCTTCCGGCAGCAGAGACAGGTAGATGGCCAATCCGTTTGAATTCCTCCAGCAGGTACGCGCCGAAGCGTCGAAGGTCACGTGGCCGACGCGCCGCGAGACGCTGATCACGACAGGCCTCGTGGTTCTGCTGGTCGTGGTTGCAAGTTTGTTTTTCGTCACCGTGGACCAGGCCATCCGTCTGCTTCTCGCGTTCATTCTGTCTCTGGGAAAGTAGCCGGAAACCGCACCCATGCCCATGCGCTGGTATATCGTTCACGCCTATTCGAACTTCGAGAAGAAGGTCGCGGAGTCGATCCGTGAATTCGCCGCCCAGCGAGGGCTGGCCGACAAGTTCGAGGAAATCCTCGTGCCGACGGAAAACGTCGTCGAGGTGCGCCGCGGCCGCAAGGTCAACGCCGAGCGCAAGTTTTTCCCGGGCTACGTGCTGGTCAAGTGCGACCTGACGGACAACGTCTACCATCTGATCAAGAATACACCCAAGGTTACGGGCTTTCTCGGCGCCGACAACAAGCCGATGCCGATCTCGGAGGCCGAGGCCGACCGGATCAAGGGGCAGGTCGCCGACGGCGTCGAGCATCCCAAGCCCTCGATTTCGTTTGAAATCGGCGAGACGGTGCGGGTCGCCGATGGTCCGTTCGCCTCCTTCAACGGTATCGTCGAGGAAGTCGACGAAGGCCGCTCGCGCCTCAAGGTCGCTGTGTCGATTTTCGGTCGCGCGACGCCTGTGGAACTGGAATTCGGCCAGGTCGAAAAGACCTGACCGTTTAAGTCCGCCCCTTTGGGGGCGGCATTCGAACGTGGCGGGCATGCCTGGAGGCCATCCGGGAGTTCATGCCGGACCACGGACTTCAAACCGTCAGGCGGAGGTTTCGTCCTGACATTGTGTGGAGACTATTATGGCAAAGAAGATCGCGGGTTACGTGAAGCTTCAGGTGCCGGCCGGCGCGGCGAATCCGTCGCCGCCGATCGGCCCCGCGCTGGGTCAGCGCGGCCTGAATATCATGGAGTTCTGCAAGGCCTTTAACGCAAAGACCGCGCAGATCGAGAAGGGGACGCCGATTCCGGTGGTGATCACCGCCTATCAGGACCGTTCCTTTACATTTGAAATGCGGCAGCCGCCGGTGACGTTCTTCCTGAAGAAGGCGGCCAATCTCAAGATCGGCAAGAAGCCTGCTTCCGGTTCGAAGACGCCGGGACGCAGCTTTGTCGGTTCGGTGACCAAGGCGCAGGTGCGCGAGATCGCCGAGAAGAAGATCGTCGATCTCAACTGTCATACGGTTGAATCAGCGATGTCGATGATCGAGGGCTCGGCCCGGGCCATGGGCCTCCAGGTGGTGGGGTAAGGCAATGGCTGACGGAAAGCGCATCAGAAAGTCCCGCGAGGGCATCGACCGCGTCAAGCTCTACAAGATCGACGAAGCTGTGAAGCTCGTGAAGGACCGCGCCACAGCGAAATTCGACGAAACCGTCGAAATTTCGATGAATCTTGGCGTCGATCCCAAGCATGCCGACCAGATGGTCCGCGGCGTGGTCAACCTGCCGAACGGCACCGGACGTACCGTCCGCGTCGCCGTGTTCGCGCGCGGCCCCAAGGCTGATGAAGCCAAGGCCGCCGGCGCCGACATCGTCGGGGCGGAAGACCTGGTCACCATCGTCAACGGCGGCACGATCGAGTTCGACCGCTGCATCGCGACCCCGGATATGATGGGTCTCGTCGGCCGTCTGGGCAAAGTGCTCGGACCGCGCGGCCTGATGCCGAACCCACGTGTCGGCACTGTCACCAATGACGTGGCCGCTGCGGTCAAAGCCTCCAAGGGCGGCGCCGTCGAGTTCCGCGTCGAGAAGGCCGGTATCGTGCAGGGCACCGTCGGCAAGGCCTCGTTCGGCGAGGAGAAGCTGGTCGAGAACGTCAAGGCGTTCGTCGATGCCGTGACCCGCGCCAAGCCGGCCGGAGCCAAGGGCACTTATATCCAGCGAGTGGCCTTGTCCTCGACCCAGGGGCCGGGTGTGAAGATCGACCCGACGACCGTGACGACCCAGGGCGCTGTCGGCGCCTGAGGTCTTGCAGTTGACGTCTCAGGCGCCCGTCCGGCCCCTGATTCTTCGACCTGTAATCTTTTCCGGCCTGCCCCCTTGTGGACGGGCTGGATTAGGTCTAGATAGGCAAACGGGCTGATCGCGTTTTGCAGCCCTTTTCAGATTCAGCTTCCGTGCGCTTGCACCTTCTCGAAGGAAGGCACTGGCGCGCGGTGGATAGGCCGGCAGGGCCTGGGCGCAAGCCCGGTTCTCTTTCGGCCATGTCCTGTCCGAGACTGCCGGCGCGGGAAGATTTAGGTCTAACTGCTTAATTTCACAACGGTTCCTTCAGAGGAACGGTGAGGCCTGCATAGACGGGGAAGACCGGATTTCCGGGCTTGTGGCGTGCCTTCCGGCATGTCCGCACGCCCATTGTTTGGTTCGAACCTTCTGTCCGGTGGCGAGACCATCGCTCCGGGGACAGGCATTCGATGCCGCGCTTTCCGCCTCCGCGGAAGGGCTGCGGTTCATGCAACCGGCGGGGTTCGCCCCGCCAACCGGAGAGAGCATAGTGGACAGAGCGGGTAAAAGAGAGCTCGTCACGGACCTCGGCGAAGTCTTTTCGAAGACGTCGGTCGTGGTTGTGGCGCACTACTCCGGCCTGACCGTCGCCCAGCTTCAGGATCTGCGCAAGCGGATGCGGAATGCCGGCGCCTCGGTACAGGTGGCCAAGAACCGCCTCGCCAAGATCGCTCTTGATGGCAAGGACGTCGCTTCCATCGCGCCCCTTCTCAAGGGGCCGACCCTGATCGCCTATTCGGACGATCCGGTGGCAGCGCCGAAGGTCGCCGTGGCCTTCGCCAAGGATTTCGACAAGCTCGTGATCCTTGGTGGGGCAATGGGAAAGACCGCCCTGAACCCGGATGGCGTGAAGTCGCTTGCGACTCTGCCTTCCCTGGACGAACTGCGCGCCAAGCTCCTGGGTCTGCTCGTTGCACCCTCGACCAAGATCGCCCAGCTCTCCACCGCGCCGGCTGCCAAGCTTGCGCGCGTTTTTGGGGCCTATGCCAATCGAGACGCGGCCTGATCGAGGCCTTCAATTAACCAGTTGGTTAGGACCAAATCTAAGTTAGGAACTGAAATTATGGCAAATCTCGAAAAGATCGTCGACGAACTGTCGAGCTTGACCGTCCTCGAGGCGGCCGAACTCGCCAAGCTGCTCGAAGAGAAGTGGGGCGTTTCCGCCGCTGCCGCCGTCGCTGTGGCGGCTGCGCCGGGCGGAGCTGCTGCTCCGGCTGCTGAAGAGCAGACCGAGTTCACCGTTGTTCTTGCCGCCGCCGGCGACAAGAAGATCGAGGTCATCAAGGAAGTCCGTGCCATCACCGGCCTGGGCCTCAAGGAAGCCAAGGATCTCGTCGAAGCCGCTCCGAAGCCTGTCAAGGAAGGCGTCTCCAAGGACGACGCTGCCAAGCTCAAGGCGCAGTTGGAGAAGGCCGGCGCCAAGGTCGAGCTTAAGTGAAATTGCAGGGGTCGCGTCCGCGATTCCTTCATTGAAACGAGACGGTCCCGGGGCAAGTCGCCGGGGCCGTCATTCCTTTCTGGAAAAGGCCTCATTCGAGGCTTATCTGGATTGAAAATCCGCTTGACAGCGGTGATTCCCGGGGCAGAGCCCCATTCGCGCGGTCATTTCGTCCGCACGGCAGGTGTGAGACCCGTCCGGGTCCGCCGCAAATACGAGGTTCGAGGAGCGATATGGCTCAAGCGTCGGCTCAAACAACCCAGCAATCCTTCATCGGCCGCAAGCGCATCCGCAAGTTTTTCGGCAACATCCGCGAAGTCGCAGAAATGCCGAATCTGATCGAAGTCCAGAAGGCTTCCTACGATCAGTTCCTGATGGTCGATGAGCCTGTCGGCGGCCGCGCCGACGAAGGGCTGCAGTCTGTTTTCAAGTCCGTCTTCCCGATTTCCGATTTCTCGCAGACGGCTCTGCTCGAGTTCGTCCGCTATGAATTCGAACAGCCGAAATACGACGTCGACGAGTGCCGCCAGCGCGGCATGACGTTTGCTGCGCCGTTGAAGGTGAAACTGCGCCTGATCGTATTCGATGTGGACCCCGACACCAATGCGCGGTCGGTCCGCGACATCAAGGAGCAGGACGTCTATATGGGCGACATGCCGTTCATGACCCTGAACGGTACATTCATTGTCAACGGCACCGAGCGCGTCATCGTTTCGCAGATGCACCGTTCGCCGGGCGTCTTCTTCGATCACGACAAGGGCAAGACCCATTCGTCGGGCAAGCTGCTGTTCGCCGCCCGCATCATTCCCTATCGCGGTTCCTGGCTCGACATCGAATTCGACGCCAAGGACATCGTCTACGCGCGTATCGACCGCCGCCGCAAGATTCCGGTGACGTCGCTTTTGTTCGCGCTCGGCATGGATGGCGAAGAAGTCCTCAACACCTTCTACAAGAAGATCGTCTACACGCTCGTCACCGACAAGAAGACGAAAGAGACGTTCTGGCGCATGCCGTATGATCCGGAGCGCATGAAGGGCGTCAAGGCGACTGTCGACCTGGTTGACGCCGACAGCGGCGAAGTGGTCATCGAGGCCGGCAAGAAGGTCACCGTGCGCGCGGCGCGCCAACTCGCCGAGAAGGGCGTGAAGGCGCTGCGGCAGCAGGACGAGGATCTGTTCGGCCAGTATCTCGCCGAGGATATTTTCGATCCGAGCACGGGTGAAATCTTTGCCGAAGCCGGTGAGGAAATCACCGCCAAGACTCTGCCGACGCTTATCGAGCATGCCGGCAAGGAACTGGTGCTGCTCGACATCGACCACATCAACGTCGGTCCCTATATCCGCAACACGCTTGCCGTCGACAAGAATTCGTCACGCGAGGAAGCCCTGTTCGACATCTACCGGGTGATGCGCCCGGGTGAGCCGCCGACCATCGAGTCGGCGGAAGCGATGTTTCATTCGCTGTTCTTCGATTCCGAGCGTTATGACCTTTCCGCGGTCGGCCGCGTCAAGATGAACATGCGCATGGATCTCGACGCCGAGGATACGGTTCGTATTCTCCGCAAGGATGACATCCTGGCGGTGGTGCGGGCGCTTGTCGATCTGCGCGACGGTCGCGGCGAAATCGACGACATCGACCATCTCGGCAACCGCCGCGTGCGCTCGGTCGGCGAACTGATGGAAAATCAGTATCGCCTCGGCTTGCTGCGCATGGAGCGCGCCATCAAGGAACGCATGTCGTCGATCGACATCGACACCGTGATGCCGCAGGACCTGATCAACGCCAAGCCGGCGGCCGCCGCCGTGCGTGAGTTCTTCGGTTCCTCGCAGCTGTCGCAGTTCATGGATCAGACCAATCCGCTGTCGGAGATCACCCACAAGCGCCGTCTCTCGGCGCTTGGGCCGGGCGGCCTGACGCGCGAACGCGCCGGCTTCGAAGTGCGCGACGTACATCCGACCCATTACGGCCGCATCTGCCCGATCGAGACGCCGGAAGGCCCGAACATCGGCCTGATCAATTCGCTGGCGACTTTTGCGCGCGTCAACAAATACGGCTTCATCGAAGCGCCTTACCGTCGCATCAAGGACGGTCAGGTGACGGAGGACGTCGCCTATCTGTCGGCCATGGAAGAGCAGAAGCACTATGTGGCGCAGGCCAATCTGGCGCTCGATGCCAAGGGGCATCTGACCGAGGACCTGGTGGTCGTGCGCCATGCGGGCGACGTCATCATGGTGCCGCGCGACCGCGTTGACTACATGGACGTGTCACCCAAGCAACTCGTCTCGGTGGCCGCGGCGCTCATCCCGTTCCTTGAGAACGACGACGCCAACCGCGCGCTCATGGGCTCGAACATGCAACGCCAGGCCGTGCCGCTGGTACGCACCGACGCACCGCTCGTCGGTACCGGCATGGAAGCGATCGTGGCGCGCGACTCGGGCGCCGCCATCGCTGCGCGGCGCACCGGTTTCATCGACCAGATCGATGCGACCCGTATCGTCGTGCGCGCTTCGGAGGATCTCGATCCGACCCGTCCGGGCGTCGACATCTACCGGCTGATGAAGTTCCAGCGTTCCAACCAGTCGACCTGCATCAACCAGAAACCTCTGGTGAAGGTCGGCGATTTCGTCCGCAAGGGCGACATCATCGCCGACGGTCCGTCGACCGATCTCGGCGATCTGGCGCTCGGCCGCAACGTGCTCGTCGCGTTCATGCCGTGGAATGGCTATAACTTCGAGGATTCCATCCTCCTCAACGAGCGCATCGTGAAGGACGACGTGTTCACGTCGATCCATATCGACGAGTTCGAGGTGATGGCGCGCGATACCAAGCTCGGCCCCGAGGAAATCACCCGCGATATTCCCAACGTTTCGGAAGAAGCGCTGAAGAATCTCGATGAAGCGGGCATCGTCTACATCGGCGCCGAAGTGCAGGCTGGCGACATCCTGTGCGGCAAGATCACCCCGAAGGGTGAAAGCCCGATGACGCCGGAAGAAAAACTTCTGCGCGCCATCTTCGGCGAAAAGGCTTCCGACGTGCGCGACACCTCGCTGCGCGTTCCTCCCGGCGTGCAGGGCACGATCGTCGAGGTGCGCGTGTTCAACCGTCATGGCGTCGACAAGGACGAACGCGCCCAGGCGATCGAACGTGAAGAGATCGAACGTCTGGCCAAGGACCGCGACGACGAGCAGGCGATTCTCGACCGTAACGTTTACGGCCGTTTATCGGAATTGCTGACCGGCAAGGTTGCGACCGGCGGGCCGAAGGGGTTCAAGAAGGACTCGACGCTGACGCGCGAAACGTTCGAAGAATATCCCCGCTCGCAATGGTGGACGTTCGCGGTGGAAGACGATCGCCTGATGGGCGAGATCGAAGCCATGCGTAAGCAGTACGACGAGGCGAAGAAGGGGCTCGAGAGCCGCTTCCTCGACAAGGTCGAGAAGCTGCAGCGCGGCGACGAACTGCCGCCCGGCGTGATGAAGATGGTCAAGGTCTTCGTCGCCGTGAAGCGCAAGATCCAGCCAGGCGACAAGATGGCCGGCCGTCACGGCAACAAGGGTGTCGTGTCGCGCATCGTGCCTTCCGAGGATATGCCGTTCCTTCCGGACGGCACGCCGGTCGACATCGTGCTCAACCCGCTCGGCGTGCCGAGCCGCATGAACGTCGGCCAGATTCTCGAGACGCATCTTGGCTGGGCCTGCGCGGGCCTTGGCAAGCAGGTCGGCGAGGCCGTCAACGCCTATATGAGGAACGGCAATGCCAAGCCGTTGCGCGAGAAGCTCAACGACATCTACGGCAAGCATGACACGATCCAGGCTCTCGACGACAAGTCGCTCGTGGAGCTGGGCGAGAATCTGCGCAAGGGTGTCCCGATCGCAACGCCGGTCTTCGACGGCGCACGCGAGAAGGACATCGTCGAAATGCTCGGCAAGGCGGGGCATGCTTCGTCGGGGCAGGTGACGTTGTACGACGGGCGTACAGGCGAGGCGTTCGATCGCCAGGTGACGGTCGGCTACATCTACATGCTGAAGCTGCACCATCTCGTCGACGACAAGATCCATGCGCGGTCCATCGGTCCCTACTCGCTCGTCACCCAGCAGCCGTTGGGCGGCAAGGCGCAGTTCGGCGGACAGCGTTTCGGCGAAATGGAGGTCTGGGCGCTGGAAGCCTATGGCGCGGCCTACACGCTGCAGGAAATGCTGACCGTGAAGTCGGACGACGTGGCCGGCCGCACCAAGGTCTACGAGGCCATCGTGCGTGGCGACGACGCCTTCGAGAGCGGCATTCCCGAGAGCTTCAACGTTCTCGTCAAGGAAATGCGCTCCCTGGGCCTGAACGTCGAACTGGCCATGGACAAGAAAATCGAGGGGCCGACGGCCGAAGCAGCCGAGTAACGTCAGCCCAATATCAGCGGCGGCAGCGCAAGCTACCGCCGCTTCATCCGGAATGTCCGGCGGTCTGCCTGAGGTCAAGGTGGATCGCAGTTTAGGAGACGAGCAATGAATCAAGAGGTCATGAATCTCTTCAATCCGGTCGCGCAGCCGCAGGCGTTCGACCAGATCCAAATTGCTATTGCGAGCCCTGAGAAAATCCTGTCGTGGTCGTTTGGCGAAATCAAGAAGCCCGAGACCATCAACTACCGCACCTTCAAGCCGGAGCGTGACGGCCTGTTCTGCGCGCGCATCTTCGGGCCGATCAAGGACTACGAGTGCCTGTGCGGCAAGTACAAGCGCATGAAGTACAAGGGCGTCATCTGCGAAAAGTGCGGCGTGGAAGTGACGCTGTCGCGCGTTCGCCGTGAGCGCATGGGTCATATCTCGCTGGCCGCTCCCGTGGCGCACATCTGGTTCCTCAAGTCGCTGCCCTCGCGCATCGGCCTGTTGATGGACATGACGCTGAAGGAGCTCGAGCGGATTCTGTATTTCGAATCCTACATCGTGCTCGACGCCGGCCTGACGCCGCTCAAGGACAGGCAGCTTCTGTCCGAAGACGAATATCTGCGCGCCCAGGATGAGTACGGCCAGGACAGCTTCACCGCCTCGATCGGCGCGGAAGCCATCCGCGCCATGCTCAAGGCCATGGACCTCGAGAAGATCGCCGTTCAGCTTCGCCAGGAGATCGCCGAGGCGACGACCGAGCTGAAGCCGAAGAAGCTCGCCAAGCGCCTCAAGATCATCGAAGCCTTCATGCAGTCCGGCAACAAGCCGGAGTGGATGGTGCTGACGGAAGTTCCGGTCATCCCGCCGGATCTGCGTCCGCTCGTGCCGCTCGACGGCGGCCGCTTCGCGACCTCTGACCTGAACGATCTCTACCGCCGCGTCATCAACCGCAACAACCGTTTGAAGCGGCTGATCGAACTGCGCGCGCCCGACATCATCATCCGCAACGAAAAGCGCATGCTGCAGGAATCTGTCGATGCGTTGTTCGACAACGGTCGCCGCGGCCGCGTCATCACCGGCGCCAACAAGCGTCCGTTGAAGTCGCTCGCCGATATGTTGAAGGGCAAGCAGGGCCGGTTCCGCCAGAACCTGCTCGGCAAGCGCGTCGACTATTCCGGCCGCTCAGTCATCGTCGTGGGGCCGGATCTCAAGCTGCATCAGTGCGGCCTGCCGAAGAAGATGGCGCTCGAACTGTTCAAGCCGTTCATCTATTCGCGCCTCGACGCGAAGGGCTTTTCCGCGACCGTCAAGCAGGCGAAAAAGCTCGTCGAAAAAGAGAAGCCGGAAGTCTGGGATATCCTCGATGAGGTTATCCGCGAACATCCGATCCTGCTCAACCGCGCGCCGACCCTGCACCGCCTCGGCATCCAGGCGTTCGAGCCGGTTCTGATCGAGGGCAAGGCGATCCAGCTTCACCCGCTGGTCTGCGCCGCGTTCAACGCCGACTTCGACGGCGACCAGATGGCCGTGCACGTTCCGCTGTCGCTTGAAGCCCAGCTGGAAGCGCGCGTCCTGATGATGTCGACCAACAACATCCTGCATCCGGCCAATGGTCAGCCGATCATCGTGCCGTCGCAGGATATCGTGCTGGGTCTCTACTACCTGACGCTGGCGCGCGACGGCGACGTCGGGCAGGGCATGGCTTTCAGCAACATGGCCGAGATCGAGCATGCAATCGCCACCAAGGCGATCACGCTGCACACCAAGATCAAGGGCAGGGCTTGGACCTATGAAGGCGGCAAGCGGGTGTCGAAGATCTATGACACGACGCCTGGCCGCATGATCCTTGGCCAGTTGCTGCCCGAACATCCGAAGGTGACGTTCGACGTTGCCAACCGGCTCATGACGAAGAAAGAAATCTCGGGGATGATCGACACCGTCTACCGCAACTGCGGTCAGAAGGAGACGGTCATTTTCTGTGATCGCATCATGGCGCTGGGCTTCCGTGAAGCCTTCAAGGCGGGCATCTCCTTCGGCAAGGACGACATGGTCGTGCCGGAAACCAAGCCGAAGATCATCGCTGATACGTCGGCGCTGGCGAAGGAATACGAGCAGCAGTACAACGACGGTCTCATCACCCAGGGTGAGAAGTACAACAAGGTCGTCGACGCCTGGGCGAAGTGCACCGATAAGCTGGCCGAGGAAATGATGGCCCGCATCTCGACCGTCCAGAAGGACGACACGGGACGCGACAAGCCGATCAACTCGATCTTCATGATGTCGCATTCGGGTGCTCGCGGTTCGCCGCAGCAGATGAAGCAGCTCGCCGCCATGCGCGGCCTGATGGCCAAGCCCTCGGGTGAAATCATCGAGAGCCCGATCATCTCGAACTTCAAGGAAGGCCTCACCGTGCTCGAGTACTTCAACTCGACCCACGGCGCCCGCAAGGGTCTGGCCGATACGGCGTTGAAAACGGCCAACTCCGGCTATTTGACCCGTCGTCTCGTCGACGTGGCGCAGGATTCGATCATCACCTCGCATGATTGCGGGTCGACGAACGGCATTCGCATGCGCGCCATCATTGACGCCGGCCAGATCGTCGCTTCGCTGGCGACGCGCATCCTCGGCCGCTTCACGGCTGAAGACATCAAGGATCTTGATGGTAACATGATCGTTGCTGCCGGCGAGATGATCCAGGAATGGCATATCGAGCGCATCAACGCGGCCGGTATCCAGGAGGTCAAGATACGGTCGGTGCTGACCTGCGAATCGAAAAACGGTGTCTGCGGCGCCTGTTACGGACGCGATCTTGCCCGCGGTACGCCGGTCAATCTCGGCGAGGCTGTCGGCGTCATCGCGGCGCAGTCGATCGGCGAGCCGGGCACGCAGTTGACGATGCGCACGTTCCACATCGGTGGCGCGGCGCAGATCGCAGACCAGTCGTTCATCGAGTCCACCTTCGATGGTACGGTGCGCGTTCGCAACCGCCATCTCGCCCGTAACGGCGACGGCGATCTGATGGTCATGGCGCGTAATGTCGCCATCGCCATCGTCGGCCCCGATGGGACCGAACGGGCCGTGCATCGCGTGCAATACGGCGCGCGACTGAAGGTCGACGAAGGCGATACGGTCAAGCGTGGCCAGCGCATCGCGGAATGGGATCCCTATACACGTCCCATTCTTACCGAGGTCGATGGCACCATCGGTTTCGAAGATCTCGTCGAAGGCCAGTCGATGGCGGAAACCGCCGACGAGTCGACGGGTATCTCCAAGCGCATGGTCATGGACTGGCGCCTGAACCAGCGCTCGGCCAGCCTCAAGCCGTCGATCGTGATCAAGGGCAAGGATGGCAAGGTCATCAAGCCGTCGCGCGGTGGTGAAGCCCGCTATGCCTTGCCGGTCGACTCGATCATCGCCGTCGAACCCGGCGCCGAAGTGAAGGCGGGCGACATTGTCGCCCGTATCTCGCTCGACTCGGCCAAGACCCGTGACATCACCGGCGGTCTGCCGCGTGTCGCGGAACTGTTCGAGGCGCGCCGTCCCAAGGATCATGCGATCATCGCGGAAATCTCCGGTACGGTGCAGTTCGGCCGTGACTACAAGAACAAGCAACGCATCTCCATCGTTCCGACCGAGGAGGGTGGCGAGCCCGTCGAGTATCTGATCCCGAAGGGCAAGCACATCCATCTGCAGGACGGCGACGTCGTGGAGAAGGGCGATTACATCGTCGACGGCAATCCCGCGCCGCACGACATCCTGGCGATCAAGGGCGTGGAAGAGCTGGCAGCCTTCCTCGTCAACGAAATCCAGGAAGTTTATCGTCTGCAGGGCGTTATGATCAACGACAAGCACATCGAAGTGATTGTCCGTCAGATGCTGCAGAAGATGGATGTGACCGATCCGGGCGAAACCGAATTCCTGCCGGGCGACCAGGTCGACCGCATGGAGTTCGAACAGGCCAACGAGAAGGCGCTCGCCGAGGGCAAGAAGCTCGCGACCGGTACCCCCGTTCTGCTCGGCATCACCAAGGCGAGCCTGCAGACGCGCTCGTTCATCTCCGCCGCCTCCTTCCAGGAGACGACGCGCGTCCTCACCGAGGCCGCCGTCAACGGCAAGATGGACACGTTGGAAGGCCTGAAGGAGAACGTCATCGTCGGCCGTCTGATTCCCGCGGGAACCGGCGCCGCCATGACCAAGCTGCGGACGATCGCGACGACCAGAGACGAAATGATTCTTCAGCAGAAGGCTCAATCGTCGGAAGCCGCTGTCCCGGCCCAACTCCCGGCGGCTGAATAAGGCTTGCGATACACATTATTTACGGAGGGGCCGCCTTCGGGCGGCCCTTTCTTTTCCGGAAAGGCGGGGTTTAAGCTGGGAAACTGCAGGGTTTTCGCATGAATCAAGGACTTGGACACGGCAATCAAACGCCGAGAAAAATGAATCGATTCAACAGCTTTTTGGTCTTCAAAGGGGTTGACGTTATCGGCGGTTGCGATTAGGTTCCGCCCACTTTCGACAGGCCGTAGTTTTACACCGTTCGAAGCGACTCGTTTTGAACCTATTGAAACTAAACGCTGTTGGTCTCTACCGCGACGTTCAAAATCGATCCTGAGCTCTCTTCGAGTCGCAGGATTTATGGGGCACGATCCGGGCTTTTGCCTGGGTCCTCTGCGGAAAAGCGCGTCTGCAGCCTGTGAGGGCTGAAGGCGCGGATTCGTTTTGCGCATGGTTTTTGAATCATGCGGGGCAGGGTTGGGATGTTGAAGTCCCTGTTCTGCCAGTCACTTAGTTCACTGTTTCGCTTGTCTGGAAGGGCGAAGAATGCCGACGATCAGCCAGTTGATCCGCAAGCCGCGGGCACCGAAGACCTATCGCGAGAAGGCACGCCATCTTGGCCAGTGCCCGCAGAAGCGCGGCGTATGCACGCGCGTCTACACCACGACACCGAAGAAGCCGAATTCGGCGCTTCGCAAGGTCGCCAAGGTGCGCCTGACCAACGGTTTCGAGGTCATTGGCTACATCCCTGGCGAAGGTCACAACCTGCAGGAACACTCGGTGGTCATGATCCGCGGCGGCCGCGTGAAGGATCTTCCGGGTGTCCGCTATCACATTCTGCGCGGCGTGCTCGACACGCAGGGCGTCAAGGATCGCAAGCAACGCCGTTCGAAATACGGCGCCAAGCGTCCGAAGTAAGGGGAATTCGCGATGTCGCGTCGTCATAGCGCAGAGAAGCGGGAAGTTATTCCCGATGCCAAGTTCGGTGACATCATTGTCGCCAAGTTCATGAACTCGGTCATGTACGAAGGCAAGAAGTCGGTCGCCGAGGCGATCGTCTACGGCGCCTTCGACCAGATCGAGAAGAAGGCCAAGTCGGATCCGCTTTCGGTGTTCCGTTCGGCGCTTGAGAATGTGGCCCCCGCCATCGAAGTGCGCTCGCGGCGCGTCGGCGGCGCAACCTATCAGGTGCCCGTCGAAGTGCGTCCGGAGCGCCGTCAGGCGCTCGCCATCCGCTGGTTGATCAACGCTGCGCGTGATCGCAACGACAAGACAATGGTTGACCGCCTGTCGGCAGAATTGCTCGACGCGGCCAATAACCGCGGCAACGCGGTGAAGAAGCGCGAAGATACGCACCGGATGGCGGAAGCCAACCGCGCCTTCGCGCATTATCGCTGGTAATTAACGGCGCTCCGCGCTGACGAGGACAGGACTATGGCCCGCCAATACGCTCTTGAGGACTATCGTAATTTCGGCATCATGGCTCACATCGATGCCGGCAAGACGACGACGACCGAGCGGATTCTTTATTACACCGGCAAGAGCCACAAGATCGGCGAAGTGCATGACGGCGCTGCGACCATGGATTTCATGGAGCAGGAGCAGGAGCGCGGCATTACGATCACGTCTGCCGCCACGACCGCGATCTGGAACAACAAGCGCCTGAACATCATCGACACTCCCGGCCATGTCGACTTCACCATCGAAGTCGAGCGCTCGCTGCGCGTGCTCGACGGCGCCGTATGCGTCCTCGATTCCAACCAGGGCGTCGAGCCGCAGACCGAAACCGTATGGCGCCAGGGCGACAAGTACAAAGTGCCGCGCATTGTGTTCGCCAACAAGATGGATAAGACCGGCGCTGACTTCTACAAGTGCCTCGAGGACATCAAGGTTCGCCTTGGTGCGCGTCCGATCGCCATTCAGCTGCCGATCGGCGCCGAGAACGATTTCAAGGGCCTCGTCGATCTCGTGCGCATGCGCGGCATCGTCTGGGAAGAAGAACAACTCGGCGCCAAGTTCAACGAAATAGATATTCCTGCCGATCTCGTCGAGAGGGCCAAGGAATACCGTACCGCGCTCCTTGAAGCCGCTGTCGAACTCGACGACGCAGTCATGGAAGCCTATCTCGACGGCAAGGAGCCGGACGAAGCGACCCTGAAGCGGATGATCCGCAAGGCTGTTCTGACCGGCGCCTTCTATCCGGTGCTGTGCGGCTCGGCGTTCAAGAACAAGGGCGTTCAGCCGCTGCTCGACGCGGTTGTCGATTACCTGCCGTCGCCGCTCGATCGCGGCGCGATGAAGGGCATTGACTTCAAGACTGGTGAAGAGGCTGAGCGTCTTCCGGCCGATAACGCTCCGCTGTCGGTCCTCGCGTTCAAGATCATGGACGATCCGTATGGCGTCCTGACCTTCGCGCGCATCTATTCGGGCACGCTGTCCAAGGGCCAGGCGCTGCTCAATTCGACCCGCGACAAGAACGAGCGTGTCGGCCGCATGGTTCTCATGCACGCCAACAACCGTGAAGAAATTGCGGAAGCCTACGCCGGCGACATTGTCGCGCTGGTCGGCATGAAGGACACCCGCACGGGCGAAACCCTTTGCGATCCCCTGAAGCCGATCATTCTCGAAAAGATGGAATTCCCGGAGCCCGTTATCGAGCAGGCGGTCGAGCCGAAGACCAAGGCCGACCAGGAGCGCATGACCACTGCGCTTCTCAAGCTCGCCAACGAAGATCCGTCGTTCCGCGTTTCGTCCGATCAGGAATCCGGCCAGACCATCATCAAGGGCATGGGCGAACTCCACCTCGACATCAAGATCGACATTCTCAAGCGCACCCACAAGGTGGAAGTGAATGTCGGCGCTCCGCAGGTCGCCTATCGCGAGAAGGTGACGCGCCGGGTTGAGCACGATTACACCCACAAGAAGCAGTCCGGCGGTTCCGGCCAGTTCGCGCGTATCAAGTTCATCCTTGAGCCGAATGAGACGGGCAAGGGCTTCGAGTTCGAATCGAAGGTCGTCGGCGGCACGGTGCCGAAGGAATACATCCCGGGCGTCGAAAAGGGCTTGAACTCGATTCTGGGTGCCGGCGTGCTTGCTGGCTTCCCGATCGTCGACATCAAGGTAACGCTGATCGACGGCGCCTACCACGAAGTCGACTCTTCGGCGCTGGCGTTCGAAATCGCGGCACGGCAAGGTCTGCGCGAAGCGCTGCAGAAGGCAGGCTGCGTGCTGCTCGAGCCGATCATGAAGGTCGAAGTGGTGACGCCGGAAGAACATACCGGTTTCGTCATCGGCGATCTGAACTCCCGTCGCGGCCAGATCCAAGGTCAGGACATGCGCGGCAACGCGGTTGTCGTGAATGCGATGGTGCCGCTCGCCAACATGTTCGGCTACGTGTCGAACCTGCGGTCGGGCACGCAAGGCCGCGCCAGCTACACGATGCAATTCGATCATTACGCGGAAGTGCCGCGTAACGAAGCAGAGAAAATCCAGGCCAAGTACGCCTGATCGTTTTAACCGAATTATAGACAGACAGGTTTGAAGGAGCTCCGCCATGGCGAAGGAAAAATTCGAACGGAATAAGCCGCATTGCAACATCGGCACGATTGGTCACGTTGACCATGGCAAGACGTCCCTGACGGCTGCGATCACGAAGATCCTGGCCGAGACGGGCGGTGCGACGTTCACGGCCTATGACCAGATCGACAAGGCGCCGGAAGAAAAGGCGCGCGGCATCACGATCTCGACGGCGCATGTGGAATACGAGACGACGAACCGCCACTATGCGCACGTCGACTGCCCCGGCCACGCCGACTATGTGAAGAACATGATCACCGGCGCGGCGCAGATGGACGGCGCGATCCTGGTGGTGTCGGCTTCCGACGGCCCGATGCCGCAGACGCGCGAACACATCCTGCTCGCCCGCCAGGTCGGCGTGCCGGCGCTGGTGGTGTTCATGAACAAGGTCGATCTGGTCGACGATCCGGAACTGATCGATCTCGTCGAGATGGAAGTGCGCGAGCTGCTGTCGAAGTACGACTTCCCGGGCGACGACATTCCGATCACCAAGGGCTCGGCGAAGTGCGCGCTCGACAACACCAACCCGGAAATCGGCCATGATGCGATCCTGGCGCTGATGAAGACGGTGGACGAGTACATCCCGCAGCCGGAGCGTCCGATCGACCAGCCGTTCCTGATGCCGGTGGAAGACGTGTTCTCGATCTCGGGCCGCGGCACGGTTGTGACCGGGCGTATCGAGCGCGGCATCGTCAAGGTCGGCGAGGAAGTCGAGATCGTCGGTCTGAAGGCGACGGTGAAGACGACGGTGACGGGCGTTGAAATGTTCCGCAAGCTGCTCGATTCGGGGCAGGCGGGCGACAACGTGGGCTGCCTGCTGCGCGGCACGAAGCGCGAGGACGTGGAGCGCGGCCAGGTGCTGTGCAAGCCGGGTTCGGTGAAGCCGCACACGAAGTTCAAGGCGGAAGCGTATATCCTGACGAAGGATGAAGGCGGCCGTCACACGCCGTTCTTCACCAACTACCGTCCGCAGTTCTACTTCCGCACGACGGACGTGACGGGCATCGTGACGTTGCCGGAAGGCACGGAAATGGTGATGCCTGGCGACAACGTGACGATGGACGTGGCGCTGATCGTTCCGATCGCGATGGAAGAGAAGCTGCGCTTCGCCATCCGTGAAGGCGGTCGCACCGTCGGCGCCGGCGTCGTCGCCAGCATCGT
>JARHVB010000035.1 GCA_029222685.1 Terripilifer ovatus | reverse complement strand
TTGGCTTGGCGGGCGGGAAGAAAGCCGATGCGATCCGACAGCAATTGCGAGCCTGCCGGCAATTCCAATATCCGCGCGTCGCGCAGCGGTGTGTTGGTCTTGAATCGAGTGACAATGCGGCAACCCATTTCGTGCAACTGCGCCCACCAGGCATAATCGTAATAGCCGAGATCGAACACATAGGTAGCGCCAGCGTCGATCGGCATCGTCTTGGCGGCGGTGATGTCGTTAATCTTGGCCGGTGTAACAACGTGATAGATCGGGCAGCCAAGATCTGGATCATAGATGATATGAGCTTTGGCGCCGTAGGTGGTGTCGGAAAAATGCGCCCATTGGGCGCCAAGCCCGGCAAGAGGCAGGCTGGTCGCGTCAATCAGGCGAACGGTCTCGGCCATCTGGCGTTTGAAGCCGCGCGTGGCGGTGGCGAGCATATGTTCGAAAAGGCCTGAGAAAACCAACGGGCTGCGCAGTCTGTTGGCGTCAGAAAAGGTCGAACGTAGCGGTACTTTAGCTCCGATATGATAGAGCCGCCCCTGATGGCTTTCCATCGTGACTTCAATCCCGCGCAGCGAGTTGACGCCTTCCAGTTGGCCAAACGAAAGCGCGATGAACTGATGGCGGGTCGTAAATTTGCGGACCAAATGGTCTGCACCATGCTCATCCACAAGGCGGTCGAAAACGTGCCACGGAATAAGTTTCAGAAGGCCGTGAAAGACGCTATTTTGATGCCGCACGGTGTCGATCCTTTTCGTGTCCGGATGAGTCGCCAAACCCTCTGGATCAATAGAATCAACACCGTGCACTTATTCAAGAAAAATGAACCGGACACTCGTGGCACAAGGCCGGCCATGACGGGGAGATCGCAGCCTGTTGGCCCCGTCCTTCGAGACGAACGCAAGCGTTGCTCCTCAGGATGAGCGCTTCTGATGGGATTTTCGCGCGCCTACCTTCCCGGCAATACAAGCACCTTCGTCCTGATCGGCAGCATCTGGCGCGACAGCACGACGGACGGGGTTTGCGAAATCTCCACCGGATATTGCTCGCGCGCCATGTCGAGAAAGCGGCGCAAGGTCGACTGACTGAAGAAATGCATCGGGATGACGATCTGCGGTGAAATCTGCTGCACCACCTTGAACATCTGGGGTGTCGACAGGGTGTAACTGCCATCGACGGGAACCAGCGCCACGTCGATGCGGCCCAGTTGCTTGAGGTGCTCGTCGGTCAATTCATGGTGCAGATGGCCGAGGTGGGCAATGCAGAGCTGCGATGCCTCGAACACGAAGATGGAATTGCCGGCATAGTCGGTGCCGCCCTGCCAGTCGCGGATGTTGGTCACCACGTTGCGGATGCGCATGTCGCTGATGGTGACGTCGTGAACTGCCGCGCCGCCGCCGACGTCCCAGCCGCGCAGGACATGTTTGATGCCGGCGTCCGGGTGATTGGTGTAGTGGGTCGAATGCGCCCGGTTCATGGTGACGACATTGGGCACGATCGACGGCTTCACATAGTCATTGTAATCGGTGGCAACGGTCAGGCCCGCCGGCGTCTCCATCAGAAAGGTCGCGTGACCGACAAAGGTCAGCGCCAGTTCGTCGACACTGACGGCCGCCGGCAGAACCCGCGGCTGCGTCGACGAGATGAGCCGCGGGCACCCTTCGGCCTGCGTCTGTTCTTGTGCCTTCTCTTGTGCCTTCTCTTGTGCCTTCTCCTGCGCCTTGGGCGTATTCAAGACAGCAAGCGACAGCGAACAGGCGACGGCGGCGATGGCGCTCAAGCGGATCATCTGGGGTCCCACGGGTTGCGGACCCGCATGATGCAATAGTTTTTTCGCAGTGCAAACGATGGAAAAAGCGCTAAAAACCTTGCTGGACAAAGAGGCAGACATGAGCACTTCCGTATTCGCATCCAGGCCTTCCAAGCACGAGCTTGAAGAAGGCTTGACCTTCGCACCGAAATTCGACGCCGACGGGCTGATCGTCTGCATCACCACAGAAGTGCATACGGGCGATATCCTGATGGTCGCCTATATGAACGAGGAGGCGCTGCGCCTGACCCTCGAGACATCGGTCGCGCACTACTGGTCGCGATCGCGCGGCAGCCTCTGGCGTAAGGGCGACACGTCGGGACAAGTGCAGACCGTGGTCGAGATCCGCACCGATTGCGACCAGGACGCCATCCTGCTCAAAGTCGAAGCCGGCGGTGACGGCAAGGCCTGCCATACGGGCCGCCGCTCCTGCTTCTATCGCCGCGTCGTGAGAGACGATGGCGTTGCGGCCCTGGAGTTCACATCAGATTGAGCATCCTTGTGATCGGCCGCACTTGAAGCCGTCACAAAGCGAATTAGATTTTGAGCCGATTTCAGCCCCATTATGGCCGCTCTGCACTGATTTGCATGCCGGCTGATAATGGATGCGAAGGCAAGATCATGCGTCTGTTCGGATCGACAATCGCCATGAAATCCGCCGATGATGGCGCTTCCTCGCCGAGCGATCAGGGCTCGGGACCGCGGCGTAAGATCGGCCTGGCGCTGGGCGCAGGCGGGGCGCGAGGCTGGTCTCATATCGGCGTGTTGCGGGAACTCGAGGCCAGCGGCCTGAAGCCCGACATCATCGCCGGCGCTTCTGTCGGCTCCATCGCCGGTGGTTGCTGGGCCGCGGGAAAACTCGACGAACTTGAGGATTTTGCCCGCTCTCTCACCAAGCGCAGGGTTTTCAGCCTGTTGGACGTATCCCTATCCGGCGCGGGCCTGATCGCGGGAAAGCGCCTTAAAAGCCGCCTGGACAACGCTCTCGGAGATACCCGGATCGAGGACCTGCCGGTCACATTCGCCGCCGTCGCGACTGAAATCGGCACCGGCCACGAAATCTGGCTGAAGCAGGGACATCTCGTCGATGCGATCCGCGCCTCCTACGCCCTGCCCGGCATATTCGAGCCGCTCTTCATCAACGGCCGCTGGCTGTTCGACGGCGCCCTGGTCAATCCGGTTCCCGTCAACGCCTGCCGGACTTTAGGCGCCGATTTCGTCATCGCGATCAATCTGATCGCCGACACCCGGCTGCGCCCGACGGTCATTCACGACAATGCTTTCGTCGAGGCGGTCGCGACCGAGACGGGGGCGACGCCGCGGGCACGCACCGGCCTGTTCCGCAGCCAGTTCGACAAGAGCGCCGCGGGCGCGCCGGGCATTGCAACCGCCATGGTCGACGCTTTCAATATCACCCAGGACCGGATCGCCCGCGCCAGGCTCGCCGGCGACCCGCCGGACGCCACGATCGGCGCCAGGCTCGGACGCATCGGCTTCTTCGATTTTCACCGCGCCGACGAAATGATCGCGCTGGGCCGCGAGGCGGCCCGCAAGGCTCTGCCGGAAATCCTTGAAGAATACGAGATGCGCATCGGTTGATGCAGGGCTTTCCGATCAGCCGGGCGGCGGATCCTGATAGCCGCCGGCCATGGCCGGTTCGCCGTAGTGCGGCGGGTCGAAAAATCCGAAAAACAGAAAGCCGGCGATAAATCCGCCGATATGGGCTTCCCAGGCAATGGCCGAACTCGTGACGCCAAGCGGCCCGGAGAAGAAGCCGACGGCCAGATTGATTACGAACCAGACGCCGATGAATTGCAGCACCCGCCGATCGCGCAGCGACTCCATCAGGCCGACCGCAGGCACCTGCATGGCGAGTTTGGGACTATAGGCGACCAGGGAGCCGCCGCCGAGCGGCCCTCCAGGCTGAAAGATGAAGCGGCAGGCAGCCGCCATCGCCGCCGAGACGCCCGCCGACGCGCCGACCAGCGGCATGAACTCCGTTGCGTGCAACAAGTGGTGGGCGAACGCGCCGAGAACCGAACCCCACAGGAACAGGGCCAGGAAGCGCACCGGGCCGAACCTGAGCGCGACCGGTGCGCCGAACACGGCAAGCCAGAGGCAGTTCAAGCCGACATGCATCCAGTCCGCATGCAGGAACGCATAGGTGACAGGCGTCCACCACTGCAGGCTGCCGTCGCCCAGAAGATATTGCGCGATGGCCAGTTGCGAAGCTTCCCCGTCGGACGACAGGGCGCTCAGGGCGCCGGCGACCGCATCCGGATCGAAGCTGAACGTCATCCGCCCGGCAACATAGGCGAAGGTTCTGAACAGTTGCGCGTCCGTTTCGGGCGACAGCAACAGATCGCGCAGCGCATGGATGGCAAGGAGTACGGCAACCAGCGCGACGATGACGCCAGGCAGGTTGAAGATTTTTTCGCGCTGCGTTTCGCGCTGTGTTTCCTGGGACACTGGAGCTCCAGTCTTAAAACCCGAAGATGAGATAGCCGCCAGAGCACCGGGCGTTCCTTGGGAAGCGCCCAATACACCAGATTCTCTTGAAGTCGCATCGTTTTTGCGAAAGTCAGCGTCCGCTTTTTTCGCACGATCCCTCTTGTCATATAGGAATCGCGGCCCGATCCCGCCAAATCAATAAAAAGGGGAGCCCCGGGCGGGACTCCCCTGTTCTATCGCCAGATCACAGGAGCATGTGACATCGCGTTGATCGGTAGGCGGTGGCTGGAGCGGACCACCGGAGCGCTTCGCCATCGGCTAGTCCCGCTGGCGTCGTTTTGTCGCTTTCGGGGCGCCTGATGGAGCTGCAGCCGCCTCGTATGAGCAAATGGACTATGGGCGCCTTGCCGGTCCAAAACAATCGCGGCGCTGTTTTAACGTTAATTTAACGAGCTTCCAAAGGTGAATCCGCCACCACGGCCCTGCTGCCGTGCTGAGCGCGTGGCACGCCCTTCGCTGACATTCCCCCGAACACGCCGGTTTGCCCCTCAGGGCGTCCCGAAACCGGACAATCCTTAATAAAGTGTTCCAGAGGATGGTTAAATGAAACAAGCCGCAACCCGCGAGCTCTACAATTATTGGAATGACTTGCGGCAGCAACGCGCGGCCCCCAACCGGATCGATCTCAATCCGACGGCCATTCGCGGCGTCCTCTCCAATACGTTCATGGTGGAAGTCGACGCCGGACGCTCATATCCGCTGCGTATCGTCGGTTCCAGGATGACGGCCCTGTTCCGGCGCGAGCTCAACACTGAAGCTTTCATGGGTCTATGGGTCCGCGATGACCGGCGTTTGATGATGCAGATCATCCAGACCGTGCTCGACGAGCCGATTCCGGCCGTCGTCGGCATCACCGCGGCGCCGCCGGCGCGTGCCCCCATCGAACTGGAATTGCTGCTGCTTCCCTTGCGCCACGAAGGAAAGACCCATTCCCGGATGTTGGGCAGCCTGGTGCCCGCATCGATCCCGTCCTGGTACGGCATCATCGGCGTCGAGGCCCTGCAGGTCGAAACGTCCCGCTTCATCCATGACCGGATATCGGTTGACGGGGCCCGGCACATGATCGGCTCGGCGGCGGAGACAGCCCGGCGGCGGGCTCATCTCGTCGTTCTGGATGGCGGCAGATAGCGAAGATTATGCTCACGCGGGTAAGCGGAAAATTAAACAACGGCGGTTAACCTCTGGAGCGAGAGCGATCAACCAATTCCAAAAAGGTTTCCGCTATGTCGTGGTCGAACGCCACGCTTCATAAGGCCCTCCGGCCTGACGATCTGAAGGACAGGCGCCGCCATCAACGGGTGCGGCTCAGCCTGTCGGGACGTTACATGCTTTCCGACCACAGGGAATATCCCTGCCAGACCGTCGACATGTCTCCGGGCGGTGTCCGCGTTATCGCGCCCGTCATCGGCGATATAGGATCACGCGTCGTGATTTATCTCGATCATGTCGGCCGGCTCGAAGGCCAGATCGTGCGCCACGTCGAAAGCGGTTTTGCCGCCCAGTTGCGCGTGCCGCCGCTGAAACGCGAAAAGCTGGCCGATCAGCTCACCTGGCTGGCGAACCGGCATATTCTCGGCCTGCCCGAAGACCGCCGCCACGAGCGCATTGAACCGGTTTCCAAGCGCGCGATTTTGAAGCTGCCCGACGGCAACGAAATCACCGTCAGAATTATCGATATCTCCTTGTCGGGTGTCGCCATTAACATAGACACGCAACCGGAGCTCGGCACCTCGGTGACGATCGGACGCACCAAGGGCGTCGTCATACGTCACTTCCCCGACGGCGTGGCCATCGAATTTCTGCGCCAGCTTCCCGAAGACCGGTTCGATCCCGGCATCAAGCTTTAATCTGCGCTCCAGCATGAAAACGAAAACGGCGGCCGTGAGGCCGCCGTTTTGCTTTGATCACGGCGCAGCTTACGGCTTCGCCGGACGGGTCGGGTCCTTGACATTGGGGATGGTGGCGATCTCCACGTTGTAGAGTTCGCCGTCCTTGAGCCTCTCGGTTTTGCGCACATAGATGTTCTGGATCAAATCGCGCGTCTCGCCATCCAGTGTCACCGGCCCGCGCGGGCTTTCAAACGACATGCCGATCATCGCCTTCACCAGCGCGTCGCCATCGCCCGTTCCCTTGGTCTTTTTCAGCGCCTCATAGATCATGTGCATGCCGTCATAGCCGCTGACGGCGACGAAATTCGGCCTGCGATTGTAGGCTTTCTTGTAAGCCTCGATAAACGCCTTGTTGACGGCGCTGTCGTGCGCGGCCGAATAATTATGGGCGGAAATCGTACCCAGCGCGATTTCGCCGGCGCCGTTGACGAGATCGTCTTCGACGATCGAGCCTTCCGTGTAGACCTTGATGCCCGACGTCGCGAGGCCGCGCTCATTCGCCTGTTTCATGAACGCCGCGCCGACACCACCCGCGGGAACGAAGACAAACATGGCATCCGGCTTCAGATCGATCACCCGCTGCAGGAAGGGCGCGAACTCCGGATTGGCGAGCGGCACTCGGAGCTTTGCGAGAGTCTTGCCGCCCTTCTTTTCAAAGCCGGCGGTCAAAAGATTTTCGTAGTCCTGGCCGGGACCATAGTCGGAAACCAGGGTGACGATGGTTCTGGCACCCTGGTCATAAATCCATTCGCCGAACGGCACGCCGATCTGCGCCACCGACAGCATCGAGCGCACGATATAGGGCGAGCGGTCGGGAATGATCGAGGTCGCGCCCAGCATGACAATCATCGGCGTCTTGCTTTGCGTCGCGACCGGCGCGGTGGCGAGCGCGCCCGGCGTCAAGGTGAAGCCGGCGAGGAATTGCACCTTGTCGTTGACCACGAGTTCCTGCGCCAGGCGGCGCGTCGTGTCGGCGACGCCGGTATCGTCCTTGACGATGACTTCGATCTTCTTGCCGGCTACGGTGTCGCCGTTCTGCTGCATATAGAGCCGGACACCGGTTTCCATCTGCCGGCCGACGGCCGCGAACGGACCCGTCTGCGACACGATGAGCCCGACTTTCACTGTATCCTGCGCCTGCACCGGCAAGGCGCCAAAGCCGAAGATGGCTGTGGTGGCCGCCGTGGCAGCGACGGCTGCGATCATTCTCTTCATGGATTATCCCCTCACTCGTCCTCTAAACCGCCTCAACTATCGCATCCCGCGCGCGCAACGCAAATACATCATAGGGCGCAGCGAATCGCGTAGACTGCATCCCATGCAACGCGGCTTTCCAATCGTTCTGGTCGTATTCCTGGCTGCGCTCGGCGGCCTGGGGTGGGCAGGCTATGTCCTGCTGCCGCAATATTTCGCTGGCGCCACGGGGCGGATGGTGGAAGTGACGGTAGGCCCGTCGCGCCTGCGGCTCGATTCATCCTATCTGCGCCATCAGGAGGACCGGGACGGCGAACGGCTCGACGGCGGACGGCTTGGCGAACTCGTCATCGCCGCGAGCTTCGACAGTTTCCGTCCCGCCCCGCCGATCGGCCCTTTGCGGCCCGGCATGATGCAGGCCGACCCCGATCTGATCGTGATGACACTGCGCCCCGCCGATCCCGCGCTCGATCCGGCAGACCGGACCGCAAAACTTTATGCGCGCTTCCTGGAAAGCGACACCTGGAGCAATCCCGGCGGCCTGGTCATGCGGCGATTCACGAAGGGCAGCCCTTATGCGAGCGAGGAGCTTTACATCGCGCCGCCGGAAGGCCGTCAGTTCGCGGCGCGATGCATGCGGCCGGTCCAGCCGCACGACGGATTGCCGGACACCTGCGTCGCCGAAACGCGCGTCGAAAACCTCGACGTCAACATCCGCTTTTCGCCAGACCTGCTGGTCAACTGGGATAGGGTTTTGCGCGGCGTTCAGGGCCTGGTTCTCAGCATGGCGCGCTGACATGGCGCGCTGACATGGAGCACCGACCTGGGTGCTTGCATGATGCCTTCGAGACGCGCAGTCTGACTGGTCTTTCGGAGGGGAATAGCCGGTGGGAGATTTTCGATGACTGATATCCGAACTCTGGCGTTGGCGCTAAGTGCCGTTTGCCTGCTTGGGCATGGCGCTAGAGCGGCGGATCAAGCGCTCATCGATGCGGCCAAGAAGGAGGGACAGGTCGTCTGGTACACGACCCTGATCATCAACCAGCTCGGTGGCCCTCTCGCCGAGGCCTTCGAGAAGAAATACGGCATCAAGGTTTTCGCAACACGTAACGATCCGAGCGAGATCGCGCTCCGCCTGCTCAACGAAAGCCGCGCCGGCAAAGTGCAGGCCGATGTGTTCGACGGATCGTTCGCGCCCACGGCCCTGGTGCAGGCGGGTGCGGTCGAACGCTGGCAGCCCGATGTCGTCAAGCAGTTCCCGAAAGACCTCTATGACCAGAACGGCTATTGGACGGCGCACAGGCTGATGGTGCTGACGGTTGGCTACAATACCAATCTTGTACCGCCGGGCACGGAACCGAAAAGCTGGAACGACCTGCTCGATCCGAAATGGAAGGGCCGCATGGCATGGAGTTCCAATATCTCCAGTTCGGGCGGTGCGGGCTTCGGCGGACTGGCGATGATCGAACTTGGCGACGAGAAGGGTCTTGGCTTTCTACGCGCCCTGGCGAAGCAGGATATCGTCGGCCTGAAGACGTCAGCCCGCGCCGTGCTCGATCAGGTGATCGCCGGCGAATATGCCATCGGCCTGCAAATATTCAACGACAATGTCGTTATCAGCCGCAGGGTGGGCGCGCCCATCGCCTGGTCGCCGATCAATCCGGCGCTCGCAGCGCTCTCGGTCATTTCAGCGACCAGCCATTCGCCGCATCCCAACGCCGGAAAGCTGCTGGTCGATTTCGTCGTCTCGGAAGAAGGCCAGATCATCGCGCGCGACCGCGATTATATTCCCGTGCATCCAGCCGTCGCACCGCGCGATCCGGACGTGCGCCCGGACGGTCAGCGCTTCCGCGCGGTCGTGATGTCGCCCGAAGCTGTCGATGCCGCCCTGCCCAAATGGCGCACGACGTTTGATGAGCTGTTCCGCTAGAGCTTTTTCGGTTCTGATGGAATCAGAACCGAGCTCTAGGTTTTTGTTTTGACGCATTTTCTTCACGCGAACCGGCATCCACTTCGCTCGAAAATGCTCTAAGCCGCGTTCTGGAGGCCATATGGGGTTGCAAACCGGGCTTCCTGGTTTCGGATTCCGTTGCTCTGGCGAGCGGAAAGCTAATCGAGCGTATCGATCCAGCCGGGCAGTTCGGCAAGGCTCGTCAATTGCCGGAAGCGCCGATGCTCGCCCGGCCCGTCCGCGCGTTCATGATGCCAGACCAGCGATTGGGGAATGAAGGCGGCCCATGCGCCGGCCTCAAGCGCCGGCAATATGTCCGAGCGCATGGAATCGCCGGCCATGATCGCCCGCTGCGGCGGCACATCATAACGCGCGAACAGGCGACGGAACGTGTCAGCATTCTTCTCACTGACGATTTCAATGCCGCTGAACTTATCGCCCAGGCCGGAGGCGGCGAGCTTGGTTTCCTGGTGAAGGAGATCGCCCTTCGTCACCAGGACAAGGCGGCCACGCGCCGCCAATGCATCCAGAGTGTTCTCGATATCGTCGAACAGTTCGACCGGGTGGGCCAGCAATGCACGGCCCGCGTCCAGAATCTCCATCACGACCCTGGCCGGCAAATGCTCGCCGCCCAATTCCAGCGCCGTCTCGATCATCGACAGAGTGAAGCCCTTGGCGCCGTAGCCATAGAGTTTGAGATTGCGCGCTTCGCAGGTGATGAGCTTTTCGCGCGCGACATTGGCTTCCGCGAAGGGACGCAGCAACGCCAGCAGCGCCGCTTCGGTGGCATCGAAGTGGCGCATGTTGTGCCAAAGCGTATCGTCGGCATCCAGGCAGATCAGGTCGACAGACATGACGCGGTTCTATCATCCGCTTCCTGTTTCAGCTTCCGCACGGTTATGCGGACCGCACAGGCGACTTCAGAAATCTTCGAGATCGAAATCGAGAATGGCCATCTGCAGGGTGAAGGAAGAGCCCTTGGAATCGTCCGCTGAAATGATGCCGAGGAAGTCGTCGCCTGAATTCAGCTCGACGGAATCCGTCTTGCGGCCGCGCGCGACAATCTTGAGCTTATCGTTTTCGAAGAGGCGGCGAAGATAGTCCTGCAGCACTTCGCGGCCGACGGGGATGCGCATTTCCAGCGCGAACGAACGGTCGCCGTCTTCGTCGTCCACGGTGATGGAGGCAATCTTGCGCTCGCCAAGCTGCACGGCGGCGGCCGATGTATCCTTCGGATCGAGGCCGACCTTGATCGTCTCATTGCCGAAGGAATCCCGCAGGAAGGCCTGCAACTGACGTAATTCGGTCTTCTCCACGCACGGCCTCCGGCTACCTAAATCATAAAACGCGATCTAGAGCCCGCATTGCCAGAAAAGGAGCGGCACGGCAAGGAGCCGCTCGGAGATACGCGGGCTTAGATCTCGGCCTTCTCGGCGAGAATCTGGTCCATGCTGCGGGCGGGTTCGGCGCAACCGGCCTCACCGACGACGCGCGCCGGCACACCGGCCACCGTTTTATTGTGGGGAACCGCGTGCAGGACCACCGAGCCTGAGGCGACGCGCGAGCAACGGCCAATCTCGATATTGCCGAGAATCTTGGCGCCGGCGCCGATGAGAACGCCATGGCGGATTTTCGGGTGGCGGTCGCCGCTTTCCTTGCCGGTGCCGCCCAGGGTGACATCCTGCAGCATCGAGACATTGTCTTCGATCAGCGCCGTCGCGCCGACGACGAGGCCGGTAGCATGATCCAAAAATATCCCGTTGCCGATGCGCGCCGCAGGATGGATATCGGTCTGGAAGATTTCCGATGCGCGGCTTTGCAGATAAAGCGCCAGATCGCGGCGGCCGGCTTTCCACAGTGCGTGGGCCAGCCGATGAGTCTGGATGGCGTGAAAGCCTTTGAAGAACAGCAGCGGCTCGATCAGCCGCATGCAGGCCGGGTCGCGGTCGAGGACGGCCATGAGATCGGCCCGGAACGCCTCCACGATCGAGGGTTCGCGTGAAATCATATCGAGATACGTCTGGCGGATGAGATCGCTGGGAACCTCGTGGCTGCCGAGACGCTCGGAGACGCGTTGTACGACGGCGCCTTCCAGGGTCGAATGATTCAGCACGGTTGCCAGCACGAAACTGGTCAGCTCCGGAGAGCGGCCGACCATTTCTTCCGCCTCTGTCCGGATTCGCGTGAAAACAGGGTCGGTATCCCCAAAGCCAATGATCTTGGCCGTCGGATTGGTCGCCATATAAGTCTCCCGCCTGCCCGCGACACATAATCGAAAGGAGCCGCCTTTGTTCCGGCGTCTCCTTGCACTTGTCATCCTATACCATGAATATGATGCTGCGGTGATAGGCCGGCAAGGCCTGGGCTTGGCACTGAAACGGCCGATTTGGTTAAGATCCGGAAAATTATGCGGATTCTTGGCAAAATTTCGGAATATTATATCGGAAAGGGACCGCTCGAAGAGACGAGCATGCTCGTCGGCCGGGAGGGAGAGCCAGCATGCAGGGCAGCAGCGGACGCATACGCACGACCCATGTCGGCAGCCTGCCGGCGCTGATCGAGCTTGACGAAAAGGCGGCGGATTACGCTGCGAAACTGCCAGGCGCCGTCGAGGCGGTGGTCAGGAAACAGCGCGACATCGGCATCGATATCATCAACGAGGGCGAATACACCAAGGGCGGCGATTGGCTGTCCTTCGTCGAAAGCCGCTTTTCCGGCTTCGAGGCGCGCCCTGCCCCGGCCGGTGAAAAGCCGCTGCTGGCGCAGGGCAAGGACCGCGAGGATTTCGCCGCCTTCTATCAATATGCCAGCGAGCGCGGCACGCTGTTCTATCTGCCCGGCGCGCAGATCCGCCCGAACCGGCCTATCTGGGTCTGTAACGGGCCCATCGCTTACACCGGTCAGGCCGAGTTGAAACGCGAAATCGACCTGATGAAAGCCGCGGCCGGCACCGACGAGGCCTTCCTCACCTCGACCGCGCCGGCGAGCCTCGAAGTCTACCGCCGCAACGAACATTACGACAGCGAGGAGACCTATCTCTACGGGCTCGCCGATGCGCTGGCCGTCGAATACCGCGCCATCGCCGACTCCGGCCTCATCCTGCAGGTCGATGATGCCTGGCTGCCGGCGCTGTGGGACCGCATCGGCATGAACATGGGCATCGATGCCTTTCGCAAGCGCTGCCTGGCCCGTGTCGAAGCGCTCAACCACGCGCTCAAGGGCATTCCTGAAGATCGCGTGCGCTATCACCTGTGCTGGGGCAGTTGGCACGGACCGCACGCCTACGATCTCGAGCTCAAGGCGATCGTCGACATCATGCTGCAGGTGAAGGCGCAGGCCTATCTGATCGAAGGCGCCAATGCCCGTCACGACCACGAATGGAAATTGTGGGAGAGCGTCAAACTGCCGAAGGGCAAGATCCTGATGCCGGGCGTCATTACCCATTCGACCGATGTGATCGAACATCCAGAACTCGTGGCGCAGCGCATCGGCCGCTATGCCGGCGTCGTCGGCAGGGAGAACGTAGTGGCGGGCGCCGATTGCGGCTTCGGCGGCCGCTCGCATCCGCAGATCGCCTGGGCGAAGCTGCAAGCACTCGTCGACGGAGCCAAGCTGGCGAACAAGGAATTGTTTTAGGTCGCGGAAAACACCCTCGTCCGCACGTTGCTACGCAAGGGCCACCTTCTCCCGCAAGCGGGCGAAGAAGAACGCGCCTTCAGTCCGTCGCGAGAAACTGCAGCACGCCCTGCTTGTAGACGCGGTCGCCGACCGCGAGATTGTGATCGCGGCCGGGAATGTCGAGGGCCAGACCGTTCTGCAGGATGCGGGCGAGCGGCGCGCCTTCGCCCGACACCACATCCTTGGTGCCGACGGCGACGAGAACCGGACAGGCGATCTCGCGCACTTCCGCTTCGCTCATGCTTTGGCGCGAGCCGCGAATACAGGCCGCGAGCGCCTTGAGATCGCTCTTCGTCGCTTCGGCGAATTTGCGGAACATGATCTGCATCGGATCGGTCAGCCCTTCGGACGTCGGCGCCTCCAGCGCATCGGCAACGCCTTGCGGCAGGGCGCCGCCCTTGATCAGATGCATGCCCAGCCCGCCGAACACCGCCTTGCGGATGCGCGCACCATATTCATGAGCGAAATGCGCGGTGATGCGCGCGCCCATGGAATAACCCATCATGTCGGCTCTGGCGATATCGAGATGATCCATCAGGTTCAGCACGTCGGTCGCCATCAGCGAGCGCGAATAGGCAGCCGGATCGTAGAGCTTCTCGCTCTCGCCATGGCCGCGATTGTCGAGGGCTACGACGCGGCGGCCGTCCTGCGTCAATGTTTTCACCCAGGCCGTGTTGACCCAGTTGACCGCATGATTTGAAGCGAAGCCGTGCACGAGCACGATCGGCTCATCCCTGTCGTCGCCGGCGGGCGGTACGTCGATATAGGCGATGCTGACGCCGCCGGAAGAAAAGACTTGCATTCAATCAGTATCCTTCGCGCTTTCACGCAAGATATGCCATGGCCGAAGTCATCATGCCAAGATGCACGTGCAGGGTAGAATATCCGTTTCCACGCCAAGCTTTCTCCGGCAAGATGCGCAAAAGCCGGTTTGTTTCGGGAGGAAGACGCTGATGCATATCCGCGTGGTCGTCGCAAGTCTTATCGTCGCTATTTATGCAAATTCGTCCGTGCATGCGCAATCGGCGCAGACTCCCGCCGATTTCTATCGCGGCAAGACAGTCACCATCTATGTCGGCCTGTCGCCCGGCGGCGGCTATGATCAGAATGCGCGGCTCGTCGCCCGCTATCTCGGCAAATATATTCCAGGCGAACCGCTCGTCGTGGTGCGCAATATGCCGGGCGCCGGCGGCCTGGTGATGACCAATCATATCGCCAATGCGGCGCCGAAGGACGGGCTGCATATCGCAGCGCCGCAGCGCGGCGTGCCGTTCGAGCCGTTGCTGGGCGATGCCTCGCATTCGAAGTTCGATCCGATCAAGCTGAACTGGATCGGCTCGACCAATTCGGACACCAGCGTCGCAGTGGCGACGCGCAAATCCGGCGTCAAGAGCTGGCAGGATCTCAGGACGCGCGAGCTCATCATCGCCGGCACCGGCATGGGCACCGAAAGCGTGACGGTGCCCTATATCATCCGCAATCTCATCGGCCTCAAGTTCCGCGTCATCGCGGGCTACCCCGGCGGCAGCGAGATGAATCTCGCCATGCAGCGCGGCGAGGTCGAGGGTCGCGGCACCGTGTCCTGGACCAGCCTCAAGCCGCATCTCAAGGACTGGGTCGACAGCGGCGATCTCGTCATCCTGTTCCAGATCGGCCTCAAAAAACATCCCGATATTCCCGACGTGCCGCTGATCACCGACCTCGCCGACTCGCCGGAGAAACGCAAAATGTTAGAATTGCAGTTTTCCGCCTTCGAACTCGGGCGTCCGCAATTCGTCGCGGAAGAGGTGCCTGCTGACAGGGTCAAAGCCCTGCGCCGCGCTTTCGACGCGGCGATGAAGGATCCGGCGCTGCTCGAGGATGCACAGAAGCAGGATCTCGAAATCAACCCCGTCACCGGCGAGGAAATGACCGAGGTGATGAAGCGTGTCTTCGCAACGCCGAAGGACCTCGTCGCCAAGTTGGCGGAGGCGTCGAGTTCGCAGCCCGACCTGAAAATGCGCGAGCCGAAATAGCGCGCCTAGCAGGCTGCTGAAAAACTCTCCAACTCAGCGCCATTGAGCTATTTTTGGTTTTTTGGGCGGGAGGAGATTTTTCTGTCTGGGCGTCGGGGTGTGGTTCA
>JARHVB010000034.1 GCA_029222685.1 Terripilifer ovatus | reverse complement strand
TCGTCGCTGAAAAGCAGCGTTTGAAGAGGATCAGTCTCAAGAGGGTGAGCCGTTCGATAACCCGATTGATCGCCGCGCTCGAAAAGGAACTGGCGGCGATCGACCTGGATATCAAGGACAACGTCCGGGGCTCTCCAGCCTGGCGGGAGAACGAAGATCTTCTGACCTCCGTACCCGGCATAGGCTCGATCACGGCGCGCACCATGATTGCCGAAATGCCTGAACTCGGCCGTCTCAACCGGGCCAAGATAGCCGCGCTGGCCGGATTGGCACCTTATGTACAACAATCCGGCCAGTGGCGCGGCAAGAGCCGCATATCCGGCGGACGCGCTAACGTGCGTACCGCCTTGTTCATCGCCGCCCAAAGTGCCAAGCGCTTCAATCCGCCGCTAAAGCGCTTCTTTCAGCGCCTGATCGCTGCTGGCAAACCTAAAATGGTCGCAACCATCGCTGTTGCCAGGAAACTGCTCACCATCCTCAACGCCATCATCAGGACGAAACAGTCATGGCAAAACGCTTGACTTCCAACACAGTCGCTGAGGAG
>JARHVB010000033.1 GCA_029222685.1 Terripilifer ovatus | reverse complement strand
CTCATGCACCGAAAGGACGTGACCCGCCTGAAGCGAGCCACGCCCCCACCAAAACGCGACACAACGCAACTCATCCTAAATTGGGATTATGCATGAACCGGACACTCGTGGCCAGAGCCCGACGATGACGCCCGCATACAGGGCCGGCAGCGCGCCGAAAAGATAGCTCAGTGGCATGCCGACTATGAGGATGACGGGAATGCCCAGCAGCGATCTGAGCTCGAAATTGCCGATATCCCACACGATCATGGCCGCGATATAGGCAATGACGCCGATCGGCGGACCCAGCAGGACGAAAACGAAGATGACGCCGATCAGGACACCGATGCGACTTTCTCCGGTGCTCGTTGGCGCCTGTGTCGGCATCGACGGGCCGGCGCGCACTAATGCAGGTACGTGCGGGCGCGGTAGCCCTGCGGATTTGCCGGCCGCGCGGTGCCGAACAGATCCTCAGGTCCTGGAACCGGGATCAGCAGGACGTTTCTGCCGTTCGGCACAAACATGAACTCCTGCCCTTCGCGCCATTTCAGGTGCTCCCGGACGTCCTTCGGGAGGGCCGTCTTGAAGTCGGGTAAAAGCTTTGTCGAAGACGTCATTTGGAGTGCCTCGGCGGATCGATATCCGTCGCGTAAGGCACTCTGCTGCACGATGATGAGCGATAACGCACATCACTGCGCTAGCTCTTTCAACCCCCGTCGGATCAGCGCGCTGGTCTCGGCGCCCTCGCCCAGCGCCTTGACGCTGGCGGCAACCGCAACCGCCGCCTGCGGGCGGCCGTAGCCAAGGTTGACCAGGGCCGAAATCGCATCCTGGACCGGTTTCGGCGCCGATTTCGTCTCGTCTTCGCCGGATAGGCGCGCCACCGCCGGATCGATATGGCCGAATACCGGCGCCTTGTCCTTCAGTTCGGCGACGATGCGCGCCGCCAGTTTCGGCCCGACGCCGGGGGCGCGTGCCACCATGGCCTTGTCCTGGGTGCCGAGCGCCATCGCCAGTTCTGCGGGACCTAGAATGCCGAGGATCGCCAGCGCCACCTTGGCACCGACGCCCTGCACGCTTTGCAGCAGGCGGAACCAGTCGCGCTCCGCATTGGAGGTGAAACCGAACAGACGGATGGCGTCCTCGCGCACCTGCGTCTCGATGGCCAGTGCCGCCGCTCCGCCGATACGCGGCAGGTGCTGCAGGGTGCGCACGGAACATTGCACCACGTAGCCGACGCCGTTGACGTCGAGGATGATGAAATCCTCGCCGTAACTGTCGATGACGCCCTTGAGTTTGCCGATCATGTTCGCTGCCCGATTCGCTGACGCCAGCCTAAATCAAGCGCAGGCAAAGGGGCAGAGGTTTACTGCCTCCAAGTCGGCAAGCTGCGGGCACGCCCTCGCCCTTCGAGACGCGCCTTTCAGGCGCTCCTTAGGATGAGGGCTCAGGGCAAGCATCCATCAGAAGCCCTCATCCCGAGGAGCAATGCGCAGCATTGCGTCTCGAAGGACGGGGGCGTCATCACGGGTCGATCAGACCTTGTCCAGCCCGTACAGCGAATGCAGCGTGCGCACCGCGAGTTCGGTGTAGTCCTTGTCGATCAGCACCGAGAACTTGATCTCGCTGGTGGTGATAGCGCGGATGTTGATGCCCTTCTCGGCGAGCGCGCGGAAGGCCTTGGCGGCGACGCCGGCGTGCGAGCGCATGCCCACCCCGATGGCGGAAATCTTCACCACATCCGTCGCGCCCTGCACGGCGGCAAAGCCGATGTCGTTTTGCGCCTTGTGCAGGATCGCCGAGGCGCGCTCATATTCGGCCGCCGGTACGGTGAAGGTCATATCCGTCGTCGAATCGTCGGAGACGACCTGGATGATCATGTCGACATTGATATTGGCGTCGGCGAGCGGACCGAAGATCGCTGCTGCGACGCCGGGCTTGTCGGCCACGCGGCGCAGGGTGATCTGGGCTTCGTCGCGTGAAAAGGCGATGCCTGTGACGACCTGCTGTTCCACAATTTCCTCCTCGTCACAAATCAGCGTTCCCGGCGTCGGATTGGCCGGATCATCGAATGAAGAGCGCACGAACGTGCGCACGCCATGCACCATGGCGATTTCGACCGAGCGCACCTGCAGCACTTTCGAGCCGAGCGACGCCATCTCCAGCATTTCCTCGAACGACACCTTGTCGAGCTTGCGCGCCTTGGCGACGACACGCGGATCGGTGGTGTAGACACCGTCCACATCCGTATAGATGTCGCAACGCTCGGCCTTGACAGCAGCCGCCACCGCCACCGCCGACGTGTCGGAACCGCCGCGCCCCAGGGTGGTGATGCGGCCGCTCTCCTTGTGAATGCCCTGGAAGCCGGCAATCACGGCGATCTCTCCACGGGCGAAACCGGCATCGAGATTGTCCGGCGGCACGGCGGAGATGCGCGCCGAGCCATGGGCGTCGGACGTCTCCATCGGGATCTGCCAGCCCTGCCAGGAGCGTGCCTTCAGGCCCATCTTGTTGAGCAGCAGCGCCAGCAGGCCGGCGGTGACCTGTTCGCCCGAGGCGACGACCGCGTCATATTCCGCCTGGTCGTAGACAGGGTCGCTCGACACCGCCTCTGCCGCCTCGCGGCACCAGCCGACGAGCTCGTTGGTCTTGCCGGACATGGCGGAGACGACGACCGCCACCTGATAGCCGGCCTCGACCTCGCGCTGCACATGGCGCGCGACATTGCGGATGCGTTCGATATTGGCGACGGACGTGCCGCCGAATTTCATTACCAGACGGGCCATGATTGCCTGTGTAGGGGGAGCCGAAAATTGGCCCGGAACGGTGGATCACCCCGGCAAACAGCGCTCATTCGCCGCTCGCCCGGGACCGAAAGGGCGCGTATATCTAACGCGAGGCGTAAGTCAATATTGACTGTTGACGCCGTTCGCCGCGCCTTTCTGGAGAAAAACCATGGTTTCCGGCCCTGACGCCGCCCAAGTCTCGGTCGACGCCTCGATAGACCGGCGCGAGGTCGACCAGTTCGAGCGCCTCGGCGCCGACTGGTGGCGGCCCGACGGCCCGATGGCGGCGCTGCACAAGTTCAACCCGGTGCGGGTGCGCTGGATGCGCGACCTCATGGCCGCCAAATTCGGCGCGCAGACGGCCGGCAACCCGATCCAGGTGCTGTCAGGCGTCACCATCCTCGACATCGGTTGCGGCGGCGGCATTCTCAGCGAGCCGCTGGCAAGGCTCGGCGCCACGGTGACGGGCATCGATCCCGCGCCCGGCAATGTCGAGATCGCCAAAGCCCATGCCCGCGACACCGGCCTCGAGATCGACTATCGCGCCGTCACCGCCGAAAGCCTGGCCGCCCAAATTCTTACAGGCAATGGCGCGCAGTTCGACGTGGTCTGCGCCATGGAGGTCATCGAACATGTGGTCGATCCGGCCCGCTTCATCGCCACGGCCGGATCCCTCGTGAAACCGGGCGGACTTCTGTTCGCCGCGACCCTCAACCGCACCCTGAAAAGCTTCGCGCTGGCCATCGTCGGCGCCGAATATGTTCTGCGCTGGGTCGCCAAAGGCACCCATCAATGGGAAAAATTCATCACGCCGAAGGAGCTCGAAGACTGGATTTTCGACGCCGGCCTCGATGTCACCCAGCGCACCGGCGTCGTCTACAATCCGCTGCGCGGCGACTGGCGCGAGAGCCGCGACATGGACGTCAATTATATGATGATGGCGGAACGGCCCGGACTGTATCGGCACGCCGGCTCGGCGTGACCTCACGCTGCCGGCACGCTATATCTCGTCAGGAATAACGACCGATCGTTTTCACACCCAACAGCGGAATATGAGCATGACAGAACTGGCAAAGCGCCCGCTGGGCGCCTCCGGCATCCAGGTTTCGGCCATTGGCCTCGGCTGCATGTCGCTCTCGGGCACCTATGGGCAGAGCGACGACGCCCAGGGCCTCGCCGTCATCGAGGCCGCGCTCGACAATGGCGTCACCCTGCTCGACACCTCCGACATGTATGGCATGGGCCATAACGAGGAACTGATCGCCAAGGTCCTCAAAACCCGCCGCCAGGGCGTGGTGCTGGCGACGAAATTCGGCAATCTCGGCGGCAAGGACGGCAAGTTCGCCGACGGCCGGCCCGAAACCGTCATGAAATCCTGCGACGCCAGCCTGCGCCGTCTCGGCATCGGCGTCATCGACCTCTATTACCAGCACCGCATCGACCCGGACGTGCCGATCGAGGAGACCGTCGGCGCCATGGCAAAGCTGGTCGAACAGGGCAAGGTGCGCGCGCTCGGCCTGAGCGAGGCGAGCCCCGAGACCATCCGTCGCGCCCACAAGACCCATCCGATCGCCGCCGTGCAGAACGAATTCTCGCTGCTCTACCGCACCGAGGCCGAGGAGACCCGGCGCACCACGCAGGGGCTCGGCATTTCCTTCGTCGCCTATTCGCCGCTCGGCCGCGGGCTTCTGACAGCGAAGATCGACGCCGCGACCGCGATGCCCGAAGGCGACGCCCGCCGCCGCCATCCGCGCTTCGCCGCCGAGAACATCGCCCGCAATGTCGATCTCGTCCGCAGCCTTCAGCAAATGGCGCAGGACAAGAAATGCACCATCGGCCAGCTCGCGCTCGCCTGGCTGCTGGCGCAGGGCAATGACGTCATCGCCATCCCCGGCACCAAGCGCGTGGAACGCCTGCAGGAAAATCTTGGTGCGCTCAACGTGACGCTGAGCGCGGCCGATCTCGAAACCATCGCGAAGAACATCCCGGCCGGCGCCGCCGCAGGCCTGCGCTATCCCGAAGGCCAGATGAAGAGCGTGTTTGTGTAGCGCGCTCTTCCACCTGTACCACGTTATGCCCTCCCCGGACTTGATCCGGGGATCGTGCCGGGCACCTACGCCGTGGCGCGCTGTATCGATCAAAGAAAAGGCTGCAGCACAGGCCTCTTCTGAATTCTTCTAGCATTGATCAACGTCACGGCGTGGGTGCCCGCGACAAGCGCGGGCATGACGCTGCGGTTTAGATCAAAGACTGCGCGGCCGCTCGGTCAGCGCCTTGAACGCCTGCGTCAGTTCCTCGACGAACGCTTCCGACTCCAGCGTGATCGGCCCCGGCCTGTTCATCAGCGAGTTCACCAGGGTCGCCAGCAGCATCTGATAGGCGAACCTGATCTGTCTTTCGCGCGCCGTCGACAGCCCGCCTTCGGATGTGCGCATCCAGGCGAGAAAGGCCTCCGCCGCTTCCCGGCCATAGGCCCGCACCGGGTCCCAATAGATCGCCTCTTCGAGACCTCGCCGCACCGCCGCCCGGATCAGCCCCGAGCGCCTGCGGAAATTTGCGATCGACTGGGCGACCAGCGCGTCGGGAAGGTGCCCGGCGGACGTGCCGCCGTAAAGCGAATGCAAGCCCGCTCTCACCTCGGCGATCATATCGTGGACCAGCGCCAGCAGGAATGCGTCCTTGTTCTCGAAGCGCTGGTAGAACGCCCCGACGGAACATCCGGCCTCCTCGGCCAGTCTGCTGACCGTCAGTTCCTCCCAATTGTGCTGCTCGGCCAGCCGCCGGCCGGCCTCCATGAAGCTTTCGCGGCTCTTGCGGCTGCGCGCCTGCTTGACCGGCAATACACCTTGCATGGCGCCGAACGGGCTCTCATCTTGACTCATTTATGAATCCGAGTTCATATTCATATTACAATGCTAGCCGTCGATCGGGGGGAAGTCCATGCGGCGATTCTTGGCAATATCATTCATCTGGCTGGCGTCCATCATTCCAGCCGCGGCGCAAACCTATCCGCGCGGGCCGATCAAGGTCCTCTGCTCCTTCGCGGCAGGTTCGGGCGCCGATGTCATCGTGCGTTTCTTCGCCAACAAGCTTGCCGAACAATCGAAGGCGACCGTTATCGTCGAAAACAGGGTCGGCGCCCAGGGCAATATCGGCACGGCGGCCGTCGCCCATGCCAGGCCGGACGGCCAGACCATTCTGATCACCGCCAATACGGTGCTCGCCGCAGCGCCCCATCTGTTCAAGGACCTCGGCTGGGATCCGCGCAAGGATTTCGCACCGGTCGGCATGCTGGCGCGGCTCAGCTTCGTGTTTGCTGTCGATGCCAAGTCTTCGATGAAATCGATGGACGACCTTGTGCAGGAGTTGCAGAAATCCGGCGAAAAGGGGTTTTATGGCAGCACGGTCAACACCGGCATCGTCGCGGCGGAACTGTTCAAGGCCCAGAAGAACCTTTCGACCCAGAGAATCCCGTTCAAGGATGTCAGCGACGCTCTCGGCGGGCTGCTTCAGGGCGAGGTGACCTACATCATCTACGATACGCCCTGGGTGCTGGGAAACGCCCGCGCAGGCAAGATCCGGCCGCTGGCCCTGACCTCGAAATTCCGCTCGTCGAGCTTTGCCGATGTGCCGACGATGGCCGAACTCGGCTACAAGGATTACGATCTCACGCCCTGGTGGGGCGTCGTCGCGCCGGCCGGCACGCCGGAGGCCATCGTCAAGCAACTGACCGCCTGGTTCGCGCAGATCACCGCCGCGCCCGATACGAAGGCGTTCCTGAACAAGATCGCCGCCGACCCCTATCCCGGCACGCCGGACGACATGAAGGCGCAGCTTGAAAGCGACTTCAAGGCCTGGGGCGACTACGTGCGCCTCGCCAACATCCCGGTTCAGTGAGGCATCATGGACGACACACGCTCCAGGGCGACGGCGCATACCCGCGCCTTCATGCAGCGCTCGCGCGAGACGCTGCCGGCGGAAAGCGATCATGACTTCGAGCTGGCCAGAAAGGGCCTGATCGGAACGCTGGACAAGCCTTTCATTCCTTCGGCCGACGGCACACGCAATGTGTGGGACCTGCGTCCCTATGACTTCCTGACGTCCGCGACATGTCCGCCGACCGTGCATCCCGGTCTGTGGCGGCAGGCGCGGCTGAACCTCATCCACGGCCTCTTCGAAGTGACGCCCGGCATCTATCAGGTGCGCGGCTTCGATCTGTCCAATGTCACCATCGTCGAAGGCACGACAGGCATCATCGTCATCGATCCGCTGGTGTCGGTCGAACCGGCCAGAGCCGCCCTCGAACTCTATTTCAAGCATCGCGGCCGACGCGCCGTCTCCGCCATCATCTATACCCACAGCCATGCCGATCATTATGGCGGTGTGCGCGGTGTCATCGACGACGAGACCGCCGCGCATCTTCCGATCATCGCCCCGCACGGCTTTCTGCAGGAAGCCATCAGCGAGAACCTGTTTGCCGGCCATGCCATGCTGCGTCGCGCCGTCTATTTCTCCGGCGCCATGCTGGAGCGCGGCGCAACGGGGCATGTCGATACCGGGCTCGGCAAGTCGGTCTCCAACGGCCAGCCTTCGCTGCTGGCACCAACGGACTCGATCTGCGCAACGGGAGAGACGCGAACCATCGACGGCGTCGAGATCATCTTCCAGATGGCGCCGGAGACGGAAGCGCCCGTCGAGATGATGCTGTTCTTTCCACAGTTCGCGGCGCTGTGCACGGCCGAAGTCGCCACGCCGACGATGCACAACATCTACACACCGCGCGGCGCGCAGGTGCGCAATGCCCGCAACTGGTGGCGGGTGCTGGATGAAACCATCCAGATGTTCGGCAGCAAGACCGATGTGCTGTTCGCCCAGCATTTCTGGCCGCGCTGGGGACGCGGCGAGATACACGCCTTTCTGAGCAGGCAGCGCGATCTCTACAAATTCATGCACGACCAGGCCCTGCGCCTGATGAATCACGGCTGCACGCCGGCCGAGATCGCCGAAGCTGTCCGTCTGCCGAAGTCGCTGGCTGGCGAATGGTATTGCCGGGAATATTATGGAACCCTGCGCCACAACGTGAAAGGCGTCTATCAGAAATATCTCGGCTGGTATGATTCGAACCCGGCCAACCTCGATCCACATCCGCCCGTGGAAGCCGGACGCCGCTACGTCGAGTTCATGGGCGGCGCCGACGAAGTGGTCAGAAAGGCCCGCGTGGCATTCGAAGCGGGCGACTATCGCTGGGTCGCCGAGGTGCTGAAGCATGTCGTGTTCAGCACGCCCGATCATGAGCACGCACGCCTGCTTCAGGCCGACGCGATGGAACAGCTCGGCTATCAGGCGGAATCCGCGCCCTGGCGCAACGAATATCTGGTGGCCGCTCACGAATTGCGGCACGGCCGCCTCAACTGGGCCACGAAACGCGCCGGCAATCCTGACCAGATCAGGGCGATGACGCCCGACCTGCTGCTCGACTATCTCGGCATCCGCCTGAACGCCGAACGCGCCGAAGGCCTTCGCTTCGTCATCAACATGCGCATCGCCGATCCGGCGCAGGATTTTGTCGTGCGGCTGGAGAATTCGGCGCTGACCTATACGCAGAACGCGCGTGATCCGGATGCCGACGTGACATTCGAGATCACGCGCGCCGAGCTCAATGCCTTCGTGCTCGGCCCGCCCGATCGGCCAGTTGCCGTGTCGAACCACAGCGGCAATGCCGACGTGCTGAAGACGCTGCTCGGCATGCTCGATACGTTTTCACCGACCTTCGCGATCGTGACGCCGGACTGAAAACTCGGTACGATCTCCCGCGACAACCCAGAACAACGAGAGTCAGCAGATGAAGAAAATGGCCGTGGTCGAATGGGGCGGTCCCCTCGCGGTGGTCGAAGCGGAAACGCCGGTGCCGACGGGCGCACAGGTTCTGCTGCGCACGGAGGTCTGCGGCGTCTGCCATACCGACGTTCACGTCTGGGACGGCTATTTCGACCTAGGCATAAAAGGCAAGGCGAGTTTCGCCGCCCGCGGCATGAAGCTTCCCTTCACGCTCGGCCACGAGATCGTCGCCACCGTCGCCAAGGCGGGTCCTGATGCGAAAGGCATCGAGGTCGGCAAGAGCTATATCGTCTACCCCTGGATCGGCTGCGGCACCTGCCCGCAATGCATCGCCGGCAACGAGTTGATGTGCACGCAGGGCCGTGCGCTTGGCCTGCGCTGTGACGGCGGCTATGCCGATCATGTGCTCATCCCCGACGCGAAATATCTCGTGCCGTATGACTCGATTCCGAAAGAACTTGCCTGCACCTTCGCCTGCTCAGGCATCACCGCGCTCAGCGCGCTGAAGAAGGTGCTGCCGCTCGCGGCCGACGACTGGCTGTGCATCGTCGGCGCCGGCGGTCTTGGCGCCAGCGCCCTGCAGATCGCACGCGCACTGACGAACACCAAAATTCTGGTGCTCGATGTCGATGCGAAGAAGCTCGACACGGCGCGCGCCGCCGGCGCCGATGCGGTGATCGACAGTTCGCAGCCCGATGCGGTTGCACAGATCATGAAACTGACCGGCGGCGTCGCCGCGACGGTCGACTTCGTCGGCTCCGGCGACACCCTCAGCCTCGATATCGACATGGCGCGCCGCGGCGGCCATATCGTGCTCGTCGGCCTGTTCGGCGGCTCGACCACCATCGCGCCGCTGGCGATCACCTCCAAGGTACTGCGCATCGAAGGCTCCTATGTGGGAACCCTGCAGGATCTGAAAGATCTCGTCGAACTGGCAAAGACCGGCGCCGTGCCGCCCATCCCCATCACCATCCGCCCGATGAGCGAGGCAACCGATGCGCTGACAGGCCTGAAAACTGGCGGAAAGATCAACGGCCGCCAGGTTCTCGAAACAAACTTCGACGCTTAAGGGCGCGTTGAGATTCACGTCAGACCGCGCCGAAAATGGCGGTGATCGAGAACCGGAGCGGAGCGTACTTTTGTACGTGAGCACCGGAAGCGCAGAGCACCGGCATTTGCAGGCCGGTCTGACGTGAAGATTAATGCGCCCTACAAGCGCGCGTTGGCCGAGAACATCTGCATAATCGAGATACCGGCAACGATCAGGCTCAACCCAATGATCGCCGGCCAGTCGAGCGTCTGGCGGTAGAGATACCAGCCCGTCGCGGCGATCAGGATGATGCCGGCGCCTGACCAGATGGCGTAGGCGATGCCGATGGGGATCGTCTTCAGGCTGAAGGCGAGGCAGACGAAGGCGAGGCCGTAGCCTGCGACCATCGTCACGCTGGGCCACAGCCGCGTCAGCCCGTTCGAGGCCGACAGCGAGGTCGTCGCAACCACTTCGCTGACGATGGCCAGGGCCAGAAAGAGGTAGCTGAAATTCATCGCGCCCGATTCACCGCTCCGGCAGAAGCCGGATTCGACGGCTCTCTAGGCGAAGCGAATGTCGATGCGATGACAGCTATTAGTTGCGATCCTCAGGCAAGCTTGGAATCGGCAGCACCGGAATGCCGTCTTCCCACAATTCCTTCGCTTCGGCGAAGGTGGCCTCGCCGCGAATGGCGCGCTGCGGCTTCTCGCCGTCGTGCATCTTGCGTGCTTCATCGGAAAACGACTTGCCGACATCCACCGTGTTCTCGGCGATCTTCTGGTGCAGTTCGCGGATGGCGGCGCGCATCTGCTGCTGTTGGTCGTCGAGCAGGGCGACGGGCTGCTGCACCGCCGGCGCCGGTACAGGCGGCGTCGCCGCGCTGGCAGGCGCCGGCTGCGGTATGTGCTCGATGAGCGTATTGCGGGCGCGCCGCTTCGACGTCGACACCGACGGCGCCATCAGCGCCTTGGACACTTTCTGCGAGCCGCACTGCGGACATTCGACGAGGCCGCGCTTGGCCTGCTTGTCGAAAGCGTCCGAGTTCGGAAACCAGCTGTCGAACTCGTGGGCGTTATCGCAGACGAGCGAATATTTGATCATCTTGTTTTGCTACTTTCAGCCGGCCAGCAGCGGATCCAGCTTGCCCGCCCGCTCCAGCGCATGCAGGTCGTCACAGCCGCCGACATGCGTCTCACCGATGAAAATCTGCGGCACCGTCCACGCGCCGCCGGCGCGTTCGGCCATTTTCCGCTGGCCCTCGGAATCGCCGTCGACGGAGATTTCGTTGAACGGGGCATTCTTGGCGCGCAGCAGATGCTTCGCCGCCTGGCAATAACCGCAAGTCGATTTCGTATAGATCGTGATCTCGGGCATTTTCTTCAAACCCTTTCGCACCCCTATATATGGCGCTTCATTGTCCTGTCACAAGCCTTGCCGGCATCGGCTCGGGCGACACCGTAATCACCGCTCGCTGCGCTATCCGCGCAATGAGATCTTAGGGAATTTCGGTCAATTCTGGCGGGAACGGCGCCCTGCGCCCTGGTCACCGACCGCGTGAGGACCTCTCTTGCCAGCATCCAGCTCGATCCGACGCCGCTACTACCTTGCCATTTTCGTCCTCGCCGCGGCGACCCTTTCCTATCAGGTCCTGATCACCCGATTCTTCAGCGTGATGCTGTACTATCACTTTGCATTTGCTGCCATTTCGCTGGCAATGCTCGGCCTCACGCGCGGCGCGATCGAGGTGTTCAACAAGCCCGATCGCTATGCCACGGAGCGCGTGCCGGTCGAATTCGCATGGCATGCCGCCTGGTTCGCCCTGACCGGCGTCGGCGCCATGGTCGTCTTCCTGTGCGTGCCGCTGGTGGTGCCCGAGCCATTTATTCCGAGCGCCCTGGCCATCACCACCTTTGCCTTCGTCGCCCCCTTCACCGAGAGCGGCGTCTGCATCACGCTTCTCCTGACGCGCCTGCCCTATGGCGGCGGAAAGCTGTATGCGGCCGACCTGTCGGGCGCCGCCGTCGGCTGCCTCGGCGTCATTTTCGTCCTGCTGATGATCGACCCGGTCTCCGCGACCTTGTGGATCGGCACGTTCTCCGCGGCTGTCGGCTGGCTCGTCGCGCGCGGCGGCGGTGACGCCCGCAGCCTGCGCCTGAGCGGCACCGTCGCGGCCTGTCTCGCCGCGGCCGCCGTGCTGCATACGGGGCTGGCGGCTTCCGGCAGAAGCCATCTCGGCGTGTTCTGGGCCAAGGGCACCGAGCAGACCGGCACCTTGTTCGAGCGCTGGAACACCTATTCGAGAGTCCGCGTCACCCCGATGGGTGAAAGCACGCCGCAGGGCTGGGGATATGCCCACAAGCAGGACACGAAGATCGAGCAGAACTACCTCGACATCGATGCCGACGCCTCCACGGTCATCACCCGTTTCGACGGCGACCTCGGCAAAGTCGCCTATCTGAAGAACGATGTCATCAATGCGGCCTATCTGGTGCAGAGGCCCGACACCGTTGCCGTCGTCGGCGTGGGCGGCGGCCGCGATATCCTGTCCGCCCTCACGCTCGGCGCCAAGCGCATCTTCGGCATCGAGATCAATCCGGCGATCTTCGAAGTCCTCACCGACAAGTTCGCTGCCTTTGCCGGGCATATCCACCAATACCCCGGCGTCTCGCTCGTCAACGCCGAGGCGCGCAGCTACATCAATCACGCGTCCGATCGCTACGACCTCGTGCAGATCTCGCTGATCGACACCTGGGCCGCGACCGCGGCGGGCGGCCTGACCCTGACCGAGAACCGGCTCTACACCGTCGAGGCGTGGGGGGATTTCTACCGCGCGCTCAATCCCGGCGGCATGCTGTCGGTGTCGCGCTGGTACAATCCCCAGATGCACCGCGGCGAATTCTACCGCCTGGTGGCGATCGCGGCGACCGCCCTGCAGAACAGGGGCGTGCCCGCCGCCGAACTGGCGCAGCATGTGATCGCCGTGAATGTCGGCAGCATCGTTACCGTGATCACCCGGCCGGATGCCTTCAGCGCCGCGGACTGGCAGAGCGCCCGCGACAGGCTTTCGGCCCAGGGCTTCAAGATCCTGCTCGGGCCCGACGTGCAGTTCGACGACACCACGTCGACGCTGCTGAAAGGCCAGGGCGATGCGGCCTTCTTCCGCTCGCTGCCGGAAAACGTCGCGCCGTCCACCGACGACAATCCGTTCTTCTTCTACACCGCGCGGCTCGGCACCTTCATGAGCGCGCCCTTCACCACCAACAACAATTCGGCGGTGATGATCACCCTGCTGCTGGTGCTCGGCGCGCTGGTCGCCTGCGGCTACTACATCGTCGTCCCTTTCATCGGCCTCGCGAAACGCATGCCGCTGCCGGTGCTGACGCCGCCGGTGCTCTACTTCAGCGCGATCGGCATGGGCTTCATGCTGGTCGAAATCTCGCAGATGCAGCGGCTGATGGTGTTCCTCGGCCATCCCGTCTATGGGCTGGGCGTGGTTCTGTTCACCATCCTGCTGTTCGGCGGCATCGGCAGCACCACGGTGGGGGCGCAGGCCGCACGTCCGGGCGCTGTCATCGCCCGCGTCGCCGCCCTGCTCACGACATTGACCGTCGCCGGCCTGCTGACGCCGCTCGTCGCCACATGGGCGCGCGGCGAAACCACCGAGATCCGCATCGTCGTCTCGGTGCTGCTGCTGGCGCCGCCGGCGTTCTGCATGGGCATGATGTTCCCGCTCGGCCTCGGCATCTGGCGCCGCCATGCGGACCTGCTGCCGTTCTTCTGGAGCGCCAACGGCATCACCTCGATGCTGGCCTCGGCGCTCGGCATGGCGCTGTCGATCGAACTCGGCATCGCCGCCACCTATATGCTCGGCATCGGCTTCTACGTGCTGTGCGCCGGCATGATCCTCACCGGATGGCGTTCGGCGCAACGCGCCGACGCGCCAGCTCGCGCCCCCGACAGCCGTCCTGCCTTCGGACCGGGCAAGACCGCGTCGCCGCTGCCGGTCGCCCGCGAACCGGCATAGGCAAAGCGGCGGCGAGCCTCGTCCGCTCGCCGCTAGAGCTTTTTCGGTTCTGATGGAATCAGAACCGAGCTCTAGGTTTTTGTTTTGACGCATTTTCTTCACGCGAACCGGCGACCACTTCGCTCGAAAATGCTCTAGACGACCCTGGCGAAGACCACCACGTCGACGCTGGCCGCACCGGCCCGCAGCAGCACGCGCGATGCCGCATTGGCGGTGGCGCCCGATGTCATCACATCGTCGACGAGAACGACCTTCCGGCCATCAATTTTCGGCCGGTCCTCCGGCGAAACACGGAAGGCGCCCTGCACATTGTCGGCGCGCTGCGCCCGGGTGAGGCCGACCTGCGGCGAAGTCGGCCGCACCCGGCGCAGCACCAGCGGATCGCTCGGCACGCCGCTGAGCCTTGAAATCGTCTGCGCCAGCACCGCCGCCTGGTTGAAGCGGCGCTGGAACAGCCGGCGCCGGTGCAGCGGCACCGGCACGAGCAGATCGGCGTCGGGCAGCAGTTCCGCCGCGGCGCGCGTCATCCATCGGCCCATGGGCGCCGCCAACTCGGCCCGGTCGCCGTATTTAAGCCGATGCACAAGCTGGCGCGCCGGCCCGTCCTCGAATCGCGCCACCGCCCGCGCCCGGCCATAGACCGGCGGATTGGCGATGGCCTCGGGCGAAACCAGGCCGGGACCCAGATCATGCGTGAACGGCGTCCCCAGCCGCTCGCAGAACGGCCGCTCGATGAACGGCATGGTCGACCAGCAGGTGGTGCACAATGCTGCGCTTTGCTGCACTGCAGCAAGGCAGGCGACGCAGGACGGCGGATAAACGATATCAAGCACTTGCTGCGCAGCATTTTGCAATATGGCGTGCAGCAAAGCGAAGCCGTCCCGCGGCTTGTCCCCCACCTCGGGCAAGCGCGCCGGCAGGCTATTTTCCGGATCGGTCGGTGTGATTTCCGGCGTCCACATGCGGCTAGCGTAACCGGCAGCGGCCAGCGAGGCCAATCCCTTTTGCTGCGTGACTTGCCAGGCGTGCGGCGCGATAAGGCGGCATGAACACCGCCCCGCAACCTCCGCAGATTTTCGATCGTCCGCTGGTCGTGGCGCGGCTGCGCCGGGCCCTGCAGCAGGGACCCGCCGCCTTTCTGCTGGAGCGGGCGGTGGAGGATTTTTCCGACCGGCTCGACGCCATTCTGCGACCGTTTCCGCGCGCGCTCGATCTCGGCACGCCTGGCCCGCAACTGGCCGACCTGCTGTCGCGGAATCCCGAACGCCACGTTGTCCGTGCCGCGCCGATTGCCGAAACCGCCGGTTCCGGCCGCTTCGAGACTCTGGTTTGCGACGCCGAAGCCCTGCCCTTCGCCCCGGCAAGCTTCGATCTCGCCGTCTCGGCGCTGGCCCTGCAATGGGTCAACGACCTGCCGGGAACCCTCATCCAGATCCGCCGCGCGCTTGCCCCCGACGGGCTGTTTCTCGCCTGCATGGCCGGCGGCCAGACGCTCACCGAACTGCGCGCCGCCCTGGCGGAGGCCGAAGAGGAAATCGCCGGCGGCGCTAGCCCGCGCGTGGCCCCCTTCGCCGACATTCGCGACCTCGGCGCGCTGCTGCAGCGGGCCGGCTTCGCCTTGCCCGTCACCGATACCGACACGCTGACCGTCCGCTATCCCCACATCTTCGCGCTGATGCAAGACCTGCGCGCCATGGGCGCCGCCAATGCCCTGACCCAGCGCCTGAAGCACCCGACCCGCCGCGCCGTCTTCATCCGCGCCGCGGAAATCTACCAGGAGCGTTTCGCCGATGCGGACGGCCGCATCCGTGCCAGCTTCGAACTGGTCTGGCTGTCGGGCTGGGCGCCGCACGAGAGCCAGCAGAAGCCGCTGCAGCCCGGCAGCGCGAGGATGCGCCTCGCCGATGCGCTGAAAACCAGAGAGACCAGGCTGGAATAGCGACGCACGCGGAGATCGTGGTAGAGGCACCCATGTTTCGCGCTACCATCTTCACCCTCATGCCGGAGATGTTTCCCGGCCCTCTCGGCACATCGCTTGCGGGCGATGCGCTGGCGCGCGGCCTGTGGGCGCTGGAGACGCGCAACATCCGCGACCACGGCCTCGGCAGGCACCGCGCCGTCGACGACACGCCGGCCGGCGGCGGACCCGGCATGGTCATCCGCGCCGACGTGCTCGCCGCCGCGCTCGATGCCGGCATTGCCGCAGATGACCCACGGCCCCGCCTGCTGATGTCGCCGCGCGGACGGCCGCTGACGCAGGCGCGCGTGCGCGAACTTGTTGCGGGTGATGGCGCCATCGTCGTCTGCGGCCGTTTCGAGGGCGTCGACGAACGGGTCATCGCGGCGCGTCATCTCGAGGAAATCTCGATCGGCGATTACGTGCTGTCGGGCGGCGAAATCGCCGCCATGGTGCTCATCGACGCCTGCGTGCGCCTCATTCCCGGCGTCATGGGCAAGTTCGATTCAGGCAGCGAGGAAAGTTTTGAGAACGGCCTGCTCGAATATCCGCAATACACGAGGCCGCGCGACTGGGAAGGCCACGCCATCCCCGACGTGCTGCTGAACGGCGACCACGCCAAGATCGCCAAGTGGCGCAGGGAAGAGGCGGAGCGGTTGACGAAGGAGCGGCGGCCGGATTTGGGGATGAAGAAATAAGGCCACCCGTTTCCTCCTTGATTACACGCGATGTCATTCCCGACGCCTGCGCAGCCGCTATCGGATTCACACATCCTGGAAACCGAATCGGGATCGGTCGCTCAGGATGGCCCTCCATGACGAGCGCGATAAGCGCGGGACACAAAACGACGCTTTGAAAAGAATTCGTCTTTCGATGGGCATTGATGCGGCTTCGACGTCTGGTTTCCCGCTCGCGCTTCGCGCGTCGGGAATGACATTGCGGCTCCTGTCATCCCCGACGCGCCGCAGGCGCGAGCGGGGATCCAGACCTGACGATTCAGCGCATCGGATGCCAGTCGGAGATGTGTGAATGCCATAGCGCATCGCGGGCGAGCGGGAAATTAGGCCGTCCCGTTGCTGCTGGATTCCCGCTCTGCGCTTCGCTTGGCGGGAATGACACCGAGGCAGCAGCAGCAAAATGCTCCGCTGTTTTCAACGCTCCCAAGAAGGCATCTTGCGCACGAGTTCCTGAAGCGCCGAGATCGGCTTCGCGGGAAGTTCGATCCACACCTGGAACGATTTCCAATCCTTGGCAGGGATAGTGACGCCGGACCTGTTCAGCGCACGCCGGTCGCGATTACCTTGAACACTTAAAATCGGAGTCCTTTTCAAAGACCGTTTCATATCCTCACGGTCCGATCGCACCCGCATGTTTCGCCGTCACCGGAATCTGCAGATAGCGCACGCCGTTGTGCTCGGCCGGCGGGAATTTTCCGGCGCGGATGTTCACCTGGATCGAGGGCAGCAGCAGGGTCGGCGCGCTCAAAGTGCTGTCGCGCTTTTCGCGCATGGCGACGAAGTCGTCCTCGCTGATGCCTTCGCGCACATGCACATTGGCCTGGCGCTCGGCCTCGACCGTCGTCTCCCAGGCAAAGACGTCGCGTCCCGGCGCCTTGTAGTCGTGGCACATGAACAGGCGCGTGTGCGGCGGCAGGGCCAGCAGCTTGTGAATCGAGCGGAACAGTTGCCGTGCGTCGCCGCCGGGAAAATCGGCCCGCGCCGTGCCGTAGTCCGGCATGAACAGGGTGTCGCCGACGAACACCGCATCGCCGATGCGATAGCTGACGCAGGCGGGCGTATGGCCCGGCGTATGGATCACCTCGACGCCCAGCGAGCCGATCTGGAACCGTTCGCCGTCGGCGAACAGATGATCGAAATCGCTGCCATCGGTCTTCAGGTCGGGCAGGTTGAAAATCGGCCGGAAAATGCGCTGCACATCGCGGATATGTTCGCCGATGCCGACCTTGGCGCCGGTCCGGGCGCGGATATAGGGCGCGCCCGAGAGATGATCCGCATGGGCGTGGGTTTCCAGCACCCACTCGAGCGTCAGGCCGAGGACGCCGGCGCGTGCCAGAATGGCATCGACCGAACGATTGTCGACTTCGCCGGCGCTGTGATCGTAATCGAGCACCGGATCGATGATCGCGCCGTGGCGCGTGGCCTTGTCCCAGACGAGATAGCTGACCGTATGGGTCGGTTCGTCGAAGAAAGCCTCGATTTCCGCTTTGAGAGTCTGGGCCATGGCACGCTCCGTTGCATTCGATGGTTGACTATACATTAGAAATTGCTAAATTAGCAATATCTAATGTATTGAGGTCAGTCATGACCGCGCAGATCGCGCTTTTCGCTCTCTTTTCTGGTGGCCTCGTCGGCGGTGTTCTGGGACTCATCGGTGGTGGTGGCTCCATACTGGCGCTGCCGCTGCTCGTCTATGTCGTCGGGGTCACCGATGTGCATCAGGCGGTCGGCACCAGCGCCATTGCCGTGGCGCTCAACGCGCTTGCCAGCCTGAGCGCTCATGCCCGCACGGGCAATGTACGCTGGCCTTGCGCCGCTGTCTTCACCGGCGGGGGCATTATCGGCGCTATCATCGGCTCGTCGCTGGGCAAGCTGGTCGACGGGCATCTGCTGCTGCTGTTGTTCGGCGTGCTGATGGTAGGCATCGGCATCTCGATGTTCCTGCGCAATGAAGCCAATGCCGATCCCGACGTTCGCCTGACCGCGGTGGTCGCCCCCAGCCTTGTCCCCCGCCTGCTGGCGGCAGGCCTGGGCGTCGGGCTGCTGTCGGGTTTCTTCGGCATCGGCGGCGGCTTTCTGATCGTGCCGGGCCTTATCCTGGCAACCGCCATGCCGCTGTCGCTCGCCATCGGCACGTCGCTCGTCGCCGTCAGCGCCTTCGGCCTGACCACGGCGGCAAACTATGCCGTCTCCGGCCTCGTCGACTGGCCGCTGGCGGCGCTGATCGTCGCCGGTGGGGTCGGCGGCGCATTCCTGGGGTCTCGGGCCAGCGCATCGCTCGCCGGTCGCAAGCGGACGCTCTCAGCCATTTTCGCCGCGATCGTCATCGCGACGGGCCTGTTCATCGCCGGCCGCGAAGGGTTGGCGATGTTGCACTAGAGCATTTTCGAGCGAAGTGGATGCCGGTTCGCGTGAAATGCGTCAAAACAAAAACCTAGAGCTCGGTTCTGATTCCATCAGAACCGAAAAAGCTCTAGCCCTCGGCGGCCGCGGCAACCGGCCTTGCCGGCGACAGTGCGTTCCACTCCGCCATCAGCAATTCATAAGACCTTTTGCGCCGGGCGTGATCGAAGATCGACGACGTCACCATCACTTCGTCCGCCTGCGTTTCCTCGACGAAGCTGGCAATGCGCTTCGCCACCGTCTTCGCCGAACCTGCGAACAGCCGCGCCCGCTTGCGCGCCACATAGGCGCGCTCGGCATCGCTCCACGGATAGGCCTGCGCCTCTTCCGGACTTGCCAGCGGCTTCATCTCGCCGCGCGCCCGGCGGATCCAGTTGAGGTCGTAGGTGCCGGCGAGATAGTTCGCCTCTTCATCGGTCTCGGCGACGACGGAAGCGAGCGCGATGATCGCATAGGGTTTCTCGAGCGCATCCGAAGGACGGAACAGCTCGCGATAGGCCCGCATCGGCCCCATCGCATCGAAATCGGAGAAGTGCGAGGCGAAGGAATAACCAACGCCGATCTGCGCCGCGAGCTGGGCGCTATAGTCGCTCGAACCCAGCAGCCAAAGCGGCGGCATCGGCACGTCGTTGGGCATGACGGTGATCTTGTTGAACGGATGGCCTTCGGGAAAGGCGCGGCTCTCCCACAGCATCAATTCCTGCAGGCGTTCGAGAAAATCGTCGCCCTGGCGTTCTTCCATCTTGCGGCGCAGGGCGAAGGCCGTCACCTGGTCGGTGCCGGGCGCGCGGCCGAGGCCGAGATCAATGCGGCCGGGAAACAAGGCCTCCAGCATCTTGAAGCGCTCGGCCACCATCAGCGGCGCGTGATTGGTGAGCATGACGCCGCCGGAGCCGACGCGGATGGTCTGCGTCACGGCGCCGATCTGGCCGATCATGATCTCCGGCGCGGGCGAGGCGACCGACGGCAGGCTGTGGTGTTCGGCCAGCCAGAACCGCTTGTAGCCGAGCCGGTCGACCAGTTTTGCCAGGTCGATCGTATTGGCCAGCGCCTGCGAGGGCGGCGTCTGCGTCGTCACGAACGACAGGTCGAGAACCGAAAGCGGCGCCATCGCGAGTGCTCCAGATGCGGCATGATCCCAGGATCATGCACAAAGGTGATCATGACCACATAGGCACGATCCGCAAAAGGAAAACCCGGCGTTTCGCTAAAACCTGGGCTCTGCCAGTGCCGCCGCATGCTCTTTCGCGGCGATCGGCACAAACCTGTCTTCGGCTTCCACATAGGTTAGCAGCCGCCCGTCCATGACGCCGAAATAGGCGCCGTGCAGGCGCAGCAGGCCGCGCTGTTCGAGCGTCTGCACGCAGGGGAAGGTGCGCAGGTTGGCGAGCGACTGCTTGATCGATTCCAGCCCCAGCTTCTCCAGGAAGCCGCCGAGCTGGCCGATGTCGGCGTCGGCCGGCGGCTGCCCCGCCGCCTCGAAAGCCGGCGCGATGAGGCGGATCCATTTGCCGATGAAATCGCCCGGCGACAGCGGCCGCGCATAGGGATCGAGCTCATTCTCGACATAGGCCTTGATGCCGCCGCACTGGGCATGGCCCATGACGACGATATGCTCGACCCGCAGGCCCATGATGCCGAACTCCAGCGCCGCTGAAGTGCCGTGATAATCGTCGTTGGGCGCATAGGGCGGCACCAGGTTGGCGACATTGCGCACGACGAAGATTTCGCCCGGCCGCGCATCGAAGATCACCTCCGGCGAAACGCGCGAATCGCAACAGCCGACCAGCATCACCCGCGGGTTCTGGCCGCCTTCCGCCAGTTCGCGGAATCGCGTCTGCTCGGCCCCGAACCGGCCGCCGAGAAAGGCCCGGTATCCGCTTTCCAGGCTGGCGGGAAAGCCGGTTTCCACCGCCGGCCGTGAAGACGTGTGAGTTGGAGACTTGTCGGTCATGCGCTCTTTACCTCAGGCACGCCCCCGCGCCCCATTTAGCAGTCTGCGGCTTGATACGCCCCTCCTGCCCGGATGCGAAGCGCCTTTTGGAGCCAACGCGCGGCTGCCCGGCCCGGCAGCGTGAACGGCCGATAGCGGGCAATATGCCGCAGCCGTGAAATCCCGCGCTTCCTATTAAGCCGGCGGAAATCCAGTTCCGTTACGATCGTTTCTTCATTGGGCGGCAAACCATGGTGGTTACGATGAAGGAACTACACATAAACCCGAACCGGCCGCGCGATTCGCACGAAGAGACCAGCTGGCTGGAGCGCGACCAGGCGGCCATCCATCACCTTGATTTTGAAGACAGTCCCGAGGCACCGGTCAACGGGCAAGCCGCGCCGCCGGCCCCGGACTCTCCGGAACCCATGCCGCCGGATGTCGAGCCGATCATCGAGCCGAAGCGCGCCGCCCAGCCCGACCACCGCCCGGCGGCCGAAGCTCCCTCTCCGCACATGCACCAGCCTCCGGATGCCCCTGCCGTGGCTGAAACCGTGCTTCCCGGCACTCTTCCGCCGCTTCTCGCGGCGCTCCTGACGACCTTGCCGCGGCCTGGGGCGGTGTGGGGTCAGACCGAACGCATGGATTGGCTGCGCGCCGCCGAGGACATCTTTCACCTCGTTTACAAGACGGAAGGGAGAATCCGGATCGAGCCCCGAGAATAATCTGCGCTGACGACGGACGCGGCGGAAATGTGCCATAAAGGGCCATGACGTCCTCGCAGCAGCCCTCTCTCCAGCCACCCCCCGAACCTGCCCTGCGGCCACGCCGCAGCGTGCTGTATATGCCGGGCTCCAACGCGCGGGCGATGGAAAAGGCCAAAACCCTGCCCGCCGACGTCCTTGTCTTCGATCTCGAAGACGCGGTGGCGCCGGAGCAGAAGGACCATGCCAGGGCGCAGATCCGCGCGGCGCTCGCGGGCGGCGGTTATGGAGGGCGCGAACTCGTCGTCCGCATCAACGGCCTCGACACCCCCTGGGCGCAGGACGATCTGGCGGCCATCGCGCCGGCCGGGCCGCACGCCATTCTGGTTCCCAAGGTCGATGCGCCGGGCCAGGTGATGCGCGCCGGCCAGGCGCTGGGCGAAGCCGGCGCGCCGGCCGAAACCAGGGTCTGGATCATGATCGAGACGCCGCTGGCGGTGCTCGACATCCGCAACATCGCCATGACCGCGGTCGATTCCGCCTCGCGGCTGGCGGTCATGGTCATGGGCGTCAACGACATCGCCAAGGCGACGCGTGCGACCATCGGTCCCGGCCGGGCGAGCCTGCAGCCGGTGCTGCTGCAATGCCTTCTCGCGGCACGCGCCTTCGGCCTCGATATTCTCGACGGCGTTTTCAACGATTTCGCCGATCTCGACGGCCTGCGCGCCGAATGCGCGCTGACCCGCGATCTCGGCTTCGACGGCAAGACGCTGATTCACCCGAGCCAGATCGCCGCAGCCAACGAGATTTTTGCCCCGGCGGCGGCCGACGTGGAGGAGGCGCGGGCCATCATCGCCGCCTTCGACCAGCCCGAAAACGCCGACAAAGGCGCGATTTCGCTCGATGGCCGCATGGTCGAGCGCCTGCATGCCGACATCGCCCGGCGCACCTTGCGGATGGCGCAGGCCATCGCCAGGCTGGGTTAAACCGTTCGCTGTCGTGGTGTTTAAGGTTTCTCACACCTCTGCCATCGCCTATATCTGATCGGCCTGAGGCGGCGTTTCGCGCTATTGGACCGCGCTGCAAAATCGAAGGTGACTATGAACGACGACAAACCGCGCGACCCCGGCGAAAACTCCTCGTCCGGCGGCCCCTTCCCGTCCGCCAGACCCGTCAATCGCGGCACGCGGCGCGAGCCGGCGACCATCGACGCCCGCGCCCAAGAAGTGACGCCCGAAGACGTGACGCCCAAACCCGAGCCGGCAACGCCCGTCGAGCCCGAGCCGGCGCAGCAGGAGAATCCGGCCGCGGCGGAAGCTGCCGTCGCACAGGCGGCGGAAGAGGCCTCCGCCGGCGAGAGCCCGCCGAAAGAAGACCCCGAACCGTCCCGTACCCTGGAAGGCCCGCCCGCCAATTCCCTGCCCCCCGGCGGCGGCAGCGGCTTTTTCCGCCTCGCCGCGGCCTCGGTCGTCGGCGCCGCCGTCGCTTTGGGCGCCGCGGCCGGCCTGCAGAAACTCAATGCGCCCGCCGAGCCGGACGCGCAGCCGATGGCCGCGCTGGAAAGCCGCATCAGCGCTGCGGAAGCCAAACTTGGCGCCGCGCAGGCAAGGCTTGCCGAAACGCCGACCGCAGCCAGCATCAGCGCGCTGGAAAAGCGCGTCGCCGCCGCCGAAGCGCTGGCGAAAACCGCCAGCGCGCCGCAGCCGGCGCTGCAGTCGACACCCGGCGTCGACACCGCTGCCCTCGCCCGGCTCGAGCAGCGGCTGACGGCGCTGGAAAAGGCGCCTGCCGCAAACTCGGCCCCTGTCGCGGTGCCGCGCCCGGCAGGCCCGCCGGCGACAGCCGCCGTGCCGCCTGATCTCGACAAGCGCCTCGCCGCGCTCGAGACAGCTCTCACCGCGCAGAAATCCACCGAGCGGGCGACCGAGAGCCGGATCGAGGCGATCGCCGCCACCCCACCGGTCGACATCAAGCCGCTGGAAGCACGGGTTGCCGCTGTCGAGCAACGGCTGCAGCCGCTGCAGGCCACCGTCGCCAGCACCTCAGACGCCTTGAAGACCACCTCCGCCCGCGCCGAGACCGACGCGGCGCGCGCCAATGCGGCGGCGCTCGCCGTCGCCGCCCAGGCGCTGGCGCAGGCGATCGACCGCGGCGCGCCCCTGCAGCCGCAGATCGACTCTCTGACGCGCCTCGGCGTCGCCAGGGACAAGACGGCAGCCCTCGAACCCTTCGCCGCCAAGGGCGCCGTCTCGCTGCACGATCTCTCCCGCCAGTTCACGGCGCTGGAACGCCGGCTGCTCGAAACCGACAGCAAGCCAGCGGCCGACACGGGCCTGATGGACCGCCTCTCGCAGGCGACGCAGAAGCTGCTGCGCGCGCGGCCCGCCGGCGACAGCACGGGCACGACGCCGCCCGATCTCGTCGCCCGCATCCAGGCGGCGCTGAACGGCGGCAACCTGCCGCGCGCCATCGCGGCCTGGGAATTGCTGCCGCCGGCGGCCAAGGACATCTCCGCCGACTGGGTCGCCGCTGCGCGGCAGCGCCAGGCGGCGGACGCCGCCGCGCAAGCCATTCTTGCCGACGCGCTCGCCGGCGTCAGCCGTTCGAAAACATAAAGCCGCGGTGCCCTGAATGATCCGGTCCCTGATCTATATCGCGATCCTCGCTGGCCTTGCCTTTGTCGCGACCTGGTTCGCCGACCAGCCGGGCGACATCACCATCCACTGGGGCAGCCAGATCTATGAGCCGCGCCCCATCGTGGCGCTCGGCATTCTGCTGGCGGCGACCTTCGCGCTGATGATCCTGTGGAGCGTGCTGCGCTTCTTCCTGCGCATTCCGACCCTCGCCTCCATCGCCATGCGCCTGCGCCGCCGCAACAAGGGCTATGAGGCGCTGTCGCAGGGCATGATCGCAGCGGGCGCCGGCGATGTCTCGACCGCCACCCGCGCCGCCCGCCAGGCCGAGAAGGCGCTGGGCGACGATCCGCTGGCGCTGCTGTTGAAGGCGCAGGCAGCGCAGATTTCAGGCGACAATGTCACCGCCGAGACCACCTTCAAGCGCATGGCCGAACTGCCGGCGACCAGACTCTTCGGCCTGCGCGGCCTTTATGCCGAGGCGCGCCGGCGCGGCGACGATGCGGCGGCCCATGCCTTCGCCCTGCAGGCGCATGACGCGGCGGCCCTGCCCTGGGCCGGCCAGGCCATCATCGAGCGCCATACGATGACGGACGACTGGCAGAGCGCGCTCGACATCGTCGAGCGCAGCTTCGCCCGCAAGACCATCGACCGCAAAACCGCCGACCGCCAGCGCGCCGTGCTGAAAGTCGGCATCGGCATGGACCGCCAGGACCGCGCGCCCGACGAAGCCCTTCAGATCGCCCGCGAATCCATCAAGCTGGCGCCCGATCTCATCCCCGCCTATGTGCTTGCCGGCCGCATGCTGGCGCGCAAGAGCGACATCCGCCGCGCCGCCAAGGTGATCGAGAGCGGCTGGAAGGTGATGCCGCATCCAGACCTCGCCGCGGCCTATCTCGACCTGCGCCCCGGCGATTCCGCCACCGACCGCCTGGGACGCGCCCAGACGCTCTCGAAACTCAACCCCGACCACCGCGAAAGCCGGCTGCTGCTGGCCAGAGCCGCCATCGACGCCAAGGATTTCACCCTCGCCCGCGCCACCATGGCGCCGCTCGTCGGCGATGCGAGCCCGCGCCCCACCGTGCGCGTCTGCCTGCTGATGGCCGACCTGGAAGAGACCGAAAACGGCCCCACCGGCCGCATGCGCGAATGGCTCGCCAGAGCCGCCAGGGCGCCGCGCGACCCGGCCTGGGTGGCCGACGGCATCATCTCCGACACCTGGGCGCCCGCCTCCCCGGTCACCGGCCGCATCGATGCCTTCCGCTGGGAAACCCCGGCCGAGCGCCTGCACCCGCCGGAAGAAGCCCCGCTCTCCACCCTCACCGGCCCCGACCCCGCCGTGCTGGACGCGCCGCGGGGCGGCGACGCGAAGCTGATCGAGAGCACCGCCATCGCGACGCAACCCGCGATGGCCGAAGCGCCGCAGCCTGCCGCAGCCGCCCCGCCGGCGCCCACGGTCACCCTCGAGGCTCCGCCGGCAGACCCGCTGGAAACGCCGGCGCCGTTCCATCAACCGACCCCCGAACCGAAGCCCCTGCAATTCATCGCCGCCCCCGACGACCCCGGCCCGGAACCCATGCCCGACGCCCCCAAGCGCAAGGGGTGGTTCGAGTAGCGACACCCTGCGTAGCGGGCGAGCGGGAACCCGGGAGCCAGGGGCGATGACCTGGGGGATTTCCCGCATCCCGCACGCGGCGGGTTGCAATGCCGCGATCGAATGGCTATGGAGACGCCCTGCTTCGCGCGCTGCGCTTCGCAGGGCGAAGCCCCTCATAGCTTTCCTGGCCTCCGAAGCTTTAGCGAAGGAGGCAGCGAAGAAGGCCGCAATAGCTCAGTTGGTAGAGCACGTCATTCGTAATGACGGGGTCGGGGGTTCGAATCCCTCTTGCGGCACCACCCTACGCCCTGTCGGGCTTCGGGTGGCGGGCCACCTGGAGCCCGACAGGGCGTAGGGTGTCTCCCGAAGCTCCGAAGGAGCGCAGGGAGACTGTTCCCGTGTGGTATGTCTATTTTCTCAAACTCAACAACGACGACATCTATGTCGGCTCGACGAACGATCTGCGTCGCCGTGTCAAATCCCACCAGGACGGTCACGTCCTTTCAACGAAACTCCATCTGCCGGTGGCTCTCAAGGCCTATGTCGCCGTAGAGACGGAGACTCTTGCCCGCGCCCTTGAGCTATATTTCAAATCCGCCTCCGGCAAGGCTGTCGCAAAGAAGCGTTTCTTTTCAAATTGAGCCTGTCGGGGCATTGCCGAAGAAAATTCAGCTTTCCTGCCCTCCGAAGCTTTCCTGGCCTCCGAAGCCTTGGCGAAGGAGTCTGGAACTCGCGACGGCGTCGCGCATTGGGTGCCATTAACATATGTTACGGGGCTCCCAACATGGAAAGCACAGCTGACAAGGCCGCCGGCCTGGCGAACGAGACGACCAGGCGCAACCGTTAATATCCACGCACCGATGACCGGGAGCCGCCGCCGCCACGCCGATCCGGCGGCGAGCATTTTCCGCGAGCTGTGCGTCTAAACGCACAGATCGAACACCCGAGCCGAAATAAGACCCTGCTGCCGTGCCTTTAGCTGCTTTCCGGGAAAGGCCTGATGACAGACAAGTTGAGTACCGTCATTCTCGTTGTCGAAGATGAGCCATTGATACGCTGGACTCTGGTCGACCATTTTACCGAACTGGGCTTCGAGACGCTCGAAGCAGGAAATGCGGACGAGGCGATCGAGCTTTTGACGGCCCGCGCCGATATCAGCCTCGTCACCACGGATGTCGACATGCCGGGATCCATGGACGGGCTCGCACTCATGCGGGTGATCCGGGATCGCTGGCCCCCGGTCAAGCTCATCGTGATCAGCAGCAAAAGTCTGGCGCCGGACGCCGTTCCAGATGACGTCCCTGTCCTGGGAAAACCCTGCGACTTCGAGCACCTCTCCCACAGAATCCAATCGCTTCTGGGGTCTTGAGCGGAGCCGCCACGGCGCCGCGACGACGCTCGCCGGCCGCCTCATGCGCTCGCGCGCCCAGGCTCCGCACATCGAAAGGCCGGGGCGAATGCTTCGCCCCGGCTTGCCACGCGTGCGACAGGCGGCGCAGACGCGCCTCACCGCCGATGATAACGCCGGTGCGCATGATAGCGGCGCGGCGCGACCGCGCGCTTGACCCCGCGCGTGATCGCCGGCCCGGCCACATAGCCGCCGACCCCGCCGACGGCGGCGCCCACCGGCCCACCGACGACCGCGCCACCGACAGCGCCAACCGCCCCATCCCGCAGCCGCTCCTGCGCCTGCGCCTGCCCGACGAAACATGCGCCCGCGAGGACAAGAAGAACCATGGTCTTTTTCATGTGAGCGTCCTTTGCAACAATGAACCGCCGGTCAGTGATGAACCGGCGAACGCCCGCGGCTATAGGAGCGAAGCGGCTAAGCGCTGCACGACACGCCATGAACGGTCTCAAGAGAAAGCCGTATGGACGAAAACGTTCCATGTAGAAGAGCGCAAATTTAAAGAAGGGCAATTAGAACGCAGATTTGAACTGATACTCGGATGCGGTAGCAGCCTAAGATTTTTACGGAGGAGCGTGTATGCGTGCGTCTATTAGAATGTAGAGCAGATGCGCCGATATCTGAGTTCGCGAAGTTACTTGGGCCACCCTAAAAGCGATTCAATCGGCGTCGAATTTTATACAGAGTCGCAAGCACTGCCGGCTCCTCGTTCTCGATATATGCAGCAGTCTTGTCTTCAATTCTTGGGATGGCTCTTGCCTCATACCAATCACGCGGCTTTCCTCGATCATCTTTCCGTTTTTTCCGCTTCTCGAAAATGTCTCTGTAACGTCGCGGCGAAATGCCGATGAACGGTTCAAATGATACCTTATTCGCGGCACCAGATTCAAAAGTAATAGAATCGTCATGCAGTTTTTGCGCGTAGCTCTTTGGATAAGGTTCCAAGAAGACGACACGATCTATACCGGATGCAACGATATGCTTCGCACACATATGACAGGGAAACGTGGTGCAAAAAAGTGTGCTGGATTGAGTCGATCGTCCCAACCGAGCTGCATCGGTAACAGCATTCATCTCCGCATGGACCATTCTACCAAATTCAATTATGTCCATAATTTGAGCGTCGTCGACTGCAGCATTCTTGATAAGCTTTTTTACCCAAGCCTGTTGCGCTGCAGGTTTACGACCAGCTTTTGCGAGCAATTTCGCTTTGTCCATGCGCTCCAAAAGATCAAGCGCTATCTCGATCTTGCGATCCTGGTTGGCATCAGAACCACGCTCAAAATCCCGATGAATGTCCGGGCCATCCTCCCCCCAATATGTTCCACCACCCGCTTTCGGAACTTCGTTGCATCCCATCGAGATAATTTCACCTTGCTTGGTGAATATGGCTGCCCCGACTTGACGAGATAAATCGTTCGAACGCAGCGCGGCCGCAGTTGCCGTGTAAAGTCCATATTCATCTCTGCTCGGAGAAATTGAATTATCTCCAAAGAGTGCTCGGATAAACCGACGCATGGTTATTTCGCAACGTTCTTTGGAAATTCCGTCTACAAAAACATCGCCTAAATGAAAAACCTCCTCGAGCCGCTGCCCGTTTGAATCATCTTGTTGATTGCGGTCCATATCAATCAGGTCGATAGCTTGGGTCTCTCGCTCGGCGTCAGAAATGGATCCGGAGCTATATTTTGCTATCTTTTCCATGATGACTTTTCGGCGATCAACGGAGCTGCCGAACACCGAAATCTGAATGAACTTACGGCCATATACGCTGCGCATCAGTTCAATTTCTTCGGAACGTTTGAACTGCCGAACAATAAATGCGCTACCTAAAGCCGGCTCCACACCCTCGCTGGAATCGACGGCCACCCTATTGAGGCCATTTATGCCTGATCGCAAATCCATGATTTTCAAGATCGCCAACCCTGCCATTGCTGCAGGATTACCCGCCTTCGCTCTAAACGCGTTGGCATAACTGATCAGCGTTCTGTATCGATTGTAATAGGAGCTATCATCGATACGGAGACGTATCGAAGGGACTCTCATTAAGTCAGTCAGATGAATCAGAGATGATTTGTAACCCACCTCGTCCAGATTCTTCCACAACGCGTCTATGACCGCGTCAAGATTGACACCGATTGGACCAACAATGCCAAATACTAGCTCAGGATCATCGATCGGCGTGGGAACTCTAGCGCTCCGTGAACCATTTCCCCGCACTTTCGAAGTCTGTTTGGTAACCATTTTTGAATTACCGTACGGCTAGATTTTCGCTCCAATATTCTTATAATATTGATTCGCTGGCTTTATCGGGAGAAAAGCGTGGATAACTCGACAGAGCCCAAGATTGCCCCCCGCCAACAGACTTCTGATTGGCTAGAAAATGCTCTGGCAAAAGTATCGAAGAGGCTAGCTGATCGACCAAAATTGCGTCGGGGAGCTTACGTATTTCCAGATGATTTGCTGAAGCCCCGAGCAGGGGTCTCTCAGCAACGTATTGGCCAGAGCCGCTAAGCTTTTCGCCTCTTTGCCATTCGCAAGAATAGCGGCTTGCCACAGAACAGTCTTCGAAGGTCATATTAGCCCTTTGAGTATTGCACCCGCAACGCGGGTGCAAAGTGGAAGGTAGGCCATAACTTCTGCTTCAGCGGGCTCTCTTCACGCTGCGCGTTGAATGAAGAAACGCCCGCCATCTCGTCTGGCAAATCCCATTCGGGCGATCGCTTCCAGAGACTCTGAGACCTTCCTTTCGATACGTCGGCCTTGCTTGAAGCGAAGAGCAACATCGGCTGCATTGAGCGGAGAGGAAGCCACAGCCAGCGTCGCCATGATCGCGGCGGTTTGCTCGACATCGTTCTCTGGAAAGGACGGCTTGGGGCCGGCAGCTACAATCTGTCCATCCGCTTCACCTGAAAGCTCCAGTTCGGCCTTCTCTTTGATCGAGCCGAAACGGGGAATCTGATAGTCGGACCGCAGCCAGCGCACCATCCCGCGCGCCTCTTCCTTTGCCCGCTCCTTATTGAGCGTGACAAGTCGAACTAGGATTTCATCACTAGAGAGATCGACCGGCCAGCCATAGGCGTCCGCTACCGCAGTATCCAGCCGTTCGTGCAGCTCCTTCAAAATCATAACCAGCCCGTCGTTAAACGTGCGCCATTCGTCCGCCGTTAGCTCTCGCGCCGGGCCATCTTCCGTCGCTGGCGTCCTCCGGGAGTCGGGATCTGGAATGGCCGCGATCTCCCCCGAAACAGGCGCGCCAGCCTTCACGCGCTCCAGCACATTGTAGAGGCCAGTCAGAGTGAGATGCGAATGCTTCGCCAACACCCCTTTACGGTGAGCGTCAAGCTCTTCAGCGACAACTCTAATTGTCGCCTTTTGCGCATCAGTCGCTACTGGAAACGGAAAGGGATCGAAACAGCGAGATTTCGAATAGCGAGGATCATTCCCCACACCCAACCAACCGCCTGCACGCAGAGCCCAGACAACATGCAGCCGCGATGATAGAATACCAAGATGGAAGGCATCGTCGGAGGCGATAGCCACCAGCATATTATCGGGCAGAATCGATTCGTCGAGAAACTGAAAAACGCGATGCTTCGTTGTTTCGACCGTCACTATGTAGCGTGGAAGAGCAGCCAGCGCGGGCCTTAACTCTATGCGTGGTTTGCCAAAAATCCACCAATTATCCAAATAACTTTGGGCGTCTTTGGTGCCAGATTTACTAAAGACCTTTTGTCGCTCCGATTTAACGTGCGTGAGGACGTGTTGATATAGGCTCGGGAATTCGCTCCGGACGTCGTCGGCATCTAGGCCGAATAAATCAATCACCATTACGTCCCGTGGGCGCGAAGTCAGATCTCGCCCGTTGCGATACAGACGAATGTGCTTTTCGATACCGGGAACCGATCCGAGCCCTAAAACGGAGGCCTGTTCAGGTGTTATGATAAAACCCGAGCCATGAAGTTTAACGCCCGGAGAGCAGATAGCTTCGTTCGCCTTCAGCGGAACAGCAGTTGTTATATCAACACCTATCGTCAGATCGGAATTGATACGCCCAACTTTTTCCAACAAGCCAATTGCAGGCATATCGCTTTCCAAGCCAGATTCGTGCGTCACTTCAAGCAGCACTCCATCGCTTTTTCCAGCTTCACCAACAGTCATCGCGATGCGCACGGCTGCCGCATCCTTTGTTGCCTTTGTCCACGGATGATCTGCGACTGCAAAAACCAAGGATATCGGTTTCTTTGCATTGAGATGCCTTTCCATCACGCGGCGCTGCAAGACTTGTGAAATTGAATTCGTCGTCACCAGCCCGAAGCGCCGAAGCCTGGTCCCCTTGCGCGTCAATAGTTCAGCGGCCCGATCCCACCAGTACATAACGAAATCGGCACTCTCATTCATGTGTTTATGCACCGCCCAGAGCGCTTGCGCATATTCAGTGCCAAGTCGGGCGCGAATGTCCTTGCCGCCGATGAATGGAGGATTGCCGACAATGAATTCTGCCTCCGGCCATTCCGGTCGTTTCTTGCGGTCTGGCGTCAACACGGCATCGCGCTCAATGATGTTGTGAAATGCACGTAGAATCGGCTCGGGCGGCTCGCCTTTCGCGGTACGGAAAAACCATTGCAGATATCCGATCCACAGAACCAATTCCGCAATGGCGGCCGCACGCGGATTTACTTCAAGGCCAAGAAACTGATGCGGATCAACCGTGTGGCCACCAAGGCCAGTCAGCGCTTCCTGCCCGCCGAGATCGACCAGCACCTCCAGCACCTCGCCTTCAAGGCGCTTCATAAGCTCCAGCGACACATAGAGGAAATTCCCGGTGCCGCAGGCCGGATCCAGAATGCGCAATCGCGTCAGTTCGTCATGAAAGACGCGGACGGCGGCAATCGCCTCCTTATCCCGCCTGGCGGCACGATGGCCTTCCACTGTCGCGATAACACGATTCCATTGCGCGCGAAGCGGATCGATCAATGTCGCCAGCACCAGTCGTTCCACATAAGGCCGCGGCGTGTAATGCGCGCCTAGGCTCTTGCGTTCCTTCGGGTCAAGCGCCTGTTCGACCAAGGTGCCGAAGATAGCTGGTTCCACTTCGCGCCAATTATGGGCGGCGGCGTTTCGCAATTCGGAGATCGCGTCCTTTTCAAGCGGTAATACCTCCGATGTCTTGAAAAACTCGCCATTGAAACGCTTCACCGTCTTGCGAATGGCATGGGCGTATCCGCCCTTGTCCATCGCTTCCCACAGTTGTCCGACATCGTGCGGGAAGGTAGACGGATCCTTTTCGCAGGCCTCCAGTACCTGCTTGAATGACTTCTCCGGCAGCAGGCCTACGTCTTCTGCAAACATGGTGAAAAGGCAACGCATAAGAAACATGGCCACACGGTCGGCCTTGTATTTCTTCGCCTCCAGTGTTCGCGAGACCCTGGCGAGCCTTTCGGCAATGTCGCGCGTGACCCTCGCAGACACCCGGGACGGGTCCAGATTTTCCGGATCGAGCCAAATGGCGCGCAGCCGCTGCCGAACCTCCGGCTTGCGCAGATCCTCCAGATAGATGCGGAAGCCTTGCCGGTCAGGAAACTGATCGTAGGCTTTCCCGTCACGCCGGAAGTTCGCATATATCTCGAAGCAATGACCGACATCGCAGGCGATGATGAACGGCGGCGCCACATGGCTCTCCGGCAGCAGCCTCACATAGCCTTCTGCCTGAGTGCGAGCGTTCATCATGAGGCTATCCCAAGCCTTGCTGGCGGCCCGCGTGCCGCGCTTCTCTGGTTCTGTCTCGAAGAGGGTTCCCTGCCCCTCCAGTTCCTTCGTGCCACCCTTCTGACGCGATTGCTTGGCTTCAAGGATAAAGGCGTCCCGTCGGTAGAGATCGATCCGCTTATTGCTGGCGCCGCCATCGCGCCCGGCCTCCCTCACCGCACGTTCGAATACGTAGTCATTGGTCTCCGTCGTCGAACCCGCAGGGTCAGGTCTGGGCACTTCGAGCGTGTCGCAGAGTTCGGACAGGAACAAAGCATAGTTGGCGCGCTCCTGCCCGCCTTCGCGACCTGTCCACCGCGCCAGAAATGTTTCGATCGTCAAAGCTGAAGCCCCAGGATCGCGACGATCCGATGGCGGACGATAGGCAATGGACCGACCTCCGGCAAGGTATTTGCCGCAATAGCTGATGCTGCCTGCAAGCCACCCACCAGGTGCATTCCATCCCACCGCCCCGCAATACTCTGGCCCATCAAATCAACAACAACATTCAGGAGGAAACACCATGCCCGTCAAACAAGCACTGGCGGCACTGGTGCATGCGGGCAGCGGCATCGCCAGCAACCAGCATCTGTTCAAGAGGCCGCCCATCGATGCGGCCAAGCAGTTGCGCGTGGCGGCGACGGTCAATCAGCAGGCCTTCATGCTACGGCGACAAGGCGAGCTACGGCAGCAATTCGGTGCAGAGCAAGGTCGCCGGCGCACGCCCTGCCGCCCGACCTGGCGCAGCGCCCTGGCCGAGCGCCTAGCGAAAACCGAATCCCCGCCCCGCCACCCCCAACCACTGGCGATTTCCCAAATCCATCTGTAGGATAGCCCCGACCGGGGGGTATTATGACCTGCAAGGGCGCCGTGGGCGCGTGTTTCGCTATCGCTTGGAGCGTCGCGGCCTTAGCCATGGCAGCGCCTGCGCAGGCGCGCGAGTTCCGGGCGGCGGACAACCAGGTTGCGGATTATCCGACGGTTCTGGCCGTCGAGCACATGAGCCGCCTGGTGCGCGAACGGACAAGTGGCCGGCACAGCATTCGCGTCTTTCATTCCGGCCAGCTCGGCGAGGAAAACGAGACCATCAAGCAGACGCAAGTCGGCGCCATCGACATCAACCGCATCAACACGGCCCCGCTGACGCAGGTTGTCCCGGAACTGGAAGCGCTCGCCATTCCCTTCCTGTTTTCGTCCGTCGACCACCTGCACCGCGTGCTCGATGGCCCGGTTGGCGAGGAAATCCTCAGGCAGCTCGACAGTTACGAGTTCGTCGGCCTCACCTTTTACGATTCCGGCGCGCGGTCCATTTACACCAGCCGGCCCGTGCGTTCGCTCGCCGACATGAAGGGCCTGCGCATTCGCGTGCAGAATTCCCGCCTGGCCGAAGACATGATCAGGGCCATGGGCGCGACGCCGGTGGTCATTTCCTATGGCCAGGTTTCGACCAGCATCGCCACCAAGCTCGTGGATGGCGCCGAGAACAATTGGCCGTCCTATGTGACGACGGATCATTTCAAGCTGGCGACAAATTACATCCTGACCGAGCATACGATGGCGCCGGAAATCCTGATCATGTCGCGCAAGGCCTGGAACACGCTCGATGCCGCGGATCGCGCTATATTCAAGCAGGCCGCGCGCGAATCCTCGCTGTACATGCGCAGCCAATGGCGCGCATGGGAAGAACGGTCGCGCAGCCAGGCGATGGCGGCCGGGAACACGATAGTCGGCACCTTCGAGCGCAAGCCTTTCGTCGACGCCATGGCAGGCCTGCAGGCAAATGCCGCGAAGGATCCCAAGCTCAGCCGCTTGATCGACATGATCCGCGCGGCGGACTAGATCATGCCGGGTCATCAGTTCAAGGCGCCGTCTGGAACGTTCGGGCTGGAAGGGCTGCTGCGGCGCCTGCCCATTCGCTGGCGCATCCTTTCCATCGCGGCTCTCAACACCGCTGTGGTGCTGCTGCTCACCCTGCTCATCCTCGACGGGGCGGGCGGCTTGCGGAGCGCCTGGAATGAACTCGTCCTCGTGCGCAGCTCGGAAAAGCTGCTCACGTCCATCGAGACGGAGTCCGGCCGGCTGCAAAGCCTGATCCATCGCTATTTCACGCAGCCTTCGCCGGCCGTCCTCGACGAAATAGAACGCCGCAGAACGACGCTGCTGAGCCTGCTGGGCAAGACCAACGTGGTCGACGATACGCTCGAGGATTCCCTCAAGCTCATGTCGAGCAACACGGAAAAGCTCCTCGCGGCGTTCGATGACCTGCGCAAGGCCCGCGTCGAGATTTCCGAAACCTACGAAAACCGCGTCCTCAAGTCGGCCCGCGAAATTTCCGGGCTCTATGCGATCATGGAAAGCACGATTACCGGACAGGAGTCTTTGGTCAAGCCGCCGCTCGGGCGCTCGCGCGAGGCTTTTTCCGCCGCGCTTGTCGCCGCAAACTCCTACTATCTGTCGCATTCGGCGAATTCGGCACAGGAAGCGCTGAATGGCCTGGATGCGATCGAACGCACGCTCCCCGTCATGCTCGATCTGGCGGCAAATGATCTGCAACGCGCGGCTCTCACTGCTTTGGGCCAAAGGGTCGGCGAACTGCGAACGAGCCTGCAGGCATTGACAAGCCTGTTCGACAAACAGGCCGTCATCCTCAGCGACAATGTCGATCGCAGCCAGGCGGAAATGACGGCGACGACGACGGCGCTGACCGAACGCATCCGGCAGGTGGAAGCCCAGGTGCAGAGCCGGCTGGACCGCACCTTGAACAGCGTCTACTGGAAAATCGCCGTTATCGCGCTTTCGTTCCTGGCGATCATAGCGCTCATCGCGTCGGCGATTGCGGCGTCCGTCAACCGGCCGCTGACCGACCTCATGCACGCGATGAGCGCGATCGTCGACAACAGGCTCGAAGACAAGGTCAGCGGAGCCGATGCGCGCGATGAAATCGGCAGCATGGCGCGCGCCATCGAAGTGTTTCGTCAGAACGCGATTGCGAAGCTGAAAGCCGAAGACGAGTTGCGAACCGCAAAGGAATCGGCCGAGGCGGCACTCGTCAACCTCCAGACGGCGCAGAAATCGCTGATCGAGGCGGAAAAGCTGGCGGCGCTGGGCGGGCTGGTCGCCGGTGTCGCGCATGAAGTCAACAATCCCGTCGGCATCAGCCTGACGGTGGCCTCGACCCTGGCGCGCCGCAGCGAGGAATTCGCCAGGGAAGTGGAGGCCGGAAACCTCCGCCGTTCCCGCCTCAACGAATTCATTGCGACAACGCTCGATGCTTCGCGGCAACTGTCGGCCAACCTGCACCGCGCGGGAGAACTGATCCAGTCCTTCAAGCAGGTGGCAGTGGACCGCAGCCATGCCGAGGCGCGTATCTTCGATCTCAAGGAGGCAACGCAGCAGATCATCGCCAGCCTGCGTCCCGGCCTCGCAAAACGACAATTGGAGCTTACGCTGGAATGCCCCGACGGCATTTCTATGAATTCCTACCCCGGGCCTTACGGACAGGTGCTGACCAATCTCTTCATCAACTCGGTGACGCACGGCTTCACGGACGGGCGCGAGGGCGCCATCGCGCTGCGCATCAGGCAGCAGGGTGAGAAATATGTCGCCATCGAATTCTCCGATAACGGCAGAGGCATGAGTGAGGATGTGCGGCGGCATGCCTTCGAGCCGTTTTTTACGACGCTGCGCGGGCAGGGCGGCACCGGCCTCGGGCTTCACATCGTCTACAACATCGTCACGCAGAAACTCGGCGGGCAAATCGCCCTGACCTCGCGCCCCGGGGTCGGGTCGACGTTTTCAATCGTATTGCCCCGCGAAGTTCAAGCCACGGAAGCGAAATAGGCGGCGAAGAAAGGTCCACAATGAACGATCACGACGATATTCTCAGCCTCAGCGACGACGGGCCGCCGGCCGACCGTCCCGATCGCGTCTGGAAAGTGGCTGTCATCGACGACGATCCGGCCGTGCACGACGGCACCCGCTACGCGCTTTACGATTATCGCCTGCACCGCGACGGCATCAAGCTTCTGTCGGCCTTCTCGGCCGCCGAGGGCCGGGAACTCCTGAAGGCAAATCCCGATATTGCCGTCATCCTGCTCGACGTGGTGATGGAGTCGGAAAATGCCGGCCTCGAGCTCGTCGGCTATATCAGGAACGTCATCAAGAACGACATGGTGCGCATCATTCTGCGGACCGGGCAGCCCGGCCAGGCGCCCGAGCGTGACGTCATCGTCAATTTCGACATCAACGACTACAAGGCGAAAACCGAGCTCACGGCCGACCGGCTCTTCACCGTCATTACCGCCGGGCTGCGCAGCTATCAGCAATTGCTGAAAATGGCGGAGACACGCAGAGGTCTGGAAATCATCGTCGAAGCCGCTTCGACGCTCTTCGATTTCAAGTCCATGCAGAAACTGGCGGAAGGCGTCCTCACGCAACTCTCGTCGCTTCTTGCAGCCAATTGCGCCGGCATTCTCGTGCTGCGCGACGTCGCGTCAGACCGAAAGGGGTTTTCGGTTCTGGCGGCCTCGGGTTGCTATACGGCGCTGACCGGTGTCGACGAGCCGGATCGGCTTGATGCCGACATGCAGCTTTTGATTTCGCAGGCCTTCCAACGCAAATCGACGCAGTTCGACGAACACCGATCGGTCATCTACATCCAGACGTCGGGCAGCAGCGAAGTCGTCGTCATTCTGGAGGCGGGAAAGAATCTGTCCGACACCGACAGGGCCATGGTCGAAATCTTCTGCGGCCGGCTTTCCATCGCTTTCGACAATGTCGTGCTGTACGACAAGCTGCAGCAGGCCAACGCACTGCTCGAGCGCCGCGTGAACGATCGGACACGGGAGTTGAAAGCTGCCAACGACCGGCTTCAACTGCAATGGTTGCGGGCCCGGCGCACCAATGCTTTCCAGAGCGAAATTCTCGGCATGGTGGCGCACGACATCCGCAACCCGCTCGGCGTCATTCTCGGGCGCACCGAGATCGTCAGCGAAATTGCCAACGGTCCGTCCCTGAATGCCACGTCCGTGCTGACCCAAATGGGACATATCCGCGACTCGGCGCAACGGCTGACCGCGATGGTGACCGATCTCATCTCGAGCGCGATGACCGAGGATCAGGATATCAACCTGCGTCAGGAGAACGTTGATTTCGGACAGTTGGGCCGCGCCATCGTCGAGGCCAACAGGCCGATGGCGCAGCGCAAGTCGCAAACGCTGGACTTCGCGTGCGACGACGCCATCATCGTCGATTGTGATATCGATCGCATGCGCGACGCAATGGACAATCTTGTCAGCAACGCGATCAAATATTCGCCCGCTCACGGCGATATTCGCGTCCAAGTGCATAGCGAGGGTCGCGAAGCGGCCTTCTACGTTCACGATTCCGGCCCCGGCCTCATGCCCGACGACAAGTCCCGCTTGTTCGGACGATTCCAGCGGCTGTCGGCGCAACCCACCGGTGGTGAAACATCGACCGGCCTCGGATTGGCCATCGCCAAGCGAATCGTGGATTTGCATGGCGGTACGATCAAGGCCGAGTCCGCAGGCATGGGACACGGCAGCACCTTTTCAATCAGGCTCAAGATCGCCAGAGTTGGCAAGACAAAATGACCAAATCGCAATTGATATTCGTTGTCGACGACGAAGCAGATGCGCGCGAGCTCGTGGGCGACTACCTGCGCATGCATGGCTTCGAAGTGGAACTGTGCAGCGGCGGACGCGAGTTGCGCGAAAAGCTGCACGGCGAAAAGCCCGAACTGATCGTCCTCGATCTCAACATGCCCGAGGAAGACGGACTTTCCATCATCCGGTTCCTGAAGGAGCATTATCGCATTCCGGTCATCATGCTGACGGCGAGCGCCAGCACGATCGACCGGGTTGTCGGGCTTGAGCTTGGTGCTGACGATTATCTGGCCAAGCCTTGCGAGATGCGCGAGCTTCTGGCGCGCATACGCTCGGTGTTGCGGCGGCTCAAGTTTGCGCCCTCCCGCACCGCCGAACGGCATCTTGCGGCGATCGCATCGTTCGATCTTGTCGGGTTCAGCCGCTTCATTCAGGAACACGAGACGGCGACGCTCGCGGCCGTCGATGCGATTTTTTCCGAAATCGTCACGCCAAGTCTCGTTCAGTACAGAGGCGTCCTCTTCAAAATGCTCGGCGACGGCGCGCTCATCGAATTCGCCAGCGTTGTCGAGGCTATCGAATGGGGCGTCGCCTTGCAGACGACCATGATTTCGCATTCTCGCACGGAGCTGCCGTTCGGAAAGATCGTGTTCAGACTGGGCATTGCCGTCGGCGATGTGGTCTTGAACCACAACGACAGGGCCGGCGAAGGCGTGACGCTTGCGGTGCGCGTCCAGGAGGTGGCGTCGCCAGGCTCGGTTTGCGTTTCCGACCAGGCGTTTCAGTTCGTGCGCGGCAAGACATCCGTTCGGTTCAACGATGGCGGCGAGCGGCAGCTCAAGAATATCGTGACGCCCATGCGCGTCTGGAACTGGGCGCCGGATGGAGCTGGCGCATGACGGATGATGTTGCGCAGTGCCGGAGGTACATTTGGCGCCGGCTTCTCTGCTGTGTCATTTGTCTTGCCTGGTGCGCAGGTCTTGCCTGGTGCGCGGGTCTTCCAGCGCAGGCAAAGACCGAAATTCACTTGTGGCACGCGATGGTTGAAGCCAACCGCGCTGCCATCGAGCAACTGGCGCGCGACTTCAACGCCAGCCAGAATGAATTCACCATCGTAGCGACCTATAAAGGCAGCTACGACGCCACGATGCAGGCCGGTCTCGCCGCCTTCGAGGAGGGCAATTCCCCGCATATCCTGCAGGTCGTCGAAGTCGGTACCGCGACCATGATGGCCACTAAAGGCTTGATCAAGCCGGTGCACGAGGTGATGCGCGAGGCGCGGCAGTATTTTGATCCCAACAGCTACCTTCCGGCGATCACGGGCTATTACTCGACGGCCAAGGGCGAGATGCTGTCATTCCCGTTCAACTCGTCGTCCGCGGTGATGTGGATCAACCAGGATGCTCTGGTCAAGGCCGGACTGTCGCAGGCGCAGCTTGCCACCTGGCCGCAAGTCTTCGAAGCGGCGCGGCGCCTGCAGGCAAGCGGACATCCGACCTGCGGCTTCTCGACGGCCTGGCCCTCGTGGATCATGATCGAGCAATTCTCGGCGTGGCATAATCTGGCGATCGCATCCAAGGTGAACGGGATCGACGGGCTGGACGCGCGCCTCGCGTTCGATACGGCGCTGCACGCCCGCCACCTCTCCACGCTGGCGCAATTGCAGACGACGCGCGTCTTTGACTACTCCGGCCGCGAGGATCAGGCCGAGGGGCGCTTTGTTTCCGGCGAATGCGCCATTGTTTTGAGCTCTTCAGGGTTTTTCGGGCGGGCGCAGTCGCAGGCGAAATTCGCCTTTCGCTCAGCCCCCATGCCCTATTATCCCGATGTGGACGGTGCGCCTCAGAATTCCCTGATTGGCGGCGCCTCGCTCTGGGTCATGCGAGGCAAGACACCGCATGAATATCGCGGCGTCGCCCGATTTTTCGCTTTCCTGTCCGAAATCGACCGTCAGGCGTGGCTGCATCAACGGCTCGGCTATTTGCCCGTGACGCGCGTTGCGTTCGAACGCACGCGCGCCGAAGGATTTTATGAGAAAAACCCGTTCCAGCTCGTTCCTCTGGAATCGCTCACGCGCCGGCCGCCGACAGACAATTCGCGCGGCGTGCGGCTCGGCGACATGATTGGGTTGCGCAACATATGGGCGGAGGAGCTGGAAGCCGTTTTTGCCGGGCGCAAGGCGGCGGAGGCGGGACTGTCGTCGGCCGTCGGGCGGGGAGACGCCTTGTTGCGCGCCTTCGAGAAGGTCGCGAGATGATAACGCGCCGCTCGATCCTGCGCCTGTCGGCAAGCGGCACCGTGGCGATGGGCCTGCAGCGCGGATGTTTCGCACAGGCCGCTTCCGGGCAGACGGCGCTGCGCGCCGCCGACATTGCAAGTCTCGATTATCCGACGGTGCAGACGCTGTTCTTCATCGACCGCGCCTTGCGCAAGGTGAGCGACGGGGATCTTTCCATTCGCGTCTTTCCCGACGCGCAACTCGGCCAGGAAACCGAAGTCATCGAACAGTTGCGTATCGGCGCCATCGATATGGCGCGGGTCAATGTCATGTCCCTCGCGGACGTCGTTCCGGAGTTCGCGGTTCTAGGCTTACCCGGAACATTTTTGTCGGATGCGCATTTCGACACCTTCACCGGCGGGACCGCCGGGCAAGTGTTTCTCGAACACCTGGAGGGGACGGGATTTGTCGGCTTGACGTTCCTGGAGGGCGGAACGCGCCACCTCTACAATCGCGTCAGACCGATCGAAAGGGTCGAGGACATGCAGGGGTTACGTTTGCGCACCGATCTTTCGTCGGCCAGCGGCTTTTTGTATCGGGCCTTGGGGACCACGGGCGTGCAACTACCTTTGAGCCATGTGCTGCCGGCACTCGAGGCGCGGCTCATCGATGGCGCAATCGAGAACATCGCGACTTATGTCGCGCTCGGGCATTATCGTGCTGCACCGTTCATTGCGATGACCGAAATGGGCCGTCCTCCGGACATCCTCCTGATTTCGCAGCGGGCGTGGAATGGTTTGACAGCAGGACAACGGAAGCTTCTCAAAAACACGAGCGGCGATGCGCGTTCGTTCATGAAGAAATCGTTCGAATACTGGACGCGCGCATGCATGCAGCAAATTCGCGATCGAGGCGTAACACAGACGCATCCCGACGCATTGCTGCAGCCCGCGCGCGGCGCCATCGACGCAATGCTGGCGCAACTCGACATGATGAAGTGGTTCGAGGTCGTTCGCTCGGCGCAATAGCGCATCCCCTGCCTCCCATCACCGAGGCGACCGCGATCTAACCCCAGTGATCCATCTCGCTTGCAATCTGCCGCCTTGCCGATGACAATGGTCGTCATCAGAACAATAACCACGCGCGGGAGGATGGGATGACGGCAAGGCTGATGTTGGCAAGGCTGATGTTGGCAAGGCTGATGTTGGCGGCACTCGCCGTCGGGCTGGCGATGTCATTCACCCCCGCCCACGCCCAGCCTTACCCCTCCGCCGACATCCACCTCATCTCCGGCTTCGCGCCCGGCAGCGGCGCCGATGTCATGGTGCGCTACTTCGGTGAAAAGCTGCGGCTGCTCACCGGCCGCACCACGGTGGTCGAGAACAAGCCCGGCGCCAATGGCAACATCGCCATCGAATATACGGCGCGGGCGAAGCCCGATGGCTACACCATCCTGGTGCATGCCGGCAGCGGCATCGCCGGCAACCAGCATCTGTTCAAGAAGCCGCCCATCGATGCGGCCAAGCAGTTGCGGGTGGCGGCGACGATCAACCGGCAGGCTTTCATGCTCACCGTCACGCCGGATTCTCCCTACAAGAGCGTGGCCGAGCTTGTGGCGGCCATGAAGGCGAAGGGCGACAAGGCGAGCTACGGCAGTAATTCCGTGCAGAGCAAGATCGCCGGCGCGCTATTCAAAAAGGCGGCGGGTCTCGAGGCGGTGGAGGTGCAGTACAAAAGCGGCCCCGACACCATGCGCGAGCAGCAGAGCGGCGCCATCGATTACGCCTTCCATGATCCGCAGCTTGCCTCGGTGCAGGCGAAGCAGGGCCGGCTGCGCCTGCTGGCCGTGGCCTCCGGCACGCGGATGAAGATGGCGCCGGACCTGCCGACGCTGGCGGAATCGGGCTATCCGCAATTCAACCTCGTCGGCTGGTTTGCCGCCACCGTGCCCGCCGCCACGCCCGAGCCGGTGGTGCGGCAGATCAACGCCTGGTTCAACGAAATCCTCGCTGCCGATGAAAGCCGGGACTTCCTCAACACCTTCGGCAGCGATGTCTGGATCAGCTCGCCGGAAGAGGCGCAGGCCTTCTTCCTCCAGGACATCAAAACCTGGGGCGAGAACGTGAAGCTTTCGGGCGTCGAGCCGCAGTGAGCGCGTGCCAGCATGGGAATCGATAGCTACCGCGACAAGCGGTTCTCATCGTCGATCAGAACCAGCCGGGCCGGAGCTGCATCGCCCCAGCGCCAGAGCACCAGATTGAGGTCGTCCGCCGTCGCGCCCGGAGCAAAGCTCCGCACCAGCAGGCCATGCCAGCCGGCGGCGATCAGGCGCCGGGCGAAGGCCTGCGTCGGCGCTTCGCCCGTTTTCATCCGGTCACGCCATGTGGTGTCGGCGAGCGCGGCCGCGTCCATACCTTCTGCCTTGAGCGCCTGGTCATCCCGGCAATCGAAGACGCGATCGATCTCCGCATCATAGGCGACGAGCGTCGTCGGCTGGAGATTGCCGACCTGGTTGGCCTCGCGCAGGGCCGTCATCACCGTCAGCGAGGCATAGAGCGCAGGCAGGCCCTTCGGATTGAAGCGTCCGCCATAGAGCTCGGCGCCCCGGCCGGAGAGCGGCTCGCGCGCGTAGACCGGATTCAAAGCCCGATAGAGCTTCCCGCGATAGGGCATGCCGTCAGGCGTGCACGCCGGCGTCGACCGCGTCGATATAGTCGAGCACGTCATCCACACGGCCGTTGCGCACGAGTTGCATCGCCGTCTGGCCGGAGAACCCCGGCAGGGGTTCCGAGCGATACCAGGCATAGGCCATCAGGGTCGAACCGAACCGCGGCGCGACCTTGTTGATCACCTCCACCATCTCGCGCAGCCGGCGCTGGGTCCGGTCGGAGCGGACGCGGTCCTTGCGCTGAACGGCGTCGCGGCCGAGCCCGGCCGTGCGGGCCACTTCCTCGCTGGTCGTGCGCAGCGCCTCGGCAATCTTGCGGGGGGCGAGGTAACCATTGTCGGCATATTGGCTGAGGGCCATGTCGATCTCCTCAAATTATGACGCAATATAGCGTCATTCTTAGTGGCATTCAAGGAGGATAAGGGCAAAACCTGGCTCGCAGGGCGGTTCGAAGGGGGCGGCAGCCGGCTTGAGACAGGAACCAACCGCCCGCCCCGACGTTTATCGTTGAGGTCTGTGCTGTCGCGGGCGTTTCATTGAGGTCCACACCGTCATGGACACTGGAATTCATGCCACGTTCAACTTGCAGACCTCACATTTGAAAGCCTCGGGGAGCGCCGGGGCTTTTCTCGTTTAGGGATGCAGACATGAAATTCATCAAACTTCGCCTTCTGGCTGGAACGATCCTCCCGGTGCTGGTGCTTGCCGATGCAGCCTTCGCCTACCCGGTGACGCAGCCCGCTCCCGCTGGCTGGCAGATGGCGCAGGCCGGGCCCGAAGCCGGACCTCCGGGAGCAAGGCGCGAGCGGCCGCTCGGCGCCGCGCCCGCCGCGCAGGCGCCGGCCGCAAGGCCGCCCGCGGCAGCGAGGCCCGAGGCCGCTCCGCTGCGGCCCGCCGCTCCCGC
>JARHVB010000032.1 GCA_029222685.1 Terripilifer ovatus | reverse complement strand
GTGTCAGTGTGATCAAAGCTCATCGCCGAGGTCCTTTCGAGGTTGGATCGTTTTTGCAAATCCAATCCTACCTCCTGGCCACCTACCGTCCCATAGTATCTGAGGAGGCGCGCAGCGCCGTCTCGAAGGACGGGGGCGATACACCGCAGCCTTTCGACAAGCGCGGGCATGACGCAGTTGCTAGAGTGCGGCCCAGCGCCCCCGTCCTTCGAGACGCCTGCTGCGCAGGCTCCTCAGGATGAGGGCTTCTGGGATCATTGCCGCAGGCTATAGCCGCCTCAGCTCTTCGGTTCCTGCGTAAAGTCCTTCATGCCCCAGGCGAGCATGTCGGAATCGTTCTTCGATAGCTTGAATTCGAAGCCATCGACCTTCGGCTTCAACTCATCGGCCTGTTTCTTCGAGTCGTCGCTGGTGGATTCGACCCCGATGCGAACCCAGCCGTCAGCCAGTTCGCCGACGCTCGTCACCGTGATCTTGATGCCGTTCTGGCCGGTGGCGATCAGCTTGCGCGCGTCGGGCTTGGGTTCGGCAGACGGTTTGCGCACGTCCTGGAAGCTCAGCGGATCGACCATGAACGACAGGCGCATCACCTTGCCGCTGTCGGGGGTACGGCCTTCCGGCGGCGATTGCAGGGTGAGGTCGGCACCCTTCTTTTCCGAGACCATGGTCACGTCGTCGAGCCCGCCGCCGCTCAGTTCCAGCTTGGCCAGCGCGTCCTTGTTGAGATTGACCAGGTTGATCTCGAACCATGCGGTGTGCGGCACCGGCACGCGCATCTCGCCGCGCACCAGCCAGGTCTGCGGCTCCTTGGGGAAGCGCACGAACGTGCCGCCGCGCGCGCCGCCGACCGTGTTGTCGCGGTTGCCGACAATGATGTCCGCCAGCACGTCGCCCTTGGCGTTGGTGAATGTCACCTGCCGGCCGCTCTTTTCCGCATTGCCCGGCGGGGCAAGGCCGAGATCGCCGTAGCGCGTCGGATCGGCGGTCTTGCCCTCTTCGTAGGCGAGGCCGATAGCGCCAGCGACGAGATCGCGGAATGCCTGGGGCTTGGTGGGATAGCCCGACGCCTTGTCGAAGAAGCCGTTGTCGCGCCGCTCGACGGTGAACGTCGTATCGTTGTCGCGGATGGCGATGGCGGTCACGTCGTTGGCTTTGCTGATCAGGCCGGGAAACACGGTCTGGCCGCGCTTGTCGGCAGCGATGCCTTGCGGCGATGACTGCAGGACCGCCCACGTGCCCGCAACTGCGAGCGCAGCGACGACGCCGAGGATTGTGACTGATTTGACGTTCATGTTTTTGTCCTCAGGCTTTCGTGCTGGGCGGATCGCGCCGCGTACGCCGCATGGCAAAGAACAGGGCGATCAGGCCGGCGACGATCGGAATGCCGGCCACGTTGAGCGCCGTCAACCTCGACTTCAGGGTGTCGACATCGTTGCGCAGGGCGAACTGCGTGGCGCGCAATTCCTCGCGCGTCGCCAGCAGTTCGGTCTTGAACTTCTCGATGGTCTCGATCTGCTGCGGCGTCAGCACTTCGTTCGAGCCTTCCTTGCCGCCTCGTCCAAGATCCTGCAGCTTCTGCTCAGCGTCCTTCATGCGCGCCTGCAATTGCTGCTCCTTGGAGCTGTAGCGCGCATTGGCTTCCGCTTCCATCGTCTGGATCCGTTCGAACGGCCGCCAGGAGACGCCGCGCCCGCGCAGATCGGCCAGCGCCACGCCGCCTGCCATCTGCTCGATGGCATTGACGACGAAGTCGCCGTTGTTGGCGAAAGCCTGGGCCACTTCAGTGCCGAGCAGATTGCGCCGCTGCACCCAGTTGCGGTCCATCACCATGTCGGCGTCGCCGACGAGAATGACGTTGGCGGGCTTGGTCGCCTTGGCGATATGCTCTTCCTTGCGGGTCGAGCCTTCGGGCTTTGCCGTGAAGGCGCTTTCCAGGGTGCCGGTGAGGCGGCCGGCGATAACCGGCGGCGCCTTGCCCTTTTCGATCTGGGTCGCGAGCTTGCGCATGTCCGCCGTGCGCTCCTTCACCTCCGCCGCCGGCAGGGTGCCTGCGTCAGCGGAGCCGACCATCAGCGGTCGGATGCTCATGCCGTCCTTGTTGGTCTCGAACGAACCGGAGGTGGTGATGACGATCGCCGCCAACTGCGCCAGGATGGCATCGTCCTTTTTCAAGGCTTCGTTGCGTAGCGCCAGCCAGGGCAGGTTGAGCATGGTGACCGGCCGGCCATCGATGTTGCGCTCGGTCTGCAAGGCGTAGGTCGGATCTGCGACCGCCTTCTTGGGATCGTAGACGACGCCCCAGGCCTTGAACAGCTTCGGCATATCCGACGATGTATCGGCCGGCGGCTGGCCGCGCGGGCCGATCTGGTTTTCGGCGTTCGGGTCGACGAACACCAGCATGGCGCCGCCGCCGACCGCCCATTGGTCGAGCGTGTAGAGCGTCTTGTCGGTCAGGTTCTGCGGATGCACCACCATGACGACGCGGGTGTTGTCGGGCAATTCCTGGACTTCGCCTTCCAGCGGCTTGACATCGAAGAACTGCTTCATCTGCGTCAGCACCTGCGCTTCGCGCAGGCCGAGTTGCGGATTGCCGTTCATGCCGAGTCCGTCGAGCACGGCGACGACCGGCTTGCCGCGCTTGCCGAGTTCGGCGACGAGGCGCGTCAGGTCGTATTCGAGAAAGGCCTCGCGCTCAGGCGAAAACGATCCGATGACCGACTTGCCGTCGGTCGAATTGGTCGCCGCCAGTCCGAAGAACAGCCTGTCGCCGGTCGACGAGCGGATCGGGCTGATGCCGAAGGCGACGGCGCGGTCTTCGTCCTCCGAATAGGGCTTGGCGTCGATGGTCTCGAGAACGATCTTGCCCTTGGAGCCGGCCACATAGGCGTCGAGCATGGAGCGCACGCGCCCGGCGAAGGCCGCCAGTTGCGGCGCTTCCTTGGTCAGGCCCGACGACATGAAGAAGCGGAAGCGGATCGGCTCGTTGAGATCGGCGATCATCGTCCGTGTGCCCTGCGACAGCGAGAACAGATGCTGCTGCGTCAGGTCGATGCGGGCGCTGCGGAACAGTTCCGAACTGGCGATATTGACGCAGCCGAAGATGATCGCCGCGAAGATAGCGGCAAGGACGGCAAGACGGCCGGTGTGGAAGGATTTCTGGTTCATGGTGTCCTCACGCGGCTTTCTTGACTTCGAGGATGCGCACATTGAGCCAAAGCGCGAACGCGATCAGCGAAATGAAGAAGATCAGCGCGGGCACTTCGAGCACGCCGTCGGTGATGCGCTGGAAATGTCCGATGAAGGACATCGACGAGATCGCCTGGACGATGATCTGCGGCGCCCACGGCTTGACCGCCGAAAGCACCAGATCGAAGCCGGCCATGACGAACAGGAAACCGACGACAACCGCGCCGATGAAGGCCAGTACCTGGTTCTTGGTCAGCGCCGAGACCGCGGCCGAGATCGCCAGGAAGGCGCCCGCCATCAGCCATGAGCCCAGATAGGAAGCGACGATGACGCCGTTATCGGGAGAGCCGAGATAGTTTACCGTCGCCCACAGCGGCATGGTCAGCAGCAGGGCGAGGCCGGCGAAAACCCACGCGGCGAGCCATTTGCCGAGCACGAGCTGCCACGGCTGCACCGGAAGTGTCATCAGCAGTTCGATGGTGCCGGACCGGCGCTCTTCCGCCCAGAGCCGCATGCCGATGGCGGGCATCAGCACCAGATAAAGCCAGGGATGCCAGAGGAAGAAGGCCGACATATCCGCCTGCGCCCGGTCGAAGAAACTGGCGACGAAAAACGTGAGGCCCGTTGCCATGCCCAAAAACACGATGAGGAAGACGGCGGCGATGGGGGTGGCGAAATAACCGGCGAACTCGCGGCGAAAAACCAGGTAAACAGTCTTCATTGCGCTCAGGCTCCTGCCTGTTCGAGCGTGATATGGCGGAAGGCATCTTCCAGCGGCGTCGTCTTGACCAGGCGCTGGCGCTCCGGGTCGGATGCCGGCGCCTTGGCGAGCAGATCGGCCGGCGTGCCGTCGGCGAGAATCTGGCCGCGCGCGATGATCAGCGCCCGCGTGCAGATCGCCTCGACTTCTTCGAGAATATGCGTCGAGACCACGATCGCCTTTTCGGGCGCGAGTTCGCGGATGAGTTCGCGCATTTCGTGCTTCTGGTTGGGGTCGAGGCCATCGGTCGGCTCGTCGAGGATCAGCACGTCGGGGTCATGCACCAGCGCCTGGGCGATGCCGACACGGCGCTTGAAGCCTTTCGACAGGGCCTCGATGCGGCGGTTCCAGACCTCGGCGAGATCGATGCGCTCGACGAGAATGCCGAGCCGTCTTCGCGCCGCGGTGGCATCGAGCCCGCGCATGGCGGCGATGAATTCAAGAAAATCTCCCACCGTCATGTCGGGATAGGCCGGCGCGCCCTCGGGCAGATAGCCGAGCCGCTTGCGGGCGGCCAGCGCATCGGTGCGGCTGTTGTGCCCGGCAACGAATGCTTCCCCCGACGACGGTTCCAGAAATCCGGCAATGATCTTCATTGTGGTCGATTTGCCGGCGCCGTTGGGCCCCAGAAAACCGACGACCTCCCCGCGTTGCACCGAAAACGACACATCGTTTACGGCCGTGAACGAACCAAATCGTTTCACGAGACCGCGTGTCTCGACGAGTGTCATATGCGCTCCCCCTGATAAATGGCCTAATCTTGTCCCTGGCTAGGGTTGCCCCAGCAATTCGTGCGACAGGCAATAGCCATCCCGCCGCCGCGCGGCAAGATGGTGGCAAGATCATGGGAATTCAAGGGCGGAAATAACCGCGGCCGGCCATTACGTCCCTCTTGCCCTCAATCGTCTGTCCTGCCATTTTGCCGATCCATTTTATCGGCTTTCAACAACCATCCCGCGGGGAGAGAACAATGGCCAAGGCCTACTGGATCAGCGCCTATCATTCCGTTTCCGACACCGACAAGCTTGCCGCCTATGCGAAGCTCGCCGGTCCGGCCATCGAGGCGGGCGGCGGCAAGTTTCTGGCGCGCGGCTCCGCAGTCAAGGCTTATGAAGCCGGAGTCCTGCAGCGCACCGTCATTATTGAGTTTCCCAGCGTCGAAGCGGCTGAAAAGGCCCATGACAGCCCGGGCTACCAGGCGGCGCTGAAGGCGCTTTCGGGCGGCTGCGTGCGCGACCTGCGCATCGTCGAAGGCGTCTGATTCTTTGCATGAGATCGTGACGAAGGGCGGGGGCCTTAGCCCCGCCCTTTGCCAATTGGCATGCCTCGTTTGCCCTCGCGATATTTCAGGAAACGGAATATTTCAGCGAACTGAAATATTAAAGGCGATGTCGGCAACGACGACCAATCGCGTACTTTTGATCAAGGGCGGCCGATTACGACCGCCATCCCTGCAGGGCGCGATGATGATCCCGATGCCGGCATAGGCCAGAAACAGGCAGAGCGGAATTGTTGACTGGTGACACTCCCGTGCGCTCAAGGCCAATCTGGCGTATTTGACGAAGAGCCGATCGCCCGGCTCTTCAAGGCAAGGACGAGGAACACGCCGCACATGTCGCCCGATATCCGCGAAGTCGAAAACGAAGTCGAGGCGGCCACCTGCTTTCCCGTCATGCGCCTGCTGCGCCCCGACCTGACGAGCGCGTCGCAATTCGCCGCGCTCTGGCATCGGCTTGCCAAGGGCGGCTACCGGCTATTTGCACTCCTCGTCGATGGCGAGCCGCGGGCTCTGGCGGGCTTCCGCATCGGCGAGAACATCGTCCATGGCCGCTACATCTACGTAGACGATCTGGTGACGAGCGAGGCTGAGCGCGGCTCCGGCTATGGCGCCGCTCTGCTGGAGCGCTTGCGGCAGGAATGCCGAGCGCTCGGCTGCGGCAAGCTGCTGCTCGATACGCCGATGGCGAATGTCCGCGGCCACAGGTTCTACTACCGCAACGGCATGTTCGCCACGGCTCTGCGCTTCACCGAGGAGATTCGTTGAAGGACATTGGCTGCGGGTGTTGTCACGCCTCCAAACCGACCTGCAGCCGCCGCAGCATATCGAGCAACTTCAACCGCTCGCCGGGACCGAGAATCTTGTCGTAGAGGGCTTCCTGTTTGCGCTCGATCGCCATCGCTTCGCTCAGCTTGCCTTGGCCGGCCCTGGTCAGATGCAACGCGTGCGACCGCCGGTCGAGCGCGCGGCGTTCGACCCAGCCGAGACGTTCGAGCTCGTTGACCATGGCGACGAAATTGGTGCGCTGGATGCCGAGCGCATTGGCGACCTCGGTCTGCTTGAGACCTGGCGTGCGATGGATGACGATCATGACGCTGAACTGCGCCGGCCGCAGGCCGATCTTGCCGACGGTGCGGCGGAAACCCTCGAACACGGCGATCTGGGCGCGGCGCAGCGCATAGCCTGTCATATCGGCCAGGTCCCCGAGTTCGACGCCCCCGAGTTCGACGGCCGGTCTGCCTCGAGAGCCATCCTCCACCACTTTTCGCTCGTCCGGCTTGCGCCTTGTTCGGGCAGGGCGTTTGCTTTTGACTCGCAAGTCCGTGTTCATGGCAAATCCATCCCCGGGATAACTTTTCAATTGATTATATCATATAACAATTATATATCATTATAGTATCGGCCGGGTCATGATGGCAAGCGGGGGGGAGAGAAGCCGGATGGATGCGACCATCCTTCTGTTCTTGATACAGGACGGAATCACCAATGGCGCGATCTATGCGCTATTGGGCATAGCGCTTGTTCTCGTCTTCACGGTCACACGAGTCATCTTTGTCCCGCAAGGAGAATTTGTCGCTTATGGCGCCCTGACGCTCGCCATGCTCGACACGGGCAAGGTGCCAGGCACGGTCGGGTTGCTCCTCGTTTTCGGCGTTTGCGCCTTCCTGTCCCAACTCTGGAACGGCTGGCGGGACATCGATCTGGCGCGCCTCGGCCGCGATGCGGCGTTCAACCTGCTGCTGCCGGCCGCCATCGCCGCCATGACTTTCTGGCTCGCGCCGATGAAACTGCCGCCATGGGCTAGCGTCGCGCTCACCCTCGTCATCATCGCGCCGATGGGCCCCTATCTCTATGCCATCGCCTTCCGCCCGATCGCGGAAGCCAGCGTGCTGACTCTGTTCATCGTGTCCATCGGCGTGCATCTGGCGATGACCGGGCTTGGTCTGGTTTTCTTCGGTGCGGAAGGATTTCGCGCCCGTCCGCTGACTGATGTGACCGTGCCGGCAGGGCCTCTCGTCTTCACCGGCCAGACCCTCTCCGTCTACGCCGTCACGCTGGTATCGATGCTGGCGCTGAGCTTCTTCTTCCACAAGCCTCTCTTCGGCAAGGCGCTGCGGGCAACGGCTGTCAATCGCCTCGGCGCCAGGCTCGTCGGCATCAGCGCCTCGCTTTCGGGTTCCATCGCCTTCGGGCTTGCCGCTATCCTGGGGGCGCTATCGGGCGCGCTCATCGCTCCCATAGCGACGGTGTTCTATGATTCCGGTTTCATCATCGGCCTCAAAGGCTTCATCGCCGCCATCATCGGTTCGCTGGCGAGCTATCCGTTGACGGCGCTCGCAGCGATCGGTGTCGGCCTTGTCGAAAGCTTTGCCTCCTTTCATGCCAGCTATCTCAAGGAGGTCATCGTCTTCACCCTGATCATTCCCGTGCTGATCTGGTTGTCGTTTGCCCATGGCCACACCGACGAGGAGGACTAGCCATGGCCGATCTCCTCAAGAACATGATGAACCCACGCAGCATGATCTTCTGGCTTGCAGCCGTTGCGCTTGCCGTTGTGCCCCTCATCCCCGCCGTTCCAGTCTATTGGGTGACCTTGCTCGATAACATCGGCCTGGCCGCGCTGGTCGTCATCGGCCTCGTTCTGCTGACCGGCGTCGGCGGCATGACATCGTTCGGCCAGGCGACATTCTGCGGCTTCGGCGCCTATGCCACCGCGCTGTTGACGACCCAATACGGCGTCTCGCCATGGCTCACGCTCTTTGTGGCGCTGGCTGTAACTCTGGCCGTCGCCCTGGCGCTCGGCTTCATCACTGTCCGCCTCTCGGGACACTACCTGCCGCTCGGCACCATCGCCTGGGGCATCGCCATCTATTACCTGTTCGGCAAGCTCGAAATTCTCGGCCGCAACGACGGTATTACGGGAATCCCGCCGCTGTCGGTCGCAGGCTATCAACTTAGCGACAGCCGATCGGTCTTCTATGTCATCTGGGCCTTCGTGCTCGCGGCCTGCGTCGCCACCAGCAACCTGCTCGATTCGCGCATGGGCCGCGCCATTCGCGCGCTGCGCGGCGGCACCAGGGCTGCCGAGGCCTTCGGTGTGGACACCGCCCGCGTCAAGCTGATCGTGTTCGTCTATGCGGCGCTGCTCGCCTCCGTCTCCGGCTGGCTCTACGCCCATGTGCAGCGCGCGGTCACGCCGACGCCGTTCGGCATCAACGCCAGCATCGAATATCTCTTCATGGCTGTCGCGGGCGGCACCGGCCATGTCGTCGCCGCGATCTTCGGCTCGACGCTCGTCATCCTGCTGAAGGAAGCGCTGCAGCGCATTCTGCCGGTTCTGCTCGGCCACACGGCCAATTGGGAACCGGTCGTCTTCGGCGCCGTGCTGGTTCTGATCCTGCAGAAATGGCCCGGCGGCCTGTGGATGTTCGTCGAGCGTCTTCTGCCGCAATCACTCGCACCGAAAATCACTGCCGATGCGGCGCCTTTGCCGGTGCGCAGCTTGCCCGCGCGCGGCAGCAACCTGCTGTCGCTCGAGCGCGTACGCAAGGCGTTCCAGGGCCTTGTTGCGGTCAACGACGTCGATCTTTCGGTCAGGAGCGGCGATATCGTCGCGCTCATCGGCCCCAACGGCGCCGGTAAAAGCACGACGTTCAATCTCGCTTCGGGCCTGCTGCCGCTGACAGCGGGGACCGTCTCCTTTGATGGCGTGCGCATCGATGGCGAGGCGCCGCGCCGGATCGCGGCGCGCGGCATGGCTCGCACTTTCCAGCATGTCAAAGTGCTGCCGGACATGAGTGTGCTCGACAATGTGGCCCTTGGCGCGCATCTGCGCGGCAAGGCCGGCGTCCTCAGCGCCACCTTCCGGCTCGACCGCGCCGAAGAAGCGCGCATCATGGCCGATGCCGCCCGCCAGATCGAGCGCGTCGGCCTGAAAGATCAGATGCTGCTGCAGGCGGGCTCGCTGGCGCTGGGGCAGTTGCGCATTCTCGAAATCGCCCGCGCTCTTTGCCTTGATCCCCAATTGCTGCTGCTTGATGAGCCGGCGGCGGGGCTGCGCCACTTCGAAAAGCAGCAACTCGCGCGCCTGCTGTCGCAATTGCGCGACGAGGGCATGAGCATCCTGCTCGTCGAGCATGACATGGGCTTTGTCATGGGGCTGACGGATCACATCGTCGTTCTCGATTTCGGCATGCGCATCGCTGCCGGAAGTCCTGAAGAGATTCGTGCCAATCCCGCCGTCATCGAAGCCTATCTCGGAGCCTCCGCATGAGTGCGCCACTGCTGGACGTCCGCGATCTCAAGGTCGCCTACGGCAAGGTCGAGGCGGTCAACGGCGTTTCGCTCAATGTGCCCAGAGGCGAGATCGTCACCGTCATCGGCGCCAACGGCGCCGGCAAGACGACGCTGCTCAATGCCGTCATGGGCATTCTGCCTTCGTCCGGGTCCATCGCGTTCAACGGGGTGGCCAGCGAGCGCAGGCCCGTCGAGCAGCGCGTCGCCGATGGCCTCTGCCTGGTGCCGGAACGGCGCGAACTGTTCACCACCATGCCCGTCGAGGACAATCTGCTGCTCGGTGGCTTCCTGCGCAAGCCGGCCGATCGCGCCGCGCGGCTAGAGGACGTGTTCGCGCGCTTTCCGCGCCTCAAGGAACGCCGTCAGCAGATCGCCGGCACCCTGTCTGGCGGCGAGCGGCAGATGCTCGCCATGGGTAGGGCGCTGATGTCGGCGCCGCGCCTGCTCATGCTCGACGAGCCGAGCCTGGGCCTCGCGCCGCGCATCGTCGCCGATATTTTCAGTATCATCGTGGCGCTGCGCGAAGCCGGCGTCTCCATCCTGCTCATCGAACAGAATGCCCGCGCCGCCCTGCGCGTCGCCGATCACGCCTACGTCATGGAGCTGGGCGTGGTGACCATGAGCGGCAAAGCCAGCGACCTCGCTGCCGATCCTAAGGTGGTGGAGACCTATCTCGGCCTCGGTGGCCACTAACCTGCAGCCGCAATGCTGTCATTCCCGACGCTCGCTTTAGCGAGCGAGCGGGAATCCAGAAGCCAAGAGCTACCAGGTTGCCCTGGATTCCCGCTCTGCGCTTCGCTTGGCGGGAATGACACAGAGGCTGAGGCAAATAAAAAAAGCCGGAGCGTTGCCGCCCCGGCTTCAAGTTTGCGTCCGCATGTTGCACACGCAGTCGCGGGAGGAATCGTTACGGCGCCGGCGCCCAGTCGCCGTTCTTGACCGACAGGAGCACACGTGCCCGCTCATCGAGGCCGGCGTGATCCGTGGGCGTGAAATTGAAAACGCCTTGCGAGGCGACGATTTCCTTTTCGCTTTCGAGCGCTTTCAGCAGCGCCGCGCGGAACTCCTTGGTGCCTGGCTTCGCACCGCTCTTCAGCGCGACGGGGATGATCCGCTCGAGGATCTTGAAAGCATCATAGGCATGGGCTCCGAACTGGGTGACGGAATCCTTGCCGTACTTGCCTTCGTACATTTTCACATAGGTTTCGGCTTCCCGCTTCATGCCGGGATCCTTCACCATGTCCGGCACGATGGCGGGGCCGGACGCGAGGATCGCGCCCTCGGCGGCTTTGCCGGCGATGCGGATGAAGTCCTTCGTCACCGCTCCATGGGTCTGATAGATCGGGCCTGTGTAGCCGCGCTCGCGCAGGGCGACCTGCGGCAGCGCCGCGCCGGTTCCCGACGCCGCGACAAGCACGGCATCCGGCCGCGCTGCCACCAGCTTCAGCGTCTGTCCGGTGACAGAGGTGTCAGCACGCGCATAGCGCTCATCGGCGACGAGTTTCAATCCCATCGGTTCGGCAAGGCGCTTGAACTGGCCGAGCCAGAGATCGCCCCAGGAATCCGAAAATCCGATCACGCCCACGGTGGTGATGCCCTTGCTCTTCATATGCTTGAAGATGACATCGGCCATCAGCTTGACGTCCTGCGGCATGACGAAGGTGTATTTCATCCGCTCGGGCGGGATGGCGACCGGGCCGAGCGCGAAATGTGGCGTGGCGGTTTCCAGCGCCACGGCGCCGATGGCGTTCGACGGCGGTGTCGTCGACGAGCCCATGATCAGGTCAGCCTTGTCGTCGGTGACGAAACGGCGGGCGTTGGTCGTCGCCTGGGTCGCATCGCCCGCGTCGTCGAGCATGATGACTTTCAGCTTCTCGCCGCCGATTTCCTTCGGCAGCAGCAGTTCGATCATGTTCTTTTCGGGAATCCCGAGTGCCGCCGCGGGACCGGTTGTCGACAATGAAATGCCGATCGTGACGTCGGCTTGCGCGGCGCTTGCCATGCTCAGCGCAACGGCCAACGCCAATGTGGATATTCCGTACCTGACTTTCATGTTGTTCTCCCTCTCCTTGCACTTTGTCGAATTATTTCGGCGCCATCCGCAGCGACCCGTCGAGGCGCACCACCTCGCCGTTGAGATAGGCATTTTCGACCATGTGCAGCGCCAGCGCCGCATATTCCTCCGGCGCGCCGAGGCGATGCGGGAAAGGGATGGCGTTCGCCAGGGAATCCTGGGCTTCCGGTGGCAGCGCCGCCAGCAGCGGCGTCCGGAACAGGCCTGGCGCAATGGCAAGTGCACGCACGCCGAACTGCGCGAGTTCGCGTGCGATCGGCAAGGTCAGTGCCACGATACCGCCCTTGGAGGCAGCGTAAGCTGCCTGGCCGATCTGGCCGTCATAAGCGGCGACGGAGGCGGTCGAGATCAGCACGCCGCGTTCGCCGGTATCCAGCGGCTCGAGCTTCGTCATCGCCGCGCCGGCAAGACGCATCATGTTGAACGAGCCGACGAGATTGACGTTGATGACCTTGCTGAACTCGGCGAGGTCGTGCGGGCCGTTGCGCCCGACCATGCGGCCCGCCACTGCGATGCCGGCGCAATTGACCAGAATGCGCGGGGCGCCGAGATCGCCCGGCAGCGCAGCGAAGAACGCTTCGGCCTCGGCAGCGCTTGAGACATCGACCTTATAAGCCTTGCCGCCGATTTCCTGGGCGACCTTTTCGCCGCGCTCCATATCGCGATCGACGATGGCGACTTTGGCACCGCTCGCCGCCAGGCGTCGCGCCGTCGCTTCGCCGAGGCCCGATGCGCCGCCCGTGACCACCGCCACCAATCCTTTGGGGTTCATTCCGTTCTCCCTGATACAAGCCGCATGTTTGCGCTGCCGATGTCCCGGCCATGATACATGCAAGCCGATTGCACCTCGTAGCGCAAATGATGCTTTTGTAGAATGGTCGTCATCAGCCAGCCTTTCCGATCTCGATGACGTCGTCCGGTGGCGTATCGGCGTAAATCTTCTCGATGACCGCCGCGCGCGCCTGCAACACGGCGCGCTGGTTGATCGAGCCCTTGTCGGTCACTTCGCCGAGATCGAGCGAGGGCGGCGTATCGATGATCCAGGCCCTGTAAATCCGGGTCGATGAGCCGGTGCTTGCGGCCGTGTGCTTCGCGAGCCCGCTGGAAATTCTGGCGCGGATGGCCGGATGATGCGCCAGTGCGTTGAGGCCGGGCTTTGCCGGCAGGTCCGCAGCGAGTGCACGCGCGGCGTCCTCATCGAGCAGGATCAGCGCCGCCAGATCGTCGCGATTGATGCCGGCGATGACGACATCGCGCACCAGTGGCGCACAGGCGCGGATGAGCCTGGTTCTGAGCGCGCCGACATTGACCCAGGTGCCTGTCGCCAGCTTGAAATCTTCCGAGATGCGGCCGTCGAACAGCAGGCCCTGCTGCCGGTCGTTCGGATCGACGAAACGAACGGCATCGCCGAATTTGTAAAAGCCTTCCTCGTCGAAGGCCGCTGCGGTCAGTTGCGGCTCGCGCCAATAGCCTGGCATGACATTGGGGCCGCGCACACGCGCGTCATAGCGTCCATCGGTTGGCACAAGTTTCATTTCGAGGCCGGGCACCGGCAGGCCGAGCCAGCCTGCAAGGCTCGGTCCGGGCCAGTTGAACAGCGCCGATGGTGCGGTCTCGGTCGCGCCGAGCCCCGTCAGCATGGGAATGCGGTAGCCGGTTTCGGCGACCGACAATTCGTCGAGCGCATCCCAGACGTGTTGCGACAAGGCGGCGCCGGCGAAAAAGTTGAACTGCAACTGCGAAAAGAAATTACGCCGCAGATCGGCATCGCTGCGCAGATAGGGCACGAGGGATTCGAAACCCTTCGGCACGTTGAAATAGCAGGTCGGCGCGATCTCGCGCAGGTTGCGGACCGTCGCCGCGATGCCGGCCGGCGTCGGCTTGCCTTCGTCGATATAGAGCGCGCCGCCGTGATAGACGGTCATGCCGAAATTGTGGTTGCCGCCGAACGTATGGTTCCATGGCAGCCAGTCGACGAGCACGGGGCGGCGCTCACGCAGGCAGGCGATCGTCTGTTCGATCATCGCCAGATTGGCGCACCACATGCGCTGGGTATTGACGACCGCTTTCGGGCCTCCCGTCGAGCCGGACGTCAGCAGGAATTTGACGATATCATCGGGCTCGATCGCCCGATGGGCCGCGTCAACGTGCGGCGATGGCGGGGTCGCGAGAATATCCTTCAACAGCAGCGCGGGGTGTCCCGGCGGCGGGTTGCGCGACACGGCGATCGGGATATCTGCGCCGACACAGGCGGCGATGGCGCGCGCGAATGGTGCGCCGTCCTCGGCGAACACGAAGCCCGGGGTCAGCTTCCGCATGACGAATTTCAGCTTGCCGAAATCCTGCGACACCAGCGCATAAGGCGGCGACACCGCGCACCAGGGAATGCCGGCATAAAGACAGGCGAGCGACACCAGCGCATGGTCGACGCTGTTGCCTGACAGAATGGCGAGAGGCCGCTCGGGGCCGAGATCATAGGGCAGGAGCGCGGTGCCGATGGCGCGCGCCGCAGCCAGCGCCTCGGCATAGGTCACCGTGCGCCAGCCGCCTTCGCTGTTTCGCTCGGCGATCAGCACGGCATCCGGCGTCTGTTGCGTCCAATGGACGAGCCGATCGGCGAGCCTGAGCGGATAGGGCTTCAGGCTCTCTTCGTGGCGCAGATAGATCGTGCCGTCGGGGCGCTCATCGAACCGCGCGCGCATGTCGGCATAGGCGATCGGCTTCAGGGGCTGTGCACCTGGAGGGAGCGTCGTCTCAGCCATTGTCGCTTGCGCCATCGCCACCGTTTGCTCCCTTCGCACGCGCTTTCGGCCAAGTTGCCGGCGGGCCTATCGATAACTGTTATTCAATATAACAATAGGTCGATCGTCAAGCCTGCCGATGGCGGGAGACTTTGGCTGCGAAACGCGCAAGGCCCAGCCACCCATTTGGTGTCTCACGGGAAAATGTTGGCGGTGAACCCAGCCGTCATCGCGGCTTGTTTTTCCACGACACCATGGCGACGGCAACGACGACGAGCGCCATGCCGGCGAAGGCTGTCGGCCCCAGCGTTTCGTGAAACAGGAAGTAAGCCATCAGGGCGGTCGTCGGCGGCACCAGGAAGAACAGGCTCGCCACTTCCGATGCAGCGCCGCGCCGGATCAGCACGAACAGCAGGCTGATGGTGCCGACCGACAGCACGAGGCACAGCCAGGCGAGCGAGATCACCAGTTCCGGCGTCCAGGTGTGGCGGAAGCCTTCCCACCAGGCGAGCGGCAGGATGACGAGGCCCGAGGCTAGGAATTGCACCACCGAACCGGTGCGCAAATCCATGCGGCCGCCGAACCGTTTCTGCCAGAGCGTTCCTGTGGTCATGCACACCACGGACAGGAAGGCGAAAAACATGCCTATGGGCGTCCCGAGCCCGAGCCCGAGTTTGTTCCACACGACGAGCGTCGTGCCGGTCAGGCCGATGACGAGCCCGGCCCATTGCCGCCCCGTCGTGCGCTCGCCGAGAAACGGCGCCGCCAGCACGGCCGTCAAAATCGGCTGCAATCCTGCCACCAGCGCCGATACGCCCGTCTCGACGCCGGTAGCGAGAGCCGCGAATGTGGCGCCGAGATAACCCGCGTGCACCAGAATGCCGCCGATGGCGATGGGGAGCAGATCTTCTCGCCTCGGCCACGGCGCGCGCTGGATCACAGAGACGGCAACGAGAATGGTCGTGACGATGGCGAACCGGTAAAGCAGCAGGGTGAACGGCGCCGACGATCCAAGCCCCAGCTTGCCCGCGATGAAGCCTGTCGACCAGAAGAAGACGAACAGCGCCGGCATCGACGCAAACCAGACATCCAGCGCGCGCGACGCCGCCGGCTCGTCCACCCGGCCGTTGCTCATGCAATCATGCCGCGCGCATCATCGCTGCGGCCCAGCACATCGAGCACTTTCGCGACGATGGACTTGGCATCGAGGCCGGCCGTCACATACATGCGTTCCGGCTTGTCGTGATCGAGATAGGCATCGGGCAGGACCATCGACCGGACTTTCAGCCCGGCGCGGTCCAAGGTGCCGTCATCGGTCAGCGCCTGCAGCACATGAGAGCCGAAACCGCCGATCGATCCGTCTTCGATGGTGATCAGCACCTCGTGGCTGGCGGCGAGCTGGCGCAGCAGGTCCATGTCGAGCGGCTTGGCGAAGCGCGCATCGGCCACCGTGGCCGACAGGCCGTAGGCCGCCAGATCTTCTGCCGCCCGCATCGCTTCCGCCAGGCGCGTGCCGAGCGAGAACAGCGCGATCTGCGATCCCTGGCGCAGGATGCGGCCCTTGCCGATCTCCAGCACCTTGCCGCGCTCCGGCATTTCGACGCCGACGCCTTCGCCGCGCGGATAGCGAAACGCGATTGGGCCGCTGTCATGCGCCGCCGCCGTGGCGACCATGTGAACGAGTTCCGCCTCATCGGCCGCCGCCATCACCACCATATTGGGCAGGCAGGCGAGATAGGCGACATCGAAAGCGCCCGCATGGGTGGGGCCATCGGCGCCGACAAGCCCGGCGCGGTCGAGCGCGAAGCGCACGGGCAGGTTCTGGATCGCGACGTCGTGGACCACCTGATCGTAGCCGCGTTGCAGAAATGTCGAATAGATCGCGCAGAAGGGCTTGTAACCTTCGGTGGCGAGCCCGGCGGCGAAGGTCACCGCGTGCTGCTCGGCGATGCCGACATCGAATGTGCGATCCGGAAAAGTCTTGCCGAACAGATCGAGCCCCGTGCCGGACGGCATGGCGGCGGTGATGGCGACGATCTTGTCGTCGCGCTTGGCTTCCTTGATCAGGGTTTCGGCGAAGACTTTCGTATAGGAGGGCGCATTCGCCTTCGGCTTCGCCTGCGCGCCGGTCACCACATCGAACGTGTTGACGCCATGATATTTGTCCGGCGATGCCTCGGCCGGCGGATAGCCTTTGCCTTTCTTCGTCACCACATGGACCAGCACCGGGCCGGTGGCGTTGTCGCGCACGTTCTTCAGCACCGGCAGAAGATGATCGATGTTGTGGCCGTCGATCGGGCCGACGTAGTAGAAGCCCAGTTCTTCGAACAGGGTGCCGCCCATCCAGTAGCCACGCGAGAAGACCTCCGCCTTCTTCGCCTTCTGGTAGAGGAACTTCGGCAGATGCGTGGCGAGCTGCTTGGCGGCTTCGCGGATCGTCCGGTAGGCGCCGCCCGAAACCAGCCGCGCCAGATAGGCCGACATGCCGCCGGTGGGCGGCGCAATCGACATGTCGTTGTCGTTGAGAATGACGATCAGCCGCGAATGCAGGTGTCCGGCATTGTTCATCGCCTCATAGGCCATGCCGGCGGACATGGCGCCGTCGCCGATGACGCAGATGACCTTGTTGTCGCCATGCGACAGATCGCGTGCCACGGCCATGCCGAGCCCGGCGGAAATCGATGTCGAGGAATGCGCCGCACCGAACGGGTCGTAGGGGCTTTCGGATCGCTTGGTGAAACCGGACAATCCGCCGCCCTGGCGCAAGGTGCGGATACGGTCGCGCCGGCCGGTCAGGATCTTGTGCGGATAGGCCTGATGCCCGACATCCCAGATCAGGCGATCGCGCGGCGTGTCGAATACGTAGTGCAGGGCGACCGTCAGTTCGACAACGCCGAGCCCGGCGCCGAGATGGCCGCCGGTCACGGAAACGGCGTCGATCGTCTCCTGGCGCAATTCGTTCGCGACCTGGGCCAGATCCGATTCGGGAAGCTTTCTCAGCTCATCGGGTGTCGGAATTTGGTCGAGAATCGGTGTTTTCGAAGCGTGTGTCACTGCTGGCCCGGGTGGCTTGCCGCATTTCTCAAAACGAATATAGAGCAGCGACGGGCTTACACCAGTTCGGCGACCAGCGCTATTGTGTTGTTAACTAGCGGAAAAAGCAACAAATCTGGGGCAGGCCTCAGCCCTCGTTCGCGCCCGCGGGATTGGGCCTCGCATTGTTCCCATCCGGGCCCCGCGCGCCACGCAGCATGGCCGTGCCGGCGAGCAGGCGGACCATTTTACGCCAGCGCCTGCCGCCCGCCGATTGAGCAACCTTGCGGCTGGCGGATAAATAGGCGCGCTGGATGATGGATTGGGTTGCATTGGCTGAGCCCGACAGATCCTGGCTCTGCCGCGCCAAGCGCCATTCCGCCTCCCTGCGATAGGCGGCGCGGCGACGCTGCGTATGTTCGCCCAGCTCGAAATGTCTGATATCCGCGTTGCTGGGCTTGTAGCCGTGCGTGACTTCGAAAGCCATGCACCAATCGTGAAAATTTTGCTGGTGCAGCGAATAGGCGAACAGGCCGACAATATCCTTGTCGCCATCGACCAGCAGGTTCAGCATCTTGTCTGCCGGTGCGTTGCGTGACGCGGGCTTTTCATGTTTGAAGTCCGGATCGGTCGGAAACTTGCTAACGGCCAAGGTCATGGGGCTGCTCTGCGCAAGGCATGAAATGCAAATCGAATATACGACGTATGCGTTTGACGTTTGGTAAAAATATTTGATGACAGACGGAAAACATAAAGCTCGAGGTGAAAAATTGTCGGCGGTATTTCTTTTCACGATCATTTCGGAACCGCGTGGTAATGACTGAACCGGAAGCGACTCCTGATCCACGCGCCGAATTTCGCGCCTATCTTGCCACGGCCGTCATGCGGCTTGCACCGCGTTCGCGCCAGTTGATGGTCATCGGCCTTATTACAATCGTGCTGGGAATGGCGGTGATCGGCATCGTGACGCAGTCGCGCGTGCTGTCGCTGATTCCGGCGGGCGTATTGATGGCAATCGCCGCCGTGCTGGAACTCGGTATCGGACACAATGCCCGCGGCGATGACACCCGTACGACACCGTGGGCGCGCGCCGGTCTTTTGCATGTCGCCGCCGCTGTCGCCGCCATCGCCTCGTCCTTTCTGCCCTTTCAATTGTTCTCCGGTTTCATCGGCCTGATGATTCTGGCTGCCGGGATCGTCCATTTGCGCACCGATTTCGCCCTGCCGGTCAACGGTAAGACCGCCATCATGCCCATGGCGAGCATCGTGACGACATTGATAGGTTTGCTGATTTTGACGCAATGGCCGGCCGGGGACCTGCAGGTGCTGGGCGTCCTGATCGGGGTCGACCTGATCGTACGCGGCTGGGCCTGGGTCGGTTTCGGCGTCACGTTGCGCAAAGCCATGAACCGATCCTGAGTATCGGCGCTGAGGTGCGGCTCCGGTTACTCCGCCTTTACGCAATGATTCGATTTAGATTTTCGCGAACCTATCTACCAATTGCGAAATCTCGGGCTATGGGCCAAACATCGCGACATCTGCTATGGGTCTGCGGGCGCTGCGGACAGCCAATAATCGTTTTCCTGAGAGGCCTCGATCTATGACCAAATGGGTTTACACGTTCGGTGACGGCAAGGCCGAAGGCGCCGGTGAAATGCGCAACCTGCTCGGCGGCAAGGGCGCCAATCTGGCGGAAATGGCCAATCTGGGCCTGCCGGTTCCTCCCGGCTTCACCATAACCACGGAACTCTGCACCCATTTTTATGCCCATGGCAAAACCTATCCGGCGGAATTGCAGAGCGAGGTCGAGGCGGCGCTTGCCAAGACCGGCCAGATCGCTGGGCGCATCTTCGGTGACGACGCCAATCCGCTGCTCGTGTCGGTGCGGTCGGGGGCGCGCGCGTCCATGCCGGGCATGATGGATACGGTGCTCAATCTCGGCCTCAACGATGTGACGGTCGAAGCGCTGGCGAAGAATGCCGGAGACAGCCGTTTCGCCTGGGATTCCTATCGCCGCTTCATCCAGATGTATTCGAACGTGGTGCTCGATATCGACCATCACAATTTCGAGGACATTCTCGAAGAGTACAAAGATCGCAAGGGCTACATGCTCGACACCGATCTGCAGGAGGCGGATTGGCGCGCGATCGTCGGCCAATACAAGGAGTGTGTGGCGCGCGAAAGCGGCAAGCCGTTCCCCCAGGATCCGCGCGAGCAATTGTGGGGCGCCGTCGGCGCCGTCTTCTCATCCTGGATGAACCAGCGCGCCATCACCTACCGCCGCCTCAACGGCATTCCCGAAAGCTGGGGCACCGCCGTCACCGTGCAGGCGATGGTGTTCGGCAATATGGGCGATACGTCGGCGACGGGCGTTGCCTTCACGCGCAATCCCTCGACCGGCGAGCGCGAGCTCTACGGCGAGTTTCTCATCAATGCCCAGGGCGAGGATGTCGTCGCCGGCATTCGCACGCCGCAGAATATCACCGAAGTTGCGCGTGCGGCAGCTTCCTCCGACAAGCCCTCGATGGAGACGGCGCTGCCGGAATGTTTCCGCGAATTCGTCCGCGTCACGCAATTGCTCGAAAAGCATTACCGCGACATGCAGGACATGGAATTCACCGTTGAGCGCGGCAAATTGTGGATGCTGCAGACCCGCAACGGCAAGCGCACCGCGAAAGCTGCCTTGCGCGTCGCCGTCGAAATGGCCACCGAAGGCCTGATTTCGCGCGAAGAGGCGATTGCGAAAGTCGAGCCGGCGACGCTCGATCAACTGCTGCATCCCACCATCGATCCCAAGGCGGAGCGCAATATCATCGCCACGGGTCTTCCGGCCTCGCCGGGCGCTGCCAGCGGCGAGATCGTTTTCAACTCGGACGAAGCGGAATCGCTGAAAGCGGCCGGTCACAAGGTCATTCTCGTGCGCGTCGAAACCTCGCCCGAGGACATTCACGGCATGCACGCGGCCGAAGGCATTCTGACGACGCGCGGCGGCATGACGTCTCATGCCGCCGTGGTCGCGCGCGGCATGGGCAAGCCCTGCGTCTCCGGCGCCGGCACGATCAAGGTCGATTACAACCAGGGCACTCTGGTCGCCATGGGCAAGACACTGCGCAAGGGCGATATCATCACCATCGATGGCTCGACCGGACAGGTGTTGCAGGGACCGGTCGCCATGCTCGAACCGGAACTGTCAGGGGAATTCGCCACGCTTATGAGCTGGGCCGACGAAGTGCGCCGCATGAAGGTGCGCACCAACGCCGAGACGCCGGCCGATGCGCGCGTGGCGCGCAATTTCGGTGCCGACGGCATTGGCCTCTGCCGCACCGAGCATATGTTCTTCGAAGGCGACCGCATTCTCGCCGTACGCGAGATGATTCTCGCCGACGACGAGAAGGGCCGCCGTGCCGCGCTGGCGAAGCTGCTGCCGATGCAGCGCAAGGATTTCGCCGAACTGTTCGAGATCATGTCGGGCCTGCCGGTCACGATCCGCCTGCTCGATCCGCCGCTGCACGAATTCCTGCCGCATACGGATGCGGAAATCGCCGAGGTCGCGCAGGCGATGGGTGCCAGCGTCGAGAAGCTGAAGAGCCGCGCCGCCGAAATGCACGAGTTCAACCCCATGCTCGGCTTCCGCGGCGTGCGTATCGCCATCGCCTATCCGGAAATCGCCGAAATGCAGGCACGCGCCATTTTCGAGGGCGCCGTCGAAGCCGGCAAGAAAACCGGCAAGCCGGTGACGGCGGAAGTCATGGTGCCGCTGGTGATGACCAAGGCGGAATTTGACCTCACCAAGACGCGCATCGACGCCATGGCCACGGCCGTCGAAAAGGAGACCGGCGTCAAGGTCCCCTACATGGTCGGCACCATGATCGAATTGCCGCGCGCGGCCCTGCGCGCCGGCGAGATTGCTCAGTCGGCCGAATTCTTCTCGTTCGGTACCAACGATCTCACGCAGACGGCGCTGGGTATCTCGCGGGACGACGCCGCGTCCTTCCTCGGTCCCTATACGACCAAGGGAATTCTGCCTGCCGATCCGTTCGTGACGCTGGATCAGGAGGGTGTCGGCGAACTGGTGAGGATCGCGGCCGAGCGCGGCAGCAAAACCCGGCCCGGCATCAAGCTGGGGATCTGCGGTGAGCATGGCGGCGACCCGGCGTCGATCCACTTCTGCGAAGAGGTCGGTCTCGACTACGTGTCCTGCTCGCCCTACCGCGTGCCGATCGCGCGGCTCGCGGCGGCGCAGGCGGCGCTGGGTAAAAAGGCGGCAAGCACCGCCTGACGTAAGGTTTGAAGAGGCTTGCCGAACAGTTTCCCGCGCGCAACAATGGGCGCGGGAGGACTAAACATGCTTCAGATCCGTCATATCGCTCTTGCGAGCGATCATCCCGGTAAAGCTGCGGAATTCTACAAGACTGCGTTCGGCTTTCGCGAACTGCGCCGCTTCGGCATCGATCCAGAAAATCCGGACGTCGCCGCGCGTCCGTCCGGAGTCTTCTTGACTGACGGCACGCTGAACATCGCCATTCTGAAATTCGCCAACGATCAACTCGGCAAAGGCATCGACTATGTCGGCCTGCACCACTTCGGCGTGATGGTCGACAATGTGGAGGCCTGGATGGATCGCCTGCAGGATCTGGGCGCGGAAGCTATGGACGCGCAGTATGCGGTGCCAGCCGGCTCCCATGCCGAGCAGAAGTTTCGCGGCCCCGACGGTGTGGTCTTCGATATCGTCGACAAGCCCTGGGAGGGCATTGAAACGCCCAAGTCTACGACCGTTTAATAAGTCTACGACCGTCGGATAAGTACGAGAACAAGGCGCGAAGCGCTGGGAGGGAACATGGTCGATTTCGCCGACGTTTTCGGCCGCCGCTGCGCGCCATTCATGGTGGCCTGCATGTTGGCTGGCATTCCATCCGTCGTACTGGCGCAGGCCGACGTCTATCCCTCTCGCGAGGTTCGCGTGATCTCGGCCTTTCCGCCCGGCAGCGGCGCCGACATCTGGGCGCGCTTCTTCGCCGACCAGGCCCGTCCGCTCATCGGCAAGCCGGTGATCGTCGAGAATAAGCCGGGCGCCAACGGTAATATCGCCACCGAATATGTCGCCCGCGCCAAGCCTGACGGCTATACGATCTTCATTCACTCGCCGACGTCGCTCGCCGCCAACAAGTTCATGTTCAAGAACACGCCGATTGATATCGAGAAGACGATAGAGACGGTCGCGACCTTGCTGAAGTTTTCCTTCTACATGACGATCGATGCCAGGCGTCCGTGGCAGAACGTCGGCGATGTCGTCGCCTATGCGCGCGAGAAGGGCGAGAAAGCCACGTTTGCCACCACATCGCCACCGGGCCGGCTGATGGGCAATCTGTTCAAGGAGATCATGCAGCTCAAGGCGGTCGAGGTCCCCTACAGGACCGCGCCGGATTCCTTGAATGATATTCTCAGCGGCGCGGTCGACTTTTCGTTCAACGATGGCGTCTTCGCCAATTCGCAGGCGCGCGAAGGGCGCCTGCGGATACTTGGCACCGGCGCACTCGAGCGCTATCGCGCCAATCCTGACATTCCCACCATGGACGAGCAGGGCGTCAAGGGATTGAACGTGCCGGGCTTCTTCGGTGTCATGGTGCCCGTCGGCACGCCGCAGCCCGTCGTCAACCAGATCAACAAATGGTTCGTCGATATCGTGGCCAGCCCCGCTGGCCAGCAGTTCATCCTCAGATTCGGGGGCGAGCCCTATAGCGTTTCGCCGGAAGCGGCGCAAAAAGCCTATCTCAATTCGATCGACGAATGGGGACAACTGGTCAAGCGCGCCAATATCAAGCCCGAAGGCTGACCGGCTTCACGCAAGGTGCTTGCTCGCGCGGTTCAAAGCGTTATTTCTGCTTGTGCATCCGTCATATAGTTTATATATGAACCATATCGAGCCCAATCAGCGCGAGGACATTTTCCATGGCCGATAACGCCGCATCCGATCTGCCCGAACGCGAGGGCATGGATTACGACGTTGTTGTCGTCGGCGCTGGTCCCGCGGGCCTCGCAGCGGCGATCCGTCTCAAACAGGTGGCGCCCGACGCCACGGTCGTGGTCGTCGAGAAGGGGTCGGAAGTCGGTGCGCATATCCTGTCCGGTGCGGTCATCGATCCGATTGGCCTCGATCGCCTGCTGCCCGGTTGGCGTGACGATCCGGAACGCCCGCTGACGACGCAGGTCAGCGAGGACCGCTTCTATATGCTTGGCCCCTCCGGCGGCATCCGGCTGCCGAATATCCTGATGCCGCGCCTGATGAACAATCACGGCAACTTCATCGGCTCGCTGGCCAATGTGACGCGCTATCTCGGTCAGCGTGCCGAGGCGCTTGGTGTCGAAATCTATCCGGGCTTCGCCGCCGCTGAACTACTCTACGACGACAATGGCGCCGTGCGCGGCATCGCCACCGGCGACATGGGTGTCGGCAAGAACGGCGAACACAAGAGCGGCTTCACCCGCGGCATGGAACTGCGCGGCAAATATACCTTGCTGGCGGAAGGCGCGCGCGGCTCGCTCAGCAAGCAGATCATTGCGAAATTCGAGCTTGCCGGCGATCGCGAGCCGCAGAAATACGGCATCGGCCTCAAGGAACTCTGGCAGATCGACCCGGCAAAACATAAGCCCGGCCTGGTGCAGCATTCCTTCGGCTGGCCGCTCGACAACGGCACCGGCGGCGGTTCCTTCCTCTATCATTTCGAGGATGGGCTGGTGACGGTCGGCTTTGTCGTGCATCTCAATTATTCGAACCCGACCCTGTCGCCATTCGACGAATTCCAGCGCTTCAAGACCCATCCGATGGTTGCGCCGACGTTCGAAGGCGGCAAGCGCATTTCCTATGGCGCCCGCGCCATCACCGAGGGCGGTTATCAGAGCGTGCCGAAACTCTGCTTCCCCGGCGGCGCGCTGGTCGGATGTGCGGCGGGCTTCGTCAACGTGCCGCGCATCAAGGGCTCGCACAATGCGATCCTGTCGGGAATGCTCGCGGCCGAACATGTGGCGCAGGCATTGGCTGCCGGCCGCCAATACGACGAACTGCTCGGCTACGAGGAGGCCTGGCGTTCTTCCGACATCGGCCGCGATCTCTACAAGGTCCGTAATGCCAAACCACTCTGGTCGAAGTTCGGCACCTGGATCGGCATAGGCCTCGGCGGCATCGATATGTGGCTCAACGAACTGTTCGGTTTTTCGCCGCTCGGGACGCTCAAACACGGCAAGGCCGATTGGGCGACGTTGAAGCCCATCTCGCAGGTTAAGCCGATCGTCTACCCGAAGCCGGACGGCAGGATCTCTTTCGACAAGCTGTCGTCGGTGTTTCTGTCGAGCACCAATCATGAGGAAGACCAGCCGGTCCATCTCAAGCTGGCCGATCCTTCGATTCCGGTGCGTGTAAACCTGCCGGAATACGGCGAGCCGGCGCGGCTCTACTGTCCCGCCGGTGTCTATGAAATTGTCTACGCCGATGATGTGAAGAAGACCGATCCGCGCTTCGTCATCAACGCGCAGAACTGCGTTCACTGCAAGACATGCGATATCAAAGACCCGGCGCAGAACATCACCTGGGTCACGCCGGAGGGTGGCGGAGGTCCGAATTATCCGAATATGTGATCGCGGCCGGCGCAGCCATGCTGAGCTTTGCCATCTTCGCTGCCGCAGCCATTGCTGAAATCGCCGGATGCTTCGCCGTCTGGGCCTGGCTGCGGCTGGAAAAATCACCGCTCTGGCTTGTGCCCGGTTTCGTTTGCCTGGCGCTGTTTGCTTTTCTTCTGACGCGCGTCGAAAGCGACACAGCCGGCCGCGCTTTCGCCGCCTATGGCGGTGTTTATATTGCCGCCTCGCTCATCTGGGTGTGGCTGGTCGAGAACCAGCGCCCCGACCGATGGGATATGACGGGCGGCGTCATCTGCCTGATCGGCGCGGCGGTTATTCTGCTCGGCCCGCGCGCCTGATTGACCTCGCCGCCGCCGCCGCTATCTTGCCGCGCAACCGTCCGGGCGAACAGAATTGGAAAGGGAGAGCATGAAACTCATCGGATATTTCAGAAGCGGCGCGTCCTACCGCGTGCGCATCGCGCTCAACGTGAAGGGCATCAAGGTCGAGCATGCCTTCCGCCACCTGCGCAAGGGCGAGCAGAAATCGGATGATTATCTCAAGATCAATCCGCAGGGGCTCGTGCCGTCCCTGCTGCTCGACGACGGAACGGTCCTGACGCAATCCATCGCCATCATGGAATGGCTCGACGAGACGCACCCGCAGCCGCCGCTGCTGCCGAAAGATCCGGTCAACCGGGCAAAAGTGCGTGCCTTCGCGCTTGCCGTGTCCTGCGACATCCATCCCGTGCAGAATCTTGGGCCGCTCAACAAGCTGGCGGCCTTCGGCATCGACCAGGCAAACGTCACCCGCTGGGCCAAGGAGGTCAATTTCGACGGGCTTCAGGCCTGCGAGGCGCTGATCGCCGCCGAGAAAGGCCCGTTCTGTTTCGGCGACACGCCGACGATGGCGGATATCTGCCTGGTGCCGCAACTGGTGAATGCGCGTCGCTTCGGCGCCGATATCTCGGGCTTCAAGCGTATTCTCGAAGCGGAGGCGGCCTGCCTTAAGCTGCCTGCCTTCGCCGACGCTGTGCCGGAAAAGCAGCCCGACGCGGAATAACCTATCGCAGCAGTTGCCGCGCGCGGTCGAGATCGTGTGGCGTATCGACGCCAAGGGGGACAGTGTCCACGACCATGGCGTCGATGCGCATGCCGGCTTCGAGCGCGCGCAACTGCTCCAGCCGCTCGCGCAGTTCGAGCGGCGAGGGCGGCAGGGCGACGAAGCGTTCGAGCGCCGCCCGTCGATAGGCATAAAGCCCGATATGGTGAAACAGCGGACCATCGCCCCAAGGCGCCGTGGCGCGCGTGAAATAAAGCGCTCGCTGGCGGCGCGGCGCGACAGTCGTGCCTACAAGCTTGACTACATTCGAGTCGGTTTTTTCCTCCTGGCGGCGGATTTCCGCCGCCAGGGTCGAGATATCCACAGATGGGTCGGCCAGCGGTTCGAGCGCGGCGCGCACCGATTCCGGGTCGATCGTCGGCAGGTCGCCCTGCACGTTGACCACAACGTCATGCTTGCCGGCCGGATCGAACAGGCGGATGGCCTCGAAAATGCGGTCGGAGCCCGAGGGATGGTCGGGGCGCGTCAGCACGGCTGTGCCGCCGGCTTTTTCCACTGCGGCAACGATCTCGGGCGCATCAGCGGCCACCACAACCGGTCCGACCGCCGCTTCCATGGCCCGCCGCCAGACATGCACGATCATCGGCTGGCCGTGGATGTCCGCCAGCGGCTTGCCGGGCAGGCGGGTTGAGGACATGCGGGCGGGAACGAGGACGATGGGCGACGCGGACATTTCCGAAGACATTTTGGGGAGGCTTTTGGGCTGTGGATTGGAGGGGGCCGTCGGGCGGCAAAAAGTAGCAATTTGGAATGCTTATACGAGTTGCCAAAGCGCCCGCAAAGCGGCTATCCCAGCGCATCCGAACTGCCGGGCTTCCGGCGTGCGGAGCTTTTCGCGGTCTGGCATCTGGGCGGAGCCTTCAGACGATGATGGATTCCTTTGAGTTCAATAAGATTGCCGGCGCGGTGCTCGGCACGCTGCTGTTCCTGATGGGACTGGGTATCGTCACGGATTCGATTTTCCACGTCCCGCTTCCGAAGGTCGCCGGATACGATCTGCCGGCAGTGGAAGCGGAGCACGCCGGTGGCGGTGCAGCTGCCACAGCGCCTGCCGCCGTCCCGGTCGCCGAACTCCTTGCCAAGGCCGATCCGACCAAGGGTGCGGCTGTCGCCAAGGCGCAGTGCAGCGTCTGCCACAATTTCGAGAAGGACGCGCCGGTCAAGCAAGGTCCGACCCTTTTCGGCGTCGTCGGACGCCACATTGGCTCCATGCCCGGCTTCGCCTATTCGCCCGCCATCCTGGAGCGCTCGAAATCCGATCAGACCTGGACGTTCGAGCACCTGAACACCTTCGTCACCAATCCGCGCGGTTATGCCAACGGCACCAAGATGACCTTCGGCGGTCTCAAGAGCGACACCCAGCGCGGCGACCTGCTGGCCTATCTGCGCACGCTCTCCGACAATCCGGTGCCGCTGCCGACGGCAGCGCCTGCGCCGGCGCCGGCCAAATAAGCGTCGCTATTTCGACGTATTCAAAGAGGCCGGGCTGAACGTCCGGCCTTTTTTGTTGCGCGCTTGGCTGACGCTGGCGGCGGCACGAAAAACCGACATAATCCCAACGAATCATCGCGCCTGGATCGAACAACAGCAGCAGGTCTATTTTCATGCATCTGACGCGCCGCAAGACGCTCGAACTCGCCGCCGCCGCGACCGCCGCCATGGCAATGCCGGCAGGCGCCAGCAAGGCATTTGCGGAGGAGGAGAACTGGACCGAGACGCATGGCCTGTCCACGTTCGGCGATCTCGCTCTCCCGCCAGACTTCAAATACTTCGGCTACGTCAATCCGGACGCGCCCAAGGGTGGCACTTTGCGCCTGCAGATCCGCGCCGGTAGCGGCAATCAGGATTTCGAAACCTTCGACACGCTCAATATCTACGTCCTGCGCGGCGCTGGCGCTGCCGGCATGGACTCGACCTTCGATACGCTGATGTCGGGCACCGCCGATGAGCCTGGATCGCTCTATGGCCTCGTCGCACGCTCCGTGCGCATTTCACCCGACAAGCTGACCTACCGTTTCACCCTGCGTCCGGAAGCCCGCTTCCATGACGGCTCGCGCCTCACCGCCGCCGATGCGGCGTTCTCCTTCAATATCCTGAAGGAGAAGGGCCATCCGGTCTATCGTTCGATCCTGCGCGATTTTGCCGGCGCCAGCGCCGATGGCGACGACACGCTGGTGGTGAAATTCGTACCCGGGCGCAGCCGTGATGTTCACCTTGTCGTCGGCGGCTTGCCGATCTTCTCCCAGGCCTGGTGGAAGGGGCGCGATTTCGAGGGCTCGACTTTGGACGCGCCGTTGGCGTCCGGTCCTTACAAGGTCCTGCGTTTCGAACAGGGCCGCTACATCGAGTTCGAGCGCGTCAAGGATTACTGGGGCGAGAAACTGCCGGTGAACGTCGGCACCAACAATTTCGATCGCATCCGTTATGAATATTATCGCGAGCGACAGATCGGTTTTGAGGGCTTCAAGACGGGCGAAACCAATTACCACGAGGAATTCACGGCGCGCTTCTGGGCGACGGCCTATGACTTTCCGGCGGTGAAGGAAGGGCGCATCAAACGCATCGAATTGCGCAGCGGCACGCCTGTCGGCACGCAGGGTTGGTTCTTCAATACGCGCCGCTCGAAATTCGCCGATCCGCGCGTCCGCGAGGCGATCGCCCTGGCGTTCGATTTCGAATGGACCAACCGCAACATCATGTATGGCGCCTATACGCGGCTGACCTCGTATTTTGAGAATTCCGACATGAAGGCCACCGGCAAGCCCGGCGGCGATGAGCTCAAGCTGCTCGAACCGTTTCGCGGAAAAATTTCGGAGGATGTGTTCGGTGAGCCCTGGAGCCCACCGCAGTCCGACGGCTCGGGCTCCGACCGCAATCTCCTGCGCCGCGCCAATGAACTGTTGCTGGCCGCCGGATGCAAGCGCGACGGCAGCCGCATGCGCCTGCCGGATGGACAGTTCCTCGAGATCGAATTTCTGGATTCCTCGGGCGCGCTGAAGCCGCATACGGAGCCGTTTCAGGCCAACCTGCGCCGGCTCGGAATCGAATCGACGTTTCGCCAGGTCGATGCTGCACAATACAAGCGCCGGCTCGACGATTTCGATTTCGATACGATCACCATGGCGCTGGGCGGATCGTTCACACCGGGCGACGGCCTGCGCAATGTTTACGGGTCGCAGGCGGCGAAGACACCCGGGTCACGCAACATGCCGGGCATAGCAAATCCCGCCATCGATGCGATGATCGACCTGATCGCCCAGGCCAAGACACGCGAGGAGTTGAATGTCGCCGCCCGTGTGCTCGATCGGCTGTTGCGCGCCGGGCGCTATTGGGTGCCTCACTGGTATAAGGAAAATTCGCTTATTGCCCATTGGGACGTCTTCGGCCGGCCGGAAAATACGCCCAAATACGGCACCGGGGCGCCGGGCATCTGGTGGTGGGACGCCGACAAGGCGAAGAAAATTGGAGTCTCCGGTTGATGCGATTTTCCCCCATGATCCGCTGCGTTTAGGAGGCGGATCACCATGCTCGCCTATATCGCCCGCCGCCTGCTGCTGATGATCCCGACACTGGTCGGCATTCTTCTCATCTCCTTCGCCATCATCCAGTTCGCGCCGGGTGGCCCGGTGGAGCGGATCATGGCGCAATTGCAGGGCCTCGACTCGGGTGCAACAGGCCGCATCAGCGGCGGCGGGGGGGATATCGGCGCGGCGCAGATGCAGGCGTCGGACACCGGCTATCGCGGCGCCCAGGGGCTCGACGCCAAGCTGATCGAGGACCTCAACAAGCAGTTCGGTTTCGACAAGCCGGCGCCCGAGCGCTTTTTGAAGATGATGAAGGACTTTCTGTTCTTCGATTTCGGCAGGAGCTTTTTCCGCGATACGCCGGTGCTGCAGCTGATCCGCGAAAAACTGCCTGTCTCGGTCTCGCTCGGTCTGTGGATGACCTTGCTGTCCTACGCGATCTCGATTCCGTTAGGAATACGCAAGGCCGTGCGCGACGGATCGACGTTCGACATCTGGACGTCGGCCGTCGTCATCGTCGGCTATGCGATTCCGAGTTTCCTTTTTGCAGTGCTGCTCGTGGTCCTTTTTGCCGGTGGATCGTTCTGGCAGATCTTTCCCCTGCGCGGGCTGACGTCGGAGAATTTCGACCAGCTTTCCATGCTCGGCAAGGTCGCCGACTATTTCTGGCACCTGGCCTTGCCGATCACGGCCATGGCCATCGGCGCTTTTGCTACATCGACATTTCTGACGAAGAATTCGTTTCTCGACGAGATCCGCAAGCAATATGTGCTCACCGCACGCATGAAAGGGCTGAGTGAGCGGCAGGTGCTCTACGGCCACGTGTTCCGCAACGCCATGCTGATCGTCATCGCCGGTTTTCCCGGCGCCTTTGTCAGCGCCTTTTTCACCGGTTCGTTGCTGATCGAAAACATATTCACGCTCGATGGCCTCGGGCTGCTATCGTTTGAATCCATCGTCAACCGCGACTATCCGGTGGTGTTCGCCAATCTCTATATCTTCTCGTTGCTGGGTCTCGTCGTGAACCTGCTCTCCGATCTCATCTACACATGGATCGACCCGCGGATCGATTTTGAAACGCGGCAGGTCTGATATGGATACGACAGCGGAAACAACCACGAGACCGGATCTGGCGCCGGCCTTGCCGAAGGACGGTTGGATTGCCCTGTCGCCGATCAACCGGCGCAGGCTGGCCAACTTCCGCGCCAACAAGCGCGGCTACTGGTCGCTGTGGATTTTTATCGTATTGTTCGCCCTCTCCCTGGTCGCCGAACTCATCGCCAACGACCGGCCGATTCTGATGTCCTACAAGGGCGAACTCCTGTCGCCCATCATCTTCGACTATCCGGAAGAGAAGTTCGGCGGCTTCCTGGCGCAGACCGACTACCGCGATCCGACCATCGCCGACGAGATCAACAAGAACGGCTGGATGATCTGGCCGCCGGTGCGCTTCTCCTACAACACCCGCAATCTCGATCTGCCCCAGGGCACGGAGGATAAGAAGCTCGGTGCGCCGGCAGCGCCCACCTGGATGCTGACCGACGAGCAATGCCGCACCGTTCGCAACGGGGCCGAGCGCAAGATTACCGGCTGCCGCGATCTGGAATGGAACTGGTTCGGCACGGACGATCAGGGCCGCGATGTCCTGTCGCGCCTGATCTATGGCTTCCGCATCTCGGTGCTGTTCGGCCTCATCCTGGCGCTGTTCTCTTCGATCGTCGGTATCGCGGCGGGCGCCGTCCAGGGCTATTTCGGCGGCTGGACGGATCTGATCTTCCAGCGCTTCATCGAGATCTGGTCGTCGCTACCGCATCTCTACCTGCTGATCATCGTCTCGTCCTTCGTGGTCCCGAGTTTCTTCATCCTGCTTGGTATTTTGCTGCTGTTCTCGTGGGTCTCGCTCGTGCATGTGGTGCGGGCGGAGTTCCTGCGCGCCCGCAACTTCGAATATGTGAATGCGGCGCGCGCGCTCGGCCTTTCCAACGCCAAGATCATGTATCGCCACATCCTGCCCAATGCGATGGTGGCGACACTGACCTTCCTGCCGTTCGTGCTCAATTCCTCGATCACCACGCTCACCTCGCTGGACTTCCTCGGCTTCGGCCTGCCCCCAGGCTCGCCTTCGCTTGGCGAGGTTCTGTTGCAAGGAAAGTCGCATCTGCAGGCGCCCTGGCTGGGCCTGACCGGCTTTGCCGTGATCGCACTCATGCTATCGCTGCTGATCTTCATCGGCGAAGCCGTGCGCGATGCCTTCGATCCGAGAAAGACATTCGCATGAGGCGCGACCGATGAGCACCGCCACGCCCCTCCTCGACGTCCGCAACCTGTCCGTCGCCTTCCACCAGGGCGGCAAGACGAGCCTTGCGGTCGACCGCGTTTCGTTTTCGGTCTCAGCCGGCCGCACGCTTGCCATCGTCGGCGAATCCGGCTCGGGAAAATCCGTCACAGCTTTGTCCATCGTACGCCTGCTCGGCGCGACCTCGGCGACATTTCCGACCGGCGAGGCCCTGTTCAAGGGCGAGGACCTTTTGCGCGCGCCAGAGGACAAGCTGCGGACAGTGCGCGGCAACGAGATCACCATGGTGTTCCAGGAACCCATGACATCGCTCAACCCGCTGCACACGATCGAGCGGCAGATCGGCGAGATTCTCGAGCTGCACGGCATGTCTGGCGGCAACAAAATACGCCAGCGCATCGTCGAACTGCTGACCGAAGTCGGCATTCCGGAGCCCGCGACGCGCCTCGGCGCCTATCCGCATCAATTGTCCGGCGGCCAGCGCCAGCGTGTGATGATCGCCATGGCGCTCGCCAATCGTCCCTCGCTGCTGATCGCCGACGAACCGACGACGGCGCTCGACGTCACGGTGCAGGCGCAGATATTGAAACTTCTGAAAGAACTGCAGACCAGGCTCGGCATGGCGATGTTGTTCATCACCCATGATCTTGGCATTGTGCGCCGCATCGCCGATGATGTCTGCGTGATGCAGAAGGGCCGTGTCGTCGAGGCGGGGCCGGTGGCGCAGGTGTTCGACCGGCCCCAGCATCCCTACACGAAAATGCTTCTGGCGGCCGAGCCCAAGGGCCTGCCGCCGGCTTCGTCGAGCGAGGCGCCTGTTGTCGTCAAGGGCGACGACATCAAGGTGTGGTTTCCCATCAAGCGCGGTTTCCTGCGCAAGACCATCGGTCATATCAAGGCTGTCGACGGTATTTCGCTGACCGTACGCGAAGGCCAGACGCTTGGCGTCGTCGGCGAATCCGGCTCCGGCAAGACCACGCTGGGCCTGGCGCTGCTGCGCCTCATACGTTCCGAAGGCCCGATTGTCTTTCTCGGCAAGCGCATCGACGGCCTGCAGAGCGCCGACATGCGGCCGCTGCGCCAGCAGATGCAGGTGGTGTTCCAGGACCCCTATGGCTCGCTGTCGCCGCGCATGTCGGTTGCCGAGATCGTGGCGGAGGGCTTGGGGATTCAGCATCCGAACATGCGCCGGGCCGAACAGAGGACGATTGTCGCCCGCGCGCTCGCCGATACCGGTCTCGACCCTGCTGATATGGACCGCTACCCGCATGAATTCTCGGGCGGTCAGCGTCAGCGCATCGCCATCGCCAGAGCCATGGCGCTGGAGCCCCAATTTATCGTGCTCGACGAACCGACGTCGGCGCTCGACATGTCGGTGCAGGCGCAGATCGTCGATCTGTTGCGCGATCTGCAGCAGCGCCGCAAACTGGCCTATATGTTCATCAGCCACGACCTCAAGGTGGTGCGGGCGCTGGCCTCCGACATCATCGTCATGCGCTACGGCAAGGTGGTCGAACAGGGCCCGGCGATCGACGTGTTTGCAGCGCCGAAGACGGACTATACGCGCGCCTTGTTTGCCGCCGCGTTCAATCACGAGGCCGATCTTTCCGGCTCGGTGAATCAATAAGCACCTGTTCGCATCGGATCAGCATGGCGCGCGCGATCATTCTCGTCCTGGACTCGTTGGGCTGCGGCGCCGCGCCGGATGCGCATCTGTTCGGCGACGCCGGCGCCGATACGCTGGGACATATCGCGCAAGCCTGCGCCGCCGGCCGCTGCGATATCGACGGCCGGCGTGCAGGCCCGCTGCGTCTGCCGGTCATGCAATCGCTTGGCCTCGGCCGCGCCGCCCAGGCTTCGACAGGCGTCATGCCGCCGGGGCTTGACGGGCCGATATTGGCGGATGCCGCCTGGGGCTATGGCGTGGAGACATCGCCGGGCAAGGACACGCCCTCTGGTCATTGGGAAATCGCCGGCGCGCCAGCCTCGTTCCGCTTCGGCTATTTTCCGCCGACCGATCCGGCCTTTCCAGCCGGTCTCGTCGCCGACATCGTGCGCGCCGGCAAGCTGCCCGGCATTCTTGGCGACACCCATGCGTCGGGCATCGCCATCATCGACGAACTCGGTGAAGAACACCTGCGCACAGGCAAGCCCATCCTCTACACGTCGGTCGATTCGGTGCTGCAGATTGCCGCTCATGAACAGGTCTTCGGGCTTGAGCGGCTCTATGACCTCTGCCGCATCGTGCGCGGCCTTGTCGATCCGCTCCATATCGCCAGGGTCATCGCGCGGCCCTTCGTCGGCGACGATGCCCGCAGTTTCCGCCGCACGCCGCACCGCAGGGATTTCTCGATGCCGCCGCCGCAAGGCAATATTCTCGATCGCGCCGCGGAAGCGGGCAGGGATATCGCCTGTATCGGCAAGATCGCCGATATTTTCGCCCACCGGAATTGCGGCCGCGTGCTCAAAGGCGACGACGACATGGCGTTGTTCGACCGCACTCTGGAAGCGATCGGTGCCCTGGGCGACGGCGGGCTGATCTTCGCCAATTACGTCGATCTCGACACCGACTTCGGCCATCGCCGCAATGTCGCGGGCTATGCGGCGGGGCTTGAGCGCTTCGATGTGCGGCTTGGCGCTCTGCGTCCGCATCTGCGCGCCGGCGATCTGTGCATCCTCACCGCCGATCACGGCAATGATCCGACCTGGAGCGGCACGGATCACACCAGAGAGCATGTGCCGATCCTCAGCTTCGGCCCCGGCATCACCGGCGGAAATATCGGTCGGCGCGAAAGCTTCGCGGATATCGGCGCCAGCGTCGCGCATCATCTCGGGCTCGCCTCGACAATAGCTGGAAGTACCTGGCTTTAATACCCCACTGCTCCACCGCCGCGCTGGCGTGAATCGCTGGCGCCCATCAGCAATCCGTCGAGACGGTGGATCGTCTGCGCCGAGCCGAACGTCGAGCCGACGCGGACATCGTGGCCTTTGCCTTCCAGTAGCTTGATGGTGTCGATCGACAATCCGCGTTCGACGCGCAATTCGTCCGGCTGCCATTGATGGTGGATGCGCACCGCCTCGCTCGCCTCGGCGGCATTCATGCCGTGATCGAGAATGTTGAGCACGACCTGCAGCACGATGGTGATAATGCGCGAGCCGCCCGGCGAACCGGTGACGATTTCGAGTTCACCGTTCTTGAACACCATGGTCGGCGTCATCGACGACAGAGGCCGCTTGTTCGGTCCGGGCGCATTGGCGGCGCCCCCAAGCAGGCCATAGGCATTCATTGCGCCGGCCTTGGCGGCGAAATCATCGAGCTCATTGTTGAGGATGATGCCCGTGCCGTCGGCGACGAGTCCAAGGCCGTATGAAAAGTTCAGCGTATAAGTATTGGAGACGGCATTGCCGTCGCGGTCGACCACCGAATAATGGGTTGTCTGATCGCTCTCATAGGGCAGGGGATTTCCCGCCTTGATCTCCTTCGATGGCGTAGCCTTCTCGAGCGATATCTGCTCGCGCACCTTCTGCGCATATGGCTTGGAGAGCAGGCCGGCGAGCGGCATTTTCACATAGTCGGGATCGCCCATATATTCGGCGCGATCCGCGTAAACGCGTTTCATGGATTCGGCCATCACATGGATGGTCTGCGCGGAATTCTGGCCCATCTCCTTGAGCGGCCATCCCTCGAGAATATTAAGCAGTTCGATCAGGTGGACGCCGCCCGACGACGGTGGCGGCATCGAGACCACGTCCCAGCCGCGATAGGTTCCGCGCACCGGCTCGCGTTCGATGGCATGGTAGGCCTTCAGGTCGGCGAGCGTCATGCGGCCGCCGTAGGCGCGAACCGCGGCAACGAGCTTCTGGGCCGTCTCTCCGTCATAAAAACCCTCGGCGCCATGGTTGGCGATCCGTTCGAGCGATTTCGCCAGGTCGCGCTGGATAAGCGTGTCGCCGCGTCCAAGCGGCTTCCCGTCTTTCGTGAAGATGGCGCGGCTCGACGGATAGCGGCCCATGCGGCGCATGGCCCGGGGCAGCGAGTCCGCCAGATCGTCGTCGACCGTGAAACCATTCTGGGCCAGCGCGACGGCCGGCGCGATGAGCTGGGCCAGGGTCAGCTTGCCGGAACCGTATTTGCGATGCGCCAGGACGAGCCCCGCCACCGTGCCGGGGACGCCGACGCCGAGCCCGCTCGACTGCGAGCGTTCCGGCACGAAATCGCCCTTGTCATCCAGGAATACGTCCTTGGGCGTGTCGGCCGGCGCCGCCTCGCGGTAGTCGATGGCGATGGTCTTCTTTTCTTTTGCCAGATGCACGAGCATGAAACCGCCGCCGCCGAGATTGCCGGCCTGCGGCAAGGTTGCCGCCAATGCAAAGCCGACGGCCACAGCGGCGTCGACTGCGTTTCCGCCGCGCTTCAGGATTTCGGTGCCGACGCGGGACGCCTTCACTTCCTGGCTGGCAACCATGCCGTTGCGCGCCAGCACCGGCAGCACACGCGCATCGTAGGCGATGATCGGCGGCGCCGGCTCGACCGCGCGCGTTTGAGCAGGGGACGCGCCGGAAACGCAGACCGCGAGGCCAAGGCCCGCGGCCAGCGTCAGGAAATGCTTGAAAACCATCCGCTCAATTGCCCCAGCGATTGCGCCACATATTCTCGCCGACAAGGCAACTGACGCGTGGCTCCCGCGCCTGCGCGGGAACGATTGCGATTTTTCCGTCGAAGATGCCGGGCGGCGGTGCCGCAGCGACTTCTAGCACAAGTTTAGTGCGCGTCGCCTCGATGAAATTGCTGCGATCCTTGATGGGAATGGAAAAAGCGCCGACGCCGCCGATGACACAATCCTCATAATATTCATCGAGATTGGCGATATCGTTGAAATAGCCATAGCTCGATGGCCGGATCAGCAAGGGCAGGCCGTTGATGGTGATGCCCTGTTGCACGGCTTCATCCCGTGCCGCCGTGACGGGCCTGCCATTGTTGTTGGTGCCGTCGCCGGACACGTCGATCACCTGGCGGTCGCCATTGAAGCCATTGTCGGCGAATTGTTTCATGGCGAAATCGATGGCGCCGGAAATCGACGTGCGCTGGGCGCGCCGGTAGGGCGCCTCGGCGAGCTTGTCGGCGACAGCCTGCGCGGTCTGCGGACCGTCGATGACCGTCCACGGCAGCAGCACATCCTGATCGAGCGACGACGCCCATTGCAGATAGATGACCGCGATCTTGCCGTGGGCGCCGGATTTGAGCGCATTCAGAAATTGCGGCGATGTCAGCGCCTGGGCGTAGCCGTCGCGCTGGATGCGTTGCTCGTCCGGGTCCATCGAATAGGAAACATCGACGGCCAGCACCAGTTCGACGTCAACAGCGACGGCGCCATCCTTCGCAGACGACGGTGTCAGAAGCGCGGAACCGGCTGCAAGAGCCAGCACACCAGCCAGCCCCCCGGAGAGAATGCGCCTTCGCAGGCTGATGAAAGTTCGACGGGTCATCCGACTTCCTCCAACATGGCGCAGTGTGACATGTCTGCCGGAGACGGCAAGCCCGTAGAGAGCAAGCCCGTCCCCGGCCGTGTGACGGCGCCAAAACGCCAAAACGCCAAAACGCCAAAACGCCAAGACGCCAAGACGCCAAGACGCCAAGACGCCAAGACGCCAAGACGGCGAAGCAATGTCGATGCCGCCTCAGCGCTCGACTGATGGATATTTTGCGCAAATCAAGGTATGCATTTCGAACGGATGAGGCATTCTCGCTGGCCGCTTTGTCGCCATCCGCTGAAAGTACGGCCGGACGGAATTCGGTCTGTTTTTTGACCAGATTGACGATTTGTCGGGCAACGAACCGCGGCGCCCGGGCAGGCTTGCGCTTTATGGAGGGCGAATTTGGTCGACAAAAGCGAACTGGATCTTTCAGCCGAACATATCCAGTCTGTCTGCGGCACCGATCCGGTGGCCATTGCGATCTTGCTTGGCCATGGGCTTGAAGGCCTCATGGAAGGCTTGCAGGACGTGCAGAGCTTCCATTTTCGCGATTTGCCGGGCTTCCCTGTGAAGTCCGAGCCGTCCCAGAACGAAGGTGTCCTCACCATCGGCGTGCTGGAAGGCGCCCGCGTCGCCTTTCTGCACGGCTATGGCTCCTACTCCGATACCGGCATTCTCAATTCGATGGCTCTGCCGTTTGAAACCCTGACCGTTCTGGGGTGCACCACGCTTGCCATGGCCACAGGTGTGACCTCGGTGAATGCCGACATCATACCCGGACATATTATTTCTGTGGTCGATCACATCAATTTGAGCGGGCTTAATCCGCTCGTCGGCGCCGCCAGCGAGGGTGGCTTCATGTCGCTGGCCGAGGCTTACGATCCCAGGCTGCAGCGGCGGCTGCGTCGCGCCACCGTCAGCGCCGGCGTGAGCTTTCAGGACGCGGTGATGATGTGGTTTCCCGGCCTGACGTTCGCCACGGCGGCGGAGGTGAAAGTGGCGCGAACGCTCGGCGCCGATGTGATCGGCCATTCGTTCATCCCCGAGCTTATCGTCGCCCGCCGGATCGGGTTGCGCGTCGTCATGTTCGGCGTCGTCGCCGGCTACAGCGCGGGGTTCGCGAATGGCAATCCCACACACGCGAGCTTCCGCGCCGGCAGCCAGCAGGGCGTCATTTCGCTGCGGCGTCTGTGGCGCGCCTTCCTGCGCGTCAAGGAAGAGGCCTGGTCTGGCCAGACCAGTCAGCCTTAAGCGACGCGAGGAAGCGGCTCAAGCCGGCGCGCACCTGTGACGAGCCCAAAGCTGTTATCCTTGATGCGGGCGACAGCTTGCGCCAACGGCTCCTCCACCACCTGCATGTGAAAGCCGTTGGCGTGCAGCAGCGTTTCGTCGTCGCTCATCATGCCGACATGGCCTTGCCAGAAAAACAGATCGCCGCGCCTGGCATGCCTCAATGCCGCGGCAGGATCGAGCGCCTGGCCGACGTCACGTCCGATCATGTCGCTGTCACGCGGGCAGGGAATGCCGCAAGCCTGCAGGGCAATCTGGATCAGGCCGGAACAATCGAGACCCAGGCTGGTCTTGCCGCCCCAGAGATAGGGCGCGAACAGGAAACGCCGCGCCACGTCGACGAGGTCGCTTTCGTCGGCATCATGCGCGCGAAGATGCCTGGACCAGATGAAGCCAGGCCCCGGCACAAGACCTCGCACTTGCGCAAACGTGCCGTCGTCATGTGCGATAGTGACCTGCGCGCCGAGCGGCAGCGCCATGATTGGCGGCAGCTTTATGTTGGCGGATGGATAAACGAACGTGCGCGGGGCCTGGACTTTGTGCGTGATCGGCATTTGAGCCGGCGCCAGCGACGTTGCGCCCAGATAGCCGACATAGCCGTCCTGCAGCAGTTGCACCCAGGCCCAGCCGTCCGCTTCATCGAACACCAGGACATCTTCACCGAACAGAACCTGCGTGTCCCAGGCCGCGGCCTCGTCCGGCCGCGCGCGCAGCGGCGCGGTTTCGCAGTTGAGCCGCATCAACCGTCCTTCCGCATAGCGCGTCGATGCGATGATGCCGCGCAGCCCCGCCGCCGCGAGGTCTGGCCGCGCCGGCGTCGTGCGCCGGTCGAAGCCATCCAGCAATTTCCAGTCCGCTGTCGTCATTGCAGCGCCCGCATCTTCCTGATTACCAGATCGCCGAGGGATTCGACATAGAGTGCCCCCTTCACCGTGCGCTGAATGATGACATTGCGCTTGTCGGCAGGATCGCGCTTGCGCGTCAGAATGCCGATCTTGCCCAGGCTGTCGAGCGCCCGGGTGATCACCGGCTTGGTGACGGACAGCTTGGCGGCGAGGCCGCGCACCGTATGCGGCGGCTGTTCGAGATAAACCGTCAGGAGGATCGTCAACTGCCGCAAGGTGAAGTCGGCGGCGTCGTCGGGCTTGCATTCGCGCACCAGATCCAGCGAGACGTCATGCAGCAGGCGCAGGGATTGGGATTGTTTGAGTTCGGCGGCCATCTCGCTATGCAAAATTGTTTCGGGTCCGGATTATAAGCGCGGCAGACGCCCGGGAAGTCAATCGGCAGTTTCTGCGGGCGCGGCGCATCATTTCCGCTGTTTGGCGCCGTAACGGTCTTCAAGCATGCCGAAAAGCAGGCGCGCCGCCTGGATTTCGCCGCCCTCGGGGCGTCCGGGCTTGGTCGAGGGATTCCAGCCATAAATATCGAAATGCGCCCAGGCCCGCGCCTTGCTGACGAAACGGCGCAGAAACAGTGCTGCCGTGATCGATCCGGCAAACGGGCCGCTCGACACATTGTTCAACGATGCGATCTTGCTGTCGAGCATGGCGTCATAGGGGTCCCACAGCGGCAGCCGCCACACCGGGTCCATGACCGAAAAACCCTTGCGCGAGATGGTGTCGGCAAGTGCCTCGTCGGTGCAATAGAACGGTGGCAGGTCCGGCCCCAGCGCGACCCGGGCCGCCCCGGTCAAGGTGGCGAAATCGAACAGCATGTCCGGCGCTTCCTCATCGGCGAGCGCCAGCGCGTCGCAAAGAATCAGCCGTCCCTCGGCATCGGTATTGCCGATCTCGACGGTCAGGCCCTTGCGGCTTTTATAGACGTCGCCGGGCCGGAAGGCGTTGCCGGCGATGGCGTTCTCGACGATCGGCAGCAAGATGCGCAGGCGCACGTCGAGTTTCGCGCTCATGATCATGTGCCCCAGCGCCATCGCGGTGGCAGCGCCCGCCATGTCCTTTTTCATCATCAGCATGGCGCTCGACGGCTTGATGTCGAGCCCGCCGGTATCGAAGCACACGCCCTTGCCGACCAGCGTTATCTTCGGCGCCTTCGGCCTGCCCCAGGAAATGTCGACGAGACGCGGCGCCTCGCTCGCGGCGCGGCCGACCGCATGGACGAGCGGGAAGTTCTGCTTCAGCAGCGCTTCGCCCTTGATCGTCCGCACGGTCGCCTTGTGCCTGCCGGCGAGCTTGCGCGCCTCGGCTTCAAGCGCATCGGGGCCCATGTCATTGGTCGGCGTATTGACGAGATCGCGCGCCTTCGAGACCGCCTCGACGATATATTTCAGCCGTCGTGCGTCGACCCCATCAGGCAAGGCCAATTGGGCGAAGGCTGGGCCGCCCTTGCCGTAACGGGTGAAGCGATAGGCGGTCAGCAGCCACGACAGCGCGGCGAGTTCGATGTTGTGCTCGTCGGCATCCGGAGCATTGGCAAAGCGATATTGCCCCGGCGGCAACAGGCCGGCGAGCTTGCCAGGCGCCATGTGATCCTTGTTTGCCTTGCCGTCTGCGTCGACGCCGAAGAGCACGCAGGCGGCCTCGCCCGACTTTCCGGGGCACAGCAAATGCCGGCCCGGCTTGGGCGCGAAAGCGCTTGCCTGCGCGAAGGCAAGAACGGTTTGCGGCAATCGTGCACTGATCGAAGACCAGGATGCCTCCGAGACGAACCAGATGGGAATGCTCTTGTCCGAAGCCGCCGCGCTCATATTCCGAGTTCCTTTGTAGCCATGTAGGCAATGTGTCTGCGCAAGTGCCTGTCTTAATACCCGATATTGTCCATTAACACATCGTTAGGGTTAACGCTTTATTGATCAAGAACGGGGGCCCGGTGTATCATTGCAGGCGCTAGTCGAATGAATTTTCTGACAGTTTTTCCGGCATCGTTCAAAACGGACCGCACACGCCACCAACTGGTGCGCGGCCTGATGCTGGCGACCGCAATTTCGACGGCAGGCCTGCTCGGCGCCTGCCAGAAGGTCAACGACGTCACCGGATCCATCACCGGTTCGATGACGCGCTCTGAAACCGTGCCTACCGATCCGGCGGGCCTGCGGCGATACACGGAAGATCTAGGCCGGAGCTATGACGCCAAGCCGAACGACAGGGCGATCATCCTTCGCTATGCGCGTGCGCTGCGCAGCACGGGACAGGTGGTGCAGGCAACCGCGGTGCTGCAGAAGGCGGCAGCGAGCTCACCGAATGACCTCGAGATTCTAGGCGCCTACGGGAAATCCCTGTCCGACGCCGGACGTCTGCAGGAAGCCGCGAGCGTTCTGGAGCGGGCGCATACGCCCGAGCGCCCGAACTGGTCGATCTATTCTGCGCAAGGGTCGGTCGCCGACAAGCTGGGTGACCATCAGGCCGCTCAAGCCTATTACAACGCCGCCTTGCAGATTGTGCCCGGCGAGCCCTCGGTTCTCTCGAACCTCGGTCTGTCCTACGCGCTGACAAAACAATTGCCTATGGCGGAACAGACATTGCGCCAGGCCGCCGCGCATCCGCATGTCGATGCTCGGGTGCGGCAGAATCTCGCGTTGATCCTGGCTCTGCAGGGCAAGTTCGGCGAGGCGGAAGAGGTCGAACGTCAGGTGCTGTCGCCCCAGGAGGCCGCGTCCAATGTTGCCCAGATCCGCCAGATGATCGCCCAGTCGAACACCTGGCGTGACATTCAGAATATCGATCGGGCGAAACCGCAGCACAAGAAGACGAGCCCGGCCAAACCACAATCGTCGCCGCAAACGCCGCCGCAGCTCTCGGCGCTCGATCTCAATCCCGCCGGGAAATAGACGCGGAAGCTGTACGGCTCGATTGAGTTCTGAAGTTTACCGGGCTGTCGCCAGCGGCAGTTTGCTATTGAATGGCCATGATCTGGATGATCGCCGGCGTCATGATCACGGCGAACAGCACCGGCAGAAAGAAGATGATCATCGGAACCGTCAGCTTCGGCGGCAACGCCGCTGCCTTCTTTTCCGCTTCCATCATGCGCTGATCGCGGCTTTCCTGAGACACCACCCGCAATGCCTGACCCAGAGGCGTACCGTATTTTTCCGATTGGATCAGCACCGTGGCAATCTGCTGAATCGATTCCACGCCGGTGCGCTTGCCGAGATTGTCGAGCGCGGTGCGCCGGTCCTGCAGATAGGATAGCTCTGCCGTGGCAAGGGCAAATTCTTCCGCCAGCGGCACGCTCTGGGTTCCTATTTCCTGACCGACCTTGCGAAAGGCCTGCTCGATCGACGAACCGGATTCGACGCAGATCAGCAGCAGATCGAGCGCATCGGGGAACGCGCGCCGCATCGATTGCTGCCGCTTCTGGATCGTGCTGCGGATATAGAGCTCCGGCCCCTTGATGCCGAGATAGGCCGCGAAGATGGCGCCGCCCAGCTTCATGGACAACGGGGCATCCCAGTCGAGAATCACAAAGATGTAGAACAGCGCGAAAAGGAACAGGGCGATAGGCGAAACGAGGCGGAAAAACAGAAATGCGATTTCGGCTTGCGGACCGCGAAAGCCGGCCATGGTCAATTGTTCCTTGGCCTGCTCGGTGCCAAGCCATTTCGACAGACTGAAGCTTTCGACAATCTGCTTCATATAAGCCTTGGGCTCCTGCCGCAGGGTGGCCCGGTTACTCGCACCGGCATTCAAGCGCTCACGCTCGCGCGCGCGAATGCGCTCGCGTTCGACGGCCGCCGCCTTCATGCGCCGATTGAGCGTGTCGGTTTCAAGCAGGGGCAGGCCGATCGTCAGCACCGTCGCCGCGCACGCTATGGCGACAGCCACGCTGAACAGAAACTGCGTATCGCTGAATTTTTCGATGAGGAGATCAATCATTTTTCCAACCGATCACATATCGAAATTGACCATCTTGCGCATCGACGCAATGCCGATGCACATCCAGATGCCGCAGATGCCCATGACCATGCGTCCCGTCGCGTTCGTCCAGAGAAGCTCGATATAGGTGGGCGCGGTAATGTAAACGAGGCCGGTAACAGCAAAAGGAAGCGAGCCGATGATATAGGCCGAGGCCTTTGCTTCGGACGACATGGCTTTGATCTTGTGCTTCATCTTCTTGCGATCGCGCAACACGCGGGACAGATTTCCCAGCGCCTCGGAAAGATTGCCGCCCGATTTCTGCTGGATGTTGATGACGATCGAGAAAAAGTTGGCCTCTGGAACCGGCACCCGGGTCACCAGCCGCTCGATCGCCTCACCCAACGGCATGCCGATGCTTTGCGTCTCAATGATCTGGCGGAATTCGCTGCGGACCGGCTCGGCCGCTTCCGACGCGATGACGCGCAGACAATCGCCTAGCGGCAGGCCGGCCTTGATGCCGCGAATGATGACGTCGACCGCGTTTGGAAATTCGTTGATGAATTTGGCGATACGCCGCTTGCGCATGAAGTTGACGAACCAGTTCGGCAGGCCGAGCGCGCCGATGGCGAGGCACGGAATCGCATAGAACAGATTTGCCGACAGAAAAAAGACCAGCAGGCCGAGCACGACGCCACTCGCAGCCGAAATCATCAGGAACTGCGACTTGGTCCAGGTGAGGCCAGCCTGCAACAAGCGGTCCTCGATGCTCGTCTTGCTTTTGGCGGAGCTTTTCTGTTCGAGTTCTTTCAAGCTCTCGGTGATCTGCTTGCGGCGATTGGCGACGTCGACGACCCTGTCATTGGTCTTGATGACGCGGCTGCGATTGGTCAGGGCGCTTTGGCGCTTCTCGGCTTTCGCCTGGCCGGAAATGTAGGGATAGACGATCGCATAGAAAAGGCCGCCGGCTGCCAGCACGGCGAGCGCAGCGACAAGAATTGTTGTTTGATCCATCGTCGTCATCCTTCGCCCCGCTGCCGGGGCGCAAATCTATCGGCTATCCTTCGCCGATGTCCGAGGCGTCGAGAGCCGCGGCAAGCCGCTTCTCCTCGCCGAAATATCTGGCCCGATCCCAAAAGCGCGGGCGCCCAATTCCCGTCGAGCGATGCCGGCCAATCAGCTTGCCGTTGGCGTCTTCGCCGACGATGTCGTAGAGGAAGAGGTCCTGGGTGATGACGACATCGCCTTCCATGCCCAGAACTTCGGTGATGTGGGTGATGCGCCGCGAACCATCGCGCAGACGGGCAGCCTGGACGATCACATCGACAGATGAGACGATCATGTCGCGGATAGTCCGGGCGGGAAGCGAAAAGCCGCCCATGGTGATCATCGATTCGAGACGTCCGAGCGCTTCACGGGGCGAGTTGGCGTGCAGGGTTCCCATCGATCCGTCATGACCGGTGTTCATTGCCTGCAGCAGGTCGAAAGCCTCCGGGCCGCGCACCTCGCCGACGATGATGCGTTCCGGCCGCATGCGCAGGCAGTTCTTCACGAGGTCGCGCATGAGCACGGCGCCATTGCCCTCGAGATTGGGCGGCCGCGTTTCCAGGCGCACCACGTGTGGCTGCTGCAACTGCAGTTCCGCGGCGTCTTCGCAGGTGATGATGCGCTCGTCCAGGTCGATATAATTGGTCAGGCAATTGAGAAGCGTCGTCTTGCCGGAGCCGGTGCCGCCGGAAATCAGCACATTGCATCGAACACGGCCGATGATCTTCAGAATCTCGCCGCCCTCCGGCGAAATGGATCCGTATCTGATGAGCTGGTCGAGAGTGAGCTTGTCCTTGCGGAATTTACGAATCGTCAGGGCCGGCCCATCAAGCGCCAGCGGCGGGGCGATGACGTTGACGCGGGAGCCGTCAGGCAGGCGCGCGTCGCAGATCGGCGAGGATTCGTCAACCCTTCGGCCGATCTGGCTGACGATGCGCTGGCAGATGTTCATCAACTGCGCGTTGTCGCGAAACCGGACGCTGGTCAATTGAATTTTGCCGCCGACTTCGATGAAGGTATTGGCGGCTCCGTTCACCATGATGTCGGCGATGTCGTCGCGGCTGAGCAAAGGTTCGAGCGGCCCATAGCCGAGAACGTCGTTGCAGATATCCTCAAGCAGGTCTTCCTGCTCGGATATCGACATGACGACATTCTTGATGGAGATGATTTCGTTGACGATATCGCGAATTTCTTCGCGGGCGCTCTCGATGTCGAGTTTGGACAGCTGGGAAAGGTCGATGGCCTCGATCAGGGCACCAAAGATCATGCTCTTGGTGACGTAATATTCGTCTGAACGGCGCGCTTCCACGATCGGCGCCACGGGGACCGGCGCCGTCGCTGCCGCGACCGGAACAGACGGCATCGTGGTCGCGGACATGCGAACTTCCGCCTTCGCAGGCTCCGGCATAGGCCTGCTGGCTATTGCCGCGCCGGTTGCGGATCGTTTGCCAAACATGTTTGTGTCCCGTTATCTCGTCAAATCTTCAATTGCTTCAGGACTTCCTGCGTGAGAGCAGGGCGCTCAGTGGATTGAGCATGTTCTTCTTGACCGGACGCATCTCAGCTCTTCCGGTCATGACCCGCGCGATCTCTCCAATGCTTGCGGTAATTTTATGACCAGGCTCGATCTCGGAGATCATCTGCCCGTTGTTGGCGGCGGTCCCGAATAGCTTTGGTTCGAACGGAATGATGTCGAGCGGGTGCAGATCAACCGCCTTGGCAAAATCGGAAACGGAAATCTCCGGCCGCTTCGGAACGCCGACGAAGTTCATGACGAGCTTGGGCGCCGCGTCGTTCGGCCTTGCTGCGCGCAACGTATCCAGCAGGCTCTTGGCATTGCGGAGGCTCGCCAGGTCGGGTGAAGCGACGACCAGGATTTCATCGGCGGCGACAAGCATCCGCTTGCTCCATGCCGTCCAGACATGCGGGATGTCGAGGACGATATTGGGGATCGATGCGCGCAGCACGTCGATCAGTCCGTCGAATGCCGTTTCGCCGAGATCATAGTTTCGGTCGAGTGTCGCCGGCGCTGCCAGAAGGCTGAGGTTGTCCGTGCATTTGGACAGCAGGCGATCGACGAAATTGGCGTCGAGGCGCTCAGGTGCGAACACGATTTCGGCGACACCCTGCGGCGGGTCCTGGTTGAAGTCGAGACCGGCCGTTCCAAAGCCGAGATCCATGTCGACGAGCACGGTCGAGGACTCGAATTCCCTGGAAATTGCCCAGGCGATATTATGCGCCATGCAGGACGCTCCGACGCCGCCTTTGACGCCGGCGACCGCAAACACCCGGCCGACCGGCACAGAGCCGGGCGTCGAATAGAGCTCGGATATGGCGCGTACGAAGCCTAGAACGTCCACGGGCGCGATGAGGTATTCGCTGACGCCGCGCGCCATCAGGTCGCGATAGAGCCAGATGTCGTTGGAGCGGCCGATGATCAGGACTTTCGTGCCGGCATCGCAGAATTCGGCGAGTTCATCGAGGAAACCGAGCAAGGTTCCACGATCGGCGCTGCATTCGATCACGATGACGTTCGGCGTCGGCGCACCACGAAAGGCCTCGATGGCCGCGGGGGCCCCGCCCATATGCACCTTGATATGGGCTTTGAGCATGCGGCGATCTTCGATCGCATCGTTGATGGCATTCGCAGTTTCGGGTGATTCGCAGAAGGCCTGGATTGAAATGCGCGGAACCGGCGCGATCTGGACCGCCGCGGCCGCGCCGTTCTGCATGTTCAGATCGTCAAGATTGCTTTCGGCATCCATTAGTCGGCTCCAACTGTACCGATTGACGAATTTTTCACGATCCATTTCGTCGACGGATCATCGCCCGTACGTACCTTGGTGATGGCGCGCGTGCGCATCGCCGAGTCACCCGGCGTTTCGCCCTGCGGATTGACGAGATCGCGGGGATTGGCAACCTGATTTGCGAGCATGCTTTGGGTTGAGCAACCGAAATTCCAATAGGGCTTGTTTTCCCAGCCTTCGACGCTGCTGCCGGAAGCGAGATCGCGTGGCCACTCTCCGCACCGCGTTGCCACGGCGGCCTTCAATCCGACGTAGCTCAGGCGGATCGGCGAGGCCACCATCGGATTAGCGGCAGGATACGTGCCTACGTTGACATACCCTCTGGCGCCATTCGCGGCGAGTTCATGCCGGATCTGATCGACGACCCGGCGGGAATCGTATTGAACACGAACGCCAGTCGGAAGCTGGATCACGACGGGTCCCTGTCCATCGCGGACATAGGTCGCGGCAAATGTGCGAATACGGTCTCTGGCCGGCTTGTCGATCGCCCCGCCGCCGGGAAAGATATCGAGCACATACTGTTGCTCCGAGAGAGCGATCGGATGTCTTGCGCGATAGTCGTCGGGCATGGTCGAGCCCGTCGCCAGCCTGTCCGGTACCCCGCATCCGGCCAACGGTGCTGCCATGAGCGCGGCGGCCAGCACGCCGAAGCGAGCATGTCTTTGCATGGTGGTATTAAGCGGGTGTCTTTGGCGCATTGACGTGCTTTCCAGATGGTCGGCTTGAACTGATGTGAGCGTGGGCATCAATCGATGATGAAGCCGAACGTCCCTTTAAAACCCTTGATGGCCTGCGGATTGGACGTGGTCGAATAGAGGCGGTTGACGCGGCCGAGCAGCCAGCTTTGCGGATCGGCGGCGTCGGAATAACCGTCGTCGGGACGGGCGACGTCATTGGGTCCGCTGGCTTTCGCAATGTACGGCGTCACCACGATCATCAGTTCCGATTCCTGCCGTTGATAGTCGCGCGAGCGGAACAGCGTGCCGAGGACCGGAAGATTCATCAGGCCTGGAAGGCCGTTGATGACTTGCTTCGTCGTTGTCTGCAGCAGGCCTGCCGAGACGATGGAACCGCCCGAGGGAAGCTCGACGCTGGTCTCGTTCTTGCGGGTCTGGAAGGCCGGAACGTTGATCGACTGGAAGGCGAACGATTGCGTCTGGTCGACCTCCGTCACTTCCGTGGCGATGCGCAGCAGGATACGTCCTTCTGCAAGAACCACCGGCGTGAAGTTCAAAGTCACGCCATACGTTTTGAACGTGATTCCGGTGGTGCAGACGACCGCGCCGGTTATGCTCGGCGTACAAGTCTGGCTTGAGGGAACCGGCAGTTCGCCGCCGGCGGTAAATTTTGCGGTTTCGCCGGAAACCGCGGTCACCGTCGGTTCGGCAAGCACGCGGGCGACGCCGTAGCGCTCAAACGCCTGCAGCGTGGCGCCGATTGCATTCGGACAGACGACCCCGCTCGCACTGATGCAGCCGGCTGATAGCGCATTCCCCGAAATATCTTGCCCGCCGAGACCGAACGGATTCGACATCGAGATCTTGCCCCAGCTTCCATTGGCGCCCCCGTAACGCAGGCCGAGTTGCTTTGCCACCTGGCGCTGAACTTCCGAAATCGTCACCTTCAGCATCACCTGGTCGCGGCCCCGGATGACCAGCGAGTTGATGAGCTTTCCGGTACCGGCGGTGCCGCCGGTGGCCGTCCCGGCCGCCGACTGCGCGCTGAGGAAGCCGTTGGCAATGTCCATTGCCTTCTGGGCTTCGCTGGCGGAATCGACCGTTCCGGTCAGAATGATGGTTTCGTCGACCGTGCGCGGCAGGATGTTGCTGTTAGGCATGGCGGCGCGCAGAATGCGCTGCAGTTCGTTGACGTCGCGGCCGACGGTGATCTCTATGGCCGCGATCTGCCGGCCCTGCGCGTCCATGGCGAAAATCGACGTCTGGCCGCCATCTGCGGCGATGATATAAAGCTTGCGTGCCGAGCGGACGACGGCATTTGCGACTTTCGGATTGGCCACGAAGATTTCGGCGGCGTCGCGCGGCAGATCGATGATGACGGATTTGCCGCTGCCGAGATTGAGCCTCCGCGCCAGCACGCCGTCGGCGCGGTCGATGATCGACTGCTGCTGGGCCGATTGCGCCCATGCAGCGGAATCGAACCCCACCATGCCGGTTGCGGTAACGATCGCGAGGGACATCGCCATTGCTGCCATGCCATTCCGCTGCGAACCGACGATCATCATATCCACTCCAGTATCTGCCTTCGATCGATTGAAGGAGAATGCAATCGCTTATGGCTTGCGCCTATTTCTTGCCGACGCTGTTGGCGACACCGAACCTGACGATCGTCAGGCTGTTGTCGTCGTTGGCAACCGGTTCCTCACTGACGTTGGCCGTGTCCATCATGCTGCGCAGAACCAGCGAAAGCTGGCCGACGCGCTGGGCCAGGATGAGCTTCTCGGCCTGCGCCGGCGTGACTTCGAGTGTGGCATTGGCGCCGACGGCGACTTTCTCGCCGTTCTTTTCCTGCACATTCTGTCCGATCGCGAGAACGCGAATGTTCTTGAGGATCGTCTCACTCATGTAGGTGTCGTTGCCCTGATCGTCGCGGGAGGTGCGCACGATATCGACCCGGTCGTTGGGCAGAATGAAGCCGCCGGCGGATGTCGCACCGCTGGCATCGATGTTGATGGCGACGGCACGGTTGCCGGAGGACAGCAAGGCGGAGAGGAAGCCGGCGTTCGACGCCTTGACGACCTTTTCCTTGCGGATGGGCTCACCCTGCAGGAACGAGCCGCGCGTGACGGCGCCCTTCATGTCTTCGATGACATTCGGTTCGACGGATTTGCGGATCGCGCCGTCGCCGATCGATGATTTCGGCCAGGTCGCCCAGGCGATGTCGCCGTCCTTCAGGACGGTGCCCATGGGCAATTCATGGCTGCTGACGAGCACATCGTCGACTTCGATCTGGGGTGGCGGCGGCGGCGCCTGAATGATCGTCGGCGCATTCTTCTGGCCGCCCATCAACATCGCTGCGGTGCCTCCGGCGACCAACGCGACTCCCAGCACTACAAGACGGGCAACTTTCATGGCTGTTCAATTCCGACCTAATCCCACCGAGTCTGGGATCGACGGAATTGAAGCAGCGAAACGTCAAATTAAGGTTAATCACTCGTGTCCAATTGTCCACAATTGCAACAACTGCGGCGCTCACACGAAGGTCGTGGCGAGCCAGATCTGCGTTTGCGGGTAAACGACCAAACCGGCTGCCGCCAAGGCGATTCCATAAGGAATGCCTTCTTTTTGATCATGCAGCCGCGCGATCCAGGCGTAGCGGGAGAGGAAGGCCGGAAGCGGCTTGAAGCGGGCGCCGACGATGATAATCGTTAACAGGCCACCGAAAATCGAAGCGATGAGGCCATAGCTCATCAGATGCGACCATCCCAGCCAGACCGCGGTTGCGGCGGCGAGCTTGGCGTCTCCGCCGCCGATCCAGCCGAAGCAGAACATGGCGAAGGCGATCGTCAGCACCGCGGCGCCGCAGGCGAGGTGCAAGCCGATCTGCTGCCAGGGTAGGCCGAGCGCTATCGCAATGGCGAGGAAGGCGACCAGCAGCACGACCGAAATAAGATTCGAAATCGTCATCGTGAACAGATCGGAAAAGGCGGCATAGGCCATCGCCAACGGGAAAATCAGCAGGGCAGCATATTCGATCATTGGCGTAACACTTCCTTCGGGGGACGGGTTAACCCTAGGCGGAGGCCGTTTACGAAGCCCTAATCCGGTCGCGTGAAGCGAGGCTTTTGCCGCGCAATCCGTGCCATAGGCGAGCCGGTTGCGACGCCGGACCACTGCGGAAACGGACCGCCGCATCACGCGCCGAGCCCGCAATGAGACAGTCTTTATCAAATCCTTCACCATTTTCGTTTGCAATGAAGCAGGACGTGCAAATGGATCAGAGCAGGTGCGATGCTTAATTTAACTGGAATTTCAAAGCGCTGGAAAGTGGCGCGGGATGTGCTCGCCGCAGCCGCCGTCGCCGCGGTTCTGCCATGTGCGAACGCGCAGGCGGCCGATCGGATCAACGTCGTCCTCGACGAAGCCAAAGTACTGCAGCTTCCGCCGAATACGTCGACGATCATTCTCGGCAATCCCGTGATCGCCGATGTATCGATGCTGAAGCGCAACAATCAGATGATCCTGACCGGCAAAAGCTACGGCCAGACCAATCTGATCGCTCTCGACGCCGATGGGAAATCCGTCGGCGAATCCATCGTGCTGGTCACGGGTGTGCCGGGGGGCCTGGTGGTCCAGCGCGGGCTTCAGCGCGAGACCTATAATTGTTCTCCCCGCTGCAATCCCATGATCAATCTCGGCGACGATTCCAAATTCATGGCCGACACGGCCGGACAGGTGCAGCAACGCGTCAACGGCGCGATGCCGGTCGGGAAGAAGTAAACGAAATCTAAATACGACGGGCCGTGTTCCTGCTATGTGCCGTAACGGTTGTACAAGCCAATTAAGCTAGAGACATTTGAGATCGGACCTCTGGTTCGTTCATTGACTACGATGTGTCGAGTTCAGGGTATATCGATGCGGAGCCAGGCGTCCGGTACGGCCAATCGAAAATCATTCCCGAGGCGGGCCAGGCGCCTGTTGCGCCGTTTCGCTCGAAACAGCGATGGCGTAACCGCGGTCGAATTTGCCATCGTATCCGTGCCGTTTCTCGGTCTGCTCTTTGCGATTTTCGAGACGGCGCTGGTTTTCTTCACCCAGCAGGGGCTGGAAGCGGCCACGGCCGATGCCGCACGGGTGATCATGACGGGTCAGACGGTAACCGGTACGACAGTTAGCGGAACCGCATTGAACAGCTCCGCGGCCTTTCGCAGCCAGGTCATGTGCAACGCGAGCATCGTGAAGAGCCTGCCGTCGTTCATCAACTGCAATAATCTGATCATCGACGTGCGCAATCAGTCGACATTCGCCAGCGTGGATCTGTCGAAAACCTTTGATCCAAATACGACGGTTTTTCAGACCGGCGGCGCCAATTGCGTCGTCGTCATGCGCATCATCTATCCGATGCCGGTCTATCTGTCGTTCCTTACCGCCAACGGTCTTGTCGCCAACGGCGTGAATCATTCCGGACAAACCAATTACGGCGGCGGCTGGAAACACATGCTGATGGCGACGCAGGTGTTCCGCAACGAGCCCTTCGGCAATTCGGCGACATCGTGCTGACGGTGCAACGATGACCGGAGCCTCATTCCTTCGCCTCAGCCTTACATGCCCGCGTTTGCGCCGGCTGGGCGCGGACCGTCGCGGCGTCGCGGCGGTTGAATTCGCGTTGATCCTGCCGCTGATGCTGCTGCTTTATCTCGGCACCTCCGAATTAACCCAGGGTGTCATGGCAAGCCGCAAGGCGACCCTCGTCGCCCGCGCTCTGTCAGATCTGGTCGGACAGCTTGCGGCGGGCAGTACGATGACCAACACCGAGGCGACGAATATCTTCAATGCTGCAACGGCGATCATGTCGCCCTTCAACACGTCTTCCTTGAAGATGACGATCACCAGCGTCGAATTTGTTGCCAATAGCGCGGCAGCCAATAAATACGATGCCAAGCCGCGCTGGACGATCACCCGCAACAGCGGCACCGCGCGTCCCTGCGCCATTCTGACGGCGGTTTCGAATACCACCAAGCCGGCCAGCAACAACATGCCCAACGGCATGTATCAAGCGGGCTCGATCATCGTGGCCGACGTCTCCTACACCTACGATCCGCCGTTCGGCAAAGCGCTGCTGGAATGGAGCAAGACCGCCTCGGTGGTGAACATGTCGCAGACCACCTACATGCGCCCGCGCAACCAGACGCTGATCGGCATTTCGACAGGCGTGACCGGCGCCACCACCTGCGCGGCCTATTGATGTCGTCCGGCTAGCCGCGCTTCAGTGTCGCGACCGCGCGCCAGCCGATATCGTTTCGATAGAAACCTTCCGGCCAATCGATCGCCTTGATCGCCGCATAGGCCCTGCTTTGCGCGTCCGCCACATCGTCGCCGAGCGCGGTGACGTTCAGAACCCGCCCCCCATTGGCCAGCAGCCGGTGTCCATCCCGCCTGGTGCCGGCATGATAGATGGTAATGCCGTCGACCACCGACACTTTCTCCACGCCGCGGATTTCGCTGCCGCGTTCCGGCGCATCGGGATATCCCCTGGCGGCGTAGACGATCGTGAGCGCCGTCTTCGGCGACAGCCGCACGGTAGAGTCCGGCAGGCTTCCCGAAAGGTTTCCATTGGCACAGGCCTCGAGCAGCGGCACGATGTCGTTTTCGAGCCGTGGCAGCATGACCTGCGTTTCCGGATCGCCGAAGCGGGCATTGAATTCGATCAGCTTCGGTCCGTCCTTGCCGATCATAAGCCCGGCAAAGAGCACGCCGCGATAAGGCGCGCCGCGCGCTTTCATGCCGCTCAGCGTCGGCGCGATGATCTCACGCATGACGCGCGAGATCACGGCGTCGGTCATGACCGGCGCCGGGGAATAGGCGCCCATGCCGCCGGTATTGGGCCCTGTGTCGCCGTCGCCGACGCGCTTGTGGTCCTGCGCCGAGGCGAAGGCCAGCGCGCGCTCGCCATCGCAAAGCGCGAAGAAGGAGGCTTCCTCGCCGTCGAGAAATTCCTCGACCACGACTTCGGCGCCGGCTTCGCCGAAGGCGCCGCCGAAAATCATGTCGATGGCCGCCAGCGCCTCGTCAAGCGTCGTGGCGACGATCACTCCCTTGCCGGCGGCAAGGCCATCGGCCTTGACGACGATCGGCACGCCGGCTTTTCGCACATAGGCTTTCGCCGGTTCGGCGCTTGCAAAACGGGCGTAGGACGCGGTGGGAATGTCGAAATCGCGACAGAGATCCTTGGTGAAGCCCTTTGAGCCTTCGAGCTGGGCGGCAGCCTTGCTTGGCCCGAAAACCGCAAAGCCGGCCGCCTGCAGATCATCGGCAATGCCGGCGACAAGCGGCGCCTCGGGACCGACGACGACAAGATCGATCTTCATCAGCCGGCAGAAGTCGATGACGGCCTGATGGTCGGCGGCGTCGACAACGACATTCTGTGCGATCTCCGCCGTTCCGGGGTTGCCGGGCGCCACGAAGAGACGGTCGAGGCGCGGCGATTTCGAGATCGCCAGGGCCAGCGCATGTTCCCGGCCGCCGGAGCCGATGAGGAGAATATTCAAAGCGCGAATCCAGACCTGATTGGGTTTGGGCGCTTCTTTAGAGCATTTTCCGACACTTCGCGTGCGGAAAATGCTCTCGTTTCAGACCGCGTGCGCCTTTGCGCCGCAAAGGCGCTTACGCTGCTTTGGCCTTCTGTTCCTGCGGCGTGGTCGGCATCACGAACACCAGCAGATTCGCGAGGATGATGGTGACGGCGAGGAACCAGAAGGTCGACAGCAGCCCGTATTTGTCGGCGATGGCGCCGCAGATGAACGGGCCGATGGCCGAGCCGAGCGCCTGAACACCGAACATGGCGCCGATGGCGCTGCCGCCGAGGTTCTTCGGGGTGGCGTCGAGCAGCCAGGCCTGCAGCACTGGCCGGATCGCGAACAGGAAGAAGCCGAGCAGGGCGATGAAAGCCACGAAAAGCGGTGATCTGCCGGCGAAGATCATGAATGCCAGCACGGCGCAGGTCATGATCATCGAACTCATGATGACATTTCGCCGGCCCATCTTGTCGGACATGTGTCCGGCAATCGGCGCGGCAATGAAACCCGCGGCCTGCAGGAGGAACATGCACAGGCCGACCGACCAGGGCGAATAGCCCATTTCCTTGGCGAGATAGAGCGGCAGGAAGGCCATCAGGCCATTCTGCGTCATCGAACGGAAGGCGGAACTGGTCGACAGAAACACGAGGGTCTTGTTGCGGAACAGGGATGGCAGGGACTTCAGGACTTCCATGGCCGACAATTGCGGCGCGCCGTCCTTTCTGGGGGTGGCAGTGCTCTTGCCGAGATACCAGAGGATCAGGATCGCCATCACGACGCCAGGCAGGATGTTGATCATCATCACCTGGCGCCAGGAGAGCAGCATGTAGGTGATCAGCGCGCCGGCGGCGAGCGGCGCCAAAGCGTCGCCGACATTGCCGCCCATGCCGTGCCAGGCCATGACGAGGCCCTTGCGCTCGGGATAGCGCTGGCCGAGCCAGGGAATGGCGGTTGGATGCCAGAGATTATTGCCGATGCCGATGAGCGCCGAGCAGGTGACGATGACCCAATAGGCGTTGGAAAATCCCATGATGAAATAGGGAACACCGATCCAGAACAGCGACGTCGCCATCAACAGGCCCTTGCGGCCGACCGAATCCACAAACATGCCGCCGGGCAGATTTGAAATCGCGCCGGCAATGTATTGCGAGGTCAGGATCATGCCGATCTGGCCGTAGGTAAGCCCCATTTCACTGCCGATCAGCGGCAAAAGGACATAAAAAGTTGCTGGATACCAATGGGTTAAGGCGTGTCCGAGCGTCACCACCCAGACTTCGCTCATCGAGCGCGTCTCGGTCTTCTCCGAGGAACCGATCACGGCAGTCATTGGGGCCATCTCCCGTAAGTCTTTTGCCTTTGCCTTAAATATGTGCGGCAAACTCCTCCTTTTGCCCTACGCGGTCAAGCCTGCGCCGCAGCTTCGCCGCACGTTATCGTGAGGGTGGCAATCCCTCGCTTATTAGCAGTCTGGTCACTATGTTGGGGAATATTGGCTGCTAGGCTTTGTTTCGAAGAATCCCAATGCGTTGCTTGTCCCCTCTTCATGGTCTGCCCCGCGCCTCGGTCCTCGCTGTGCTTCTGGCGGCGGGCGGATCTGCATTTGCCCAGATTCTGCCGCCCGCACCGGGCGGCGGGCCGCCGCCCTCCGGCCTGTCGCTGCCCTCGCTGGCGCCCGCGCCGCTGTCGCCGGAGCTGACCCCTCGTTCCGCTGCGCCTGCACCAGCTCCTGCCGCCCAGAATGCCGTGCCGGTCGTAAAGCCAAAACCCAAGCCGAAGCCGGCGCCCCTGCGCGAAATGGCATTGGCGACGGACCATCGTCCCTCGCTTCAGCCGGAAACCTTTTTCGCCACCGCCAAGGCATCCGAGCGCTATGCCGAGATTGCCGATGCCGGCGGCTGGCCGGCGGTGAGCGCACTCGCGCCGGGCGCGAGCGGCAAGGCGGTTGCGATCTTGCGCCGCCGGCTGGCGATCGAGGGAGACCTGGCCGCGTCGCAGGGCGATGGCGAACAATGGGATGAGGCCTTGACCGCGGCGGTCAAGCGCTTCCAGTCCCGCCTCGGATTGCGTCAGACCGGCGTCGTCTCCGGCGCGACATTGAAAGCGATGAATGTGCCGGCGGCCGTCCGCTTCCGCCAACTGGCGTCGAGCGCGCAGCGCATCGCCGGTTCGACCTTCGGCTTCGGCCAGAAATATGTGGTGGTCAATATTCCCTCGGCCTCTGTTGAAGCGGTCGAGGATGGCCGCGTCGTCCGCCGCTATACGGCCGTCGTCGGCGACGTGAAGCATCCCTCGCCGGAAGTGGCGACGCGCGTCGTCGCCATCAATCTCAACCCGACTTGGACCCTGCCGACGTCCATCATCAAGAATGAAATCATTCCCAAGATGCGCAAGGACCCCGGCTACCTGGCGCGCTCCAAGATTCGCATCCTCGACAGCAGTGGCGCCGAGGTCGATCCGACATCGGTGAACTGGGCGACGGAACATGCGACCAGTTTCACCCTGCGGCAGGATTCAGGCATCCAGAATGCGCTGGGTTCGATCCGCATCAACATGCCGAATTCGCAGGCGGTCTATATGCACGACACGCCATCGAAGCGCTTCTTCGCCACCGATTACCGTTTTCTGTCGCATGGCTGCGTGCGCGTCGAGGGCGTCTACGATCTGGCTGCCTGGCTGCTCGACAGCAGCGGGCGGGTGACGAAGGAAAGCCTGCTCGAGAAGCAGAAGAGCGGCGAGCGCACCGATCTGCGTCTGCCGCAGCCAGTCCCCGTGGCCTGGATCTACATGACCGGCTGGGCCAGCGCTGACGGCGCGGTCAATTTCCGCGATGACGTCTACGGTTACGACCGCGTCGGCGGCGGAGCGCGCACAGCCGCCAAATAACTATTCGGCCGGTTCTACTCCGCAAGCACGCGCGTCGCCGGAAAGGTGACTTCGACGAGCGTGCCTTCGCCCTTCTTGCTCTTGATCGAGAACGAGGCCCGATTGGCTTCGACGAGCGCCTTGGTCAACGGCAGGCCGAGGCCGGTGCCGGTCGTCTGCCGCGACGTCTGGATCTGCCGGAACGGTTCCAGCGCGATTTCCACGTCCCGATCTGACATGCCGATGCCGGTATCGCGCACGCGCACGACCGCCTGGCCGCTGTCGGTCAGCGCGGTCGACACGATGACCTGTCCCCCGGGCTGGTTGAACTTGACGGCGTTCGACAGGATGTTCAGCACGATCTGGCGCAGCGAACGTTCGTCGGCGACGATGTTGGGCAGGTGCGGCGCCAGCGCCAGGCGCATGATCACGCGCTCGCGGATCGATTGCGGCTGCATGATCGAGACGCACTCATTGACGATTTTGTTGGCGTCGACCGATCCGAAGGTGAGATCGAGCTTGCCCGCCTCGATCTTCGAAAGATCGAGAAGGTCGTTCACCAGACTCATGACATGCGTGCCCGAGGCGTGGATGTCGCGCAGGTATTCCTTGTAGCGCTCGTTGCCGACCGGGCCGAAGCGTTCGTCGATGATGACCTCGGCGAAGCCGAGAATGGCATTCAGCGGCGTCCTGATCTCGTGGCTGATCTTGGCGAGAAAATCCGACTTGAGCGAGCTGGCGCGTTCGGCGTCGCGCCGCGCTTCCTTGAGTTCGCGCTCGGCGTTTTTCCAATGGCTCATATCGCGCAGAACGGCGCAGAACTTCGTAGCAGCCTCGGTGCCGATGCGGCCCATCGTCATGAACACGGGGATCTGTCCGCCCAGACGCGCGCGGCCGATGACGTCCCGGCCGTCGTTGAGGACGCTTTTCACGCCGTCGCTCTTGAGGCCGTCGATATAATCCTGCGCCGCCTTCTGGCTTTCCCGGGCAAACAGCATGGTGAACGATTGGCCGACGACTTCGCCGCGTTCGTAGCCGAACAGGGCTTCCGCCGAACGGTTGAGCGACAGGATATTTCCGTCACGACCGAGAATGGCGACGCCATCGGTTGCGGTGTCGAGAATCGCGTGCAGCTCGCGGATTTCCGTTTCCTGCTTGCGGGCTTCGCCTTGCAGCTCCTCGACACGCGGATCGGATTGCGGCGCTTCCGCCTTGCGGAACGTCATGAGCGTTCCGGGCGCGCCGTTCCACTCGATCTTCTGCAACTGGCCTCTGATCGAGATGAGCGCGCCGGAACGCGTTTCGAGCTGGACCGAGGCGCCGTCGCTCGACATGCGCTCGGGCTCATAGCCGCGGAACATGCGCTCCGGCCCGCCCCAGTCGTGGAACTCGTCGATGTTGGGGAAGCCGATCATATCGAGCAGAAATTGATTCACATAGGCAGGCACGCCGCCTAGCGTCACCAGCACGCCGAGATTGAGACGGTCGAGAATCGCGGTCGCGTTGGCGGGCAACAGTTCCGGCTCCGGTGCCGCCGCCTCGGGCGCAACATCAGCCAGAACCGGCATCGCCGGCCGGACGTCCTGCGCCGTGCCTGCCGGCGATGGTGTAGTGTCGCCGGGCTCTTTCTCGGTCTCAAGTGTTGTCTTGGTATCGGCTGTTTTTGTTTCACCGGCGGGAGGTGTCTTGCCGTTCGCGATCGCCCGGTCCTTATCCGGCGACGGGGCATGAAGCGACGTTACATTGTCCTTCGTCGTGTTGTCGGCGGGCGAGACGGCAGGCGGAGTGGGAGTCGTCTGACGGGGCAATTTCGCTTCGATATCGGCGACAAGACTGCGGGCGATCTCGCGAAACGCATTACGTTCGCTGGCCGACAGTTCGACCATGCCGTCGTCGCCTTTGCCGGCCTTTGAAGAAACGTCATGGCCTTCAGGCGTCGGCGTCTTCGAAGCTGGCGTCTTGGAATCAAGTGTCTTCGGATCAAGCGTCTTCGAATCAAGGATATTGGATTCAACAGGCACTTTGGAAACGATATTGGAATCGACAGACGCTGCCGGACTGCCGCTATCCGTTTCGGCCGGCACGTGCTCATCCACGCTTCTGGCCGCGCCGGTGTCTTCACCCGCCGTCGTCGTTTGGGCAGCGTCGGATTTGCCGTTGCCGTTCGCTCCGTTCAGATTGGATATTTGGCGTTCAGCGATCGCACTGCGCTGGTCCCGCTGCCATTCGCGCAAGGCGACGACATTCGGCGCATAATTTACATAGCCGGGATCATGCGTTTGCGGCGCGAACAATTGCTCGTCCACATGATCGAGCGCATCGTTCTCATTGTCCTGCTCGGGCGCGGCGGAGGATTCAGCATCGCCCGCGGGTTCGCCCGCTTTGGTGGCGTGTTCCGCCGAGTCCATGTCTGCGGTGGCTGTTTCTGCTTCTGCAGTGGCCGTTTCTGACAAGTCCCTTTCTGCCAAGTCCTTTTCTGTGGGGTCCACTGCCGCTGTTTCGAGGGGCGGGGCTTCTGCCGGCGGCGCGGGCGTGTGCTCGACGATACCGTCGAGATTGATCACGCCGAAGCCGCTGAAGCCGGTAAACGTCCGGTCGGAGTCGAATGTCGGCAATCCGCCGAGAGTCACCGGCGCCGCTTCATTCGAATCCTGGAACGGCCACAGGATTTTCAATCCGCTCCAGGTTTCCTGGCGCGTCAGCGCGGCGCGCAGGTTTGCAATGGAATCGACACCGAAGCGTTCCGCAACGGCGACGAAATCCTGCCCGATGAGATCGGCGGTTTCGCAGCCCATGGTCTCGCAAAGCGCGCCGTTGAGCTTGACGAAGCGGCGGTCTGCATCGACCTGCCAGAGAAAGCGCACGGCGCCGGTTTCACGCGGTCGTACCGGTCGGGCGACAGCAGGCGCCGGCGTTGCCACTATGTCCGGCTGTGTGGTGTCGGTTTGCGTGTTCGCCTCATCGGCGAGCGGCAGGGCTGCAGGCGGAGCAGGGGCGTCGGACACATCGCCGTCGGAGAGAACTGATTCGGCATCTGCCGGCCGCCCGGTGTCGTCCGTCGTGGTGCTCGCCTGCGCGAATCGCGCGCCGGCGGCCAGCAGCGCCGGACGAACGTTGATGGCGCCAGCGACGAACAGCGGCTTCGCTCCCATCTGGCGGCAGAGGAAGGTGATGATTTCCGTGGCGCTGCCGAAGAAAAAGCGAAGCCGTTCCAGCCGCGGCGCCGCTGCGGGCGCCAGGCTGCGCGCCAGGTCAGCCAGCCTGCGGGCGCCCGGTTCACGTCCATTGAGCAATCGGCGATCGAGCGCGGCCAGATCGGCCGTCCGGAACAAAGCATGCGCCGCCGGATTGGCATGGACGATTTTCAGCGGCGCCCCCGCGGCGATGAAAAGGGGGGTGTCTGCGGCCAGCAACGGCGCCAGCGCCGGGTCCGAAAGGACGGCGGCGATATCTTCATCGGAAATCGAATACGACGGATGCAATTCCGACATGTGATAAGCTCGTCCCTGTCAAACTAGCTTCACGCTAAGTTCATGCTGAAGCGATGTCGTCGACACCGGTGCAGCGACCGGCTCGGTCTCATTCTGATCCACCGCTGCTGGATCGGAATTAAATGATCATTAACTTGATGCCGCAGGTGGGTCCATGGAAGCGGCGGAATTGTGCCCTACTTAGTCAAATCAAGCTTAATTTTGATTTTGCATCGCAATATGTCACAGGGTTATTTGTTGCGATGCAGCAAATTTCATGATAGGTTGATCTGAGCAGGGGCTGGCGCGTTCTTCGTTCAGATGACACGGATTGGCGCCACTGCATCGTACCGGAGGACAAGTCATGGCAAATCCATATGAAATTCCGACTGAAATGAGAGATTTCGCAGAGCGTAGCGTCGCCCAGGCGCGCAAGGCTTTCGAAGGTTTCATGGGTGCGATCCAGAAGACGCACGGTTCCGCTGGCGACGTGACGTCCACGGCCCAGGCCAGCGTCAAGGACGTGACCGGCAAGGCCATCGGCTTTGCGGAGAAGAACGTCTCTGCCGCTTTCGACCTGGCCGAGAAGCTGCTTCACGCCAAGGATCCGCAGGAAGTGCTGTCGCTGCAGGGCGAATATCTCAAGGCGCAGATGACGGCGCTGCAGGATCAGACCCGCGAACTCGGCGAGACGATCCAGAAAGTCGCCGGCGTCAAGAAGTAGCTTCAGCACGAAAGGACGTTCCTGATGGCCGCACCTCGCAAGCCAGTCGCTAAATCTGCTCCCGCCGAATCTGGGTCTGGTGAACCTGTGTCTACTGGGCCGGTGTTCGCCAAGCCTGGGACTACCGAGCCTGGGACTACCGAGCCTGAGATTACCGAGCCTGAGCCCGCCGGGGCGGAGCCAGCGGCGCCAGCCGAGACCGTCAGCATGACGGCTCCGGAGCCGGCGCCCGAGCCTGTCGCCGCAGCGAAGCTGGCGGAAGAAGCCGTGCCGGTCCTGGCCGCTTCTGTAAAAGCAGCGTCTGTGGAAGCAGTGCCCGAACTGGCGGCCATCGTCGCGCCGATCGGTGAATTGCAGGAAATGTTCCGTGTGGCAGTCGAAAACAATATCGAACAGTCGAAGGCCGCTTATGCACGTCTGAAGTCCTCGGCTGAGGAGGCGACGGGAACGATCGAGACGGCATACAAGACCGCTTCGGCCGGTTCGATCGAACTCAACAACAGGGCGATCGACCTGATGCGCGACAACACCAACGTGCTGTTCGATTTCGTCAAGTCGCTGACCGGGGCGAAGAGCTTCTCCGATGTTGTCGTGCTGCAGACGGAACTTGCCCGCAGGCAGTTCGAAACCTTCAGCGCCCAGGCGAAGGAATTCTCCGGGCTTGTCCAGAAGGTCGCGGCGGACTCGGCTGGTCCGCTCAACGCCGCGGTCGCCAAGGGGCTGCGCCTGGCCGCCTGACCACCGGCGCGCCCGCTTCTACAGGGCCCTGTCTGGCCTTTCCGCGGACCGCCTGTGCGGTCCGTGGGAAGCGCTTGCAATCCAGATGTGTTGAGTCTAGGTTCCGCGCGCTTCAGGGCCACCATAGCTCAGTTGGTTAGAGCACCAGATTGTGGATCTGGGGGTCCCCCGTTCGAGCCGGGGTGGTGGTACCATCGCGATCAGTGACTTTCGGTTTGGTGGTTTCGGCGCGGGGTGGCGCGGACGAAGACGAAAGTGATTCGCGCGCTTTTCAGCGCCGCTGTTCTTGCTCACCGGTTGAGGCAAGAATCGAAGATGCACCCGCAAGCCTCAAGGACCCCGAGGATCGTGCGTCAGATGCTCCACTTAACCTCCTGATCGGCTTCGGACGCTTCGGGGCGCGCGCCATTCCAGAGTTATGCCAGAGGCTTGAGGCTATCTGGCCGCTCTAACAGGCTGCTGAAAAACTCTCCCCTTTCGGTGTTTTTCGTGATTCACTTTGCAGGACATGCGGAGTGATTTGCGATGCGGGGAAGCAGCGGTGGCGGAGATAGTCTTTTCAGCTATGTTCCGCTTGAGAAGCGCATTCCGTCCGATCATCCGCTCAGGGCGATCCGCAGACTGGCGGATGCGGCACTGGCGAAGCTGAACCAGCGGTTTGAAGAGCTTTATTCGTCCACCGGCAGGCC
>JARHVB010000031.1 GCA_029222685.1 Terripilifer ovatus | reverse complement strand
TCATCCTTCCCCATCGCGTCACCTCAAAACCGCTGACGCAAGGGAATCACGCTGAAATCGTCAGTGCAAATCAATATTGCCAAACATTCACACCCTCTGAGGAGGCGCGTAGCGCCGTCTCGAAGGACGGGGGCGACAGGCGAGCGTGACGGACAGGTGCTGTGTGACAGGCGTTAAGTACAGGCAGGCACAGCGAGAGGCAGTGGCTTCGACTGCGGCGTTACGCCCCCGTCCTTCGAGACGCACGCTTCGCGTGCTCCTCAGGATGAGGGCTTCTTGATGCGTTATTCAGTTACGGACGAACAATTACACGACCGCGAATTCGAGCACTTCGCCCGGGCGTTTGACCTGAAACCGCGCCGGCGGGACGCTGGTCTTTTCGAGGGCCAGGGCAAGTCGTTTTGGCGGCTCGTCGATGGCTTCGTTGGTGAGCTGGAACGTGCCCCAATGATGCGCCATGGCGCGCTCGGCGCCGCACAGTTCCATGATCGCAACCGCCTCGTCGGGATCGATATGCTGTTCGCTCATGAACCAGCGCGGCTCGAAGGCGCCGATCGGCAGGATCGCCAGACGGAAGCCGCCGTGCTTGTCGCGCATCTGGCGGAAGATCTCGCCATCGGCGAAGCCGGTGTCGGCGATATGATAGATGTTGCCGGATGGGGTCTCGATGACGAAGGCGCACCACAGCGCCATGCGCCGGTCGAATAAGCCGCGCGCCGACCAGTGATAGGCCGGCTCGAAATGCACGAAGACGCCGTTGCCGATGTCGACGCGCGAGCCCCAGCCGAAACTTTGTGCCTGGATTGTCGCATCGGCGTCACGCATGATCGTGTCATTGCCGAGCGGCGTCAGGAAGCGCGTGCGCGGATTGCCGGCGAGCGCCGACAGGGTGGCGACATCGAGATGGTCGTAATGATTGTGGGAGACGAGCACGGCATCGAGCGGCGGCAGGTCCTGCAAGGCGACGCCGGGATCGTTGACCCGCTTGGGGCCGGCAAAACCGAACGGGCTGGCGCGCTGCGACCAGACCGGATCGATGAGAATGTTTAATCCGTGCGTTTGCAACAGCACACTGGCATGACCGATATAGCTGATGCGCAGACTGCCGCCGTCGACGCGCGCAGGCGGCTTGTCGCTGAACGGGCTCGGCGCGCGTGCCGGCCATTGCTGCCTGCCGCCGCCGAACTGCCATTTGAGCATGTCGGTGAACGGCTTTTCGCGGCTGATACCGGGAATATGAAACCGCAATCCGTCGAAATTGTCGCTGACCGGGCCATCGTAATAAGGATTTCGCACGTTTCGATAACCCGTATAGCCAACGCCGGCGATGACCGGGAGGCCGAGGAGAGACAGGACACGCCGCCGGTTCATGTCTCCGATTTGGGCGGACGGCCATCATCCGTCAAGCACCGTGATACGAATTTCTTTTCGCGGCATGGTTGCCGCAGTGCGATGATGGCTTATCATGCGGAAATGAAATCAGGTGGAAATGGAATGACTTCGGGCTTGCAAGGCCATGTCGCGCTTGTCACCGGCGCGTCGCGCGGCATTGGCCGGGCGATCGCGGTCGAACTCGCCGCCCGCGGCGCCCATGTCATCGCTTTCGCCCGCAACCGCGACAGCCTGGCGCCGCTGGAGGCTGAAATCGCCGGAATGGGTGCGGCCATGACGCCGTTCTTCGGCAACGTCACCGATGCGCGCGATATCCAGCGGCTTGCCGGCTACATTTTCGAGACCTGGCAGCGGCTGGACATTCTGATCGGCAATGCGGCGATCATGGGACCGCGCACGACCCTGGCGCAACTCGACGATGCGGATTGGGAAGACGTGATCGCCACCAATGTCACCGCCAACTGGCGGCTGATCCGGCGCATGGACCCGCTGCTGCGCGAAGCCGATGCCGGCCGGGTGGTTTTCATCACCTCCGGCTCGGGCAGCAAGGGCGACATGGCGCCGGGGCGCGGCGCCTATGCGCTGTCGAAGGCGACGCTCGATGCCATCGCCAGAACCTATGCGGCCGAGACGGCGACGACGCCGATCCGCGTCATGCTGTGCAATCCAGGCCCGATGCGCACCGATATGCGCGCCTCGATCATGCCGGACGAAGACCCGATGAGCCTGAAGACGCCGGCGGATTTCGCGCCCAAGGTCGCCGGTATGTGCACGGCGGCGTGGCAGGTGACCGGAAAGCTCTATGACTTTCCACGGGACCGTATTTTGAGCTTTCGCGGGCCCGATTGAGGCGGTCTGTTTTATAAAAGGGAGTATTTTCTTCACGCGAAAATGCTCCGAAAGAAGAACGGGAGGAAGAGATGCCCAACCAGCGCGGCCTGCTGGCCGGATCGATCTGCTGCACGGCTTTGCTGATGGCCGGCGCCGCATGCGCGCAGACGCCGGAGGCGTTCTACAAGACGCATCCGGTCGAGTTGTATGTCGGCACCGCGCCGGGCGGCGGCTACGATCTCTATGCGCGGCTTGTCGCCCGCTATATGGGGCCGCATCTGCCGGGCAAGCCGCCGGTGGTCGTCAAGAATATGCCCGGCGCCGGCCATCTGAAGATGACCAACTGGGTCTATAACGCGGCGCCGCGCGACGGCACCGTGCTTGGCGTCGCGCCGCAGGCCATCGCCATCGAACAGGCGCTCGGCACCGACGGCGTGCAATATGATGCGCGCAAGTTCACCTGGATCGGCCGCGTCTCGCCCGTCGTCGAGGTCACCTATACGTGGTATCAGTCGCCGACGAAGACGCTTGAGGACGCGCGCAGGCGCGAGACCGTCATGGGCGGATCGGGGGCTGCTTCGCCGACGGTGTTCTACCTCAAGGCGCTGAACCAGCTTGCCGGCACGAAGTTCAACATCATCTCGTCCTATCCAAGCAACAACGAGACCAATCTCGCCATGCTGCGCGGCGAGGTCGAAGGCGGCAGCAAGGCGTGGGCGTCGATGAAGGTCGACAATGCCGACTGGCTGCGCGAGGGCAAGGTCAGCATTCTCGTCCAATATGCCGATGCGCGGGCGGCGGACCTGCCGAACATACCGCTGATGATGGAACTCGGACGCAATGATGACGAGCGCCAGGCGCTGAAACTGTTTGCCATGGGCAATGCCATGGGCCGCTCGATCATGGCGACGCCGGGCATTCCAGCCGACCGCGTGGCGGCGCTGCGCCAGGGTTTTGAGGCGACGATGAACGATCCCGAGCTTCTGGCCTTCACCCGTGAGCGCAACATCGACTTCGGGCCACCGCTGTCGGGCGTGGGGCTGGAGAAGCTCGTCGGCGAGACGCTGGCGGTGTCGCCGCAGGTGGTGGCGCTGGCGAAGAAGGCGCGTGGGGAGTGATTCAGGAGTGTCATTCCCGACGCCTGCGCGCGTCGGGAATGACAACGGCTACATCTCCATCGTGCTCTCGGCAAAGATCTCCTCGAGCTTCATCAAGCGCGGCGTCAGGCCCTGCTCCAGCGAGTGCTGCGCCGCCGTTTCGAGTGTCTTGCGGTTGGCCAGGATGCCGTGGTGGACGACCTGCTTTGCCAGAGCGTCGCGCGCCTCGGCAGGCAGCAGGCCGGTGTCGATGTGATAGTCGACGTGCTCCATGCGTTCGGCCTCGGCGATTTCGTTGGCCGTATTGAAAGCCTTCATGAGATTCAAGGCGAGCCAGGGATGCTTCTGCGCCAGTTCGCGGCGGATCACCATGCCGTGGTTGATCGGGTGGATGCCGGTCTTGGCGAGATAGCGGATGCCCTCGGCGCGGACGTCGGGAAACAGGGTGCGGATGTCGGGGTGGGCGCGCAGATTGACGTTGCTGCGGTTCACCAGGGTGGCATGGCCGCGATAATGGATGGCGGCGTCGAGTTCGCCCGACAGCATCATGCTGGCGACGCTTTTGTCTTCCGGAATCTGATGTACGGTAACGCCCGGCGGCGGCGTGAAACCGGTGGCGCCGCCGTGGCTGCGCTCCGGCGTCCGCTCCATGAAGAATTCCATGTCCTGCGAGCGCACGCCCCATTCGTGTTCGAGCGCACCGCGCGTCCAAAGCGCTCCGGTCTGCTGGTATTCGGTGACGCCGACCCGCTTGCCCTTCATCTGTTCCGGCGTGTCGATGCCGGACGCCTTGCGCACGAGGACGTGGGAATGGAAGAAGCGCCGCGTCGTGAAGATGGGCAGGCCGATGAAACGGTCATCGCCCCTGGCTTGCGCGATCATCAGGGAGGAGAACGACATTTCCGCCACGTCGAAATCGCCGAAGCGCAATTGCCGCCAGAACAGTTCGGAGGGGCCGACGACGCTGGGTACGAGATCCACGCCGTCGGCGTTGGCGCGGCCGTCGAGGACAGGACGGGTGCGCGGATTTTCCGAGAAGGCGATGCTGAGGGTGATTTTCACGGGGCCAATCCTGTTTACGATCCCGCGATATCTAGCCGGGCGTCGCGGTATTTGCACGACGGTTTCACACTTCGCAGCTTTCGCACTCGTGCGTCAGGATGACCGGCAAACCGCCTTTCGCTTTGCGCCGTCAGCCTTTATGGTCCGAATGAAGCAAAAAGCTCCAAGATGACAGCGTGAGGAACCATGAAATTCGGCATTTTCGATCATATCGACATGGCAGGCGACCGGGCGCTGGCGACTCAGTTCGATGAACGCCTGACCTTCGCGCGGGCAGCCGACGATGCCGGCTTCTACTGTCTGCACATTGCCGAACATCATGCCTCGCCGCTCAACATGGTGCCGGTGCCGGGCGTCTGGCTGGGCGCCGTGGCGCGAGCGACGAAACGCATGCGGCTCGGCCCGCTGGTCTATCTGCTGCCGCTGTATTCGCCGCTGCGCCTGGCGGAGGAAGTCTGCATCCTCGATCATCTGAGCAAGGGGCGGCTGGAAGTCGGCGTCGGCCGCGGCGTGTCGCCGTTTGAGATGGGCTACCACAAGATCAAGCATGAGGATTCGCGCGATATCTTCGTCGATGCCTTCAACTGCCTGGAAACGGCGCTGACCAGCGACACCTTCAGCTACGAGAGCGCGCTGTTCAACTACAAGAACGTGCCGATGCCGCTGCGGCCGCTGCAGCAGCCGACACCGGCGTTCTGGTATGGGTCGTCGAACGCGACGGGCTCCGCCTGGGCCGGCGATCACGGCATGCATTTCGCCTCGAACGGACCGACCGAGCGGGCCAAGGCCAATATCGATGTGTTCAAGGAGCATTTCGCCAAGCGCGGCGCGCCGCGACGTCCGAAGGCGGAATTCAAGGGCGGCGTCGCCATCGGCGTCAGCCGGCAGATCGTCGTCGCTGAAACCGATGCGGAGGCGCAGCGCATCGCCAAACCGGCGTCCGAACATCACCATGCCAACCTGACCTATCTGATGCGCGTGCATGCCAATGACGAGGCCCTGAAGCGTTTCTCCGTGCCGCTGCGCGCCGGCTTCGAGGATCAGATGGCCGACGGCAGCGTCATCGTCGGCTCGCCGAAGACGGTGATCGAGAAGATCGGCGCGCAGGTCGATGAAATGGGTCTCAATTATATGATGGCCTATATGTTCTTCGGCACCATGCAACTTGCCGATGCCTTGCGCTCACTGGAACTGTTCCGCACCGAGGTGATGCCGAAGTTCGCGGATCGCTAGCGAATCGTTAGCGGGAGCCCGTGCCCTCGAAGCATGAATGCCTGTTCGTTGAGCAGAACAGGCGGGCAAATCCGTATAAGGCAATGCGGTGCATGCATGAGCTGATTGCCGATCCATGCGCCGCAAGAAGACCTCGATTCACGTTGCTGTGAGCGCACATCCGCGTGAACGGCGCGTGATGTCAATGAACTTGTTGCGGCCGTAAGAAATTAAAGAAGTGCCTCGTAATCCTACATTACAGGACCTTCACGCTTGTGGCGAATGTGGCCGTAAAGCGCCAGAATGCGTCCGCAATTGGGGATCATCCCGCCGCCCGTGATCATTCACTCACGGAGTTTCAAAATGAAAACACTTCTTCACACACGCACCATCCCGGCCGCTCTTGCTGCTGCTTTCGCCGCCGCCCTCATTGCCGCTTCGCCGGCCTCCGCCGCTCACGTCACGCGCCATCATAGCCCGGCGCAGCCGTCTTCCATGTCGGAGGTCAATGACACCGGCACGTCCACCTCGGCGCCGACCTTCGGCGATCTGCAGGAGGTCGAGCATCCGGGTTGCTACGACAGCCGCATGCAGGTGCCGACGGTCGGTGGCGGCTTGCAGTGGGTCCCGGATCTGGAATGCAATTACGAGCAGTAAGACTGCGTCCAACAAGACAGCCGCCGCAGTCTGCGGCTGCTGAAAGGGGCCAGCCTTCATCCGACCCATGCGAGGGTCGGATGAAGGAAGTTCAGGACTTCACCTGTCCTTCTTCCTGATAGACGAACTTTTCCTCCGTCTCGAAGGCGCGCACGGCGGGAATCTTCCCCGGCAGGCCGAGTTCTTCCCAGCGATCCGCCAACTTGTCGTAGGTGGACTTGCGCAAGGTCGTCCGCGCCGAGAAGGTCGGCAGGTAGCGATGGTCCTTGCAGGCGTTGATCAGCACCTTCGATCCATAGGGCCGCTTCTCCGGCGGGTTCTGCGACGGATCGAGCGGCGTGCTCCACGTATTGCGCAGGATATCCATGTCATCGATCGGATTGCAGCGGCTGCCCATGGCCCACAGCACCTGGTCGATGTCGGTCGGGTCAACGTCCTCGTCCACGGCGATGACGAACTTCGTGTAGTAAGCGCCGCCCGGCACCTGCGCGGCCAAGGCCAGCACCTGCGCGGCATGGCCGGCGTAGCGCTGCTGCAGGCTGATGATCGTCATGCCGAAGCCGCCGGCGGCGGCCGGATGCGAATAGATGCCCTGGATGCCGAGCACGCCAAGCTTGTCGAAATCGTCCCAGATCTTGGCCGAACGCAAAATAGAGAAGAAGCCGCTCTGTTCGCAGGAGGGATAATCCGCCATCAGCGCATTGGTCAGTACCGGGCTGGTGCGATAATGGATGGCGGTGATCTCGACGAGCGGGCAGGCCGCTTCCGGCTTGCCGTAATAGCCGGTGAATTCGCCGAACGGGCCTTCGGCCTTCAGTGCGTTGGGGCGCAGCACGCCCTCGATGACGAGTTCGGCATTGGCCGGGATTAATAGATCGGTGGTGGTGCCTTTGACGACCGGGATCGGCTGCCCCTTGATGCCGCCGGCATATTCATATTCCGACACGGTCTTGGGGAAGGACTGCGAACCGACGAGCATGAACAGCGGGTCGATGCCCCAGGCGGCGGCGACCTGCAGCGGCTCGCCCTTGTCCCATGCCTTCTGGATGTGCAGGCGTGCGTCCTTGCCGGGCGACAGATACAGCCCGACATGGTTCTTGTCCTGCTGCATCATTCGATAGGTGCCGATGTTGAAATAGCCGGTTTCCGGGTCCTTGGTGATGACGGCGTCGCAGGTGCCGGCATAGCGGCCGCCGTCGCGCGGCCAGTGCTTGGGGATCGGCAGCAGGTCGAGATCGATGTCCTTTCCGGTGAGCGTGTTCTCGTAGACCGGCGCCTCGGCGCGCGTGACCTCACGCGGCGGCGTGCGGCGTTTCAGTTTGTCCTTGGTGCGGCGGATGAGTTCGACCGTCGGCGTGTCGGGATCTTCTTCCAGCGAGACGGCGATGCGGCGCACGCTCGGGCCGAACGGGCCCCAGAGATGGCGCGCGCCGATGGGATTGTTGTCGAAGCCGATGACCTTGCTGAACAGGGTGGCGGGCGAGGGCTTCTGCTTGGCGATGAGATAGGAGATGGCGCTCATCTCTTCGTCGCGGTCGACCGGCTTGTCGATGCGCAGCAACTCGCCGATCTCCTCGATGCGCGCCAGCCATTCGCGCAGATCCTGGATGGGCGCGCGCACCGTGTTCTTGTTGTCGTCCATGATAATCTCCCTGCGACCAAATGAAGTGATGAGTGTCTATGCCATGCAGAGGCGTGGCGGCAAAGTACAACGACCGGACATGGCAACAAAGCCAACAGGAGCCCTCATCCTGAGGAGCGCCTGAAAGGCGCGTCTCGAAGGACGGGGCGATACGCGGCAGCGAACCCGTCATCCTTTGCCACGCGAAGCCAGCAGTTTTGATCCATCGAAATCGCCACGCAGGAACGCCTCTTTCTTATTGCGTGACCATCCTTTGAATTGGCGTTCAAAAGCGATGGCATCGGTGATGCGCTGGAAATGCTCTGGATGGATCAGCTCCACTGGCAAACGGCGCCGCGTGTAGTCGCCACCTAGGCCAGCGCAGTGCTCCGCGAACCGCTCGTCGACGATACGTCGCGTGCTAACTCTATAATAGCTTCCGTCCGCGCACTTCAGCACATAGACCGATGCGCCGTCGCTTGTCATGAGACGCTCACCATCGTTTTACCTGTCGCCCCCGTCCTTCGAGACGCGCCTTACGGCGCTCCTCAGGATGAGGGCTTCTGTTAGCTTAGCGCCTCTCGTAGAGAGGTCTTCATCTACCGACACTTGGCCAACTACTGATCGAAATATTTTCGTGCCCGCTGTTTCAGTGCATCCGGCACGGCGAACAGGTCGTCGACCACTTTCTTCAACTGCTGCGGATCGACCGGATCGATATCGATCTGCACCGCCGTCGCGTCGCGGATGAAATCGGGGTCCTTCAGCATGGCGGTGAAGGCGGTGCGCAGGGCCGCCACCCGGTCCGCGGGCACCCCCGGCGCGACGGCGAAGGGATGGCCGACCCTGTCGCCGGCGGTGACGATCTGCGCCACCTGACGGTCCTGGGCGGAGGTGATGAGATCGTTGAGGTCCGGTATGCCATCGAGATCGCCGGGCCGCTTGCCGGAGAAAGTCAGTACGAAAATATCCTTGTTGGCGATCCAGTCGGGATTGTTGGCCTTGATGCTGCCCCAGGAATTGTTGCGTCCCTCGACCTCGCCGCGCTGCATGGCGAGGTTGAGCGCGCCGGAGCCCGGATAGCCGGTCACCATCTTGAATTTCGTGCCGACCATCTCGTTGAGCATAACCGGATACATATAAGTAATGCCGGAAGAGCCGATTGAGCCGATGATGATTTCCTTCTTGCGGGCGTCCTCGATGGTCTTCACACCGGTCGACTTCCAGACGATGATCGTCTCGACGGTCTGGTCGATGGAGCCGATCCACTCGAACTTGCGGGCGTCGAACTGGGCGCCCTCCTTGCCGACGGCCTGGAAGGTCGGCAGGCCGTTCTGGATCAGGCCCATAGTGGTGCCGTCCTTGGGGGCGACCCGGTAAAGATAGTTGGCCATCACCAGGCCGGTGGCGCCGGTCATGTTCTGCGGCACGGCGACCGGATGGCCGGGGATGTATTTGGTGATGTAGCGGGCCACGAGTCGCATCTGCAGGTCATAGGCGCCGCCGGCGCTGACCCCGACAAGGACCTGGAGGTTTTTACCCTTGTAAAAATCCTCCACCGGGTCGGCCGCTGCGGTTCCGGAGATGGCGCCGGCGAGCGCAAGCGCGCTGCCCAGAAGCCAAATCTTTCGCGGAAAAGCGGCTTTGCGCGAAGCCGATGTCATGCGCCGGTGATCTGTCGCGTTCATTGAGGCCCTACCCTGGTTTCCTGCCCTGAATTTGTCCTGAATTTTCTTTGTCCTTTATACTGGCTACCGGCGGAACACGACAATACGTCAAAACTTCTGGCCGGAATTCCCGCTTCTGCCGCGGCCCCGCGAGGGGTTGATTGTGACAAGGATGTGAAGCCCTATGCGCCTTAGCGGACCCGTCGATTCCGGGTTGTCGACATGCAGGTCTATGCTTTGCCGGGGCGCGGGCGTCGGTGCGTGCAGGGGATATTTTGCGTTCAGGAAGTGCCATGAGTGAGACGGCTGCGCCGAATCCAGGTTCGCCGGAAGCGGGCCCTGTCGCCGCACCGAGCGTCAGCGAGCGGGAAATCGAGGTCAAACTTGTCGGCGACTCCGCGCGGATGGAGCGGGCGGTGCAATGGCTCGCGGAAAACGGCGCGCAATTATGGCCCCGCGCCACCAATCTCTATTCGACCTATTTCGACACTGAAAACGAGGCCCTCCGCGCCGCCGATATGGTTTTGCGGGTCCGCAAGGTGCGCAGCCGCCATTTGCTGACGTTCAAATGGCGCAATCCGGACGCTTCGAACCCGTTCGAGCGCGGCGAGGTCGAGGTGCGGCTGCCGGGTCCGGAGCCGGATATCAGCCTCCTCGGCGAGGCGGCGGCCGACCGCATCCGCGAGATCTGCGGCGACAGCCCGCTGCTGCCGCGCTTTACCACCGAGATCAAACGCCGGGTCGCCGATCTGCGCGCCGGCCTGTCGACGATCGAGGTCGCCATCGACCGCGGCAAGGTGATCGCCGGCGAACATCAGGAGAACATCGAGGAAATCGAATTCGAGCTGGTCGAGGGCGAGCTTGGCGACGTGCTCGATCTCGCGGTGCGGATTTCCGACGCCTGCGGGCTGACGCTGGGCGCGCAGACGAAGTCCGAGCGCGGCTATCTGCTGGCTTCGCAAAAGGGACCGAAGGCGGTGCGCGCCGGCGCCATGTCGTTGGCGGAGGATGCGGCGACCGAACATCTGATCGGCGCCATCCTCGGCGACACGGTCGAACAATTCGTCGCCAACTGGCCGGGCTTCCTGCAGGCCGAGCTGCCGGAGGCGGTGCACCAAATGCGGGTGGGGCTGCGCCGCCTGCGCGCCGCCATCAAACTGTTCCAGCGCGAGTTTCCCTGTTCCGAATTCGCGCGCTTCGAGCAGCGCGCCCGTGATATCGCCTCGGCGATGGGGCCGGCCCGCGACATGGACGCTTTCATCGACCTGGTCGAGACCGGCCCGCAGGCGGCGCTGCCGAACGACGCGCATTATGCCGGCCTGCTGGAGGGCGCAGCCAAGCGCCGGACGGAGGGCTACGGGCATGTGCGCGACATCCTGCTCGCGCCGGCGACGACGCGCTTCGTGCTCGAACTGCACGCGCTGACCCTGCGGCGGAGCTGGCGCGGCGCGCTGGATGTGGCCGGCCTCGGCAAACTGTCGGAACCTGCGCCGGTGTTCGCTGCCCGTACGCTCGAGCGGCTGCACAAGCGCGCCCGCAAACGCGGCAAGGATCTCGAACATCTGACCCCCGAGGATCGCCATCGCCTGCGCATCGCCTTCAAGGACCTGCGCTACGCCGCCGAATTCTTCGCGCCGCTCTACAGTCAGAAATCGGCGCGCCAATTCACCCGCACGCTATCGAGCCTGCAGGACGTGTTCGGCGCCTATAACGACACGATCTCGGCGCACGCCATCGTCGCCGCGCTCGAAACAGCCAACGGTCCGATGGACCGGGCGGCGGGTCTGGTGCTGGGCTGGTGCGCCAGAGGCGCGGCGGAGGCCGAGACGCATCTGGCGGAAAGCTGGAAGTCGTTCCGCAAGGTTGAGAAATTCTGGGAGTAGCTTCGCGCCGCGGGTCGTTGTCACGACGCCCGGTCAATGATGCGCCGCGTGGCCTGGGACGCCTTTGAGATGATCGCAGTCTCATCGGCATTCACCAGCCGTCCGTTCCAGACGACGACTGCGCCGTTCACCATGGTCAGGTGGGCATAGGGATCGCAGCCAGCGAGCAACAGCGCGCTCAAGGGATCGCCCCAACTGCCGGCATAGCCGACGCGGTCCAGTCTGAAGGCCGCGATGTCGGCCGCGCAGCCCACCGAAATCCGGCCGATGTCGTTTCGCCCGATGATGCGCGCGCCGTCGCGCGTCGCCATCAGCAAGGCGTCATAGGGTGAGAGCCAGGCCTCTTGCGTGTCCGTGCCCAGGGGCGTTCCGATGCGATGCAGGATGAGCGCCAGCCTCAGATCGTGCAGGATCGAGCCGCTATCGTTGCTGGCGCAGCCGTCGACGCCGATGCCGACGGCGACGCCGTATCTCCGCATGGCGGAGATGCGGGTCAGCGGAAAGCCGAGGCGGGCGATGGTATGGGCGCAATGGGCGATGCCGACGCCGTTGTCGGCGAACACCTTCATTTCGTCGTCCGTCAACTGGCTGCAATGGGCGAACCAGGTTCCGGGCTTCATCCATTTGCTCGCCTTGAGATAGGCGACCGGGTCGCTGCGCAGGTGCGTGCTCGCCTTCTCCCGCTCGTCGGGCCGCGGGTGCAGATGGGTGTGAAGGCCGCAGCCGTAGTCAGCGGCAAGGGCGCTGATGTCGCGCATCATGTCCGGCAGCGTATAGGTGACGCCGACAGGGCCGAACGCGACCTTCGTCATGGAACCGGCGGAAGCGTCGTGAAAGGCGCGCGCCGATCGGCGCATGGTTTCATAGACGCGCTCGACCGGGTCGATCAGCCGATGGATCTTGTCGCCGATGACCGGTTTCAGCTGTTCTTCCAGGTTGCCTTCGAGCGTCGGCATGGAGCCGACGACCAAATGAAGCCGCAACCCGATGTCGCGGCAGGTCTCGACCTGGGCGCGCAGGATGTCGAAGTCGGCGCCCGGCACCATGTAGCTGTGATCGACGCTGGTGGTGCCGCCGCTCAGCAGAAGTTCGGCGGCGGCAACCTGCGTCGCCGCCACCATCTCGTCGGGTCCGATTTCGACCCAGAGCGGATAGAGCTTCAGCAGCCAGTCGAGAACGAATGACTTCTGCACGAAGGGCAGCGCCTTGGTGATCGATTGAAAGAAGTGATGATGAATGTTGATCAGGCCGGGCGTGACGATCGCGCCCGTCAGGTCGAGCATCTTATCGGCTCGCATCGCCGGATCGACCGGACCCTGACCGAGCGCCTTGATGACGTTGCCCTCGACGAGAATCCAGGCGTCGTCGAGGATAGTTTCATTGTCATCGCAGGTGTAAAGCCGCTGGATGGAATGAAGCAGCGTTGTCGGCACCTCAGATTCTCCTGATGCTCATGCAAACCCCGCCCTCATCCGACTCTTGCGCAGCAAGGGTCGGATGAGCGGGCCTTCTGCGCTTCCAGATTGCTCCTCACGCCGCTGCGAACTCGAACTGCACGCCATAACGCTTGTCGAGAAAGCAGCTGTGGTGATCGACCTGATTGGTGTCGGCGAGTTCGAGGTTGAGAAAATCCATCTTCGCGGCGCGAAAGTAAGGGCCAGCGTGCCAGGTGCCGGTGTGGAGCTTGATCGCGGTGCCGGGCGGTATCTCGAAGGCGACGATGTCCTCCAGCTTCGGCTCGGCATCCGTGACGGCGAGATCATACGGCGGTGCGACGGCGATGAACCAGGGATCGGCGCCCGTTGCCATCAGGCATTGGGTGACGTGCCGGTGCCTGGTGATCTGCCGGAAGCGTAACCCCTTGCCGTCGAGCTGCATGATGTAAAGGCGCGGTGTACCCTCGCTCAAATTCAACTGCGCATCTTCGGCATCGAACGCCTTGCCGTCGAACGTCGGTTCGATCACCTGGCCAAAGGCCGAGAAACCTTCGGCAGTCAGTTTCCGGACCGTTATCGGTCTGGTCTGAAGATCAGCTTGCTGCTGGCTCATGTCAGGTTCCTCCCTCTACAACGCGCCGGTGAGCGCTGGTGTGACATCGAGATCGCTCTCGTCATAGGCAGTCAGGTCCGGCATCAGCTCGTGTTCCTGTTCCAGCATGAAGGAGCGGGTCAGGCCGCGCAGGACGCGCGGCACCGAATATTTGTGTCCACTGATCGAGGTCGAATGCGGCCCCATCGACACGATGCCCGAGAAATTGAACGCATAGATGCGGCTCAGGGTTTCGGCATTCGCGCCAGAGCGCGAGCGGAAATCATAATAGCGGCCGAGATAGGGAAACAGGCCCAGCGTCGGATGATAATCCGATTTCGCCGGTTTGTAGACATCGTTCCAGGACAGGATGTCGTCGCGGAACATTTGCAGCTCCGGGCGCAGGCCGAAGTCGAGGCGCGAGCCGGTAGCGCAGATGATATAGTCGAAAGTCATCGCTCCTTGCGGCGTCAGGACCTCGACCGTCCTGTCCTCCTTCTGCCGGACCTGCAGCCAGGGGCAGCCGGCATGCATGCGGAAATTGCCGTATTTGTGCGCTTCGTTGAATCCCCAGCGGGCGGGCGGCTGGTCGATCTTCTTGAAATGAAGATTGACGCGCCACCGCGTTTCGTCGCTCAAGTCCGGAAAGTGTTTCAAAAAGCCGACGAACTCAATCCAGCGATGTGGATTGACGGTGGGGAGCGCCGGGCGGCGGAAGCAGAGATCGACGGCGCTGGCACCTTCCGCCAGAGCGCGGGCGGCGCTGTCGAAGGCCGATGCGCCGTGACCCAGAACGCCGATGCGCCTGCCGCGCATGGGCGCGAAATCGAACACCGTATTGGAATGAAAGGCGCGATCGGAACCGACGGCCTGCGCGACGTGATCCGGCAAAGCCCATTCGCCGCAGCCGTCATAGCCCGTGGCCAGCACCAGCCGGCGCGTCAGCAATCGCTCCAGCCGGCCGTTGCTTTCCACTTCGACGGGAATGATACCGTGCTCGCTATGGCCGATCGAGCGCACGGTGGTGTCGTTCCTGACCGGCAGGGACAGGGTGTCGCGATACCATCGGAGGTAATCCATCCAGTGGGTGCGTGGCACGCGGTCGATATCGTGCCAGGCCTGCGCTCCGAACCTGGCGGTGTAGTAGCTCTGGATGGAAAGAGACGGATATCCGATCTCTGTCCCGACCAGGAACTTCGGCGTCCGCAAGGTCCCCATGCGCGCGAACGTCTCCCACGGACCTTCGTATCCATGCGCATTGCGATCGATGCAAAGGATGTTGGAGACGCCTTCGCGCCGGAGCCCGTTGGCGACGGTCAGGCCCGACTGACCGCCGCCGACGATCAGCACATCAAAGACATGCTGGCCGCTGCGGTGGCCGAGCGGCTTGACCCAGGGTGAAACCGGATAGGACAGCATATCCAATTCATGCTGGACTCGTTCACTAAGCGCACGAAGCGCGCTGCTGCCGTTATGCATCGTCGTTCCTCGGAAACCAGGGTAGGTCGCTCGATTTGAGTGAAGTCCGGCGTTACCGCCCGAACCATTTGACGTCGAGCGACTTCAGGAAGCCGTCGTTCTTCATGGCAACGAGGTGCTTGTTGATCTCGTCCATCAGGGCGGTGTCTTCCTTGCGCGTGTTGATGCCGACGTCGCTGGGGCTCCATGTCTGTGTGATGGTGATGGCCGGATCGTTCCTGGTATTGTACTTCAGCGACGGCAGCGAATTCAGCACCGCATCGACGCGCTTGTTCTTGAGGTCGTTCACGGCAAGAACGAAGTCGTCATAGGTCTTGGTCTTGAAGGTATATTTCGTCAATTCCGTCCTGGCGTAGCGCTCGCCGCTGCTGCCGATCTGCAGGCCGATGGTTTTGCCTTCCAGGTCCTCGGGGTTCTTGATGTTGCTGCTGACGAGGACGGCGGCCCCTGTGCCCGCGTCGTAATAGGGCTCGGAAAACAGGATCTGCTGCGCCCGCTCCGGCGTCTTGGTGAGCGCCGTGATCAGGACGTCGACGCGCTTGGAGGTCAGGGATGCGACGATGCCCTTGAAGTCGATGATGGTGAACTGGATCTTGATGCCCATGCGGCGGCCGAGTTCCTCGGCGAGATCGACGTCGAAGCCGGTCAGCTTGCCGTCAGCCATGTATTCGAAGGGCGGATAGGAGCCGCTGTTGCCGGCGGTCATGACGCCCTTTGCCTTCACATCCGACAAGGTGTCGGCAACGGCGGGAGCGAATGCGGACGAGGCTAGCACCGTCACGACGAAGGCGGCAACGGAGACGCTTTTATTCTTCGGCTTCATTGCAGGACTCCTCGGTTGATAGCTGATTTACTCATTCAGGCAGATGTCGTCAGTGCGGATGATATCGACGGCTCATGGCGTCCGTTGAGCCGCCGCAGGAATGCTTTGCTTCGATCATGGGTGGGGTTTGAAAAGAAGACGTCGGGACGGCCGGATTCGACGATATTGCCGTCGTCCATGAAGATGACCCGGTCGGACACGTCGCGGGCAAAGGCCATCTCGTGGGTGACGACGATCATCGTCATGCCCTCCTGGGCCAGCGTCCGCATGGTGGCAAGAACCTCGCCGACGAGTTCCGGGTCGAGGGCCGACGTGACTTCGTCGAACAGCATCAGTTGCGGGCTCATGGCCAGCGCACGGGCGATTGCCACTCTTTGCTGCTGGCCGCCGGAGAGTTCCGACGGATAGGCATTCTGCTTCACCAGCAGGCCGACCTTGTCGAGCTGCTGGCGGCCCCTGGCGATGGCCTCCTCGCGCGACAGGCCGCGCACGTGGATCGGCGCTTCGATGACGTTGCCGAGCACCGTCAGATGGGGAAACAGGTTGTACTGCTGGAAGACGATGCCGATGTCGCGGCGCAGCAGGTTCAACTGCTTTTCGGGCATGCGCACGCGGGTCGAGCCGGTGTTCGGCAGGTAGCCGATATGCTTGCCGTTGACGATGACCTCGCCGTCGTCGAACGGCTCCATGAAGTTGATGCATTGCAGCAGCGTGCTCTTGCCCGATCCGCTGGGGCCGATGATCGTCACAACTTCCTGCGGCTCGACCTGCAGGGAGACGCCCTTGAGAACGTCGTTCTGTCCGTAACTCTTCCACAGGCGTCGGATCACGAGGGCGGGGACAGGCGACGATACGTCCTTCATGCGGGGTTCGCTCATGAGAAAAGCCTGGCTGCGGTCTGGCGGGCCTCGGCGACGATCTTGGCTTCGTCGATGAGGCGGAACGCGCCGTTATCGAGGATGTGGACGCCGTCGATGACGACATGGCGCGGCCGCCGCGGCGACGACAGGACGAGGCCGGAGGCGAAGAGATCGTTGGCGACGAACGGCGCATCGATGGCCGGATAGATGCAGAAGTCGGCGGGGTCGCCGGGCTCGAGCTGCGTTATCCCAAGTTGTGTCGAGCTTTGCCCGCCGAGCGCTTTCGGGCCGGAGACGGTCGCCATGTCGAGGAAGGTCTCGCTCGAGATGCCGTCCAGCGCGCCGTTGCGGCGCGGCAGCAGCGCGGCATATTTCAGCGCTTCCCAGACATCGACCCCATCGTTGCTGGCGGCGCCATCGGTGCCGATGGCGACCGGCACGCCTGCCGCCGTCAGCGCCGGCAGATCGGCGATGCCTGAGCCGAGGCGGAGGTTCGACACCGGATTGTGCACGGCGACAGCACCGCTCCTTGCCATGATCTCAAAGTCTTCTCGTGTCATCCAGACACAATGAGCGCAGGCCGTCATGTCGGACAGCAGCCCGAGTTGCGCGAGACGCTGGAAGGCCGTCATGCCGAATTCGGCGCGTTCCGACGTGGCTTCGTCCTGCGTTTCAGCGACGTGAATATGAATGGGGATTTGCGCATCGCGTGACAGGTCCCTGGCTGCGAGCAGCAGATCATCCGTGCAGCGGATCGAAGCGGAAGGGCCGATGCCGATTCTGATACGATCCGGGGTGCGCGCCGCGAAGCGCGCGATGCGGTCGATCTGGCGTGCTGCCGGCTCAAGGCTGGTCAGATGTCCGGCACCGACCGGCTTGTTGTTGGAGCCGAGCCGGTCGCGCACCATGACGGCCAGCAGCGCCCTGATGCCTGTCGCCTCATAGCCGTCGATGGCGGCCTGCAGCACCTCGTCGGTCATCGGGTTGCGACGCAGATGGTCGACGATGCTGGTGACGCCGGAGCGGATCGACAGCAGGGCGCCGCAGGTGACGGCGAGGCGCATGTCTTGCGGGCTCAGTCCGTCGAGCCGCGACCAGACGGAGGAAAGCCAGACCGCCAGCGTCTCCCCGTCGGCATGACCTCTGGCGAGAAACTCGCTGCCGTGGGTGTGGGCGTTGCGAAGGCCCGGCAGCAAGGTGCCGCCGTCGCCGTCGATGACGGTCCGGGCCGATGGAACGGGATCGTCCGGGGCACCGACGGCAGCGATTGTATGGCCGTTGCAGGCGAGCCATCCGGTCCGCGGCCGCCATGCGGTCGACGAACTCGCCATCGAGACATTGCGGACCATGAGGTCGAAGCGCGCGCTGCTCATCGAAGGCGATACCTCTTCTCGAGGAAGCTGTTCAGCCAGACCAGCGGCAGGGTCATCAGCAGGTAGATCAGGGCGACACCGGCGAAGGGGCTGAAGGTATTGGCCTTCCACGTCATCACCTCCAGCCCCGAGCGCAGCAGGTCGGACAGGGTGATGGTCGAGACCAGGGCCGTGTTCTTCAGCAGGGTCAGCGATTCATTGGTGATCGGCGGCAGCACGCGGCGGCTGGCCTGCGGCAGGATGATCCGCTGCATGGCCAGCGAGTAGGACATGCCGAGCGAACGGGCCGCGCGCATCTGGCCGGGATCGATGGACTGGATGCCGCCCCTGACGATTTCCGTGACATAGGCGCCGTTGACGGCGGCGAGCGCGATGATGGCGACGGTCACGGGTTCGAGCAGAATCCCGGCCGAGGGCAGGCCGTAGTACAGGAACATCAGCGTCACCAGTAGCGGCACGCCGCGCATCACCGTGACATAGAGAATGACTGGGTAGCGCAGCACCGCCCGGCGCGAGACGCGGCAGATGCCGCCGATCAGCCCGATCGCCGCGCCGATGACGATCGAGACGATCGCAAGGCTGGCCGTCGTCGCCGCGCCGCGCAGGAGCGAAGGGAGAGAGGCCAGGAAGATGTCGAATTGAAAATCCATGTATTAATACAATTTATCGTCTGTGTCGGAGAGGAAATATGTATTAATCATTAGGTCGAAGGTCAGTAACGTCAACTCCAAATAAACGGCGGTGTGCGGCTCAAAATTGGGCAGAATGCGCGTAAGTCTTGGGCAGCAGCTGTTGCTACGATACTCTTAGACGCAGTTTTCCGGGCGGGTCGCTGGCACGTCCTTGCAAATTGTATTGCATATGCATAATACAAAGTAGGCCGCCATGGCCTGACTGTTGAGATGTGAAGAGTGTCTGCAAAATCCGATCGCGCGGGCGGGCCGCGTTCTCCCCTCTATGCGCGGCTGCGCGACGAACTGGCCGGCCGGATCGCCGCCGGTTCCCTGGCGCCGGGGGAAAAGCTTCCCACTGTTCGGGCCCTGGCGAAGGAGCGTTCCATCAATCCGATGACGGTCGCCAAGGCCTATGCGCAGCTTGCCGACCTCGGCCTCATCCATGCCCGGCCGGGCAGCGGCTCCTTCGTCGCCGAGCCTGGCACGGTCTCGGATGCGCCGGCGAACGACGGCGGATTGTCGGATCTCGGCAGCATCAGCAGCCGGCTGTTCGAACTGGCGCATGCGCCAGGCGTGATTGCCTTCACCGGCAATTATCCGACGCCGGAGCTCTCGGACGCGTTCGCCTATGCCCGCCTTCTCGAAACATCGCTCAGCGCGCGGCGGTCCGAGCTGTTCCGCTACGACCCGCCCGCGGGCCGGGACGAGTTGCGCGAGGCGCTGGTGCCGTTCCTTGCCGGCCACTCGATCGCGGTGCGCCCGGCCGATGTGCTGATCACGTCCGGCGGCCAGCAGGGCATGGACATTGTCGCGCGCCATCTGCTGCGGCCGGGCAATTGCGTGCTGATGGAGCAGCCGGCCTATTTCGGCGCGATCAATGTCGTGCGCGCAGCAGGCGCGACGGCGATCTCGCCGGATACGCCGACGGGCGAAATAGATCTGGGCAGGCTTCCGCAACTGATCGCCGAGCGCAGGCCGAAGCTCATCGTGCTCAATCCGACGTTCCACAACCCCACAGGCCGCACCATGCCGCTGGAACAGCGGCAGGGCATATTGGATATCGCGCTCAGGACAGGCACGCCGATCCTGGAAGACGACCACTGCCCGGAAATCCGTTTTCGCGGCGAACCGTTGCCGTCGTTGCGATCGCTGAAGGGCGGCGACCAGGTGGTCTATTATACGAGAGGGTTCGGCAAGGCTTTCATTCCCGGCGTCCGCCTCGGGTTTCTGATTCCTCCGGCGAAAGCCATGCAGAGCTGTCTCGACATCAAGGCGACGACGGATCTGCAGTCCTCAGCCCTGTTGCAGGGCGCGCTGGCGGACTATCTGAGCGGGACGGACTGGACGAGCTATCTCCAACGCCTGTGCGCGACCTACAAGGACCGTCAGGAGCGCCTGTTCGCCATTCTGAAAAAGCATCTCGGCGGTTATGCCGAAGTCGACCTGCCGGATGGAGGCCTGAGTTTCTGGCTGCGGCTCAACGACGAGATGAAAGCCGGCGATGTCTATTTCAACGCCGTCCGCCACGGCGTCAGTTTTGCCGTCGCCGACAGTTTCAGCCCGACCCGGAACAGGCAGAGCGCCATCCGCATCTCATTTGGCCTGACCCGCCCGGAAGATTATGAGGAAGGCGTGTCGCGCCTTGCGAACGTACTGAGACATGCAGCCTCCACAGCGCGGACCTATTCGATGGCGGGAGTGTAGCGGCCGATCCTGAGTCGAATCCTGCGCTATTCCGGCAGCCCCGTCGCGCGCAGCGCCTCGCCGAGAGACGCAGCCAGCGCCGGCGCGCAATCCACGCCGGCGAATTGCCGGCTGTAACGAAATGTGGGTTGCAGTTCCAGAACGCGCGCGGCGGCGGCCCTGGCTTCTTCGAGCCGCCCGAGTTTGGCGAGCGGTGCGGCCAGCAGCATATGTGAAATGCTGTGGCCGGGATTGAGTTGCACGGCTTTGAGGGCAGCCTTGGCCGCCTCCCCCCAGCGGTCGCGTTGGAAGTGTCCAAGCGTCAATGCGTGGCAGGCGGACCAGGCCCAGGGATCGAACGGGCTGAGGCGCATCGCCCGCTCGCCCCATTCGATGGCGCGTTCGGCTTGTCCGGCCCAGCCAAACATGACGCCTCCCACAATATAGGTGAGAGCCGACGAGGGACTGATGGCAAGCGCTGCCTCGAGGGCGGCGAAGGCGGCAGGATGGTCGTGGCCGTCCATGCCGATGGAGAAACCGGCGAACGTCAGCGCCAGCGCATCATCCTGTCCATGCATGATGGCGGTGCGGGCGTGGCCGACCGAGGCAGCGCGGCTTTCTTCGCGCAGGCCTGCGCGCAGGAACAGGCAATGATGGCACATGGCGGAAAACGCATGCGCCAGCGGATAGACGGGATCGAGTGCGAGGGCCTGCTCGAGGAGCACCAGCGCCCTGGTCACGCGATCGGGCATTCCTGAATAGACGTCGGCCTGCGACTGAAGGACGAGATCATAGGCATCGAGGCTGTCCGGCCGCTTGCGCGTGACCCGCTCGATTTCGACGGACCGCAGACTCGGTTCGATGGCACCGACGACAGACAAGGCGATCTCGTCCTGCAGCGCGAAAATATCGTCGAATGCGCGATCGAAGCGCTCGGCCCAGACATGGCGTCCGGTCTCGGCCTCGATCATCTGCGCGGAGATGCGGACACGGTTGCCGTCCTTACGCAGGCTGCCCTGGAGCAGGTAACGCACGCCGAGTTCGCGTCCGGCCTGCTTTATGTCGACGCCCCGGCCCTTGTAGGTGAAACTCGAGTTGCAGGCGGCGACGAACAGCCATTTGATGCGCGACAGTCCGGCAATGACGTCTTCGACGATGCCATCGACGAAATAGGCCTGCTCGGGGTCGCCACTCAGATTCGCGAATGGAAGCACCGCGACGGAGGGCTTGTCGGGCAGTGCAAGCGTCGGGGAAGCCGGGCCTGCTTCGTCGCCCGAATGGACCGTCGCGACTGCCGGCCCGACATAGCGGTAGCCGCGGCGCGGCAAAGTCTCGATCCAGGCCGCCCCTCCGGCTGCCTCCTCGAACACGCGGCGCAAGGCTGCGATCTGCACGGTCAGATTGCTGTCTTCGATGGCAAGTCCCGGCCAGGCCGCCTCGATCAGCGTTTCCTTGGACACCGGCGCGCCGGCCCGCTCCAGCAACAGCCCAAGCAGCGCAACCGCGCGTTGGCCCAGCACGGTCGGTTCAGCATCGCGAAAGAGGATCCGGGTGTCCGCGTCGAGGCGGAACGGACCGAATGCGTGGATCGTCGCCATGGCGCAAGTGGGCCTCATTCGGAGATATTTTGCAACATTTTCGCAACCGATTCACGACCTTGGGCGGGGGAGGGAGCATGGTGGCGGCATCGGTGCGAATCGAAGCAGCAGACATGGGAGAAAATCATGAGTGCAAAAGCAGTCATCCGCATGCCGGGCGAGGGCAGGGAACTCTCCCTGGCGGGAAAGCCGATGGCCTTCCTGGTCACGGGAGAAGATTCGAAGCACACCAGCATGTTCGACTGGACTTTGCCGGCCGGCTTTTCAACCGGGCTGCATGTGCATCGCGTGCAGGAGGAAACCTTTTATGTGCTGGAGGGCGAATGCGAATGGACGGTCGACGGCAACAAGATTCAAGCCAAACCCGGTACCTATCTCTTCCTGCCGCCGGGGGTGCCGCACAACATCGCCAATGCCAGCGACAGGCCGGCGCGGGTGATCATGACCGTCTCGCCGCCGGGGCATGAACATTACTTCGAGGAACTGGTCGAGGTGGCCTCGCGCGGCGGGCCGCCGGACGCCCAGGCGATCGGCGACTTGCGCCGCCGTTACGACACCGAGCAGCTTTCGGCGCTGACGACGAAGTAGCGGAGACCGTAGGCGGCGGCGTCAGTTCATGGCCGTAACGACGAGGGCCTGAATCTTCGCCGCCACCTCGCCGGGGCCGTGGCGCTTGGCGAGCGCCGCCGCCGCGTGCTCCGTTGCCTCCTGCAATGAGCCACGCGATTCGATCTCGTTGCGCAACGGCGTGCCCTGGCAGTAGGACAGCGCGACATGGTGCGCGGACGGCGCCCGGCTCTGCTCGCTGCGCGTCTCGATCGTGATGTCGGAGAAGCCAGCCTTTTCCAGGTCGTCGCGGATCAGGACTGCGTCGTGATAGCCGTGCGGCGTGCGTGCCAGGAAGCGCGGCGGATCGGCCGGAAACATCCCGGCAAGCGCATTCGTCACATCGTCGGCGAAGACGTTGTCCTCGATGCGGTCCCAGACGTTGAAGACAAAATGCCCGCCCGGTTTCAGAACCCGCCTTGCCTCGCGATATCCGGCCACGCGGTCTGGGAAAAACATGGCGCCGAACTGGCAGCAGGCGACATCGAAAGAGGCGTCGTCGAACGGCACGGCCAGCGCATCCGCCTGCCGCCAGGTGATCCTTGCATCCGCGCCCTGCCGTTGCGCGGCGTGATCGAGCATCGGCTGGTTGAGATCGGTCACCACATAGCGCGCTTCCGGCGCCAGCCTCGCCGCCAGCGCGCGCGTGACGACGCCGCTTCCGGCGGCGGTCTCGAGAACGGCGGCTGGTTTGAGCGCCGCGACGCGCTCGGCCATATCCTCGGCATAGCCGGCGAAGATGAGCGGCACCATGTAGCTGTCGTAGAATTTCGGGATCGAACCGGCGAAGACTTTGTCGTGGTCGGACATGGGCGCGTTCCTCCAGACTGGTTCTGCCTCAGGCTACACCAGTCCGAAGCGCTTCGCCACCCGGCCTCGCGGCATGCAACCGCGCCACGCCCTGCAAGTTGATGCCAGTTAGCCGCCGCCTTTGCCGAGTTCAAACTTCCCTTTCGTCGAACAGCAGCGTCGAGAACCTCGAGCCCATGACGAGCGCCAAACCATGCCTTGCACGGAGGCGCTTGCCTTATCCATGAGTTTCAAATCAGGGGTTCGACAGCAGATCCTGGGCATTTCGCTCGAGGATTTCGATAACGCGAAAAGCTTCGTTGGGAGATAGCCCGGACAGCAAACGCTTCTGGCGCTGTGTTGCGATCGGCGTGAGCTCAGTCATCAATTCGACGCCTTGCGTGGTCAGCGAAATAAGGGTCATTCGGCTGTCCGTGGGATGGGCCTCGCGATTGACCAACCGCCTTTTTTCAAGCCTGTCGATCGATCTGCTGATCCAGGCCTTGTCTATCCGGCCGCGGCGGCTGAGTTCCGCGGAAGTGAGAGGTTGTTCCTCCCGCAAAACGATGAGCGCACGCAGCTCGGAATTGTTCAAGTTGAACCGGGCTTCAAAGACGGCCGTGGCAGCCCGGCTGATCACGTCGGCAAGATGAATCAGACGAAACGCGACCAGATCGGTCAAGGGGAACCGATCTTGTGAGACGACCTGCTTTGACCCCGCAGCTTTCCGCGTCATGCCTTTTAACTCCGCTAACTCCACAGACATAACTGACTTGTGCCGTCCAACCAATCCAGTTTGCCGAAAATCGTTGTCTAGACATCATTGTCTTGACAACGATATGCGCTTGTGATCGAATGACACTCGAACAGCCCCGGATGGATCGGGGCGGCGCGCCCGGTATCAAACGGCAACTGTGCTTGGAAAGGCTTCGAGATGAAATTTGCCCATTTCAGCCATGTCTGGATGAAGCCCGGCATGACGCCGCACCAGCGCTACGAGCAGCTTTGGCGGGAGCTGCAGCTCTGCGACACGCTCGACTTCGACTACAGTTTTTGCGTAGAGCATCATTTCCGGCCGGACGAAAGCTGGATGTCTTCGCCGAGCCTTTACGCCGTCGGCGCCGGCGCGCGTACGAAGCGGCTCCGGATCGGGCCTATGGGCTATATCGTTCCGCTGTATAATCCGCTTCGACTGGTGGAGGAGATCGCCATCGTCGATCAGATGCTTGGCGGGCGCATGGAGCTGGGCCTCGTGCCTGGCATCAATCCCGCGTATTTCACCCCCTTTGGATTGGATTACGGCTTTCGGAAATCCCCGACTCTCGAGTTCATCGACTACATGCGCGCAGCATTTGGCGAGAAGCAGCCGTTTTCTTTTGAAGGCGAAAATCACAAGACGCTGAGTGCCGAGATTTCCGTCCAACCCATGCAGAAGCCGCATCCGAATGTCTGGATGCAGAGCCGTGATCCCGCCACACTGGAGTTCTGCGCCAGGAACGGCATCAACACTGGCTACTTCATCGTCAATCCGCGCAAGGACGCGGCGCCGCGCTACGCCAAGTACTACGAGGATTGGCAGCGCGCCGGTTGGGAGCGCAAACCCAACATTGCCTATTCCGTGCCCGTGTATGTCGACGAGACCGATGAAAAGGCTGTGGAGGTTGCGCTGGTGCGGGCCAGCCGCGCTTATGAGGGGTTTCTCGCGCCGGCCAAGGATGGCGAAACGTTCGAGGAACGAGTAAAAGCCCACGCCGCGCATTTCATTGGCCGCGGGGAGCCGTCGGCCGCCGCAATCATGGCCAATCTTTTCAATCCTGATTTTCTCCTGAAGAACGAACTCGTGTTTATTGGATCGCCGAAAACGGTGACGGAGAAGCTCCGTAACGCAGCGCAAACGGGCCACTTCAATACGTTCCTCGGCGAGTTCAATTTCTCCGATCTGCCTGAAGAAGACCTGATGCGCTCGATCCGGCTGTTCGGCACACATGTCATCCCTGCATTGCGTGCATTCGACCCGTTTTAGCTTGCGGCGGCAGGACTCGGAATTTCGACTGCTGCGGGAACAAACACGATCGAAACGTTCGGGCCCGTGGTAGTCTTGGTGATGTAGCAACACTGAACACAAAAAAGGAGGATTCGAATGATCTCACGTCGCGAAATATTGCTGGGCGCCGCCGGCGCATCATTGGCTGCGCCGGCCCTTATGGATAGTGCCTCCGGCCAGCAAGCCTGGCCAAATCGCGACATCCACGCCATCTGCGGTTTTCCGCCGGGAACGGGTGCGGACGTCTTCGTGCGCTTCTATGGAAAAATGCTCCAGGACCGCGTCGGAAGGACAGTCATCACCGAGAACAAGAGCGGCGCGTTCGGCAATATAGCGAGCGAATATGTCGCCAAATCCAAGCCCGACGGCTACACGATCTATATCAATCCCGGCTCATCGTTCCTGGCCGCGGCGCCTGCGCTGTTCAAGAAGTTGCCCTTCGATCCGATCAATGATTTCGAGCACGTGACCACGCTGGCGAAATTGCCGTTCCTCCTGCTGGTAGCCGGCGACAGCCCATACAAGGATGTGGCCGGGTTGGTGAAGGCGCTCAGGGAAAAGGGAGACAAGAGCACGTATGGGTCGCTGGCGAATACGGGCCTCGTGGGCAGTGAACTGTTCAAGGTGAACTTCGGTCTTTCCAGCGTCGAAGTGAAGTACAAGGACGCTGGTGCGCTTTTCAACGATCTGCTTGGCGGGAACATTGATTTCGTGCACCTCGATCCGGGTACGTCGTCGGGTCAGATGTTGTCCGGCAAGGTGAGGGCTTTGGCGACGACATCGAAGGAGCGTTTCAAGGCGCTACCCGATGTCCCGAGCGCAGCCGAAGCCGGCATCGCGAACTCGGACCTGATCGCGTGGTGGTCCGTCGAAGTGCCCAAAGGTACGCCGAAGCCGATTCTCGATCGCCTCGAAAAGGAGTTCAACGCAATCGCGGCGAGCGAGGAGCACCTTAAGTTTGCTGCGTCCCTGGGCAATGATCCCTTCCTCGGCAACTCGACGATGTTGAAGGAACTCCTGATCAAGGACACGCGCGCCTGGAGCGAATACGTCAAGCTCGCAAAGATCGAGCCTCTTTGACGCATTACGCCTGAGGGACGCGGCGATCGGCGAGGGAAGCGGGTGCTTCCGTCGCCGCGGACTCGATCTTCGATCACACCTCCTTGTCGTCGAACAGGAGCATCTGGAACTTCGAGGGATCGGGCGCATAGGCGCGCCGGTCGGCGGCGCATTCCTTGCCGACATCGGAGGCGAAGGCTTCGCGCATCGCCGCCATGCTGTCGAAATACAGCGTGCCGACAAGCCAGGCGTCCGAAGGCGCGGCGGGCGAGACGATCGGCCCGTAGCTCACTTCATATTTGCGGAGGCCGGGCAGGCGCTTCGCCATCGGGATGTGGGTTTCGAAGTAATGACGCTCGAACGCCGCCACATCGTCGGGCTTCTGATAGATCACGACCATTTTCGCCATTGGGATAACTCCTTGCTTGCGTGCCGCACGAAACCGTTTCGTGCGTCTACACCCATGTCGATTGGGCGCGCGTCAAATCGACAGTGGGCAGGAATCTTTTTTAAACCCACCTGCGAACATTGCTTCTGCCCGGCCGCAAACTGTGTTTTCGTATAGCCAGCAAATCAAGCACGGCTGCCTCAAGGCCGCGCAAGGAGGAAACGATGACGGAGACCATGCGCGTCCATCGCGCTGATCATATCGGCTCGCTGGTGCGGCCACTGAGCCTGCTCGAAGCGCGGCGCGCCCATGCGGCCGGCACGCTCGATGCGAAAGCCCTGCGCGCGGTCGAGGACGAGGCTATCCGCGATGTCGTGCGCCTGCAGGAATCGACCGGCATCGAGGTGATCACCGATGGCGAATTCCGCCGCGGCACCTATTCGGATTCCTTCACCGTCGGCGGCATCAACGGCGTGCGCATCGAACTGACGGAGGACGCCGGCTGGTCCACGTCGCAGAGCCATGGCCATCGCACGGCGCGACGCATTCCCCGCGTCGTGGGCAAGGTGTCGTGGAAGGGGCCGCAGAACCGCGAGGACTTCGCCTTCCTCAAATCGCTGACCTCGCGCACCTGCAAGATCACCTTGCCGGGGCCGGCCTATATCCATTACCGCTCGGGCCGCGCCAATATCGACAAGACGGCCTATCCCGATCTCGATACATTCTGGTCCGATCTCGTCGAGGCCTATCATCAGGAGATGCGCTCGCTGGCAGAGGCGGGCTGCACCTATCTGCAGCTCGACGAGACCTCGCTCGTAAAACTCGGCGACGAGCGCGTGCGCGCACTCCTGAAGGAACGCGGCGATGACTGGCGCGACCTGTTGCGCGTCTATATCGACGTGCTCAATCGCGTCATCGCCGGCGCGCCCGCCGGCATGAAAGTCGGCGTGCACATCTGCCGCAGCCAGGACCCCAACTGGCAGTCTGATGTCGGCTACGATCCGATCGCGCCCGAGCTCTTCAACGACCTGAAGGCCGATCTCTACCTGCTCGAATATGACAATCCGCGCGCCGGCACGTTCGCGCCGCTGCGGCATGTACCCAAGGGTAAGACCGTGGTGCTCGGCGTGGTCGCGGCGCGCACGCTCGAGATCGAGGCTGCCGATGCGGTCAAGCGGCGTATCGAGGAAGCGGCGCAATACATCAGCCTCGACCAGCTTGCACTGAGCCCGCATTGCGGCTTCGGCTCCGGCGCCGAGGGCAAGCGCGGCATCACGCCCGAGATCGAATACGCAAAGCTGCGGCTCTGCGTCGATGTCGCGCGCGAGATCTGGGGCTAATGCAACCTTGTCATTCCCGACGCGCCGCAGGCGCGAGCGGGAATCCAGACCTGATGATTCAAGCGCTCGCAAGGACTGGATTCCCGCTCGCGCTTCGCGCGTCGGGAATGACACACGGAGGCTGGTGAGAAAAGGAGGCAGAGATGCGCAGATCGTTGATGGGCCTATGCGTGCTGGCGTTTCTCTCGCAGATAACGCACGCGCCGGCGCAGGACATGGAAGCCTATTTCCGCGGCAAGGTCGTCTCGATCGTCGTCGGCTTCGGCGCCGGCGGCGGCTATGACGGCTATGCGCAGATGCTGTCGCAGTTCATGGGGAGCCACATCCCCGGCGAGCCGAAGGTCATCGTGCGCCAGATGCCCGGCGCCGGCTCGCTGGCGATGATGAACTACATGGCCAATGTGGCGCCGCGCGACGGGCTGACGTTCGGCATTCCCGCCGCCAGCACCGCCTTCGTCTCGCTCATCGGCTCGGAGCGCGAGATGGCGGCGGCGAAATTCGACGCGCGCAAGCTGGGCTGGCTCGGCAGCCTCGAATCCTTCACGCCGATCGCGCTCGCCTGGCATGCGTCCGGCTTCAAAACGATCGACGATCTCAAGGCGCGCGAGTTCAAATATGGCTCCAGCGGTCCGGCCAGCGGCGGCGAATCCTATGCGGAGCTGATGAATGCCCTGCTCGGCACCAAGCTGAAGGCGGTGCGCGGCTACAAGGGATCCAATGAAATAGCGCTCGCCATCGAGCGCGGCGAGATCGACGGCATCGTCGGGTGGTGCTGGACCTGCGTGAAGGCCGACAAGCCGCAGTTCATCACCGACAGGACGGCGCTGTTCCTGGCCCAGATCGGCGACAGGCCGGACCCCGAAATGCAGGGCGTGCCCTTCGTGCTCGATCTCATCAAGGATGAGAATGACCGGCGCGCCGCCCATCTCGTGCTCGCCAACCTCGCCATGGGCCGGCCCTTCGTGGCGCCGCCCGACCTGCCGCCCGGCGTGCTGAAAACCCTGCGTGAGGCCTTCGTCGCTACAGCCGGGGACGAGGCGATGAAGGACTTCGCCGCCCGCACCCGCCGGGTCATCAACCTGATGACGGGGGAGGAGATCGACCGGCTGCTGGCCGAGAGCTATGCCCTGCCCAAGGACATCGTGGCCCGGGCCATCCAGATTTCGGCGCCGGCGCCTTGAGCTTTGTCGTAACGCGATCAGAGCCTTAACCGGCCGTTAACCAGACTTGCCAATCTCGCTGCGAGGCGGCAATGTCCGTGCAAATTGCGTTAGCGTGTCTGTGCTGGAGTTTCCTCTGGTTAACAACACGACAAGGGGAACCTTCAATATGTTTACAGACGAAAGGATGGCCGGTTCCGGCGACATGGGATTGCTGAATCGCCGCTCGGTGCTGTTCGGCTCCGCCGCCGCGCTCGGCGCGCTGACCCTGGGCGGCTGCGCGACCGTCGACAACTCAGAGGCGATGGCGCTCTACGGGCCGGTCGACGACAAGAGATTCAAGATTCCGGCGGTCGATATCTCCAAGGTCGATCCGAAATACTACCGCAAGCGGGTGCGCTACCCCTCCAAGGAAGCGGCCGGCACCATCGTCGTCGATCCCGCCAACTATTATGTCTACCGCATCGAGGGCGACGGCGACGCCACGCGCTATGGCGCCAATGTGGGCCGTCAGGGCTTCCTGTGGAGCGGCGATGCCTATGTCGGCCGCAAGGGCGAATGGGCCACCTGGACGCCGCCGAAGGAAATGATCAAGCGCCAGCCGGAAGCCGCGGCCTATGCCAAGGGCATGCCCGGCGGCCTCGACAATCCGCTCGGCGCGCGCACGCTCTATCTCTACCAGAAGGGCCGCTACACGCTCTACACGATCTACGCCTCCAGCGCGCCGGAGACGATCGGCACCAACCTGACCAGCGGCTGCACCGGCCTGCTGACGCAGGACATGATTGACCTGTACAACAAGACGCCGGTGAATACGAAGGTTGTCGTGCTGCCGGCGTAAGGCGGGGGCTGCATGGTGGCTGCATAAAGAAGCCCTCATTCTGAGGAGCGCCCGAAAGGGCGCGTCTCGAAGGACGAGGGCGTCACGCCGCAGTCCTCCGTGTGTCATTCCCGCCAAGCGAAGCGCAGAGCGGGAATCCAGGGGCAACATTGTACACCTTGGCTCCTGGATTCCCGCTCGCCCGCTACGCGGACGTCGGGAATGACAGCGTTGCGTCAGAGCGGCCTATCCTCACCGCGCACTCGCGTCCGTCACCACGCCATCGACGACATTCTTCTTCCAGCCTGCCTGTTCGAGGATGGGATCACACGAAGCGGTGATACGCTTCTGCAGCGCCGGCACGTCGACGCCGGTCAACTGACCGCCATCGACGAGGACACGACACGCCGCTCAGCTCAGCCAAGTCAGCTCAGCCAAGTCAGCTCAACCAAGTCACCTTGCCGGTGGTGACGTCGTGCATCGCCGCCGCGATGACGAGCTGCTTTGCCGCGTAGAGATCGCCGATGATCTTGGAGCGTTTCGGGAGGCTCTGCGCGGTCAGCCGGGCATTGGCCTCGGCAACTTTTTCCACGAGCGGATAATTGTGCGAATCCCGATGGCCGTCCGCCGGCGTAAGGGTTTTCAAGGCCGGCTCGAAATTCTTCAACAGCGCAGTGATGTTGCCCATCTTCACGCCGTCGACCGCGCTCTTGATCGCGCCGCAATTGCCGTGGCCGAGCACGACGATGGTGCGCGTGCCGGCGACCTTCACCGCATATTCGAGGCTGCCGACGATGTCGGTGTTGACGCAATTGCCCGCCACGCGCGCGCAGAACACGTCGCCGATCTTCTGGTCGAACACCAGTTCCGGCGGCACGCGCGAATCGATGCAGCCGACGATGGCCGCGAACGGCGATTGATTGGCCGCGGTGCCTTTGACCTGGGCCAGGAGATCGCAGTTGACCGATTTGCCCGCAAGGAAACGCTCGTTGCCTTCCTTGAGCAGAGCGATCCCGCGCTCGGGCGATGTCGCCTTCTGCATATCCGGCGTGAAGACTTCACACACGGACTGCGCCCGGGCAGATGTTGCCATGAAAGAACCGGCTGCAACGCAGCCACAAAACAATCGACGTGAAAGCACCGCAGTCTCCCCCAGAGTTGCCCGCTGCCAGGACGGTTGCATGCGCCAGATAAAAATACAAGAAAACGGAGACGGGAAATTTCCGCATTGTTAATCGCGGATCATGAGTATCGGCCCGCTTTTGATGCAAATTGGAGAGAGTGCATCGATTTATGATCGTATGCTGCCCTTCAGTTTTCTCCGCGACGAGGGCGTGCCGGTGATCTCGACGCGCCCGGCGAGCCGCAAGGAAAGATTGAGGCAAAGGCCGATGCTATGACAGCAAAGACCATAAAGCTTCGGCGGTGAGCGACGAGAAGGAGGCTGCGTTCAGAAGCCAGTCACGGCGTCGCCTTCGCCACGATATCGCGGACATAATCATCGAGCAGGCCGTTGCCGAGCAGGTTGCGCATGGCGCTCTGGTAGAAATGATGATGCGTATCGGTGAAGCCCGGCAGAACGATGCGGTTGTCGGCATCGATGACCGTCGCCCCCGCCGAAAGATCGGGCCGCACGGCGGCAATCTTGCCGCCTTCCACCAGCACATCGGCGCGCTCGAAATCGCCAAGGCCAGCGTCCATCGTCAGCACGACTCCGTTCTTGATGAGGGTGCGGTTCTCGCGTGGGGGCTGGGTCTGGGCGAAGGTGGGAGCGTTGCTGAAGGCGAGGGAGGCGAGGCCTGCCGAGGCGCAGGCGAGGACAGTGCGGCGGGAGGGGCGGGCTGATGTGCGCGATGCTGTGCTGATCGGTGAAGCCGACATGCATTCCCTCCCTGAATTGCCGTGTCACGTCCGCGTGTTGATCGCGGATCATTCGGCCGGAGTGAAGCCACGCAAGCGACCGGGGTATGTTCGCGCGTTTTCGTACATACAAAAACTGTTTGACTTTTATTGTTTTTGTATATACATAAACCCATGCTGATTACGTGGGATGAACCGAAGCGCGAACAGAACATCGCCAAGCACGGCATGGATTCGCCGCTCTCGACTACGAGTTCTCCTCAACGCAATGGTCGTTCCCGCCAGGCAGGGCCGCTTCATGGCCATCGGCATATTGGCGGATGGAACGATCGCCGTCGTGTTCAGGGCTTGTCGGTTGTCTCGATGCGCCCGGCGAGCCGCAAGGAAAGGGCGATGCTATGACCGCAAAGAACACAAAGCCCCGGCCGTTGAGCAACGAGGAAGAGGCGCGCATTCAGAAACTGATTGGGTCCGATCCCGATGCGCCGGAAGCGACGGACGCGCAGTTGGCAAAGGCGGGCCCCTTCGCCGAGGTGTTTCCGGAGCTTGCCGACACCATGCGCAAGAACCTCGGCGGCCGGCCGAAATCGGAAAACCCGAAGCGCGCTGTGTCGATCCGGCTCGACAACGATGTGTTGGAGAAGTTCAAGGCAACAGGGCCGGGCTGGCAATCGCGGATGAATGAGGTTTTGCGGAAGGCGAAGGTGTGAGGAGAATAAGGGGGCATATCGCAGCCTCAACCCAAAAAGACTGCTTCGATTTGACAAGACTTCTACGGAAAGAGTTTGCTATGAAAAATGCTTTAATCGTCCTGCTAGTCGGCGCCGTTTTGGTGCTGAGTTATCGCTTGGTTGTTGTTGAAAATCAGCGATACGCCCTTCAGCTCGGAATGTGTCCGGGCACAATCAGTCCTAGCATTCCGGACTTGGTATGTGTGCAGAAAGCTGAAACGCGCACGCAATGGATTTGGCATCTATATTATGGCCTCACCAGTTAGCATCAAAAGGCGTCAAGAAAATCACTGTGCGCTTTCCGAGCCATGGACCGATAACTTGCACCGGAGTGCGCTATGAATCGCGTGCGGTGGTGCATAAACCAAGACTTTTGAAAGGTTAGGATCCTCAGGCCACAATCACACCATGGGCGATAAGCCGCTCCCTTGCGGATGAAACAGCCTCTGCTGTGAATCTGTCGGCGTTTTGGACCACGACGAATTCTCCTGTTTGATCGCCAAGACCCGCATTTACGAGCATTGTGAACCCCTCTGTGTCTTCTTTTTTCAAAGCCCAATCCGTCAGGCAGGCGATTTCCCCCACGTTCGCCGCCTTTCTGCGAGTGTAGTTCGCTTTAACCGCCTTTCCGTGCTTCAGCCGCAAAACCTCTTCTACAGCTGCCACAGCCATCCAGAATTGCCCTACAACGGGGTCTTCATAGTTTTTGCCCTCCAATTCGCAGAGACGGAGAAATACGAGCTGGTAGATGTCTTGACGACCCCTTTTGGTTGCGTTCTCCATCAGGTTACGAGCTTCGGAAACAATATTGATTTTGCTCATGTCGAGGCTCCAAATTTGAAACCCCGGCTCTCAGCAAGTGGCGGCCAGAGCTGCCACTCAGCTATCAAGCAGCGGCCTTTGGCCCAAAAGCTTTTCGGTCGTAGTCCGCCATTGGCGTGTAGCTCTGGATGATCTCACCCAAGACCTTGACCGTCGCCGACTTGTTGTTGTCGCCCTTTTCGACCACGCCACCAATGCCTGCGCGGATGCGGAAGCCGATTTCACGATTGATTGGACCCTTTTCCGGGTTGCCGTTTTTGAAGATGTCGTCTTTCACATAACGGCGATATCCGTCGAGCCAGTTCTCATCCTTCATGCAGAGATGAATCGCGTCGAGCGTGATCGACCGGCTGAAACCGCCTTCGCGGCAGATGGTCTGTGCCGCTAGAACGGTCTGATCGACCAGCTTCCAAAAGAGTTTGAATCGTTCCGCCTCGTCGGCATCGATATATCCTTTTTCAATGAGATAGTTGATTGTGGCGCGCTGGATAATCTCGGTTGGCTCCTTTCGCTCGGCCGCTGCGGCGCCCAGCAGGCCATCGTTCGCGGCGATCGTGAAGGGGACCGTGTACTTGAGTGGGATGGTTGAAAGCGTCATATGTTTGCTCCTTGTTATTAACAAGGACGGATATATGTAAGATATTCATCCGTGTCAAGTAGGTTTTTTATCGGATCGACGGAATCTATTTCTCATTTGACATCCCCCTCCCACCTCCCTAAAACCCCTCCCACTCTCGTCAGAGACGTTCTTTCGCCACAGGCCTAGGGAATCCTAGAGGTTCAGGGTCAACATCCGGCAGCGCGATGCGCCCCCGGGTGCGTTTGGCTTTGGGGTATCCCTTAAGAACTTGAACTGACGAAAAGAACTGGAGATTCCGCATGTTCGAGGGCCTTTCCGAGAAGCTCTCCGGCATATTCGATACGCTGACCCGCCGCGGCGCTCTCTCCGAGAGCGACGTGAACGCGGCCATGCGCGAGGTGCGGCGCGCCCTGCTCGAGGCGGATGTGGCGCTCGATGTGGTGCGCGATTTCACCGAGAAGGTGCGCGCCCAGGCGGTCGGCGCCAATGTGGTGAAATCGGTCACGCCGGGGCAGATGGTCGTCAAGATCGTCAACGACGTGCTGATCGAGACCCTGGGTTCCGACGCCTCGCCGATCGATCTTTCCGCCGCGCCGCCCGTCGCCATCATGATGGTCGGCCTGCAGGGCGCCGGCAAGACCACCACCACGGCCAAGATCGCCCGCCGCCTCACCGACCGCATGAAGCGCAAGGTGCTGATGGCCTCGCTCGACGTGAAGCGCCCGGCCGCGCAGGAACAGCTCGCCGTGCTCGGCCGCCAGGTCGGCGTCGATACCCTGCCGATCATCGCCGGGCAGACGCCGGTGCAGATCGCGCAGCGCGCCGAACAGGCCGCGCGCCTGCAGGGCTATGACGTGGTGCTGCTCGACACCGCCGGCCGCACGCATATCGACGAGCCGCTGATGCAGGAGATGGCGGAGATCAAGCGGGCGACGAACCCGCATGAAATCCTGCTCGTCGCAGATGCGCTCACCGGCCAGGATGCCGTGCATCTGGCGCGCAACTTCAACGAGAGCGTCGGCATCACCGGCATCGTCCTGACCCGCACGGACGGCGACGGGCGCGGCGGCGCGGCGCTTTCCATGCGCGCCGTCACCGGCAAGCCGATCAAGCTCATCGGCACCGGTGAAAAGGTCGAGGATCTCGACGACTTCAACCCGCAGCGCATCGCCAACCGGATTCTCGGCATGGGCGACATCGTCGCCCTGGTGGAGAAGGCGGCGCAGTCGATCGACGCCGAGAAGGCCGCCGCGATTGCCGAGCGCATGCGCAAGGGCAAGTTCGATCTCAACGATCTCGCCGAGCAATTGGCGCAGGTGGAGAAGATCGGCGGGCTCGGCGGCATCATGGGCATGCTGCCCGGCGTCGCCAAGATGAAGGACCAGATCTCGGCCTCGCGTCTCGACGACAAGGTGATCAAGCGCCAGCGCGCCATCATTCTTTCCATGACGCGGGAGGAGCGGCGCAACCCGGACATGCTGAAGGCCTCGCGCAAGAAGCGCATCGCCGCCGGTTCGGGCATGCGGGTGGAGGACGTCAACCGGCTGCTGAAGCAGCACCGGCAGATGGCCGACATGATGAAGGCCATGGGCGGCGCCGGCAAACGCGGCCCGATGGCCAAGATGGCGCAGATGATGGGGCTTGGTGGCGGTGGTGGCATGCCCTCGCCGGAGCAGATCGCCGAGATGCAGAAGCAGATGGGCGGTGCAGGTGCGCCGCCGGCTTTGCCGTCAACACCGCCGCCCGGTCTCACCGGCGGGCCGAAGCCGGGGTTGCCCGGCGCGTTCCCCGGACTTGGCGGCCCGAAGCTGCCGGGTCTCGGCGGGGGATTTTCCGGCGGGTTCAACCCGTTCGGCAAGAAGAAGTGACTACGCAACACTGAAACAACCGCCCGGTTCGCCGGGCTCTCAATTGGACTTTGAAAGGAAGTAAATATGTCTCTGAAAATCCGTCTCGCCCGTGGCGGCGCCAAGAAGCGCCCGTTCTACAGCGTCGTCGTTGCCGATGCGCGCATGCCGCGCGATGGCCGCTTCGTCGAGAAGCTCGGCACGTTCAACCCGCTGCTCGCCAAGGACAATGCCGCCCGCCTCGTCCTCGATGTCGATAAGGCCAAGGACTGGATCGCCAAGGGCGCCCAGCCGACCGACCGCGTCACCCGCCTGCTCGACGGCCTCGGCGTGCTGAAGCGCGAAGCGCACAATAACCCGCAGAAGGCGCAGCCGAAGAAGAAGGCGCAGGAACGCGCCGCTGCGGCGGCCGCCGCTGCCGCCAAGGCAGCTGAAGCCCCGGCCGCCTGATGGCGGAAGGAGGGGAAACCTCCGGCCTCGTCCTCGTCGGCCGCTTCGGTGCGGTGCATGGGGTACGGGGCGAAATCCGGGTAAAATCGTTCACCGCGGACCCGATGGCCATCGCCGGCTACCGGGGCCTGACAGACGCCGCCGGGACGCGCAATTTCGCGTTCCGGAAGGCACGTTACCTCAAAGACGATATGTTAGTTGCCCAGATTCAGGGCATCGACGATCGTGACTCAGCCGGAACGATCGTCAACGTCGATATTTACGTGCCGCGCGCCAATCTGCCGCCGCCGGACGAAGACGAATTCTACTTCACTGATCTCATTGGCCTGGCGGCAATGCTGGAGAGCGGCGAGCGGTTCGGAACCGTGCGCGCCGTGGAAAACTTCGGCGCCGGCGACTTCCTGACGGTGGAAACGCCCGATGGCGGCACGGCGCTGCTGCCGTTCACGAAGAGGGTCGTGCCCAGGGTCGATATCGCCGGGCGCGCGATCACCGTCGCGCCGCCGGTGGAGGTGGATGGTGAGGAAGAGGGTGGGTTGCTCACTCCTGAAAGCCAACAGAAGCCCTCATCCTGAGAGTCTGACTGAAAATTCACGCTGTCATTCCCGACGTCCGCGAAGCGGGCGAGCGGGAATCCAGAAGGCCAAGGTCTCCCTTGTTGCCTCTGGATTCCCGCTCTGCGCTTCGCTTGGCGGGAATGACACACTAAGGTCGAGTCAAAACAGAGAGATAGAAAGCCCCGAAAAATGGGCGTGAATTTTCAGTGAGACTCTGAGGAGCGCCTGAAAGGCGCGTCTCGAAGGACGGGCGTCAGGCTCGCACTTCCCAACTGTGTCATGCTAACTTGGACGCTTCGGCAAAACGCTCCGTCCTTTGAGACGCCTGCTGCGCAGGCTCCTCAGGATGAGGGCTTCTGGGCGCGTTCTACCGCTTGAAGCAATCCCTCACATCGCCACAAGCCGCACCACGACTGTGCCCGCCGCATCCATCAGGTAAAGCTTCCGCTCGCGCGGATCGAGGCGGAAGCTGCGTGTCTGCCCGAGCGCTTTCAGGAACTTGTCCTCCTGAGCCATGATTGCCGGTGAACAGGCCATCTTGGTGCCGAACATGGCGCCAAAAGCGATGTTGTTGCCGTTGATCACTGCCTTGCCGCCGATGCGGTTGCAGCCGCCGCTGCCGCTGGTCCTGCCGTCGGCGGCGATCTCGAGCGTTGATTGCAACCGGTCGATGACGCCACCGCCTTGAATGTCCTCGGCGAGCCAGCGCCCCGCCGGCGAGGCGGCCTGCTGCGCCCGGGCGGGGAGCGCCGCAAGCATCAGCGTGGGCACGAGAATTCCGGCAAGACGCCCCGGCGTTCGGCGTGACAGATGGCGCAACGGCCTCCCTCCAGATTATCCGACGACGCGGCGGGATTGGATTATAATAAGCTGATTCCAGGCTATACCAACCGGCAGGACGGGACGATGGCGGAGCGTGAGGCGAGATCGCAACGGCAGGACTATGCCCGCTTCGTGCGCATCACCACGCGCTGGCACGACAACGACATCTACGGCCACGTCAACAACGTGGTCTATTACGCCTTCTTCGATACGGCGGTGAACCAGTTGCTGGTCGAGGCCGGCGTGCTCGATCCGGTGCTGAGCCCGGTTATCGGCCTCGTCGTCGAGACGCGCTGTTCCTATTTCGCGCCGGTGGCGTTTCCCGCCGTCATCGAGGTCGGCGTCAGGGTGGAGCATCTGGGCAATGCGTCGGTGCGCTATGCGCTGGGGATCTTCTGCGACGGCGCGGCGGAGGCGAGCGCGCAGGGCGCCTTCACCCATGTCTATGTGACGCGCGCCAGCGGCGCCTCGACCCGCATTCCCGAGGCCACGCGAACGGTTCTGGCCGCGCTGCAGATGCAAGGAGATGTCCCATGACCGCCCGCATCACAGCCGTCAGCCTCAGTCCGCGTCACAAGTTCAGCAAGGCGAATGCGCTGTCGATCCGGCTTCTCGCCGGGCTCGGCGTCGAGGGCGATGCGCATATGGGCGTCACGGTGAAGCATCGCTCCCGTGTGGCCAAGACGCCGGAGGCGCCCAACCTGCGCCAGGTGCATCTCATCCACGAGGAGCTGTTCGAGGAATTGCGCGGGCAGGGTTTCACTGTCGGCCCCGGCGAGATGGGCGAGAACGTCACCACGCGCGGGCTCGACCTGCTGGCGCTGCCGCAGGGCGCGCGCTTGCGGCTCGGCGCGGATGCGGTGGTCGAGGTCACCGGCCTGCGCAATCCCTGCCTGCAGATCGACCGTTTCCAGAAAGGCCTGACCCAGGCCGTGCTCGGCCGCGATGAAGCCGGCAATCTCATCCGCAAGAGCGGCGTCATGGCGATCGTGGTCGCCGGCGGCGATGTGAAGGCGGGGGATGCGATTGCTGTCGAGCTGCCGGAAGGGGCGCTGAAGAAGCTGGAGGTGGTCTGAACGGATTTCTGGTCGTGGTGTATCCTTTATGGTATATAAGGATACATTGCTTGATCTAGAAAGATGCGCCCATGGCCTTCCATATCAAGAACGCCAAGACGGATGCGCTGGCCCGCAGGGTTGCCGCGCTCAAAAAAATCAGCCTTACCGAAGCTGTTCACACCGCCCTCGCCCATGAGCTTGAGCGCGAACAGGGAAAGCCTTCCCTGGTAGACCTCGGCATCCAGTTCGCGCGCGATCTGCGCGCCAGGGGCAATCCGACAAAAGGCCGGCCGGCGGACAAAGCGTTCCGCGACAACCTGTATGAGGACAATTGATGTTCATCGACGCCTCTGCGCTAACCGCGCTGCTGACCAGCGAAGATGACGCGCGCGAACTCCTGGCGCGCCTGCAACAGGATCCCAGACGCCTGACGTCGGCGCTGGCGGTCTGGGAGGCCGCGATCGCCGTCGCGCGAATGCTCGATCTTCCGATCACCGAGGCGGCGGATGCGGTCGAAAGCTATCTCGCTCTGATGGAGATCGAGACCATCGCGGTCCCGCCGGAGACCGGGCGGATCGCGCTTGAGGCTTTCGACCGTTACGGCAAAGGCCGGCATCCCGCCCGTCTCAATTTCGGGGATTGCTTCGCCTATGCCTGCGCCCGGCATTTTGGCGAGCCGCTGATGTTCAAGGGCGCCGATTTCCCCCAGACGGATATCGAAGCCGCGTAATAATCGCCGTTCGCTGCGTATTACGCAGCGCGAGGGCTTACAGATGCTTCGATCTGCGCACCTTTTCGATCGCGCGCGACGGCGAGATCGTAACCGCTCTGCATGCCAAGCCAGAACTCCGGCGTCGTCCCGAAATAGCGCGCGAGACGCAGCGCGGTGTCGGCTGAAACGGCCCGCTTGCCACGACAGATTTCACTGATGCGCAGTTGCGACACGCCGAGCGCCTGGGCGAGCGCATATTGGCTCAGTCCCAGCGGCTTAAGGAAATCCTCGCGCAGGACATCGCCGGGATGAGCATGGGGAAAGTCGGCCATGTGAATTCCTTTAGTGATAATCCACGATTTCGACATCATGAGCATCGCTGTCTTTCCAGACGAAGCAGATGCGCCATTGGTCGTTGATCCGGATCGAATGTTGTCCGCGTCGGTCGCCCTTGCGCGCTTCGAGGCGGTTGCCGGGCGGCGCGCGTAAGTCTTCCAGCTTCCGGGCATAATGAATCTGCACGAGCTTCCGGTGAGCGGTCTTGATGACTTCGTTCGCGTAGCCCTTCAGGAATCGCCTTTCCCAGGCTGCCAGAGCAGCGTCGTTTCTGAAAGAAGCGATCATGATGTATGCTAACGTTATGCGATACTAACGTCAAGCGTTATCACGACCAGCTTTCGCGAGTGCGCCCGGACGGGAATTAGTGTATGCGTCGCCGCAACAGGCCAGCTTTTGCGGCCGCGACACCCCTTCCATCGAGACGATTGAATGCCTGAGCTTCAGGATATTGCCATTGCCGCGCCGCCGGTCGCGCCCCTAGCCCCGGCCGAGCCGCAGCTTCCCTCCCTCGTCGGCATGACGCGGGCGCGGCTGGCCGACGCCTTGCGCGCCATCGAGGTGCCGGAGCGCGAAATCCGCATGCGCGTGGCGCAGATCTGGCACTGGATCTATTTCCACGGCGCCCGCGACTTCGCGCAGATGCTGAATGTCGGCAAGCCGCTGCGGGCAAAGCTGATCGAGCATTATTCGCTGGCGCGGCCGCAGGTCGTCGCCGAGCAAGTGTCGAGCGATGGCACCCGCAAATGGCTCATCCGCATGCATCCCGTGGATGTTAAGGATAAGGGCGCCGAGATCGAATGCGTCTACATCCCCGAGAGCGATCGCGGCACGCTTTGCGTGTCGAGCCAGGTCGGCTGCACGCTCACCTGCACGTTCTGCCACACGGGCACGCAGAAGCTGGTGCGCAATCTTAGCGCCGAGGAGATCGTGCTGCAGGTGGTGGTGGCGCGCGACATGCTCGGCGATTTCCCCGGCCAGACGCCGCCGACCAACGGGCTTATTCCCTCGGGCGAGGGCGTGCGCGCGGTGTCGAACATCGTTTTCATGGGCATGGGCGAACCGCTGTATAATTTCGACAATGTCACCGATGCGATTTCGGTCCTGTCCGATGGCGAAGGCCTGTCGCTGTCGAAGCGGCGCATCACCGTCTCGACCTCCGGCGTGGTGCCGCAGATCGCGGCGCTGGGTGAAGCGACCGGGACGGCGCTGGCGATCTCGCTGCATGCGGTGCGCGACGATCTGCGCAACACATTGGTGCCGCTCAACAAGAAATATCCGATCAAGGACCTGCTCGACGCCTGCCGCAACTATCCCGGCCTGTCGAATGCGCGCCGCATCACGTTTGAGTACGTGATGTTGAAGGGCGTCAACGATACGCCGGCCGATGCGATCGCGCTGGTGCGCCTGCTCAAGGGCATTCCGGCGAAGATCAATCTCATTCCGTTCAATCCCTGGCCAGGCACCAAGTATGAGTGTTCGGACTGGGAGACGATCGAGCGTTTCTCCGACATCGTCTTCAAGGCCGGCTATGCCAGTCCGGTGCGCACGCCGCGCGGCCGCGACATCCTCGCCGCCTGCGGCCAGTTGAAGAGCGAGACGGAAAAGCTGCGGGCGCGTGCAAGGATGATGGAAGCGGAAGACTAGGCGGCGTGCGCCATCTGCAATGTGGTTCGGCTTCGGTCTTGGTGTCATTCCCGCCAAGCGAAGCGCAGGGCGGGAATCCAGAAGCAACGTGACGATTCATTGCGAGCCCTGGCTTCTGGATTCCCGCTCGCACCTGCGGTGCGTCGGGAATGACAACGTTCGGTTACCTTTCGCTAACCTTGTTTTTTCCAGCGCCATTAACCTTGACGTTCTAGCAATCGCTGTAGCGTTTATGAATCGATTGGAACGATGGCTCATTTTAAATCAATTGCTTCCGTTGCCTTTGTTGCGTCTGCCTTTTTGTCCGTTCAACTCGTCCCGCACGCAGCGGCCGCTGCCGAGAGATCGAAGGCGCGGCACGCCAAATCTTCGCATGCGCGCAAGCCGGTGAAGAAGCCGGCAGTCCGGCACGCTGCCGCGCCGCGCCGTCACCCGGTCTATCGCGCCATGCCTGCAGTCATGCCGCAGCAATCCTTCGCGCCGGCGCCGCAGCAGACCGTCGTCTCGCCTTTTTCGCCTTATGGCTGGCTCATCACCGTCAACGCCAAGACGTTCGTGTCGCCGCGCTATGTCGGCGCCGATCGCTATTCCTTCATCGCCTTTCCGACCCTGTCGTTCCGGCGTCCTGGCGAACCGCTGCAATGGTCGTCACCGGATGACAGTGTCGGCTTTGCCGCGTTTTCGAGCGGCGGATTCAACATCGGCCCGGTCGTCGCCTATCGCGGCGGCCGTTACGATGGTGGCAACCGCGAATTGATGGGCATTCACAATGTGCGCTGGACGCTCGAGCCCGGCGTCTTCGCCAGCGTCTGGCTGCTGCCCGATGTATTGCGCGCGAAAGTGGAACTGCGCCGCGGCTTCCGCAGCGAGGACGGGTTCGTCGCGAGCTTCGGCGCCGACTGGCTGACCAACTGGCAGGATTTCACTTTCGCCATCGGCCCGCGCGCCGATTTCGCCGATGCGCGCTCGATGCGCTCGCGGTTCGGCGTCACGGCGCAGGATTCGCTCAACAATCCGGTCTTCGCCGCCTATCAGCCCGGCGCGGGTCTCTATTCGGCCGGCGCCTACGGCTCGCTCACCTGGCGCTATTCGAAGGACTGGTCGTTCACCGCGCACGGCGGCTGGGACCGCCTGACCAACGGCGCCGCCAACAGCCCGATCGTGAAGGCGACCGGCAGCCGCAACCAGTTCAGCGTCGGCGTCAACGCGAGCTACACGTTTCAGCTCGAGCGGTAGTGCCGGGCAAGACGCAAGATTAATTAAACCTCTGTGCCCCATGCTCGGGGGCAGGGCCTCGGGGTGTATCGGTTCGCGGCGGAGTGGGTTTGATGCGTAACGAATGGATCGGCCGGCGGCAGGCCGTGCGGCAGACGTGCCATATGCGCGCGGAAATGCGCTTCCTCGACGGCCGTGTGCCGATCGAATGCACGGTCATCGACATCAGCGCCACGGGCGCGCGCGTCCAGCTGCCGGACGGTTTCGAATGCCCGGAGGATTTCGATCTCTTCATTCCTTCGCGGTCGGAAACCAAGATCGCCAAGATGCGGCGGCAGGAGGACAATGTCGCCGGCGTCGCATTCCTGAAGTCGCGGCACGAGGATCCGCTGGTGCTGCAGTCGATCGTCGAGCGGCTGGCCCGGCTGGAGCGCGGTTATAGCGAGTTGAAGAAAGCCGGATTCCCGGCCGCAGCCGGCGAACGCCGCCATGACGATGCACCGCAGGCCGAACTGCCGCTGTTGCCGGAAGCCGCAATCGCGCCGGAACTGATCGGCGCCGGTACGGCGCATCTCGAACAGCGGCTCGATGCACTGGCCGAGAGCCTGGCGGATCTGCAGACGACGTTCGTGATGTCGATCGCCCGGCGCGAACCGCAGATCGATCACAGCACCGATATCCAGGTGCTGAAAAGCCAGCTCGCCGATCTCACCGCCGCCGTGAATGCAAACGGCGGCGCAACCCCGGACGTTTCCGTGCCCGCGGCGCAGGTTGCCGCGATGTTGGCGCCCGTCGCCGAGACGCAACAGGATGTCGTCGAGCTGAAGTCCGAAATGGAGCGCCTGAGCGCTGCGCTGGGCGCGCTCATCGAGCCGGCCGCCGAAGACCAGGCACCGGTGGAAGCGCCGTCGCAAGCATCTGCGGAAGACAATCAGAAGACGCAGTTGCAACTGACGCAATTGAAAGCCGAACTCGCCGAACTGCGGACCGCGATCCCGCAGCATGTCGTCGAGCCTGTCACCGCCGCACCTGCCGCTGTCGCACGCGATGCGACCGAGGATCAGAACGGCCAGCTGGAAGCTGAGGTCAGGGACCTGCGCGACAGCGTGCGTACCTTGATCATGCTTGTCGCGAAAAGCCTGAACGAGAAGACGCGCGAAGCCGCCTGAATGATGGCCTCACGCGTGTGGGTTCATGCCAGCGGCGGTCCGGTGAATTCGCAATTGAAATCTCCGGCGATCCTGCAAATGTCCGGCATGTCTTCCGGCACCTTCAGAGCATTCCGGGCTACCGCCGGGAAAAACCCTTCAAAGCCGCCCGGCGTGAGCGTAGCCAGGAAGCGAGCCGGTCCGTCGCCCGTCACACGAAAGGCATGCTCCTTTCCTCGCGGCACGAACACAACCGCGCCCGCCTGGCGCAGGAATGTCCGCCCCTCCACCCAGAACAGGGCTTCGCCCTCGCAGATATAGATTATCTCGTCTTCCCTGTGGTGGATGTGCCGAGGGGGGCCGGTGTTCGGTTCGCCGATCGATTCGAACATACCGGCCCGGCCGCGGGTTTCGGCGGTCGTCAGCAGGATTTTGTAGGTCGAGTCCAGCCAGGTGATGACCTCCGCCGGCGCAGCGATCTGAGCGTGAGCGTTCATGATGTCTCGCGTATCTCGAGTTGCGGGTGGTCGCCGGCCGGTGACGCGATGTGACTTCTGGCCCAGATTCCGTCATAAATAAAATCGATTGTTTCTATTTAGGGTATTCACCACGTGAATTTCCGAAACTTCGATCTCAATCTGCTGCGCGTGCTCAACGGCATGTTGATCGCCCGCAATACAACCCGCGTGGGTGAGATGCTCGGTCTCAGCCAGCCGGCCGTGAGCGCCGGACTGGCCCGACTGCGCGATGCGCTGGGCGATCCGCTATTCATCCGCCAAGGCAACACGCTGGTTCCCACCAGTCTTGCGCTGAATCTACAGGAACCGGTCCGAACAGCGCTGATGAACCTGGAGCATGCGCTGTCCGGCGGCGGCAACTTCGATCCGGCCACCAATGCACGCGCCTTTACGCTGGCGGGTTCGGATTATTTCACCGAAATGCTGATGCCGGAGCTGGCGAACGTTCTCATGAACACGGCGCCGAATGTGACCCTGAAAACGCTGCCGGCTGATGTCGCCCAGGCCGCGACCCTACTTGCAGCCGACAGCGCCGACGTGGTGCTGCTGATTCCAGCCCAGGTGCCGGACTGGATCGAGCAGGTGCCCGTCTTTCATTCCTCTTTCGTGGTGGCGGCTCGTAACGGTCATTCACGCCTGCAGGCCGCCGGATTGGCCTGGGGTCAAACCCTACCGATCGAGCTGTTCTGTGGCATTCCGCACGCGGTTTTTTCAGTCCAGGAGGATTTCGCACGGCTTGAGGATCAAGCCCTCTCACGCCTGGGCCGCGAACGCCGTATCACCGTGTCCGTTGCGGGATTCTACGGCGTCGGCCGCGTCTTGGCGCAGAGCGATCTTCTCGGCGTCCTGCCGACACGTTTTGCACTGTCGATCGCGCGCCGGCTTGGCCTGCAGCTCTACCGCCTGCCGTTGGAGATGCCGATGATGCGCTTGCAGCTCTACTGGCATAAGCGCGATACGTTCAATCGCGAGCATGCCTGGTTGCGCGGCATCATACTCAATCTGCTGGCGCCGCTGGATGAACTCAATTTTCCGCTGTTGGAGACCGAGTTCGCGCAGGCGAAATGAGCTGCACTATGCAGCGGGCAGTCCGTCAAACGCGGCGCATGCCGCGCAAGCTCAGTGCAACAATGACGGCCGAGATAACGGCATTCCATCCCGCCAGCGACAGGCCGAGAATGCGGATGGCGACGGCATCGCAGCGCACGACCTTCGTGGTCTTCAACTGGTTCATGAAATCGTTCATGTCGTTGGCGCGCTGCGGCACCGCGCCGGTGCAGCCGGTCGGTCCCTGCCAGAAGCCCCATTCGACGCCGGCATGATAGATGCCGAAAATCATGCTGCCGATGAAGATGATGCCGACGAGGCCAAAGAGAACGCGCGTCGCCGTCTGCGGACCGCGCCAGGCGCTGAGCGTGGCAAGCGCCGCGACCGGTACGCCGATGTAATAGGCCCAGCGCTGCTGCAGGCAGAGTTCGCACGGCAGATAGCCGAAATATTCGAAAATCCAGGCGCCGGCGATGGTGGCGAAGGCCAGCACAAAGATGAGCGCGGCCGTGCGCAGCGGCGATAAATTCAACATCAGATCACCTTCAACGCCACCCAGAAGCCCGCCACGATAAAGAACAGGATGATGCCCATGAACAGGGCGAAATGGCGGTCGAGCAGGGCCCGCGCCTGAACACCATAGCGATTGAGCAGGCCGGCGACGACGAAGAAACGGATGCCTCGCGTAATCGTGCACAACAGCACGAAGAGCAGGAAATTATATTCGAGCAGGCCGCTGACGATGGTGACGAGCTTGAAGGGAATCGGCGTCGCGCCCTTGACCAGGATGAAGGCCCAGCCCCATTCGGCGTAGAAGGCGCGCAGCGCCTCGACCTTCTCGGTATATCCGTAGAGGTTCATCAGCCAGATGCCGACGGTATCGTAAAGCAGATGGCCGATGGCATAGCCGAGCATGGCGCCGAGCACCGAGGAGATGGTGCAGACTGTGGCGTAGTAATAGGCCCGCTCCGGCTTCGCCAGCGCCATGGGAATGAGGATGACGTCGGGCGGGATAGGAAAGAACGAGGATTCCGCGAAGGAGATGGCGGCAAGCGCCGGCGTCGCGCGTGGCGATCCGGCGAGCGAGAGAGTCCACTCGTAAAGACGTTTGAACATGCGGGCCGGGATCAGGGAGGACGGGAATCGGAAAGGCGCTGAGGCCTAGCATCCCGCAGGTGACGCCAGCAAGTCAGGCGGATCGTCACATGAATTGTTGACAGGGGGCCCCGGCCTGCGCAGAAGCTTTCGCAAACGACTAGTTGCAATATAAGATCGGTCTGGTAAAAGCCGACTGATTGCAGTTCACTGTCAGATGGAGGGCCCCATGGGCAAGGTGCGCGTCGCCGGTTTTGGCGTGTCGATCGACGGTTTTGGCGCCGGTCCTGAGCAGAGCCTGGAGCATCCGCTCGGCAAACGGGGGCCGGAGTTGATGAACTGGTTTTTTCCCACCCGGACCTTTCGAGCCATGATCGGGAAAGACGGCGGGACAGACGATCGTTTCGCAAGCGCGGCGATGGAAGGCTTCGGCGCCTTCATTCTCGGCCGCAATATGTTCGGGCCGGCCGGCGACGATTGGGGCGGACCCGACTGGAAGGGCTGGTGGGGCGACAATCCTCCGTATCACGCGCCAACCTTCATCCTCACCCACTACGCGCGGGCGCCAATCGTGATGGAGGGCGGGACGACCTTCCATTTCGTCACCGATGGGATCGAGGCGGCGCTCGCCCAGGCCAAGGCCGCCGCGGGCGACCTGGACGTGAAGATCGGTGGCGGCGTTGCGACGGTCCGCCAGTATCTGCGCGCCGGCGTGATCGACGAGGTGCACCTGGCGCTGTCGCCGGTCGTTCTGGGCCGTGGTGAATCCCTGTTCGCGGACATCGACCTGCCCGGCCTTGGCTATCGGGTGACGGAAACAGTCCCCACAGACCTCGCGACCCACGTCGTGCTGACGCGCTGATCGTCGAGAGCGAGCGACCAGCAAAGAAAATGCCGCGAACGGGGACTCCGTCGCGGCATTCGTCTCGATATTCAAGGCCGACGCTTACTGGGTCGGGCCTTCCTGACGGTGTTCCGGCTTGCTCTCGTCGAAGGGCTTCCAGCCGCTTTCGCCACGCGCCTGGGCGGCGCTGCGTTCGGTCTTGAAGCGCTCGAACTCTTCGCGGTCGCGGGCCATGCGCAGATGGGCCATATACTCGCCGAATTCGCGCTGGGCCGCCTCGAGCTTGCGGCGCTCTTCCTCGATGCGCTCGAGCTCGATCTTCTTCCATTCGTCGAAGGCGCGGTTGCCGGTGTTGCTATAGCCGCCCCAGCCGGGACCGCGTCCGCCAAAACCGCCGAAACGGTCCCAGTTGGCGCGCGAGCGCTCGCGCATCTCGTCGAAGCGGGTGTGCGCGAAGCCGACCATGTCGCCCTCGTAGCCCGAACGCCTCTGCCAGAATTTCATGAACAGGATCGCCAGGCCGATCGGCCAGAAGACGATGAAGCCGAGGATCATCGCGATCAGTTCGATCGGACGCCAGGGCGCCCCATGGCGGCGGAAGCCATCACCCCTCCAGCCGCAGCGACCGCGTCTCTCCCGGCCGCGATCATTGTCCGCATAGTCCGCAGTCGCACTCATGTGTCTCTCCATTATCGCCCGTGGGGCTCAATGTGAATGTAACGTACATTAACATGAGGCGTCAGTCTAGGGGGTGCAAGGCCGGCCTGAAGAAAAATTGGAAGGGCCGCGGCAAAGCGCAAGGGTCGATGCCCAGGTCAGCGCGCCCAAGGGCCTTTGGGTGCCTTGCTGGCGGCGTGACGCGCGATCGCACCCTCGACCAGGCTGGTCGCTGCGGTTTCGAGAATGGAGACGGGGTCGCTGCCGGTGCGGACGGGGTCGAGATGGCCGGAGAGCATCAGCATGGCCAGGCCGTGCGACAGCGCCCACATTTCAAAGGCCAGCGCCTTGGCGCCGTCGCGGCCAGCTCCGTTATGTTCGAGGACCGTGGCGCAGGCCTGGCGGATGCTGTCCAGCGCCTTGTCGGCTGCAGCGCCCGGTTCCGGTGCGTTCAGCGTCTGCACATTGCCGAACATGGACGAATAGAGCCCCGGCTCCTCGCGGGCGAATTCGAGATAGGCGGAACCCATGCGGCGCAGGGCCTGGATGGGGTTGGGCCGGCCCTGGTCCCAGGCCGCGTTGAGCTTTTCGGCGAATTGCTCGAAGCCGCGCCGCGCCAGTTCCTCGATCAGGGCGCCGCGGTCGGTGAAATGGCGGTAGGGCGCGGCGGCGGTGACGCCAACCAGCTTGGCCGCTTCCGCGAGGGTGAAACCTGAGGGTCCGCGCTCGGCGACGAGCCGGCGGGCGGCCTCCAGCAGGGCCTCCTTGAGATGGCCGTGATGGTAGCCGCGCTTCTCGCCGCCAAAGAATCGAGGCCCGAAGTTGTGCATGGCGTCTACATAGGCGCGATTGTGGCGGAGCGCGAATCGCAGGTTGAAGTGCCCGATCCTGTGGTCTGGGCTGCGGATTTGTCCATTGTCGCGTCCATGCCTTCCACCAGGGCGTTGAAAACAGCCCGGCAGCGCGGGCTTGTCTTCAGGTCTTCGTGCATGACGATCCACATGCCAAGTTCCAGTTCGAATTCGCGGGCCAGCACATGGACCAGATCTGGATGCCGCCTCGCCACCGGTATCTGGCAGCCCCCGATGCCGAAGCCGGCGCGGATTGCCGCTATCTGGGCGAGATCGCTGTCGGCACGGAGGGCGAAGGCTGCCCGGTTCAAGACGGGAAACCGGCGCAGGATGCCACGCAGCGCCGGGGTCTCTCGGTCGAAGCCGATGAGGTCGTGGCCGGCGAGGTCGGTCATCGACGCTGGCACGCCGCGCCGGTCGAGATAGTCGCGATGGGCAAAGAGCCCAAGCCCGATGCCGGAAAGCCGCCGTGCGATCAGGGCATCCTGCGCCGGCTCGACCATGCGGACGGCGATATCGGCATCGCGGCGCAGCAGGTCGCTCACCTCGTTGGAGAGCACCAGCTCGATGACGAGCTGCGGATGGCGCTGGCGCAGCCGGGCCAGGATCGGCGGCAGATGTTCGGCGCCGACGACTTCGCTGGCGGTGATCCGCACCGTGCCCTTCACGCTCCCGCCATCCGTCGTCCGGGCGTATCCCGATGCGGCGCGCAGCAGGGCGGCGGAGGTCGAAGCCAGCGTCTCCGCATAGGGCTTGAGTTCGAGCGCGGCTTCCGTGGCGATCAATCCGCGCTGCGAGCGCAGGAACAGGTCGTAGCCGACGGCGGATTCCAGCGCATCGATATGGCGGGCGACGGTCGGCTGGGTGAGATCGAGCCGGCGCGCCGCGCCGGAGAGTGAGCCCTCCTCGACGACGGCCAGAAAGGTCCGATAAAGGTCCCAGCTTGGATCTGACTTCATCTATTTCTGTATAGCATATCCAGATATTTCATCAATTTCGTTTTATTCCCGGCAGGCGCATTCTTCGTTTCATAGGAAACGGAGTGATGGTCATGCAAAACAGAACCGCATTGATCCTTGGTGCAACTGGCGGCATCGGCGGCGAAGTGGCCCGCCGTCTCAGCCAGCGGGGCTGGAACATCCGCGCCCTGCATCGGCGACCCGGCGAGGTCGGCGGACGCGGGGATTTTAACTGGATTCAAGGTGATGCCATGGTAGCGGCCGATGTTGCGGCCGCGGCGAATGGCGTCTCGCTGGTCGTCCACGCGGTCAACCCGCCGGGCTATCGCAACTGGGGCGAGCTGGCCGTGCCGATGCTTGAGAATGCGCTGGCGGCGGCGCAGCAGGCTGGCGCGCGCATCGTGCTGCCGGGCACGGTCTATAATTTCGGGCCGGAGACCTTCCCGCTCATCGATGAAGATGCGCCGCAAGCTCCCAAAACCAGGAAAGGCAAAATCCGCGTCGATATGGAGGCCCGTCTCGGAGCCGCCGCCAGGGCGGGCGATGCGAAAGCGCTGATCGTGCGCGCCGGCGATTTCTTCGGCCCGCAAGCGGCCAACAACTGGTTCTCGCAGGGGCTGGTGAAGCCGGGCCAGCCGGTCCGCTCGGTTTCCTATCCGGGCAGGCCGGGCATCGGGCATCAATGGGCCTATCTGCCCGACGTGGCCGAAACCATGGTGCGCCTGATCGAGCGCGACGATCTCGCCGATTTCGCCCGCTTCCACATGGAGGGGCACTGGGATCATGACGGCCGCCAGATGATCGAGGCGATCAAGCGCGCGGTCGGCGATCCGCGCCTTCGCGAACGCCGCTTTCCCTGGCTGGCGGTGAGACTGGCATCGCCGTTCGTGCAGCTGTTCCGCGAGCTCGGCGAGATGAAATACCTCTGGCAGGAGCCGATCCGCCTGCGCAATGCGCGGCTGGTGGCAGAGCTTGGAGCGGAGCCGCATACCCCGCTGGATCAAGCGGTGCAGGCGACACTGGTTGGATTGGGATGTATCGGCGCGCGGGAAGCGGCGAGCGTGGTGGATGCATCGATGGCGCGCGTGATCTGAGATTGCGAGCGGTAGTAAGCCCTCAGAAGCCCTCATCCTGAGGAGCAACGCATCGCGTTGCGTCTCGAAGGACGGGGGCGTGTGGGAGATCATGCAGAGCGGCCTTGCAGGAGCACAAAGTACCGATGACTATTGGACATCCTAAGCGGATTGCGACGCTGCGGCGTGACGCCCCGTCCTTCGAGACGCGCCTTTCAGGCGCTCCTCAGGATGAGGGCTTCTGGTAAGTCTCCTTCTTTGTAGACTACGCCCAGCCGTTGCGCGGCGTCCGGTCGAGCGCCAGTTCGAGCACATCGGGCCGCGCGTAGTGCCCAGCGCTGTCGACCAGGACCTTGGCGCGCATGATGTCGGCAAGGTCGATCTCGGCGATGACCAGCTTTTCCTCAAGCCCGGTGTGAGGCCCGGCGATGGTGGCGCCGCCGGGCGCGAAGATTGTCGAACAGCCGCCGCCGGTCTTGAGCATGTCCTGCCTGCCCATCACCGCTTCCATGGCGTCGAGATACTGCTGTGTCACCGGGTTCTGCGCCACGACGACGAAGCACTGGCCGGTGATGGCGTGCGCCCGCATCAGGGTTTCTACGGTGAGATCGTAAGTGCCGCCGCGCTGCTGGCTGCTGGCGAAGGTCGGCCAGCTGGCGCAATGAATCTCGATCCGCTGCAGGATGAGCGCCTGGCGCGCCAGGTTCATCATGTGCTCGTAGCAAATCAGGCCGCCGATCCTGCCGACCGATGTGTCGAACACGCCGAGCGTCGAGCCGTCGCCCTGGCCCCACAATATCCGCTCGGCGAAGGTCGGTTGCAGCTTGCGATGCTTGCCGAGGATTTCACCGTCGCGGCCGATGAAGACCTGGGTATTGTAGAGCGTGCCGCCGTCGCGCTCGCTGATGCCCATCACCACATTCGTCTTCGCCCTGGCGGCGGCCTCGCAGACCGGAACAAGGTCGGAGCCCGCTAGATCGACGGACTGGTTCGCGTATTGCACGCAGATGCCGTGCTGCTGGCCCGGCGGGTAAAGGTTGATCCAGTAGGGGAAGCCCGGAATATAGGTCTCGGGAAAGCACAGCAGTTCGATCTCGCTGCGGCCGGCCTCCGCTATCACATCGCAGGCCTTGGCGATGCTGGCGGCGCGGTCGAGCAACACCGATGAGCTGTGTGTCGCCGCAATGGTGTGTTTCGTCATTGAAACCCTTTCGGAAACCCTTTCGCCGGATCAGTTGTATACATTCATGGCGTAGCGGCCGGACGATTTCTCAATTGCCTAAGCCGCTGGCGCTTGCGCATACTATCGCGTCTTCCACCACTATCCAGAAACGAGACGCACATGACAGGCATTGATCGTCGGCATCTCCTTCAGACTTCGCTTGCCGCCGCCGGGTCAGGCCTGCTGATGCCGGCGCTGATCCGCGGCGCGGCGGCACAGCCCCTGACAAAGGTCAAATACCTGACGCCCTTCGGATTCATCCTGGGCTTTACCGAAGTGCTCTACGCCAAGTCCGGCGGCTTTTTCGCCAAGCAGGGCCTCGACGTCGAGGTGGAAGGCGGGCGCGGGTCGGCCATGGCTGTGCAGCAGGTGAGCGCGGGCAATGCGCTTGTCTCGCGCACCGGCGGCACCGACCTCATCAAGGCCTATGCCAAGGAGCCGTCCATGGTGGCCGTCGGCGAGTGTTTCCAGAAAGACATTTTCTACGTCATCAGCCATGCCGACAAGCCGATCAAATCGCCGACCGACATGGCCGGCAAGAAGATCGGCGTCGTATCGACCGGCGGCGCCACCGAAAACCTGCTCGACATGATGCTGGTGAGCAAGGATGTGCCGATCGCTTCGGTGCCGCGCGAGGTCGTCGGCAATGCGCCGGGAGCGTTCGAGTTCGTCAAGCTCGGCCGGGTCGACGCTTTCATCGCGACGAACGACACATTCTTCGCCCTGCAGTCGGACAAGCTGCCCGTCTACGGCTTTTCGGCGGATGATTTCGCGCCGTCTCCGGGACAGGTCTACATGGTGTCGAAAAAGGGCCTCGAGGCGCAGACCGAGAATCTCGCCAAATTCATGCGCGGCACCCAGGCCGCGATCGGCGACATGATCGAGAAGAAGGCCAATCTGTTGCCGGTCATCGAATCGATGATGAAGGACTTTGATATCGCGGAGACCAAACGGGCGGACAAAGGCGTCGGCATTCTCGCCAATGCCATGCCCGGCACCTTCGAGCCGGTGTTCCGCGACAAGTTCGCCTCCAAGCCGGGGCCGTGGGAAAGCGCTTACGAGCTGATGGTGAAAGCCAAGATCATCCAGCCACTGAACGATCGCGGCTTCTATGATGACAAGGCAAGGAAGCTGGCGTTCGGCTAGGGCGTGCTGATCTTCACGTGATACCGGCCTGCAAATGCCGGCTCTCTGCGCTTCCGGTGCTCACGTACTTAAGTACGTTCCGCTCCGGTTCTCGAGAGCCGCCATTTTCGGCACGGTCTGACGTGAATCTCAACACCCCCTCCGCGCACTTCCTTCGCCCATTTCAAGAAGATTCAGTGCGCGCCGCGTCCTGTCCCGCCAAAGCCATCGCCACAACAGGATTCATGCTGTCGACCATCGACGTGGGCATCAGGATCGTGGCGCCGCGTTCCTTGGTCGTCTCGTAGATGATATTCATCGCGCGCAGATGCAGCGCCGCGGGATCGTTTGCATAGGTCCTGGCGGCTTCGACGAATTTGCCGGCGATCTCGGCTTCCGCCGATCCCAGAATGACGCGGGCTTCCTTTTCCCGTTCGGCCTGGGCCTGCCTCGACATCGCGTCCTGAAGCGCCACGGGGATGGCGACGTCGCGGATTTCGACGGACTTCACCGAGATGCCCCAATCGGCGGTCTTGCGCGTGATTTCGATGCGCAGTTTCTCGTCGGCTGTGCTTCGGTCCGACAGGAGAGCTGAAAGCATCGATGATCCGATCATCTCGCGCAGCGACGTTTGCGACACGCGGTCAATCGCTTCGCGGTAGTTCGTGATATTGAGGGCGGCCTTTTGCGCGTCGTGGACGAACCAGAAGATGATCGCATCCACATTCACCGGCACCGTATCCTTGGTCAGCGCCGCCTCGGCACTGAAGGCGGTGGTCTGAATGCGCTCATCGATGACGGCAACGACATTGTCGAGCACCGGAACAATCAGGAAAAGCCCGGGGCCTTTCACGCCGAGCAGCTTGCCGGCGCGAAGAATTACGAATCTCTGCCAGGTGTTTGCCATCTTCAATGCAGCGGCGATGATGACCGCCAGGAGCGCGAAGCATATTGCCAGACTGACATGTCCGGCGGCGCCCAGGGCGGCGCCGATCGCAATGCAGACGATTGTGAGGAACAGGGTGATGGGATTCATTGTGTGGCTCCATGCCGGAGACGCTTTCCGATGTTTCGGCGAGGCGACCCGTCCGCGGACCGTGTGCCACGAAGCGAGGGCTATTGAGAGGTGAGGGCTGTCATCGCCGTTTCAATGCCCGATAACTCAGAGTTGAAGCCTTAATCTCGAATGTCTCTCCGCTGTCGGTTGTGCCGGCCGGGATATTGCGTTTCCCGGCCGAGGTCTGAAGCAATCAGAACGTCCGCTCGACGCGCACGCGGGTCGTCCAGTTGCTTGGGCTGACCTGCGCCAGGGTGCCGAGGCCGGCCGGTGCCGAGAGCGGCAGGCTCTGGGTCAGTTTGGCGTAGGACAGTTCGGCGCCGATGTCGAAGTTGCGCACCGGCGACCAGAACAGGCTGCCGGCGACGTTCCAAAGGTGGGCTTTCGACAGGCCGCCCATCGCCCAGGCGGTATTCTGGGTCACGGTGCCCGGAGTCACCTGCACATAGGTGCCGACGAAGTAAGATCGCAGCGACGGCGTCCAGTAATGCGTGAGGAGTGCCGTGGCGCCGAAGGCCCTGGTCTGTTCGACGCCACCGGCGGTACAGGCGACGTTGATGCAATACAGGGTCAGGTCGCGATCGACTCTCAGGAAGCCGCCGAGAAAGTTCGAGGTCATCGCGAAATTGCCGTTCAGCCCCAGGCCGTACATGTAGTCGAGCGTGCCGACACCATAGTTGGTCCAGAGTTGAATCTGGTCCCCCGCCGCGATCATCGGCAGGTTGAAGCGGGCGCCGCCGCCGATCGCCCAGCCGGTGCGGCGGACCTGCGGCGCGGTGTTGACGAGGGCCGCATTGGTGAAGTTGCCGGTGTTCTCCTGCACCATCGCCGACGCCATGAGCGTGCCCCAGGCCTGGTCGACGCGGATGTTGCCGACGAGCGCCGGCAGATGCTGCGGCGTGATCGCGCCTGCCGTCGCCGCCGTCGCGGTGAACGGATTGGCGCCGAGCGTATTGACGCCCGACGTCAGGATCTGGTCGCCGCGGTTTTCCAGGCCCAAGGTGGCGGAGAAGCCGTTGCCGAAACTTGCGGTGTAGGTGAACTGGCGGACGCCGTTGGGAAAGCCGCCATTGTAGATCGAATGAAGTTGATAGGGCGGGATCAGGAAGAAGCTGGACGCGGCCTGGCCGACGGTGAAGCCGGCGAAGCGGATATAGGCTGCCTCGATCGTTGCATTGCCGACATTGCCGGCCGAGAAGACGCTGGTGGCGTAGCCGAACGGCGCATTGGCGAGGCCGGTGGCCGAGGCGAGACGTAGGGCGAAGACGGTCTGCACCGTGCCCCAGGCCGATTGGGTGCGCGCATCCATGTTGAGAATGCCGCGGGCGAACCAGCCGGTCGTGTCGATGCCGTTGGCAGCGGCGAATGTGCCGGCAGGCATTGCGGGGGTGCCGGTCGAGCGATGCACGACGGCATTCTTGGCCGGCGTGTACCAGGCCTCGATGCGGACACGGCCGCCGACTTTCAAACAGGTGTCGGTGCCTGGAATCCAGTAAAAGCCGGTGCCATAAGCATCGCAGACCCGCACATATTCGACGGGAGCGGCCTTGCGCGACGGCAGATCTGCGCCTTGCGCGGCTGCAATGGGCAAAAGAGTAGCGCCGGCGCAAATGAGCGCCGTTTTCATATGCTTCATATCCCCCTCCTGTTTAAGTCCTTCGGTCGTCAGGTTTGAAATCGATCAGGCCGCTGCGCGTTCGCTGACGCCGGGCGTTGGCCGAGTGCGCAGGACGTAGAAGATCAGGCACAGGACGGCGGTGGCGATGTAGGGCAGCGCCATGGCGATGCCCATGCCGCTGAGCGAGAGTTGCGATACAAGAAGGCCGCCGACCACAGGCCCGATGATGGCGGCGATGCGCCCGGCGCCGCTGGCGAGGCCGATGCCGTTGCCGCGGATCGCTGTTGGATAGAACGGCCCCACCAGGCTGTAGAGCGAATTATGCGCGGCTGTCGCAAACGACATGGCGGCGGCGATGAGGCCGATGATCATGGCCGGTGTCAGCTCCGCCATGCCGAGACCGAAGAGAGCGAGAATCGTGACGATCGCCGCGGTCAATGTGGTCAGCCAGCCGAAGCTGTCGATGATTCTGGAGAACAGCAGTTGCGCGACGCCGCCGCCGGCTGCGCCGTAGGCGAAGGCCAGTGAGGCCATGGCCGGCGACACGCCGCTGCGCTGGATCAGGATGGGCACCCAACTGACGAGCGTCATGAAGGTGAGGGTTTCGGCGAAGAAGACGGCCCAGAGCAGCGGCGTGATCACCGCCAGCCGGCCATGAAAGAGATCGGCAAGTACGGGTTTCCTGCCGGGATCGCTGTCGAGAATGAATTGCGTTTGCGGGCCGATGGCGAGATCGGGTGCGAGGCGGCGAAGCGCCCGGCGCAGGTCTTCCGACTGCGGCGTCTTCAACGCGAGAAAGCGGATCGATTCCGGGAGGACGAAATAAAGCAGGATGCCGAGCAAGGTGCCGGCGATGCCGACGACGAGAAACACCGAGGACCAGCCGCTGCGCGGAATGAGCACGGCCGCGAGGGCGCCGACCGCAGCCGGCCCCAGCGCGTAGCCGATCGAGGCCAGGAGAACAGAGCTGCCGCGCACGCGTTGCGGTGCGCCCTCGGTGAGCAAGGTAACGACATTGGGCAGGACGCCGCCGAGGCCGATGCAGGTGAGGAAGCGCAACGCCAGCAGATGGGCGTAACTGTCGGCGAAAGCCGTGGCGAGGGCCGGCAGGCTATAGATCAGGACGCCGGCGATGATGCCGATGCGGCGACCGTAAACGTCGCTGAGCTTGCCGAAGACCACCGCGCCGATCAGAAGCCCCAGATTGCCGGCGCCGAAGATCGTGCCCATCACTTTTGGTTCGAGCTGCCAGTCGCGCAGGATGGCGGGCGCGGTGACGAGAATGGCGGCGAAATCCATGCCGTCGAGAAACAGAATCACGAAGCAGAGGATGAACACGCCGATGTGGGTGCGGCCGATCTTCATGTCATCGAGCAGGGGCGCGATGTGAATGGTCTGTCTGGTTTCCATGAAATCCCTCCCCGGATTTCTGCCTGTGTTTATGATTGTTCGGTGAGATGTCCCGCATCGCGATAATAGCGTTCGGCGCCGGCATGCAGTGGAATCGACGTGCGGCAGGCGGCTTTCGGATCGATCGGATAGTTGACCGGGCTGCGCTGCGAAGGGATGTGGCTGTACTGCCGCGCCAGGCCTTCGTATCGCTCGACCAGGCTCCAGGCCATGGCATAGGCGATGTCGTCGGGTAGCGCCGTGGTGGTCAGCAGGATGAAATCGGAGAAATCGAGGAACTCGGTGTCCGCGTCGAGGCCGGGCTGGAAATTTGCCGGCAGGGTGGCGCAGGTCCAGCCGAAGGTGCGCTGCAACTGCTGCTTCGTTGCCGCTTCGATCGGCAGGTAGAACAGGTCGACCTGGCGCGCCATGTCATGCCAGAACTCGCTCATCACCGCTTCCATGATGATGGCGTCCGTGCGGCCTGCGATCACGTCGCGGAAACAGTCGATCGGCTCGTCGCGTTCGAGATAGCTGCCGCCCCAGCTTTCGAGCATCGCGCGTGGAATGCCCGAGGCGCGCATGAATTCCTGCGTCATCATGCCGATGGGATTGGTGCCGTCGTCGCGTGCGGCGGCAATGCGCAGCGATGGTTTCCTGGCGCGCAGGTCGTCGAAGCTGCGGATGTCATGGTCGCGGCGGATCGCCAGGATGAGGCGATCGTTCTGCGGTACGAGGCCGAGCGCGCGCAGGTCGGCAAAGGCCTGGCCGGCGCTCATTCCCGTGCCGTCGAGCGCCATTTTCGCGCAGCAGGCCGGCGTCATGATCGAAACATCGATCTCGCCGCTACCAAGGGCGTGCACGGCATCCATGCCGCCGGTGCCGTTCCAGATGGCGAAGCGTAGTCGCGGGCTGGTGAGGCGGCCGAGTTCATAGCCGAGCCAGCCCATGACTCTATGCAGATTGGCGCGGCCCCAGTCGCCCTGGAACTGCAGGGTGAGCGGGCGCTCGATGCGGGGCGGCGGGATGTTGATGCTCATGACGCGATGCCGACGAGAACCGCATCGCCGTCGATGCGTACCGGAAAGGTCTTCAGGTCCTGCGTGCACGGCGCAGCGACGGCCTTGCCGCTGCGGATGTCGAAGGCGCCGCCGTGATAGGGACATTCGATGACGTCGCCTTCCACATAGCCTTCCGCCATGCGCGCATAGGCATGGGTGCAGACGCCTTCTGTGGCGTAGAAGCCGCCGTCGATCTTGTAGATCGCCAGCAGGGTCTTGCCGACCTGTACTTCGATGACATCGCCGTCGTGGAGATCGGTTGTCGTGGCGACGCGGTGGTAATCGGCTTCAGTCATTGCCTGCTTCCCTCATCCGATCCTTGCTGGGCAAGGGTCATCTTTTCCCGTGAACGGGAGACGGAAGAAGACGGGGCCGCGTCGGCCATGGTCTTGCGCGCCTGCACCGCCACATGGGTGCGGCGCCGGTAGTCGGCCCAGCCCCAATACTGCATAGGGAACTTCGGATTGACGTGGCCGCAGCTCTTGCAGGTGCGCATGGAAGGATCGCGGTTGACCTGCTCGAACATCCACGCATCCTGGGAGATTGTCGGCAGACCAAGAAGAACCGGATCGTCTGTCTCGATCGCATCAGGGAAGGCATGGGCATCGTAGGGATGGCGATGCAATTGCGTGTCGCATTTCTCGCAGACGATGGAGACGGCTTCACGCTGCGGCGTGTCGATCGCCTGGCGCTGGGTGATGACGGCGATGGCGATCATGTCGGCGCGATCGCCGTTGCCCGGCCGTTCGCCGACACCATGTTTGTCGAGATCAATATCGTCGGGCGATGGCTTGTTGCCGACGCCGTGATGCAGCGGGCCGACGAAGACCTGGCCCGGTGCGCGGAAACTGCTGCGGGCGCCGAAGCAGACATTGACTTCCTGCTGGGTATTCTCGTGCAGGAAGTAGCCCATGGCGCCGCGAAAATCGGGATCGTGCATGGCCGAACAGGGTACGATGCAGCCGGGGCCGAGATAGGGAAACAGCGGGTTGAGCTGCGTCGTCGCCGAACGCACGAAGTCATAGACATTGGTACGCAGCGGCTCGGTATGGGTCGGCGGCGGGCAGAACGTGCGGTCATCGCGCGGCTTGACCTCGAACGACAGGCCGCGTCTTGCCGCGCGCTCGCGCTCGCTCACCTCGGCGGCGCGGATCTCCTGGGCCACCGCCTGCCAGTTGAACGGTGTCAGGTCGATGGGCGGCAGCACCTCGCCGGAGGCCCGGCATGTGCGCAGGGACGGCGTCGCGTTGAACGAGGTGCAGGCGCGCAGATAGGCCTCCTGCGGCAGTTCGGTGGCGCAGTCCCAGACGACCCTGCTGATCTCGCGGCCGGTCGCGGGCGAAAACCAGGCGACGGCTTCGAGGCCCGGATCGTCGGCCTTGTAGCGCAGATGCACGCTGGTGCTCGACGGCACGAGACGATGTGGCGTGCCGCCGGGCACATAGACGAAGTCGCCCAGGACGAGATCGAAATAATTGACCGAAGCCGCGCGGAACTCGATACGCGCCGTTCCCGACATCTGGGCGATGACGCAATCATGCTCGCAGATCAGGAAGAACGGCTGCGCGACGTCGTTGCGGCTGAGATGAAGCTGCGGGTCGATGCCGAGTTCGAGGATCGGCATTTCATCGAAATTTCGGCGCGCGACGGCCTCGGCAAAGAGATCGGCGCGATTTTTACGGCGCATGTCCATCGTCCTCCCGGCTCGCAGACGAGCATCTTGCTGCCGAGAGCCATGCCATGATGACAGTATTCTGTCAATATGACAGGATAGGATCATTATGGCCGTGACAATGCTTGGGTCCGCATCGAATGATTTCAGAGGTCGGTTTTAGCGCCCCTGCGGGCCGGTCGCGCCTTGTCGAGTCCCTGGCGGAGGCCGATCAAGACGTTCAGGGCTGTTTCGAGATCATCGCCCGACAGCGCCAGGCCAAGCTCGTTGACCCAGGCGATCTGCCGAGATTTCAATTTGCTGCGGGTTTCGATGCCTTTTTCGGTCAATTGCACGAGTTTTGCGCGCTGATGGTCGGGATTGTCGACCAGAACCACAAAGCCGCGCTCCTCCAGCCAGTCGACAAGGCGCTGGACGCTTTGCCGGGCCAGGCCCATATGGCGCGCGAGCTGTGCCACCGATCTCACGGCGTCGCCGGCGGCGCCCAGCACCTGCCAGCGGGCGCTGGTGAAACCAAGGTCACGGCCGAGCTCATCGCCATCGGCGATCAGCCGGGCGTTGACCTGGAAAATCATGCGGAAAAGGTCGGTGACGGCCGCGCCGTTGGGTGTATGGACAGGGGCTTGGGGCGTATGGGAAGGGGCTTCTGACATTGCGGCGGATCATACGGATTCGCCGGGGCACGTCGAGACGCTTGACGTTCGGTTTGACATTTTGCCGTCATTGCGACTATAGAAGCCGCGTTCCAGCGCGGCGAAGGCCGCGTTTTTCGTTGTGCGCTCGCGCTTGGCGAATTGGAGCACTCAGCAGTCGGTAAGTCCTGCAAAGAAGCCGGTCACGGGAATCCCCCCGTAGGTCGGAATTGAACACGGAGAAAACGATGTTCGCAGTGATCAAAACCGGTGGCAAACAGTATCGTGTTGCTGCCGATGAAGTGATTACGGTTATGTCTCTCGCCGGCGATGCCGGCGACAAGGTGACGTTCGGCGACGTGATGATGTTCGTCGACGGCGATACGACCAAGCTCGGCGCGCCCTTCCTGAGCGGCGCCACGGTTTCGGGAGAGATCGTCGAGCACGCGCGCGGCCCCAAGGTCATTGCGTTCAAGAAGCGCCGCCGCAAGAATTCGAAGCGCAAGCGCGGCCACCGTCAGGACCTGACGATGGTGAAGATCACCGGAATCTCGCTGAGCTAAGCGCAAACAGCGGTTTCCACGTCGCCATATTTCGGGTATATAGCCTGAAATATAGTCATTTCTCCCGCGAGGCAGTGCCCGATAGCGTGGCGCGCCAGCGGAAAACAGGTTCGGAGCAGGATTATGGCTCATAAAAAGGCAGGCGGCTCGTCCCGCAACGGCCGCGATTCAGACGGACGCCGCTTGGGCGTGAAGAAGTTCGGCGGCCAGTCGGTCGTCGGCGGCAATATTATCGTGCGCCAGCGCGGCACCAAGTGGCATCCCGGCCAGAATGTCGGCATGGGCACGGACCATACCCTGTTCGCGCTTTGTGAAGGCACCGTGCTTTTTAAAACCAAAGGCAACGGCCGAGCTTACATTGACGTCGTAACGGCGCAGAAAATGCAAGCCGCCGAGTGAGGTGAGGTCTAGCGAAGGACCCCACCGGCTCCCAGACCCCGGTGGACGGTTCCTTCAGGAAGACTAAAGCCTGAAATCCAGTCCAAGCCCGCAAAGGGCCAGCCGGGGAAATGGGAGACCATTTCCCCTTCGCTGTTTGGGCGAGAACCGCCCGCCGGACTGGAGAAGGACCATGTTCCCGGATTTGCTGCGCGACGATATTTTCCGTCTCGAGACGAAGCGCCTCTGGCTGCGCTGGCCGCGCATGGCCGACGCCGCAGCCATCGTACGCCTCGCCGGAGACAAAGACGTCGCGCAGATGACCGAGCGCCTGCCGCATCCCTATCCGCCATCGGCGGCGGAAAAGTGGATTTTCGAAAGCCGGGTCGGCAACGCCCAGGGCAGTGCGGCGGTGCTGGCGCTGACGCTCAAGACCCGGCCGGAGGATCTGATCGGCATGGTCGGCATCCACCAGACCCGGCCGGGCCGCGCGGTGCTCGGCTACTGGATCGGCAAGCCGTTCTGGAACCAGGGCCTGGCGCGGGAAGCTGTCGGTGAACTCGTCGACCTGGCCTTCCGCACGTCGGAGGTCGAGCGTATCGACGCCCAGGTGCGGGTCGACAATCCGGCGTCGCGGGCGGTGCTGGAAGACAGCGGCTTCCGGCTCGAAGGCGTCGGGCTGGTCGACATGCCGGTGCGCGGCGGCGCTTTCGACTGCCAGCGCTTCCAGTTGGATAGGGCCGGATGGATGGCGGCGCAGCAGGTGCGCGACGCGGCCCTGCTCCACGCCGACTGCGTGCGTTCCGCCGGTTAACGCTAACGCCTGAGCGTTTGCGAATTTCTTGAATCGCGCGGCCGGAGGTCCTAATCCTTCGGTCGCGCAGCTATTTGGATCTGACGATGAAATTTCTCGACCAGACGAAAATCTACGTGCGCTCCGGCGATGGCGGCGCTGGCTGCACCTCGTTCCGGCGCGAGAAATTCATTGAGTTCGGCGGCCCGGACGGCGGCGACGGCGGCCGCGGCGGCGATGTCATCGCGGTCTGCGTCGATGGGCTCAACACGCTTATCGATTATCGCTTCCACCAGCATTTCAAAGCCAAGACCGGCATGCACGGCATGGGCAAGAACCGCACCGGCGCCAGGGGCGCGGATGCGGTGCTGAAACTGCCGGTCGGCACGCAGATCTTCGAGGAAGACAACGAGACCCTGATCGCCGATCTCACCGAGGTCGGCGAGAGCGTCGTCATCGCCCATGGCGGCAATGGCGGCTTCGGCAACCTGCATTTCACCACCTCGACCAACCGGGCGCCGCGGCGCCACAATCCGGGCCTCGAGGGCGAGGAGCGCACCATCTGGCTGCGCCTGAAACTGATCGCCGACGCCGGCCTCGTCGGCCTGCCCAATGCCGGCAAGTCGACCTTTCTGGCGACGGTGACGGCGGCGAAGCCGAAGATCGCCGATTATCCGTTCACGACCCTCTATCCGGGCCTCGGCGTGGTGCGCAGCGACGATCGCGAATTCGTCCTCGCCGACATCCCCGGCCTGATCGAGGGCGCGCATGAAGGCCATGGCCTTGGCGACAGATTCCTTGGTCACGTCGAGCGTTGCCGCGTGTTGCTGCATCTCGTCGATGCCGGCTGCGAACATGCCGGCAAGGCCTACAAGGTCGTGCGCGGCGAGCTGGAAGCCTATGGCCATGATCTCGACAGCAAGGTCGAGATCGTCGCCTTGTCGAAGGCCGACACGGTGGATGCTGCGACCCTGAAGCAGCAGATGGAGCGCCTGAAGCGGGCGATCAAATCCGCCGGTCCCGCCGTTGCCGAAGGCGAAAAGCCGCGTGCACCGCTGGTGCTGTCGGCCGCGACACGGACCGGCGTCACCGAAGTGCTGCGGGCACTGATGGCCAATATCACCTTCGCGAAGAAGGTCGAGGACGGCCCGGTGGAGAAGGACGAGACCTGGCAGCCGTTGAAGGCGTGATGGCCAACATCGCGCTGATCGGTCCGGCGCCATCGGCGCAACCGTCGCGGTTCGGCTTGAGGGGACAGCCCGCCATTCCATCCTTGTCTGCGCACGCTCGCCGCTCGATCATCTGACGATCGAGACGGCTGACGGCGACCTGACGACGACGCCAAAGGTGATCGTCGCGCCGCAACAGGCGCAGCCCTGCGATTGGATCTTCGTTGCGACCAAGGCCTATGGCGTCGTGCCGATAGCGGCACGGCTGCCGGCGTTGCTGGGGCCGCAGACACGCCCGGCGATGCGATCAATTCGCTGCATGCCGATCTGCTTGCAGGCTGCCCCGTCGAGATCGATGCGCGCAATGGCGCTGTCGTCCGCCTCGGCCGCAAGCATGGCATCGCAACGCCGGTGAACGGCATGATCGTCGCGCTGCCGGAGGCGGCCGCCTGAGTTCTATCAGGCGGCAGCGCGATGTTGGCTTTCCACACGCAAGCGCCGCCGTAGCAACCGGTTGAGCCGGCTCGCCGGCCTTTCCGCCACACGCTCCGCCACCAATGCTTCCGCGAGGCGAAGCGCGCCCGCGCGTATGGCGGCCTCCGTAAAGGTGAGATGAACGACATCGCATTGGGCGACGCTGCCGCCGCATTGGTTGGCGATGTGGCGCACGCGCGTCAGCGAGACGATGCAGGATCGATAGTCACCGCTGGCGAAGGCCAGCAGCGCCTCGCAGAACGGCAGCGCAAGCGCATCTTCGGTCAGAGGCGGCGAGGGATCGGCGGTGTCGATGCGCTGCAGCGCCCCAAGGGCTTGCGCCGCAGGCTCGGTCCGGCTCGTTGCAGCGAACGCCATCATCGCATGCACGATGTAAAAGGGCCGCGCGCCGGTCAGGGCCAGTTTCTCCCAGCGGTCGGCCAGTTGCCGCCATCGAACGCTCACGTCGATGTTGCGGAGCTTGAGCCGCCACAGCAGCGCCGAGGCATCCGCCAGCGCGGTCATGTCCGAAGGACGTGCGACCGATATCCGGGCATCGTAGGTTGCCAGCGCGGGCTTCGCATCGTTGGCGTCAAGCTGGAACAGGGCGCGATGCCAGGCGAGATGGATGGAAAGGTCGGTGCCGTCCTGCCAGGCGGATTCGTAGGCGGACAGGAATGCGAGGCCTTCGCTGACGCGACCCTGCATTTCCATGACATGAGCGACGACGTGAATGGCGCCTGCATGGCGGGCGTCGAGGGCGAGCGCGCGCTTCGCCATCTGTTCGGCAAGATCGTACTCGCCGTTCTCCTCGAGGCTGAACGCATACATGGCAAGGACGCTCGCATAGCCGGGCATGGCGGCGGTCCATGCGGGCAGCACCCTGGCGATGCGATCGCGCATGATACGGCGCTGGCCGAGATGGAAATCGAGCGCATGTGCAACGGCGAGCGCCAGAAGGTCACTCGGCCAGTCTCCGACGATGGCGCCGTACCGTTCGGCTGCGAGCGCCGGATCACCGTCGAGCCAGGCCCGCGCTGCGGCGGCGTGACGATGCATGCGGTCCCGCACATCCGGGCACGCCGCCTCGATGGCCGCCAGACTGTCAGCAAGCCTGGAGCGCCCGGAGGCCTTGTCCGCGCGCACGATCAGCGCCGCACGCAGACAATGGCCGGGCACGTATTGAGGATCGTCGGCGAGTACCCGCTCAACCTCGGCCGAGGGATTGCCGCGATGGGTCAGCAGGAGTTCAAGCGTGTGCTCGCACCGTGACTCCAGATCGAGGTTGGCGGGCGTCGTCATCTGTGTCGCTTCGAAGGGTCCGACGGTTGCGTTCATGACGGTCTCCCAGGCTGATGGAAGGCAGCTGCCGCTTCCGGGCCGTTCCGGAAGCGGTGCGCCATTCAACCGGTCATTCCGCCGCGGCGGCACGCTCCGCCGGATCGGCGTTGACGATGACCGTGGTGGCGACCTTGTAGAATTCGTCACCCGGCATGCCGACGCAGCGGGCATGTTCGCGGATCGACTCGCCGTCGCGCGCCTCGTAGACGCAGAAGGTGCCGATGCGGCCATCGGGCTCGTGCACCACGTAGCTGCGGATCCAGCGCACCCGGTCAGGCATTTCCTCGACGCCGATGCGGGCGGACTTGGCGCCGGCCTTCTCGAGCTCGCTCATATTAGCCCAGGCGCTGGGGCGGCGGATCACATAAAGGTCCATGGTCAATCTCCACTCGTTGATGTGTGCGGCGGCCTCGCCGACGCTCGCCGCGGGATATTCCGCAGTGATTTCCATGGTATAGTCGCTGGTCTGGCGGGGTGTCCTTACGCCGGCCTGACCATTTGCTGATCGTGCGCTGAAACATGCGCCGGCGAGCCGGAGGCTTTTCGGTGACGTTCGTATTCGGTCCATATCTTCTCGACGAACCGGCCCGCGCCCTCAGGCTGGGCGCGCGCGAACTGCCGTTGCAGCCGCTGGCATTCGATCTTCTGGCCTATCTGATCCGTCATCGCGATCGCGTCGTCCCGAAAGACGAGTTGCTCGATACCCTCTGGCCCGATGTCACGGTCACGGAGAACTCGCTGCAGCGGGCGGTCAGCACATTGCGCAGGACATTGCGCGAAGGCGGGATGGACGGCGCCGTCCGAAATTTCCCGAGCAAGGGGTATCGCTTTTGCGTGGATGTGGAGCCGGACGAGGCGGTCCCGGCGGAGGACATGCCCGATGCGCGCGGCGACCTTGAAGACGCAAGGCTTGCGATCGACGAGCAGCGCTGGCGCGACGCGCAGGCGATCTACGAACGGCTGGCCGCCCGTGGGGCGTTAAGCGGGGAAGATCTGGAGCGATGGTCGCTGGCGCTGCAATGTCTCGGCAAGCAGCCCGAGGCCATCAAGGTACTGATGCGGACTGTCACTGCCTACACGCAACACGCGCGGAATCAGGCGGCTGCGGCTGCGGCCGTCACGCTGTCGACGATCCATTTCGAACGCAACGAAACCGCCGTCTCCAGAGGCTGGCTGGCGCGCGCGCAGGACTTGATCGCCGGTGATACGGAGTCGGAGGCCGTCGGCCGCATCATCTGGCTGCGGTCGCGGATCGCGGCTTTCGAGGGCGAGCTGCCGCGCGCGCTCGAGCTGGCGGAAGAGACATACAGTTTCGGCCTGCGCCGGAACAATATTCCGACGCAGGCGCTCGGCCTGATGTATCGCGGCTTCTACCGTCTCAGCCTGGGCGACACGCGCGCAGGGCTGGCGGATCAGGATCATGCATCCGCTCTCGCGCTTTCCAACCATGTGGATCCGGTCACCGGCGGCTATCTGATCTGCAACATCCTGTGGGCCTGCCGCACCTTCGGCGACTGGAACCGCGCCAACGAATGGACGCTCGGCTATCAGCAGTTCTGCACCACGAGCGGCATGCAATTCTCGGGTTCGTGCCAGTTGCATCGGGCCGAGGTGCTGGGCGTTCGCGGCTCGCTGGCCGATGCGCTCGAGCATATCCAGTATGCGCTCACACGCCTGTCGGACGAGGCGCCATGGTCCGTCGGCGATGCGCACCGCGTGATGGGCGATATCCATGCGGCGATGGGCAACAGTGATCCCGCCTTCGCCGCTTATGAAAAGTCCTACGCGCTCGGATGGGATCCGGAACCCGGCCACGCGATGCTGCTGCTCGAACGCGGCGAGCCGGAGGCGGCTTATGCCAGTCTCGAACGCAGCCTCATCGGGCAGAACTGGTGGACGTTGCAGCGGCAGGGCATGCTGCTGGCACATCTGGCGCTTGTGGCCGTGCATGCCGGCCGGCCGGAAAAGGCGCAGGCGCTCATCGAAGACCTGGCCGGCCAGAACGAGCGCTGGCCGATGGCGTCGATCCGGGCGCTGACCAACGAGGCGGCCGGACTGCTCGCGCAGCAACAGGGATATGCGGCGGAGGCGCTGCGGCGCTGGCAGCTGGCGCGCCAGCTCTGGACCAGCATGGAATCGCAGCCGAACGCGGCGCGGCTGCGCCTACTGATCGCTGATGCGCAATTGGCAAGCGGCGATCATACGGGCGCCGCGGCGGAACTGCGCGCGGCGCAGGTTGCCGCGCGGGCGCTGGGCTCTGCCAAACTGACGGCGCAATGCCAAAGTCTGCAAGACAGGATCGCCAGCGCTACTAGCTGATGACGGATTCGACGAACAGGTCCGGATCGGCGCAGAACTCGCGCAGCAGCTTGAAGTGGTCTGTGTCCTCGACCCTGACGGTCTCGAGCCCGTATTTCGACAATCGCAGCAGGCGCGCGCCGGGATAAGCCATCAGCATCGGCGCATGGGTGGCCATGATGACCTGGCAGACTTTTGAATCGTCCATGCGCTTCAGCAGTTTGAGGAACTCGATCTGACGCGACGGCGACAAAGCGGATTCCGGTTCGTCGAAAATGAAGATGCCCTGCCGCTGGCAACGCTCCTCGAAGAAGCGCAGAAACCCTTCGCCGTGCGAATGCGAGAGAAAGTCGGGCGGCGGTCCGCCGCCGTAGGTGATCGCCATGTCATCCAGAAACCTCGCCACCGTGAAGAAGCTCTCGGCCCGGAAGAACCAGCCTTTGGTGATCTTCGGCAGCCAGCTCGCGCGCAAGGCCTTGGCAAGCTCTCCGCCCATGGCCTCGATCGCCCTGGAGTGATCGACCGGCATATAGCCCTTGCCGCCGCCGGCCTCGTCATAGCCCGCGAGAACCGCGATTCCCTCCAGCAGGGTCGATTTCCCGGTGCCGTTCTCGCCGACGATGACGGTGATGGCGCGGTCGAAGCTCAGCTCGAAATCGTCCTCCAGGCACGGCAGGCAGAAGGGATAGGCGGCGCGGTCGCTCACGCGCGAGGGGTCGAGCCATACCCGCTTCAGATAAGGCGCGGGCAGACCTCTGGGGCGGGAGCGTTTGGCGGCCACTTGTTCGTCCTAAAGCCAAGTCCATGAATAATCGGTTTCAGGGCGCATGGTAGCATTTACGTGTAGAAGCAGCAGCCGGGATAGTCCGGTTGCCGAAGCTTAACTTCGGCGGCCGTATGTCCTATGCAATGGCCGTGTCGCCGACGCGCCATTGCCCTATAAGGGCGGCGCTGCCGTGCCTTCGATCTTCTTGCCTTTAGATTTATCCTCGACCTGAACCTGTCATGACCCTGCTTCCCACCCTCACCTCGTTCCGCCGCGTCGTCGTCAAGGTCGGCTCGTCGCTGCTCGTCGACCAGAAGCAGGGGGCAGTCAAGCGCGCCTGGCTCGAGGCGCTGGCCGACGATCTCGCCGGGTTGCATCGCGAAGGCAAGGATGTGCTGGTCGTCTCGTCCGGCTCCATCGCGCTCGGGCGCACGGTGCTGAAACTACCGCGCGGCGCGCTGCGGCTGGAGGACAGCCAGGCAGCGGCCGCCGTCGGACAGATCGCGCTGGCGCGCATCTGGGCCGAGGTTCTGTCCGAGCGCGGCATGACGGCCGGACAGATCCTGGTGACGCTCTACGATACCGAGGAACGCCGCCGCTATCTCAACGCGCGCGAGACCATCGGCCGCCTCCTCGACATGCGAGCCGTGCCGGTCATCAACGAGAACGATACGGTGGCGACGACCGAAATCCGCTACGGCGATAACGATCGTCTCGCCGCCCGCGTGGCCACCATGGCGAGCGCCGACCTGCTGGTGCTGCTGTCCGACATCGACGGGCTCTACACGGCGCCGCCGCATCTTGATCCCGAGGCGAAACTCATTCCCGTCGTGTCGCGGGTGACGGCGGAGATCGAGGCGATGGCGGGCGGCGCGGCGTCGGAATTTTCGCGCGGCGGCATGTTCACCAAGATCGAGGCGGCGAAGATCGCGACGACGGCGGGCACCCATATGGTGATCGCCGACGGGCGCATCGAACATCCGATCGCACGGGTCGCTGCCGGCGGCCCGTGCACATGGTTTCTGACGCCGTCGAATCCCTTCACCTCGCGCAAGCGCTGGATCGCCGGTTCGCTCGAGCCGCGCGGCACGGTGCATGTGGATGCCGGCGCGGCGCGGGCGCTTGGCGGCGGCAAGAGCCTGCTGCCGGCGGGCGTGACCCTGATCGAAGGCGCGTTCGCGCGCGGCGATTGCGTCGTCATCCGCGATCCGAACGGCTCCGAACTGGGGCGCGGGCTGATCGCCTATGATGCGGCCGAGGCCGGCCAACTCGTCGGCCGCAACTCCCGCGAGATCGAAAGCATTCTCGGCGTGCCGGGCAGGGCCGAGATGATCCATCGCGACGACATGGCGCTGGGCGGCGAGTGGCGCGCGTGAACCCTTCTCCCGCCGGTTTTTCTTGACGGCTCCGCGGCGAAAGCGCATCTGGCGCCAATGTGACGGTGGCAACGTAGAGCGTTGTTCCACCAGTGAAAAACGTTGGAGATAAGCGATGCTCGACAAGATCGATATGCCGCGTGACACGCTCTATCTGGGCGGTGAATGGCGCAAGGGCAACGGCGCCGAAATCTCTTCCGTGTTCCCGGCCGACCGCAGTCCTAACGCGACGATCTCGGGTGCCTCGGCCGCCGATGTGGAAGAAGCCATCGCACGGGCGCAGGCCGCAGCGAACGCGCCGGCGTGGAAGCGGCTGAAGCCGCACGAGCGCGCCGGCTATCTCTATCGGATCTCCGAAGGCATCGCGCGCAACGTGGATCGCATCTCCTATATCCAGACCCGCGACACCGGCAAGACGCTTGGCGAGACGCGCGCCCTGGCTATGAGCGCCGCCGGCACGTTCCGCTATTTCGCCGCCGTGTGTGAAACGGAAGAAGACCAGATCACGCCGTCGCGCGGCGATTACCTGACCTTGTCCCGCTGGGAGCCGATCGGTGTCGTCGCCGCGATCACGCCGTGGAATTCGCCGATTGCCAGCGATGCGCAGAAGATCGCGCCGGCGCTCGCTGCCGGCAATGCGGTGATCCTCAAGCCGGCCTCGTGGAGCCCGCTGGTTTCGCTGGAACTGGCGCGCATCATCGATGAGACCGATCTGCCCAAGGGCCTGCTTTCGGTTCTGCCGGGCTCGGGCAGCGTGGTCGGCGATCTGCTGGTGACACACCCCGCCGTCGGCCGCGTCTCCTTCACCGGCGGTACGGCGGTCGGTCGCGCGCTGGCGCGCAAGGCGGCGGAGAAGCTGATGCCGGTGTCGCTCGAACTCGGCGGCAAGTCGCCGACCATCGTCTTCGCCGATGCGGACATCCGGCAGACCATCGCCGGCATTCTCTTCGGCATCTTCTCGTCGAGCGGGCAGTCGTGCATCGCCGGGTCGCGGCTCTATGTGGAGCGCGCCATCTACAGGGAGTTCGTCGAGCAGCTTGTGGCGGCGACGCGCGCGCTGAAGGTCGGCCATCCGTTCGAAGCTTCGACGCAGGTGGCGCCGCTGATCCATGAAGATCATCGCGGCAGCGTCGAGCGCTTCATCGCCGGCGCGCGGCGCGACGGCGGCAACATTCTTGCCGGCGGACAAAGGCCGACAGGCGCCGGCTACGACGAGGGCATCTATCTCGAACCGACCATCATCGCCGACGCCGATCCCGCATCCGAGATCTGCCGCGAGGAAGTGTTCGGACCGGTGCTCGCGGTCTTTCCATTCGATGCGGAAGAAGATGTCATCCGCGCCGGCAACGACAATGACTATGGCCTCGCCTGCGGAATCTGGACGCGTGACGTCGTCAAGGCGCTGCGCGTCGGCCGCGACATCACGGCCGGGACAATCTGGATCAACACCTACAAGCAGTTCTCGATCTCGACGCCCTTCGGCGGCATGAAGGCGAGCGGCGTCGGCCGTGAGAAGGGCCGCGACGGCCTGCGCGCCTACATGCAGCAGAAGTCGTACTACATCGACACCAGCGGCGCTCCGCTGCCCTGGGCCGGAGTTTGATCACGAACAGGAAACTGTTTGATCAAATTGCCGCGCGATGACTTGACGCCTGCGGGCGATGGGTGATGACGTCCTGGCGTTTTGGCGGCATCGCGTCGGCGATGATGCTGCACGATCAGGAAAGACATCATGTCAAACGATCCAGCAGACACCGGCTCCGACAACGCTCGCCGCTTCGATGCGATCATCATCGGCGCGGGCCAGGCAGGTCCGTCGCTGGCGGGCCGGTTGAACGACGCGGGGATGAAGGTCGCCATTATCGAACGTCATCTGGTCGGCGGCACATGCGTGAACACTGGATGCAAGCCGACGAAGACGCTCGTCGCCAGCGCCTATGCCGCCCACACGGCGCGGCGCGGCGGCGAATATGGCTTTTCAACCGGCGATGTGGTGGTCGACATGCCGGCGGTGGCGGCCCGCGCGCGCAAGATAATTCTCGATTCGCGCAAGGGCAGCGAGGACTGGCTTGTCGGCATGCCCCACGTGGAGTTGATCCGCGGCCATGCCCGCTTTACCGGTCCCGATACGGTGGCCGTGAACGGACAGCGGCTGACGGCGCCGAAGATTTTCATCAATGTCGGAGGACGTGCCTCCGTGCCGGACATGCCTGGCGTTCATGATGTGCCGTTCATGACGAATACCGGGATCGTCGGGCTCGACGCGATACCTGAGCATCTGGTCGTGGTGGGCGGCAGCTATATCGGCCTCGAGTTCTCGCAGATGTACCGGCGCTTTGGCGCCCAGGTGACGATCATCGAGCGGCAGGACCGTTTGATCGCGCGCGAGGACCCGGATGTCTCGCAGACGGTGCGCGAAATCATGGAGGCTGAGGACATTATCGTGCGCACGGGGGCCGATTGCATCGGCTTTCGCCCGCATGCCGATGGCGTCACTGTCTCTGTGAATTGCACGGAAGGCTCGCCGGCCGTCACCGGCAGTCATGTCCTGCTCGCCATCGGACGGCGGCCCAACACGGATGATCTCGGCCTTGAAGCGGCCGGGATCGTCACCGATGCGCGCGGCTATATAACGGTGGATGATCGGCTTGAGACCAGCGTGCCGGGCGTATGGGCGTTGGGAGACTGCAACGGCCGCGGCGCCTTCACTCACACCGCCTATAATGATTTCGAGATCGTCGCCGCCAATCTTCTGGACGGCGGCGATCGTAAGGTCAGCAGCCGCATTCAAGGCTATGCGCTCTACATCGATCCGCCGCTTGGACGGGTCGGGATGACCGAGGCGGAGGCCGTCAAGACAGGCCGCCGGCTGCTGCATTCGAAACGTCCGATGACGAACGTCAGCCGCGCCATCGAGAAAGGCGAGACGCAGGGCTTCATGAAAATCATCGCCGATGCCGATACACAGCGCATCCTCGGCGCGGCGATTTTTGGCACGGGCGGCGACGAGGCCATCCACGGCATCCTCGACATGATGAACGCGGGCCAGCCCATCGACGCCCTGCGTTGGGCGGTGCCGATCCATCCCACGGTGTCCGAGCTGATCCCGACCTTGCTGGTCGATTTAGTGCCAAACGGATGAGGGCTGGTCTCGTCCTACGTCCTTCGAGACGCGCCTGACGGCGCTCCTTCAGGATAAGGATGTTTGTACGGTAGCCCTCATCCTTGTATGGGGGGTGTGTCAAGAAGAGGCGGATTGATTGGGTGCTTCAATTCATTGGCATCGGAGTCTTGTGGTCATAGGGTTGAAGAAGGGCG
>JARHVB010000030.1 GCA_029222685.1 Terripilifer ovatus | reverse complement strand
GAGGTGCTGGAGCGGCTGCTGAGCGAGCATGTGGCGAGCCTGTCGATGGCGCATGTGATCAATCTGGACGAGGTGGTGCAGGACGGCGTGCGGGTGCGTGCGTCCGCAGGCGCAGCGTCGTTCCGTCGCAAGAAGACGCTGCACAAGGAGTTGAGAAAGGCGCAACGCCGGGTCGCCCAGTTGAAGCAGGAGTTGGACGACGACCCGGATGCCAGCAACCGTCGCATCCGGGCCGCAGTTGAAAGGGCGGCGCAGGAGCGCGAGGCGCGGGTTAAGGCGGCGCTTGATAAGCTGGCGGAGATCGAAGCCGAACGGGAGCGGCGTTCCAAGACCAATGCCAAGCAGGTCGCCAAACAGAAAGAGCCTCGAGCATCGACCACCGATCCGCAAGCCCGCATCATGAAGATGGCTGATGGCGGCTTCAGGCCGGCTTACAACTGCCAGCTTGGCACAGTGGCGAATGGCCAGATTGTCGTTGCCATCGAAGCGACGACGACCGGCTCGGACCGCGGCCTGCTGCGACCGATGATGATGCAGATCGAGCAGCGTTATAACCGCAGGCCAAGGCGATACCTCGTCGATGGCGGCTTCAACAAG
>JARHVB010000003.1 GCA_029222685.1 Terripilifer ovatus | reverse complement strand
GCCTGAAGCGAGCCACGCCCCCACCAAAACGCGACACAACGCAACTCATCCTAAATTGGGATTATGCATGAACCGGACAGTCGTGCGACAAGCGCGGGCATGACTGAGAGGCGGTTGCTCAGGTAACGAAGATGGCAGCGCTGCAACATTCAGCCTGCGGCCTATATCCCCGATAGGAACGAATCCATATCCGCCAACAACGTCAACGGACTAAACGGATGTCACCGAAATTAACCGGACATCCGTGCGCCCTGCGGGAGAAGGCTCGCACGGAGCCAGCGCTCACCAGGGGAGGACCGTTCCGTCCACTTCCAGGAACTGCCCGTTGCGGCTGGGATCGAGTTGGGCGATGAGCCCGCGCAGGGCCTCCACGCTGTCCTGTGGCGACATGCTGGCGCCGGCGCCGCCCATCTTGGTTTTCACCCATCCCGGATTCATGACCACGCAGGTAAAGCCGAACGGACCGAGATCGATGCTCAGGCATCGGTTGACCTGGTTCACGGCGCTCTTCGAGACGCGATAGGCATAATAGCTGCTGCCGCTGCCGCCGGAATTCGAGCCGCCACCGCCGGCGATGGAGCCGAGCCTGCTGGACAGCGTAACGACTTTCTTCTGCTCGCCTTTCTTGAGGTTCTCGACGAGGCTCTGGGTGACAAGCGCCGGCCCGACCGCATTGATGGCCAGCGAAGGCAGCCAGGCGTCGAGCGTGAAGGCGCCCAGTTTGCAGGCGGCAGGCTCCGTCGATCTGACGCCGGCGTTGTTGATGAGCAGATCGACGGGTGCACCATCCAGCGAGGCGACATAAGCCTGGATGGACTTGTTGTCCGTCACATCCATGTCGCTGCGGGTGGGCGCGATGACCTTCCAGCCGGCGGCCCCATATTGGCTGGCGAATTCCTGGCCGAGCCCGGTTCGGGCGCCGGTGATGAAGACTGTCGGCATGATGAGTGTCGCTATTTCGAGGAACGGCCGCTCCAGAAGCAGACGCGCTTTTCGATCGCCTTCATCGCCAGGTTCAGAATGATGCCCATGGAAGACAAAAGCACGAGCAGCGCGAACACGCTGGCCAGATCGAGCGAGAAGTTTGCCTGGAGAATGAGAACGCCGATGCCGAGCCGCGCGCCGACGAATTCGCCGACGATGGCGCCGATGACGGCCAGGACGATCGCGGTATTGAGCCCGGCAAATATATAGGGAAGCGCGCTCGGCAGTTGCACGAAACGCAGCACCTGCTGATTGGTGCCGCACATGGCGCGCACCAGCGCCAGGCGATCGGAATCGGTGGCGCGCAGGCCCGCCACCGTGTTGATAAGCACGGGGAACATGCAGGCCATGGCGACCATCAGGATCTTCGACTGGATGCCGAAGCCGAACCAGACGATCATCAGCGGCGCGATCGCCACCTTCGGCACCGTCTGGATGGCGACGACATAGGGATAGAGCACGCGGTCGAGAACGGGAATCGTCACCATGCCGATACCGAGCAGCAGGCCGGCCAGCGATCCAAGCGCGAAGCCGGCCAGGATTTCGACCATGGTTACGGCGAGGTGATAGAGATAGATGCCCGAGACAAGGCCCTGCCACAGCGCGGCGGCGATGGCCGACGGTGCGGGAAACAGAAAACCTGGAACCTCGAAGAAGGAGATCGCACCTTCCCAGACGAGAACCAGTGCCAGGAAATAGCCGAGCGCTTCGAGCGCGCCGCGGCTCTTCTTGAAGAACGTGCTTTCAGTCAGTGAGGTGCCTGTTGCAGGTTCAACGGACATGGATTTCTCGCTAACGATGGACATGCTGACCTCAGGATGCGGAGGCGTGATCGAGACTTTGCCTTATGTCCGCCGCGAGCTGACCGAGCTCTGGGCTGGCAAGGTCGGCAAAGCTGCGCGGACGCGGAAAAGGATTGTCGAAGGTTGCGACAACGCGGCCGGGCCGCGCCGACATGACGATGATCCGATCCGACAGAAACACGGCTTCGCTGATCGAATGGGTGATAAAAACGATCGTCTTGCCGCTTTCCATGTTGATGCGCTGCAGCTCGACCGCCATCGCCTCGCGATTCAACGCGTCGAGCGCCGCAAAGGGCTCGTCCATGATCAGGAGTTCAGGGTCATGAACCAGCGCCCGCACGATCGAGGCGCGCTGCTGCATGCCGCCTGAAAGCTCGAACGGATAGCGCCTCTCGAAGCCGCCGAGCCCGACGAGCTTCAACAGATCCATGGCGCGTGCGGTGACGCTCTGGCGATCGAGCTTCATCACGTCGATCGGCAGCAGGACGTTGTCGAGGATCGTCCGCCATGGCAGCAGAACCGGCGCCTGGAAGACGCAGCCTGCATGTTTGGTCGGTCCTTTGATCGCCGTGCCCGATATGGCGATATCGCCGCGGGTCGGACGTTCCAGTCCCATCACCAGTTTGAGCAGGCTGCTCTTGCCGCATCCGCTCGGGCCGACGACGGAGACGAACTCCCCGTCGCGGATGTTGATGGAAACGCCGCGCAGTGCTTCCACCTCGCCCGAGTTGGTCTTGTAGACCAGACCCAGGTTGGAAGTGGCAAGCGTATCCTTGGCAAGCGTATCCTTGGCCTGCGTGTCCTTTGTCGGCGCGATCGCCCGCGCGGCCGTCACGGTACGAAATCCTTGATCGCCTGATCGGCCAGTTTCAGGTCGACCTTGTTGCCTTCCGCGACCAGCACCGGATCCCAGAACTGGCTGAGCTTGGCGTCTGGCGGGACGCCGCCTTCACCGCCGAAAACCTCCTTGAGCGACGTCCATTCCGCATCGGTAAAGTTACCCCACGGCTGTGGATCGCTGAGCTTCTGGAAGATCTCGCCGGTGCGCTTGACGAGATGGACGTTGTCGCGCATCGCCTTGTCCAAATCGCCGGCCGGTTTGCCGTACTGCTTCCAATAGGCGCGCACCGCGATTTCCGGGTTCATCAGCATGATGCGCTGATTGAGAATCATGCCCTGGAAGATGCGCTGGGCGAGCTGCGGATTCTTCTGCACATAGGCATCGCTCATCACCATGCCGCCGGCGGCGATCGGCGACCTGAAGATGCGAAAATCCTGTCCCAAGCTTTCCATCGCCGCGATCGAGCCGATGAAGATGCTGATCGCATCGACCTGCTTGCCCTTCAGCGCAGCGAGCGCCTGCGGGCCGACGCCGATCGGCAGGATGTTGAGGCTCTTCGGATCGCCGCCTTCCTTGCGCACGATACCGCGGACGAAGGGCACGGCGCCGGACGCCAGCGAGGGAACGCCGATGCTCTTGCCCTTGAGGTCGGCGATCGACTTGATCGGGCTGTCTGGGAGGACGATGATCTGATACGAATTCTCGCGCTCCTGGCTGTAGTACATATGCACTGGCAGGTTGGGCTCCCGCATCTTCGTGGCGATCAGTTCGAGGAAGCCGCAGTTCGCCACTTCCGCCGCGCCGGCCAGAACGAGCTGCACGGCGGCAGCGGAGCCCGCGGTCGGCAGATAGTCGCTGCGGAAACCGAGCTTCTCATAATAGCCCATGGGAGTGCCAAGGAACATCCATGTATGGTCGGCGCGCACCACAGGTGCCGCACCGGCAAAGCGGACCATCGGCAAGGTCTGGGCACGGGCCACATAGGGCATCGCTACCGTCGCGGCTCCAGCCATCTGGAGAAAGGACCGTCTTGTTGCGTTCATTACTCTCTCCTGCTGATCCTGTGATCGGTTGTTCTCAGACATAGCCCTTGGCTTTGGTGGAAGCGTCTTCGCCTTGCGCGGCGGCAAGCTCGCGCTCGGTGGCCGCGGGCAAGGCGGCGGAATCCTTGAAGAAGGTCACGAGCTTGAAGCCCTTCTCGACCTGCTTGCGCGCGGCGCGTCCGGAACCGCATTGGATGCCGGGAATGATTCCGTGCTTCTCGCAGGCGCGCAGGATCTTCTCGACGGCGGCGACATGTTCCGGCTCTTCCTTGTCGAGATCCGGCGGCAGGCCGAGGCCAAGGGCGAGATCGGCGGGTCCGATGTAGATGCCGTCGAGACCCGGCGTCGAGGCGATCTCATCGATGCGCTCGACACCTTCCTTCGTCTCGACCATGACGAAACACAGCACCTCGTTGCCGACGACATCGATATCGCGGCTGTTCATTGCCATCGACGCGCGGATCGGTCCGTAAGAGCGCGTGTTGCCGCGGCCATAGCGGCAGGCGGCAACGGCCTTGCGGGCCTCCTCGCCGCTGCTGACCATGGGAACGATGACGCCCTGAATGCCTGCATCGAGCACCTTGCCGATCATCCAGCTCTCGTTCGCCGGCACGCGGGTGAAGGGCGTGATGTCGTAGAGTTCGATGGCGCGCATCATGTCGAGCATGTGCGTGTAATCGATCAGGCCGTGCTGCTGGTCGATGCAGATGTAATCGACGCCCGGCACGCACATGAGTTCTGCGCTGAACGACGATCCGATGGCAGCCCAGGCGCCAAGCGCCGGCTTGCCGTCACGCCATTGCGCCCTCAAACGTCCGGCTCTCGTTCGCTTCATCTTGTCGGTCACGTGGCGTACTCACTTTGCGAAGTGCTGATGCACGATATGTTCCAGTTGGCGGGACTCACGAAGCAGCGAGAAGCGCCGTGAGTTCCTTGGCCGAGCCGACGGTCTCCAGCCCATCGATCAGGCTCTTCAAAGCGTCGATCCGGGCTGAGCCGAGCAGGCCGTCGCCGTTGTCATGCAGCTTCTCGGCGACATCCCTCTCGGTGAACGGATTGTCGCGATGTCCCGGGCCCGGGCGCACATCGCCGACATAGCGCTGTCCGTCCTCGGTCACGAGTTCGACGCGCGACAGATTTTGTCCGGCCGATCCCGGTGCTTCGGACAGAGATTTCTCGATTCCGATCTTGATGTTGTTGGCGATGAAGGCCGCGCGCGTGGCGTTCTTCACCTTGTCGAGATCGAAGCTGGTGATGTCGATGAAGCCATCGAGCGCCGCGGCGCCGACGATGTAGGGCAGGGAGTGATCAGCGGTCTCGCGCGAAATCGGATGAAACGGATCCTCGCGGATCTCGACGAGATGGTGAAACACGCCGGGCTGTGTCGCGACATGCACGGACTTGACGACAGAGCCTTTCGGCATCTGCCGATAGGCCGAAATCGTGGACGCGATGGCGCTCTGGGCGCGCGAGCCGACAGGCCAGCGCTTCAGGTTGGTATGCGACATCGCCGCCGTCAGACGTCCGGGCTTCAGCCGCTCCTTGAAGAACGGCAGCAGGTCTTCCGTGACGCCGAACTTGGCGAGGAAGCCCAGGCGTCCGCTGAATGGCCTGACCGCGCCCTCGGCGCCGACGGATGCCAGAAGGCAGGCATCAAGCGCATGCCGCATGGCGTCGGCGCCGTGGAACCGCTTCCACATCGTCAGGTCGCCGCGCCGGTTGGTGATGCTTGATTCGATTTCGTCGCTCTGCATGTGCTGGATGGCGGCAATGCCGAGCGCTTCGCGCATCTGCACGAAGTCGAGCTTCATCAGCTTGCCGATCGCGCAGGTCGCGCCGATGGCGGAAACGGTCGCGTGATCCCATCCCGGCGCATCCACCGGAATCACGTCGAAAAGCGCTTCGGCCACATCATAGCCCAGCGCCAGCGCCGACAGCAGCGCGGCGCCGGAGAGACGGCGCCAGTCGGCGATGGCGACAAGGGCGGAGACCATGTCGCTTGGGTGGCCGCCGGAGGTGCGGCCCGAAAGCACGTCGTTGTAGTCGTAGCAGCGCAGCAGGACGCCGTTGACCAGGGTCGCCTTGTCCGGGGTAGCCTTAAGGTTCGTGCCCCAGATGGCGGCGCCGTTCGGATCGGCCGGAAACAGGCCGAGATATTTGCGTGCGATGGCTGCGGCCGGATGGTTGAAGGCGCCGAGGCCGACCGCCAGCGTGTCCGTCAGTACGCGCTTGGCCGCCGGAAGAAGATCGCTCCCGAGGCTGCCGGGGCTCGCCAGCACATATTCCGACAGGCACTCAACGATAGGGTCACGCCACTGCTCAGTCACAATCCAGACCTTTATTTTGGCCACAATCAGCGGACGCTAGCATCAAAGTGGATACACTTGCAATGAGCAGAATGCCGAAACTATCGGCTAATTTGGCTTTAAATTTGTGCAATGCAGCGTTTGACAAAGACCAATCACGGCCTTATCCAAGAAAAGTGGATACATATTGAAGGGCAAGCTCTCAATGAGCGGTCGCAAACTCCCGGACTCCGAGCAGGCGTCAAATCCTGCCGCCTCATCGCCCGCGACGGTACCGGTCCAGGTATCGTCCCTTGACGGCCGGCCCGACGCCGAGACCGTCTACCGGTCGATCAAGGCTCTGATCACAGAGGGCACGTTGAAATCCGGCGATGCGGTCAGCCAGTTGGAGCTGACCCGCATGTTCGGCGTCAGCCGGACGCCGATCCGCGAAGCGCTGCGGCGCCTGCAGGCCGAGGGCCTGCTCGATGCGGAGCGCAACCACCGGATGCGCGTGACGGTCGTCACGCCGGGAGAGCTCGACGCCATCTACAGCTTGCGCATCTTCCTGGAATCGATGGGCGTTGCACTGAGTCTGCCGCTCATGTCGCCCGCCGACCTTGCCGAATTGCAGGACGCCTCGCGGGCGATGGACTGGAACGATGCGGTTCGCGATCCGCAGCAGCATGACCGCGACCTGTCGCGTTTCAAGCAGCTCGCCATGAAATATTCGGGCGAGGGCGTCCTCGCCGCCGTCGCCGATCAGTTCGACCGCTGCGAGCGTGTGCGCAAGATCTATCAGGCCGTTTCACCGGGCAACGTCACCGTCGGCCGTGATGAGCATAACGCCCTGCTCGACGCCTATCTCCGGCGCTCGACAGAGGATGCGGTCTTCATTGCCTCGCGCCATCTGGGCCGCACGGCGCTCGCCGTGATCGGCTATATGGCGCCCGATTATGAGCCGCGCGCGGTGCGCTTCGCACTGACGCAGACGGGGCGGGGCCTTCCACTTCCAATGAATGGGCCGCTTTTGAACATCGTTGGCGCCGGCCCCGTCCGCCGCGCCAGGGACACGAACGGCAGTCGCGACAAGGCAAGCGGTGAATGAGCGAGTTTAAAGGCAAGACAGTCGTCATATTGAATGCGTCGAGCGGCATCGGCCTCTCGGTCGCAAGCGCATTTCTGTCGCAAGGCGCGAAGATCGTCGCAATTGAAAACCAGGCGGGGCTCGATGTCGTCAAGAGCTCGCTGAATGGCGCGCATGGCGGCGAGTATCATTGCATCGAAGCCGGCGGCGATTGTCCGGCGCTGTTCGATCGCTGCGAAAAACAGGTCGGCCCGGTGGATATCTTCATCTGCGCCGCGCCGCCGATCGATAACGTCAGGGTGCTGGACATGTCGGCTGCCAGCCTGCGTGAGATCGTCGAGGACGAACTCGTCGCGCCGGCCTTGTTGATGCAGGAAGCCGCGCGCCGCATGGCGGCCCGCGGACAAGGCCGCATCATCGTCTTCTTTTCCATGTCGGCGAAGACCGGCGTGCATACGAACACGGCGCCGTTCGCGGCGGCGAAGGGCGGCCTGCTCGCCTATGCACGTGTCATGGCTGCGGAACTGGCGCCCTATGGCGTGACCGTCAATTCCATTGCCACATCCTTGTTCGAGCCGCAGGTGGTGAACATGGAAAAGACCGAGCGCGATGCCCTGGCAAAGGCGATTCCCGTGCGCCGGTTCGGCCGGCCGGCCGAAGCAGCCCATGCGGCCGTGTTCCTCGCTTCCAACGATGCCGCCTTCATTACCGGCGAGACGATGAACATGTCCGGTGGACGATTTATGGATTGATGGCAGGAGTTTCACCATGACCTTTGTCGAGACCCATACTGGTCGTAACGACCTCCCGACCCGGGACTTTTCCTGGATGGTCGATGCAAGCGCCAAGCGCTTTCGCATTCACACCCAGGCCTATGTCGGCGAGGACGTCTACAAGGCCGAACTTGAACGCATTTTCGAGCGCACCTGGACCTACGTGGCCCATGAAAGCGAGATTCCGACGCCGAACGAATATGTCACCAGCTATATCGGCGACCAGCCGGTCATCGCGGTGCGCGATCGTGAAGGCGTGGTCCGCGTCCTGATCAATCGCTGCGTCCATCGCGGCGCCGCGCTCTGCCGCGAGGCGAAAGGCAAGACGCGCGCCTTCATCTGCCCCTACCACGGGTGGTCCTACGACACGTCGGGCAAGCTCGTCGGCATCACCGACCGCAACATCGCCGGCGGCTATGACGAGGACTTCGATGCGCCCGAGGGCCTTTATCGCGTGCCCAAGGTGGATATCTACCGCGGCTTCATCTTCGCGAATCTCGATCCCGACGCCGGTCCGCTGCTTGACCATCTCGGCCGCGCCAGGGACATTATCGACCTGAAGCTCAACATGTCACCGGTCGGCGAAATCCGCCTCGTCTCCAAGCCCTATTCGGTCCGCTACAAAGGCAACTGGAAGTTCCAGGCCGAGAATATCGTCGATCAGTATCACTTTCTTTTCGTGCACAGCCCGTTCTCGAAGCTGCAGACCAAGTATGGCGAGAGCACCGGCGATTTCGGTGTTCACAAGGCCGGCAAATCGCACGCCGAGCGCCGCAACACGCGCTATCACGGCGACACCTATGGCTGCAGCCAGGGCCATGGCCTGGCGTTCCAGCCGGAAAGCGATCCCGAAAATCTCAAGCAGGGCCACTTCGCCGAACATTTCGCCAGGCTCAGCGAGAAGTACGACGAAGAAATGCTGTGCCGCATCGGCGGCAAGTGTGCCGCCGCGATCTTCCCCAATCTCGGCATGATCCATCACCAGATCCGCACCTGGCGACCGCTCGGGCCGGATCTGACGGAAGTCACCGTCTATCCGTACGAACTCGTCGGCCTCGACGACGAGTTGAACGCCGGCATGCTGCGCAGCCAGGAGCGCTTCTACGGCCCGTCCGGCTACGGCATGCCTGACGACGTCGACATCTTCAGCCAGAACACCGAAGGGCTGCGCGGCCGCGCGGTCGAATGGCTCATCCTCGAACGCGGCATCGGCTCGGATGTCGAGACCGAGAATGGCGATTTTCGCGGCCTGCCGGCGAGCGAGGCATGTCAGCGCGGCCTGTGGCGCAAATGGGCCTCGGCAATGAAGGGGATCGAACAATGATGGCGACCATGTCGTTAAGCGACGTCACCGCTGCCGCCTCGGCGTTTCTGTTCCAGGAAGCGAAACTGCTCGACGATGCCCGCATTCGCGACTGGCACGCGCTTTATACCGACGACTGTCATTACTGGGTGCCGATCGACGAAACCCGGCCCGCCACCGAATGCGCCGCGATCATCAACGACAATGCGCTGGCGCTGGAAGAGCGCATTTATCACCTGCTCGAGACCACCTTCGCCGCCCAGACGCCGAAGTCGCGCACCCTGCATTTCATCACCAACGTTTTCATCGATCCGGCCTCGGGCGATGGCGCGACGGTGGTGCATTCCAACCAGCTCATCTTCGAACTGCGCACCGGCGATTATCGCCAGGTCGGCCTCGGCGAACTGCGGCCGATCCCGACCTCGATGACGCACGAACTGGTGCGCGCCGGCGACAGCTTCAAGATCCGCAGCAAGACCATCCGCATCATCGACCGCGACATGCCGCAGAGCAATCTGACGTTTCTGCTGTAGCAAACGCTCTCCTTCTGCCTGGCGGGATGAGGGTGGTGCGCTTTCTCACAGATCATCCCGGACGTCCATGAGAGACCAGCCAGCCTGTTCACCGATGTGAACTGGCTGTATTGCTTTCTCTGGGGGACATCTACTGGTGGGACGGATCGTTGGCTTCGCTATTCTCTTGTTTGCCCGGTTCATCACCGCGGTGCGCGGCCGGTGGGAGGGCATAGCGCCCGTTGACGGACAGCGCATCTATTTTGCCAATCATGCCAGCCACGGCGATTTCATCCTGATCTGGACGGTGCTGCCGCCGCGCATGCGGCGCCGGACGCAGCCGGTTGCGGGCGCCGACTACTGGCTCAAGACGCCGATGCGGCGCTTCATCGGTCGCGATGTCTTCAACGCCGTTCTCATCGACCGGGAGCGGGAAAACCGCAAGGCCGATCCCGTTGCCCAGATGGTTGAGGCGATCGACAAGGGCTCCTCCCTCATCGTCTTTCCGGAAGGCACGCGCAATCAGACGACACAGCCGCTGCAGCCTTTCAAAAGCGGGCTCTATCATCTCGCCAGAGCAAGACCGGATATCGATCTCGTGCCGGCGTGGATCGACAATCTCAACAGGGTCATGCCCAAGGGCGAGTTCGTGCCGATCCCACTGATCTGCACCGTCACCTTCGGCGCACCACTGCGCGTCGCCGAAGGCGAAACCAAGCAGGATTTCCTCGACAGGGCGCAAGCCGCGCTGCTGGCTCTCTCGCCAAAGGCCATTGCGTCATGAATATGCCTCCTCCCGATCTCGTGACGGTCCTTGCCGGCATCGTCGGCGTGCTCATCGTGGCCTCACTGATCGGCTACACGCTGCAGCGCGCCTCATCGGAGCCCAACGCCGTCATCGAAAACCTCAACGATCGCATCCAGGCCTGGTGGGTCATGGTGGTGCTGATGGGGCTGGCGCTGATCGGCGGCAAGACCGGCGTCACCCTGCTCTTCGGCTTCTGCTCGTTTGCCGCGCTACGCGAATTCGCCACCCTCACCGACACGCGTCGCGCCGATCATTGGGCGCTGGCGGCGGCTTTCTTCGTCGTCCTCCCGGTGCAGTATTATCTCATCTGGATCAGCTGGTACGGGCTCTATTCGATTTTCATCCCGGTCTATGCCTTCCTGCTGCTGCCGATCATCGCGGTGCTGCGCGGCGACACCGATCGCTTCCTGGTGCGGGTCGCTGAAGTGCAATGGGCGCTGATGATCTGCGTTTTCTGCGTCTCCCATGTGCCGGCGCTGCTGAGCCTGGAGATCGCCGGCTACGAGAGGCGCAATGTCCTCCTGATCGCCTTCCTCGTCATCGTGGTGCAGATGAGCGATGTCCTGCAATATGTCTGGGGCAAGCTTCTCGGCCGCACAAGGATCGCGCCAAAGCTGTCGCCTTCCAAGACGGTCGAGGGGTTCCTCGGCGGCACCTTGAGCGCCACGGCTGTGGGCGCGGCTCTCTCCTGGATGACGCCGTTCACGCCGCTGCAGGCTGCGCTTCTGTCGTTCGTGATTGTGTTGATGGGCTTCTTCGGCGGCCTCGTCATGTCGGCGATCAAGCGCGACCGCGGCGTTAAGGACTGGGGCAATCTCATCGCCGGCCACGGCGGCTTCATCGACCGGCTCGACTCGGTCGTGTTCTCCGCGCCGATCTTCTTCCATGTGGTGCGCTACTTCTGGTCAGCCGCATGAGCGGCGTGCGCGAGCGCATCCTGCGCAGCAGCGTCACTCATGTGGCCGTCGCCTTCCTCGCCATGGGAAGCTGGGCCGCCTTCGCCAACCGCGCCCATCCGATGCCGGCGCCGATCACTGCCGGCGTGATCCAGGGCGCGATCTCAGCGTGCATTACCCTATTCCTGAAACGGGGAATCGAATTGACCGCGGCCAACCTGCAAGGATTGGCGGCACTGCTCGTACCGCCCGCCGCCGCCTTCATCGTCTCCGCGAGCCTGCTCACGGCCATCCATGTGGCCAGCGGCACGCCCGAGGTCGGCGCGACGGTCGCCATTCCGCTCTGCGTATCGACCGGTTATGCGGCGATCTATAGTTTTGCCCTCTGGCGGGCCAGAAACGCTTAAAGGACGGGGGTTGAAGGCATGACGAACGAAACTGACCGCCGGCCGCTTTCGAGCCGGGACACCGGCTGGGCCCGTTCCATCGCCCGCTGGCTGACCACGGCCGCCGTCACGCCGAACCAGATTTCCATGGCGAGCATGGCGGCGGCAGCGGTCGCAGGCGGCTGCTTCTGGCTGGCGGGGGCGGCGGATGCCGGCCTACGTCCGGCGCTCCTGGTCGCTGCGGCATTGTTTTGCCAGCTCAGGCTCCTGTGCAATCTGTTCGACGGCATGGTCGCCATCGAAGGCGGCAGAAAGGCGGCCGACGGCGCGTTCTGGAACGAGTTTCCAGACCGCATCGCCGACATTCTCATCCTTGCCGGCGTGGGGTATGGCATCGGCCTGCCGGCTCTCGGATGGGCGGCCGCCGGCTTTGCGGTGCTGACGGCCTATACGCGCGAACTCGGCCGCTCCTGCGGTCTGCCCGCCGACTTTTCAGGGCCGATGGCGAAGCACCATCGGATGGCGGTGATCACCGCGGCGGCGCTGCTTGCTCTGTTCGAACCGCTATGGAACGGCCGGCATCAGGTGCTCACGGCGGCGCTGTGGATCATCGCCATCGGCGCCGCCGCCACCACGCTGCGCCGCGCAGCGAGAATTGTCGGTAAGTTGCGCTCTCGATCGAATTAAAACCGCAGGGCTGCGCGTTGAGCCTCGAGCGCCTCGAATTTGTGCACAAGGCAATTTTTAGGGAACGGGAACTTTTCAGGCTCTTGTGAAGTTGGCATCGCAGAAGTGGGCTGGCCTGCCGGCTGGGGCACGGATTCAATAAAAATTCTGGTGAACGCATGCGTATAGCTCAGGTTGCGCCGCTGGCGGAATCCGTGCCGCCAAAACTGTATGGCGGAACCGAACGAGTCGTTTCCTGGCTGACGGAAAAACTGGTGGAACGAGGTCACGACGTCAGTCTGTTCGCCTCGGGCGATTCGATCACATCCGCGCGACTGATCAAATGCGCGCCGCAAGGGCTGCGACTGAGCGGTATGCGCGACCATATCGCCAGCCATCTCGTCATGCTCGACAACGTCTTGCGTCGCATAGACGATTTCGACATCGTCCATTTCCACGTCGATTTGCTGCAATATCCGGTGTTCCGGGCTCATGCCGCGAGATGTCTCACGACGCTCCACGGCCGTCTCGACCTGCCGGACTATCATCCCGTCTATCAGCATTTCAGTGAAATGCCGCTTGTCTCGATCTCCAACGCCCAGCGCAAGCCGATGCCGGCAAACGTCAATTGGCTGGCGACGATCCACCACGGCATGCCGGACCCCGGACTGTACCGCGCCGAAGGCGGCGATTATCTCCTGTTTCTGGGACGCATATGCCCGGAGAAAGGTCCTGTCAGGGCGATCGAAATTGCCAAACGCGCTGGCGTGCCTTTGAAGATCGCGGCGAAAGTCGACCCGGCGGACCAACACTATTTCGACACGATCGTGAAGCCTTTGCTGGATCATCCACTGATCGAATTCATCGGCGAAGTGGACGATCATGGTAAATTCGGGCTGCTCGCCGGTGCGCGGGCCCTGCTGTTTCCAATCGACTGGCCGGAGCCTTTCGGGCTGGTGATGATCGAATCCATGTCGGTTGGCACGCCGGTGCTGGCATGGCACAATGGCTCAGTGCCGGAAATTCTTCGCGATGGCGTCACCGGCGTGATCGTGAATACGCTCGACGAGGCTGTTTTGGCTGTTGATAGCGCCCGCAAACTGGACCGGGCCGGCGTTCGCCGCCATTTCGAGAACAATTTTACAGTCTCCCATATGGCCGCAAAGTACGAACAGGCCTACGAAGCCTTGCTGACGACCAAGGCCAAAGTGGTGCCGATCGCCGCCGAGTGATCCTGCGCGAGTGGCTGCAGATCCCGCGTTGCAAGCCGGTTACGTAGCCGGTCCCGTCATAAGGGCGACTGAAAATGCACGGACACGGCAGAGCCGAAGGGGAGACAGACACCGATCTGCTGCCCGAACATTATATCGAGGCGCAGACCTCGCTGGTCGAGCACGCCATACGCACCTTGAAACAGGGCGATGCCTTTGCGGTTTTCGATGTGAACGGCGACATCCAGTTCAAGCCGGAGGGGCCCGGCGGCGTGTTCTTTCGCGATACCCGCTATCTGTCGCAGGCCGAACTTCGCATCAACGGCAAACATCCATTGCTGCTGAGTTCCTTCTGCCGCGACGACAATTCCGGCCTGATGGTCGACATGACCAATCCGGATATCCGCATGGACACGGACACGCCGCTGCCGCGCGATCTGATCGCCATCCAGCGTACAAAATTCCTGCTGCACGGCATTGGCTATGATCGCGTCGGTCTGCGGAATTTCGACAGCCGCCCGCACAAAGTTCGCCTGAGTTTCCATTTCGATGCGGACTTCAGGGATTTGTTCGAGGTGCGCGGCACCTATCGTCCGCGCCGCGGTGAAAGCTTCATCCGGGTGTTCGGCAAGACCCAGGTTGAATTTTCCTATCATGGCCTCGACGCCGTTGTGCGCCGAAGCAAGCTTCAGTTCAATCCGACGCCCCAGCGGCTCGACGAGCATACGGCCGTCTTTGATCTGGTTTTGCCCGCGGAAGGCCGCGCGGCGGTGGAAATGGCGGTCTGCTGCGAAGAGGGCAGCGAGAGCAGGCAGCCCGTGCGTTTCATCAAAGGTTTCCGCGACGCCAGGCGACTGTCGCGCGCGATGAGCCTGCAGACGACCCGAATCGAAAGCTCCAATCAGCTGTTCAACGAAGTCATTTCCAGATCTTTCTCAGACATGAATATGCTGATCAGCCAGACGCCCCAGGGGCCTTATCCCTATGCCGGCGTGCCCTGGTACAGCACGACCTTCGGCCGTGACGGCATTCTGACGGCGATGATGATGCTCTGGGTCGAGCCGTCTCTAGCCAAGGGCGTGCTGCTCTATCTCGCGGCTCAGCAGGCGCAGGATTTCGACCCGGCGTCCGATGCGCAACCCGGCAAAATTCTGCACGAACGCCGTCAGGGCGAAATGGCGCGCACCGGCGAGGTGCCGTTTCAGCTCTATTACGGCACGATCGATGCGACGCCGCTCTTCATCGTCCTGGCGGGGCGCTACCATGAGCGGACCGGCGATCTGGAGACGATCCGGGCGATCTGGTCCAACCTGGAGGCGGCCCTGCGCTGGTGCGACGACTATGGCGACCGCGACAAGGATGGCTTCGTCGAATATCTTCGTGAAACCGAGAATGGCCTGGCCAATCAAGGCTGGAAAGACAGTCATGATTCCATGTTCCATGCCGACGGGCGTCTCGCCGAAGGGCCGATCGCCCTGTGTGAGGTGCAGAGCTACGTCTATGCCGCAAAAAAATCTGCGGCCTTGCTGGCGAACGCCCTGGGTCACCCCGCGGCAGGGGCCCGCCTGCTGCAGGAGGCGGAAGCGCTCCGCCTCAAGTTCGAAGACAATTTCTGGTGCGAGGACATCGGCAGCTATGCGCTGGCGCTGGACGCCCATAAGAAGCCTTGCGCGGTGGTAGCATCGAATGCCGGACACGCGCTTTTCAGCGGCATCGCTTCTCCGCAGCGGGCGCAGCGGGTCGCCGCCGCACTGCTGGATTCATCGAGTTTCGGCGGCTGGGGCGTCCGCACGGTCGCGCAGGGCGAGGCGCGCTACAATCCCATGTCCTATCACAACGGCTCCGTCTGGCCGCACGACAATGCCGTGATCGCAGCGGGCTTTGCCACCTACGGACTAAAGGCAGAGGCCCTGCGCATTTTCACCGGCATGTATGAAGCGGCGGTCACGCAGGAGTTCAGGCGCCTGCCGGAACTGTTCTGCGGCTTTCCGCGCCGGCAGGGTCGTGGGCCGATTCCCTATCCGGTCGCCTGTTCGCCACAGGCCTGGGCTGCGTCCACTACGATTTCCCTTCTGGCATCCTGCCTGGGGATCAGGTTCGACGTTGCGCGCAATGAAATCTGCTTTGAAAATCCCGTGCTGCCGGAATTTCTGAATGAGGTGGTGCTGCGCAATATCAATGTGGGAAATTCGCAACTCGACGTGTGCCTGCGCCGCTATGGCTCAGGCGTGACGGTGAATATTCTTCGGCGGCAGGGCGACGCCAAAGTCATATTCACCGCCTGACACCTGCGAACGCGAACCGTCTACGCCGCCTTCTGGTTCACGCCGTTCTCGGCGATCGCCGTCAGGTTCTTGTCTGCGGCGATTTCCTCGCTGAGGTTCTGCTGCAGCAACGCAGCGCAATCGTTACGTCCGAACTGTTTCGCCCAGGCGACCAGCGTCCCGTAACGGGCGATTTCGTAGTGCTCGACGGCCTGAGCGGCGGCAATCAGCGCTGCGTCCAGGACCCTTGCATCCTCCACCTCGCCGGTGATGTCGTTGGTTTCGGTGATGATGCCGTCGATGGCGGGACAGTTGGTTCCCTGCGGCGCAACGCCGTACAGGTCAAACACCTGCCTGAGGCGCTGCACATGCGTATGTGTTTCGCGTAAGTGATCTTCGAATTCCTGCCGTAGCATCGTGTCGCTCGTCTTGCGCAACATGATCGGCAGCGCTTTCAGGATCTGGTGCTCTGTATAATAGATGTCGCGCAAGGTATGGGCGAAAAGCGCGTCCATTGTCTGGATGTCCTTGGAAAACCAGCCCATATGTTCCTCCTGTGCAAAGCGGATCGATATCCGCCAGGGGTCAATCGGGTAGTCGCGACGGTTCAACGTGGCGGTTCAGCTTTTGGTTCCAACAGCCCGACGCACGAGACCCTCTGGCAAAGACGCTGATCCTGCGCTAGCCAATAGGTGAATTTCGTCAGATCAGATGCCGATTCTGAGGTCGTAAGTGACTAAAAGACCCGCAAATAACGCAAATAGGGTAAGACGGACGCAGGAGCAGCGCCGCACCGAGACGCAGGAGGCGATCCTGTCGGCAGCGCTTCATGTCCTGTCAGAGGATGGCTTTTCGAAATTCAGCGCCAGCCGGGTCGCCGCCCGCGCCGAGGTCTCGCGTGGCGCGCTGGAACATTACCTCCCGACCAAGAACGACCTGCTGGTCGCGGCGACGCAATATGCCATGGACCACGCGGTCGCCCATGCAAAAGGTCTGGCCGAGCGAGCCAATAAATCCGAGGATCCGATCAGGAAATTCATGCTCGATTCCGAGCACTTCTTCTTCAGCCCTGGCTATCGAGCCATGCTCGAACTGGCGATGGCCGCGAATGGCGAGCCGGAGCTGTCGCGTCCGTTCCAGCCCATCGTCACGAAAGCGCGCGAAAGCCTCAATGGTATCTGGCTCGATACGCTGCAGAAGGCAGGCTATCCGCATCAGAAGGCGCAGGACTTCGTCGAACTCACTCATCATCTGTTTCGCGGCGTTTTTCTCGCCAAGACCTGGCTGCCCTACAACACGGACTGGCGTGCCATGATGAAGATATGGTCGGCCCTGGCGCCCACCATCCTCGGACCGCAGAAGGTGGCGCCCGTCAGGCAGAACGGCCGGGTCGCCGACACGGCGGGCAAGACCGCGATCAAGTCAGTCAAACGCCGGACCATCAAACGCGCGACCATGGGATCCATCCCCGGCTGAGCGATCCATCGCTTGAAGAAACAAGCAGCGATGCTTTTTTGTTTGACCTCCCCTGCGTTTCTGCTTAGGCTCCCTTCAAATCAAGCTCGATCCTAACGAGCGGCCATATCGACATCATGATGCATATCATTGGATGATTGAAGCGCGCGGTCGATGGTGCGTCTGCGCAAGAGATTGCAATCGAGGGAGGATGCCGTGACGATCCAGCAGAACACTGATCGCATTCAGACGACGCACATCGGCAGCCTGCCGCGCCCGCATGATCTGCTCGACCTGATGAAGGCCAAGTTCAACCACCAGCCTTACGACCAGAAGGTCTACGATCAGACGCTTGCCAAAGCCGTCGCCGACAGCGTGCGCAAGCAGGTCGAGTGCGGCATCGACATCGTCACCGACGGCGAATTCTCCAAGCCCGGCTTCTTCACCTATGTGCAGGAGCGGCTGGAAGGGTTCGAGGCGCGGCCCAATCAGAAGATGAAGATCTTTCAGAAGGAAGTGGCGGCCTTTCCGGCCTATTACGAATTGTATTTCAAGGAAGCGATGATGGGCGGCACGATCGTGCCGATCACGCCAGTTGTCTGTGTCGGCCCGGTCAAGTATCGCGGCGAGGAAGCGGTTCAAAAGGATATCGCCAATGTGAAAGCCGCCGCCAAGGCGGCCGGCGTACCCGATCATCATGTGTTCCTGCCGGCAACGGCACCGTCGGGCGTCGGCATCAACGAATATTACAAGACAGAGGAAGAATATTTTCACGCGGTCGCCGTGGAGCTGAACAAGGAATACCGGGCCATCGTCGGCGCCGGCATCCTGATGCAGTTCGACGATCCGTTCCTGCCCGACATCTTCGTCGAGCCGGATCTCGACGAGAAGCAGATGAAGCGGCGCGCCGAAATGTATGTCGAAGCCGCGAATGTCGCTCTCAAGGGCATTCCGCCCGAGATGATCCGCTTCCACACCTGCTACGGCATCAACGAGGGGCCGAGGCTGTTTGAAGCCTCACTGCCGGAGGTCATCGGCTATATGATGCAGATCGATGCCGGTTCCTACAGTTTCGAGGCCGCCAATCCGCGCCACGAACACGAGTATCATGTGTTCGAGACCGTCAAGATTCCGGACGGCAAAGTGCTGTGCCCCGGCGTCATCACCCATGCCAGCAACATCGTCGAACATCCCGAACTGATCGCCGAGCGCATCATGCGCTTCACCAAATTGGTCGGGCGCGAAAACGTCATGGCCGGCGCGGACTGCGGTTTCTCCTCGCAGGCCCTGTACAAGACCGAAGTGCACCACACCGTGGTCTGGGAGAAGTTCAAGGCCATGCGCCAAGGCGCCGACATCGCGACCAAGAAGCTCTGGGCAAAAAAATGATCTGAAATGATCTGACCTGCTGCGGGTGAGGGGCCTGCGGCAGGGCAAATACATGCGTCATTCGGGAGGGGAAGCAGATGGGAAAGCGTAGAGGTTTTCTTCTGGCTGCCACGGCTTTGGCGGCTCTGGTCCAGACAGCTCAGGCTGCCGACAAGCTGACGATCGGCTTCATGACCACATTGTCGGGCCCCGGCGCGGTCATCGGCGTCGAACTTCGCGACGGCATGTTGATTGCGATGGATCATCTCAACAAAAAGGTCGGCGGCCTGCCGACCAGTGTGATCGTCGAGGACGATCAGCAGAAGCCCGATGTCGCCCGGCAACTGGTCAACAAATTCCAGAAGTCCGATCGCATCGATGTCGCCGCCGGTTTCAGCTTCTCCAACCTGATGCTGGCCGTCTACGGCCCGCTGACCCAGGCAGGAACGGTGACGATCAGCTCCAATCCCGGCCCGTCGCAGATCGCCGGCAAGGAATGCTCGCCATATTTTTTCTCGACGTCGTGGCAAGGTGATAGCTGGGCCGAAGCCATGGGCGCCTATCTGCAGAAGAAGGGCGTGCAGAACATCTACCTCATCGCCCCGAATTACGCCGCCGGCAAGGACGTGCTGACCGGCTTCAAGCGTTTCTACAAAGGCTCGGTCGCTGGCGAGGTCTACACGCCGCTCTCGCAGCTCGATTTCTCCGCCGAACTGGCGCAGATCAGGGCGACCAATCCGTCAGCCGTTTTCGCCTTCTTTCCGGGCGGTCTGGGCATTCAATTCGTCAAGCAATATTCGCAGGCCGGATTGAAGGACAAGTTCACCCTCTACACCTCCTATACGATCGACAATACCACCCTGCCGGCGATCGGCGAGGACGCCGTCGGATTGATCAATACGACATTCTGGAATGCCGGCGCCGACAATCCGGTGACGAAAAAGTTTGTGGCCGATTTTCAGGCCAAGTTCGGCCGTCCGCCGGCGGAATATGCGGCGCAGGCCTATGACACGATCATGCTGCTCGACAGCGCCGTCAAAGCCGTCAACGGCAAGATCGAGGACAAGCCGGCGTTTCTGGCGGCGATCCGCAAAGCCGATTTCAAATCCGTGCGTGGTGCCTTCCGCTTCAACAGCAACGGCTTTCCGATTCAGGACTATTTCCAGGGCCGCGTGGTGAAGGGCGAGGACGGCAAGCCCACCATCAGGATCGAGGATATCGCGCTGAAGGATCACGGCGACGCCTATGCTTCCGAGTGCGGCCTGAAATAAGCAGACGCCGATCATGAGCGCGGGCACCGTTCTGCTGGTCGAGCAAAGTCTGAACGGGCTGCAGTTCGGCATCATGCTGTTTCTCATGGCGGCCGGGCTGACGCTCGTGTTCGGCGTCATGAACGTGGTCAACCTGGCGCACGGGTCGCTCTACATGGTCGGCGCCTATCTGTGCGCTTCCGTGTTCGCCGCCAGCGGCTCGTTTCTGCTCGGCGTTTCGACAGGCATCGCCGGCGCGACCCTAGTCGGCATTCTGTTTGAAGTCACCGTGTTCCGTCGCATCTACGACGGCGATCACCTCGATCATGTGCTGGCCACGTTCGGCCTGACCCTGATCTGCAATGAAGTGGTCCGCATGATCTGGGGGCCGACGGCGCTGTTCGCCGCCGTGCCGCAAGGTCTCGCCGGTCAGGTGCAACTCATGCCGGGCCTCAGCTATCCGGCCTACCGGTTGGCCATCATCGTCGTCGGCCTCATGGTCGCTGGTCTGCTGTATGTTCTCGTCAATCGCACGCGGCTCGGCATGGTCATCCGCGCCAGCGCCTCCAATCGCACCATGGCGGCGGCGCTCGGCGTCAACGATGTCGTGCTTTACACCATCGTCTTCGGCCTCGGCGCGGCGCTGGCCGGTCTGTCCGGGCTGATGGCGGCGCCGGTCTTCGCGGTGACGCCCGGCATGGGCGACAATGTCCTCATCCTGTCTTTCGTCGTCGTTGTCATCGGCGGCATCGGTTCGGTCCGTGGCGCCTTTCTCGCCGCTTTGCTGATCGGCTTCGTCGATACCTTCGGCCGCGCCTTCCTGCGCCCGCTGCTGGCGAGCCTGTTTGCCGGCAATGTCGCCGACAATGCGGCACCGGCCATGGCCTCGCTGCTCATCTACGCCTTGATGGCTGTGGTGCTGTTCTTCCGGCCGCAAGGTCTGTTTCCGCCACGGACCCGCTGATGGACAGAACCAAAGTCCTCGCGATGTTAACGGTCCTTGGGCTGGCGCTCGTGCCTGTGGCCGCATGGGCGTTCGATGAGCCGTTCTGGATCGACCTGTTCGCCCGCGTCGCGATCTTCGCCATCGCCGCGCTCAGCCTCGATCTCATCCTGGGATTCGCCGGCCTGGTCAGCTTCGGCCACGCCATCTATATGGGCCTCGGCGCCTATACGGTCGGCATCCTCAGCTACCACGGCATCACCGCTGGGCTCGTTCACTTTCCGGCGGCGATCGTGGTGTCGGCACTGGCCGCCCTGATGATCGGCGCCATCTCGCTGCGGACGAGCGGCGTGTTTTTCATCATGATCACCCTGGCGTTCGGCCAGATGGGCTATTTTCTCGCCATCAGCATCAATGCCTATGGCGGTGACGACGGTCTGTCGATCAATCGCCAGAGCGATTTCGGAAGCCTGCTGCGCCTCGATGACCTGCACGTCTTCTACTATCTCGTCATCGTCATCCTGGCGGCTCTGCTGTGGCTCGGCTTCCGGCTGGTCAATTCCCGCTTCGGCCTGCTGCTACAGGCGATCAGATTTAACGAGCGGCGTATGAATGCGCTCGGCTTCCCGACGTTTCGCTACAAGCTCGCGGCCTTCGTCATCTCCGGCGCGGTCTGTGGCCTTGCGGGCGCGCTGCTCGCCAATCTCACGCTGTTCGTCTCGCCGTCGCTGATGCACTGGTTCCGTTCCGGCGAACTGCTGGTCATGGTCATCGCCGGCGGCATGGCGACGCTTGTCGGGCCGGTGCTCGGCGCCATTATCTACCTGATGCTCGAACACGTTCTGGCCGGGTTGACGGTGCATTGGCCTGCCGTGCTCGGCGCCATCCTCCTGCTGATCGTTCTGTTCGGCAAACAGGGGCTTGCCGGCATTTTGCTCGCCCGCAAGAAAGTCAAGGAGGCAAAGCCTCATGGCTGACGTGCTGCTCTCGGCCCAAAAGGTCAGCAAGCGCTTCGGCGGCATCGTCGCGAGCGATGTCATCGATCTCGATGTCGAGGCTGGGACCCTGCACGCCATCATCGGGCCGAACGGTGCCGGCAAGACGACCCTGGTGGCGCAACTGTCCGGCGAGCTGCGGCTCGACAGCGGCGAAATTTCCTTCGCCGGCCGCGACATGACCAGGCTCGCCATGCATGAGCGCGCCCAGGCGGGTCTTGTACGCTCGTTCCAGATCACCAGCGTGGTGCCGCAATTGACCGCATGCGAGAATGTGGCGCTCGCCGTTCAGGCGCATGACGGCCATTCGTTTCGTTGCTGGAAGCCGGCACGCAGCGATGCGAGTTTGCGCGATCCGGCCCTCGCTTGTCTCAATGAGGTCGGGCTCGCCGCAAAGGCCGATCGGCTTGTCGGCAGTCTCGCTCATGGCGAGAAGCGGGCCCTCGAAATCGCCATGGTGCTGGCGACGCGGCCAAAAATGCTGCTGCTGGATGAGCCGATGGCGGGCATGGGGCCCGAGGATTCGGCGCGTCTCGTGGCGCTTCTGGCGAAACTCAAGCAGCGCTTCACCATCCTGCTGATCGAACACGATATGGATGCCGTGTTTGCCCTGGCCGATCGCATCACTGTCCTCGTCTATGGCCGCGTCATGCTCACCGGCTCGCCGGGCGATGTGCGAACCGATCCGAAGGTGCGCGAAGCCTATCTTGGCGAAGGAGCAGGCTCATGACCGCGCCGCTCCTTGCGGTTACTGATCTGCAATCGGGCTACGGCGACAGCCAGGTTCTGTTCGGCGTCACTTTGCAGGTGCATCAGGGTGAGGTGGTGAGCCTGCTCGGCCGCAACGGCATGGGCAAGACGACGACGATCTCGACCATCATGGGCATTGTGCGGGCGCGCGCCGGCGAGGTGGCCATTGCCGGCGAGACGGTGACGGCGCTGCCGACGTTCCGCATCGCGCACAGGGGCATCGGCCTCGTCCCCGAAGGACGGCAGATCTTTCCCAATCTCACGGTGAGCGAAAATCTTATTGCCATGGCCGCCAATCGCACCGGCCGCCCGCAGCCCTGGACCTTGCCGCGCGTGCTTGATCTCTTCCCTGCTTTGAACGCGCGTCTGCACAGTCCCGGCAGTCTGCTGTCGGGCGGCGAGCAGCAGATGCTGGCGATCGGCCGCGCCTTGATGACCAATCCGAAACTGCTCATTCTGGACGAGGCGACCGAAGGCCTGGCGCCGCTGATCCGGGAAGACATCTGGCGTGTGCTGGAGCGGCTTCGCGCCGCCGGCCAGTCGATCATCGTCGTCGACAAGAATATCGACGCGCTGACGAGGATCGCGACGCGCCATTATATCCTGGAGAAGGGACGCATCGTCTGGACGGGGACGTCCGCCGAATTGCGCGGCAATCCCGATCTGCAACACCGCTATATCGGCGTGTGATCGGCGGTCTCAGTCAAGCAAGGCATTTTTCAGCTTGTTGCATCCGCCGACATAGATCGAGCTACCGCATTAGGACCGGCGACAAGCGCATCCAGAGCCAGGACGCCGTCGGGGCGCACCAGCAGGGGATTGATCTCCAGCGACTCAAATTGTTCGGCATGCGTTGCCGCAAAGACCGATATCCGGCACAGCACATCCGCCAGCGCCTCAAGATCGGCCGGCGGGGAACCACGCACTCCCAACAACAAGGGATACCCCTTGATCGCGTGGATGAGTGCATGTGCCGTCGTCCGACCGAAAGGCGCGATTTCAACGGCTGTGTCATGAAACACTTCGACGAACACGCCGCCGAGGCCGAACATGACCACGGGGCCGAACACAGCATCGCGCTTGACACCGACAATCGTTTCAATACCGCCGCTGATCATGGGGGATACAATAACGCCATCGAGATGGGCGCCCGGTGCACGCTCACGGACGGCTTGAAACATGTCATCGAATACGGCTTCAGCTTCTGAAGGGTCGACGTTGAGGCGCACACCGCCAATATCGCTCTTGTGCGCAATGTCGGATGAAACAATTTTAAGGACGACACGTCCGCCGATGCGCCGGGCGGCGACCGCAGCCTCCGCCCCGCTCTTCGCCAGAATATCTTCGACCACCGGCACGCCGATCGCGCGCAACAGATCGCGCGCGCCGCGTTCGTTCCGACTTTCCAAAGCGACAGAGCCCTCGATCGGCAAAAAGCCAGTGTCGGGTATATCCGAAGCGGCATAGTCCGGCGCCGCCTTGTTCCAGAACGAAACGGCTGCCAGTGCCCGCACCGCGCGCGCAGGATCTTCGCAGACAAATACGCCCAGTTGCTGAAATTTCCGACACCAGGCTTCTGAAAGGCAGGCCACCACCGCGATAAAGCGCTCAGGCTCGCGGTCTCGGGCAGTGGCCACATAGGCGTAGAGCTGCTCCGCAAGCCTGGTGACAAGGCCAAAATGACCGGCAGCAAACACGAGCGCATCATAGCCATGGTCCTGGAGTGCGGCGACCGCTGTGTCGAAGCGGACAAGCGAACCCATATCAACCGGATTGCGCGTGGTCGCCAGTGAATAAGCTTCGTTTATTCTGGTCTGCAGGTCCGGTGCAAGTTCAGGAAGCTCGAAGCCATGTTGAGCAGCGACATCCGAAATCAGAATGCCGAAGCCCCCGGAGACAGTGGCAACCCCCAGACGGCGTCCATCTATCAGACGGCCGGTATCGAGCGCGGCGACAACATCCGCGAGCTCATCGAGCGATGCAACGCCGATGACACCATGCCGACGGAAAACAGCATCATATACGTCGGCGTCGCCGACCAGCGCCGCAGTATGCGAAGCGATCGCGCGGGCGCCGAGATCCGAACGGCCTGCCTTGAGAGCGACCACGGGCTTGCCGCGCTCGCGAGCGAGGTCAAAGGCGGCGCGCAAGGCATCCGCGCGGCCGGCGCCTTCGAGATACACCACGATAACGCGCGTCACCTCATCGCGCGCATAATGGGCGATGCAATCGGACAAATCGACATCGGCCTGGTTTCCCGTCGCCAGCCATTTGGCAATGCCGAGCCCCCGGTCCCGCAAAACCCCCATCAGATGCGAGCCGATGAAGCCGCTCTGGCTGGCGATACTGACCGCGCCAAGCGCTGGAAAATCACGGCCTTCGTGCTCGCTGATCGACGTGAAGGTCGCGCTCATGGCATTGACGAAACTCATGCCTCCCATGCTGTTTGGCCCAACGAGACGCATTCCAGCCTCGCGCGCGCGCGACACCAGACGCGCCTGGACAGCCGCCCCCGCTGGAGAGTGCTCCGCGAATCCGGAACTCAGGATCACTGCGAGAGGCACGCCCTTTTTCGCCAGATCTTCGATCGCTTTCTCGACCCCGGCGGCAGGCAACGCGACTACCGCACAGTCGACATCGTCTGGGAGGTCTTCGATGGAGGCTATAGCCGGCAGGCCTTGAACCATTGGGACCGAAGGATTGACCGGCAGCAACCGTCCGGAATATCGAAGCTGCTGGTTGTGGCGGATCGATCGGCCGCCAAGCTTTGCAGGATCTGACGAAGCGCCGACAATCGCCAGCGTTCGCGCGTAAAAGAAACGGTCCAAGATGTCCGCCACGACAGTGCTGTCCCTTCCGTTCTTCATTGCGGGGTAATGCCTGCAGCCTTGACCGCGGTCGTCCAGCGCACGGTCTCGGCGGCGATACGTGCTTGCGCACCCTTGACGTCGGATACGAGAGGCCGGCCAGCGACGCGTTCAAGGAAGATACGTGTTTCTTCAGTCGCCGAAATCTTATTCATCCAGCCACCGATCCGTTCGACGATGTCCGATGACGTGCCGGCCGGCAGATAGGCGCCCCACCATGCGGAGAAGTCAAAATCCTTCCAGCCGAGTTCCTGCATGGTCGGGGTGCCGCCGAATATGGGATGGCGTTTCGTGGTTGTTACAGCCAGAACCTTCACCTTTCCCGCGCGTACCTGACCCGACCCAAAAGTCCCGTCGATGAAGACGAAATCCAGCGCTCCACTCGTCAAATCGCCAATCGCGTCCGGCCCCGACCGGTACGATACCGGCACTGCGGCCACACCGGCGAGCGACTTGTAATACTCGGCTGCGACCTGCGAAACCTGGTTGGCAAAACCATATTTCGCACGATCTGCTCCTTTGAGACGATGGGTGAGATCGCCGACACTCGTATCCGGTGAATTTGCCGGCACCACGAGCGCAAAGGTCGTCTCTGAAAAGAGGCCGGCCGGCGTGATGTCCGCCTGCGGATCGAAGCCTAAATCCTTGTACAGGAGTTTACCTGCCACGATCGTCGAGTTTGACGAGAAAAGGATCGTGTATCCATCTGGCTTTGCGCGTGCCGCCAGGCCTATGGCGATATTGCCGTTCGCCCCAGGTTTATTCTCCACAACCACTGTCTGGTTGGCGACATCCTGCATCTTCCCGGCAAAGTATCTGGCCACAATATCTGCGCCACTCCCGGCCGGAAAACCCACCAATATCCTGATTGGGCGCGTCGGATAGTCATCGGCATACGCCGCCCCTGTCACTGCCATCTGTTCAAGAAGCAGCGCACAGCAAAAGCTCAGCAGAATTTTGATATGCCGCACCTTGTCCTCCCCTCGAAGCCGCAACATTCATGTGTCGCTGGATATGAACGGGGATTCTATCAGCAAGACGCTCGGGCGCAAATTGCAGCGCGCGAATCGACGCCGGACGGCAGTCAGTCGTCGAGCAAGGCCTTACGCCGGCTCCAGCTCACCACCGCGCCGATGCATTGCGCAAGTTCGGCCGGTTGGCCGAGATAGTAATGGGTGGCGCCCTGGATCTCGATATATTCCTTGTCGTTCGTCGCCAAGGCGTCGCGGATGGCTGGATTATGTGTGGCTGGCACGGCGTCATCGGCCTCGTTGACAATCTGCAGCACCGGCGTCGCGCGAATGCGCGCCGCATTCACCACGCCGCGCGCATTGGTGTGATCGACCGACCATTGCGACAGCCAGGAGCGCAGTGAGGAGAACCGGGCGAGGCCGGCGGGCGCTGAATTGGCGATGCGCGGATCGCCCAGGAAACACCATCCGGGCTTGCGCCCATTCGGATCGACGGTAGGGTCGATCCAACGCACATCGCAATTGGTCCGGTGCACGACGAAGCCGCGCTCCATCTCGCCGTCGTTCTTTTTCTTCAGATAGTCGAGGAGGTTCAGGGCATTCGTGGTGATGCGCCGGTTGCGCGCAAGCTGCGCGGCGCGAAACCGCGCCACGAAGGCTGTCGAATAGGGCGGCTGGTCCGGACAGTGGGGATCGTAGATGTCGAGCGTCAGGTCACGGTTGTCCGGATCGCTCTCGTTGCACAGCGACGGGTCAAGCCATTCGGTCAGCGTCTCGGCGCGACTGAGATGGGCGGCGATGAAGATGACACCGTCGGCCGGTTGCAGCTTCGCTGCGACAAGGTCGTAAGGATCGCCCGCCGGCGTATGCGTGATGGTAGGGCTTTCGGCCTGCGCCTGATAGAACAGCGACGGCGAGCCGCCGCCCGACCAGCCGACCAGAATGATCTTCTTGTAACCGAGAACTTCCCGCGCGTGCTTCACATATTGGCCAAGGTCGAAGACGACCTTTTCCATGATCAGCGCGCTGTCGTTCTTGGCATAGCGGCTGCCGCAACACAGAACATGCAACCCGGCCTCGGCCAATGCCGTCGGCATCGGCAGCAGGTTGAGCGTCGTCGCCGGATGCATGAACAGATAGACCGTGTCGGACGGCAGGCCGCGCGGCAACAGCCGCTGGCCTTCCAGCACGGTCTTGCCCTGGCTTCCCACGAAGCCATAGGTCTCGACCATCCGGACCTGTTCGGAAAAGCTGATGACGACCGGTACCCGGTCCCATTCAACTTTCGCGGTCATCGCTCAGGCGTGCGCCGCGGCGGGGCGGGCGGCCTTGCGGCTGGTCCAGCTCTTCAGTGCGTTGTGCGCTTCCTGCTTGTAGTGCTGCATCTGGCCGTCGCCGACGACCTGGGTGGTCAACTCCAGCCGCACGCCGTTGGGATCAAAGAAATAGATCGAATGGACGAAGTCGTGATCGGTGACGCCGAGCACCTTTATTCCGTTGGCTTCGAGCCGGCGCTTCATTGCATCGAGCGCCTCGGTCGAGGGCACTTTGAAGGCGATGTGGTTGACCCAGGCCGGCGTATTCGGCGATGGCTCTGAGGCCGTGTTGTCGCCAAGATCGAAGAAGGCGATACAGGACCCGTCGGTCAATTCAAAGAAAAGATGCAGGAACGGCGTATTGTCGCCGGTGCTCGGCACGTTGTCGGCCTGGATGACGTGGACGAGCGGCAGGCCGAGAATGTCCTCGTAGAAATGCCGCGTTTCCTCGGCGTCCCGGCAGCGATAGGCAGCATGATGCAGGCCGACAACAGGCTGAGCTTTGGGTGAATGATCCGACATGACGTCCTCCAGGGGTTACACGCAGTTTATCCCCGCGAGGCGTGGGACGCCAGCCGTGAAAATATCGAACTATTTTTGCGCCGGCTGCGCAGCCAGGCTGAAATAGAGGTCGTGAATGTCGGAACGGCGCGCCAGCGCCTCGCAACCGGCCTCCAGAACGATTTCCCCCTTCAGCATGACATAGGCGCGGGTGGTGGCGCTCAGCGCGATCGGCAATTTCTGCTCGACCAGCAGCAGGGTCAGCCCGTCGCGCCGCAGCAAAGCGAGCGCTGTCAGAATCTCGTCGATGATCTTCGGCGCAAGCCCAAGGAACGGCTCGTCGAGCAGCAGTATGGTCGGCCGGCTCATCAGTGCCCGCCCGATGGCGAGCATTTGCTGCTCGCCGCCCGACATGGCGCCGGCCCGCTGATCGGCCCGCTGCGCCAGGCGCGGAAACAGGGCATAGACATGCTCGAAACGCTCGGCGAGACTTGAGCGCCCCGCGAGAGCCATGGCGCCGAGGCGGAGATTGTCGCGCACGCTGAACGGCGCGAAAATCTGCCGGCCTTCGGGCACCAGCGCCAGACCGCTCGCGACCAGCGCGTGGCTCGGCGCGGCGCTGACATCGTGACCTGCCAGCCGCAGCACGCCGCTGCGGCGGGGCAAAGTGGCAGTGAGGGCCGCCATCAGGGTCGACTTGCCGGCGCCGTTGGGGCCGAGCAAGGCCACAGCCTCGCCGTTGCCGACCCTGATCGAGACGCCGTGCAGCACATCGCCGCCGCCATAGCCGCCGCTGATGCGCTCCGCCTCAAGCATCGGGCGCGCCCTCCCGCAACGCGCCGGCCGCCTCGCCGAGATAGGCTTCCTTGACGGCGGGGTCGCGAACGATATCGCGCGAACCGCCTTCGGCGATCTTGCGGCCGAAGTTCAGGACGACCACGCGATGCGCCAGCGGCAGCAGGAAATGCATGTCGTGTTCGACCAGCAGCACCGAGACGCCGTCCGCCGCGATCCTGCGGATCATTGCGCTCAGCCGGCTGATCTCAGCAGTGGTCAGGCCGGCGGCCGGCTCGTCGAGCAGGATCACCCGCGGCGAACCCGCCAGGGCGCGGGCGATTTCCAGCAGCCGGCCTTCGCCGAACGAGAGCGTCGTGACATCCGCACCGCGATAGGCGTTGAGACCGACGAAGTCGATGAGTTCGCCCGCGCGCTGGCGCGCCTGCGTTTCCTCGTCGCGGACGAAACTTCGTCCGGCGAGAATATCGAGCACCGAGGCGCGCAGCTTGCGATGGCTGCCGATCAAGACGTTGGCGGTCAGCGACATGCCGGCGAACGGCATGTTGTGCTGAAACGTCCGCATCATTCCGAGGCCGGCGATTCTGTGCACCGGCATGCCGTCGATGCGCTGGCCGTCCAGAGCGATGTGGCCGGCGCTCGGTACCAGCACGCCGGCAATCAGGTTGAACGTCGTCGTCTTGCCGGCGCCGTTGGGGCCGATGAGCGCGAGAATTTCCCCTGACTCGACGTCGAAACTCAGATCCTCGACAGCGACCAATCCACCGAAGCGTTTCGTCAAGCCCTCGACTTTGATCAGCGGTGCGGTCGTCATGCGCGCTGCTCCGGCCCAAGGCGATCGACAAGCCGGTCGATCAGGCCGATGAGCCCCTTGGGCTGGAACAGGATGGCAAGCACGACCAGAACGCCGAAGAGCACCAGATAGGCATGGCCGACAATCGGTTCGAGCACGAAAGGCGCCAGATAGAGCAGCACCGCGCCAAGCATGGCGCCGGCAGGCCGCCCCATGCCGCCGACGATGATCATGAACAGCAGCAGGAAAATATTATCGAGACCGAACACCGGCGGGTTGATGACATTGTCGACATAGGCATAGGCAGCGCCGGCAAGCCCTGCCAATGTGCTGGTCAGGGTGAACGTAATCACCTTGGTGCGGCGGACGTCGATGCCCATGGCTGCGGCGACGGCCGGATTGTCCTTGATGGCGCGGCAGGCGCGGCCGAAGGACGAACGCTCGAGCCGCAGCAGAATGTGCAAGGTCAGGGCGACAAGCAGCACCAGCACCACCGTGTACCACGGCCCGCGCAAGGTATAGCCGAACACGTCGGGCAATCTGTATCCCGCGATCCCGCCGGTTCCGCCAGTCAGATCGCCGCCTTCGTTGACGACGACCAGGAACAATTGCGCGAAGGCCAGCGTCGCCAGGGCGAGATAGAATCCTTCAAGGCGTGTCGATGGTACGGCGACGATGAAGGCGAGCAGGGAGCAGAGCGCGATGGCGCCGGCCAGCGCCACGCCGAACGGCAGGCCGAGCTTGTGCGCCAGGATGACGACGCCATAGGCGCCGACGCCGGCAAAGGCGAATTGCGAAAACGCGATCTGGCCGGCGACGCCGAACAGAAAATTGTAGCTCAGCGCCAGCGCAATCCACACCAGCATCTTGCGGTAGACGTCGGTGGCATAGCCGCCGAGCATGAAGGCCAGCAGCGAGGCGGCGATGATGCTGGCAAGCCAGAGCAGCGCCCGCATCAACGCGCCTCGCGCGGTGCGATGAGCCCTGTCGGCCGCAACAGCAGAAACAGAATGAGGAGTGCGAAGGGAAACGCCAAGGTCAATCCGGACGGGATCGGCAGATAGCGCGCCCCAAGCTGTTCGACAAACGCCAGGATCAGTCCGCCGAGCAGGGCGCCCTCGACCCGCCCGACGCCGCCGATCACCAATGCGGTAAAGCCCTGGATCGCCAGCGGCAGACCCATCATGTAATGCGCCGATGTCATCGGGCTCATGAGAAGTCCGGCAAGACCGGCGACCGCCGCGCCACCTGCGAAGGCCAGCGCCGTCACCCGGCCGAGATTGATCCCCATCAACGCCGCCGCGCGGCGGTTCAGCGCCACGGCCTCGAAGGCGCGGCCCCAGACAGTGCGCTCGAAGAACAGCCAGACCAGCGCGAACAGCGACAAGGTGACGGCGATGATGAAGAACTGCTGCGAGGCGCCGGCAAAGGCGCCGATTTCGATACGCTTGAAACCGAAGGGCGGCGGCGACGGCAGCGGATCGGCCCCGTAGATCAGGGTCAGGCTTTCGCGGAAGATCACCAGCACGCCGAGCAAGGCGAGAATGGGGCTTGTGACCGCAGCTCCGCGCCGGATCAGCGGCCGCACCGTCAACCGCTCCACCGCCCAGCCGAGCAGGCCGAGCACGACGACGACCGCGACGATCGCAAGGATGTAAGGGCCTTCAAACCGCGGCCACGCCAGCGTGCTCAACATGCCGACGCCGACAAAGGCGCCGGTAGCCGACCATTCGCCGATGGCGAAATTGATGATCGATGTCGGCCGCAACACGATGAGATAGGCCAGCGCCATCAGGCCGTAGATGCAGCCCGAGGCCATTGCGCTGACCGTCAGCTCCAGAAAATCATCCATGATCTGGCGGCGGTTACGCGTTGCTATTTCTGTCCCGAATGCACGACGGGTCCGTGCTGGTTGTTCTTGATCAGACGTACGACCGCGCCTTGCGGATCGAACCCGCTGCGGCCGCCGTTGCGGAAACCCCACGACGATCCCTTGGCGCCGATGGCGCCGGAAAAGCCGGTTGTCGCAGCGATTGCGGCACGAACCTTCTCCTTGTCGAGCGAACCGGCCTTCTCGATCGCCTGCGCGACGAGATGAATGCCGTCCCAGCCATAGGCCGGCAGGCTGCTTGGCTCTTCCTTGTATTCCTTGACGTAGATGTCGCGGAAGGCCTTGGCCTCCGGCTTGGTCTCGTCATAGGCGTCGACAAAGACAACGCCTTCCATGAGGTCCTTCGCCATTGTCAGATAGGCGGGAATGCTGAGATTGTAGGAGCCGAGGATTGGTTCCTTCATGCCGAGCTGCTGATAGGCGCGAAAGAACTGCAGCATCTCCGGCCCCAGAATGCCGGCCTGCAGGATGGCGTCGACCTTGGCCGCGCGCACCTTCTGCAGATTGGCGACGGCCGATGTGGTGCCTTGCGGGATGACTTCCTCAACCGCCGTTTCGATGCCGACGCCATCAAGCCCCTTGCGGAAGGATTCGGCGAAGGATTGCGACAGCGCACTGTTGTCGCGAACGATCGCCACCTTCTTGAAGCCGCGCGACTTCGTATAGGTCATCAGGGTTGCGAGCTGGATCGAGGCGAGCGGTCCGGTCTGGAAGAACCACGGATTATCCAATTGGGTCGTCAGCGTGTCGGCGCTATTGGCCGGCGTCAGATGCGGCGTCTTGGTTTCCAGCGAAACGGTCTGCGCCTGCTGGGTTGCCGGCGAACCGGTGTTCGACATGATGACGATGACGCCGTCATCGACAAGCTTGCGCGCCTTGGCGGCGGAGACATCCGGCTTGTTCTGATCGTCTTCGATGATCAACTGGATCTTCTTGCCGAGCACGCCGCCTTTTTCATTGATCATCTTGGCGCCAAGTTCGATGCCGCGCGTCACCGGCTCCGCGTAGAATTTGCCGCTGCCGACCCGGTCGGTGATGACGCCGATCTTGATGACGTCCTGGGCATAGGCGCCAGCCGCGCTGAGGAGAAAGCCGGTTGCGAATGCCAGTGCCGATGCAAAACGCGTGCGCGCCATAGCCGTCCCCCTCTAGCCGTATTGTCGCCGTGCGCCGCCGCGATTATATTTCCGCGGACAAATGCACAGAACCCATCCGTCAGGGAATATGCTGGCGCCGTTAGTCGATGTCAAACAGATGAGGGAGGCGAGAATGGAAGCGCGTTTAGCTGCTGAAACCAAACGCAAGCATGACGATGCGCCGTTTATGCGCGGCATTCATCACCTCGCCCTGTGCACTGACGATATCAAGAAGACGACTGAATTCTACGTACGCGTACTGGGTATGCCGCTTATTCACGCCATGAAAGTGCCGGCAGGGCTTGGCACCGGCACAGGCAATCGTGGCAATCCCCCTTACGAGCGCGTGCGTCATTATTTCTACGACATGGGCAACGACAGCACTCTGGCGTTCTTTGAAATTCCGAAGGGCAAGGAGCCCGCTGCCAACCGCAATGCAATTGGTGCCATGCAACATTGCGCCTTCGTCGTCACGCCAGAGCGATTTCGCGACATCGAAAATCGCCTGCGCGAACATGGCATTCCTTACATCGGCCCGCTTGTTCAACTGCCGGGGCTGGACGGGATCTATTTCATGGATCCCAATGGCATCCGGCTGGAATTTGCCTGCCAGGCGGCAGATGGCGGCGACCCGCATGTCATCGAGGGTTGCATCCAGACCAAGGCGCAAGCTTCCGAAGAATTGCGGACGCTCGCCGGCGTCGATGAGGCCTGGCTCGCCGAAATGACCGGCGCGATGCCGCGTTAGTCGTCCAGGAGCCCTCATCGTGGGGAGGCGCGTAGCGCGACGCCGAGGAGACAGCCTTGCCACCTCCTCGCCGTCATGCCCGCGCTTGTCGCGGGCACCCACGCCGTGGTGCGCTATCGCACTTCAGGAAAGACACTCTTCGCATTCTGGAATGGCAACGCAGTGTCACCGCGTAGAAACCCGCGACAAGCGCGGGCATGACGCTGTTGATTGGCCGCTGACTCGACTACTTTGGCTGCTCACCCGTAAGTTCCTTAAGTCGCTCCACAACCGGCTGAGGCGCGCGATAGAGTTTCAGCACGGTTTCTTCGACGTCACCGGCTTTCACGATGTGAACATCAAGCTGCTGCTTCTGCGCATCGGCGAGAAACTGCTTGTCCTGCAAAACCTCGGCAAATGCCGCGCGCAGCGTCGAGAGACGGTCCTCCGGCGTCTGCGGCGGCGCGATATAGGCCTTGCCGAACGCTTGCTGGAAGTTGACCATCAGCAGGACCGCCTGCCGGTCGAGATCGTCCTTGATGAACGACCAGGGTTGCGGAACGCCAAGGGCCTGGAGTTCCGGATCCGGGTTCTCGTTGAACTGGACAACAATGTTCATTGTCTTGTCGCGCACCGCTTCGGGCTTTTGCGCTTTCAGCGCCGTCCAGTCGATCCCGCAGACGCCGTCGATCTCGCCGCGTTCCATGGCGTAGTAGAGCGCGCCCGGTCCGCTGTAACCATAAACGACATCGAACTTCGCGCCGGCCGCGCGTTTGATGGCATTCGCATAATCGGTGGTCGGGCTGCCTTGCGCCGTCGTGCCGATGATCGCCTTTCGCGTCATCGCATCCTCGAGGGTCTTAACCTCCGACCGTGCGGATGTGACGCAAAGACGTGAGCCCCGCTCGGCGCCTCCGATAAAACCGAAACGGGTCGGGTCGACCTGAACCTTGCGGCCGAACAGGCGATCCATCATCGCATTCGCAGGTATCGTTGCAATGATGGTGCCGTCGCGCGGTGCCTGCTGCGTCATATATGACGCAGCCGTGCTGCCGCCGGCGCCCGGCATATTGCGCACGATGACCGCCGGAGTTCCCGGCAGATAGCGACCAAGATAGGATGCAATAACCCGTGAATAAATGCTGTAACCGCCGGTCTCGTCCGTTCCCACGAGGATCGTCACCGTCTTGCCGGCATAATAGTCCGCGGCGCCGGCGCGATGACTGGCAACAGGCGTCAGTGTTACGGCGGCAAGAAAAGCGGCGGCCGTCGATTTCCTGAGTTGCATGCGATCCTCCCCGCATTGTGGTTCAAGAGAGCATTTTCTTCACGCGAACCGGTGTCCACTTCGCTTGAAAATGCTTTGATTAGCGTGTCATCGTTTTGCTGAGCGTCGATTGCGGCAGGTTCGCGCCCTGCGCGCGCAACCGGATCACGAGATCTTCGGTATCGAGGTCATAAGCCGGCTGTCCGGTGGCGATGCTTTGCACAGCGGCCGTGCCGGCGGCTTGCCCCATCATATAGGCAGCCGACTGCGCGCGGATCGAACCATGCACCTTGGTGTCGCTGGAATGACAACGGCCGGCGACCCAGAGGTTTGTCCAGCCTTTCGGAACCAGAATGCTATAGGGAATGCCGAGGCTCTGGCCGAACCCCAGACCGTGCTTGCCCTCAAAATCCTGGTTGAACCGCTCGAACTCTTCTTTGGATGTATCGGTCGGGTGCACATCGGTCGGCCGGTTGTAGACGGCCACCTGATCGGGAAATTGCCGGCCTGCGGTGTAATCCTCGATCGTCAGTTCGAATTCTCCGACGATGCGCCGCGTGTCCCGCACGCCCATCACCGGCGCGGTTGTCAGCAGTTCGATGTCTTCGCAACCGGGCACATACTTGCGGAAAAACGTTTCGTACTCGACCGCGAGCTTGCGTGCGAACATCATGCCGTCCGACAGCGACCTGACGTCAAGCCCGTTCAGGTTGAAGACATGGCCGCCATTGAGCTGCGCGGCCTGCTTGCCGATTTTGTTCATGCCGGGCATGAACCGGTCCGGTTGCGTGAAGTGGCCGTCGTCGATCGCCTTGAGGAGGAGCTTCTTCGACCGTGCTTTAACCGCATCGATGCCGCGCCAATCCTCGCCATAGGCCGGATCGTCCCAGTTCACGCCGGAGTAAAGCGAACACAAAGTGCTGGGCGCCACGCTGTCGATGTCGCGCAGGATGACCTTGCATTCCGCGCCGCAGAGATCGGACAAAGCGGCATCGCCGGTCGCATCGACATAGGTCTTGGCGCGAATATAGCGATAGCCTTCCACATTGCTGATGACGACACCGTCAACCTTCGTCCCCGTCACTTCAGCATCGATCACACGCGTGAAGAAGCGCACGTCGACGCCGGCGTCCTGCACCAGTTCGTCGAGCAGGCGCTTCAAGCCTTCCGGCTTGAATGGCACCCATCGGTTCAACTGGCTATGGAGATATTCCGGCACGACGTGCGGACCGAGCTGGCCGCGCTGCTGCAGGCTCAAGACGATCTGTTTCATGATGCCGCCGACGAGCATCTGCTTGCCGTCGGAAATCGGTCCGAACGTGGTCACCAAGCCCGACGTGCCCATGCCGCCGAGGCAGCCGGTTGCTTCCAGCAGGAGCACCTTGGCGCCCAGGCGTGCGGCACAGACGGCCGCGGCAGTTCCGGCTGGACCGCCGCCGGCGACGACGAGATCGAATTCATCCTCGACGGGGATCTCGCGCTTTAACGTATACGTGCTCATTCGGTAGCCTCGCTCGCGTTCAGATCAGGCTCTTTTGAAGATGCGCGAGGGCGGCCTGAACGCCGCCTGCACGATGCGGCGCCTGGCACAGCGCCAATCCCATTTCCACGCCGGACAAAGTGCCGGCGAGCATCAGGTCGTTGAAGTCGCCAAGATGTCCGATCCGGAAAACGCGATCGGCGAGGCGTGAAAGGCCATTTCCCAGCGACATATTGAATGTTTTCAGGACGGCGGCGCGGAACGCATCGGCAGAGTGTCCTTCCGGAAACATGACGGCGGTCAGCGACGACGAATGGTGGCTTGAGCTGTTGCAGACCGTCTCAAGCCCCCACGCCGCGACAGCGGCGCGCGTCGCCGCCGCGTGCCGCGCGTGCCGCGCCAGGATGGCCGGCAAGCCCTCTTCGTCGAAAATGGCCAGCGCTTCACGCAAGCCGAATAACAGGTTGGTCGATGGCGTGTAGGGAAAGGCGCCCGAGCGGTTGGCCGCCTCGATAGCAGGCCACGACCAGTAGGAACGCGCCCTCCGAACTTCTTTCGCCGCGGCCTTGGCCTTCGGACCGACCGCGTTGAACGACAGGCCGGGAGGCAGCATCAGCCCCTTTTGCGAGCAGCCGATCGTCACATCAGCGCCGAAGCGGTCATGACTATAGGGAACGGAGCCAAGCGACGAGATGGTGTCCACCAGCAGGAGCGCGGGGTGACCGGCTGCGTCCATTGCCGCGCGCACTTCGTCGATATGGCTGACGCATCCGGTCGAGGTTTCGTTGTGGACGACGCAAACGGCGCGAATCCGATGGTCCGGATCTTGTTTCAAGGCATCTGAAATGGCGTCGGGGTCGGCGCCGCTCCGCCAGGACCCGGGAAGAATTCTGGTTTCGAGACCAAGGCTCTGGGCAAGTTCACCCCACAGCTTGGCGAAATGCCCCGTCTCATACATGAGCACCGTATCGCCGGGCGAAGTGGTGTTGACGAGCGCTGCTTCCCACGCCCCCGTTCCGGAGGCCGGGTAGAGGAAGACGTCGCCAGAACAATCGCAAAGCTTTTTCATTCCGGCGAGCACGCCGTGGGTCAATTCAGCAAAATCAGGCCCGCGATGATCGATTGTCGGGCGTGCAATCGCGTGCAACACACGGTCGGGGACGTTGGTAGGGCCGGGAATTTGCAGAAAATGGCGCCCAGTCAAAACTCATCTCCCCAATTGCTAATTTGAATTATGAATGCATAATTAGATTTCGGCTGTCAAGCGAAGGACTCGGCGTATGCTGATGGATGCGAATTCGACCACGGAAGCGATGGCGTCGCCCATTTCCCGGCGCAGCCTGCATGAGGAGCTGGCGGCACGGTTGCGCGACATGATCGTCGAGGGCGCGCTGCCGGCGGGCAGGAAAGTCCCCGAGCGCGAGCTCTGCGAGACGTTCGGCGTCTCCCGGACGCCGCTGCGCGAGGCGCTCAAGGTGCTGGCGTCGGAGGGGCTTGTCACGCTCAACCAGAACCGCGGCGCCTGCGTCACGGCGTTGACCCGGGCCGACCTTGAAGAGGTCTTTCCGATCATGGGCGCGCTTGAGGCGCTGTCAGGCTCTCTGGCCTGTGCCCGGATGAGCGACGCTGAGATCGAGGCTGTGGCGGCACTGCACGATCAGATGGTCCGGAGTTTTGAGGCAGGCGATCGTCCGACCTATTTCAAACTCAACCAGGCGATCCATCGGGCGATTCTGTTGGGCTCCGGCAATGCCACGCTCGGCGCGACGCATCAGATGCTGGCGGGCCGCATCCATCGCGCCCGCTATATGGCCAACGACGATGCCGCGCGGTGGCGCGCAGCCATTGAAGAACATGAACATATTCTTGCAGCGCTGCAGAGCCGCAATGGACCGCGTCTCGCGGCCATCCTGAGCGACCATCTCAGAAACAAGCTTGCAAGTGTGATGCGCCATTTCACAGAAGATTAGAATGTCCAGGCGAGGCGGCCTTTGACGCCATGGTCGCGCGCGCTTGAAGCGATCTGGCCCTGGTAGCTCACGCCCAGGCGCACGGCGGGGGCGATCTCCATATCGAGGGCCGTTTCGATCACCAGGGCATCGCGGGCAATCGGTACGCCGGCCACGATGAAAGAGGGCGTGCCGGCAAAGGCCGCGGTTGTGGCCGGCGTCGTTGCGCCGAAGGCGTGACGCCAGCCGAGGCTGGCGTGGGCCTGCGCCACAAGGCCGCCGAAAGAGAACGGCGCATTGAGATTGAGGCCGAGCGTGCTGAAGGTCGTGTTCCGGCCGCTGCCTTGCACGGTCAAGGCAGCGGGACCGCCCGTTTCGACAAATCCATCCGTGCGGTGATTGACGAAGGCAAGCGCGCCGAACGGCTCCACTTGCACGCTGTCGAACGCGAAGCGATAACCGATTTCGCCGAACACCTGCGATGTGCCGGCGCCGTAGCTTGCGCGCACGATATCGGTGAAGCCTGGAAAGATGATGGTGCGGCTCGTGTCGATGTCGTGGCGCGTATAGGCCGCGCCGCCGCGCAGGCCGAAGCCGCCAAAGCGGGCGCCGGCATAGAGCGCCCCGTGATAGCTGTCGACCGCGGCCGACGAATTGCGCGCCGCGGCGTCGATCGAACTACGGGAATAGCCGCCGGCGGCGCCGATGCGCCAGATGCTGTCGATGGCGGCGTCGGCGCCGATGAGGAAGCCGCCCGTGGAGCGGTTGACGCGCGCGGCATTGCCGTCCGCATTGAGGCTGCCCCAGGCGCCGAAGCCCTGGCCCCAGATGGAATAAACCGGTCCGGCCGACACCGCCCGCGGCAGCGGCCCGGCGGCATAGCTCATGATCACCGGCGGCGGCGCATTGTCGGCGTCGAGCCTGGCGCGCGCCATCACCGCATCGCGGAGATAGCGGCTTTCATCGGTGAGGACGCCCGCCAGGCTGGCGTGGACTTCGCCCGAGAGCGCGTCGAACGCCGTCCGCGCCCCGTCGGCGCTTTGAAAGATCAACGCGTTGAAGAGCGGGCCGCTGTGCAGTTCGGTCAGCGCGGTCGCCGTTGCGATCTGGTTGCGCGTCTGGCCGACGCCGGCGAAATCGAGATTGTTACGAGTCAGCGTCAGGTAGACATTGTTGGCATCGTAGGTCAGGCTCGGCTGCAGGAACGCGTAGTTCGAGGTGACGTCGGAAAACTCACCATTGCGCCCGCCGCTCGCCGTCAGGATCGTATAGGTCGTCGTCGGATCATAGGTGCCGCTGGCCGCCTGCACCTGCACGGTGCCGCCGTTGAGCGTGGCAGTGCCCGTCACCATCATGTTCGCATTCGCCGTCGGCGTCACGTCGACGACCAGGGTCGAGCCGGCCTGGCTGGTATAGCTGCCGGTGACGTTGAGCGTGCCGGATGCCAGATGCACCGTGCCGGCATTGGTGACGGCGCCTTCCAGCGTGCCGTTACCGGTCAGCGTGCCGCCGGACTGGATGGTGATCAGCGGGCTCGTCAGCGTGCCGTTGACGGTGAGGATGCCCGCTTGCACCTCGGCGCTGGTCGAAAACGTGCCGGTGCCATTGAGCTGCCAGGCTGCGCCCTGCATCGACAGTGTCTCGAACGCCAGGAACTTGGAGATGTTTTCGGTTCCCGCGCCGAACAGCACCAGATTGTCGGTGCCGGTGCCGCCCTGGACATTGCCGTTGAGCACCGAGCCTGTATCGAGATTGAGCGTGCGGGTATAATTACCGGAGAAATTGATTGCGTTCGTTCCGCCGGAAATCGTGCCGCTGTTGGTGACCGTTCCCGCCCGCGCCATATACAGGCCGTCGCTATAGGTGGAGCGGATCGTGCCGGTGTTGATGAATGTGCCGCCTCCTGTCGCCTCGACCGCCCTCGGGTTCACAAAAAAGCCGTTGGGCGCACCGGTGGATTCGATAATGCCATCGTTCCCGAACGTCAGCGGCGTGGTGACGCTGGCATAGACGCCATTATAGGTGCCGCTGATCCGCCCCGTGGCATTGTTGGTGAGTGTGCTCGGCCCGCCCTGAAGAAGAACGCCGGTGGAGTAGCCTCCCCCGTCATTGGTGATCGTGCCGGAATTGATCACCGTGCGCGACGTGCCCTGGCCGACGCTCACCGCATTGCCGGAATTATGTGCTGTGATGATGCCGCCTTCGTAGTTGGTGACGGTGCCGCCATAGGCCAGCAGCACCAGATCTCCGCCGCCTCCCGTCTGGGTGATCGTCCCCCGGTTGTCGACGGTGCCGGGACCGCCGCCCGTGAATGTGCCGATACTGATGGCGCTGTTGCCGGCGGTGATCGTCGCGCCGGCCTTGTTGTCGACGCTGCCGCCGTTCTTCAGGACGATCGCGGTACCGGTGCTGGCGATCGAGGAAAAATTGGTGACCGACGAGCCGGCGACCGGGAGGGAAATCGCATTGGCAAACGAGATGGAGCCGCGATTGGTCAGGGCCCAGGCGCTCGTCGTTGCGTAGATCGCCTGGCTGCCGCCGAATGTATTGGTGATGGTGACGCCGGGAGACACTTCGACGGTACTGCCGATCTGGGTGTCGAGATTGACGCCAGTGGCGACATCCGAGGTGAGGTTCACATCGGCGGCGCGCACGCCGGCGGACATGATCAGCGGTGCGAGGGCTGCGGTTCCAAGCAAGGCCCGCGACCGGATGCTGCCCCGCGTTTGTAGGCACGACACACGCGACCACGCGCCCTTCCTGCTCTGATCCACTGCGAACGGCCCCCGCTGTTCTTAGCCACGCTGTCGACCGGTCGAATCGATCGTGCAGCGATGCTAGAACAGCGCGCTGTTACAGCGCACCTAGCTGAAAAGATGGGTCGGCTAGATTATTCCCGCTAGCACCAGGAAGGCGACAGCTTCGCTGCGGCTGCGCGTGCCGTATTTTTTTTTCACACGCTCGACATGAAAGTGTGCCGTCGCGGTGGCGATCCCCAGAATGAGTCCGATTTCCGCATCGGTCTTTCCCGCCGCGACCCAGCGCATGCAATCGGCCTCGCGCGGCGTCAGCTCTACTTCGAGCGGCGCCGGTTCGCCCAGGCCGACGGAAGCATGCGCCCTGTCGTGAACGCTCACCGCCATCACGCGTAGAAGCGCACGGTCGGCGGCCGACAGCGACACAGGCTGCAGGGACGCGATGGACACGAGCCCCTGATAGCTCGCCGGCCCATGGATGGGGACGCCCATGACCTCTCTCCAGCCATAAGCCCGAGCAGCTTCGGTGGCGGCCGCGCCTTCGACGGTGAAGCTCCGCGCCTCCGCCATCTCGCCCCACAGAAACGGCGTCATACGCCGCTGCGATTCGAGAACCATCGGATCGTTCAGGAAGAAGTCCTGCGCCAGGTAGAAGTCGAGCCAGTCCTTGGGCCAGTTGTTGAAATAGAAACGATGCTTGCGCGCGGCCCCCGTTCCGGCCCAGGCGCCGCCGGCACTGACGTCGAAACCGAACACCTTGATTGTCTCCAGAAAGCGGTCGATCACCTTGGCGACATCCGGTTCGTTGGTGCAGAAGTCGAGAAAATCCAGCCCGGCACGCTCGCGCATCTCTTGCTCCGTTCAACCCCGGCTCCAATCTTGATGATCGATATGTCGCAAGCAAGTGGATTGTTTGCGCTCGCCGGACGCCAACATCAACGGCTCTTGACGAGCTTCTCAACCGGCGTTATCTTTTCATAATAGACAAATAGTCCATTATGGAGAAACGCCGTGGCGACGCTCACCGGGCTTCAAAGCCAGCCAGATGAATTTGATATTGCCGGTTGGGCGAGGGATTTCGTTCCCGAACTTCGGGCTGCGCAGAGTGAATCCGACCGCCTGGCGCGTCCACCTCGACACATCGCCGAGAAGCTGAAGGCGGCTGGTGTTTATCGTCTCACGGTGCCGAAGGTGTATGGCGGCTTACAGGCCACGACGAAGACCTACATGGAGACGGTCACCGAGCTCGGTCGCGGCGACGCAGGCGTCGCCTGGGCCGTCACACTTGTCGCAGCATGCAATTGGACGGTTGCAAGCTACTTTCGCAGGCATGTCGTTGATGAAGTATTTTCGAAGCCAAATGCTTGCGTTGCAGGCGTCTTCTCAGGGCGTGGATGCCAGGCTCGCAAAGTCGAGGGCGGCATTCATGTCGACAAGGGCATATGGTTTTTCAACTCCGGTGTCTATGAAGCAGATTGGGACCTGCTCGGGGTGCCTATGTTCGACAAAAACGGCGAGTCCGCCGGACCTGGCATCGCGCTCGTACCGATGAGCGATGTGAAGCTGTTGAATGACTGGAACACAAGCGGCATACGCGGCAGCGGAAGTACCAACGTGATGATGGAGAATGTGTTCATTCCCGACGACAGGATCGTCAGCCTTGTTTCCCTTACGGACGGCTCGCAGCCGCAGACCTTCCCGGAAGCGTTTGCCAATACCGCCTTCTCGCCGATGATGGTGAATATCCTGACCTATCCGATCATGGGTCTCGGGATGCACATGATTGAGACGTTTCTCGAGACATTGCCAAAGCGCGACATCAAGCTGACGTTCTACAACAGATCCGCGGAGGCGCCCGTGACGCACCTTCAGATCGGCGAGGCAAGCGCGAAGATTGATGCCGCCAGGCTGATCACGGCGAATGTCGTGAAGGAAATGGACGATTGGGCAGCGTCAGAGGACTACATGCCGCAGCTCCTGCGCGCCAGACTTTGCCGCGATTCTGCTTTCGCGAACAGCCTCGTCTGGGAGGCAGTCGATCTGCTGGCCACTGCCAGTGGAGGATCTTTCGCGTGGCTGAGCAATGTCGCCAATCGAATCTGGCAGGACGTAAAGGTAGGAACCATGCATCCATTCGTCTCCGTACCGAGCAATTTTGAGATGTATGGGCGCATGGTTGCCGGAATCAAGCCGCCGCTGATGCTCGTTTAAGAGGTGCGAACGATGCGAGAAGAAGATGCGAAACGCGTTGGCCGCCGTGATATTCTGATCGCCGCCGCCATCTTGGGAGCAGCCGGCAAGGCGTTAGCTGCGGCTCCGTCTCAGCCTGCTGAAGATAGTCTGGAGAAGCTGCGTATCGCCGATCTGGTGCAACGCGAACGCGCCGCCCGTGATGCCGGTCAGTGGGAAGCTATGGCCGCCTGCTGGCACCCCGCGTCGAGCGTGGACGTCTCCTGGTACAATGGCGATGGTGCGGGCTTCGTCGCCGCCAGCCGCCGCAACGCCTCCAGTGGGCGGGTCAGCGTGCACCAGCTCGCGCCGACGGTCGTCGACGTGGTGGAGGCGCGCGCTGTCGCCGAGACCCCCTGTCAACTGGTGAGCTTCATTCCCGTCGAGGGGATCGACATGTGCATGACCGGCGTCGTCCGCTTGCTGTGGCGGGCTGAGCAGTTGGACGGGCGCTGGCTGATCGCGGGGCTGCGCATGATCTATATCCGCGATTATCTGATGCCTTGTGATCCGGGCAACGTGCCGGCCATCGACAGGAAGGAACTGGCCACGTATCGCCCCTCCTATCGCTTCCTGAGTTACGTGCTCGCCCGCTCTCCCAACCGCCCGCGCGACGATCTTCCCGGTATCGATCGGCCGGAGACGGTTGAAGCGGTGCGTACGTCGCAGACGCGTTGGCTGTCCAGAATCTGACGCGTTTTAAGTCCAGGGGTCTTGCCACCAGGGAAGACAGTCAGGCGCGGCTCCACGGATGAAAATGGCGCTGTCGCGAACCATCTGCTCAGCGACATCCTCGTCTACCCCAAGGCCGCGTAGGATCATGGTCACCACGCCCTCCACATAACTGCGCATGGGCCGCTTGCTGACGCGCACAATCTGCCGCATCGCCTCCATCAGCGTGCCGACCGCCAGCGTCGCAGCGGCATCCAGATTGGCGAATTTCATGAGGCCCGCATCGCGTGATGCTTCAGCATGCTCCTTGATGCCGCGTACGACGATATTGTCCGAGGCCAGGATATCGGTGTGGGAAACAAAAGCCGCCCAGACACTGTCCGTCACACTGCGCATCAGAAACAAATGCGTTGCAACCGTCATTCTGAAGATAGGCGGCTCCGGTCCGGAGTAGAGCTTGATCAGGCTCTGTACCATTTCATCGGCAAGCTCGACGCCAAGCTCGTCGATCGCCTCCTCAACTGACGAAAAATACTTATAATAGGAGGCTTTTGATACGTCGGCTTCGGCGATCACATCATCCACCAGAGGCGGGCCGTTGCGGGGCTTGCGGGCGTAAACGATCATCACGGCGTTAAGCAGCCGCTTCCGCATGCGTTCCCGCCGCTCACCCGCCACCCTGACGCGATGGTCCGCTGTTTTCGCCTTTCTGGGCACGCAACCTCCGAGTGACAATGTCGATAAAGCGCAACATGCGTCCTGGAGACAACGTCTGCCAGCATCAATTGGCCGAAGTCAACGGGCACCCGAAACCAAGTCCTTTAGCCGTCCGAGACGATGCCCTCAATTCCTGGCGTCGTCCGACAGCGTAGCACCGTAGGGAAGATGGTCGGCACGGATCGTCAAAAGCAGGACGAGAGCCGTCAGCAGCAGCCCGATGGAGATCGAAAAGATAAGCCGCGGGGCGACAGACGCGCCGAATGCGACACCCATCGCGCCTGGGCCGATCGCGCTGGCGAGACCATAAGAGAGCGTGACCATTCCGTAGATCGCTCCGAAGGCGCGAAGACCGAAGCCACGAGAGACGATGTAGGCGGCGGCATCGAGTTCGGCACCTAATCCAAATCCGACCAGCATTGCAGCAATGATGAATGTGGACCTGCTCTGGTCAAACAGCAGAGTTGCAAAGGCAAGAAGCGGCAGCACCACGGATAGACATGTAACGCGTGGCGCGAACCAGCGATCGAGCAGGAGTCCGGCGGACAGGCGGCCAATCAACATAGCCAGTCCGGCTACCGATACGGCCATGGCGGCGGTCTGCGCCGGGATGTCGATCTTCTGCAATATGACAGGCAGATTCACCGTCGTACCTGCAAGAGTACCGGTGATCAGGAAGAAGATCGCCAGGATTTTCCAGAAAGTCGCGCGGCGCATCGCCTCGCTTAGAGTTAAGCCAGGGGCCTGGCCGGCGCTGCCAGCCCGTGCGGAACGCGGCGGGTCGCGGAGCAGCAAGAGCGCTGACAAAGAGATGATTGTCCCGGCGCAAAGTCCCATGACCGCATAGGCCGTACGCCACCCGTAAAGGCCGATCAACTGAATGGCGAAAGGCGACCAGAAAACCACGCCCAGGGACGAGCAGGCGAAGATCAAACTCAACGCCAAACCACGGCGACGGGCAAACCAGCCAGTGGCCAATTGCGCGTATAGCAAAGGCGTTGCCGCAAAACCAAGGCCGCAAGTGATCGCCAGAAGCGCGATGAACGTCGTGGAAGACACGGAAAGACTTCCCAGCAAACCGAAACCGAGGGCAAAAGCCGGCCCCCCTATCAAGGCGAGCCGGCGTATGCCGATCTTATCCGCAAAGCGGCCGACAAACGGAGCGAGCATGGATGCGAGGATCGTGGCCGGCGCGATGGCTGCCGCCAGTTCAACCGGTGACCAATTGGTTGATGCGACAATTTCGCGAACGAACGTACCAAAGGTGAAAAGTACGACAGCCGGTTGGCCGCAAAACATGCAAAGGCCGGCGCCAAGGAGCACCGGCCACGCCCTGTCGATTCGGTCCGCGGCATTTTCAGAGACGGGAGCATCCGCCCGCAAAGGCGAGTCCTCGGTGGCCCTCGTCTTTCCTGGCGGCACTTGGCTGTCCAAGTTGAATGTCGACACGATTCCCCCCGTCCCTCAATATTGGAATTCATAATAGACTATTCGTCTATTTATAGTCAACCTGCAGACGGGGAGGAAAGGGGGAGAGATTTTGCGGGTCGCGCCAGCCTTCTGTTTTGACGGATTCTCACGCGGAAATGCTCTGGATGTCTCGTGCTCACGGCCCGATTGCGTTCTTGATCGCCTGCCAGGCTGCGTCCTTGGCCTCCACCAAGGCCGGAGAATCGAGCACTTGCGGCGGCGTGGTTCGCGGCTTGCCGGCTGCGACCAGAACCAGCATGCCGATCTCGCCATCGGTCTGATAGCGCGATCCTTCGCCGTTGCGCCCGTTCAAGGTCGGTGCAACGCCCGACACCTGATAGATCGTCTCCACCATGCGGGCGGTCTGTAGGGCCTGGCTGAGAAAATCGCGCTCGGCGTCGATGTCGGGTGCGATGTCATGGGTCACCTGGCCGGTATAGCTGCTGATGCCGACGCTGCGATCATAGGTAGCGGAACCGAGCCAGACCGGCCGCCCCTCGGCACCGCTGTCGATGACCTTCCAGAAGCGAACATGGTGACGCTGTTTCGCATTGCCGCCGGCGGGCAGTTCGAACGCCAGGTCTTCGCGGCGGCCGTCATAGTAGAGCGAGCTCACCGGCGCGGTGCGATAGGGCCGGTCGAGCAGCACGCTGCCGACGATCTCGACGCTTGTTTTGAGCGTGATCGGATCGGCCGGATACCAGCCGGCCGCATGCATGGCGCGGATGACGTCCTCGTGGTCGCCGATAAGGCCGATGTTGAGCGGATCGCCTGGAATGCCCTGCGCCGTGCGCGTCACCATCGGCCGGTCGGCGAGGCCGGGCTGATGCTCATGATGCGTCCAGGCGAGCGGCAGCAGGATATAGGCAAGCAGGAGATAGATCGCGAAGATCGTGCCGAGGCTAAGCAACGCACGCCTGCGCGTCTTGGCGAGCCGGCCGGTCGGTTTCAAATCGATTTGTCCCGTCTGTCTGGCCGGAAGATAGCGGCTGGCCGCCCTGAATGGAAAGCCTTGACAATCCCGCGGGCAAATATATTTTAAATATAAAATATATCTCAACTGAGGGCCAGGCACGGCACGGAGTCTTCATGCGTATCGTCTGCATCGGAGGAGGGCCGGCAGGTCTCTATTTCGGCCTGCTGATGAAGAAGCTGCATCCGGCCCACAGCGTCACCGTGGTCGAGCGCAACCGGCCCTATGACACGTTCGGCTGGGGCGTGGTGTTTTCCGATGCGACTATGGAGGCGATGCGGACCTGGGACGCCGAGACGGCGACTGAAATCGAGACCTCCTTCAACCACTGGGACGACATCGAGCTGCTGTTCAAGGGCACGCGGCAGCGCACCACAGGCCACGGTTTCGTCGGCATCGGCCGCAAGAAACTGCTCAACATCCTGCAGAGGCGCTGTGAGGCACTCGGCGTCGAACTGGTGTTCGACCGCGAAGCCGGTTCCGATCTCGAGTTCCCCGGTGCCGACCTGATCGTTGCGGCCGATGGCTTCAATTCGAAGATCCGCAACCGCTACGCGGACGTCTTTCAGCCCGATCTTGTCGTCCGCCCGAACCGCTACATCTGGCTCGGCACCAACAAGCTGTTCGACGCTTTCACCTTTGATTTCCGCAAGACGCGGCACGGCTGGTTCCAGGCGCATATCTACAAGTTCGACGATCAGACATCGACCTTCATCGTGGAGACGACGGAAAAGGCCTATGAGAAGCATGGTCTCGGTGCAATGGACCAACAGGGATCGATCGATTTCTGCCAGAACCTGTTCTCCGAAGTGCTCGAAGGCGCATCGCTGATGACCAATGCGCGCCATCTGCGCGGTTCGGCCTGGCTGAATTTCAATCGGCTGATCTGCGGCAAATGGAGTCATTTCAACGGCAACAGCCATGTGGTGCTGATGGGCGATGCCGCCCATACGGCGCATTTCGCTATCGGCTCCGGCACCAAGCTCGCTATCGATGATGCCATCGAACTGGCGCGCCAGTTCGATCTCTACGGCCACCGCAAGGACAGGATCGCGCAGGTCCTGCACGATTACGAGGAGATCCGCCGCGTCGACGTGGCGCGCATCCAGAACGCCGCCCGCAATGCGATGGAATGGTTCGAGGTCGTCGGCCGGCGCTACGCCGATACGCTGCCGCCGGAGCAGTTTCTCTATTCCATGCTGACGCGCTCCCAGCGCATCAGCCACGAGAATTTGCGCCTGCGCGACAAGACCTGGCTGGAGGGTTACGAGCGCTGGTTCGCCAATCGCGCCGGCTGCGCCATCGGCGGCAATGCGCCGGCCCCGCCGCCGATGTTCACGCCCTACACTTTACGCGGCGTCACGCTTCCTAACCGGGTCGTCGTCTCGCCCATGGCCATGTATTCCGCGACAGACGGGCGTCCCGACGATTTTCATCTCGTGCATCTCGGCTCTCGCGCCATGGGCGGCGCAGGGCTCGTCTTCGGCGAAATGACCTGCGTTTCACCCGACGCGCGCATCACACCAGGCTGCCTCGGCCTCTGGAACGACGAACAGACTGCAGCGTGGAAACGCATCGTCGATTTCATTCACGGCAACTCGCAGGCGAAAGCCGGCATTCAGCTCGGCCATGCCGGCGCCAAGGGCGCGACCAAACTTGCCTGGGAAGGTATCGACCAGCCGCTCGAAACCGGCGGCTGGCCACTCATCTCCGCCTCGGCCCAGCCCTATAAAAAGGACGGCCAGATCCCCAAGACCATGGACCGCGCCGACATGGACCGCGTGCTGGCGGATTTCGTCGCTGCAGCGAAGCGCGCCGCGGCGACCGGCGCCGACTGGCTCGAACTGCACTGCGCCCACGGCTATCTGCTCTCGAGCTTCCTGTCGCCGCTCACCAATCGGCGCAGCGATGAATATGGCGGCTCGCATGAGAACCGCGCCCGCTATCCACTGGAGGTTTTTCGCGCGGTCCGCGCAAGCTGGCCGCAGGACAAGCCGATCTCGGTGCGCCTGTCCTGTCACGACTGGGTCGAAGGCGGCAACACGCCGGAAGATGCGGCGATCTTCGCCGCCCTGTTCAAGGATGCCGGCGCCGATCTCATCGACTGCTCGTCGGGGCAGGTGTGGGAAGACGACCAACCGGTTTACGGCCGCCTCTATCAGACGCCGTTCTCCGACAAGATCCGTAACGAGATCGACATTTCGACCATTGCCGTCGGCGCCATCTCGGAGGCCGATCACGTCAACTCGATCATCGCCGCGGGCCGCGCCGATCTCTGCGCCCTGGCGCGTCCGCATCTCGCCGACCCATCCTGGACTTTGCACGAGGCGGCGCGCATCGGCATCAAGACCGTCCCCTGGCCGAAGCAATATCTCTCCGGCAAGGCGCAATACGAGACCAATCTCATGCGTGCGGCAGGTGGTAAATGACCGCCGTTCTTTCCGGGCGTCACGCGCTGGTGACAGGTGCTGGCAGCGGCATCGGCGCCGCCATTGCGCGAGCACTGTCCGCCGCCGGCGCAAAAGTCAGCCTTGCGGGGCGGCGGCGTGCGCCGCTTGAAGCCGTCGCGGCTGGTTTGGCCTCCGAGAGTTTGGTTGTCGATGGCTTCGATGTCACCGATGAGCAGGCCATCGCACGCGGGCTGCGGGCCGCACGGGACCGCTTCGGTCCGGCCTCCATTCTGGTCAACAATGCCGGCGAAGCGCCGAGCGCGCCCTTCGCCCAGACCAGTCTCGAGATGTGGAACCATGTCATGGACGTCGATCTCACCGGCGTCTTCAAGGTGACGCAGGCCGTGCTGCCCGATCTTCTGGGCACCGGCGCAGGCGCGCGCATCGTCAATGTCGCGTCCACCGCAGGCCTTGCCGGCTACGCCTATGTGGCGGCCTATTGCGCCGCCAAGCATGGCGTGGTCGGCCTCACCCGCGCGCTGGCGCTCGAACTGGCAAAATCGGGCGTCACCGTCAACGCGGTCTGCCCCGGCTTCACCGACACGCCTCTGCTGCAAGGCGCGGTCGACACGATCACCGCCAAAACGGGACGCAGCCAGGATGAGGCGCGCGCGGCGTTGAGCAAGGCCAATCCGCAAGGCCGTCTGGTGACGCCGGCGGAGGTGGCCGACACGGTGCTCTGGCTCGCGTCGCCGGGCGCGTCTTCGATCAACGGACAGGCGATTGCGATCGCCGGTGGCGAGGTGATGACAGGATGAGCGAAACCCCGAACATGCGAAGCAGCCTTCGCGACTTCCGCACCTATCAGGCCCGGCACTTTCTCTGGGAGCCGAGCGCAGACGGCAGGGTCGCCGTGCTGCGGCTCAACCGGCCCGAGCGAAAGAACCCGCTGACCTTCGACTCCTATGCCGAGCTGCGTGATCTGTTCGGCGGCCTTGCCTATGCCGGCGATGTCCGCGCGGTCGTACTCACCGGCGCCGGCGGCAATTTCTCCTCCGGCGGCGATGTCTTCGAGATCATCGAGCCTCTGACCCGCATGGCCATGCCCGATCTTCTCGCCTTCACGCGCATGACTGGCGAGGTGGTAAAGGCCATGCGCAGATGCCCGCAGCCGATCATCGCCGCGGTCGATGGCATCTGCGCCGGGGCGGGCGCCATTCTCGCCATGGCGTCGGACCTGCGCATGGCGACGCCGGAGGCAAAGACGGCATTCCTCTTCACCCGCGTCGGGCTGGCCGGCGCCGATATGGGCGCCTGCGGAATTCTGCCGCGCATCATCGGCCAGGGCCGCGCCGCCGAACTTCTGTTCACCGGCCGTGCCATGAGTGCCGCCGAGGGCCATGCCTGGGGATTCTACAACAGTCTGTCGCCGGCAGCCGATATCGAGGCCTCCGCAATCGCACTCGCCCGCTCGCTCGCCGATGGACCATGGTTCGCCCATGGCATGACCAAGACCATGCTGAACCAGGAATGGGCCATGGGCCTTGAGGAGATGATCGAATCCGAAGCGCAGGCGCAGGCCATCTGCATGGGCTCGAAGGATTTCCGCCGCGCCTTCGAGGCCTTCGCCGCCAAGCGCAAGCCCGTGTTCGGGGGAGACTGACATGGCCGGCCCGACGCGCGATCATCTCGACTGGCCGTTCTTCGATGCCTCGCATCGCGCCTATGCTGAGCGGGTCGATGTCTTCGCCGCGTCGGGTGCAATCGCGTCAATCGATCATCACGATGTCGACAAGGCCTGTCGCAGCCTCGTGCGCGCACTCGGCGATGCCGGTCTGTTGACCGCTGCCGTCGGCCCGATTGGCGCGGACGAAAAGCCGATCGATTCGCGCCTCGTCTGCCTCGCCCGCGAAACCCTAGCCTGGCACGATGGCCTTGCCGATTTCGCCTTCGCCATGCAGGGGCTCGGCACCGGCGCCATCGGCCTTGCCGGCGCGCCGGACTTGCGTGCCGCCGTGCTGCCGAAAGCACGTTCCGGCGAATGGCTGGCCGCCTTCGCCCTGTCGGAGAAAGACGCCGGTTCGGATGTCGGCGCTATGGCCTGCGCTGCCCGCGTTGACGGCGATCACTATGTGCTCGACGGCGAGAAGACCTGGATTTCCAACGGCGGCATCGCCGATGTCTACACCGTCTTTGCGCGCACCGGCGAAGCGCCGGGCACGCGCGGCATTTCCGCCTTCGTCGTCTTCGCCGACGATCCGGGCTTTTCGATCACCGAGCGCATCGACATCATCGCCCCGCACCCTCTGGCGACGATCCGCTTCGATAACACACGCATTCCGGCCTCCCGCCGCCTCGGCGCGCCAGGTGAGGGCTTCAAGGTCGCCATGCGCACGCTCGATATCTTTCGCGCTTCCGTCGCCGCCGCCGCCAACGGCTTTGCCCGCCGTGCGCTCGACGAGGCGCTGACCCATGCGAAGACGCGCAAGATGTTCGGCGGCGCTCTTGCCGATCTGCAACTGACCCAGGGCGCGCTGGGCGACATGGCGACCGGCATCGATGCCGCGGCGATGCTGACCTATCGCGCCGCCTGGCGTCGCGACGTGCAGAAACTGCCGACGACGCGCGAGGCCGCCATGGCGAAGATGACCGCCACCGAGACGGCGCAGAGCGTCATCGACCGCGCCGTGCAGATGTTCGGCGGCCGCGGTGTGCGCTCCGGCGAGATGGTCGAAAAACTCTATCGCGAGATACGGGCTTTGCGCATCTACGAGGGCGCGACCGAAGTTCAGAAACTCATAATCGCGCGGGAATTGCTCGCGGCAAAATGATTGCCGAAAGGCTTTGGAGTTCAGCATGCATACCATTCTTCAACCGGAAACATGGGCGAAGCCTGCGGGCTATGCCAATGGCGTTTCGGCGCGCGGCCGCTTCATCTTTGTCGGCGGCCAGATCGGCTGGAACCATCAATCGCAGTTCGAAACCGACGATCTCGTTGAGCAGGTGCGCCAGACGCTGGGCAACATGCTGACCGTTCTCGCCGAGGGCGGTGCCGGTCCGCAGCACATCACCTCGATGACCTGGTACTTCACCGACAAGAAGGAATATCTCGCGCGGCTCAAGGAGATCGGTGAAGTCTATCGCGACATCATCGGCAGGCATTATCCGGCCATGGCGGCGGTGCAGGTCAGCGCCCTGATGGAAGATCGCGCCAAGGTCGAAATCCAGGCCATTGCCGTCATCCCGGACTAACGAGAGGGCATAGAAGATGTCCAGCCGCAGCCTCCTTGTGGATCGTTTCGCTTCCGACAATCTGCCGCCGTCCGCGCAATGTCCGGACCTTCTGGTTGACGCGTTGAACTATCCCGATCGTCTCAATGCGGCGGTCGAGATGGTCGATCGCAATTTGCAGGAGAATGCCGGCCGCGTGGCCATCCTGGCGCCCGGCGTTATCTGGACTTATGCAGAGCTTGCGGCCCAGGTGAACCGCATCGCCAATGTGCTGACACAACAATTCGGCCTGGTCTCCGGCAATCGCGTGCTGCTGCGCTCGGCCAACAATCCCATGATGGTGGCCGCCTATCTGGCCGTGCTGAAAGCCGGCGGCATCGCTGTCGCCACCATGCCGCTGCTGCGCACCCGCGAACTCGTCGCGATCATCGACAAGGCGCAATGCCGCTTCGCCATCACCGATCACCGACTGCGCGCCGAGCTTGAGGCCGCGCGCGCCGATGTGCCGGTCCTTGCCGACATCGTCGCTTTCGGCGGCACCGACGCCGATGATCTCGATCGTCTGGCCGCGCAGGCATCGGACATATTCGAGCCTTTCGACAGCGCCGCCGACGATGTCTGCCTGATCGCCTTCACCTCCGGCACAACCGGCATTCCCAAAGGCACGATGCATTTTCACCGCGATCTGCTGGCGATCTGCGACACCTATTCGGCCCATCTCCTGCGGCCGACGCGCGAGGATCGCTTCATCGGCTCGCCGCCGCTGGCCTTCACCTTCGGCCTTGGCGGCCTCGTGTTGTTTCCGTTCCGCGTCGGTGCGTCCACCGTCCTGCTGGAGAAGGCATCACCGAACGATCTGCTGCAAGGCATCGCGACGTTCAAGGCGACTGTCGTTTTTACCGCGCCGACGGCCTATCGCGCCATGCTCGCCAATGTCGGCAAGTACGATATTTCCTCCCTGCGCCGCTGCATTTCCGCCGGCGAGGCCCTGCCGCATCCGACCTTCGAGGCCTGGCATAAGGCGACGGGATTGAAGATCACCGAGGGCATCGGTTCGACCGAAATGCTGCACATCTTCATCGGCTCGACGCAGGAGAATGTGCGTCCCGGCGCCACAGGCCTGCCGGTGCCGGGCTACGAGGCAAAGATCATCGGTCCGGACGGAGAGGAAGTTCCCGACGGTTCGGTCGGTCGCCTCGCCGTGCGCGGCCCCACCGGCTGTCGCTATCTCGCCGACGAACGCCAGCGCGCCTATGTGCTCGACGGCTGGAACATCACCGGGGATATCTACCTGCGCGACAGCGACGGCTACTATCACTATCAGGCGCGCTCCGACGACATGATCGTCTCCGCCGGCTACAACATCGCCGGCCCCGAGGTGGAAGCAACCCTGCTGGCGCATCCCGCCGTTCGCGAATGCGGCGTCGTCGGCGCGCCGGATCCCGATCGCGGCGCCATCGTCAAAGCCTATGTCATGCTGGCGGAGGACTATCAGCCGTCCGGCGAATTGATCAGAACCCTGCAGGATTACGTGAAGGCGGAGATATCGCCCTATAAATATCCGCGTTCGATCGTGTTCGTGAGCGAGCTGCCGAAGACGTCGACGGGCAAGCTGCAGCGTTCGGCGTTGCGTGAGATGGCCGCGCGGGGCAGTTAAGGACCTTCATCCGACCCTTGCGCAGCGAGGGTCGGATGAGGGTGAGCAGTGTCACGCACCGCGTGTGAGATGCGCCGCCACGGACCCCTTCATCGTCGCCATATGTTTCATCAGCGCCTTTGCCGTCACCGGGTCGACATCCGCGAACATATCTGCCAGCCAGCCTTCATGGGCCTTCGAATAGATGCGGAATTTCGCGATGCCCAGCGGCGTCAGTTTCGCCACGATCACCCTGCGGTCGACGGGATCGAAATCCCGCACGATCAGCTTGTCCGTCTCAAGCCGCTCGATCAGACCGGTGACATTGCCGTTCGAGACCATCATGCGTTTGGAGAGATCGCCCATGCGCAATCCCTCCCGCGCGCGGTCGAGCTGGGCCAGAAGATCGAACTGCGGCAAGGTGATCGCAAATTCAGCGCGCAACCTCTGGCGGATTTCCTGGGTGATCATGTTGACCGTGGACAGCAGGCGCAGCCAGAGGCGAAGCTCGCTCTTGTGCCCGGCCGGTTCATCGCGAACGATGATTTCCAGATCCACCGGATCGTCTTTTGCCTTCTCCATGAACGCATTCCGCCGCTAAAGATGCCTTCTCATAGCGAAGATCATTGAAATTTGAAATAGTTCGAATGCGGCCGCCTTACTGGCGGAAGATGCGGCAATCGGCGCTCGCCCAATGCAGGAATGCGGCCTCGCCCGGCTGAAATTGCTCGAAGGCCGGATGGTTGGGCACCGCCGCCGTCATCGCCTGATCGCCCAGGTTGCAGCGATAGACGATCGATGCGCCGAGATAAGTGCGGCCCTCGACCTGGCAGGGGAAAATATTCTCCCCCGCTGCCGGCTGCAGGCGCGACAGGAACACCCGCTCGTGCTTGACCATCGCCAGCACCGGCGTGCCGGCGGGGATTTGCCGGTCGAGCCCGGATATGTAGCGTCCGCCGGCAATTGCCACGTGAGCGATATGGCCTTCGACGTTGGCGATCGAGCCTTGCAGCGCATTCACCTGGCCGATGAACTGGTCGACGGTCGCGTTGGCGGGAGATTCATAAATCGATGTGGGATCGGCGATCTGCATCAGCCGGCCTTCGGACATGACGGCGATGCGGTCGGCCAGCGCCAACGCCTCGGCCTGGTCGTGGGTGACGAAGATGGCGGTGATGCCGACTTCCTTCTGGATGCGGCGGATTTCCTCGCGCATGTCGTCGCGTAGTTTGGCGTCCAGATTGGACAGCGGCTCGTCCATCAGCAGCAGGCGCGGCCGGATGGCGAGCGCGCGAGCAAGGGCTACACGTTGCTGCTGACCGCCGCTCATCTGCCGCGGATAGCGCTCCGCCACATGGCCGAGCCGCACGAGGTCGAGGGCCTTCTTCACCTGGCTGTCGATGTCGGCGCGCGGCAGTTTTCGCATCTTCAGGCCGAAGCCGACATTCTCCGCCGCCGTCTTGTGGGGAAACAGGGCATAGCTCTGGAACACCAGGCCGATGTCGCGCTTCTGCGGCGGCAGGCGGGTGATGTCCATGCCGTCGAGCTCGATCGTGCCGGAATTGGCCGTCTCGAATCCGGCGATCATCCGCAAGGTCGTCGTCTTGCCGCAGCCGCTGGGGCCGAGCAGGCAGACGAACTCGCCATGTTCGATCGACAGCGACAGATCGTCGACGGCGACCGACTTGTCGAAACGCTTGGTGATATTCGTCAGCTTGAGATCAGGCATCAATCCACCAGCCGGATGCGAAAGACATTGTCGAGCACGAGCGTGATCGCGCAGGCGAGCACGAACAGGATCGCCGAGACGGCGGCGAGCATCGGATCGATGCGCGATTCGATATAGGAATACATGACGACAGGCAGGGTTGTCGTCGCTGTGTCGGCGAGAAACAGCGAGATCGGCAGGTTCACGAACGACATGATGAAGCAGAAAGTGAAGCCCGCGACGATGCTCGATTGCAGCACGGGGATGGTCACCTCCCGCCATGCCGTCCACCGGCCGGCGCCGAGACTTGTCGCGGCGTCTTCCAGGGCAAAGTCGAAGCGGGCGAAGCCCGTCAGTGTCAGCCGCAGGGCAAACGGAATGTTATGGACGGCGTGCACTGCCACCAGCCACCAGAAGCCGGTGCCCATGCCGGCAAGGCTGGCAAGCTGCAGCATTCCTAAGCTCATAACCACCTGCGGCACCAGCAGAGGCGCCGCCAGCGTGGCGCTCAGCCAGGCGTTCTCGCGCTTGTTGCCGCGCGAGATGGCATAGGCGGCGAGAAAGGCCGCCAGCACCGCCACGGCCGAGGAGACGAGGGCAACCAGCGTGCTCGTCCACGCCGACGACAGGAATTCCTGATGGTCCCATATGCGGGCGTACCAGCGCAAGGTCACGCCTTCGAACGCGGCGGGAAAGCTCGTCTCCGTGTTGAATGAGGCGGCCAGAACGAAGAACATCGGCCCGAGAATGAACAGATAGATCAGCGCCAGGTAGATCCATGAGAGAGTGACTTTCATCCCCTTCATGGCCGGATGAACCTTCCGAACAGTTTGACGAACATGAACATCGCGGCCAGCATCATCACCAGCAGCAGGATCGAGGATGTGGCGGCCAGCGGGCTGTTGAATGTTCCCAGCACAAAATTCGTGATCAGAGTCGTGAGGGTCAGGTCGGAGGCGCCGCCGAGATAATGCGGCGCGATGAAACTCGAGGCCGCCAGCGAGAACACGATGATCGTCGTCGACAGCACGCCGGGCAGGCTGAGCGGCAAGGTCACATGCAGGAAGGACTGCAGGCCGCCGGCGCCGTTGCTGGCGGCCGCTTCGTAGAGAGCGTGCGGGATCTGCCTGAGCGCCGTATAGAGGGTAAGGATCGCGAACGGCAGCACGAATTGAATCTGGCTGATCACGATGGCGGTCTCGCTGCCGAGAATCCGTGGCGGCCGGATAAGCCCGGCGCGCACCAGCGGCCCGAACAGCGGCCCGCTGTCGGGCAGCAGCGCCATCCATCCCAGAATGACGACAAGCGGCCCCGCGAGGATCGGAAACGTCAGCGCCATGATGGCCATGTTGGCGAGCCGGCCTTTCAGCACCGGCATGGCCATGGCGGCGAGATAGCCGAGTGGAATGGCGAAGAACGTGGTCAGCAGCGACAGCCGCAAAGTGCGCACGAGGACATCGAAATAATACGGCCGGGTCAGCAAATACTTGTAATTCTCGATCCCCGGCGGGGTGAATTGCAACAGCACATTGTCCTGCAGGCTCTGCATGAAAATGACAACGAGCGGCAGGCCGAGAAAGACGAAGATCATCAGCAGGCTTGGCAGCAACAGCAGGGAGGTGACGCCCATGCGCGTCCACGCCAGCCTCGCGTGGCTGCCAGCCGTAGCGCCGACAATGTCGCTCGAGACCGGCTGCGTCATTTCGACAAATCTTCGGAACGTCGGGCGAAAAAAAGGCCGCCGGCTTTCCGCAAAACCGACTTGATACAGAAAGAACCTCGCGCGCCCGGCGATCTTGAAGGAATGCCCGCTGCTCTGGTCAGCTTGTCTTTACCGGCGCACATCGCGGCCAATTCTGCCTCACGCCCTTTTTGCGACGGAGCCGGTGTCATAGCGGCTGACCGGCCGGTGCAGCCCGAGATTCTCCCGCAATGTACTGCCTTCGTATTCGGAACGGAATATGCCTCGGCGCACCAGTTCGGGCATCACCAGGTCGGCGAATTCGTTGAGGCCTCCGGGCAGATGGGAAGGCTGGACCAGGAAGCCGTCGACGGCGTCGGCCATCAGCCATGCTTCCATTTCGTCGGCGATCGTTTTCGGCGAGCCCATTAATGTGCGCTGGCCGCGGGCGCCCGCGTAGGAGAGATAGGCCTGGCGCAAGGTCTGATTTTCCCGCTTGGCCCGGTCGTAGATCCGCTGGCCGGAGCTGCCGGCGATCAGCTTGCCCTCGAAGATATGGAAGGGGAAAGGTTCGTCGATGGGATAGGGCGAGAGATCGACGCCGCCGAGTTCGGTCGACAGCAGTTGCAGGCCGACGGCGGGATGAATCATGTCCTGAAGCTGCTGGAATTTTTCCCGTGCCTCTTCGTCCGTCCGTCCGACAATGGCGTTCAGGCCGGGCATGATCTTCACGTCGTTGGGATCACGGCCGTATTTCGTCATGCGGCCTCTGATGTCGGCGCCGAAGGCTTTGGCCTCCTCGATCGTGTGCAGCGGTGTGAAGATGATTTCAGCGATCTGGGCGGCGAATTCGCGCCCCACATTGGAGGCGCCCGCCTGGGCGAGGACCGGACGGCGTTGTGGCGACGGCGCCACGTTGAGCGGTCCGCGAACCGAGAAGTGCCTTCCCTTGTGATTGAGGTGATGCATTTTCTCGGGGTGGAAATAGGTCGAACTGGCGCGGTCGCGCACGAAGGCGTCATCGTCCCATGAATCCCACAGGCCCCAGCACACCTCGACGAATTCCAGCGCCCGCTCATAGCGTTCGTCGTGCTTGGGGTGTTCGGTGCGGTTGAAATTATAGGCTTCGGAAATATTGGAAGAGGTGACGACATTCCAGCCGGCGCGGCCATGGCTCATCAGGTCGAGCGAGGCGAAGCGGCGCGCGATATTGTAGGGCTCGTTGTATGTGGTCGTCGCCGTCGCCACGAGGCCGATATGCTTGGTCACCGCGGCAAGGCCCGACAGCAAGGTCGTCGGCTCGAACAGCGCCATATATTGCGGCCAGCGGCTCAGCGCATTGAGATTGCCGTCGCGCGTCGCCGGAGAATCGGCCAGGAAAATCAGGTCGAATTTTGCCCGCTCGGCGGTGCGGGCAAGATCGGCATAATGTTCGAAATTCATGCCGGCATCGATCTGCGAGTCGGGGTGCAGCCAGGCCGCCACATGGTTTCCCGTGGGATGAAAGAAAGCGCCGAGTCTCAACTGCTTTCGCTTGCCATTGCTCACGGCGTCACCTCTCTTGTTGAACGGCCTAAGGCGCGCGCTCACAGGGCGCGCGCAGTGGTGCAGTGAAACGTGCCTTCAACCGGTCGCAGGCCTACCGCGTCTTCCACTGCGGCAGGACCTCGGTGTTGAGGCGTTCCGTCCAGATCGGACGTACGGTCGCCAGCATTTCCGGATCGAAGAAGCGGACCTGATCGATCTTGCCGCCGCAGGGACAGCGGGCGGCCTCTGCGTCGGTGAGCGTCACCTTGCTGCTGGTCGGCGCATAATACGTCTTGGTGGTGATGACTTTCTGAATCGCCGGTTCGAGGCAGAGGTTCATGTAGGCTTCCGCCAGCTCGACGTTTTTCGATCCCGTCACGAGGCCGAGATTGGTGAGGGAGGCAATGCCCTTCTCTTTGGGGATGATATATTCGATCGGATATTTGTCGTCCTTCATGCCTTCCATGTAATAGGCAAGTTCGGTCGCGATGCTCACATCGCCGTTCTTGATCATCGGCGCCCAGTCGGTCCAGAACACGGTCAGCTTCGAGGGCCGCAACTCACCGAGTTTCTTGAAGCCCGGATCGATGTTGGTGGCGGAACCGCCCGCGAGTTCGGCGGCCATGATGATCAACTGTGGCATGGCGCTGTGAACCGGCGCGGCGAAGGCGAGCTTGCCGGCGAATTCCGGCCGCCACAAATCGGCCCAGGCCGTCACCGGCTCCTTGATGAACTGGGGATTGAAACCGATGACATAAGCGCCGAGCGTGACCGGCACCGAGGCCACCGTCTCGCTGTTGGTGCCCGTCTTGACGGTCAGCGCCCACGGCGCCAGGTCGGCGATGAGCGGAACTTTTTTGCGCGAGACCGGGGTCATGATGCCGGCTTTCAGTCCGGTGGCGGTGTTCTCATCGGTTCCGTAGAACACATCGACGACCGGGTTGTTGCGCTGTGCCAGAAGCTTGTTGTAGCGCGCGCCGACGCCGCCGATGTCATAGGCGAGCGTCGCGCCGGTCAGTTTGGTGAACTCGGGCTCGATATTGGCCTTGATCGAATCCTGTGTGACACCGCCCCAGGTCGAGATGGTCAGGACCGATCCTTTGCGGATGGCGGGCTGGGCCAGCGCCGAGCGCAGATTGAGTGAGGCGAGCGCGGCTGCGGAGCCGGCAAGTTTCAACGTTTTGCGGCGTGAGATGCCAGTCATCAATTTCCCCATTTTTTCACTCGGCCCAAATCTCACGGCGGACATGTCGCACCGCAGGACCAAAAGATAGGCAGGCGGCTGGTTGCAGTAAATTTCAAAATTCGTATTCTACTATTCTGATAATTAGAACATAAACACGCTCTTCTGCATTCCGCCTGCAGTCTGGGCCGCGCCGGACCGACATGGCTAACTCTAATCTTCACAATGCCTTAAGCTCGCCGGCCGTCCGCTACTTCTTCGAAGTGGCGCAGGCCGGCTCGTTTCGCCAGGCCGCCGAAAATATAGGAATTGCCGTCTCGGCAGTGCATCGCCAGGTGGGTTTGCTGGAAAAGCAGGTGCGGACCCCTTTGCTGCAGCGCAACAAAGGCCGCGAAGGTGTTCGCCTCACCGCAGCCGGAGAAGTGCTGGTCTATCGGATCCGCCGCGCCATGCATGAAGTTTCCGTTGCCCTCACCGAGATCGATGGCCTCAAGGAGGTGAAGCGCGGCAAGATCATCATTGGCTCGACCGACACCCTGGCGATGGACCTCCTGGCGCCCTTCCTGGTCGCTTTTCGCGAGACCAATCCGCGCATCGATTTCGATGTCCGCATCCATGAGAAGGCGGAGATCATCGCCCATTACGAGCGCATGCAGCTCGATCTGCTGCTTTTGTACAATGCCCCGGTGCAGATCGGCCTGCGCACCGTCGCCGAATTCAAGCCTTTGAGCTATGCGGTGGTGTCGCAGGCGCATCCGCTGGCGCAGCGCAAGTCGACGACGCTCGCCGAGTGCGCCCAGTTTCCACTCACGCTCATCAACGACGCGGCGGTGCAGGATGGCATCATCGAACGCATGGCGAGCAACACCGGCGTCAAGCCGAAGATCGTTCTAAGCACCAATTCCTACGCTTTCATGCGCGCCTCGGTCGCCGCCGGCCTTGCGATTTCCGTTCAGGCTGCGCTCGCAGGGCGCTACAAACCCAGATACACGGGCCTTGCCTATGTGCCGATCCGCGATCCGATGGGACGCTTCAGTACATTAAGCTGCTGCGTTCCCGCCACCAGGCGACTGACGCCGGCTGCCGATCTCTTCGTCAATCGCCTCATCCATTCGCTTCCGGATGATCTGAACAATGATGAGAGGGATGGATTGTTGACCGAAAATTAAAGGCACCCTTGTGTCTGGCGCAACCGATTTTTGGGAACCGCTTTGCCGGTCCGCCATCGAAAGCGGCCGGCTGGTTCCCATGCTCGACGATTATCCGGCGCTCGACTCGTGGATCGCCGCGCAGATCCGGCGCAACCGCGTGCATGTCTCGCGGGTCCGCGCCCTCGTCGATGTGGCGCGCGAGGCGTTGACGGCGCACACGTGAAGCGGGCGACAACTATTCGTGTGCTCTCATCCAAGACGACATTCGCGCGTTTGCCCTTGAATTGACGCTCCCGCCCGTGGCTGCCCATGGGACGATCGAGCGAGCGCCGGATGCCTGAACCACAAGTGCAAATCGTCGATACGCTCATCACCGACACCATCCTCGTAACGATGGACGCAGGCCGCCGCATCATCAGGGACGGAGCCTTGGCGATCACCGCCGATCGCATCACGGCGATCGGCAAGACGGCCGATCTGAAGGCGCGCTACACGGCCAAAGAGACGATCGACGGCAGCCGTTTCGTGGTGACGCCCGGCCTGGTGAACTGCCATATCCACATCACCGGCGAACCGCTGACCCGCGGCTATGCGCCCGATGATGTCGCCTTCGAGGAGCATGTCTTCAACTGGCTGGTGCCGGTGCATCATCATTTCACGCCGGCCGACGAGCGTATGTCGGCCCAGCTTGCGGCGCTGGAAATGCTGCGCTCGGGCACCACCAGTTTCATCGAGGCCGGCAGCATCAGCGCGCTCGACGAGGTCGCCGACGGCCTCGACGAGATCGGCATTCGCGGCCGCATCGGCCTGCGCGTCTGGGATCAGGCGACGACCGCCGTCCACAGCGTGCAGGCAACCGATGTCGCCATCCGCAGGCTGTCGGATGAACTCGTCCGCTATCCCTGCGACAAGGGACAGCGCATCGCCGCCTGGCCCACCCTGATCGGCCATGCGCTCTGTACCGACGAACTGTTTCGCACCGCCAGGCAGCTATCGCTCGATCATGGCGCCGGCGTCACCTTCCACATGAGCCCGGCCGAAAACGACGGCCAGTGGTACCTCAACAAGTTCGGCTGCCGTCCCGTGGAGCATCTGGCCGATATCGGCGTGCTCGGCGACAATCTCGTCATCACCCATCTCGTGCATGTCAGCGACCGCGAGATCGCGCTTCTGGCGAAAACGGGCACGAATGTTGCTCATTGTCCGACGACGGCTCTCAAGGTCGGCTACGGCATCACCCAGGTCGGCAGGTTTCCGGAAATGGCGGCGCACGGCATCAATGTCACCATCGGCACCGACGGCAACAACGGCAGCAATTACTCCGACCTGTTGCGCGCCACCTATCTCGTCGCCGGCCTGTTCAAGGATGCGCGCCGCGATCCATCCATCTTTCCCGCCGAACAGGCCTTCGCCATGGCGACTCTGGGCGGCGCCCGCGCCATCGGCCTGGAGAAGGAGATCGGTTCGCTCGAAGCCGGCAAGAAGGCCGACTTCGTCTTTCACGACACCAACCGTCCGGAATGGCGGCCGCTGCTCAATGTCGCCAACCAGCTGGTCTGGGCTGCCGACGGGCGCGGCGTGCACAGCGTCTTCGTCGATGGCGTGCGCGTCGTCGACAATTATAACAGCACGAAAATCGACGAGGACAGGTTTTACGCCGAGGTGCAGGTCGCCGGTGAAGCCATCGTCCGCCGCTCGGGCCTGCCCAACCGGGCGAAGTGGCCGACGGTTTGAGCGGAGGGGAAGCGCATGCGCCTTGCCGATCAGGATTATATGTTTGGCATCTTCATGCCGATGGCCAATGGCGGCTGGATCATCTCCGACACCACGCCGTCCATCGATGCGTCCTTCGCCCTCAACAAGCAGGTGGCGATGCTCGCCGATCGCCTGGGCTTCGACTTCCTTTTGTCGATGATGAAATGGCGCGGCTACGGCGGCAAAACCGGCCATTGGGACAATTCGCTGGAATCCCTGATGCTGATGTCGGCTTTGTCGCAGGTAACGGAGCGAGTGAAAATCTGGGCCACGGCGCATACGCTGCTGCACAATCCCGCCGTCATCGCCAAGATGGTGGCGACGCTCGATCATGCGAGCGACGGACGGGCGGGCCTCAACATCGTTTCGGGCGCTTATCGCGGCGAGTTCGAGCAGATGGGCGCGTGGAGCCCGGAGCTCGATCACGACGCCCGCTATGACCGCGCCGAAGAATGGGTGCAGGTGCTGACGCGCCTGTGGCAAGAGGAGCGCGTCGATTTCGATGGCGCCTATTACAGGATGGTCGATTGCATCGCCAACCCCAAGCCTGTCTCGCAGCCGCGTCCCGATCTGATCTGCGCCGGCACGTCCGAAGTGGGGCTGCGGTATACCGCCCGCTATACCGATGCCGGCTTCGTGCACGGCGCGACGGAAGAAGAGATCGGCGCCAACAGCCGCCGGGCCAAACAGATCGGCGCCGAATATGGCAAGGACCTTAAAATGTTCGCCATGTACACGATCGTGCCCGGCGCGACCGATGCCGAGGCGGAGGCGCGCGTCATGGGTTACCGGGCGGGGGCGGACACGCAGGCCATCGCCAATATGGTGGCAAGCTATGGCCGCAAGCCGGATGGCAAGGAAAGCGCGCTGGTGGCGCGCGCACGCGATGCCTTCATGACCTCGGTCATCTTCGGTGCGCCCGAAACCTTGCGGCAGAAGATCGAATATACCCTGCGCTTCTGTGACCTGAACGGGATGATGCTGATCTTTCCGGATTATATCGAGGATCTCAGGCTGTTCGGCACAGACGTGCTGCCGCCCCTGCGCGCCAGCCTGAAACCGGCGGCCTGATCATGGTGGCAAGACTTTGGAGCTCGTTTTCCCCCGGTGCCGCCGAACTGGCGCAGATTCTCGATCCGTCGCGCACGGCAGTGCTGGTCATCGACATCCAGAACGATTTCGCCCATCCCGATGGCGTCATGGCGCGCATGGGCGTCGACATGTCGGCGGTGGAGCCCGCCGTCGCGGCAAGCGAACGTCTGGTGCAGGCGGCGCGTACGGCGAGCATTCCCGTGGTCTTCATCGCCCTGGAGACCAGCGCGGCGCTCGATTCCCGCGCCGCCATCCTGCGCCGGTCGCGGCTGGGCCAGGCCGAGGTCGAGGACAGGCGCGTCTGCCGCAAGGGTAAATGGGGCGCGGAGTGGTATCGGCTCACGCCCGGCGATCGGGACATCCGCGTGTCGAAAGCCCGCTATGCCAGCTTCCAGGATACCGAACTCGACCTGCTGCTCAGGGCGAGGGGCATCGATACGCTGGTCATCTGCGGGCTGACGACGGAATGCTGCGTCGAGACCGCGGTGCGCGATGCCTTCCACCGCGACTATAGTGTGTTCCTCGCCGAGGACGCCTGCGCGGCCTATGATCCGCAACTGCACGAGACGTCGGTGCGGACCATGGCGATCTACCACGCGCTGATCGTGACGTCGGATCTCGTGAGCGAAGCCTGGCGGATCACGCCCCGGTGACGCGCTCCCCCGAAACGTCGATCCAGAAGACGATGCGGCGCTGCACGAAGCTGATCAGGGCGTGAACACCGACGCCGATCAGCGACAGGACGATCAGCACCGCGAAGGTTCCGGCCATGTCGAAGTTGAAATTCTTCTGCAGGATCAGGTAGCCGAGCCCCGCCTTGGAGCCGACAAACTCGCCGACGATGGCGCCGATGACCGACAGCACGATGGCGACGTCGAGGCCCACAAAGATGTAGGGCAACGCCTGCGGCAGGCGGACAAGCTGGAACACCTGCCAGCGCGAGGCCGTATAGGTCTCCATCATCTCGACCTGGTCCTGCGGCGCGGCGCGCAGGCCCATGATCGCATTGGCGAGCAACGGAAAGAAGGCGATGGTGGCGGTGATGATCACTTTCGAGGTGACGCCATAGCCGAACCAGATCACGATGATCGGCGCGATCGCCACTTTCGGCACCGTCTGGAACGCGACGACATAAGGATAGAAAATCCGCTCGGACAGCGGCGACAGCGCGATCCCGAAACCGAGCAGCAATCCGCCGAGCGCGCCGAGCAGAAACCCGAGCAGGATCTCATAGAGCGTCACCGCCGTGTGCCATGGCAGTTCGCCGCCCTGCAGCATGCTCCAGAACGCCACCGCAATCGATGTGGGCGGTGGCAGGATGATTTTGGGAACATCGAACAGGCGCACCGCGCCTTCCCACAGGCCGATGAACGCGACAAACGTCGTCAGCGCCAGGACAAAACCACCGGCCGCAGTGTTGAAATATTTCCGGGTTTCGGCGCTCATGCGTCCAGCTTTCCTGCGGAATTGAAGTGCCGGCGAATGGCGCTCACATATTTGCCGAACTCGGCCGTATTGTGCATGGCGAGCACGCGGGGCCGCGGCAGATCCACCTTGATCACCTCGACGATGCGGCCTGGCCGCGGCGTCATGACGATAACCCGGTCCGCCAGATAAACAGCCTCGGGAATGCTGTGCGTCACCAGCAGAACGGTTTTCTTGCTCTCCTGCCAGATGCGCTGCAGCTCTTCGTTCATCGTCTCGCGCGTCATCGCATCGAGCGCGCCGAACGGCTCGTCCATCAGCAGGAACGACGGATCGTGCACGAGCGCGCGGCAGATGCCGACACGCTGCTGCATGCCGCCGGACAATTCGCTGGGGTACTTGTCCTCAAACCCGGCAAGCCCGACCATGGCGAGCAGGCGCCTTGCCCGGCTCTCGAACTCCGCCCGGTCCCGCTTCTGCACCTGGATCGGCACCATGACGTTCTCGATCACCGTGCGCCACGGCAGCAGAACGGGGGCCTGGAAGACGACGCCGATCTCGCGGCTGGGACCGCTGAGCCTGCTGCCGGCGATGAGGATGTCGCCGCTCGACCGCGACAGCACGCCCGTCAGGATCTTGAGCAATGTTGTCTTGCCGCAGCCGCTGGGGCCGACGATGCTGACGAACTCCCCCTCTTCGATGTCGAGATTGACATCCGCCAGCGCATGGATCGCCTTGCCGTCGCGCGTCTGGTATTTCTTTTCCAGATTGGAAATCCGCACCAGGCGCCTGTCCGCGCCGCTCATGCGCGAAAGGCCGGCATTGGGTTGATACATGTCACGCCTCCTGCAAACTGAGCGCATTCCTGCTGAAACCCTGTGGGCAGGCGCCAGACAGGCAAGTTACAAGGCAAGTCACAAGGCAAATCACGAGCCAAGCGCAAAGCGGCGGCTCTTCGCAGGAGAAAGCTGATCGGCAGCCGGCACTCCTGTTTGCAAATGCACATGAAATTGTGGGGTTTGCTGACGAGCGGCTGCCTGCCTACGGGCGATGCACAAAGGCGGTCATCCTGGCGTTGGAATAGGCAATTCCGCCTCACGATCCGCGGCTTCGGCTTGTTTGCGAGAATGGCGCCTGCCTCCCGCGCTGCAGGTTTGCCCAATGGCTGCGATAGCGCTCGACCAGCCAGCGGTTGAATTCCTGCTGGCTTTTCTCCTGCCAGGAATATCGGCCGCGGTTGGCATAGCGCGAGCGCAGGCCGATCTGCACCTGTTCGTCCACATGGCGGTCCTGCTCGAAGATCGGCTTCGATCCGTCAACGTTCATCTGCAGGCGCTCCTTGAAGAGCGGCAGCTCGGAGACGCCCGGCGGCACCATCCAGCCGCGCTGCGATGACATTGCCTCGGGGCCGTGCACGAAGAAAATATTGTAGGTCAGCGTTTCGCTGCGCCCGACGATGAACAGGGTCGGCGGCACATTGATGAACAGCATGCGGTGGCGTTCGTCGGGCGTCAGGCCGGGGAAGACCGGCAGCACGGCCTTCAAGGTCGGATTGAAACTGGCGTCCATGTGGAGCGTCTGGTTGTACCGGAAATACCCTGCCGTATCGCTCGGGAGATCCGGAAAACTCGCCAGCGCGCTCGGCACGATATTGTGCACCGGCCCCGCATGCAGCCGGTTGGCATGATAGCCGTCGTTGCTGTTCTCGAACCGGACCTTCCAGTTCCAGTATTCTTTCGAAGGCTCGCCGGGATAGGCCGATTCCTCCGCCGTTTCGACATGATAGTTCTTCAGCACCTCGGTGACGGCCGAGAGTCTCGGCGACAGCGGCACGGCGTCAGGATCGAAATTGATGAAGACGAAGCCGAGCCACACTTCGACCCTGATGGCGGGCAGACTGTGCCTGCTCATGTCGAAATCGCAGGCGCGCTCCATGGCCGGCGCCCCGGTCAATGTCCCGTCCAGGCCGTAGGCCCAATGGTGATAGGGACACAGGAAGTGGCGTGTCTTGCCGCGTCCCTCGGCCACGAGCATGGCGCGATGCTGGCAGACGGCGGAGAGGGCGCGAATGCTGCCGTCCTGCTGGCGCACGACGATCACCCGTTCGCCGATCTGTTCCGCGGTGAAATAATCGCCCGGCTCGGGGATCCAGCTTTCACGTCCGACGCAAAGCCATTCGCGCGCGAACACCGCCTCCTTCTCGAATTCGAAGAAGGCCGGATCGGCGTAACAGGATGGCGGCAGCATTTGCGCTTCATCGACGTCGACGATCGAGCTTTCCATCGCCGCGAAGAAATCGTCATTGAGCTCGGGCGAACGCATGGGCTTCTCCACTTGTCGAAATATGAACGCACCTTCAGGGCATCAGCACGACCGATCCGATCGTGCGTCTTGCCTCGATATCGCGATGCGCCGCGACGACATCGTCGAGCGCGTAGGTTGCATGGGTTCCACGCGGCAGGATGCCCTGGTCGATCGCGTCGAGAACATCGCCGAGGCGTTGCTGGTATTCGCTGACATCGGCATTGTAGGTCGAGCCGCTGAACTTGGTCAGGTAATGCCCCTTGTGCTGCAGCATGACGGGATCGAACGGCTTGACCATGCCGGACGATTGACCGAAGGAAACCATCGTTCCGTATTTCCGCAGGCAGTCGAAGGATTTCAGGAACACCTCCTGGCCGACGCCGTCGTAGACGACATCGACGCCCACGCCATCGGTGATATCCAGGGTCCGCGCGGCAAAATCTTCGCGTCCGGTCACGATGACGTGGTCGCAGCCGTTGATGAGCGCGCGCTGGACCTTGTCGTCGCGGCTCACCGTGCCGATGATCGTCGCGCCGAGATATTTGGCCCAGCGCGTCAGCACCGTGCCGATCCCGCCGGCGGCCGCGTGCAGGAGCACCACATGGCCGGGCTCGATCCGGTAGCACGAGCGGATCATGCCGTGCACCGTGACCCCCTTGTAGAGCAGGGCCGCCGCGTCGGCGTCGGCCACGCTGTCGGGAAGCTTGTGGGCCAGGCGCGCTTCAAACAATCGGACCGCCGCATAGCCGCCGAGCATGGAGGCGACGGCATAGGCGACGCGGTCGCCTACCCGAAATTCGGTGACGCCTGGCCCGACCGCTTCGACGATCCCGGCCGCTTCCAGGCCGGGCGTGAAAGGCAGGCCGATGGCGGCCATGGCATGCGGCGGCGCCGATCCGCGCCTTTTGTGGATGTCGCCGAAATTGACGCCGATCGCCGTCTGCCGGAGGCGGATCTGGCCGGCGCCGGGCGCACCCGGGTCCTGATCGACGAGCGTCATGACCTCGGGACCGCCGGCCTGATGCACCAGGACCGTCTTGAACATGCTGTTCCTCCGCCGGCGGATCGCGCCTTCGGACAAACACTAGGACCGTCGACGCCGGATGACTTGCTCGCAGTCGCACAAGAACTTGACGGTCGGTCTGCCCAAGCCGCTGAAATATGCAAATGCTGAAATAGGCGCGCCGCTTGCCAAATCGCCCAGCTTGCAGCTTGATGATCGCTCAACGAGATAACGGGACATGAGCCGGACTTCTGCGACAGACGTGTTCAAGGCCGATCCGGGCCGGCGCGCCGCGTCGGTCCGCTATGAGGCGGAAAGGCTCCGCTTCGCCGACGGGACGAGACAGCGCGCGCCGCGCGATGTCCCGGTCGAAACTCCGATGACGATCGTTTACGCACCGGTCCCCTTCGCGGTCATGGTGGCCAGTCCGCAGGATCTCGAGGACTTCGCCACAGGCTTCAGTTTCACCGAAGGCATCATCGATTCCATCGACGATATTCGCAGCGTCGCCATCGAGGAGGATGAAGCGGGACTGAAACTGGTCGTTACGCTGGCCTCGGACAAGCTGCAGCGGCATCTGGCACGCGGCCGCAATCTTGCCGGGCGCACCGGCTGCGGCGTTTGCGGCATCGACGATCTCAACGCCTTGCCGCGCGCCGCCATGGTGCCCGGCATGTCTGTCGATCTGCGCATCGGCGCCATCCGCCGGTCGCTCGCCCAATTGCCGGAGCGGCAGAAGCTCAATGCGGCGACGGGCGCCGTCCATGCGGCGGCCTGGTGCGGGCTCGATGGGCGTATCGACGCGATCCGCGAGGATGTCGGCCGCCACAATGCGCTCGACAAGCTGGTCGGCCATTTGCTGCGTCAACGCACCGATCCGCTCAGCGGCTTCCTCGCCATCACCAGCCGCTGCTCGTTCGAAATGGTCGAAAAGGCAGCGGCCTTCGGCGCCCGTGCCCTGGTCGCGATTTCCGCGCCCACGTCGCTCGCCGTCGAGCGCGCCCGCAGCTACGGCATCACGCTCATTGCGCTCGCAAGAAGCGACGGCGCGCTGGTGTTCAACGGTGGCGAGCACGTCCTTGCCGGAGACGGCGGTGCATGACGCATAGTTAGCTAATCAATAACAGGGGGGGGACACGATGATTGGAAAGAAAATCTCCATTCGCAGGGGCATTCTTGGCGCTGTGTTGGGCACGCTATGCGCCGCTTATGCACCGTCGGCGATTGCCGCCGAGCCGGTGAAGGTGACGATCGGCACGACCTTGCTGGCGGACGTCATGCCCGCCTTCGTCGCCAAGGACAAAGGCTTCTTCGCCAGACACGGTCTCGACGTGTCGTTCACGTTCGTGCCGTTGAACCCGACAATCCCTGCGGCTCTTATGGCGGGCTCCATTCAAGTCGGCGCGCCCAATGCGGCCGTCTTCATTCAGGCGGCGGACGGCGGCCTCGATCTGCAACTGATTGCTGGCTCGACGACGACGCCCAGCATGGGCGCAGGCATGGCCTATGTGACGCGTCCCGATGTGCCCTATGCCGATCCGCGCAGCCTTGAAGGCAAGAAGATCATCATTCCTGGCCTTGGCTCGTCGGTCGATGTGCTGTTCCGCAAATGGCTCGCCGAAAAGGAAGTCGACGAGAAGAAGATCAACTTCGTCGAGATCGGCAGTCCGCAGACGGACGATGCGCTCAAAGCGAAATCCGTCGACGGCGCGGTGGTGGTCGAGCCGTTCCTGACGAGAGTCCAGCAATCGGGCAATGGCAAGCTGGCGGCGCGTTTCATGGACGGGCTGGCGGACGAGAAGCTCGGCATCTCCTATATCGCGACGCGAAGCTGGATCGAAAACAACCGCGCCGCGGCGAATGCCTTCAGTGCCGCCATCGACGACGCCATTGCCTGGGCCAATGCAAACCAGCAGGACGCGCGCGTCATTGTCCAGGGCTATACCAAGCTGCCGCAGCCCGTCATCGATGCGCTGCCGTTCCCGCATATGAGTAACAAGCTGACGCCTGATGCGGTGTCGTGGTGGATCGACACGATGAAGGGGCAGGGCCGGGTCAGCGGCAAGCTCGATCCCGCCCGGCTCGTTGCAAAGCCGTGACGAGGCTGCAGCAAATGTCATTCCCGACGCGCCGCAGTGTAAAGTCCCAGGACATCCCTGACAGGTGTTCCGGGACATACCTTACACTTTTTCGGTCTCATTCAGGAGAACTTTCGGGTTCGTTGAGGTCGATGGTGGCG
>JARHVB010000029.1 GCA_029222685.1 Terripilifer ovatus | reverse complement strand
TCCTGCACCCAGTAGGCATAACCGCCGGCGCCTCCAGCCACCAAGACGACAACGGTCAGGATTGGAGCAATGCGCATATTGGTCCTTTTTGCGAGAGCGTAACAACTGAGTCCAATTGCCGGCGCTTAAGCATTCCATGAGACGTTTCATTGCGGGCTTTCGTTCGGCTCGATGCTCGAAGAATTAGTTTGCCTTAGGGGCCATCTGCGACTTCCGCGTCATCTCGTCCATTTGCGTGCGCATTTGATCCATCTGCTTTTGCAATTGGGCGTGGTTATGGGCCGGCCTGGCCGCGAGGCCCGACATGAATCCCATCATTTTCGACATGCGCCCCATCCGGTCTGACATTTGTTTGCTCTGCTCAGGTGTCAATTCGCCTTGTGGCATCTGTTCTGCCATTTGACTCATGTCCTGGGCCATATCCTTCATCATTTGATACTGTAATTTATGATGTTGGCTCATTGTGTCTTGCGCTGTTGGGTTGGTGGGCGATTGTGCGCCGGCCGGCGCGATAACAAACATGCTAAGACTGATCATGCCAAGACACATGATGATCGTCGCAGTCGAGCCTATTGTTCGCTTTGTCATCCTGCTTCTCCGTTCGTAATCAGTTGGGAATTCTCTGAAATTGAAAAGTGACGGGGTTGGCTTTGACTATTCACGTCGCCAGCAGCCCAGCTCTGAGGTGGGCTTCGTCATAAGGGAACACGATGTTAAGGTCGGGTGTCGCTAAGTGCCTGTCAGTTTGCGGACACGCTAAGCGCGAGAGCAGGTCGCGAATGACGTTGAGATGCGCCTGATGCTTGTCATCGGCGCGCACCACGACCCAGGGAGACAGCGGGCTCGAAGTTCGCGCCAACATCAAATCTCGCGCCTCCGTGTAAGCGTCCCAATGTTTTAGGGCAACCTCGTCGATGGGGCTCGTTTTCCATTGCTTAAGCGGGTCGCGCTGTCGATCTTTGAGCCGCCTCTTCTGCTCCTTCTTGCTGATGTCAAGGTAGTACTTGAGAATCTGAACTCCGGAGCCAATCAGCATGTGTTCGAATGGAACGACTTCTTGCAGAAAGCTCTCGTAGTCAGCATCCGTGCAAAACTCCATCACCCGTTCGACGCCCGCCCGGTTATACCAGCTGCGGTTGAACAGCACCGACTCCCGGGCTGCCGGCAGATGCGGCACATAGCGCTGAAAGTACCAAGAGGCATTGTCTCGATCGGACGGCTTGCCAAGCGCGACAACGCGGGTTTCGCGTGGGCTGAGGTGTTCGACGATTCGCTTGATCGTGCCGTCTTTTCCGCTTGTGTCACGTCCTTCGAATATGACCAGCACTTTGTGGCCATGCTTGATGACATGTTTTTGTACTTTGACGAGTTCTACCTTCAGCTCACGCAGCGATGTCTTGTATCGCGCGCGGCCATTCGGATCACGAGGCGTCTTTTCGCTCTTCGGCATCTGGTTTCGTTAGGTCTACGGAAATCCCCGCAGCGCCGATCACCTGTGGGCTGCAGCAACAGGATGAGCAGAAACCATACTGAAGTGGGTGGCCCCCTGAATTTAACCTGTATCAATGTCTGGAGCCTTTTCCGGCCTGAATTGTTGATCGCAAAGTCGAAATAGGCCGAAATATGGCCGGCACCGTCCGACGCAACGAATGCGGGCGACGGAGCAACTATGCGGGTCAGCCGGGATCTGCAGGCCGAAGCCAGCCGCGGTGGTAGCGGCACATCCCCAAAGGGGCGACAAGTTGATGTGGGTTAAAGACCTATCTCTGATCGCCTAGTATTGAAGCGCTATCTCATCATGCGCAATTTCGCATGTTATCGAGCGAACAGGAGCAGTATCATGACTGTCAGCGCCACTCCAGATCCGAAAGCAACGCCGACCGCCGCGCCCACAACCGACCATGGTTGCTGTGGAGGTAGTGCTCCAGTCGACCCTCAGACCAAGGCCGCAAAGCCAGCCGATCTCGAGCATACCAAAGCGTCCAAGGTCGCCGACTCGTCTTGCTGCGGCGGCGCTGGCAAGAAGTAATCGTCTTACCGACCCGGTGCAGCAGTCGTCGGCGCTGTGGAGATTGTGCACGCCACGTAACGTAAGATGGCATCAGATCGCCGCCCCTTGACGATGTTAGCTTTTGTTGACAGCTTACCACGCTTTTTTTTATCGCTTGCTCGACGGCGTGTTCGCCGCGGCAATTGCACCTGTGGCTATGCGTTTGTCGGCGATCACGCCCCGTCCAAAGAGTGGCGGGCGAGCTCACTATGTCATTAGACCATGAAGGAGACCGATTATGATGAATGGCTGGATGACAGGAGTTGGGTTTGATTACGGTTTCGGTCATTGGCTCATCTTTGCGACCTTCGTGGCCGTGGTTATTTATCCGCTTGGGCGGGTCCTCAATCGTGTGGGTTTTTCGCCGTTTTGGTCAGTTCTTGCGCTGATCCCGTTCGTCAATCTGCTCGCGCTCTGGATTCTTGCTTTCGGCGATTGGCCCCGCGACAGAGAGAAACGGAGTTAAGGAAATGGGGGTTGCTCTCGATGGATGGATTTACGCCGCATTGCCATTTACGTTTGATCAGAATGGTGGGCGGCAGTCGGTGAGTCTGCTGTCATCGCGACTTCGGTACAATCCACGTGGAGTGTCCAGTTAGGCACTCTTTCAAGCGCGGCGAAGCGTCGTTGCGCGGCGCTGATGGCATCGTCGGCATTTTGGCATCCGTCAAACTCGAGGATCTGCTGAACGACCTTGAACGGATGCCCGTCAGAACTCAGCAGATTCTTGAAGAAACGCACTCTGTAGCAAGTCATCGCTGCAACTGACCTGCAAAATCCCGATATTCCTGCATGGAATGGCCATTGCGATATTGATCGAAGTTAAAGAAACGTCCCTTGCGAATCGAAAGAATAGTCCTATAGGGCATGGCGTGGAAAGCCAGTGATGTCATGGTGACAAACGTCATAACGGTCGGTCCGCAGGCGGGCGTGCAGGATGCCGGCCGGTTTCTGCTTGCCAGTCGCATCAGCGCTGCGATCGTGGTCGGTGGACACGGTGAATTGTTGGGCGTCGTCAGCGAAGGCGACCTTATGCGACGCTCCGAAACGGATACCGAGGGCGGTGATTCTGATGGCTCGCCCCACTCGCATCGAAAGAGACTTTGGTGGGTGAATTCGTGACGGCACATTCGTGCAAAGTTGCAGATGTCGTGACACGCGCTGTCATCACAGCGGCAAAGAACGCAGTGCTTGGCGAGATTACGGCGCGGCTCGAAAAGGACCTTATCAAGCGGGTTCCGATCGTCAAAGACGGGAAAATCGTCTGCATTGCCGGCCGCGCAAACCTGCTGCAGGCGTTCGCCTGTGCTTCCAAGAAGATTGAATTTGCTAGCGGCGCAGACGATGGCAACATCCGCAAGAGCGTGATCGCGCGTCTGACAGCGCAAAGGTGGGCGGGTCTCTGGCCGCTCAACGTCATTGTGCAGGACAGCGCGGTAGAACTCTGGGGGCCGATCGACTCGGCCGCCGGAAAGACTGCAATTCGAGTGATGGCTGAGGAGACAGAAGGCGTTCGCGCGGTCACGGACAATATAATCGTCCGGCCTTTTATCTTCGGCGGTCATTGACATGTCGATCAAAGATATTCTCGTACATCTGACCCCGGAGGCCGCATCGCGGCCGGCCGGCTCAGTGCATTATGCGATCGGCATGGCGGACAAGCTCGGGGCGCATCTCACGGCACTCGTCTTTGCCAACGACTTCACAAAGCCTGCAACCTTTTACGGTGGTGCCACGGATGAAGACATCGCCGAAGCGCGCGAGCGATTCCGACGGGCGGCAGAACAGGCCACAGCCAAATTTTCTCGCAATGCGGCACGCGCGGGGATTCGGTATGAAACGGTGACTGAAGAATCGCTCGCAGAAGGTGCCCCCCAAATTATGAATGAATACGCCAAGCTGCGGGATCTGATGATCTGCGGCAATGACCAAACCGGACTATTCGATGGGAAGACGTTCGGCGAGTACGTGTTGTTTGCATCGGGGCGCCCGGTCATCGTGGTGCCGCCAGGCCAGGGCGGGCCCTTCGCTTGCGAGCGGATCTTGGTCGCCTGGGATTATGGCCGTCCGGCCGCAAGAGCGGCCGCCGACGCCCTGCCGCTTCTGAAAATAGCCAAACAGGTGTTTGTGGTCACGGTGTCCGATGACAAGGCCATCAAATCCGCTCGGTCAGGTACCGAGTTGGCCCGGCATTTTGCTCGACACGGTGTGGAGGTGATCGTGGAGAATATCCCACAAGCAGAACGTTCGATTGATGAGACGCTGCTCGCCTATGCGAGCGCGCGCCATGCGGATCTCATCGTCATGGGTGGGTACGGGCACTCGCGACTTCGGGAATTTGTCCTTGGGGGAGCGACCCGCGGCATGTTGGAAAATACGGACCGGTCCGTGTTGTTTTCCCATTGAGTTGTGGCGTCGGAAAGAATCGCGCCTCCGCGCCGGCAAATGACCGGTTGCAATGACCGGCCCCCCACAGCAGAAGCGCAGAAGCGATAGGCCAAGCCGATCCGCAAGGGTTTGATTATGATCAACGCGCTTTCGACACCGCACCGAGGTTTGCGTTATCGAGGCAGAACCGCTGGTTGCAATTGTCTCAACATGGAGGGTTCCTCGTCCCAGCCGCAAGGAACGGAAGCTCACATCGCGCGGAGTTCCGTGAGGTCACTGAACGCATGCGGGTCAGTTTCCGGGTCCGCGCGCCAGCGTATTTCTTCGCGACTTCCGCAGCAACTAGGTAGGCGACGACAAGCTCAGCGATGGTGAAGGTGCTGGCAAGGACACGCTGACAAAGCCAAATGTTCTTCCAATCGGTGCGATGACGACGGCGAGCGCCGCGAGGGACCTCGCAAACCAGCATGGGATGCGCGCGAGTTGGCCATGCATGACCGGCGGTGCGGATGATGAAGATCACCAAGGATCTGGGTTGCTCGGAATGGCTGACTTCTATTGGCATTCTGAACCTCTTTGCATGAAAGAACTTCAAAGGGCACTAACTGGAGTTTTCAGGCGATACCGGCTTACGAAGTCAATTTTATGGGCGGCCGGAGAAATTACCGTAGCATCTGCCGGCGCTTGCGACGCTCATTCTTCTGATTCATCAAGCTTTTCTTGCATACCTCGCCTAGGGACTAAGGAAGGGCATCAAGGTCGAAAAGCCCGCCAAAGTGAAGCGTTTTTGGCGTAATCTACGGTTTTTGCGAGTGATTGTCATATATCGGGTGCAGGTATGCTCCCCTGCCACGCGGCCGGAGGGTTTTTCTTTGGCGCAAGCCTATACTGACTGCCTCCACATTCAACATGCTGAAACTGAATTATGGAACGCGCAACCGTCTGAAATCGCGAGGCAAGGGAGGCGTCCCACAATTCTTGATTTGTGCGCGCCGAAGCGTCGAATCTGGAACTTCCGGAAGGCCCTATCGTTTACAGAAGATTAGCGGTGCTTTGCGGAGGGCAAAACGATGAGCTATGGCAGATTTGTAGCGATGGTTGCGGTATCGACCGTCGTGATGTTTGGGCTGATGTACCTGAACACTTATGCGTTCGATCATATTTTCTTCAGCCAGACGCGCTTGTGGATGGCGTTTGTGATGGGCGCGGCAATGGCGGTCATCATGCTGCTGTTCATGCTGGGCATGTATAAAAACAAGAACGCCAACATCGCCATCATAATAGCCGGTGTTGTGGTTTTCGCCGGAGCTTTATGGCTCGTGCGAAGCCAGGAAACTGTCTCGGATGTGGCATATATGCGGGCGATGATTCCCCATCACTCCATCGCGATCTTGACAAGCAGGCGCGCTCATATCCGGGATCCGCGAGTCCGGAAGCTGGCGGATGGAATTATCGAAGCGCAAGTTCGAGAGATTGGTGAAATGAAGCAGCTCATATCGGACCTGGAGCAAAAGCCTACGGCCCCCAATGCGCCGGACCTGTCGCCAAAATGATCTTATTTTGGGGCTCACAAGGAACTCTCTCGCAGGGCCAAAGAAGGAAAAATAAATGTCCTCGCAAGCAACGCTCTACCGCATGGTCATGGATAAGCACATTTGCCCGTATGGCCTCAAGTCAAAGTATTTACTGGAACGAGAAGGATTCGTGGTTCAAGACAAGTGGCTGACGACGCGGAAGGAAACCGATGCGTTTAAGGCCGAACATCATGTCGAGACCACTCCGCAGACCTTTATCGATGGCGCGCGGGTCGGCGGCTATGATGATCTGCGGCGGCATTTTGGCAAGCCAGTCGCCGATCCCAAGGACACGACTTATAAGCCCGTCATAGCATTGTTCGCGATGACCGCCTTGATGGCGCTGGCGACGAGCTACAGCGTCTATGGCAATCCATTTACAGCGCAGGCGATCGCGTGGTTCATCGCTTTTAGTATGGCGGTGCTGGCGCTTCTGAAGCTTCAGGATATCGAAAGTTTCTCCAGCATGTTTTTGAACTACGACCTTCTCGCCAGGCGGTGGGTGCCGTACTCGTATATCTATCCATTCGCGGAGGGCTTGGCGGGCATCCTTATGATTAGCGGCGCATTCAAATGGCTTTCGATACCGGTGGCTCTGTTCATTGGCATGATCGGCGCAATATCAGTTTTCTACGCGGTCTATATTCAGAAACGCGAGTTGAAGTGCGCCTGCGTCGGGGGTGGCAGTAACGTACCGCTGGGCTTTGTCTCGCTAACCGAAAACCTGATGATGGTCGCAATGGCGCTCTGGATGCTGGCAAGGACGTGGTCGGTCTAGTATGCTTCCAAGGTTGGATTACAAGCATCATCTCGCTTACCATCAGCACGTCCTTCAGCGCTCTTGATACCTTCCTCGATGAGACATTGCCATGGAGCACATTTTTTATCTACAGCCTCAACACGGCGGTATCGTTGGGTCTAATCGCTGTTCTTGTCGCCGCCATACCAAAGTGCTTCCTGACCGAACCCTAACTTGGCGAGACAGGTAACGGCGCGGTCGAGATATTCGCCCTGTTCACGGTCGGCAAAGTTCTCATTAACTGGTATCTTGGCAGCGCGGGCGTCGCGATATGTTACGGTGCACCAAGCGAATTGGTGCACTTGCTGTTCTGGTTCTATTATTACGTATGAACTTTTTGCTGGGCGCCAAAATAGCCAAGGCTTTCGCCCTAACCTAAGTAGCAAGAAAGACACCCCAGGGAAGATCAGGGCTTTCACCATTTAGCAGCGCATGGGTGCTGCAAATAATGTGGCAAGAATGCGGGAACATTTCCACAATCTTGGAATGGTAGCTCCAGGCAAACAAATTACTGGAGGCGCGACGGGGAAGACGAGAGCAGCATGAGCGAGCAGAAACTAATTCAAGACGCGTCATCGAAACCGGATCGGCTGAATGAGAACTGCTTTTGCGTCACGCTAGATCGTTCGATCCTTTGTCAGGCCTTCGAGCGGGAGACGGGCGATGCAGAGTTCTGTGCGAAGCTGCTGGAAACGCACCCGCATTTGTTTTCCAACGTCGCGCTATTCACCCCCGCAGCGATGTTCGAGCGAATGTTGGGGGTCGTACGAGCGATCGAAGCGGCTGTACGCCTTCCCGCCTATCGCGAGGCCGTATTGTCGTGGGCGCCTGAGATAGCCCGATACGATCCGGGGCCTGTCGGCGCGTTCATGGGCTATGATTTCCACCTTGAGGCGGATGGTCCAAAGCTGATCGAGATTAATACCAACGCAGGCGGAGCGTTTCTGACGGCGCCGCTTGCGCGAGCTCAACGAAGCTGCTGCCTCGACGCGGGACGCGCGGCGAATCAATCCAACGCAGGCGAGTTTGAGGCGGCAGTACTGCTAATGTTTCAGGAAGAGTGGTCGCGCCAGGGGCGCTCTGGGGGGCTGGGGCGTGTGGCGATTGTCGACGATGATCCCGAAGCGCAGTATCTCTTCCCGGAATTCGTCCTTGCACAGCGATTCTTCGAACAGCGCGGATTTGCGGCCGCCATCGCCGATGGACGGCGCCTCGCCTACGAGGGGAGCAAGCTCACGTTCGCGGGCCAGACGATTGAACTCGTCTACAACCGGCTTGTAGACTTCTCGTTTGCGCAGCGGGAGCATTCAGCCTTGAGGTCGGCTTATCTCGATGGTGCGGTGGTCGTCACGCCCAATCCCCGCGCCCATGCTCTCTTTGCCGACAAGCGTAACCTTACTCTGCTCTGCGACTCGGCGAGCTTGCGAGACTTCGGCCTCGGCGCCAAGGAAGCGGATGCGCTGGGCGCCGGCGTTTTGCGAACGGTGTCTGTCACGCCTGAAAACGCAGAGAGCTTGTGGTCCAAACGGAAGGCTTTTTTCTTCAAGCCAACAGGAGGGTACGGTGGCAAGGCCGCCTACAGGGGCGACAAGCTGACGAAGTCCGTCTGGAATCAGATTCAAGCCGGAAGCTACGTGGCGCAGGCCTTTGCGCCTCCGGGCACGCGCGCGATCAGGCTCGAGCAGTCGTCTGAAGTTCTCAAGGCGGACGTGCGACTGTACACTTACGATGGAGGCCTGCTGTTGTCAGCAGCCCGCCTCTATCAAGGGCAGACGACGAACTTCCGGACGCCGGGAGGAGGGTTCGCGCCGGTTTTCCAGATTTGAACTTCTCGCTGAAGTCATTGCGCCATCATGACGGTGCTCAACCATGCTGCGGCTTTTCCGTCTCGCCCGCTGGCAACGGACCGAAAGTACGCGGATGAAGCCGTCTTCGGCCAGCACGATTAGGTTCTCTGGCGCCACGATCACTGCATCCAGTTCAGGATCCATTGTCTTGGCGTCTCATTGATCTATGTCAACTGACATATTCTTCTCCTGATTTGCTCATGTCTGGAAGCAATCTGTTCACAACACGGCGACAATACCGACAGCCGGGTGCGAACTCTGCTAAAGCGGTGATCGAGCTTGGACGATTAATGGGTCCTGACCTAGCAGCCAACGTTTGGCGCAAACGGCTCCATGGCCAGACCGGGTCGCCGAACGAGCACGACGCGGGCCCACAATTCTGGGCTATCCAGTTTCGCTGGGTCGGTAGGATTCAACATAAAAGCGCGCCGGCCCAATGGGCGCCTATTCATGAATGATAGCGGGCTCGATCACGCCAGGCGGCGTAGCCGGAGTGAGAACCTCATTTGAAGACGGCTGACCTGGCCCCAACGATTTTATATGCCAGTTGGCCTCAAGCACATGGATCGATGCCCAATATCTTGCTGGTTCTCTGAGCTTTCAGCAATGCAGCGCGGACCCTCTCTTTCGTGAAAGCATCCATTCGGCGACAAGGCAGCGCCCCAAGAAGAGGAACCATAACAATTACGTCGTTCAGATTGCGGCTATGGCCCAAGTGTGCCGCTCATTTCCAGCAAATGTCCAATATAATGCTTCCGCGTGCGCGATTAGATTTTTTCATATAGAGTGTCGCTTCTCCGCCCATCGCCATCCTGCGCAGGCGTAAAAATAACTCGTTGCCTTGCGGCGAAGGCTGGCAATACATGATCATCAATTCTTCCGATCAAGTGTCTCGCTTCACCTGGCTCAAGCGCTTCCCGATTCCGCACAATTTTGATGTTATGCCGGATTCGCGCATCCGGCCAGGACGCACATGGCCTGCTCCCGCCGGCGCGACAAAGACGAAAGCGTTCGACATCTATCGCTACGATCCCGATTCCGGCGACAATCCTCGCCTCGACAGATTTCATGTCGATCTGAACGATTGCGGTCCGATGGTTCTCGATGCGTTGATCTGGATCAAGAACAAGGTGGATTCGACGCTCACCTTCCGCCGCTCCTGCCGCGAAGGCGTTTGTGGCTCCTGTTCCATGAACATGGACGGCACCAACTGGCTGGCCTGCACGCGGTTTATTTCCGACATGGCGACGCCGGCGACGATTTACCCGCTCGCCAATATGAGGATCATCAAGGACCTCGTACCCGACCAGACTCACATCTTCGCGCAGTACGCGGTGATCGAACCATGGCTTCGCTCCAAGACTCCGGAACCGGAGAAAGAGCGACTTCAATCTGTCGAGGAGCGCAGCCGGATCGACGGCTATTACGAATGTATCCTCTGCTTCTGCTGCACCTCCGGCTGCCCAAGCCATTGGTGGAACGGCGATCGTTTCCTTGGTCCCGCAGTGCTGCTCCAGGCGTGGCGCTGGCTGAATGACAGCCGCGACGAGGCAAAGGAAGAACGGCTTGACAACCTCGAAGACCCGTTCCGTCTTTATCGGTGCCACACCATCCTTAATTGTACCCGGACCTGCCCCAAGGGATTGAACCCTGGCAAGGCCATCGCCGAGATCAAGAAGATGATCATCGAGCGCGAAAGCTGATTATGGACGCAAAGCCGCCCCCTCTTGGAAAGAAAGCCCCGCGACCCCGGCCGCTCTCGCCCAATATCCAGATCTATCGGCCGCAGCTCACATCGGTCCTGTCGATCGCAAACCGCGCCACTGGTGTGCTATTGAGCCTAGCCGCGATTGGCTTGGTGATCTGGATAAGTGCGGCGGCGGCCGGACCTGAACCTTACGCTGTCATTCAACGTGCGCTCGTGTCGTGGGCCGGCCAGGTCGTGCTGTTCGGCGTCACCTTCTCCTTCTTCCTGCATCTGTGCGGCGGCATCCGCCACCTCGTCTGGGACACGGTCCACGGCTTCGAACTTCGGTCGATCTATATCTCGGGCTGGTCTGTGGTAGCAGCGAGCGCGGTGCTTACCGCGACGGCCTGGGCCGCTGGCCTATTTGTCGCCGGGTCGCGCTGATGAACCGCCAATCCTTCCGCTCACCCCTGGCACGCGCCCTCGGTCTTGGCTCAGCCAAACGTGGCTCGCGACACTGGTTGGCCGAAAGGGTAACGGCGATCGCGCTCGTACCATTGACGGTGTGGTTCGTGGCGTCGATCATCGCCCGTGCCGGCAGCGATTACACGGCCTTCGTCTCCTGGCTGAGCACACCGTTCGCCTCAGTCGGAATGATCCTGTTGCTGATCGCTCTCTTTCATCACACCGCGCTCGGCCTGCAGGTGGTGATCGAAGATTATGTTCACTCGGGCGCCAGATTTGCGGCGGTGATCGCGATTCAGCTTTGCTGCTACGGTCTCGCGGTGGTTGGAGTCATCGCCATCCTGCACATCGCGTTTGGCGGTTGAGCAAAAGCGGCGATGATCGCATTATTCCAAACGCGGACTCTCGGCTGGATAGATGATCCTGCCGTCGCCGCATACGATGGCTCCAGGCGTCAGGCTTGCCTCGTCGATTTGCGCTGGTCCAAGGATGTGCATCACACGTTTGCCCTGGCTAAGCAGGTAATCGGCGATGATGCGCCGATGGCAGCGCCGCCAGACGGCCTCGGCGCACATGATCGCGCACCGGTTCTGGCCACCAATCTCTCGCAGTCGCGCAAGGCCTGTGGAGAAGGGCTTCGTCAGAGCATAATCCGCATAGTTCCGAAAGCCGCGCACGCGCCAATAAGCGTTCGGCGACGGTTCGGCGCCGCGCGCCTTGCCGCGGAGGCCGCCAAGTTCCACGATATGCTCATAGCTGATCTGCCACGCCGCCAGCGCTTCAGGGAGGCTTTCACCGTTGAATTGCGGATTGGTGCGCGACCGCGGCATTGATCTCACGTCGACGACGAGATCGACGCGCGATTCCTTGAGCAGATCGGCGAATTCGACGATCGTTCTAGTGGAATGACCTATGGTGAAGAAAGTGTTCGTGTTGGCTCCGACGGAACAAAAGGTGCCACTGCACTATTGTACCAAACATTCCAGGCGCATGATACGCTCGAAAAGCCCTGTTTGTGCCACCTCGACGACCGGAAGCGCACCGCGCTGCGCGGAAATGCTCATGAAAGACAAGTTAAAGATCGGCGATCGTGTGAGTTGGAATTCCGAGGCCGGTCGCGTCAGCGGCACGATCGTTCGCGTCCATACGCACAATTTCGATGTTAACGGCTATACGCACCATGCAAGCGCGGAAGCGCCGCAATACGAGATCAAAAGCAGCAAGACCGAGCATATTGCCTTTCACAAGGGTTCGGCGCTCACTAGGCCTCGCGGCTGACACATTGCCAGGCGCGATCGATGACAGAAAGCGGTCGCCCGATGCCCCCAACTTCCCAGCCTCCCTCGCCTGAGCCGCTCCGTGCCAGTCTCAGTGAGGCGGACGACCGCATCCGTCTCAATCACTGGATGCCGCCGCAACGGGGAATATTTCCACGTATCCGGATTCGGAGCCGCTGGTTCAATACGCTATGGACCCTGCCGATCGGAGCCGCGGCGCTGCTCTGCCTGATCGCCCTGGCGCAAAGCTTGCGCGAGTTACCAAGCATAGCTGCCTTCATCCAAACCCATCCGGGCATCGCGCAATCAGCGCCATCGGTCGACTCGGGCTTTCCGTGGTGGCTGCAACTGCAGCATTTCCTCAATATGTTTTTCATGCTGTTCATCATGCGGTCCGGCCTGCAGATCCTAGCCGATCATCCGCGGCTCTACTGGAGCCGCGACTGTACGCCGGGGAGCGATTGGTTCCGGTTTCAGGTGCCGGTTCCGAAGGACCGCATTTGGACCGCCAAAGATGATTCTGTCACGCTGCCCACATGGCTCGGCATTCCCGGCCTGCGCCATACACTTGGCCTGTCGCGCTGGTGGCACTTCTCGGTCAACCTGTTGTGGCTGCTCAACGGCATTGCGTTTTACGCGCTGCTGTTCTCCACGGACCAATGGCGCCGGCTGGTGCCGCTGACTTGGGAGGTGTTTCCGGCAGCGCTCTCGACGGCGATCCAATACGCCTCCCTGAACTTCCCCGTCGATGAAGGCTGGACCCGCTACAACGGCCTCCAGCAGCTTAGCTACTTCATCACGGTGTTCATCGCGGCGCCCGTCTCGGTCTTTACCGGCCTGATGCAAAGCCCGGCGATCTCCAATGCGCTCGGATGGTTTGGCCGGCTGTTCAACCGGCAGGCGATGCGGTCGGTTCACTTCATCTCGTTCGCCTGGTTCGTCGGCTTCATCATGACGCATGGCGCCATGGTGTTCGTCACCGGCATCCGGCAGAACACCAATCACATGTTTGGCGGCGTCAACGACGCCTCCTGGACCGGGTTGCCGTTGTTCCTCCTCGCAATGGCTGTCATGGTTACGGCCTGGCTCGTCGCCTCACCCCTCACCATTCGCTACGCGCGCCACGTACAGCGCACCGGTGCGTTCATGGTTGGCTGGCTCATGGAGCTGGCGGAAGGCTGGGACCCGCGCTCGCAGCTGGCCAAGAAGGACATCTCTCCGTATTTCTGGCCCAATGGCACGATGCCGAACTCCCGGGAGTACGATGATCTCTTGGCGGGCAACTTTGCCGACTACCAGCTTAGGGTCGATGGTCTTGTCGAGATACCGCGGGACTTCTCGCTGGCCGACCTCAAGGCGATGGCGAAGCAGGAGCAGATTACGACGCATTTCTGCATCCAAGGTTGGTCCGGCGTCGCCGAATGGGGCGGCGTTCCCGTGCGCGACATTCTCGATCTGGTGAAGCCGATGACGCAGGCGCGTTACGCGGTGTTCTATTCCCTGGCTGACGGGGCTGACGGCGGCCGCTACTATGACGTCCATAGCATCGAGAACATGCGCCACGAATTGACAATCCTTGCCTACGAGATGAACGGAGCGCCTGTGAGTGTTCTGCATGGCGCGCCGCGCCGACCCGCGCCTGATTTCGGGCCGCGCCAGGCCGGCCCGGCTCTACAATCTCGGCATATGGCGCTGGCTCGCCATGGGGGCGGCGCTTGCCATTGCCTTCCTGGCGCTCGCCCTGCCGCTCGCCGCGATCGCAGCGGGGGCGCTCACGCAAGCGCTTGGCCATGGGCTGATCTGGAGCAATGTCACCACGGTCAATGTGGTGGCCGCGCTTAGCCCGAACACCGCGGCCAATGACGGTCTGCTGCGCAGCCTCTTCTATGCCGGGTTAACGGCGGTCATCGCCAGCGCGCTTGCCCTGCTGTTGTCGGCACAGCTCGACCGTGCGAGCCCGGTCCTGCGCACCGCAGTCGTCGGCCTGTCGTTGGGCGCTGTGGCGATACCGGGCATCGTGCTCGGCTTCGGCTACATCCCCGTCTGGAATCGCCTGCCGGGTTTCCGTGACTGGCCGTTTCCGCGTTATGGCGATGGCTCGCTGCTGATCATGGGCTATGTCGCGGCAGCCCTTCCCTATTGCCTGGTGGTAATCCTTTCGGCCATCGGCCAGCTGGCGCCGAGCCTGACGGATGCGGCACGCTTGCACGGCGTCGGGACAATCCGGCAATTGCTAGCGATCACCTTGCCGCTGGTGCTGCTGAGCGTGGTGACAGCCTTCCTGTTGACGTTCATCTGTACCCTGTTCGAACTACCGATCTCGCAGATGCTCATTCCCCAGAGCGGACCGCCGGCGCCAACCCTCATCCTGAAACTGTTCAGCCACGACCGGGACGGACTGGCATCCGCCATCGCGCTGGTCGCCATGGCGGCCGCCGGTATCGGCGGGGTCCTGGTCTGGTACCCGCTTCAGCGGTTCGTCAAACCGCGCAGAAGTGCCGGGCATGTCGATACCGGTCGCAGTCAGATCGTCAGAGCGGGAACCTTGTGATGACCGCTTCCCTGCATTGCGCCGGCATTTGCAAGTCGCTCGGCGGCCGCCGTTCTAAACAACCTCGATCTCAAGATCGCGGCCGGCGAAGTGGTGTCCCTTCTCGGCGCCAGCGGGTCCGGCAAGACCACGCTTCTGCGCATCATTGCCGGACTGGTCGAGCCCGAAAAGGGACTGATCACGTTGGACGGACGTGTCGAGTGGAGCGAGAAGTCGGTCATACCAGCTGAAAGGCGACGGATCGGCATGGTCTTCCAAGATTATGCGCTGTGGCCGCACATGACGGTCGCCAACAATCTGGCCTTCGGGCTCAAGGCACAGCGGCTTTCGGATCATGACATAACCCAGCGGCTGAATCATGCGCTCGATGTCACCCGTCTTGCCCCCTACCGGGATCGCTATCCCACGGAATTGTCCGGCGGACAGCAGCAGCGCGTCGCCATCGCGCGTTGCCTTGCCGCCCGGCCGCTGATGCTGTTCGACGAGCCGCTGAGCAACCTCGACGCGGCGCTGCGCGAGGACATGCGCATCGAGATGATGGAGCTGGTGCGCCGCGAAGCCATCACCGTTGTCTATGTTACGCACGACGAGGCGGAGGCGATGGCTGTCTCCGACCGCATCGCCATCATGCGGGCGGGCGAGATCGTCCAGTTCGACACACAACGCGCCATCTACGAAGCCCGGCCGATTCCTTCGTGGCCAGCTTCATCGGCGGCTTTTCGATCGTTCGCGGACAGGTCCGTGACGAACGCTTCAAGATCGCCGACAGCGATGCCGAAGCAGTGCGGACGCCGGGCGCCCGTTGGCGCGACGGCATGCTGGTCATTCGGCCCGAGGACGCGCGCCCACCCGACGCCTATCCCGACAACCGCCTGCAAGATAAGGTTCTATCGAGCGCCTTCCAAGGCCGATGCTGGCGACTGGCGGTCGATCTGGGGCCGCAGCGCGTGCGGCTCGACTGGCCCGAAGCGCCACCGGTTGGGGCCTCGCTTGCCTTTGCGCTGCCACCGGACCGGTGTGTGGTGCTGGTCACATAGGTCTATATAGACCCAAGACCGAGGCACCCCTTCCCAATTCAGATTATCCACGTTACCGCAATTGCGGCAAGCAAGGCGGGCGGCATGACCAGAACGCCGAGCCTCAGGAACGTCCAGCCGCCGACCGTGAGGCCTTCGCGGCGGAGCGCGGTGAGCCACAGGATCGTGGCCAGCGAGCCGGTAACCGACAGGTTGGGCCCGAGATCAACACCGATCAGCACGGCGCGGACGACCTGGTCCGGCACATGGGCGGCCTGCACCGCGTGACCAGCAATCAGCCCAGCCGGCAAATTGTTCATCAGGTTGCAGCCGAGCGCGACCGCCACGCCGGCGGCCCATGCCGTCCACCCGGCCGCCCGTTCGGCGCCTTGCTGCAACTCGCCGCTGACCAGGCCGACAAGACCGGTCTTGTCGAGGGCCTCGACCAGCACGAACAGGCCGGCGACCAGCGGCAGGACGCCCCACGAAACGCCTTTCACCGTATCCCAAGGGGCTTTGCGTTCGCGGACCAGGACCACCACAACCGTGACAATGCCGGCAGCGGCAGTGGGAAGGCCGAGCTGGACGCCGAACGCCGAGGCGACGAGTAGCACGACGGCCGTGGCGGCGATGCCGATCGCCGCCGTCTTTCCGGCGCCGGAGAGTTTCGGGACCGAGACGTCGCCGGTGATTTTCTGAGTAAGCGCTTGGCGCTGGGTCCAGTAGAGCACGGCATAGGTGACGACGATCGACACCACCGAGGCCAGCCCGTAACGCGGCAGCCATTCCAGCAAGGGCGGCATGTGGTTGCCGTAGATGACGAGGTTGGCGGGGTTGGAGATCGGCAGCACGAAGGACGCCGCGTTGGCGATGAACGCGCAGATCAAGAGATAGGGCAGCGGCTGGTCGGCCTTGGCGGTCGTAACGGCGGCGGCGACGGCGGGGGTCAGCACCACGGCGGTGGCGTCGTTGGAGAGGAACACCGTGACCACCGTGCCGACCGCGTAGACCAGCAGGAACAGTTTGGTGGCGGAGCCCTTCGCCCGGCGCGTGGCGACGGCGGCTAGCCAGTCAAACAGGTGCTCCTGGCGCGCGACCTCGGCAAGCAGCATCATGCCGATGAGGAACAGGTAGACATCGGCGCCCTTCCCCACACCAGCCAGCGCGTCGGTCGGCGCGAGCAGGCCGAAAGCTACGAGAAGCACGGCGCCGGCGATGGCCCAGATGAACTCCGGCCAATGGAACGGGCGCAGGATGACGCCAGCGGTAGCGACCGCCGCGATGATCCACGTCAGGATATGCGTCTGCGACATCACCATGGCCGCCTAAGCACTGGCCTGATGCTCTTCCCGTGCCGCCGTCCAGACCTCCCGCGCCGCGTCCGCGTTCATCGCCGCAATCCCCAGCCCCACCAGCAGATCCGGCCAGGCCGTCCGCCAGAAGAATGCCGTGACCAACCCCGCCGCGATAATGGCGACGTTGGCGAACGCGTCATTGCGCGCCGACAGGAAGGTTGCCTTGGTCAGGCTGCCGCTGTGGTGGCGGTAGGCGGCGAGCATGTAGGCGCAGGACAGGTTGACCACCAGGGCGCCCAACCCCGTCAATGTGGGGGCAAGGGCTTGCGGCGGCACCGGCGCGTTGAACTTTTCCCATGCGGTCCAGAGGGTGGCAAGGCCCGGCACCAGCAGGATGAGTGCCAGCGCCATGCCGACCTGCGCGCGGGCGCGCATCGACCAGCCCAGCGCCAGCAGAATAAGGAGGTTCACCGAGGCATCTTCCAGAAAGTCGACGCTGTCGGCGAACAGCGACACCGAGCCGATGGCGAGCGCCACGGCAAACTCGATGCCGAAATAGCCGAGATTGAGCAGCGCGACGATGAGGACGATGTGGCGCAGGGCCGCGTCCGTGGACGGCGAGGTCATTTCCGGCTGGCTTTCAGCGCGCTGGACATGACCACGGCAACACATCCGGCCAGCAGCAGGCCGCCGACCAGGAGCTGCGGCGCGGCGAGCCAGACAAGCAGCCCGCAGATGGCGACTACCGCCAGCACCGCCAGCGCCAGGAATTCGTCGTCGACGAACAGGCCGAACAGCTCGCGCAAAATGAGGGAAACGACGTTCATGGCGTGACCTCAGCAGCCTTATGCACCGACAATTTGACCGTCGCCAGGCCGACCAGCAGGAACACCGCGACAAACGCCACGATGGCAAGATCCTGCCCCGGCCAGTCAACGCCGAGCCCCTCGCCGGTCCAGAACACGCCGAACGCCGACAGCATGATGCCGACCCCAAACTTGAGCAGGTTTTCGGGCACGCGGGCGAGCGGCCGGTGGATGATGATCCCCAGCAGCAGCACGACCAGGCAGGCGGCCACCGCGCCCATGGCAGCGGGAACCAGCAGCCCCCTACCCGCGCCCACCGCGATGACGATGAACACCACTTCTAGCCCTTCCAGTACCACTGCCTTGAACGCGGTGATGCCGGCAATCCAGTCGAGTTGCGTTGCATGTTGGCCTTCGGCCGCCCGCAGGCTGGCCTCTTCCTTGGCGAACGCCTTGGTTTCGTCATGCAGCGCGATGATGCCGGCCGAGCGCAGGATCGCTTTGCGCAACCAGCGCAGGCCGAACAGCAGCAGCAATATGCCGATGACCAGTTGCAGCGCGTGCAGCGGCACCCGGTCAAGCAGCGGCCCGAGAGCCAGCACCAGGAGTACCAGCAAGGCCAGACCGGCGCCGGTGCCGGTCAAGGCCGGCCGCCAACCGCGCACGGTGCCGACCGCCAGCACAATGGTCAGCGCTTCCACGGCCTCTACCAACGAGGCTAGAAACGCCGCTGTCACGGCCGGCGCCGCCGTTGCCCACGAAATCATGACTTAACCTCTTTGTTATTTTGGTCGTTCGTTGAATGAATGGAGGATGCCCCGGCCGGCTCCAGAGCGCCGCGCTGCTGGAGCCAATGTGCGCCTGACCAGCACAGGATTGCCCAGGCCGCCCCGACAGACCAGCCGGCGAACACGTCGGTTGGGTAGTGCACGCCCAGATAGACGCGGCTCAGCCCGACCATGACGGTCAGAAACACAGCCAGCACGACGAAGTAAAACTTAACACGCCGATCGGCGTTGACGCCCGTCAGAAGGGCGCCCAGCGTCAAAAACACGATCGTCGATAGCGTGGCATGTCCGCTCGGAAAACTTGCGGTGAAGACGCGGGCGGCATGCGGAATGTCCGGTCGGGGCCGGTCGAAGCCCATCTTGAGAAATGTGCTGATGGCGACACCGCCAAGCACCGCTACAGACATAAGTAGCGCCAGGCCGCGCTTGCGGATCAGCAACAGATAGCCGACCGTTGCCGCGAACACAAAGCCGAGGAAGGTAAAGCTGCCAAGTGCCGTCACATCGCGACCTGCTTCTTCCAGCCAGGCCGGGCCGATGGGGTCGGCGGGATTACCGCCGCTGCGCAGGGCCATCAGCACCTTCATGTCGAATTTGGAAGTATCGCCTTCCAGAACCTCTTCGGCGAGCAGGCCGAAGCCTAAGATCAGGCACCCGGCCAGGAATACGGCGGCTATGGGCCAGAGCTCTCTGGCACTCGGATGCGCCAGTATCAAACGCAAACGAGGGAAAAGACTATTGGGCTTCGACATCGGCAGAGCTTTTCAGAGTGGCTTTGCTGGTTTCGACCACCTGCCGAAACGTGCGATCCATGGCGCCGGTGCGACTGGTCAGCCACGGGAAGTGCCCGTAACGGAACGACAGCTGGTTATCAGCCTCGGTCGCGGGTTTGCCCTCCTCAAGTAGCTCGAACAGGGCGGAGGCCAGGCCGGTGCGATCGGCACCGGAATTGCCATGGATGAGGATCGGACGAGGCGCCGTGCGCAACGTCTGCACGAGCGACGCCAGCAGCGCGGCGTCGGGCTGGGTGTTGGCCGACATCGGCAGACTGATGAACTGGGCGCCGGCGTCGCGGACGGCGGCAGCTTCTGCCTCATACCAGCGTTTGCCGGGGAATGCGCCGCGCAGGTTGAGCACGGTACGGATGTGACGCCCCTGAATCACTGAATCGAGGCGGTCCGGCGCGAGCTGGGCCGAGCGATAGAGCACACCCGGCTCTACCTCGTGGATGTTGCCGGTAAGCTGGAGGTAGCCCGCCCATAATGCCATCCCGGCGGCAACACCCATGGCGGCGCCAACCATGGTCTTGGCCGCACGACGCCAGAGGGGGTTGGGCTTGCGAAAGGCCGGTGTCATGATGGATCGCACTTTCAATGGGGAAGCGTACGCGCCAGCACGAAGAAGATGCCGCCCCCCAGCACCCAATTGCAGCCGGGACAGGCCGCGAGATCAACCTCGCTGATGAAGAGACAGGTTACGGCGAAGATCGGGCCGATTCCAAGGACGATACGCCGGGGGGGCGTGGCCCCAATGCCGTCCCTGTCGCCACGGGGCTGGCCATCGAGGGCCGGCACTGGCAAGTGAAGCCTGAGAATGTGTGGAAGTCCCGGTCTCATTATACAGCCCGTTGATTTTAGATGTAACGATGGTAACATGCAGGGAGTTCCATGAAAACACTCGAATGGCTATTATTGACCTATAAAGTTCCGCCGGAGCCGGCGCGCAAGCGTATCGCGGTGTGGCGCAAGCTGAAGGGTATGGGCGCGGTCTATATACAGGGCGGCGTGTGCCTGCTGCCCAAGTCGGACGACCACCTGCGTCGCCTCAAGACGCTGGAGAACGAAATCGCCGAAATGGATGGCGAAGCGGTGCTGATGACCACCGCCGGCCTCGACCCGAGGGAAGAGGACAAGATCGTGCGCCGCTTCAACGCCGACCGCGACGAGGAATACAAGGAGCTGATCAGCAAGTGCGAGGCGTTTGAAAAAGAGATCGCCGAAGAGACGCGGGTGAAGCACTTCACCTATGCCGAGCTCGAAGAGAACGAGCAGGAAGTTGCCAAGTTCAAGACCTGGTTCACCAAAATCGGCAAGAACGATTTTTATGCCGCTCCCCTCGCCCAGGTGGCGCAAGAATGGCTGACCAAGTGCGAGGGCATTCTGGACGCCTACGCGCATAATGTGTTCGCCGCCCAGGAAGAGAACGCGGCAGCGCCGTCCTCGAAAGCCGACTAACCAGCCTGACCGACACCTGGCCGGCGTGACGGCGGGCCATCCTTGGGGGATGTTGCGCAGAGGGCTTTCCGCGCGCTCCCGCCGCCACGCCCGCCATCCTACAGCCAGGGCAAGTGCTGCCGCCAGCCAAGCGAATTTAAGCTTATCGGCGGCTTCTCGATCGTTAGGGCACGGTTCTATCGAGCCCCTTCCAAGGCCGATGCTGGCGACTGGCGGTCGATCTGGGGCCGCAGCGCGTTGGCTCGACTGGCCCTAAGCGGCCGGTTGGCGCTTCACTTGCATTTTCGCTGCCGCCAGAGCGCAGTGTGATGCTGACGGCATAAGCGATGCCAGACCACGATCGTCGGGAACGCCTCACAAAATCCTGACAAACAACACGGCGCAGGAAGCCCGTCACTGCTGCTGCTCCCCTGGTGGGACCTTAAGAATGGTGGCCATGTACAGGGCGGTGAATACCGGGTCGGCAATCGAGACAATCCGCGCGGAATAGATCCCGTTAGCGCCCACGGCATCGAGCATCACGATGTTACCGATCTGTTTTGAAAAATCGAGCGGAACAAGAGGTGCGCCCGGGCCGGCCGAGGAGACCGGGACATCAAGACTCACCAACGGATCAATGTCTTTCGACGAAGCAGGACCAACATTGTGCCGGCTGGCGTGATGTAACCAATATAGCAGTCATTCGCGACCAAGGGCGAGCACAGCCTCGGTCGCGGTAACTCCGCGGACCAGGAGGCACCGGTCGAGGCTGACAAGGCTGTCGCTATGAACGTTTTGCTCGACTAGTATACCCCCCTATCCTATATTGAAGATCAGGGACCCCCATGCATACGATCAAAGACAAGGCAAAGCTTGTGGCCCGCGTGCGCCGTATCAAAGGCCAGGCGGAGGCGTTGGAACGGGCTCTGCAGGCAGAGCTTGGCTGCGCTGACGTTCTGATGCTGGTCGCATCCATGCGCGGTGCCGTGAATGGGCTGACCGCGGAGGTCATGGAAGATCATATCCGCAACCACATCATCGATCCGGACAAGGAGGATTCGCCTCAGGCACTGGGCGCGTCCGAACTGATTGAGGTGCTGAGAACCTATATAAAATAGAAAGTTTTAATCCGTGAATTCCATGACCGAGATGCTGCAGCAGGGATCAACGAACCTCTGGCTGTTCATACCCTCCGCCATTCTTCTCGGGGCGTTGCACGGACTGGAACCCGGTCACTCCAAGACGATGATGGCGGCCTTCATCATCGCGGTCCGGGGCACCGTTTCGCAGGCGGTACTGCTGGGCCTGTCGGCAACGATTTCACATACCGCCGTTGTCTGGGTCATCGCTCTCGGCGGGCAGTATTTCGGGCGGAACTGGAGCAGCGAGGCGACCGAGCCCTATCTGCAGATGGCATCAGCCGTACTCATCGTTGGTATCGCGCTGTGGATGATCTGGCGTACGTGGCGTGAACAGAATGCCGAAAGCGAGCATGAACATCACCATCATGGCGAGGAGATGGGTCGCATTGAGACCGCCCATGGCACGGTTGCCCTTGAGGTGTTTGAAGATAGCGTACCGCCGCGCTGGCGCATCCGGTTCGAACACGGCGAGCATTTTGCCGCGGGTAATGTCACTGTTGAAACAATCCGGCCGGACCTCACCCGGCAGGTCTTTCAGTTCCTCGATCGCAACGGTTTCCTTGAAAGTGTCGATGAGATCCCGGAACCGCACGCGTTCACAGCCAGAATTCATCTGGCTCAAGACGGTTACACGCACAGCTACGGCGTAGAATATACGGAGCATGATCACGGCCATATGAACCTCGGTGCTGAGGATGACGCGCACGCACGTGCCCACGCGGACGACATTCGCCGCCGCTTTGCGGGGCGCACCGTCACGACGGGGCAGATCGTTATATTCGGTCTCACAGGCGGGCTGATTCCCTGCCCGGCAGCCATCACGGTTTTGCTCCTCTGCATCCAGCTCAAGCAACTCAGCCTTGGTTTCCTGCTGGTGCTCTGCTTCAGCATCGGCCTCGCGGTCACGATGGTTTCAGCGGGGGTGCTGGCCGCGCTCAGCATGCGCCATGTCGAAAAGCGCTGGAGCGGCTTTTCATCCTTCGCGCGAAAAGCGCCCTACGCCTCTGCCGTTCTAATCATCGGCGTCGGCCTTTACATGGGCGTCGAAGGCTGGCTGGCCCTACCGGCAGGCGCATTGTAACCGAACAGGAGAAGATTGTGAAAAGCCATGATGCAGGATGCTGCCGCCGCTTGAAAGACAGACACGCAGAGCCTGACTGCGTGACGATTTTGTTCAGTCATTTCTTGTTCCTGAATTCAAATTGCCGATAATCCTGGCGAGTCACCAATGCGCGTACTTCTTTTGGAAGATGATTTGATGATCGGTGAGGGCCTGTCCCGCACGCTTGCGGAAGAAGGTATGTCCGTGGACTGGGTGCGCCATGGCAGCGAGGCGGAAGCGGCGCTTCTTGACGGCGGGCATGCGATCGTTCTGCTCGATCTCGGACTGCCCGATGCCGAAGGATTCGATCTGCTGAAGACGGTGCGAAACCGGGGGATCGATGTGCCGGTGTTAATTATCACCGCCCGCGACGGGCTCGACCATCGCGTGACAGGACTCGATCTCGGTGCGGATGACTATCTCGTGAAGCCATTCGAAACGCGTGAGTTACTTGCGAGAATGCGCGCGGTGCTCCGCAGACGTGCGGGAAGCGCAACCTCGCGGCTGGTCGCTGGCGCGATCGAACTCAATACAGAAACACATGAGCTATCATATGCTGATATCGTTCAGGTCCTGCCCGCGCGTGAGTATGCCCTGCTGCACGCGTTGATGGAACGACCGGGGCGCATTCTGTCGCGCTCGGAGGTCGAGGGACGCATCTACGGCTGGGGCGAAGAAGTCGAAAGCAACGCTGTTGATGCTCTGATTTATTCCATCCGGCGTAAATTCGGGAAAGCGATCATCTTCAACGTGCGGGGCGCCGGATGGATGGTGGCAAAATCATGAAGACGATTTCGCTGCGGCGCACGGCTCTGATGCTAACGACGATCCTTCTGACAGTCGTCGGCGCAACCGCGATGTTGATTGCCTACAAACTCGCGCGGAACGAGGCAGCCGACTTTCTTGACGGGCAGCTTCGTCAGGTCGCTTTAAATGTAGGTCTGGGCCTTCGGGATGCCGACGCGCCGCAGGCCATTGATCAGGATCCGGAAGATCAGATCGCGGTCGTCATCTGGAAACGCGGCCGCGTAGAGCACGCGACGGCTCGCGGCGCCGGGATCACCAGGCCCACAAAGCCCGGGTATGCGGACGCCGTCTTAGCCGGGGAACGCTGGCGCACCTATTCGACCAGCAACGATGTCTGGACGGTGGAGGTGGCGCAGCGCGACACGGTCCGACAGGAATTCGCGCGCAGTGCCGCTATCGGCGCTGCAGCGCCAATCATGATTGTCATACCCATGTCCTGGATTGTCGTCGGCTGGGCGCTGAACCGGATGCTGGGACGACTGGATACAGCGGCAAGGGATATCGCCAGCCGTAGCGCCCTGGCGGCAGCGCCAATTCCACTTACAGGCATTCCGGTCGAGGTATTGCCTCTGGTCGAAAGCATGAACGGCCTGATTCTGCGCCTGCGTGCCGCCGTCGAAGTCCAGAAGCGCTTTCTTTCGGATGCAGCCCACGAACTCCGGACGCCGCTGGCCGCAATGCAGATTCAGGTCGACAACCTGAAAGTCAATAACGAATCGGGCGCAGTGAACCTTGAAGCTGGCAAGGTGGCGCTTGCACAGGGTGTGAAGCGCGCAAGCGCGCTCGTCAGCCAGCTGCTGCGGCTGGCCAGCCTCGACGAACTCGGGGTGCAGGCCACCGAACAGTTTCAGCTGGGGCCCCTGCTGCTCGATTGCGTTGGGGATCATGTCGTGCAGGCCGAGCACAAAGGTGTCGATCTCGGGGCACGGATTGACGTCCCAGCTAAACTGCAGGGCTCGACGGAGGAACTACGCGTCCTGTTCGCAAATCTGATTGATAACGCCGTGCGATATACCCCATCCGGGGGCCAGGTGGACGTTGCCCTGACTAATATCGACGGGCGCGGCGTTGTCGATATAGCGGATACCGGGCCCGGTCTGCCGCCGGGTGCCGCGTCACGCATATTCGAGCGCTTCTATCGCGCTGCGCCGCCGGACATCGAAGGTACAGGCCTTGGCCTGGCGATCGCGCTGCGGATCGCCGAGCGCAACGGCCTTATACTAACCGTTGAAAATCGTACGGACGGCCCCTCGGGCGCAATCGCCCGCGTCACGCTACCGGCGTAGCAACGCTGTTTTTCGGGGTTTTCTCGCTGCTCATTCTGTCCTCAGTCTTCGGGCCTAAGCTTTATTTCACCAGAACGGGTCGTCCCAGATCCGTTCGCAGGAAGTGATGAAGTGGAGAGACAGATGATCGGATTAAACCGTTATCGCCGGGGCATGCTGGGCGCAGCAGGTATCCTGCTGGCGCTCGGCGCCCCCGCAATGGCCTATACGGGCCAGAAACTTGCGGTGCACGCGAAGGTCACCATGACGCAGGCCCGCGAGATCGCGCTTGCAGCCCATCCTGGAAAGGTTACCGACGAGGAACTGGAGCGAGAACCTGGGGGCAGTGGGCTGCGCTATTCGTTCGACATCAAGAATGGCGCACGCACGCAGGAAGTCGGAGTCGATGCCGCTACCGGCAAGGTTCTGGAAAACAAGACGGAAGGCCCGCATCCGGACTAACTCGCCGCAACAAACACGCGGGCGGCTTCGACGTGTGCGTGCACGCGCCAGGCCGTCCGCGGGATAATGGAATTCAGACATGACACCTGACCAGAAATTTGCTTTGAGCAAAGTTCCGGAAGTCACGCTTGGCTTCTGGATCATCAAAATACTGGCGACGACGCTCGGTGAGACCGGCGGTGATACTGTCACGATGACATTGAAATGGGGTTATCTCGCGGGCACTGCGTTGTTCGCTGTGTTGCTCGTCGGCTTCGTGGTGGCGCAGATCGTTGCGAAGCGGTTTCACCCGTTTTTGTACTGGGCGACAATTGTCGCCTCAACCACGTTCGGCACGACGATGGCCGACTTCGCGGACCGGTCGCTCGGGATCGGCTATGCCGGCGGGTCCTCGTTACTTCTTCTGTGCGTCGGGGGTGTTCTCGGGCTCTGGTACTGGTCGGAGGGGACTGTATCCGTCAACACGGTATCGACGCCCAAAGTCGAAGCCTTTTACTGGGGCGCGATTACGTTTTCGCAGACACTTGGTACGGCTCTGGGCGACTGGCTGGCCGATACGGGCGGCCTCGGCTATGAGGGCGGCGCGCTTGTCTTCGCCGCGGGTCTGGCTGTCGTTATCGCACTGTATTATCGCACGAGCATATCGCGCGTGACGCTATTCTGGGCTGCGTTCATTCTGACCCGCCCGCTCGGCGCGACGGTCGGTGATTTTCTTGACAAGCCGCTGGCGGACGGCGGCCTGAACCTCAGCAGGCCGCTGGCCTCTGCCGTGATTGCCGCGTTCATTCTTGCGTGCCTGATTGTGATACCGCAGCGCGCAGGCCGGCATGCCACATGATATTGCCGCATCCTGACCAGGATCTCTTCGATGGCGCGCGGGCTCGGCGCGGAACGCTTGAAGATCATCAGACAATACCTGTTGTGATCATGGCCAGCGCAGGGCCGCCGCCTCAACCAGCCGACGGGGTCCCGCTCCCGAATGTCTGAGAGCCCCGTCAAGATTTCGCGAACTGGCATATTATTTTGGAGGTAATCGATGCTTGGAGTCGTCAGCAAGCAAAAAAACAAAGTGCCAGCGATCACGCTTGGATACTGGGTCATCAAGGTGCTGGCGACAACACTCGGTGAAGTCGGCGGCAACGCTGTCACATTGACACTAGGCTGGGGCTACCTGATCGGGACCGTGATATTTTCAACATTTCTGGTCGCCGCTGTGACCGCGCAGATCAGGTCGAAGCGATTTCAACCGTTCCTTTACTGGGCTGCGATTACCGCGACTACGCTTGCCGGGACGACACTTGCAGACCTCCTCGACCGTTCGCTCGGCCTGGGCTATCTGGGCGGTTCGCTGTCGCTGTTCACAATGGTCATGACGACGCTGGGATTGTGGTACCGGTCACGCGGCTCCATTTCGGTGGACACGGTTACAGGCCCTAAAGTCGAAGCGTTTTACTGGGCGACCATCATGTTCTCTCAGACGCTGGGCACGGCCCTTGGGGACTGGATGGCTGACAGTACGGGGCTTGGCTACAATGGTAGCGCGCTGGTCATCGCAGGCACACTAATTATTATTTCTCTTCTCTACTTCACGACGAAAGTTTCGCACACTGGATTGTTCTGGGCTGCCTTTATCCTGACGCGGCCCCTGGGGGCGACAATCGCCAACTCGCTTGACAAGCCTACAACGGCCGGGGGGTTGGCCATCGGCGATTTCTCCGCCTCGGCTGTTCTTGCCGTGATCATGACAATCTGCATCCTCGCGATCCCTCAACGCCCCGGCCAGAAATCAAAATCGGAGCCGTCGCGCGCGTAAATATCATCTTTGTTGCGCCGCCGGTGAGAGCGTTCGAAGGAGCATATAAATTGCGTGCGGGTTTCTGACATGGATGGTCATGAAAGTATCAGAGCAGGGGGAGCTGCCTGTCTGCTGGGCCTTCGAGGCATCAGATCAGTCAGGCGTCAGCCGATATGACCCCGCAAAGCGACTCGGCGGGCACGCTTTGCCTCTGCATGCCTCAAAAAGTGCTAATGGGCCTGAATGAAATGTGCGAACGCGCGATCCATCGCGCCTGTCCGACTTGTGAGCCACGGAAAATGCCCGTACCGAAAGGACAATTGGGCGGTCGCGTCAGTGGTAGAACGATGCTTGACGGCGCGTTCATAAAGCGCGGCGGCGAGGCCCGAGCGATCAGCGCCCCCTTCGCAGTGAATGAGCAAGGGCGTCTTTACATTCGTCAATGTCGATACCAGATTTGAAATCGTTCGTTCGTCAGGCTCGCGGTTGGCTGACATCCGGATGCTGATATGTTCAGCGCCGGCGGTGCGGACGACGTCCAATTCGCGGTCGAACCATTCTTTCCCCGGGGCCGGGCCGCGCAAGTTCAAAACCGTTTTTATCTTTTTCTGAAATCCGCTCCGACAGCCGCAGCGCTGGGCCTTCCTCGAACAACCACGTGGTCGGCTGCGCGTCCGGCGCATCGGCCAGCCTGCCAACGGTAACATGCTGCGTGCGCCCATCTGGATCGGCCATCGTTTTTGAGTGGCCAAGTTCCAGGCCATGCAGTGCGCCAAGGAGAATGGCGGTCGGAACGAATAGCGAAGCGTGTGCCGCGCTCTGTTGCAGCAGGTCAGGAAGAGACATCATTTTAAATCCTACCCTTACAGATAATTTGAAAGTGTTTTGAACTCGCTGAGCGTCTGTTTTGCGTTCGCACCGCCATGGTCAACCCCCTCGCCGATGCAATGCTCCATATGATCCTGAATCAGCGTCCGCTTGGCATTGTGAATGGTGCTCTCCACCGCTTGAAGCTGTTGGGCTGGGCCCGGACAAGACCAGCCCTCCTCAAACATTTTCAGGATGGCTGCAAGTGGCCTTGAGCCTGTTTCAGGCGGTTGACGATCTCGGGATGCGATGTATGAAGCATGAGCTATCCTATCCCCTAGGGGGTAAGGGGTCACGGTTCGCCATCAAAAGTTCATCATCCTCCACGCTTGCGTCACCATCACAATCATCGCCGGGACCACTAAGACGCATCATCGGCGCTCTCCGACGTTTGGGTCGGGGGGTGTTCCCTCTCAAGGTGACGAGCGGTAAGTTTCGCTTTGAGTGTACGACTGGCCTTGAACACAATCGTCCGCCGCTCGGAAATAGGGTAAGCAACGCCTGTCTTTGGATTACGACCCATCCGCGTCTTTTTTGATCGAACCTGAAACACTCCGAAGCCCGAGATCAGCACAATTTCGCCGCCGACAAGCGCTTCCGTAATGGTGGCAAGCACAAGGTCGACGGCCTCGGCCGCATTGTGTCGAGAAACCGGGGCATGGCGGTACGCCGCCAACGCTAAGTCGGCTCGCGTCACTGCTCGCTTCCAAGCTTTTTTGGCCATGTCCTTATCAATCTGGCTGCAGAAAACCTTCCGCGAGTGTCACGGGAGGTTCGACGTGAATCGGGTAGACCGCGTTAGGTCGGTTCCACCAACCGCCCCCAAGGGCCTGGAACAGCGCCACAGTGTCCGCGATCTGCTGCGCTTCGGCCTGCACGCGGGCCAGCGAAGCCTGCAGCTGCGCTTGCTGCGCGGTAAGCAGCAACGGTAAACTGATCTGACCGGCATCGACCTGCTTCCTGATCAGGCCGATGTTCTGTGATGCCGATCGTTCGGCTGCGTGCGCCGCGTTCAACGCGCGCGCATCGCTTTGCAGAGCTCTCAACACATCGGCGACGTTTTGAAAGGCGACCAAAACCGTCGATCGGTACTGCGCACCCGCCTGCAAGGTGGCTTCTTCCGCACCCTGCTGGCGGGCGGCGAGGGCGCCAGCGTCGAAGACGGTCTGGGATAGATTGCCTGCGAGGGTCCAGAAGCCTACGCTTGGTGAAAACAGTTGCGACAGTGCCTGCGCGCTTGAGCCGGCGTTGGCCGACAAAGCCAACTGGGGAAGCCGATTGGCGACCGCTACACCGATCTGCGCGTTCGCCGCATGCAGATGTTCTTCCGCCAGGCGGATATCAGGGCGGCTACGGACGAGGTCTGCCGGCAGGCTCAGTGGCACTTTGCGGGGAAGGCGAAAGGATTTGAGCGTGAAATTGGCTGCGATCCGCTCGTCGGGAAAACGTCCCGTCAAAGTCGCGAGCAGGTTACGCTGCTGTCCCAGGGCGCGTTCCAGCGGGGGCAGGAGCAGGCGCGCTTGCGCCACCGCTGTTTCTTGCGCAACAACGTCAGTCTGTGCGATCTGACCGCCGGTGTACTGGCGTCTTAGAATGCCGAGCAGTTGATTCTGGGTGCCAATGATATTGTTGGTCGCCGCGATTTGGCCGCGGAGTGAGGCCTCCATAATGGCCGTGAGCGCGATATTGGCGGTAAGGCTGATATAAACCGCCTCCCGCTGAAAGGCCGTGGCCCTGGTTTGCGCCTTCACGGATTCGATCTGTCGCCGGGTTCCGCCCCATATGTCGGGCAGGAACGAGACATTCACCTGCCCCGTGTTGAGACTGTACAAGTACGAATTGGAGTTGGTGGGGGGCGACAAGGCGTTTGTCGCCTTGTTGCGACTCGAGTCAAAACCAGCGGTGATCAAAGGAAAGAGGGCCGCGCGCTGAATGGTGATATTCGTTTGAGCGACCCGCAGCGCAGCCTCTGCGCTTTCCAAGTCGGCATTGTTGGCAATGCCGTCTTCGATCAGTCGGTTTAAAGTCGGTGAGCCGAGATGCCGCCACCATTCTGCAGGAACATCACCACCCCACACGACGCGCGGCACCGCGGCGGTCCGGCCAATAACAGCGGCCTTCTGATCCGGGAGGAACCGGTTTGCCGTCGGTTCCGGGGGAGAAATGAAATCCGGTCCGACGGTGCATGCCGGCAGCACGCCAGCAAGGGCCATAACCGCAGAAAGGCGGGTCGCCTTATGAAAAAAGGTGTTGCCGGCAAAGGTTATGTATCGAAAAGCCATATGAACGCGTCCACTAATAGGAATTACAGATCGCCCTTGCGGCGCTTCAATTCGCGGTAAAGCGCCAGCGTGGCGTCGGTGAAACTCTGATCGGTTGTGTGCTCGCAATCGTCCTTGAGAAAGTCCATTTGTGCGGCCACGCCAAAACCGGGAGGCAGCAGGTCTAGATTCCCTTCAGCTGGCGTTGGCGCCCGCAGCATCAGCCCACTCATGACGCCCTGGGCCCAGGCGAAGTACTCACGCTCCTGGCGAGGATCCCGGGCGATATCCTCGCTGAAGCGCGCGCAGCGGACCGCCCCTGGGCCCACTATCCGGACGACGGGTGCCTGCCCGAGGGCCGATGTCGAAATCAGGCCAATGGCGACGGCAATGCCTAAGCGCATGGTTGCTACTCCTCATCATCGTCGGAGGTTCGGGGTGAAGGCCGGGTCCCGGCGAACCGGGCGTAAAGCGCAGGCAGCACCAGCAGGGTCAGCAGCGTGGCGCTGATCAGACCCCCGATGACCACCGTCGCCAGAGGCCGCTGCACTTCGGCACCCGTGCCCGTCGCTATGGCCATGGGCACAAAGCCGAGCGAGGCGACCAAAGCCGTCATGGCTACAGGCCGGAGCCGGGTCATGGCGCCCTCATAGACGGCTTCAGCAACGGTGCGCCCCTCATCAACCAGCTGCCTGATGAAGGTCAGCATGACGAGGCTGTTCAACACCGCCACGCCTGAGAGCGCGATGAAGCCGACGGCTGCCGAAACTGACAGGGGCATGTCGCGCAACCACAAGGCCGCGATGCCGCCGGTGAACGCCAGGGGGACGGCGCTGAAGACCAGCAGTGCGTCGCGGATGGAGCGCAGGGCCGAAAACAGAAGAATGAAAATCAGGATGAAGCAGGCCGGCACCACCATCGAAAGACGCTTCTGCGCTGCCGCCAGGTTTTCGAACTGGCCACCCCACGTGATCCAGTAACCGGTCGTCAGTTGAACCTGGCTTCCGACCTTTTGCTGGGCCTCGGCCACCAGCGACGAAATATCCCGGCCGCGCACGTTGGCGGTGACAACGACGCGCCGCTTGCCGTCTTCACGGGAGATCTGGTTCTGCCCTTCCACCAGGGAGAACGTCGCCACTTGCTTGAGAAGCACCGTGCTGCGCCCGTCGCCGGCCTGCGGGAGCGGCACCGGAACGTTCTCCAGGGTGCCGATGTCCCGTCTGGCCGCATCGGCCAATCGGACAATAATGGGAAAGCGCCGGTCACCTTCAAAAACAACGCCGGCTCGCTCACCGCCGATCGCCGACCCTATGACGGAATGGACGGCGCCGAGGCTCAGGCCGAGACGTGCGATCTGGCCCTTGTCGACATTGATCTCAAGAAACGGCAACCCGGATACCTGCTCAACGCGGACGTCCTGAGCACCCTGTACGCCACGCAGAATGCTCGCTACCTCGTTGGCAGTGCGCAGCATGACGTTAAAATCATCGCCGAACACCTTGACGGCTATGTCCCCTCGGACCCCGGCCAAAAGCTCGTTAAACCGCATCTGGATGGGTTGGGTGAATTCGTAGTTGTTGCCCGGAAGCTTCTGCACCGCGTCCTGCATCCGCACCACAAGTTGCTCTTTGGGCTCGTCAGGATTGGGCCATTGGTCCTGGGGCTTGAGGATAATGAACGTGTCAGAGGTATTGGGCGGCATTGGATCGGCCGCGATCTCCGCCGTACCGGTCTTGGAGAACACGAACGCCACTTCGGGGAAGGAGCTGACGGTTTTTTCGACCTCAAGCTGCATTTGCTGCGACTGTGTCAGCGCGGTGCTCGGGATGCGGATCGCGTGCATCGCGATGTTTTTCTCGTCCAGCTGCGGTATGAACTCCGCTCCCAGTCGTGAAAAGAGACCCAGTGCAGCGATGAACAGCAGCAGGGCGCCGATGATCGCAACGGGAGGACGGCGGACCGCAGCCCGGAGCGCGGGGCCGTAAACACCTTTGAGGCCCCGTATCGCCCAGTTCTCTTTCTCTTGCACGCGGCCGGTGATCAGAATGGCGATAGCAGCGGGAATGAACGTGAGCGACAGCACAAACGCGGCGACCAGGGCAATGATCACGGTGAGCGCCATCGGCTCGAACATCTTGCCTTCGACGCCCGTGAAGGTCAGCAGCGGCACATAGACGAGGATAATGATCGCTTGCCCGTAGACAGAGGGCTTCACCATTTCCTCAGCAGATTTGATGACCGTCGCGAGCCTTTCCTTGATCTTCAAGGTTCGGCCAGCCTCGTGCTGCAGTTCGGCGAGGCGACGGAGGCTGTTTTCGGCAATGATAACGGCACCGTCAACAATCAGACCGAAATCGAGGGCGCCAAGACTCATCAGGTTGGCGCTGATGCGTCCGGCCAGCATTCCGCTCGCGGTCATCAGCATGGCGATCGGTATCACAAGCGCTGTAATGAAGGCCGCGCGCAAATTGCCCAAGAGGATGAACAACACCAGAATAACGAGGAGTGCCCCCTCCCCGAGGTTCTTGGCGACGGTCTTGACCGTCGCATCAACCAACAGGGTACGGTCCAGAACGGTCTGGATCTCAATTCCCGGCGGGAGGCCTTTTTTGACATCCTGCATCTTAAGATCGACGGCTGAGGAGACCGTACGGCTGTTACCCCCGATCAACATCAAGGCGGTGCCGACCACGACCTCGCGGCCGTTTTCACTGGCGCTACCGGTCCTCAGCTCACGCCCAATGCCAACTTCGGCCAGATCGCGAATGCGGATAGGCACTCCCTTCCGGGTCGTGACGACGACATTACGAATGTCTTCAATCGTTTCCAGCCGTCCGCCACTTCGAACGACGAAGCCTTCTCCGTTGCGTTCGATATAGCCCGCACCGCGACTGGCGTTGTTGTTGTTGAGGGACTCAACGACGTCATTGAAGGAGAGCCCGAACGCGATCAAGCGGCTTGCGTCGGGCTGAACGTGAAACTGCTTCTCATAGCCGCCGATTGAATCGACGCCGGCGACACCTAGCACGTTACGGAGCTGCGGACGGATGACCCAGTCTTGCAGGGTGCGGAGATAGGCGGTTCGTTCAAGTTCCGTCTGGAGCTTGGACCCTTCCGGCGTCAGATAGGACCCATCAGTTTGCCAGCCCGGATTGCCATCGACCGCTTTGCCCGGCTCCGCATCTTTGTAGTGAACGGTCCACATGTAGATTTCACCGAGGCCTGTCGTGATTGGCCCCATGCGGACATCCGTATTCGGCGGCAACGACTCTTTGGCTTCGGTAAGGCGTTCATTGACCTGTTGACGGGCGAAGTATAGGTCCGTCCTGTCCGTGAAAACGGCCGTTACCTGTGCAAAGCCGTTGCGGGACAGCGACCGCGTATATTGGAGACCAGGTATGCCCGCCAGCGCCGTCTCAATCGGGAATGTGACCTGCCTTTCCATGTCGGTCGGCGACAACGCCGCCGATACGGCATTCACCTGCACCTGGTTGTTGGTGATATCAGGCACCGCATCAATCGGAAGGCGGCTGAGCGACCACACCCCGCCCACGCAGGCAAGGACCGTCAGCAGGATGATCAGCCAGCGCTGATGCACCGAAAAGGCGATGATACGATTAATCATGAAACTGGTCGCTCAATGAGAATGTTCGGCTTCGGACTTGCCGAGATCCGCTTTGAGGGTGAACGTGTTGGTGGTGGCCAGCTTCTCGCCGGCGTCGAGACCAAACGCGATCTGGACATTGTCATCGTCGCTATCGCCCAGCGCGACCTCGCGCTTTTCGAAGCCTTCCGCTGTCCTCACGAACACAACTTGCTGGCCTTCGACGGTTTGAAGAGCCGTCTTGGGTACAAGCAAATCCACGGGCTTCACGTCCATGATCACATGCGCCGTGAGGTATGTTCCAGGCCGCAGAACACCCTTCGGGTTTGCGAACGCCGCAACAACGCGTGCCGAACGCGTATCCTGGTTGAGAATGGGACTTACGAAGACAATCGTCCCATCTGGCGGCCCCTCCGCTTGCGATGACCTTACGGCTTGGCCCTCACGAATATGCTCGAGCTCATTGGTCGGCACCGACAGGTCCGCCCAAACCCGGCCAAGATCGGCAATGACATAGAGTTCCTTCTCCTGGCCCTCCCCGCCTACCGGGGCACCGAGATCCACGCGGCGCTCAATGATGCGGCCCGAGATCGGGGCACGGATTTCCTTCCGCCTGAGCTCCGCCACCGGCTGCTTTTGAAGCGCGTCGACCTCTGCGTCGTTCAGATCCAATGCGGCAAGCTTCTGCCGCGCCAGATCCAGCTGCAGCTTGGATTCCGTGGTTGTTGCCCTGACCCGCAGAAATTGCTGCTCGGCGTTGATCTTTTGATCGAAGAGCCGCTTTTCGCGTTGAAACAGATCGCTTTGCAGCGCGTAGTTGACCGATGCCGCCAGATACGCGCTCTTGGCCTCCGCAACCTCGCGGCTGTCAATGATGGCGATAACGTCGCCTTTGGGAACCTCCTCGCCCAGACGCTTGCGCATTTCGGCAATCGTTCCAACAACCTTTGCGGCCACACGGGCAACGCGGTCCGGATCTGGGGTTATGACGGCCGGAGCCGAAAGCTTCCGAGTCAGCTCTCCCGCCGCCGCCGGCTTGATGCCGAATTTGCCCGCTTCGACCTGCGCGTCCGCAAGCTTAATGACGCCTTCCGTCCCCTTTTCCTCTTCCTCATGGCCGCCTGCCTTCGCCGGCACCGTTGACGCCGCAGCAGGATTCATTGAGGCGAGAACAGACCGAACGGTGCCGTTAGAGGCTGCCAGGTACAAACCGATAAGAATGCCGGCGATCATCATCGCCGCGAGAGAATATCCGCGCTTCATAGAAAACGTCCCGATAAGCCGTGAGGCGAGTGCCTACGCGACCGTCAAAGCCAAATGACCGGCAAAGCCGGGGCAAAAGGGCCAAGAGGCCCAATGCATTAAGCTCGTGGAGGTTCTTTGAGGGGTGCGGCCGGATGCGACGCGAATTGCTGATCACCCAAGGCGACGAACTTCGCGTCCAGTGACACACGCACTGCCGCTGTCATCTGCTGAACAATGAAGCCGCTTGAGCAGCCGCAATGGTCGTTGAGATGAATAGCGTTGTCGCGGTCCTGATCTGAACAGGCCTTATTTGCTTCGCACGCAACCATCATCGAGAGCTGCGCTTCGCTTGCACCGGACAGGACTGTTGTTTCACACAACATTCTGGCTGGTAGGACTGCCGCCAGCATCATCGCCAGCATTACAAGCACCCGCAGACTGCGAATTGCAGCTGCCATGCCTGATGCGGGAATGCGGCGGATCGACATGCTTAAACTACTTCTTTATGTCTAGGTTATAACGTCCCTTGTCAACTTCCTTGCCCTCATGCTTCAGGACAACAGTCGCGCGGAAACGGCCATCAATGGCAAAGTCATACTTGGCTGCGAGCCTGTTGTCACTAGCAAGCACCAGCTCGATCGTCTTCTGCTGGTTGCCCTTCGCAAGAACCGTCGCGGTTGCAGAGTACCCGGTAGCCTTGAAATTTTTGTCATGATCATCAGTAAGGTTCAAACTAACCTCGCCAATGCGTGCGACGAGTTCGGCCTCGATCTTGCCGATCTCAATGATCTGACCGCCGTTTGAGGCCGCATGGGAGTGCTTTTGTTCCTGGGCAAAAAGCCCTGTGGCAGAAACTAACGCGGCCTGCGTGATGAATGTCCTGCGGGGGATCATGCTTTCTCCTTTGGGTTAAGCGATAAGCCCAGATTAGAAATGAACTCTTGGAACGTTCGCAGTTTCGGGTGCATTAATGCGAACCAACGGACTATCGTTTCGAGAATTGTCCGAAGCAAGCTCAAATATCATGGAGTCGGAATGTCCACCGGACACGCGCACGGCACGATACCCCCGACAGCTGCGGGGCAGCACAAGAGCAAGCTCGCGGGCGCGCTCGCTTTGACCACAACGTTCATGGTCCTTGAAGTCATCGGTGGCTTCTGGACTGGAAGTTTGGCGTTGCTGGCGGACGCCGCACATATGCTGACGGATGCCGGCGGCTTGGCATTGGCGCTTGTCGCGATCCGATTTTCCGAGAAGCCAGCAACGCCGCAGCGTACCTACGGCTATGTGCGAACTGAGGTGCTGTCGGCACTCGCCAACGCGGTCGTGTTGATCGTACTGTCGATCTACATTCTCTATGAGGCTTATCAGCGCTTCCTTAGTCCGCCCGAAATCCTTGGCGGTCCCATGCTTGTCGTGGCTGTCATCGGCCTCATTGTGAATCTGATCAGCATGCGGCTTCTGTCCGCAGCCTCGTCTGAAAGCCTCAACGTCAAGGGCGCCTACTTTGAAGTCCTGGGCGACATGCTGGGTTCTCTCGGCGTCATCGTTGCCGCCGCGGTCGTAATGCTCACCGGCTGGAAACTCAGATCCCATCATCGACGCCGGCATTGGCCTGTTCATCGTGCCGCGCACCTGGATTCTCCTCAAGCAGACCGTTCATATCCTTCTTGAAGGCACGCCTCCGGAAGTCGACATAGACCTGCTCGAGAAGAGGCTGATGAAAATTGAAGGTGTAGAAGCCGTCCATGACCTGCACGTTTGGACACTGACCTCCGGCCTTGATGCTGTAAGCTGCCATATCGTGGTTCGCCAGATGTCGTTCGCGGAATCCGTGCTCGTGAGCGCCCATACGATGCTTGATGAAAAATTCGGTCTGACACATGCGACGATCCAAATGGAGGATCGGGCGCTCCGCGAGGTAGAGCACCCGAACCGTTTCTAGGCGCCGCCGCCGATTAACCACCGGTCATCCGGTCCTTTTCGGCGCCCAGGCGCATCAGTTCACGGTCCCGGGGCGTCAATACAGGGATCATCCCCGCCGGACCTGAGCTCGGCTGGACACCCGCATCGGAGGTCTGCTGCTTGATGTCGTGGGCACGCTGCAGAGCCCTATCGGCCGGAGTTATGGTCGTATAGCCCTTGGCTACCGAACCAGACTCGCGCACGTTCGCATCCGGATAGGAGGCCTTGAAGGGATGGTTGGTTGCGTCAAGCGTGTGATCACTGGGGCGGTGACCATTCACCTGAGCAAAAGCCGTGCCGCCGGCGCCGGTCATGATGGCGATGCCAGCAAGCATGGAGAGAATCTTTTTCGTCGGTCTCATTTCTGTTTTCCTCATCAAACGAAAGCACTTCGCTTCCATGAGTAAGAACTTAGAGGGCCCACCTATCCTAAGTGTTTCGCGATTGTTACAATTTATTTCGGGTTGGCCTGGTCGTTGGCGGCGGGCGCGGCAGCGTAATCCGGACTTGGAGGCCGCCCGCCGGACGGTTCTCGATTTCGATCGAACCTTGATGCGCAACCACGATGTTGCGCGCAATGGTCAGCCCCAGCCCGGAGCCGCCCGTAGTACGGCTGCGAGACGCCTCAACCCTGTAAAACGGCTCGAATACATGGCTCAGCTCTTCAGGGGGAATGCCAGGGCCGTCATCGTTGACGATAATCTTAATGGAACGATTAGCAGCAACCACGACCCTTACACGTTCCCCATATTTGCAGGCATTCCCAATGACATTGCTCAGCGCCCGCTTGATACTCACAGGACCCGCCTGCAGGAGCGCGGATGACGGTGCGGTCAGTTCAACGTCATGCGCGAGGTCGGCGAGATCGTCGCAGATCGTATGCAGAATTGACACGATATCGACCATCTGCACCGCTTCGGTCTGCGTCCCTCCGCTGCGCAGATAGTCCAAGGTTGACTGAACCATGCTGTCCATCTCGGCAAGATCCGCCTCGGTCGCCGAGCGGGTCGCGGTGTCATCGGTAAGCTCGTTGCGAAGCTGGATGCGGGTGATTGGCGTGCGCAGGTCGTGCGATAACGCCGCCAAGGCTTGCGTCCGCTCCCGGACGAGCAGGCCGATCCGTTCCAGCATGGTGTTTAAGGCCCGCGCTGCAGCTCTTAGTTCTTTAGGCCCCGTCTCTGTGAGTTTTTCTGATTTGGCATCGAGGCTGAACTCTTCTGCCGCTTTGGCAAACAACCTCAGCGGTCGCGTCACCCAACGCAACGACAGAACCGCAATGAGGATGATGGAGGCGCACATGAACATCGGGATAAGCAGAGAGCTCCAGCTCAGATGCGGTAACGTGCCCGACGCATGCGACAAGAACCAAAGCCAGGACTTGTCATCCAGACGAACCGAAACCTGCAGAATGTGGGATTTGTCGCCGCCCTGAGGGGTGGTGCCGTACTTTGTGTAGCCCGCAACCAGTGCCGTCGCATCAAGCTTCAGGGACACACGCAGACGCTCGATCAGAAGCCTCACATCTTCGTCAAGCGAGACACTATCGGTAACGGGCGCAGACTGGGCCCAATGCACCTCCAGTGTGGGCGTCGCAAGGGCATGGGCTGCCCGATCACGCTCCGCGGCTGAAGGAAGGACGCGGATCGCCTCGGTGATGGAGGAAATCCGTTCGGCAAGCTCACGCTCACGGGCCGCGGAAACAATCGCATCAACGCCTACGCGGTATGTCAGATAGCCAATGGCATTAAGGACAAGGAGCGCAACAACAAGGACTGTCACCGCACGTGTGACAACCGTATCCGGCATGATGGTCGCGAGCATCCGCTTCATGCGTTATCCGTAATCGGGGTGAACATGTAACCTACCCCCCTCACGGTCTTGATAAGCTGGCCGTCTTCATCATCCTGGGCCAGCTTTTTTCTTAATCTGCTGACCTGAACGTCAATGACCCGATCGGTCGTATCGGCCGACCGTGCCTTGGCGAACTCGAGGAGCGCTTCACGGGTAAGAATCCGATTGGGGTGTTCGATGAAAGCATTCAAGAGGTCGTATTCGCCGGTTGAAAGGTCAACCAGCGTGCCGGCCGGTGATCTGAGCTCCCGCCGGCGCTGATCCAGCACCCAGCCGTTGAAGGTGCGAACGTCGCCGTCAGGTCCATTGGCGGCGCGCGTGTCTACCCGCAGGCGCCGCAGGACGGCACGGATTCGCGCCAGCAGCTCGCGAGAGCTGAAGGGCTTGGTAATATAGTCGTCGGCACCAACCTCCAGTCCGACGATACGGTCGTTTTCATCGCCGCGGGCGGTCAGCATGATGATTGGAAGGGATGAACTTGCTCGAATCTCACGACATAGGTCTAACCCGCTGCGCCCAGGAAGCATGACATCCAAGATGACGAGGTCAAACGTCGTGCTGCTCAGCAGCTCCGTGCCCGAGCGTGCGTCTGCGGCCGCCGAGACCTGGTAGCCGTGTCTCCGCAGATACTGCGATACGAGCAACCGGATTTGCGCATCATCGTCGACGATACAGATGTGGCCATGGTCATCGATGTTGTTCATCGTCATCCGGTGAAAAGTTCGATCGGGAACGTAACCGCAATGTCCTTATACAAGCCGCGTTTGCTTTACTCGCAAAGGCGGCGTTTACGCAGCTAAGCTGGGCTCTTGATCGGAGCCAGCAAGCGCAGTGCATTTAGTGTCACCAACACCGTGGCTCCCGTGTCAGCGAGAATGGCCGGCCAAAGACCAGTAACACCAACAATGGTCGTGACCAGGAAGGCCGCCTTGAGACCAAGCGACAGGGCGATGTTTTGATGGATGTTCGTCATCGTCCGCCTGGAGAGATTGATCATCGCGGCCACATCACCGACACGCCCATGGAGTACGGCTGCATGGGCGGTTTCCAGGGCGACATCCGTTCCACCACCCATGGCAATTCCAACGTCCGCCGCGGCCAGGGCTGGAGCATCGTTGATGCCATCGCCAACCTTGGCGACCTTCAATCCCTGCCCTTGCAGTTCAGCAATGATACGCTGCTTGTCCTCGGGCAGCAACTGGGCACGGACTTCAATGCCCAACCCCTTTCCTATCGCTGTCGCCGTGCGCTCATTGTCACCGGTCAACATGATAATCTTTGTCCCGGCAGCTTTAAGGGCCTTAAGTGATGCTTCAGCATCAGGCCTGGGCTGGTCGCGCATGGCGATCGCCCCAATGATCTGACCTTCGGAAATCAGGACAGACACCGTCTTGCCCTCGTCATTTAGCGCGGAAATTTGGCGGTTCTGTTCATCCGTAAGCTTAACGCGCGCATCTCCGGCCTGGGGAGATCCCAGAAACACTTCAGCACCGTCGATCGTCGCGGTGATGCCTTTGCCGCCTATTGCTTTTGCTTCCGACGCTTTGGGAACTTCAACGCCATCGGCCTTGGCTTTACTAAGTATGGCGACGGCCAGAGGATGGCTTGATCCCGTTTCAAGGGCAGCGGCCAGCCTTATGATGTCAGTTTCCGATCCCTGAAAACTCACCACATCGGTGACCTTGGGCTTGCCCTCCGTCAATGTTCCAGTCTTGTCGAACGCAACCGCCGTGATGTGGCGAAGGTTCTCAAGCACGGCGCCACCCTTCAGAAGGAGACCACGGCGCGCGCCGGCAGAAAGCGACGCCGCAATGGCAGCCGGCGTCGAGATGACCAGGGCACACGGGCAGCCGATCAGCAGAATGGCAAGGCCTTTATAAACCCATTCCGACCACACCCCGCCGAACATCAGCGGCGGCACGATCGCAACCAACGCGCCGACAGCGACAACGGCCGGCGTGTAATAGCGGGCGAACCGTTCGATGAAGCGTTCAGTTGGCGCCTTGGATTCCTGCGCCTCCTCGACCAGCTTTATGACCCTGGCAATGGTGTTGTCCGACGCTGCGGCAGTAACACGAACGTGGAGTGCTACGTCAGCATTGATCGTTCCCGCGAACACAGTCGCGCCAACACCTTTGCGGATGGGCGTGCTCTCGCCGGTGACGGGAGCTTCATCGATCGACCCTTCACCCTCCATGATCACGCCGTCTGCGGGAATGCGGTCGCCTGGCCGCACCAGGATGACCGCGTCAATCTTGAGGCTCTCCGCTGGTACTTCGCGGGTCAGGCCGTTTTCCACCAGCCAAGCCGTCTTAGGCACGAGTTTGGTCAGCGACTGTATGCTGGCACGGGCGCGGCCGGCGGCGACCCCCTCAAGCAGTTCTCCGACCAGAAACAAGAAGACGACCGCCGCTGCCTCCTCTGCGGCATTGATAATGACCGCACCGACCGCCGCAATCGTCATCAGCGATTCAATCGTGAACAATGAACCGGACAGCGCAGCCATGACGGCGCGCCGGGCGATCGGAACCAAGCCAATCAGCATGGCGGCGACAAACACCCAGCGATCGGCCGCCGGGAAGAGGTGGCCTATGACAAAGGCAACCGCCAATGCTGCGCCGCAGGCGAGCGTCAGGAGCGCCTTAGGAGATTTCCAAATTGGTCCGGTGATCTCGTGAGCATGGGCATGGTCGTCGGGTTGGGAATCGTGACTGGCATGATCGTGATCTGCATGATCATGGCTTAGGCCGCCAGCAGGCGGCGCTTCCGGCTTAGCCGATGAATCCGTGCTGGCGATTGCCTGATAACCCAATCCACTGATTTTCCGTGTGACCGCGTCAAGGTCGGTTTCGGCCGAGTGACGCAGAGTCATGGTCCCAGCGGTGGCCGAGACCGAAACATCTTCGACTCCTGGCTCACGTCTCACTGCTGTTTCAATCTTGGCTGCGCAGGCTGCGCAATCCACGCCGGAAACGCGAAATCGGGTCTGTTCTATCGAGCTCATCAGAAAATCCTCGGTATTTCGCCTACGCTACCTCCTCCAGTAACTAGAGGAGCAAGCGGAAAGTTGCCGATTTTCCTTGTAAGGAGGCAGATTCGTCCCATATCCTCTAGCGACTAGAGGAGAGCGCGCATGAGCGGACCGGTGGCCATTGGCCAAGCTGCAAAGGAAACCGGGATCAAAGTCCCGACGATTCGCTTCTACGAAGAGATTAAGTTGATACAGCCTCTCGTTCGGACCGACGGCAACCGGCGCCAGTACGAGCAGGCAGATCTACGTCGCCTATCGTTTATCCGCCATGCGCGTGAACTTGGGTTTGATTTGGATGCCATACGCAACCTCCTGACCCTTCAAGATGATCCTAATCAGCCTTGCACGGTCGCGGACGGCATTGCCAAAGCACGGCTAGCAGATATTGAGCGGCGCATCCACAGCCTCACCGCCTTGAAAAAAGAACTCAAGGTGATGATCGAGGGCTGTTCGCGCGGGTCCGTATCAGACTGCCGGGTGATCGAAACCCTGGCTGATCACAGTCTGTGCGTGGATGACCACAACCACGGCAGTTAAGGCCGCACCTGCGCAACGCTTACGTGCGAGGTCCCAATAGGATGATCGCAGCACCCAGCAAACATATCGTTGCGCCTGCAACATCCCAACGATCGGGCCGGTGATTTTCGACCACCCAGAGCCAAAGAATGGACGCAACGATGTACACGCCGCCATAGGCCGCGTATGCGCGACCGGCTGCTTCACTTTCGACGAGCGTCAGCAAATAGGCAAAGAGTGCGAGTGCCACGATGCCAGGCGCGATCCACCACGGCGATTTCTCGAGGCGAAACCAGGCCCAGAATGAAAAACATCCGGCGATTTCGGCTACAGCCGCGCCCGCATATGCAAGCAGGGTCATCATTCGATATGGCTCCCCCCGCATTAAGCACAAACTGAGCTGGGGAAGGCTTTCACGAAATCTGCATAGCATCAAGACTTCTGCAGGGCGGAAGCGATTCTGGCGAGGACAGACAAGGCATCGCGTGTTCCGTCAGCCTCGCCTTTTTCGAAATCCTCTCCGGCCTGCCCCATTGTGTTTGTGACATGGGCTAAGCAGAGCACCTGGACGCTCGTTGCGCGCGCGAACGCATAAAGCGCCGCCGCTTCCATCTCGACAGCGAGAATGCCTTTAGCGCGCGCAGCCTCGATGGCTTCGATGGTTTCGCGAAACGGTGCATCTGTGGTCCAGCTTGCCCCGACGATGACGGCCGGATCGTTGTCAGCCAGCGCGGCGGCAGCCTTCCGCACCAGGACAGGGTCCGCCTCGGCGAACTCTGCGGGCGGCACATAGTGATAGCTGGTTCCTTCGTCGCGCAAAGCCCGGTCTATCACGACAAAATATGGTGGCGATCCGACCGGCGCAATCTGGCCCGCCGACGTAAGGCTTAGGAGCAGTTGACAGCCGCTGGCGAACAATTCCTCGGCGACAAGCACAGCAAAAGACGCGCCGACCACGCGCCCGACAATGCCAACCTGCTGGCCATCAAGGTCGAAAGTGTCGAGCTCCGTGTGATAGCAGGGCCAGTTTGCAAACGGCGTCGCTGCCCCTGTCTGACGCAATCGGCGGACGAGATCCCCGTCCGGGTCCAGGATGCAGACGAAAGGGACATCGACTTTAGCAAGCCCCTTTTGTCGACGCGCCTCCCGCAACAAAGCCACAGGATGAAAAACCGACGGAGCCGATGTGTTCTTGTTGTCGAGAATGGGAAGCATCATTGCTCTCAGGTCGGCCGACGGTCAAAAATTGCACCGTAATGATAAGGCGGCACGTCGATCAGTTGCGTGAACTTCAAGCCGCCCACTTCAACGGCCTCGACGGTCTGTTCCGGCGTCAATCTCAATTCGGTCTTGGGGCCGCGCGGTTCGCCCAGGATGATCGTTTCATCGCGAGGACGCTGATGCCAGTTGACGATCGCAAATTTTCCTGCGGGTCTGAGCGTCGCGTGTACCGCACGGGTCAGGCGCGGCCGATCTGGAACACCGTGAAAAGCATTCGCCATGAATATGAAATCAACCGGCTCCGGAACCAATTCGGCAAGCCGGTAGGCATCTCCTGTCACGAAGTCGCAATTCTGCATCGCGCTTTCGGTCAGCCGGTGCTGCGCCATTTGCAGCAGGTCGGTGTCTATGTCGATTGCAAGGACGTGCCGCGCGATCTTGGCGATTTGCAGCGTGAACCATCCGTCGCCCGCGCATAAATCGACCACCGTCATATCCGGCTTAACCCCTACTGCGGCGAGGACGCCGGCAGGGTCGGGCCACAAGGCCTCCCACCACCCGGCGGTTGGCATCTCGGTGCCTTGGAAAAATCCTGTGATCGTACCGGCCATTGTTGCATCATCTCAATCGTTGGTGGTTCTCGGATTTTTGCATCACGTTGACGCCTTTATATCCAGGAAGGCTTCTCAACACCACACGGCGCGTCACTCGATACGCAAGTCAGGACCAATGCATGGCGCCCGACAGAGCCCCGGCAGCGGCGAGCATGACGACGACAATCTAGGGCGGGGTTTTCCAGACGGTCAGCAGCAGGAAGCCGCCAAGCGCCAGGGCGAAATCGCGCGGGCTCAGAACCGCGCTTGTCCAAACCGGATTGTACAACGCCGCCCCAAGAATACCGACGACCGCCGCCTCGGCGCCGCGCATGGCCGCCTGAGCGGCCTGACGCGAGCGCAATTGGTCCAAAACGGCAGTATTCCGTAGACGAGCAGCAGGCCGGGCAGAAGGATTGCGACGAGCGCGATGGTCGCGCCCACCACGCCATTTGGGAGCGGTTTTACCACGGCTCCGAGATAGGCGGCGAAGGTGAAGAGCGGCCCAGGCACAGCCTTAGCAACGCCGTAGCCGGCCAGGAATGCTTCATTCGTCACCCAGCCGGGGGGCGACGGTTTCAGCTTGCAGCAATGGCAGGACGACATGCCCGCCACCGAAGACAAGCGCGCGGGACCGGTAGAAGGCATCGAAAAACGCAATCGCCTGATGACCGCCAGCGCCGGCGATAAGCGGTGGGATCAGAAACAGGGCAGCAAACAGGACAAGAGCAGCGACGCCGCTGCGTCTGGACGTCATGCTCAACATCTTCGCGCCGGCGAGCGTCGATCACATCGAGAGCGGCATGGTGTTGAACGCGAGCGAATATCGCGCCGGGCCGTGAGCAGTTGGATGCGTCGTTGAAAGGGTCAGAATGACGTCGAGTTCTCACAATCCGCTTGTTCCGACACGGCGGGAACTTCTTGTCCATGCCGGCGCATCGGCGCTCGCTCTCGCGGTCACGGGCGTTACGCCCGCGGGCGCGCAAACGCCGGCAGCGGATTATAATTTAACGATCGCGCCCATCTCGCTTGAGATCGCGCCGGGCCGCGTGATCCAGACGATTGGCTACAACGGCACCGCGCCGGGGCCTCTGTTGCGGCTGCGCGAGGGGCGGCCGGCGACGATCGCCGTCACCAACAATTCGCCGAACCACGAACTGGTTCACTGGCACGGACTTGCCATTCCTTCCGAAGTCGACGGCGCGATGGAATAAGGTACGCCTATGATCATGCCGGGTCGATCAGCATCCTACACGTTCACGCCGAGGCCGGCTGGAACTCGCTGGTATCACAGTCATGCCATGGCCGGTAAGGACCTCACGCAGAGCGTTTATTCCGGCCAGTACGGGTTTCTCTATGTCGAGCCGTCAAGCGAGCCTGGGCGTTACGACCAGGAGGTGTTTATCGCCATGCATCACTGGGAGCCTTCCTTCGTGAGCATGCAGGACATCCGCAAAGGACCACCTCCCGACAATGGCCTTGAGGTTGCCTATAAATCCGCGTCGTTCAACGGCAGGGCATTGGGCCATGGCGAGCCGGTTCGCGTTCGCCAGGGCCAAAGGGTTCTGTTCCGTCTTCTCAACGCCAGCGCGACCGACGACGTGATGGTGGCGCTGCCGGTCATCGGTTCACGGTCATTGCCATGGATGGCAATGCCGTGCCTTCACCGCAAACCGTTTCCATGCTGATGCTTGCGCCCGCCGAGCGAATCGACGCGATTGTCGAGATGAATAATCCCGGCGTGTGGACGTTCGGTTCCACCAAGGACCCGGAACGCGAGAGCGGCATGGGGATCGTCGTCGAATATGCCGATGCGACCGGCGCACCCGCCTGGGACATGCCGCCGATGACGAAATGGGATTATTTGATTTTCGGCGGTCAGTCGCCTGTGCCAGATCCCGATCAAACATTCCATCTGCTGACCCAGAAAATTCCCGGCGGGCGAAACGGATTCAACCGATGGACGATCAACGGTAAATCCTGGCCCGACACTGATCCCATCATGGTCGAAAAAGGTAAGCGCTACCGCTTCGTCTTTCAAAACGACAGCGGCGATATGCACCCCATGCACTTGCACCGGCATTCGTTCGAGATCGTGCGTTTTGCGGGAAACTCGACATCCGGACTCATCAAGGATGTGGTGAACGTGCCTGGCCGCCAGACTGTCGAAGTGGATTTTGTCGCCGATAATCCCGGCCCCTCGCTACTCCACTGTCACATGCAAGAACATATGGATTTCGGCTTCATGGCCTTGGTCAAATACGCCTAGGTCAAAGCGCGAAGAAGAGAGAGTCATGAACGAAGCCAGCCTTGTGCAAGACCTCACGTTTCGCATCCATAATACGATGCTGCCCGTTGTCGATCTCGACCGGTCGATCGATTTCTACACCCAACTCCTGGGCATGAAAACAATGGGCCGCCGAACCGATGAGACCAGAAAAGTTGAAGTCGGACATGTTGGATATGGTGATCGGGACACCCAGCCTTCGCTTGAATTGACCAAAGACATCGACGATGGCGCTCCCTCCGAAATCGGCCCTACCGGGATTCACGTCGCAATCCACGTCAGTGATTTGCAGAAGCTGTGCGATGCTCTGGGCAAAGCGTGTAGATTTTATTCAGCCTCTTAAAGGCAATGAGCGCCGCCTGACCGCTTGGATCAGGGATCCTAACGGGTATGCGCTCGAACTGGTCGAAGTACGCCACGGGTAGAGAAGGCGGATGGAGGACGAGCCATGGCTAAAGTGAGTGTGCGCTACATCGTCTCCGACGTGGATGCGGCTATCGGCTTCTACAGGGACATGTTGGGCTTTAGCGTGGATATGCACCCAGCCCCGGGCTTCGCAAGCCTCTCCAGAGGCGACCTGATTTTACTGCTCAGTCGTCCGGGCGCTGGCGGCGCGGGACAGACCCGATCGGATGGCCAGGTTCCGGAACCCGGCGGATGGAACCGGATTCAGATCGAAGTGTCCGACCTGACAGCAACTGTCGAAAAATTGAAGGCGGCGGGATGCGCGTTCAGGGGCGAAATCGTGATCGGAAACGGCGGCAACCAGGCGCTGGTCAATGACCCTTCGGGCAATTGCTTCGAGCTTTTCGAACCCGTCCGCCGTGGCTGAGCTTTCGATCGTGTTTCCATTGCCGCAACGATTTGGTGATGCTGCAAATTAACTCGGCCTGGAGTCTTTGCTGCCGTTAGATTTCCGAGCAAGATTTTCCTCACGGCCGGAAAAACCTATGAAAATTGCGAAGATAGACTCCGCCGTGCCGCCGATCATCGCACTGCTATGTGCTGCATGACTTCAGAACTGGCGCCTGTGCTTCAAAGAATCGGCAACAATCCGGCCCTGAGCAAGCAGCGGCTGCTGACGGGCCTACCCTCGTCGTCCCTTTCGGCCCCGGCGATCGGTGCTCTGCATCATTTGCGCCTCATCATAGACATGTCGCCGCCGATGGTTCCGTGGTCCGCAGGCGCCGGAGGTCGCGCCGATCCGGCGTCTTGAGCGAGCGCCATAGATGTTATTCCGATGCCGAGCGAGGCGAATACAAGAGAAGCGACAAGACGTTTTCTCATGTGAACTCTCCTTCCTTGAAGCGTATCACGGGGTCCGTCGGTTCTTCGTAGTCCTGCTTCTGGTTGTGGCGCTTGTCGCAACAACTTTTGTCGGCTACTTGCTCGGCCAGGGCAGGTTGACGCTCCCTAGCAGCCTCACTGCGTCTCTCCCACCGTCGCTTGTCGGCCGGCTAACGCCTTTGGATCCGGTGGCCGGTTTACCAGCCGAACGTAAAAATTACGCATTCGAACTCGTCGACACGCAAGCGAAGCAGGGAGAGGTCGTGCTTGCGGTGCGCTTGGTGCGCAAACCAACGGGCCAACCGGCAGACGCCGTCATCTTCGGGCGCCGCCTCGATATAGCGCCGGAAGGGATGCCGACGATGATGGCGAAGCTTGAACCGCAGCCGACAAGGCTGAGTCGCAATTTATAGAAGGAGCGCTCGGTACGAGCGCAGCAACAATTGCAAAAATCCTGGGAACATGCGAACAGATACCAGCAAACATAGACAGTCGCACACGCGGTCTCGCTGACATGCCCATAACTCGCCCTTTATCACTCATGAGGTCGATCCGGGCCCGCTGCTTCATGCTCATGCTCAAATGCGGATATCGGATAGCGATACGCAAGGGACCCTGGTGGGAGGCCCTGATACGGGAAGCCGCGCCACATCCAGGAGAGCGAATCCTGGAGGTGAGTGCGGAAGGCTTCAGCACGTTTGCGGTGCTTGCGCGTGACTATCCTGCGGTACAATTTGCCGCCCTGCAGCCTATGGAATCAAGAAAAATCACAGGCGCCCCGCTAAGCAATCTTGAGCTACTGCACGGAGATCACTGCGGCATCGATTGCCGTGCTGCATCTATCGACAAGATCATCTGCTCGCTTGCGCTGCATCCCCTGCCACAGAACGGTAAGGTCGCCTTCCTGAAGGAAATGAGGCGAGTATTGCGGCAGGGCGGGACGCTGTATCTTGCCGAACTCGACCAGCCCCTACGGCCACGAGAGACCCACGTGCTTCGCGTCACTGGCCACCTGTTCGGCCCTGACACACCGACGTCCCATTACGATGGAACCTGGTTGACCTTGTTCAAGCAGGCAGGGTTTGTCGGCGTACGTCGCATGAGCAGCTTTTCCGAGATAATCGGCCGCGTTACCATTGTCCGCGCACGCCGGGGCTGAGCAGGCCCCTGTACGGAACGAAAGACCCCAAACAGCCGAGTATGTGGGACATAGTCTGAAACTGGCACGACAAGTCCGTCCGCCCTCAAGCCCTTGAGGGCGAACAGCAGCCTGCGGGTCTGAAAGGAAACATCACCAAACAACCGCTCATACCGTCCTTTTCAACGCCGCTAGCCCTATCGCAATCCAGCGCGCGTTCAGCAATACCATCGGCAATGCATGCAAGTACGGCGTGAGGTTCACTTTTGGCGCTACATCACTCAGATGTTCACAATCGCAAGAATCGAATTGGTCAGTCTGCGCGCGTTGCCGTTCCTCTAAATCATAGACCGGCAACTCGCGGCGCACTCGCGGCATTTGTTGGCGCAATCATCCATACCCCCGATTTCGTCACAACTATTGGCACATTCCTCGCAAAGCTCCGCACATTCCTTACAGACATGTTTATGATGCTCTGATCCGAGTAGGATGAAATGGGCAGAGGTTCTACAAATCTCCGAGCAAGCGAGCATCAGCCTGAAATGCATTGGCTCCACGTGTTTGCCGCCGGCAATGAGACAATGTTGCAATGCGGTAGTAATGCAAGACTGATAGCACCCCAAGCATTCATCGATACACGCTTTCATCTCGCTGGTCATGTTATGCATGGCTATCTCCCTCTGTAAAACGCCGCAATGGCAACGGGCAAGCCATAACGTTGGCAGTTCCTAACCGTTCCGCGCGATGATAGTTCGGTCGGCAGGCCAACAGGTTACAAGCGATCAAAAAGTGGCAGACGCGGCTGCAGACGGGCTTACCCTCGTCGTCCCTTTCGGTCCCGGCGATCGTTGCTCTGCATCATTTTTTCACAAGCATCCATCATTTTGTTCATGCGCCTCATCATGGACATGTCGCCGCTCATGGTTCCGTGGTCCGCAAGTGCCCCCTGTTGGGCAGGTGCTGCAGGTTGCGCCGATCCGGCGTCTTGAGCGAGCGCCATAGATGTTATTCCGATCCCGAGCGATATCAATACAAGAGAAGGACCAAGATGTTTTCTCATGTGAGCTCTCCTTCTCTGAAGCGTATTATGATTGGTCGCTGGGCTGCGAGGGCGTGGTCGAGGTGTTCCCCTTGTCCTTGGAACAAAGATGCAGCGCGCACATCGCGAGACAGGGCAACACGCCAAACAGTACCGGCAGGGCGCCCGCAGCGACCAGCCAATGCCAATTGAATACGAGGCCGGTAGCTATAAGCGCTGCGATGCCAATCCAAACGATGGGTCTCCGCCACGCCGTGAACGTCGAGGAACACGCCACTTCATTGGACGCTGGTCGTGTGGGTACGGGAAGTGTCATGTCAGTCCTCCTGATCTGTTGCTCTGCGACAGAGCTTCAACGTGAATTCGAGGGTTCCAGATGCGTGGGTACAGCTTCACGAATATGTGAACTGAGGCCCACCCATGCTAACGGGGGGACGCCTGGTTGCGCTTCGGCCCGGCTTGAAAGATGAAGCTCTTTTCGAAAGGGGCGCGTTGCTGCGCGGTTCCTCGAGGCGCCTGAGTTGGGGTGTAGTAGGGACCGTCTGGCCGGTAGGCCCTAGGCCCGACTTCATTGGGCCAATAGCTCTTGTCGGTAATTCTTTGGCCTGCCGCCGCCTGCCCTAAGGACGCTGCCGAGGAGGAGAATTGACCCTGCAATGGTGAGTTTCGATTTCATGACCTGGCTCCTTTTTTAGATGCTCAATGCGTCTCAATCAGGAGTTCGGTCGGGCACAAGAATCGGTTACAGATGACTGGTATATTTTCGTCTGCACCATACTTGCCGGTGCACTGGAGGGCTTTCGCCCGAAAAAAGTGGGCCATCCTGTAACCGAAAACCAGCGAGCTACGAATATATGAACATGGTGCATGCCAAAGAGCGTGAACTGCGGGCCTTGATGATCCGGGGGCTCGACGGCGACTCCGCGGCGCATCGTGCGCTGTTGTCGGCGCTGAGCGGGCACTTGCGGGCATACTATCGAAATAAATTGGTCCGGGCGGGTCGTGGCGCTGAAGAGGCTGAAGATCTTGTGCAGGAAGCTTTAATGGCCATCCACACTCGGCGCGGAACATACGATCCCGCTGAACTTCTGACACCTTGGGTATACGCAATCGCTCGCTACAAGCTGATCGATCATCTTCGTCGTAGTCGGTCCAGCCAGTCGAATGTACCAATCGAGGATGCATTGGACGTGATGGCGGCCGACGACCAAGCAGCCACGGAGAGTAGTCTCGACCTGACAAAGTTGCTGACGAGGTTGCCGGAAAAAAACCGGTTGGCGATTCGTTACGTGAAGATCGACGGTTTGAGTGTGGTCGAAGCAGCGGCTCGATGCGGAATCTCGGAATCAGCGGTTAAGATAAATGTGCATCGCGGCCTTAAGGCATTAAGCGCAGCCATTGCTCAGGACAAGCGAAATGAACACGGATGAACTTATTGACGTACTCAGCACCAACGTCGAGCGCGTCGACACCGGCAAGGTAAGCCGAACTCTTCAGATTGTGATCATCAGCGGATTGATCCTTGCGTTGATCACCGGCATAGCCGCGTTGGGCGTCCGAACGGACGTAAGAGACCCAAGCGCCTTCGGATTTTTGGTTCTCAAGGTCGGCTTTGGCGTCGCGGTGGTTCTTCTTGGATCGCGCTATCTGCTCAAACACGTCCGGCCTGGCGGGGAGACGCGCTCGTGGATATTTCTCACGACCGTTCCTTTCGTGGCAGTGATGGCTTTAGCCGGCGTAAGTTTAATCTCCGCGCCCGCCTCGCATTGGAACCATATGATGATGGGTGACCGTTGGCTCGAATGCCTGCTGTCCATCCCGGTTATCGCCGTGGTCCCATTCGCCGTGATTACGTGGACGGTTCGAATGGCGGCCCCCACCAACCTGACAAGAACGGGAGCCCTCGCCGGCTTGGTCGCTGGGGGGATCAGCGCAGTGGCATACGCGCTTCATTGCACCGATGACTCGCTCCCCTTCGTCGCGCTCTGGTACGGCAGCACAATCGTTCTTTGCACGTTGGCCGGTGCTCTGACCGGACCGCGGCTGCTCAGATGGTGAGTTTTGTTTGCTACTCAGCCCCGGACATTGCTTTCTCGTTTGAAATATTTAGCATAGGCTATGCCAAGGCCATTCCGGCAAAATGAATTGATTAGTCTGGCATAAATCCGATCAGCGCTGCAAAAGCGCTCAAGGATGTTTCTTTCAGTCGCCGCCACGTTTCGGCAAATCCCGCCGGCTGCCGAATCTCAAGCATTCTTCTTTTTGAAACCAAGTTTGTAACCAATTGCAGTGGGCTTCCGAACTTACCATAGAAAGCAATCTGGAAAGGCTCGAAGCCTGAACCAATCTCCTGGCAAATAGCATAGGTTATCTGTATGATAAACGTCGCGGTTTGTAGACCTAGCCTTAATCGTGCGACGGATGGTCTGTTATTGGCTGCCTCGTTATGTAAGATTGTAGCACAGTGAGCATTGTGACGATCCTTCGCCGCCTGCTTCCGATCTTCGCGATCGTAGGCCTTGTGACTGCCCCGCTGGTTGTGCCCGCGGCTGCAGACACGATGGCGGCTGGGGTCATGACCGAGATGGCAGTCGACATGTCGTGCTGCCCGCCGGGAAAGCCGATGATGCCGGACTGCCAGAAAAGCTGCCCTCTATTGAATATCTGCCTGGCGAAGGTCTTCCACAGCGTTCCAGCGATAGCCACAACCATTTCGCTTCGCCCAACGCATATTGACGTTGTCGTTCCAGCCAACGATTCGGCACGAACAGGGTGGGCGAGCGTGCCCCCTCCACGGCCTCCCCGAGCCTAGATTCATCGCCCGACCTTGCGTGCGGGAATAGTGCCGCGTGGCGAGGCTGCGCAGAGTACTGGGCTGCGCGAACGAGCTGCACAGCGGATGCAGTTGCCGATGAACCTTAAACTTGGAAACCAGACATGAAAATCCTCATTCAAAAACGCGCTGCAGTAGCGGCGCTTGTCGCCTTTGCGTGGGTCGGCATAGCCGTGCAGGCTTGGGCCGGCGCCGACGACTATGACTTTCAACTCGTCACAACCGAAATCAAAAAGGGAGATACTGCCGACATAGCCGTCCGCTTGATCGATAAGCGTTCCGGCAAACCTGTGCCTGACGCGGTGATTGTCACCACGCGGATTGATATGGGACCGGACGGCATGGAAATGATGACGGCGCCGATCGAGCCGACGTCGTCAACGGAGCCGGGCATCTATCATTTCAAAGTAAAGTTAATGATGGTCGGAAGCTGGGCGCTGACGCTTGCAGCGAGAATTCCGGGACAATCCGAATTTCTCCAAAAGAAGCTCGTTTTCAAGGCGGTGCTGTGATGCACCGCCGCGTTCTTCCCCACGAGTTCGAGCCATATGAGCCCGACATTCCCCCAACGGCTCGTGGCGGGGTCGGGCGGTTCTTTGTGATCGTGCTTCTGGCCGCAGTGCTCGGCGCGACAACTTTTATCGGTTACCTGTTCGGCCAGGGCAGGTTGACCCTCCCCAGCAGCATCACTGCATCTCTCCCACCGTCGCTTGCAGCCGGGCTAACACGTTCGAATTCGGTGACGGCCGATTTACCGACGGAACTCAAGAATTACGCATTCGAACTCATTGACACGCAAGCAAAGCAGGGAGAGGTCGTGCTGGCAGTGCGCCTCGTGCGCAAACCAACCGGCCAACCGGTTACCGGCGCCATCATCTTCGGGCGCCGCCTAGATATGGCGCCGGAAGGGATGCCGACGATGACGGCGAAGCTCGAACCCCAGCCGACAACAAAGCCCGGCGTCTACCTATTCAAGACCGACCTGGCCATGGAAGGCGCCTGGCAGCTCTCGCTCGCCGCCAAGGTGCAGGGCGAAATGGGTACCGTGGCCAACAAGCTCGTTCTCAAGGCGGCGCCGTGATGGAACAGATGACCTCTTCGCACCAACGGCAGGACCACAAACCGCAAGCCAGGCGCACAGTCAGGCTCGTTGGGCTGATCGTCGTTGTGGCGGCGTTTGCCGGTGCCTTCCTGCTCGGTCTGCGTCTCGGTGCTGCACAGTGGCCGCTTCCGAATTGGCTACCGGGCTCAACCTCGCCACAGCCCAGCGTGAATACAGCAAATCCGAGCGGCTCAGTTCTCTATTATCGTGACCCCGACGGCAAGCCGATCTACGCCGCCGAGCCCCGCCAGGCGAACGGACGGCCCTTCATAGCGGTACGCGCCAGCGCGGAGTTAAGTTTTGACGAAAAGCCGACAAGCGCCGGAGTCTCTGGCAACGGGACTACGGTCGTGGGCGGGAACAAGAAGCTCCTGTATTACCGCAACCCGATGGGCCTGCCGGACACCTCGCCGTCGCCGAAGAAAGATTCGATGGGGATGGATTACATCCCCGTCTACGAGGGCGATGACGATAGCGGTACAACCGTCACGATCTCCCCTGGCAAGCTGCAGCGCACCGGCGTTAGATCTCAAACTGCCACTAAACGCGTCGTCGTCCAGCCCGTGCGCGTGCCCGGCACGGTGCAACTCGATGAACGTCGCGTCACGATCGTCGCCACCCGCTCCGACGCCTTCATCGATAAGGTCGAGAATGTTACAACCGGCGACCGCGTGCGCAAAGGGCAACCGCTGCTGCAATTCTACTCGCCCGAGGTCAACGCCGCCGCGGCACAGTTAATTACGAACCCCGGTATCGAAGGCGCCCGACGACGTTTGAAGAACCTCAACGTGCAGGACGAGACGATCGCTGAGATGGAGCGCACGCGCAAAGTGCCGCTGTCGATCCAATGGTTAGCGCCACGCGATGGTCTCGTGCTCGAACGCAACGCAATTGAGGGAATGAAGGCTGCCGCCGGCGATGTGCTCTTCCGCATAGCCGACGTCTCAGTGATGTGGGTTCTAGCCGACGTGCCCGAATATGATCTTGGGGCGATCAAGCTTGGTCAAGCGGTAAATGTAAGAGTGCGCAGCCTGCCGGGGCGGACCTTCTCGGGAGGCATTAACCTCATCTACCCCCAAGTCAACAAGGAGACGCGCACTACCCGCGTACGGATCGAGCTGCCTAATCCCGAAGGCCTTCTCTTGCCTGACATGTATGCAGACGTTGAGATTGCCACAGGTTCGGCAAAACCGGTCGTCGCCGTCCCTGACGGCGCCGTAATCGATACCGGCACGCGGCAGGTCGTGATCCTTGATAAGGGCGATGGGCGCTTCGAGCCGCGCGAAGTCAAGATTGGCAAGCGCGGAGGCGGTTACACCGAGGTTCTAAGCGGCGTCGCCGAGGCAGATCAGGTAGTCGTGTCGGCGAACTTCCTCATCGACGCCGAAAGCAACCTCAGGGCAGCCCTGCAGGGCATGAGCGATGCGACGCCCGCAAGTCGGGAGAAGATGCCATGATCGCCCGGCTTATCGCATGGTCCGCCCGCAATCTCGTCCTCATACTCGTCGGCACGGCCTTCGCCGCGGCGGCGGGGCTTTATGCTTTGAAAACCTTGCCGCTCGATGCCATCCCCGACCTCTCAGATGTACAGGTCATTGTCTATACTGAATACTCTGGCCAGGCGCCGCAAGTGGTCGAGGATCAGGTTACCTACCCCCTGACCACCGCCATGCTGACAGTGCCGAAATCGAAGGTGGTGCGCGGATTCTCCTTCTTCGGCGTGTCGTTCGTTTATGTCATCTTCGAGGACGGAACGGACCCTTATTGGGCGCGCAGCCGGGTACTCGAATATTTGAGCGCCGCCGGCACGCGCCTGCCACCCGGTGTCACACCGAGCCTGGGGCCGGACGCGACCGGTGTCGGTTGGGTTTACCAATACGCTGTCGTCGCCAAGGAGATGTCGCTCGCCGAACTGCGCTCGTTGCAGGATTGGGTTGTTCGCTACGCCGCCTCCAAGGCCGAAGGCGTGGCCGAGGTGGCGAGCGTCGGCGGCTTCGTCAAGCAATACAATGTCGTTGTCGATCCGCTGCGCCTGCGGGCCCAAGGCATTCCGCTATCGATGGTCCGCGACGCGGTCCGTGCCAGCAACCGGGATGTCGGTGGCCGCACCGTCGAACTGTCAGAGTTCGAGTTCATGGTACGCGGCCGGGGCTACATTAAGAACGTCTCCGATATCGAGAACATCGTCCTGAAGAGCGCCCAGGGCGTGCCGCTGCGGCTTCGAGACGTAGCCCGCATCGAGATCGGCCCTGATGAACGGCGCGGCATCACCGAGCTCAATGGCGAGGGGGAAGTTGCAAGTGGCATCGTGCTACAACGTTTCGGAGCAAATGCCCTCACGGTTATCGAAAACGTCAAAGCGCGGCTGGCGGCGATCACCTCCAGCCTGCCGAAGGGCACGGAGATTGTCCCCGTTTATGACCGCTCGCAGCTCATCAACGCAGCGATTGAGACACTGAAGGGCACGCTCCTGGAGGAGAGCATCATCGTCGCGCTGGTCTGCATGGTCTTCCTATTGCATCTGCGCAGCGCCCTCGTTGCTATCCTTATGCTGCCAGTCGGCATCCTGATGGCTTTTGCGGCCATGAAGTTCATCGGGCTAGGCTCCAACATCATGAGTCTGGGCGGCATTGCCATCGCCGTCGGCGCTATGATCGATGCCGCCATCGTCATGATCGAAAATGCTCACAAGCGGCTGGAACGAGCGCCACCAGGCAAGCCGCGCGGCGAGATCCTGATCGAGGCGGCAAGCGAGGTCGGCCCGGCTTTGTTCTTCAGCCTTCTCGTCATTACGGTCTCATTCCTGCCGATCTTCACTCTTGAATCGCAGGAAGGGCGCCTGTTCGGTCCCCTCGCCTTTACTAAGACGTTCGCCATGGCGGCGGCCGCAATCCTGTCGGTGACGCTCGTACCAGCGCTGATGATAATCTTCGTGCGTGGGCGGATCATCCCAGAGCACAAGAACCCGATCAACCGGCTCCTGATCTGGCTCTACCGGCCCGTCATTCGGGGTGTGCTGAAAGCGAAGACCGTCACCATCCTGCTTGCGCTCGCCGCACTCGGCATTTCCATCTGGCCAGCCCACCAACTCGGCAGCGAATTCATGCCGAGATTGAACGAGGGCACGCTGATGTACATGCCGACGACTCTCCCAGGAATTTCCGTCACCAAGGCAGCGGAGCTGCTGCAAATGCAGAACCGCATCATCAAGTCCTTCCCGGAGGTCGCCTCAGTCTATGGTAAGGCCGGACGCGCCCTCACCGCAACTGATCCTGCCCCGATCGAGATGTTTGAGACCATCATCAACCTGAAGCCGAAGAGTGAATGGCGGCCTGGCCTCAACATTGACAGTCTCAAGGCCGAGATGGACAAGGCGCTGCAGTTTCCAGGCGTTTCGAACGCCTGGACGATGCCGATCCAGGCACGCATCGACATGCTCTCGACGGGCATCCGCACTCCTGTCGGAATCAAAATCTTCGGCAGCGACCTAGCCGAGATGGAAAAGGTCGCCCGCCAAGTCGAGGCTGTCGTCAAAAAAGTGCCTGGCACATCCAGCGCCTATGCCGAACGTGTCATCGGCGGTTACTATCTGGATATCGTGCCAGATCGAGAGGTGCTTGGGCGTTATGGCCTCGCCATCGGCGATGTGCAGGATGTCATCACTTCCGCATTGGGCGGTGAAGCTGTAACGACCACTGTCGAAGGTCGCGAGCGTTATACGGTTAATGTGCGGTATCCCCGCGATCTGCGCTCGAATCCGCAGGCCATTGCCACCGATATCCAGGTGCCACTGCCTGGCGGCGGTACGGTGCCGCTCGGCGAGGTGGCAAAAGTTCAGCTCACCCGCGGAGCGACCTCGATTCGAACGGAAAATGGTCAGCTCGCCGTATATATTTTCGTCGACATCACCGGCCGCGACCTTGGCGGCTATGTGGCTGAGGCTCAAAAGGCAGTGGGGGACAGCATAAAGCTGCCGCAAGGCTATACGGTCGCCTGGAGCGGCCAATTCGAATATCTGCAACGCGCCGAGGCTCGGCTGAAGATTGTCGTGCCGGTCACGCTGATGATCATCTTCCTATTGCTCTATCTCAATTTCCGAGCACTCACTGAGACGCTGATCGTGATGCTGTCCCTGCCCTTTGCGCTGGTCGGCGGCATCTGGCTGATGTGGTGGCTTGGCTTCAACATGTCCGTCGCGGTCGCCGTCGGCTTCATCGCGCTCGCCGGCGTCGCTGCCGAGACCGGCGTAGTGATGCTGATCTACCTTGAGCAGGCTTTGGCCGAGGTCAAGGCCGAGCGCGTCGCGCAAGGCCAGCCGTTCACACGGACGGATCTCTATGAGGCGATCATGCTTGGCGCTGTCGATCGCGTGCGGCCGAAAATGATGACAGTGGTCGCAATCATGGCAGGCCTCCTGCCTATCCTCTGGAGTACCGGCGCAGGCTCTGAGGTTATGCAGCGCATCGCTGTACCGATGATCGGAGGCATGGTCTCGTCGACCATTCTTACCCTCGTCGTCATCCCCGCTATCTACGGGCTGATTAAGGGATGGGGGTTGGAACGGGCCCCACCGGAACGGCCAAATCACAAGCCGCTGCAAACGATTGATCTCAAAGATGAAGCGATCCTCAATAGTTGAGTGAACGGTGCAATCGTGACCACAAAGACACGCGACCGGCCGTACCGTACGAGCGAAGCGCGGCAGTTTCCGGCAAGAGTTCTGAGCACCGCTCGATCACGAAAAGGCGAACGGTTAAACCTACGCCTGCCCGTCGGCTTGCTTGCGGCGATCGATAATTGGATCAAGGCTCAGGATGACCCGAAGCCCAATCGCAACGAAGCCATTTGTCGGCTTTTGCAGAGCGGTCTGCTCACGGTGCATATCGAAGAACACCAGAGCTGGCCGATCACGGACAATTATGTTCCCTGCAACGCGTTGGGTCGTGAGAGGTTACAGGAGTGGCATCGATCGCTGAGGATCATTCTTTCGGAGCGAGAATTGCAACGCGTAATCCAGATACTGAGCCTACGCAGTTCAGGCCGATGGTCCTATCTTGAGGTCGGAGGCGCGTCTTGGGAACCGCGTATCGGGCATCCCACCTACGTCTTCTTGTTCGAGACTTTGCCAGATCTAGAATTGCTCAAGCTCTAGGCCTTAAGGATATTCATCATGGTCATAGGCTATAGTTGCGATTGCAATGGTGCGTTTCTAATCGCATTCTAGTGTGATCGTGGTCCTCGCAAAATACGTCTTCTTCTATTGAGGAAGATCCATGTGCCTATTGCTCGTCCTTTCGCTAGTCTAGCACTTTGGCTTCGCGCACTGGCGGCGGACGACAGCACCGAAACGCTACCACGTAGCGAATCGCCCTTTCCGGATCTAACTCATCAACAGATCGAGCCACTCAGGAGAATTCTCACGATGCCACAGCTTGATTGGAAAACACGGCGTGCGTTCTTGATGAGCGCCTCCAGCATTGCTCTCGTCTCCCCTGCGCTGTCTGCGTATGTACCCCCTACCGTTGTCGTTCATCGCGATCCATCGTGCGTTTGTTGCGGGAACTGGATCGACTACCTTCGGCAGTCAGGATTTTCGGTCGAGGTACGTGAGACGGCGTATCTGCAGCGCATCAGAACTCGGCTCGGTGTACCAATTGCCCTTGCAGCCTGCCACACGGGTGAGGTCGAAGGCTACGTGATCGAAGGGCATGTGCCCGTACCCGCAATCAGGCGGCTCCTCACAGAGAAGCCGACAGCTACCGGACTAGCAGTTCCTGGCATGCCGGCAGGTTCTCCCGGCATGGAAGTCGAAGGAGCCGAACCAAAAGCCTTTGATGTCATCCTATTTGGTCCATCTTCACAACGGGCGTTCGGACGCTATCGGGGCAGCATCGAGATCTAGACTGTCGTTGGATGTGGCCAAAAACCGCGAAAAATGGGCGATTATTTGCTTCGCCGCGTTGTCATGCGCTGAAGTAGTCCGGTGCGGTGAAATACATCGTGCCAGAATACTGCTCCAACGTGCGCGGCGATCAGAAGGTAAAGCGCATATACAAGCGCCCGATGAACGACACCCATGCCAAACCAGATATAGGTTGTGATCAATCCGGTTAGACTAAGGCCGAATAGAATGCCATAGATGATCAAATGTGCCGTGGAGGCTGCTATCGCGGACCAACGCGGTACAACGATAGGAAGCGTTGGTGAACCTTGGCAAAGGCGGAGCAATATTCTGCACACGGTCAACGCAAACACTGCAATCCCGCCGTAAATATGAAATTTGTGTAGGGTCAAATCGAATGGATCGGTTTTATGACCGATCAAATGGATCTCATGCGTCCTTAATACAGCTCGGCTCGTCCACCATTGCATCACAAGCAATAGCACCGTCATCCAATGCAAGAATTTTTGAGCTGCCGAGTATCCTAAGATCATGGTCGCCAATCTACTGGTGCAGGGCTTTACACCGACGTTAGAGCAATAGTGCCAGCCACCGATAATCGAAAGTCTTAAGAGACCAATTAAAATCTGGTGTGCCCGTACGAGAATTCTTTCCCCAGCAGGAACTTTACAGCGGCGTATGGGTTTAGATGATCAACGCATCGAGAGGTTCGGAGCTTGCGGGAGATTGACATGAAACATTTCGTAACATTTGGCCTCTTGCTCGCCATGGCTACGCCAGTTTTGGGACAGTCTGGATCGAATACCGCTGAGCTCAAAGCTTATGAAGCTGTGCAATCCCGCATGAGGGACATGACCATGAAACCAATGGGCGAACCCGATAAGGACTTTGCCATGATGATGATTCCGCATCATCAGGCCGCAATAGATATGGCGAAGATCCAGATTCAATACGGCAAGGATTCGATGCTTATCAAGATGGCGAATGACGTTATTGCATCGCAAGAAAAGGAAATTGAAACGCTTAAATCGTGGCAATCACGCAACCAAAAGTAGGAGGACGTGCACACAATGAGCAAGGATATGGACAGATTTATTGAAGCCTGCCTTCGTTGCTATCAGACGTGTTTTGGCAGCGTGATGAACCATTGCATAGAGCAGGGCGGAAAAACACGCGCCTGAGCACATTAGACTTATGATGGGGTGCTCGGAGATCTGCCGCACTACTGCGCACTTCATATTAATGAGCAGTGAACATCACAATCACTTTGCGCGGGAGTGCCAAGAGATTTGCACTCAGTGCGTCACTGAGTGCGAAAAACTTGGGGACATGGAAGAGTGCGTCAGTGCCTGCCGCGATTGCGCGGAGAGTTGTCGCACTATGGCGCTGTAAAATCGGACTGTTAAATAAGCGAGATGGATTCGCCTCTCGAATTTCCAGGTCGCCTTTCGAATTTCCAGATCGAAGTCAAATCAGTCCAATTTCGTCGTCCGCAACCGCAGAGAATTGGCAATGACGCTGACCGACGACAGCGCCATAGCCGCCGCCGCGATAATAGGCGAAAGCAAGAGACCGAACACGGGGTAAAGTACGCCCGCCGCAATTGGTATGCCCGCCGCATTGTAGAAGAATGCGAAGAACAGGTTCTGCCGGATGTTGCTCATGGTCGCCGCCGACAGGTGTCGCGCCCGGACGAGCCCCTGAAGATCGCCCTTAAGCAAAGTCACGCCAGCGCTTTCGATGGCGACATCCGTGCCGGTGCCCATCGCAATGCCGACATCGGCTGCCGCCAACGCCGGTGCGTCATTGACGCCGTCGCCTGCCATCGCGACCACGCGGCCTTCACGGCGCAGCTTTTCGACGATCCTGCTTTTGTCTTCGGGCAGGATTTCCGCCTCGATTTCCGTTATCCCAAGGCGCTTGGCGACAGCTTCGGCCGTTGTCCGGTTATCTCCCGTCAGCATGACCACGCGGATGCCATCGGCGCGCAAGGCGCGCAACGCCTCCGGCGTGGTCGCCTTGACGGGATCGGCGATCGCGATGATTCCAGCTGCCGATCCATCGATGGCGATGAAGACTGCCGTTGCGCCATCAAGGCGCAGCATCTCGGCCCTCTGTTCCAACGCCGCTGTATCAACGCCGATTTCCGCCAGATAGCGGCGATTGCCGATGGCAATTCGTTTGCCTTCGATCGTGCCGACAACGCCTTTGCCGACGGGCGAATCGAAGTCCTGCGTCGCAGACAGCTCAAGTCCTTTTTCCTGCGCGGCGGCAACGATTGCCGCGGCGAGCGGATGTTCGCTGCCACGTTCCAGACTGGCGGCGAGGCGCAGAAGTTCGTCTTCATCGCTTCCCGCCTGCGGGACGACCGCCGTCACCCGCGGCTTGCCCTCGGTCAGCGTGCCCGTCTTGTCGACCACGAGCGTATCGACCTTCTCAAACCGCTCCAGCGCTTCAGCGTTCTTGATGAGCACGCCTGATTGCGCGCCGCGCCCGACACCGACCATGATCGACATCGGCGTTGCCAGGCCCAAGGCACAAGGACAAGCGATGATCAGCACCGAGACGGCGGCAATGAGACCGAAGGTCAGGCGCGGTTCCGGCCCCCAGATTGACCAGACGACGAAGGCGATCAAGGCGGCCACGATGACGAGGGGCACGAACCAGCCGGAAACCTGATCGGCAAGGCGCTGGATCGGCGCCCGGCTGCGCTGCGCATTGGCGACCATTTGTACGATCTGCGCCAGCATCGTGTCGCGGCCGACCTTGTCGGCGCGCATCACGAAACTGCCGGTCTGGTTCACTGTTCCGCCGATCAGTTTCGCGCCTACGCTCTTGGTCACTGGCATGGATTCGCCGGTGACCATGGATTCATCGACGGAACTGCGCCCTTCAACGAGTTCGCCATCGACCGGCACTTTCTCGCCAGGACGAACGCGCAAGCGGTCGCCGACAGCCACCTGTTCGAGATCGATATCCTGCTCGCTGTTATCGGCAGCGATACGCCGCGCGGTCTTGGGGGCGAGACCGAGCAAGGCGCGAATGGCGCCCCCGGTCTGTTCGCGCGCGCGCAACTCCAGCACCTGCCCCAGCAGAACAAGGACGGTGATAACCGCCGCGGCCTCAAAATAGATGGCGACGGACCCATCATGATTGCGAAAAGCCGGCGGAAAGAGCTGCGGCGCGGCGGTGGCGACGACACTGTAGGCCCACGCCACGCCTGTTCCCAACGCGATCAGGGTGAACATGTTGAGATTGCGCGTCACCAGCGATTGCCATGCGCGCTCAAAGAACGGCCAGCCAGCCCAAAGGACCACCGGGGTCGCGAGCGCGAGCTGCACCCAGTTCGAGGTCTGTGGCGCCAGCCAATGCAGATTCAGAAGATGTCCGCCCATCTCCAAGATGAAAACTGGAACCGACAGAGCAAGACCGACCCAGAAACGACGAGTCATGTCGATGAGTTCGGCGCTGGGGCCCGTGTCGACTGAGGGCATTTCCGGCTCAAGCGCCATGCCGCAGATCGGACAGGAGCCCGGCCCGTTCTGACGTATCTGCGGATGCATGGGACAAGTGAAGATCGTGCCCGGCGGCGCTTGTTCTTGCTGAATTGGCGCGGGCTTCAGATACTTGACCGGATCTGCCTGAAACTTGGCTTTGCACCCGGCAGAACAAAAATAATACGTCTGGCCTTCCCGCTCGTCGCGGTGTTTTGCCGTTCGCGTGTCGACACTCATGCCACAGACAGGGTCTATGGCCTTAAAGCCCTCATCTTTACTTACAACTGGCTCAGCCGGCTGGTGAGAATGGCCGCCAGGATGACAACAGGAATGTGCGGCGTGCCCTGCTGGCTTGTCAGGCTTGGCAACAGGATCCGGGGATTGAGTTGTCACAGCAACCTCCTTAAATTTACCCCATAGGGGTATTGGATGCTTGCCTTATATACCCCCGTGAGGTAAGGGAATCAAGCATGCAGTCTGAAACTAAACCCGCCTGCCTTAAACGCCTGAGCCGCATCGAAGGCCAGGTGCGTGGCATTGCGCGCATGATTACTGAGGACCGCTATTGCATTGATGTGGTGAACCAGATTTCGGCAGTTCGCGCAGCGCTCGCGCGAGTCGAGGATGAGATTATCAAGGATCACGTTGGTAATTGTGTCGAGTACGCGATCATGTCGGGCGATAAAGCCGAACAGCGGCAAAAGGTCAGCGAACTCGTCGATGCCCTCGGTAGGATGGGGCGATAGACGATGGCGCTTCAATCTTTCGGCTGCTTTGGTTTGCTAGTCCTGAAAAGGTTGATGCCCCGTCTGCGGAATCAATGGGTGATTGCGATCTTCGCATTGGCATTCATGGGCATTTTACAGTTCGCGGGTTCCGAAACGGCCTTGGCGTCTGGTTTTCATCGCAGCCATTCGATATCCTATCATTCGGAATCACTAGGCATTGATGCGAACCAGTCCCAACTGGCTCAAGAGCGCTCTGTCGAGGCCACATCTTCAATCTACCCTTCGAATTATTCCGATTGCCAGGGTAATAGCCACCGGACCTCTGGCCATAATTCGTCATCTTGTTGCGGAACGCCCTGCTGCGCCGCAGCTCTGGCCCCAACGCCAGATTCCAGAATGACGCCCAGCGACCGTATTATCGCGATTTCGCGTTTCTATCCGCAGTTCATCATCGCGGATGTCGTGTTCGGGCTCGACCGCCCGCCGGATTTTTGCGCCTGACGCCATAAGTGCGTCTGGACGATTCTGCTTAACTGTAGATCGTCATCGCCGACATCTCCAATCCATACCGGAAGCCCGTGTTTGCGATTGGCCCTAATGTCGACAGTCTGCACGAATTCGTGCGCGCGACCTGACATAAAGCAATTCAATGCAAAAGATTTGCCTTTCCCTGGCCGTATCCGTAGCAGTCGCGGGCTGTGCGGTGCCGCCGCCTCCACCTCATCTTCTCGCCTCCGCGAATGCGCATATTCGCGTGCCAGCCCTGAAAGTCCCATCTGCCAGCGCCGGAACAATGACGTTCCGACCGGTAGGACCAAAAGGTTGGGAGGATATTCACAACGACAGCTCAGAAATCCAAAAAGGGACCAAGCCATGAACCGGCGCATCGCGCGTTCTGCGCCCTTCCTAACCCCATTTGCCGTGGCATTTAGTCTGGCTGGTTGCGCAAGCTTTTCCCCCGATGGGGGCATGAGCCCCGTGCAAACATCTGTCAGGCTGGATCTGAATGCCAATGCCGAAAAGATCGTCACAGATGCACAGATGATGAACGCCGAAACGCGTTATCGCAATCTCCTGAAAAAGGGCTTGACGGCCGACCGAGCGGTCCAAATTGCACTCCTCAATAACAAGGGATTGCAGGCAGCTTATAATGAACTCGGCATATCGGAGGCTCAATACATCCAGGCGAGCCTGCCGCCCAATCCCGGCATTTCCATCTTCCGCAGCTCTGGCTCTGGCGAACTTGATATCGAACGCCAGATCGCGGCCAACCTCCTGTCGCTTCTCACATTGCCGGCTCGCCGTGACATTGCGGAAACGCAATTCAAGGCCGCGCAATTCAAGGCGATTGGCGCGACCCTCAGGCTTGCCGCCGACGCGCGCCGCCAATTTTGGCGGGCGGTCGCAGCCAGTGAGCAAGCCGGCTATCTCGTCCAGGCGCGCGCCACCGCGCAGACTGCTTCGGAACTTGCCAAACGGCTCGGCGAAACGGGAGGACTGAACAAACTCGACCAGAGCCGCGAACATGCATTCTATGCGGAGCTTGCCGCGCAAACCGGCAAGGCTCGCGTCCAGCAGACGCTGGAGCGTGAACGCCTAACGAGAATCATGGGCCTGTGGGGAGGCGACATTGCCTATGCCCTGCCGTCGCGCCTGCCTGCGTTACCGAGCAAACTGAAACCATCTGTTCGCATCGAAATGGAAGCCTTGGAGCGCCGGGTCGATCTGAAACTGGCCCGCGGCGAACTCGATCTGGTCGCTAAACAGCTCGGCCTGACCCAAGCGACGCGCTACATCAATGCGCTCGATCTGAACGCTTCAAGCAGCTATTCCCGCAAGGTGACGGTCGATACGGCAAGCGGTACCGCAACTATCGAAAAAACCCGTATGCGCGGCGCTGGACTGGCGTTGGAGATTCCAATTTTCGATCTTGGTGAGGCACGCACAAGAGAGGCCGAAGAAACCTACATGCATGCCGCCAATCGCCTTGCGGAAAAGGCGGTCAACGTTCGCTCGGAAGCGCGTGAAGCCTATCTAGCCTACAAAGGCGCTTGGGACGTGGCGCGTGTCTATCAGGGCCAGGTTTTGCCACTGCGCAAGGCCATCCAGGACGAGGTCTTGCTGCACTACAACGGCATGCTCGCGGACCTTTTCCAGATCATCCAGGACGCGCGCCTGCGCGTCATCAGCAATATGGCGGCCATCGACGCCAGACGCGATTTCTGGATCGCTTCCACCGATCTCCAGGCGGCCATCATCGGTGGCGGCATGGCCGGTGGCGAAAGCAAGCCAGTCTCCGCAGCAGCCGGGGGCGAATAAAATGACTAATCCCCACCATCAACGAGCGCGAGGGATCTCCATGTTATCGAGACGCAAATTTATCAACGCCACGGCTATGACCGCCGTCACTGCGGCTGCAGTTAGCGGACGGGCTCAGGCCGCCGCGATCCCCGAAGCTGCCACAATGAAGGACCCCGCGACCCAGCCGCCGCTCGCGCCGCACACGGGGCCGGACTACAACCCGATCGTCACGCTCAACGGATGGACGGCGCCATGGCGCATGAATGGCGACTGGAAGGAATTCCATCTGGTCGCGCAACCCGTCGTGCGCGAGATTGCGCCGGGCATGAAAGCCTATTTGTGGGGCTACAATGGTCAGTCGCCGGGACCGACCATCGAAGCGGTCGAGGGTGACAAGGTCCGCATCTTCGTCACCAACAAACTGCCCGAGCACACGACCGTCCACTGGCATGGACAGAGACTGCCCAATGGCATGGATGGCGTCGGCGGGTTGACACAACCCCACATCAAGCCGGGTCAGACCTTCGTCTACGAATTCCAGCTCCGGCGCGCCGGCACCTATATGTATCACCCCCATGCTGATGAAATGGTTCAGATGGCAATGGGAATGATGGGCATGTTCGTTGTCCATCCAAAAGTTCCGGAAGACCGGCGTGTCGATCGAGACTTCGCCTTTCTGCTCAATGCCTACGACATCGAAGCTGGATCGTATGTGCCGAAGATCATGACCATGCTGGAGTTCAACTTATGGACATGGAACAGCCGCGCCTTTCCCGGCATCGATCCCTTTGTTGTCGCCAAGAACGACAGAGTGCGTATGCGCATCGGCAATCTCACTATGACCAATCATCCTATTCACATCCATGGCCACGAATTTCGGGTGTCGGGAACTGACGGCGGCCACGTGCCGGAAGGCGCGTCATGGCCGGAGGTGACGGTCGACATTGCTGTCGGGCAGATGCGAGACCTGGAGTTCGTTGCCGACGAGCCGGGCGACTGGGCCGTCCATTGTCACAAGTCTCACCACACCATGAATGCCATGGGGCATACGGTGAAGACCTATATCGGCGCCAATCTGCGCGGCATGCAGAAGAAGATCAGAACGGTCGCGCCGGGCTACATGCCCATGGGCGACAAGGGCATGGCTGATATGGGCGAGATGGAGATGCCCTTGCCTGACAATACGCTGCCGATGATGACAGGGTTCGCGCAATTCGGTGCCGTCGAAATGGGCGGCATGTTCTCAGTCTTGAAGGTTCGCGAGGGCCTGTCCGCGGGCGACTACAAGGACCCAGGATCATATAAAAATCCCGAAGGGACCGTGGCCTACGAATTCAAAGGCAAGTTTGCATCTGAAGCGCCACGCGCAGGCAATGCGCTCGATCCAAAGAAAACACCTGTCGACGTACGGGTGATTAAGCCGGGATCAAAACCCGGTTCCAGCGGGGGACATGACGGACATTGACGATCGCATTTCTACAGAACTGAAAGGAAAGCAGACATGAATTGGACACGCACTCCCCTACTAGCCATGGCCTTCACCGCAGCGGTAGCAAGCTATGCTTGGGCCGCAGGCGGCCCTCCGGGTCACAGTCATGGTGATCACAAAACCGAATTGCCATTCGGCGAACCGGGAGATCCAAAGAAGCCAGCCCGGCCCGTCTCGATCGTCATGACAGACGGCGACGGAAAAATGTCGTTCATTCCCTCTGTAATCGAGGTGAAACAGGGAGACCAGATCAAATTTATGCTGCGCAACAATGGCATCTCGGACCATGAAATCGTCCTGGCGACGCTGGAAATGAATCTCGAACACGCCAAAGAAATGGCAAAAAACCCTGACATGGAACACGACGATCCAAACGCCAAACGGTTGGCGCCAAAGAAGACCGGCGAAATCCTATGGCGCTTTACCAAGGTCGGCGAATTCGACTTTTCCTGTCTGATTCCCGGTCACCGTGAAGCCGGCATGACCGGAAAGATCATCGTTAAGCCCGCAACCGCGGCAAAGTGAGGAGCAAGTCATGAAATCCAAACTCGCAATATTGGGATTCCTGGGATTAGCTATGACTGTGGGGGGTGCGCTCGCACAAACGCCCCCCCTGGTCTCAGGCCAAGTCACTAAGATCGATACTTCGGCAGGCAAATTGACCTTGTCTCACGGACCTATTCCAAATCTCGACATGGGTGAGATGACAATGGTCTTCAAGGCAAGCGATCCTGCAATGCTTAAAGCCGTTAAGGCCGGCGACAAAGTTCGATTCACCGCCGACCGCGTCAACGGGCAATTGACTGTGACGAAAATCGAAAAGACGAAATGACAGCCGAGGCTAACGGCTTGCTACAAGCCTCACCACGCGCAGACCTTACCGGTTCGCGCGTGGTGTGGGTCGATGTCGCCAAGGGCTGGTGCATCATCCTTGTTGTAACGATGCATTCAACCCTCGGCGTAGGCTTGGCACTCGGCGAGACTGGATGGCTGCATACGATTGTGGCGTTCGCCAAGCCATTTCGCATGCCGGACTTTTTCATGGTGGCTGGCCTGTTTGCCGCTTCCGCGGTAGCGAAATCCTGGCGTACGTACTTGGACCGTAAAGTAATCCATTTTGCTTATTTCTTCGTCCTATGGCTAGGCATCATTCTCCTGGTGAAGGCGCGCGAACTACAGCTTACAGATCCCGATCGCTTTCTCGGCCAATACGTATGGGCTTTCGTCGAGCCATTTAGCACCATGTGGTTCATCCACCTGCTGCCAATCTTCTTTGTGGTATTGCGGCTGATTTGGAACTGGACCATTTGGGCAGGGCTGGTCTTTGCGATGACACTTCATCTGGCAGCGGCGTTTCATCTAGTTGATGATCCCTACGCGCTAGCATCAGATTGGACGCCCTCTTCTGTAGTCAACAATTTCAGCTTGTTTTTCATCTTCTTTTATATCGGCGCCAAAGCCGCCGGGCCGATTCTGCACCTAGCAGCGGTTGCTTCGGTCAGCCGCGTTCCAGCGGCAATAGCGATTTCCCTTTGGCTGGCGTTGCATGCCTGGTTTGTATATGCGGGTCTGTCTGACATACCCGGAATTGGCTTCATCCTCGGTCTCGGTGGTGCGCTCGCCATCGCCACAATTTCCGCGGTTCTAGCCCTCTATGCGCCTTTCCAAATTTTTAAGACGCTTGGCGCGCGTTCACTTGTCATCTACTTGTCCTTCGTAATACCCATGGTGATTACACGCATCGGATTAGTGAACTCCGGCCTCATCACAAACGTCGACGGTGCCTCAATCGCGGTCATCGTGTCTGCAATTGGGATACCACTCGCCTTTTCAACTCTCATCCGAAAAACGCCGTTGGCTTTCCTTTACCTTCGCCCTTCTTGGGCCCGCCTAAAGCGATGAGAATGGCCGGACTTGTGGATGCCCGCTTATTCCACTCAGCCCATCGCTGAACCAGAAGGAGATTGAAAGCGTCCGTAAGTGTCCGTAGGCATGAAGGCTGATGCATCTATCCAATTCGATTGTGGATGTCGGTAGCCGCGATAGCAGCATGGCCCATTCCCACGACAATCTGATTTAGATCACGTACAACGTCACCCGCCGCGTATGGACCCAAAACGCTCGTCTGATTGTGCTCATTAACGGCCAAGGCGCGGTTGTCATCGACATCAGCACCGAGCATTGTGCCTAATTCAGATCGACATTTCAGACCCACGCAGAATAAAGAATATCGAAGCGCTGGTCTCTGACTTCACGATGTATCGTCATGATCCGATCATCGTCCACAATGAGCCGCTCAACCGGGTCCTGAACGATTTTTACATGCGCTTGTCGCAGCCTTTCTCGCTGGTTCGTATCAAGATCCATGCTAGCTCCGCCCCATTTTGCCAGGTGTCTTTGGGCAAAATTGATTGCCGAAAGATGAATGACGACGTTTGAAACGCTTGGCGGTCTCAACGCGAACAGAGTTCAAAACACTCTGACGCTCGTTCATGGCTTTGGACCGCCGTTGTCTGCCAATTCAAGGATCACGAGGGCACCTATAACTGGCGCATTATCGTGAACGTGCTGTGTGATCGCTTAGCGAGCGGAGATAGTTGCCTAGTATCAATTGATGTCGCGTTAGCCCCGCCACTAAGCCGGCCAGGTGACATATTTTTTCTTTTAGTGGTGTCAGGGTGATTAAGGATCGCACATAGGCGGATTACGGGGCAACGCACAAGAAGATGGAACAATAACCTGCCGGCAGGCTGAGAAGCGAGCGACGGAAGGCCAGCAGGCCATCCGACGATACACGCAAATGTCGCAGCGGGTTCCGCGCGTCGCTGTCGGAACGATTTTCGGCTGTTCCCTTAAGCAGAAGGTGGGCTCGATCTGAGAAGCCACGTTGTCGCTGTTGATCTCGATTCCAAACTGCTCGACGTTACCAAACTACGTCTTGGTGAAGCCGGTATCTCGAACTGCGACTATGTGGCCGGCGATGCCTACGAGATTGCCAAGCTCGTACCGCGCCGCGTCGATCTTGTGTTCATGGCGAACGCCTTCCACGGTGTTCCTGATCGTCTCCACCTGGCGCGCGCAGTACGCGAGGTGCTCAACCCGTCGGGTCGCTTTGCTATCGTCAATTGGCATCAGTGTCCGCGCGAGGAGACCACCATATTGGGCGAACCTCGTGGGCCACGAACTGAACTGAGAATGTCTCCAGATCAAACAATTTCGGCTGTCGAACCAGCGGGCTTCAGGCCCTTGCAGGTCGTTGAAGTGCTTCCCTATCACTACGGCGTCGTATTCGAACGACCGTCCACGTAGCGCGACTCTTCTTACCGCGAGAGCGGTTTAGTGCAATATCTGTTTTGCGACACCGCGTCTGGCGGCATTCTCGGGCTCGATCACGATCAAAGCGAAATGCCGGCCATCGTCTTGTGGAACGCCGCGGCGAACGAGTTTCTCGAATCCCGATCAAGCCAACGCATTATTGGCAAGGAGACTGTCGCCCAAACTTTCGCGAGTCCCAGTACGCCAGCGCAATGAGCGGTGCATTCTCGAAATCGAGGATGGTTCCGCATTTATCTACCGTCCGGATTCATCCCTTTCAAAAATTTGAAGAGGTCACTTCCCGTGGAAAGAACCAAGGTGGTGTTTTCGGAGATGATCGACTTATAGGATTGCATCGTCCGCGTGAATTCGTAGAAATCCACCGCCTGGGGGCTCTGGTTGTAAGCGCGAGAGTAGATTTCCGTGGCTTTCGCGTCAGCCACGCCGCGGATTTCCTCTACCTGTCGGTAGGCTTCAGACTGAATCTTGTTCAGGTCGCGCACACGATTGCCGCGGATTCTCGCGGCTTCGCCGTTACCTTCCGACAGGAAGCGTTCCGCGATCTGCCGCCGTTCGCTGATCATTCGGTCGTAGATTTTCGGGCGCACGCTTTCATTGTAATTGATCCGCTTGAATCGGATATCGAGCAATTCGATACCAAAAACTCCAACTTTCCCAGCGGCCTCGGCAAAGATCTCCTCCTCCACCAGTTTGCGTCCCTTCTGGATCGGCACCAGTGATCCCGCATCCAGCTCCCGTCCGCCATTGTTCACCACGGCCTCGTGCAGCGGCACGCGATCGCGGGTAGTGCGGATGATCTCGATCAGCTCATGCTTGGCGACGGCGTTACGGGTCTCGCTACCCAGAAGATCGTCCAGACGGGACTGAGCGCTTCGTTCATCGTTCAACCGCAGAAAATACTGTAGAGGATCTACAATCCGCCAGCGGGCGAAGATGTCGACCGAGACGTAGAGCTTGTCTTTGGTTGGCATATCGGACGGATTCCCGTCCCATTCGAGAACTCGCTTGTCGATAAGGTTGACGTTTTGGATAAAGGGAACCTTGAAGTTCAGACCCGCGGCAGTCACGGGAAGACCGACAGGCTTGCCGAACTGGGTGACAATCGCTTGCTCAACTTCGCTCACGGTATAAAATGAGTTCATCAGAACGAACGCTGCGAAGCCCAAAACCGCCAGGATAACCGCCAGTTTGATCCTGTTCATGGCCGTTCCCCCTTCTGCGGGTCGAGATTCAGCAATGGCAGAATGCTGCGCGTCTGTTCGTCGACAATGATCTTGGAGCGTACGGCCGGCATGACGTCTTGCAGGGTCTCGATGTAGATGCGGCGGCGCGTAACCACCGGGGCCTTGATATACTCCGACAACAAGGCGCTAAACCGCGCAACGTCGCCTTCCGCTTCATTGATCCTCTTGAGCCGGTAGCCGTCGGCTTCGCGGATCCGCTGATCTTTCTCGCCCTCGGCCAGAGGAATCACCTTATTGTAATCGCGCCGGGCTTCGTTGATCAGCTTCTCTTTCTCCTGCTGGGCCTGGTTCACTTCGTTAAACGACCCCTGCACCGGTTCGGGAGGATTGATGTTCTTCAATTGCACCTGGTCGATGCTGATTCCCATCGCGTATTTGGTCGCGAGCGCCTGCATCTTGGTCAGCGCTTCCGTTTCGATTTCCTGTCGACCAATGGTAATCACCTCGTCCACGGTGCGATCGCCGACGACTTCCCGCATCACGGATTCCGAAACGTCGCGGAGAGTTCCTCTCGGTTCCCGAACGTCGAAAAGGAATTGGACGGGCTCCGAGATCCGGTATTGAATTACCCATTCGACCAGAGCTGCGTTCAGATCACCCGTCACCATCTGCGTTTCCTGCTTTCCGTCGCGAGAAATTTGATAGGGATCGGTGGCGCCTGCGGTCGAAAACCCGAATTCCTGCTTCAACTGCCGTTTAACGGGAACGATTGTCGCGACGTCAACGCCCAGCGGCAGCTTGAAGTGCAGGCCTGGCGGAACGTTTTTGATGTACCTGCCGAAACGTTGCACGACAGCGACAGAGTCGCTGGGCACGGTGTAATAGGCCGTCCATGCAACCACGCCTGCCAGACCGAGAGACACAAAAAGGATTACCGGGCGGATGCCGCCGCCCGGCACTATCTGCTTGAGTCGAACCTGCCCCTCCCCGAGCAGCTCCTCAATATCGGAATCGGGTTTGGCCCCACTACCCCAAGGACCGCCCGGGGCGCCTTTCTCGTCTTGCGATGGCATTGTTCGCCCCATTCTTCCAAAGAACCAGAAATTGGTACGGATCGCGCGCCGGAGTCTCTGATCTGCATCAACTTGCCGCTGTCACGCGCGACAAAGCGGAGGTATTCCGCAATCGGACTCCGCATCGCCTCGGCGTATGCGCTTCGCCTGTAGGCCGTGGAACTAACCCAGCGTGACCATCACGTCATGAGTGGCGCCGTCATCCGCCATTGCGATCCGCAACGGGCGCCCGACAAAGTCAGTCCCATCGACTGTAGCCCGGACAATCCCGCTCGACACTCCTTCCGGATTGGCGACGTGTATCTCATAGCGTGCAGAGCCGTGTTTCAGACACATACTGAAGCCAGGCCAGTTGTGGGGAATGCACGGGTTCAATTGTAGAACTCCAGCCTGCACTCGCAGGCCGAGTATGCTCTCGACACCAGCCCGCTGCATCCAGCCTGCGGAGCCGGTGTACCAAGTCCATCCACCACGCCCGACGTGCGGTGGCTTTGCGTAGACATCGGCGGCGACAACATATGGTTCGACGATGTACAGCCCGGCTTCCGCAGGCGTACGAGCGTGATTGATCGGATTGAGAATTGAAAAAAGCCTCGCGGCCTTCTCGCCCTGGCCAAGCATGGCAAAGGCAATGACCGACCACAGGGCTCCATGGGTATATTGGCCCCCGTTCTCCCGAATGCCGGGCGGGTATCCCTTGATATAGCCGGGGTCGTGAGTTGTCTTGTCAAAAGGCGGCTTGAACAGCAGCGCCAATGCTTCCGCGGGCAGGATCAGTTCGCGCTCTACCGCGGACATTGCCTGTCGGGCGCGCGCTGAATCGGCAGCGCCGGAAATAACGGCCCAGGATTGTGCTATGGAATCGAGTTGGCATTCTTCGCTCGTGGCCGATCCGAGCGGCGCGCCATCATCATAATATCCGCGCCGATACCATTCCCCGTCCCAGGCCTCGCGTTCAATGGATTTGCGCAAGGCCTCTGCATGGCCGCGCCATTTTGCGGCCCGTGCGGCCTCGCCACGTGCCTCCGCAACAGCCGCGAAGGCGACCAGCGTGGCGCAATGCAGCCACGCGAGCCAGACGCTCTCGCCTTGCCCATGTTCGCCGACACGATTCATCCCATCGTTCCAGTCGCCCGACCCCATCAAGGGCAGGCCATGAACGCCGAGCGCGAGGCTTTGATCGAGAGCGAGGGCGCAATGCTCAAACAGGCTCGCGCTCGCGTCCGACAGGACAGGTTGAAAGAGGCTGTCGTGCTCGCCCTCGCGCAGCCACTGGCCTTCGAGGAAGCCGACATTCTCATCCAGAATTCTTCCGTCTCCTGTCGCATTGATGTAGTGAACCGCTGCATAGGCCAGCCAAGCCCGGTCATCCGTTATGCGCGTGCGAACGCCCTGGCCGGTATTTGGCCACCACCAATGTTGCACATCTCCTTCGACAAACTGACGGGCTGCGGCCCGTAGCAGATGCGCCCGGGTGATGTCAGGTCGAATTGCGACAAGGGCCATGCCATCCTGCAACTGATCCCGGAAGCCATAAGCGCCGCTCGCCTGGTAAAAAGCCGAGCGCGCCCAGACGCGACACGAGAGAGTTTGATAAAGCAGCCAGCCATTGAGCATGATGTCCATCGACCTGTCAGGCGTATTGACCTGAATTGCCTCAAGCACCTGTTCCCAGTGAAGCCTCACGTGCGACATCACGTCATCAAGTTTGGCATCTCGATAGCGCCCGATCAGTGTCTGCGCCTCATCGGCGCTGGCGGCCTGGCCTAGAAAGATCGCAATCTCGCTGGTTTCACCAGGCGCGAGCGTGATCGTGGCTCGCATGGCGCCGCAGGGATCTAATCCAGCGCCGACCGCTCCGGCCAGGGGCGCCGCTCCTCCCATTGCCGCGGGATTGGCCAGGGTTCCGTTGCGGCCAATGAACGCTCGCCGGTCGCCCGTCCATTCAGTTTGCAATCCGCTCATGTCGAGAAAAGCAATGCGGCCAGCAAATGCCGGCGTCCACGCGTTGCGGGCAAACAATGCGCCGGTGGCTTGATCAATCGACGTTGTAACAAAGGGCGCCGAGGTGCTCCGGGATGGTCCAAGTACCCACTCGACATATGCCGTCACCGAAAGTCTGCGAGGCCTGCCTGACAGATTGCGAAGCGTCAGCCGCGATATTTTGACCGGATCGGACAGCGGTACGAATTGCGTGAGATCAGTGGCGATTTCATGAGACGCATGTTTGAACCGACTGTAGCCTCTGCCGTGACGGGTCACGTAGGTTGCCGCCTGGTCGCGAACTGGCTCGGCTGTTGCGCTCCAGATTTCGCGGGTATCTTCGTCGCGCAAATAGATCACTTCGCCCGGACGGTCGCTCACCGGATCATTTGACCAGGGCGTAAGCTGGTTCTCGCGGCTGTTGACCGACCAGGTGTATCCGCCGCCCTCGGCGGAAACCTGAAATCCAAAGGCCGGATTAGCAATGACGTTGATCCACGGCGCCGGAGTCGATTTGCCTGAAGCCAGAACTATGACATATTCACGCCCGCCATCTGCAAATCCGCCATGGCCATTGAAAAATTCAAGCTCTGGAATCGGCGGAGCCGGTTGCGGCGTCCACGGTACCGCCCGGATTCGGGTGGCCGCTGTCCGGGCAGGAATCATTGGCGCACGGTCAAGCTGTTCGACCAGGGTGCCGCGTTGCCCGACGAGAACCACCCGCGCCACCGAGTTCAGAAGCGCTCGTGTCTCGGGAGACATCAGATCGGCGCGCACCACGAACACGCCGCCAGACGCCCCGCCAGCGATTGTCTGCCTGCGTGACTGGCTGGTACGCACCATTCCCTCAAGCGCAATCTGGAGATCCTGAACATATGAAGCCGCGCGCTCGTTCAATATGACGAGATCAAAGCTCGCATGCTTCATGCGCCAATATTCATGCGCCACCAGCAGCTGGCGGACGAGGTCGAGGTGATCGGCATCGGCGATGCGCAGCAGAAGGATCGGCAGATCGCCGGAAATACTCAAGGACCAAAGACCATTTTGACTTCCAGCACCGCGTGCAATCGCCCCCGGGGAGGACCGCATCCCGGGGCTCGCGAAGAGAAGATGTTCCGCAAGCCGCTGGAACAAGGCGGCTTCCACGGGATCAATGCCGATATGATGAAGTTGCACTTGCGCCCGCGTCCAGGCCAGAGTTGCTGTCCGCGCGAACGCTGTGCTGTCGCGATGCTTGTCGATACAATCCAGAAGGTCTTGCCGCGTTGGCGCGACCATCGTCCAGTACGCAATTTGTATCATACTGCCCGGCGCAATGCGCACTTTGTGGCGCATGGCGAACACCGGATCGAGGACAGTCCCGGTAGTATTCGTCAGCGCGCGGCCGCCGATGATGGCGTATGGTTTTCCAGGTTTTCCATTGCGGCCAATAAATCGCGCCCTGTCGGTTTCAATTTCGATCGGCGCCATGGTTTCCCCGGCAACGACGGCCAGATGGGCTACCCAGATTTCGGGTTCTGTCGATGTGCGCCGTCGCCGCGTCGCGACAATTGCCTCAACTTCCGGCAGATACTCGGTCTGTACAAACAGCTTGGAAAACACCGGATGCGCAAGGTCAGCCGCCTGCGTCGTCAGAGCCAACTCCGCATAAGAGGTGACTTCGATTTCCCGCGCTTGCCTGCCATCGTTGACCACGGAAATATGTCTGACCTCGGCATCGTCTTCGCCCGAAACAAGCACTTCCATTGTCGTCGTCAACGTGCCATCCCGGCGCGTAAAAATAGCCCTGTCTTCATCGAAGATGACGTTATATTCATCTGGCTCGACTCCGCACGGCTGAAAGCCGGCCGACCAGATGCTTTCGTTCTGGATATCGCGCAGAAAGAGATACGAGCCCCAGTCGTCACACGTAGAGTCCTCGCGCCAGCGCGTAACTGCAATATCTTTCCAGCGACTGTAACCGGAACCCGCGCTGGTCAGCATTACGCTATACTGGCCGTTGGAGAGCAGATGGGTGGCGGGCGTCGCTCTATCGGCAGCGGAGAAATGTCTGCCGCCTGGCAATTCAAAGTTTCTAATCCTCGCCGCCGATTTTGCATCGGCATCCCAACGACGCGCGACGACTACATCGCGAGGGGGGCGCTCCTGTAGCAGTAACTCGGTTGCCTGAACAATCGGTTCGGCATGAAATCGCGTGCGCATGCACGCGTCCAGCAAGGCATTGGCAATCGCGATAATCGTCATACCCTGATGATGCGCCATAAATGTCTTGACGACGGCGACTGTCTCGCCTTCCGGCAGGCGAACGGGCGTGTAGTCCAAAGCCTCGTAAAATCCAAAACGGCCAGCGCCGCCGACGTTGGTAATTCGCTCAAAGTTCTGCACTGCGGCCCGCGGATCAACCATGGCCGCCAGCGCCGTGGCGTAGGGCGCCACCACAATGTTTGCGTCAAGCCCGCGTTTCAGACCGAGATCTGGAATACCGAAGGTCGAATATTGGTAGGTAAATTCCAGATCGCGCACGTTGTAAGCTGATTCCGAAATACCCCAGGGCACGCCGCGACTCTTGCCATAATCGATCTGGCGGCGAACAATCAGGCGGCTTGTCTGCTCGATCAGGCTGCCGGTTGGCGCTCGCATCACGAGCGACGGCATCAGATATTCGAACATCGACCCGGACCAGGAAATCAAGGTCGCGCGCCGTGCGATCAAGACAACAGCGCGATCGAGACGAAACCAGTGACGCGCCGGAATGTCCCCCTTGGCAATCGCGAAAAAACTGGCAAGCCTCGCTTCCGAGGCAACAAGATCGTAGCAATTCGGATCGAGCTGGTCTTCGTGAACGAGATATCCGATCGAAAGCAGCTTGCGCTTCTCGTCAAGCAGAAAGCCAAACTCCATTGCCAGCGCAAAATTCCTGGCTGTGGCGTCGATCGCGTTCAGACGCTCTGCAAGTGAAGCTTCCGAAGGCGTGGGGTTTTGACGATCGCGCAAATGACTCTGGATCGAACGGTACACGGCCAGAACCCAGAACTGCAGTTCGTCCAGAATGGCCGATTCGTATTTGGATGACAGTGCGCGGACCGAGACTCTAAGCTTTTCGGCTTCTACGGCAAGCCTCGCAAGCCGCTCGATGAACTTTGTGCCAACCGTCGCCAGCCGACTTAGTTCCATCGACATCGCGGCCAGTTGCAGCTGGATTTGCAGGCATTCCGCGGGATGAGTTTCTTCTGGTGGATACAACCTTTTGGCCTCAAGGATGGCCAGCTCGATGGCATCGGTAATGCCTGAAACTTGCATCCTTGGCTCGAGGGCAGAGTGGTTCCATTCGCTGCATGCGCGAGCCAGTACAATCAGGTGCCCGGCAAGGTTTCCGCTGTCGACCGTTGAAATATATTTTGGCTCCAGCGGATAAAGCGTTTGCGTGTCGTACCAATTGTAGAAATGTCCGCGCACACGCTCCATTTTTCGCATTGTGGCAAGCGTCGCCTCGAGCCGCTCGACCGTTTCGCGAGTTCCGATCCAGCCAAAGTCACGCGCGCTGACAATTGACAGCAGATATAGGCCAAGATTGGTAGGCGACGTACGGTGGGCGAGCGCGGATACGGGTTCTTCCTGAAAATTGTCGGGTGGCAGCATATTGTCGTGGACGGTTACGAAGGTCTCGAAGAAGCGCCAGGTCCGGCGCGCCGTCAGCCGCAGAGCGCGAGCGTCGGCTTCTGTTACGGGTAATTGACCCGCAATCACTGGCGACAGGCTTGCCCAACGGGCGACCCCGGGAAAAGCTCTCCACAGGGCTGCAAATGGCCGCCCCGCGACGGTCGGCGGTAGACTGGCCCACAATGCAATCGCCGGGGACGCTATCCAGAGGAGTGCAAATGGCGCTGCCAGCCACCAAGTGTCGTTGTCGCGAAAAAAGGCTATATTAAAAGCTGCCAGACCCAGAACAAGTGCTCCAGCCATTCGCCGGGTGAAACTCAAAACCCCGGCATGGGAACTGACGGCGGTTTGTGCGTGCGACACCCATTCGAGCAGATAAGCGCGAGTGACCCAAAGGCGAAACAGCGTGCGCACGATGGCGTCGCCCATTAGCCATGCCTGGTCAGCCAGAAAGACAACAACAAACAAGCTCTGTGTCAGCGCAAAGCTGAGATCAGTCACAACAGTCCGCAAGTGCGCCAGAAATGGAACACCCGGGGGACATCTCGTAAGTGTGCACAAAATTGGAATTATCGTTGGCGTCACGACGGCCGCGAGGACCAGCAGTGTCCAGATCAGCGCGACATTGAAAGGCAGAAACCAACCGGCCATCAACGCCGCCACGGCCATCGGCGCCGACAGCGACCGACGCAGATTGTCGATCATTTTCCAGCGGCCTGCCCCGGGAATGGACTCGTGCTTTGTCCCGTTGCCCGATTGCGTTGACACGCGGCCAAAAATCCAGGGCAACAACTGCCAGTCGCCGCGCACCCAGCGATGGTGACGCAGGGCGGAGACGTCATAGCGGGCGGGAAATTCCTCCACGACTTCTACATCGGACGCCAGTCCAGCGCGTGCGAACACGCCTTCAAACAGATCGTGACTGAGGAGCGTCGATTCCGGAACGCGGCCTGCCAGGGCGGCCTCGAACGCATCGACATCATAAATACCCTTGCCCGCGAAAGACCCCTCGTCAAAAAGGTCCTGATACACATCGGAGACCGCTGCCGCGTAGGGATCGATCCCGCTTTGGCTGGAGAATGTGCGCTGAAAAAGCGATCCGGCCTCGCCTACTGGCAGCGACGGCGTGATGCGCGGTTGCAGGATGCCGTATCCCTCCACGACGCGGCCGGATAATGCATCGAAATGCGGCGTGTTGAGCGGGTGCGCCATCTTCCCAATCAGTTTGCGCACTGTCTCGCGCGGCAACCTGGTATCGGCGTCCAGTGTGATGACGTAGCGTACATCGGCGAGCAGACGCGGCGGGGCGCCATCGACGGCTATGAACCCTGTGTCAGTCGCGCCTCGCAAAAACCGATTGAGCTGATGCAGCTTGCCGCGCTTGCGTTCCCAGCCAATCCAGCTTCCTTCGCTTTTGGTCCAGCTGCGGGGGCGATGCAACAGGAGAAAGCGACTGCCGGCGGGTCCAGCAGGATAGCGCTCATTAAGGCGTACGATGCCCGATACCGCCGCTTCAAGAAGCGCGGCGTCGCCTGGCATCTCCTGCATTGGCGCATCGACCCAGTCGGACAAAACCGCGAAGTAGACTTCTCCGTCCGGACTGGCGAGATGATGTACTTCCAGATTTTCGATATGCGCCGCAACGCTTTCAATGGAGGTCAAGAGCGTGGGGACTGCTACAAGGGTGCGCATATTGGCGGGGATGCCGTCCTTGAGCTCCAGCGCCGGCAGGATCAAAGGCCACACGGCACGATTTATGGCACAATTGACAAGGCTTACGGCTGAATCCGTAATGGGAATGGCCCCCAGAAGTCCAAGCAGGACCAGCCAACTGGTCTCTACTCCGCCGCCGGAGAGAATAAAAAGCGCAACGGAAAGGAACCCGGCCGAGCACATTGCAATGCCGCCAACATAACCTCGAATGCCAAGCCATCGCCAAGCCCGCTTCAGGCGGCTGGGCAAGGCTGTATGGAAGTTGATTGCCTTTTCAAAGCCCTCGCGCCCCTTGCCGATCAGACAGTAGCCAGGACCCCGTCCGTTGTGGCGCGCCGCATCTGCAAGTTGTCCCGTCGCTCCCCCGGCGGGCGCCAGCGCGCGGCGCGCAATTTCGATCTCGGCAAGCTTCGAGCCGCGGGCCAATTCTTCGATCGCGTTGCGATACAGATCGCGGGTCGCAAAATCCATGTCCGGGAAGGCAGGGTCCGTAGCAAGTATCTTGTTGACAAGGCTAATACTTTCAAACACATCGAACCAGTCTACGCTCCCGATCATCCGCAGGCTGTTGATAATATTGCTGACCGTGACCGTCGCGGCGCCTTGCCGTAGATGCTCGTCGCTGACCACCTGATCAGGCGTGGCGCCTTTACTTGCAAGGCGCGCCGTGAGCCAGGTTATCGCGGGAATAATCCGGGCATCCTGATCATGCAGACGCAGCAGGACCTGGACTGCAAAGGCGTTTGAAACCGCCAGATTGTTCGATTCTGACAACAATTTCGACACGGCTTCGGCTAGATTGCCATTTGTGCCCAGCATGCGGTCGGCAAAATAATTGGCCGCTTTTCGACCCACATAATTTTCCAACGTCCGGTCAGCAAGTCGTCGGAGAATTTCGACCAGAACAACCCGCAGCGTGACCGATAGCGCCCAGAGCTCGCCAATCGTGAGGGGTTGAACCTCTTGGTAAGCCAGAATGAAACGCCGCAGCATTTCCACGTCAAAGCGGCTGTCGGTGTGCGCGACGAAGGCCCAGGCAATGCCAAGTACCCTGGGGTACCCGGCGAACGGGCCGTCCGAGAGCTTGGGCAGCTGGCGATAAAATCCCGGCGGCAAGTCGGAGCGGACTTCACGAAACTGCTTTTCCACCAGATGATAATTGTCGATTAGCCATTCCGCTGCCGGCGTGATGGCGTGTCCATCGTCCACCGCTTTGGAAATCGAACGATACGCGGCCAGCAGAGCCGCGCCATTGGCGGCGAGACGCGACGCCAGTGGATTTGAACCAGTTTGTCCTGATACAATCGCCTGAGCCGTTGCAAGGCTTCGAGCATGTGTCTCCAGGCGTTCAACGCTGAATAACTCCTCACGAATGGGTTCAAGGCTATCCCAAGGCGTCTGGAGTTTGTTGATTGGGTGAAGCCGTGCAATGATTCGTTTCAGAATTGCCCTCCTGTTGCACGTCAGCCGCGCGGCAGCCCGTCGAACAAATGAGGGACAATTCAGCACGGGCCAACGCCGTAATTTTCCCACCACCCGCGGCTACATTTCGAGCAACTAACCCGGGACCCTTGCGTCTCGCGCGGCGGCGCGGTCATTTCATTGCGCCCATCATGCGCTGCCGAGAAACGGAAGCCGGTGCATAGAGGTCTTGCTGAGTAACGAATAAACGTTCTTTGCCGCATTTTGTGCATGCAAAGATATTTTTGGTTAGAGCAAGACACGTACCGTTTGTCTCGACCCGCTTCAGTTTCAACTGGCCGTCACATCCGTCACATTGTGACGAGGGCGGGGGCTCTACAATTCTACGCACGGGCTCTCCTCATGGATGTGGAGCCGCCGAGGCCTTCCGGGCCTGGGTAGCCCATATACGAGGCACGCCTGGACTGGACGTCCATTCCTGGCCTCGCGCAGACGACGACTTGGTCGCAAGTTACTTCGACGGGCACTCGCGTTCTTTGATCTGGATTAAGCACCAGTGCCCGGAATAACTTCAATCATCGGCTGCCGTTCCCGCATATCGCCTCGATGCTCAGAGCTACCTTCAAAAAGGCGAGTAGCATGGAGGCCGCCCTCGAGTTCGGCGGCTTCTTTAATGTGGATCAGTGTTCTAACCCGATCTTCCTAAGACACAATGATATGTGGACCACATGGAAGGAGACGTCATCATTGCGAGAAAGCTGCCGTTTTCGTCGAACCTGGCCGCATCGTTCTGGATGAAAAGCCGATTCCGGATGTGGGTCCGCTCGACGCTCTGATCAGGATTACCACGACAACGATTTGTGGAACCGACGTGCATATTCTCAAGGTCGAATATGATGCGGACCTCGGCGAGGGCATCGTTTTCGTGTTCCATCCTCCGTCACGGCTCACCGGGTGCCCCAACGCCGATGCAACCAATTGTGGATTGGACAGTAGACCAGTCCGGCATAGGCGCCGCACAGGAAGCTCTCGACGAGCCCGAGCAGAAATCCCCACCAGGTGAGCCATTTGAACGCCGGTAGCGCCATTTCAAGAAAATCGCTCATGTGTATGCTCTTCGGTGTTACCAGACCATAAATCACGCAAACAACAAAGGTGATGGCGGCCCAGACGGCCAACGCCCATGTGACGAGTTTCGTGTTCAACATTGCACGCTCCAATCAATTAATTTTCGGCGCATTATTCTTCATTAGCCCGCCTCCGTTACGGCGTATGAGACCGTTGGCGCCCGTTCTGACGCCAGGGACTCCAGAGCCGAAGGCATGATGCTACGCCATCGGCCGGTTCCGATGGCGCCCTCAATCCCGATCGCTAATGCTGATGACCGGCGTGAGCTTCCTAATCGCGCTTTCTGGAAGGATCGCGGCCGATTTTCTCGTCATCTCCACCATGACCGCCATGACCGCCATGACCGCCATGACCGAACACGTGCATGGCGACAAACGCAATTCCGATCAGTATCCAAACCCAGTTCGCTAATAGCCATTCCACAATGAGTTCCTTTCAGCTGTTGCCCACACCCCGTGGAGACACTCGACCGGAGCCCGGTGCGACGGTCAACATCCACGGGATGCCTCAATGTATAGTGCTTGCACCTGTTGAGCTGATCAGTCGCTCGCGCCCCGTAGCCCGGCCCATCCGGACCTCGACCGCCTTCACCGAAACATCTTCCGGAACAAGCAACATCGCGCTGAAGAGGCAGTCGGCAATCACAAGCCAGATTGTCCTACCAGGCGTCTTACTGTGCTCGCTGTCGACATAGAGGTAAAAGAGGGACATCGCGATCACCGCAGCGCACCGAAAATTACGCAAACTCTCAGTTTCATAGTTTCATCCTCTTACCTGTGCGGTCTTTAACCGGCATCAATGAATCACATCGCACGCGCGAAATATGTCTGCCCGAGCAATGCAGGCATCTGCCGCTTTGCTACCGCGCCGGGGTGAGATGAGAGCCTTTGAGTTAATTGAAGCTCCCCCAATTGTTCCGTGCGTGTTGATCTCGGCGCCGACGCACGACCACCAATTCAAGCGGTACGGAAAACTCCACGCCTCGCCGAATGGCATCGGCTTCATAAATATTACCACGACCTAAATGCTTTTTGATGCGGATCAAGTTCCGCACTCTCCTTTGCCTGTAAGAATGTGGCTGCTGGCGGACGCGAAATCCTAATCAGCGACTGCTTTTAGCTCCGCCACATTCAGCAAGCGCTGTTAGCCGGTGTCGATTGATTGGCCGCATCGGCGAAGGGCGCAATCCCTACTGCGGTCGAAGCAGCGGATCTAGCTGCGCCGACCAATTATTCCGGGCTAGACGTCACCGCTCATCTCGTGACCGACGAAACGCTATCAAAGAGAACTGACATGCTCGGAAACACATCGCGATTTGTTCGAATGGCGGTTCTCGTGCCGTTTCTCGCCTTCTTCCTGTCTGGGTGCGGCATCAATACCATCCCGACCTATGAAGAGCAGGCCAAGGCGAAATGGTCCGATGTGGAGAACCAATATCAACGGCGGGCTGATCTTATTCCCAATCTGATCGAAACGGTCAAAGGCTTTGCGCAGCAGGAACGCACCGTCCTCGAGGCTGTTACAAATGCGCGTGCGCGCGCGACGTCAATCCAGGTCAACGCGGATACTATTACCGACCCTGAAGCCTTCAAGAAATTTCAGGAGGCACAGACACAATTATCTGGCGCGCTCGGGCGTCTTCTGGCAATTTCCGAAAACTATCCCGACCTCAAATCGAACCAGAATTTCCTTGCCTTGCAATCCCAGCTCGAAGGCACGGAAAACCGAATTGCGGTCGCGCGCCGCGACTATATCGAGGCTGTTCGTCTTTACAATACAGCGCTTCGAACCTTTCCGGGCGTGATCTGGGCATCGACGTACTACAGAAACCAGAAGCCCATGCAAGAATTTACGGTTGCCGAAGAGGCAAAGAAACCACCACAAGTCAAATTCTAGGCGAGCGCGGTCATGCTTGTTCGCGCGAGTTTCGCTGTTGTGGCATGGTTCGTTCTGGTCAGCCCCGGTGCCGCACAGACGCTCACTTTCCCTGCGCTTACCGGTCGCGTGGTTGATGAAGCGAGCATTCTGAACGAGACGGCGCGGGCGGCGCTGACCGAAGAGTTGGCGGCCCTCGAGCAGAAGACAACGGACCAACTCGTCGTTGTCACGTTGAAATCGCTGCAAGGCACCTCGATCGATGATTATGGATATCAGCTGGGGCGGCGCTGGCAGATCGGCGAGAAGGATAAGAACAACGGCGCGCTTTTGATCGTGGCGCCCAACGAGCGAAAAGTACGGATAGAAATCGGTTACGGTCTGGAGGGCACACTGACCGATGCCATCTCGAGATTCATTATTGAGAATTCGATCCTGCCGCGCTTCAGGGCCGACGATGTACCCGGCGGCATCAAGCGCGGGACCGAGGATATTATCCAGGTCCTCAGCGGAAATGCGGAGGAGTGGCAACGCCGGGCCTCGCAAAGTTTCGCGCCAGACACCGCAAGGCGTGACGCTCAAGTTCCCCCTTGGATGGTGATCATCATTGTTCTAGCAGGCGCGGGATTTCTGATTTTCTGCGCGACCGCGGGGGGCGCCTTTTGTTGAGGGCTCATGCAGATTCTTCTCCTGATGTTCCTGTCGGCGGGCCATGGATCTTCGCGGCAGGGATCGACCTGGTCGGGCGGCGGGGGCTCATTTGGCGGCGGCGGCGCGTCGGGAAACTGGTGAGGACGGAAGAATGATTACCGACTCTGACAAGACACGTATAACTGCCGCTATCAGAAATGCGGAGTCGGACACGGCGGGAGAGATCTTCTGCGTCCTCGCGCACCACTCAAGTGAATATCGACTTGTGCCGCTCGCCTGGGCGGCCGCAATGGCCCTGTTCGCGCCGCTCCCGTTCATTTCCTTGACCAGATGGCCGGCAGCGACCATCTATCTTTGGCAACTCATCGCTTTTGTCGTTGCAGCGATTACCCTGTCGCACCCGAGGTTGCGGTTCCACATCGTGCCGCGTCGCGCCCAACGCGATCGGGCTCACTCCGAGGCGATGCGTCAATTCTTTGTTCAAGGTTTGGACAAGACAGAGCATCGCACGGGTGTGCTCATTTTTGCCTCAACGGCCGAACGCTATGCCGAAATCGTCGCCGACGCCGGGATTAATGAAAAAGTCGCGCCCGAAGTTTGGGATGACGCGATCAACGTCTTGATAAATGCAATCAAAGCTGGTCGGCCGGCCGACGGCTTCGTCGCGACGATCGAACGATGCGGAGGGGTGCTCGCCACGCATTTTCCGCCGGGGGCTCTCAAGCGTGACGAGTTGCCTGACAAGCTTCTGGAAATATAAACCACTCGCTCCGCCGGCCCATAATTCGTAACCAGTCGATACTTTTGCAATGCTGAGGATTTGGCCCGGTCGGTGCTTGTGGTCAAGAACTTGCGGCGCATCGGGACAGCAGCTCGGGCGAGGCCGCATCGAACAATTTAATCCTGCTTAACAGACGTGATCTCATTGCGAACCTTTGTCTCGCTATCGACACGGAGGGGTTGGGCATTGTCTGCCTGAACCGGTTTATTCTCAATACGTGAAATGAACTGAAGTCCTAACAGGAACGACGTAAAAAGAACCCCTATTATGAACGCCTCCACAATGGTTTTGGAACTTTTCGACGCAGCCAGATTTTTGAAAGTCTCGCCGGAAAGAACGTTGTATTCAACGTGGCGGGGCAAGAGTGTGATCAGACGGGAAGCAATCGCTCCAGCGTCAAAGGGCGGCGCCGGCCCGTCGGGAAGTGATGCAATCAAAGTCGTTAATTTCCCAGTCGCAGCTTTTTCCGGCAAATTGGCAAGAGAGGCGGCCTCCGCCCAGGGGTCAATATCAAGTCGCGACAGAGCCGACAGAACGCTCAACAGCATTCCGTTGCGTTCGACACCAATGGTCGCGAACAAGAACGCGTCGAAATCAGATCCTTTCACAACAGTTGTTGGCATTGCTGGTTCCTCGGTTGCAAACTTGGACCTGGGAGCGGCTCTCCCAAGGGTAATTGCAGTCGCTTTCCACGCACAGCTGCCGAATCGACGTTTCATGTCCTTGACGGGAATCGACTTTGCGATGCATTAATTATGGCCGAAAATTGAGCTGCGCATTCAATGACTGCGTTGCAGTTGGCGGCAACCTCAACCCTTCAGCATCATGCGCCGCGAGTCACACAATTTCCCGCAACACCTTTTTGACGGAAACACGGGACTCGATATTTCGAACGACATTTTATATCGGCGGGCGCGATACCGGACAAAAATCACCGGCTGCAACCCCTCGCGTTAAAACCAGGGCGGTTTTGACCGCAGCGTCGAAGTCTTTTTCCAGGTCCCTGGCTTGCATGCGGCTTCGCAGAAAATCCGCCCAGGCGAATTCGCTGAAGTGCATTGGGTCCTTTGCGTATCCGCCCGCGTCGAGTAGCGCACTTGCGAGGCTTCGAAACGGATCGTCCTGTAACCCAGCTATCGAGGCAGGAATTTCGCAATGGTTCCGTCGATGGCCCTGAGCGTCGTACGGGTGGCACCAACCACGCCGATCCAGCTCCGACCACATCGTCGCCTGATCGATGTCCTGCATATCAGCCACGACAACGACTGGAACCTCCGGAACTCCCTCTGCGGTAAGGGCGCAAAGCCAATGATGTCGATCGAGGACATAACAGTTCGCGTCCGGACCGAGCACGACGGGGGTGCACCGCTGAAGAATGCTTTGCTTTCCGCTGACGTCCGCCTCTCGCCAACGACGGCGCTTCATCGCGACTTCGCGATACCCGACAGTCATTTGCGTCGGGTGGACCTTTCGAATCGCCGCGTTCGTCGGGCCGGAAACTCCGTCTCTGTCAATACTTGACGCGACTTGGTATCTTCGGTCGCCTGGGGTTGCTCCGGTGAGATACGATTGGAACGTCTGGCGAGCGCCTCCAGACCGGCTTCCGAGCTCTTCGCTTTCCCCGCCTTGCAGAGCCATTACCACTGCACTCCAAGCGCCGCGGACCGCCACGGCTCCGGGGCGGATTGCGGCGCCATGTGAAGCGCCGTGCGATTGACCCGCATTGACGCCGGGGCAACACCAGTATTGTGCTTTCCCGCGTTCTCTCCGTTCGAGGTGTCATTGTCAATCCACGACAGCGCGACGTGTGGATCTATTCCAGCAACGTCAACGAGTTTGTCGGGGTTCAGAATACAAAGCCGTCGATAGTGAAATTCAAGAATCCGGTCCTTGCACAGATCGCGAACCACCCTGTTGACGTGGACTCCCGTGAGGCCCGTTGCATCTCCGATGTGCTCCTGTGTCACTGGCAGATTCATTTCTTCGCTGCGATGTCCGGGCCAGTGGAGCCGTGACCTGATGAACAGCTCGAGCAATAGCGAGGCGACTCGCTCCCGTGCGGAAGTTCGGCCGATACTAGACAAGTGTTCGTAGGCGAGGCTGCGATCTCGGGAAATCATACCGGCGAGCTGCATTCCAATCTCTGGATTGTCTCTCGAAAGGCGAGCCAGGTTGTCGTAGGGGACGACCTGAACTATCGCATTCGTGAGAGCCAGCGCGCTGTAGTTCATAACCGCGCTTCGCGAAGGCATGAACGCCAGCACGGCGCCGGGGAGAGCAAATTGAAGAATTTGCCTGCGGCCATCCTCGAGCAATTTATAAAGCGCAACCCAGCCGTCAGTCAGACTGTAGATCGCCTCGCCTCTCTCACCCTGACTGAATAGATCGCTTCCTGCCTTGATTTGACGATCAGCAGACCTGTAACGGTCAGCAATGTATAGCGCACCCGTTGCTTGGTTCGGGTTCAATCCAATCTCATGGACCAGTCTGATCTGACGATTGAAAGATACAGATGTTGTTGCTTTCACTGAATTCAACATTATCACGACTCCCGAAGTGCTAATTCACGTCTCCGATCAAGGGTGGATTCGAGAATCGAATCCTGTTGCCTAGATCGTCCCGATCGAACACCGCCAATACGCCACACGAGACGATTGCGAGTTCAATCGAACGCTCGATCAGAAAATGTATCGGGGAGGTCGAAACTCGGTGTTAGCGCCAATCGACGCCAGGGGAATTTGTGAATGCTGTGATATGTCGATGCGCGAAAAAAGCCTCGGAGCGCAACTCCACACTGCACCCAGCAGGATGGTGGAACACGCATTACAACACGAATTCGCACCAGGGAGACCGCAACAGCGACCCGAACCGTCACCACAGCAGTCGTCGTTATTGATCGCCACCTTAACAACAGTTGCGGCCATCGCCCGAGTCACAGGAACTTGGGGCATGCGTTTTGCAATATGTTGAGCGGAGCCATTTTCAGGCTGGTGTGCATGCGAGGCCGTGACACTCATTGACGCGAACAGCATCAGCGTTGCCATAACAAGAGCAGCCCGGACGATCACGGTCCAAATGCTGCGCAATGCCTCGTTCGCAGGTCGGCATCGTCGGGGTGGTTTTTGCGTCAGTGCCTCAAACATGAGTAATCCCTATTGGAGGCAGTGAGTTCATAACCTGGAGCGTCGCAGAAAGTTCCCGAACAGAGATTTAATGAAACCGTAGTAGCTTATGCAGCGCTCCCTCAATGTTGCAGGAGTGAATGTGGACGCTGTAATCTTTGAGCCTCTCTCGTTTCAGCGGGATTCCCTTGACCCTCCAACGCTTAGGAAAATATCTGCGACCGGGTGGGCGGCGCATTGATCCAGATCAATTCATGCTGGTCGGTAAAAATGCACGTTGCATGCGCGAGAATGGTCAATGGTTCGATGTCTGAGTGACGTTAAAGTTCAGGCTTCGTCCCGGGCTGATTTTGAAGCGGAATATTGACTCGTCGAGGAGTTTATGGCGCATTCGCCATCGGTTTCTTCGGAAGCGGGGGGTCGGGACGGCAGTCTTGGTGATGAACCTGGACTCCATGCCGATACTTTGTCCGTTCTTCACCAAGTGCGATGGTGTCCTGTTGTTTGGCTCCGTCGGCGGACCGAAGGAATTCCATCCGCGTGATCGCACGGGCGCGAAGCTGGCGTGCGATCTCATTCTCGAATTAAAGCCGCGAAGACTAATCTGCGGTTTTATCGACGAACCCGAAAAAGAGAAGTTGCGCGCCGCTGGTATCGACGTGCGCCTCGGCTCCTGCAACTGCTCGGTTGATGATTTGGTCTCTTCCTTCCCGAGTTTGCCAAGGGCTTGATTTTGCGTGTCGCATATCCTGCTTTGACGGTGCTCGTCGAAATCGACGTTCTTGGCGCTTCCTACTTGCCGACTTAACCGAGATCAAAGACTCATGACCGGCGCCGTGGCATCGCTTCTATCCAGGCGGCGGGCAACTGCTCCCTGATTTCAATTCTTGATCCGTTCGCGCGATCCCGAGGCCCGTCTGTTGGGCGCCGTCCGGCGTTGCAGGGCCTACCCCGAACTAGATGGTGAGCAACGATGATGAACGGAAGCGACGGATGGGGAATGGGTTGGGGAATGGGAGGCTTTGGAGGAATAGGGCTCCTTGTGATCGTCCTGATCGGAGTGGGAGTGGCTGTCCTCTCATACAATCGAAAAAATCCATGAACTGTTGTTTGTGGCAAACGACGATTTCTCGAGGAATCAATTCAGCCGGCTGGCGAAGTCTCGGAGCAGGCTTTCCTGTGGAAGTTCGTCGCGAGTCCGTCGGTGCGCTCTCGAGATGCGGAGACGGCAATCAATGACAGGCGCATTCGAGGTTGGATCAACTCGTCTGGTTTCGTGATCGAAAGTGATGTCCGATACCCGCCCGAGGCGTCGCCGATCCCAATCGTCACGCAAACGAACGAAATCGCGGGCCGGGGGCTCTGAAAATTTCAGTCGGATATGAGTTAGAGTCCGGGGCTATCCCCCTGGTTAACCCCCAGCTTGCACACGCCTCCATTTGCATCAGGCCTGCCGGTTGGTTGTTACGAATCAGATTTGTTGATTCAGAGCAAAGAATCTTACCCGGCGCCGGGGCATTATCGTCCGGCATGCCAATCTTGGCCGCAACGCTACGGCGCTAAAAGACGGGCGCTGTAGCGGGTTCTGAATGAACAGGCGATGGCTGCCGTATGATTTTTCAACCTGGCAATGAGGCTACACATGCAAACCGAACAGTTGAAAGTGACGGGAATGACTTGCGGGGGCTGCATCACAAAAGTGACGCATGCGCTGAAGGCCATGCCCGGGGTCGGTGACGTGAAAGTTTCCCTGCGGGCCGGCGAAGCGACGGTGCAATACGACGAGCGGCTGATCTCACCGGATCGGTTGAAATCGGCTGTTAAAGGCGCGGGTTATGGCGTTGATCCGTCCAGCGCGGCTCCTAGTTCCAAAACCGGGGGCGGTTGCTGCGGGTGAGGCGAACAGGAGAAGCGCGATGAAAACGAGCGTTATGGAAGTGCGCGACATGCTCTCTGTATTGAGCGTCGTCGGAGTCGAAAAGCGGATTGGCGAGGTGCCTGGCGTCGAAAGCGTTACCGTGAACTACGCTGCGGGAAGCGCAACGGTGCGTTATGACGAAACCCGACTCAATATCGCGGATATCCATTCGGACGTGCGGCAGAGCGGGTATGAATCCGCCGCCCCCTCCGGCGCTCCGTCGGGCAGCGGTCACGGCGCCCTACCTCCAGCCCACGCAACCGGGGCGCCAAAAACGCCGCCGCCTGCCGCGGCAGGCGGCGTTTCCGCAGGGGCCGCACAGCAGGACAATGCACCACCAGACGGCGCGGCGCCAAAAACAATACCCTCCGCGGCGAGCTCGTCCCCGGCTGGACCAGCCGCCGCACCCGCGCCCAAGCCCGCTGCTCCGAAATCAGCGCCCGATGCCGCGACCGCAATGCCTGCGGGTTCCGTTCCTGCAGACGGCGGACAAAAAGACAAAGCTGCGCCGGGCAAAAGTTAGAACTCAACTCGTCTTGCGCGGTTGTCGGAAATAGTGAGGTTGTTGCTGCCTCAAAGCAAAGCAATTGGAAACTGACCTGGCCACTTCAATTGGGTCAATATCATCCGAGCAGGAGAGCATCATGACGGTAGCGAATGTTTCACAAGGAAGCGCCCGGGGTCTGCCAGAATCGTTGATAACTGCGCAGGCCGCGATCCGCCTGCCGGAGGTGCAGGCGATGCTTTGCAGACTATCTGAATACAAACTCGGCATTTTCATGCCGCACATGCATGACCATCAGACCGGCGAATTCCTGCTCCTTCCTGAAAACCTTATGCAGGTCGAGTCTGACCTGGAGGTGTCGTTTCAGCCGACCGAGACAATTACAGACCAGCCAAATCGCTTTTTGCCGGTAGGATGGGTTTGGCGCGGGGGTGCATCGGCCGTGGCCGCGGCATGCGTAATGGCTTGGGAAGAAGGGCATGGCGATACGGAGGGCAATGCCAAACACACGTAAAACGGCCAAAGGCAGCCAGTCTCGATCCGACGCTCGGTTCAAGTCGTCCTTTTTTTACCGAACGTCGGATTCGAGGGACGCTGAAAGCCTTAGAATCCGTTTCTGGCTCTGGCGCAGAAGTTTTCTTCACGGATTTCTACGCGATACCGCAGGGCCTTATTGAATGCGCGTTTTTCGTGTCCACCGCGCAGGATGAAGCGTTTCTCAGGTTGGCTTCACAACGTCACCGCTCATGAGTGGGCACGGGTTGGTATTATTCCAGCCAAATTCTTCGAACCTCGAATACGGGCAACGATCAAGCAATCGAAGAGCTAACGGGTCATTCTCGACAGGCACCGTTAAAGAGAGGCGTGATGAAAACGAGCGTAATTGAAGTGCACGACATGCTCTCTGTCTTGAGCGTAGTTGGAGTGGAAAAGCGGATTGGCGAGGTGGCGGGCGTCGAAAGCGTTACCGTAAATCACGCTGCGGGAAGCGCAACGGTGCGTTACGACGAAACCCGCCTCGATGTCGGTGATATCAAGTCCGCCGTGCGTCAAAGCGGATTTCAGTCTGCCGCAGCCCCCGCCGCTCCGGCGATCGAACTTGCTAACAGTCATCCAGTAGCGGGCGGGACGCCCGAACTCGATACGCCGAAATCAGCTCCAGCCGCGACTTCCCCACCACTCGCGAGTGCGGCTCCCGCAGCAGGCCAGGGGGGTGACGCAACACCGGGCGTACGGCCTTCAGCGCTGGCACCCGCTGCGCCAAAGAGTTCAACGACCGCACCCGCGCCTTCCGTCGGGCCGGACGCAGCACACGTCGACGCAGCCAGCCCGGAAGCATCGCCGGCGGTTGCGGCCAAACCGGATGCGGCGCCCGCGTCGCCAACCGGACAGGCGGCGACAGGTGGAACCCCCGCGAAGCCGGACGCGGCAGCATCCGTCGCACCCAAACAGGAGTCTGCATCCACAACTCCCAAGGCCGGCAGTCAAGAGGGCCACAATGCGCCGGTCTCAAATGCTGGAATGTCTGCTGATATGGCACATGAAATGGGCCATGGCGGGAGTGACCTGCCAGCCATGGTGCGCGACATGCGCAACCGCTTCTGGATCTGCTTGATCTTTACCGTGCCGATCTTTGTCTACGCCCCGATGGGGGGCTTCTTCAAACCGCCGGCGCCGCCGTTCAGGCTGGAGCTCAACCTGTGGCTGTTTTTTTTCGCAAGCGCCGCGATTCTCTATCCGAGCTGGCCGTTTTTTGTTTCCGCGTGGCGGGGGCTCAGGAAGGGGACCCTTGGCATGGCGGCGCTGATCGTTTTGAGTGTCGGCACCGGGTACGTCTTCAGCGTCGCGACCACTTTTTTCTTCAAGGACGGCGGCCAGTTCTTTGAAGCCGCAGCCGTTCTGCTGGTTTTTATCTTGCTCGGCCATTGGCTGGAAATGCGCGCCCGCGCGGGTGCATCCTCCGCTATCACCGCGCTTATGAATCTCGCTCCGGCAATGGCGTCTGTCATCCGCAACGGAGCAGAGACTGAAGTTCCGACGGCAGAGGTGCTGGCCGGCGAAATTGTGGTGATGCGACCCGGCGGCAAGATCCCGGTCGATGGCACCGTGGAGACCGGGGACTCGCTCGTCGATGAGTCCATGCTCACCGGCGAATCGATGCCCGTGCAAAAGAGGCCAGGCTCCACAGTAATCGGCGCCACGATTAACAAAAGCGGTAGCTTTCGCTACAAGGCGACGAAGGTTGGGGCCGAGTCAGCGCTGGCGCAAATCGTAAAACTTGTGCAGGAAGCGCAGAACTCCAAGGCCCCCGCTCAGCTCCTTGCGGACAAGGCCGCGCAATGGCTGGTGATTGCCGCAATCGTTATCGGCCTCGCGACCTTTGCCGTGTGGTTCTGGTGGATTGGGCAGCCATTGCTGTTTGCGATGACCATGACCATCACAGTCTTCGTGATCGCCTGCCCGGATGCGTTGGGACTGGCGACGCCGATGGCGGTCATGGTGAGCACAGGCCTGGGGGCAACGCACGGCATTCTGTTCAAGAACGCCTCGGCGCTTGAAGACGCCACCAGACTGAATGTCATCGTCTTCGACAAGACCGGTACGCTTACCGTCGGCCAGCCCGAGGTCGTGGAAATCGTGACAGCGGAGGGAGTGACCGAGGACGTGGTGCTCACCGCAGCCGCGGCGGTCGAGCAGGGGTCCGCCCATCCGCTTGCTCAGGCAATTCTGCGCCGGGCGGAAAAACTCAACGTCGCGGCGCCGACTGGCTTTGAAAGCCTCGATGGCATGGGAGCGCGCGCCGAGACTGCCGCGGGAACCGTGTTTCTCGGCAACAGGCTGTTGATGGATACGCAAAAGCTCGCACTCGGTAGTCTGGAGGCCGAAGCCACTCGTCTGCAGGGGGATGGTCGTACGGTCGTCCATGTGTCGCTGGCCGCGCGCGTGATAGGCCTCGTCGCCATCGCAGACGCGGTCAGGCCCACCTCCAGGGCGACGGTGGCAAAACTTCGCGAACTGAAGATCGAAGTGGTGATGCTGACCGGCGACAACGCGGCCACCGCCAGACGCATCGCCTCGGATCTCGGCATCGAAACCGTGTTGGCCGACGTGCTGCCGAGCCAGAAAGCCGAGAAGGTGAAGTCTCTCCAGAGCAGCGGGAAAAAGGTTGGAATGGTGGGCGACGGCGTCAACGACGCGCCAGCCCTGACCCAGGCCGATGTGGGGTTTGCCATCGGCGCCGGCACCGACGTCGCGATGGAAAGCGCCGATGTGGTGCTGATGAAGAGCGACCCCTATGACATCGTCGCCGCGATCGAGCTTTCGCGCGCGACGTTGCGAAAGATGCACCAGAACCTTTGGTGGGCGGTAGGCTACAACGTCATAGCGTTTCCGCTCGCCGCGGGGGTATTGTATCCCTTCGTACTGAGCCCGGAAGTCGCGGCGCTGTCAATGTCCGGAAGCACGCTAATAGTAGCTATAAATGCGTTGATGTTGAAGCGTACGAAGCTGACGGGCATTGTCCCCGAGAGCGCGGCTGCGCCGCCAGCCGCAACCCAAACCGATTCCGCTCCTGCCAATGCGAAGGCGGCGGTATGATTTACCGGGCCGCCTCAACCGGCATCCCGCCCAGCACTCAGCTTGTGCTGATGCTGTCGGTTTTCACGGTGTCCATGGGTTACGGCATTATTCTGCCGCTCCTTCCCTATCTGATCGAGCGTTTGCTGGGCGCGAGTGGCGATGCGGCGCAAGTTTCCCGTTCCACGGGCCTGCTGACCGGCCTCTACATGTTGTCGCTGTTTCTCTTCGCTCCGGCATGGGGACACATGTCCGATCGATACGGACGCCGCACCATCCTGCTGATCGGGCTGGTCGGGTTCAGCGCGACCATGTTGACCTTCGCGTTCATCGAGAGCCTCCCTGCGGTATACGCCGAGCGGTTTCTGAGCGGCATGTTCGCTGCGGCGGTCACACCGGTCGCGCTTGCCGCGGTCGGAGACCTCGCGACAACGGACGAAGCACGCGCGCGCCGTCTCACCTTCATCAGTCTGGCGGGCATCAGCGGATTTTTGCTCGGGCCCATGCTCGGCGTTTTCATTTCTCGCGCCGCGGCCAACGTGTTCCCTGCCTTCAGCACGGTCGGCCCGCTGAGTTTTCCGTTGGCGGCAACAGCGCTTCTTGCTCTTCTCGTGGCTGTCGCCGCCGCGATGACCGTCCCGGGGAGGAAGCCAGCGGACGCGGCCCCAAAGCGCGACCACTCCCCTTTAAAGTCCGCCACGTGGCTCGTGCCAAAGCTGCTCGTCCTGGCGTTCATTGTTTCTCTCGGGGTCGGCGTGTTCGAGGTTGGACTGGCGCTTCGCGGCAAGCAGGAACTCGGGCTGACGCAATACCAGATCGCCCTGATGTTCACCGAATGCAGCCTCGTGATGTTCGTCGTGCAGGCGATCGTATTCTCGCCCTGGGTCAAGCCAGAAACAACCCGCTGGTTCATCGCCCCGGCACTCGCCGTCCTGGCAGCCGGTCTTTTTCTTGTTTCCCGCGCATCCGACTTCATTTTGATGCTGGCGGTGATTGGAGCGGTTGCCGCGAGCGCCGGGATACTTTCGCCGATCCTGACTTACTGGATATCAAGCAAGGCCGGAAAGATGCAGGGAGCGGAACTTGGCAAGCAAACAGCAGCGGCAAGCCTCGGCGCGTCGGTCGGGTCGGCAGCTGGGGGACTTTTATTCGACGTTGCGCCGCTTCCAGACGCATCGTTCCTGCTTGCCACACTGCTAGCACTCCTGGGCGCCCTGTTGAGCCTCGGCCTTCCCAAACTACTCGTGACGCGAAAACTCGGCCAGCCCGCCTGCCCCGGCGAGAACGACCACACGCAGAATAACCCGGGCCTGCGAGAAAACGCCTTCCAACCGCCTGACTTTAACTCGAAAAGGAGCCTGCCATGACGAAGAACCACGCAGTCGTCGCCGTATTCAGCGACCATCACGGAGCGGAAGCTGCCATCCGAAAACTCGCTGGAGGCGGGCTCGACATGAAGCATTTCAGCATTGTCGGGAAAGGCTATCACACGGAAGAAAAGGTCGTCGGTTTCTACAACACTGGCGACCGGGTCAAGTTCTGGGGCCAGAATGGCGCATTCTGGGGCGGCCTCTGGGGCCTTTTCTTCGGCGGCATCCTGATGACGGTTCCCGTTGTCGGTCCAGTCATGGTGCTCGGACATTTCGCGGCCATGGTATTCGCTGCGATCGAAGGGGCGGTTATCGTCGGCGGTCTGAGCGCGCTTGGGGCCGCCATGTTTAGCCTCGGCATACCGAAGGACAGCGTGATCCAGTATGAGGAAGCTCTGAAAGCCGACGGCTTCCTCATCATGGCTCATGGCCCCGTCGCGGAGATGGAACAAGCACGAACCATTCTTGAATCGATGAACCCGCTGCAAATAGATGTGCATGAAGACATGCAAGACATGCCGCCGCTTCCGACGGACCATGTTCATCCCGTGGCGTCCTGATTCACAACGCAGCGGAGCCGCCAGCAATGGCGGCTCCCGCCCGTTACCGGTCCGGGCCATTGTTCCCCCGGTGAATCCACATAGGAGATTTTGATTTGACTCAATCGGCTCAGATGTCCTCCCCGACGAGGCTCGGCTATGCGCGTGCCGCATCAACCGGCGCATTCTCGACGTTGGCGCTTTTCGTTTTGTGCTGGGCTGGCGTCGCCCTCGGGCTGCCTTCCGTTCTCCCCCACGCTTTCGTTGGCTTGTTCACGCTGGAGCCACCCGGATCGGCGGCGTCGTTGGGGATCGGAGCGGCGTTCGCATTCCTGTCCGGGGGCGTTGCCGGAGCGATCATCGCTCACTGCTACAACCTGGCAGGACGCTGGATCGGGGACTGAAGTTCTCATCCCGCGCTGGCAGCCGAATGACCGCGCGGCACAACGGCTGCGCCACCCGAGCGCGGCTATGCTTCGTACGTCCAAAGACGTCCAGATCCATGGCCGAAATAGCCACTTTGGAACAATCTCTGGAAGCGAGAACCAGCAAATGAATACCGCCAAAAAGAAACGCAGGGATCGCGAAAAGAGCGACGAAAAAGCTGACCTGAAGGCTGCACAGGTCGAATTGGTGAAGCTGGAACGCCATGTCATCGAGACCGGGCAAAAGATTCTTGTTATCCTTGAGGGGCGCGATGCCGCCGGCAAGGACGGTACGATCAAGCGGATCATCGAACACCTGTCGCCGCGCGAAGCCCGCATGGTCGCCCTGGGCAAGCCTTCAGGCCGCAACCGCAGGGCGTGGTATTTTCAGCGATATGTCAAACATCTTCCGGTCGCCGGCGAGATCGTCCTGTTCAATCGTAGTTGGTACAACCGCGCGGGGGTCGAGCGCGTCATGAAGTTTTGCTCGAAGGAGGAACACGAAACATTTCTGAAGACCGCCCCCATGTTCGAAGATCTCCTGGTCCACTGCGGCATCACCATAGTGAAATATTATCTCGATATTTCAAAAGAGGAGCAGAAGAAGCGGCTCAAAGAGCGGCAGGATGATCCCCTGACCCAGTGGAAGACCAGTCCAATCGATGCGGTAGCCGTGAAGCACTGGGAGGACTATAGCGACGCGCGTGATGAAATGCTGGCGCGGACCCACTCAATTGGCGCGCCGTGGACAATCGTCAGGGCCGATGACAAGCCGAAGGCCCGAATAAATCTTATCCGGGACCTTCTGACGCGGCTGGATTTCAAAGGAAAGGATCGCAAAGCCAATCTCCCGGATCCCGACGTGGTCTTCAGCTTCAGCGAGAGTGCGATCCGAAATGGGCTGCTGGCAAAATGATGACGCGGCCGCGGCGGGAGGTAAAGGCTGATGTTGGGTTACAAACAGCGGGTGTTGCTATTCCGCGTGCATGTGAAACATGGATTCAATCCCACGTTCGCGATGCATAATGAAACGCGGGATCGCTCGCACTCGACATCCGGCAACATTGATTGTGAAAGCCCGCAGGGAGTTTGATATGGCTCATTCAGGACATACCCCGGATGCTTTCGTGGTACACGACAAGAGCGCCGACCAGAGCATGGTCAAGGCATATCTGGTTGGCGGCGGAATCGGATCCCTGGCCGCCGCCGCCTTCATGATTCGCGATGGCGGACTACCAGGCGAAAATATTACGATCCTCGAAGCGATGTCTGTCCTGGGGGGAAGTCTGGACGGCGCCGGAGATCCCGTTGGCGGATATTCATTGCGCGGCGGGCGCATGCTGACGACCGATAACTATGAATGCACTTGGGATCTCTACAAATCGATTCCATCGCTGAATAACGCGGGCAAGTCGGTTTTCGACGAAACCGTAGAGTTCAATGCGAAGCACAAGGCGAATTCGATGGCGCGCCTTGTTGACTGCCGCCGCGCCCGGGTGCCGGTGTCATCCATGGGGTTTTCCATGCGGGACCGCATCGAATTGCTGAAGCTCAGCAATACCGAAGAAGATGCTTTGGGCGCGAGTTGTATCACCGACTGGCTTTCGCACGGGTTCTTCGAGACTGAATTCTGGTACATGTGGGCCACCACGTTCGCTTTCCAGCCATGGCACAGCGCCGTCGAATTCAAGCGTTATCTGCATCGTTTCATGCTTGAGTTTTCCCGAATTGAAACGCTCGCCGGCGTCAAACGGACTGTCTTAAACCAATACGACTCGCTCGTGATGCCCCTGCAAGCATGGCTTGGAGGCCAGGGCGTTCGTTTGGTCAGGGACTGCAAGGTGACGGACTTTGATCACAAGACCGAAGACGGCAAATTCACCGTGACGGGTATCCATTGTCTGCGGCAGAACGAAAGTGAAGTAATTGCCGTGAATGAAGGCGATCTTGTCTTTATGCAAAACGGCTCAATGACGGACGCTTCCAGCCTGGGTTCGATGACGAGCCCTCCAGCTAAGCTGACTAAAGTCGATAGTGGCGGTTGGGCGCTTTGGGAAAAACTGGCCGAGGGCCGCACCGACTTTGGCAATCCCGTGGCCTTCAATAGTTGCATCGCGCAGTCGTGTTGGGAATCGTTTACGGTGACGTTGAAGAATCCTGAGTTCTTCGATCAGATGCAAAAATTCAGCGGCAATGAGCCCGGCACCGGCGGACTGGTAACGTTCAAAGACTCGAATTGGTTGATGTCCATTGTGCTGGCCCATCAACCTCACTTCGCCAACCAACCGACGAGCGTGCAAGTGTTTTGGGGCTATGCGCTGCTTCCGGACCGCATTGGGAATTTCGTTGCGAAGCCCATGGCCGAGTGCAATGGCGCGGAAATCCTGCTAGAAATTTGCAGTCACTTGCGCTTCGACCCGAAGACCGTTGAATTCGCCAACTGCATTCCTTGCAGAATGCCCTACATCACCAGCATGTTCATGCCGCGCCTGCAAAGCGATCGACCGCTGCCGGTGCCCCCCGGCTCACGTAATTTCGCGTTCGTCAGCCAATTCGTCGAAATTGCGGATGACGTTGTCTTTACCGTGGAATATTCGGTGCGGGCGGCCCAGATGGCCGTCTATGAATTGCTCGGTCTCACACGTGAGATCCCGCCCATTACGCCGCACGATAAATCGCTTCGAGTCCAGTTCGAAGCCTTGATCAAGGCATTCAAGTGATGGTGGGGCTAGCCTCTCGGCCCACGGGTTCGTGCAGCACTCGATCAATCTCACCGGGGGTTTCATGTCAATCTCCGTGAGGCGCTGGTCGGCCCGAGACATGGCCGAAAGATCCATTGCCAGCGAATCCCGGCCTACCGACAACTATCGCCTCGACTCCGAGGCGAGCGCTTAACAAATTTTTGCTTCGGTTCTGGAACTGGCGAAGAGCTAAGGCGTCGCCTGCGAAACGATTCATGTGGCGAATCAGAGGCTGGCGGAAGGCATTATCGAAACTGCCCGCGACCTCCATTCCGATCTGATCGTCACGGCCTCGCATGGCCGCCCTGGAGTTGAAAAACTTCTGCTGGGGAGCCAGGCGGCCGAAGTTCTCGCACTCTCGACCGTGCCGGTTTTGATTTGCAGGTAGTGGAGTTCATGGCACAGACATCAGCGCGGGAATACCGTTATTGACAGAGGGGACCTCGCCGCTTCCCGTAATCCGAAGCGGCTCGTTCATATCAGGCTGGCGACCGCTGTTTAATTGCACTGTCGTCTTCTGTAGCGTCCCCCAGCCGGTGTCCCGCAGTATCGATATAGATCATATAAACGAGATAGAGCGACATCAGCGCCCCTCCGATGCAAAAGAACGAGATGTAAGCGTAGCGAAAAAACAGGTACACCGCTATAACAACGGCGGATATGAGCAGTCCAAAAATATTCACGCGCCGGTTCGAGGATGACAGCAGCGGCGCGATGATCACAAACAGGTAGATCACGTACGTGAACTCACGGCGCATGATGAAATCAAATATGACCGTACCATCATAGACGATGGCGCGTGACAGGAAGCGCGTGTTCAACCAGCCCTCATGCGCGAAATAAGGAAAATACTGCACGGCGCCGAGCATGCCGCCAAGTATGGAAAAGACGAGATATACATAGCGTCTGCGACAAGGCTCCAGAAAATACGTTGAGAACGGGACCCAGACAGGCCAGGCCAGCCAGGAAAAGAACATGTAGATCAGCGAGAAATTTTCGACCCAGGCACGATCCACAAGTTGTCCGCTGGTCCATACAAGACCTTCCGCGAGTTGCTGGAGTCCAAAGAACAACGGCAGTGCCGAAATGGGTAGATATTTGCGATCTGTCTGGTAGGCCCGGCGAATGGCAAACCCGCCCATCGGCAAAAGTATGGCTGCGGCAGTGTAGCTTGCCTCGGCTGAAAAGCACATTGAGAGCTCCTGGCTTCAGATGCAAAATAGAGTTCTGGTTTACGCCCTGACCACGCTCAACACACATTGCCGCAGGCAAGCCTGTAGTCCGGGTGTTCAGGTTTTCCCATTGTTATGACTCGGCAAATAAATGGTCCCGTAAACTCCCCTACCCAGCACACTGCCTCCAACGTTGTTTCCGATTGTTGCCGGAATCAAGCTGCCGAAGAAAGTCGGGCAAGCAAGATAGGCGAAGCCAGATTGATTGGTACCCATCCGAGGCAACATAATCGACGGCTCCCAAGACATCGTCATCAAGCCGATTGGTCGGCGCATATGCTGCGTTGAACATCCGTTTGGTGCTGCTCCCGGGTTCGATCCTTTAATATCGCAGATCATCCCCCACACCGCCAAACGGTCAACATCATGGGCGCCGGACTTTCAATTCGCTTAAAATGCGACAATTGCAGCACGCGAGATGTTCTCCACTCGCTTGCTTTCGGCGATGAGCAGTGCCGTTGCATCCTCGATGCGACGTTCGAGTTCGAACATAAAACTACGCCGATCGAGTCCAGGCTCGATTGGCGGCAAGAACTCCACCAGGATTCTTCCAGGCCGCTTTCGGAAATAGCGGCGGCCCCAGAATAAGCCAGAATTGAGTGCAACAGGAATCACTGGGAGATGTAGCTGCATGTACAGCGCGGCGATCCCGGGCTGATAGGCTTGCCGAGCGCCCTCGCACGTGCGCGTTCCTTCGGGAAAGATCATGATCGGGCGACCTTGAATTGCCGCGGCACGCGCCGCTGCTACCATAGGCCTCAATGCTTTCGGCCCGGCATCACGGTCAATTACGATAGCTCCCCCCTTCTCATGTACAAGCCAAACACCGGAATTCTCGTGAGGCTTTGCTTCAACACGATCGCCGGGCTCTTTACCAAAACCCACAGCGCGATGGCCTCCCAGGCTGACTGGTGCTTGAGGGCGACAATGACCGCGCCTTCGGGCAGGTTGTGTCTCCCGCGCACCTCGTGTGACAGGCCGACGATCTGCCGTAGCAACCAGAAGGTCACGCTGGCCACAACTCAGAAATCCAGATCGTCGCGCGCTGCGAGACTAACAGAGCCGGTAGGCCAGGACGGAAATAAGTATAGTCCAAAGGGAAAGCAAACGTTGAAGAGAAGGGAACGAACAAGAGTCACTTTGCAAGGCCTCCGCCGCTGGAAGGATATTGGCTCGCCCGCGGCGGGAAGTCGGCGACCGCCGTTTTGCCAGTGTGCGAACGCTCCCACTCCCGGACGTAATCTCGGGTGAGAGGCACGGCATCAACGCGCTTGCTCAACTGAAGCTGAAAATTTATCAGGCCTCCATGACGGAATGCTGCCTCGCATCCGGCGAGGTAGAATTCCCACATGCGGCAAAAACGATTGTCGTAAATTTCGGCCACTCGCTCGCGGTTGGTGTTGAAGCGATGGCGCCATGCCTTCAGCGTTTCCGCGTAATGTAGTCGCAGCACCTCGATGTCCGTCACGTAAAGACCCGCGCGCTCAATGGCAGGGAGGATCTCCGAAAGCGCGGGAACGTATCCACCCGGGAAAATGTATTTGTTGATCCATGCATTGGCCGCACCCCCGCCATCGGCGCGGCCTATTGTATGGATCAATGCGACACCGTCATCCTCAAGGAGGTTTCTGACCTTGTCAAAGTATTCGCGGTAATGCCCAACCCCGACATGCTCGAACATGCCCACCGAGACAATGCGATCATAACGACCGTCCTGATGGCGATAGTCCTTCAACTCAAATCTCACCTGATCGTCAACTCCCGCGTCCCTCGCGCGGCGCCGGGCGTACCTGTATTGCTCCGTCGATAAGGTGAGTCCTGTCACGTCGCCGCCACCAACTTGAGCGAGATAGACGCCAAGACCACCCCACCCTGATCCGATCTCGAGAATTCTCTGACCGGGACGCAGCAGCAGTTTGGCGGCGAGGTGTCGCTTTTTCTGTTCCTGCGCGACTTCGAGCGTATCGTCAGGGGAAACGAAATAGGCGCAGGAGTACTGACGGTCCGCATCGAGAAACAGGTCGTAGAGCGTGTCAGAGAGATCATAGTGATGCGCGACGTTGGCGCTCGCGACCGAAATCGGATTGTGCTGTGAAATCCGCCGAAAAATGCGACTTATCGCTGCGCGTACCCGCATTACCCCAGGTCCGCTGCTCCAGCCGAGGTTGGCGAAGCACAGATCGAGAAAATCGTGGATATCGCCACTTTCAACCGTGAGCGCTCCATCCATATAGGCTTCGCCAAATGCAAGATCCGGATTCAAGAGGATCCGCAGGATAGCAGCGGGATCGAGGACACGGATTGTCACGGAGGGCGCGCCCTCGCCGATAAAATAGCTACGACCCGAAGGCCCGATGACCGTCAAAGCGCCTTCGCGAATAATTCGCCGCAGCATGCTCCGCAGCAGAAGCATGCCTCCATGGGCTCCAGCTTCGCTAAACCCGGGGCGTGATCTTGCATGTCTCGAGCCGAAGCTGATGCCTTCCCGGGTTTCGGAGGGAACAAAATGCGACGCACGTCTGGATGGGATGCTCATTTCCGGCTCCGGGCAGATTTCGAAAATCCACTGCCATTTTCACTCCCCTGTGCGATCGTGTTCTTTGATGGCGGTTAAACACCCGCGTTTGATGATGTATTTTCGCGGCGCGACTGTTCTCTCGGCCGCCAGGGAGTCGCAGTACTATTGGTAATGGCTTTGCGGGATCGTCGCGGAATTTTGAAACTGCTCCCGAGACGGCGAACGACCGAGCCGATCGCCGTTACGACTGGGCCAGAGATGGTCCACAGATGAAGGACGTCTCACCTCCAAATCGGGGCCTCTTATTGGTCGAGCCCCGGCTCCCCGCGCATCGCGTCAACCGGTGGGCGCGGCCACCAAAGACCCGAGGACATCTATACCAACGTGCTGACAAGCGGCGCGAGGTCGATGCCAGTTGAACTGTGGGGTACCGCGTTTATCCGCGCGTCTCGGACGCTGGCTTGATCAGGATCAAGGTTTTATAATTCGTTTCCTGCGAAGAAGCCTCCATACCAGTCATGCAGCCCCAGGGCCGACCTGATTTAAAGGGAGTTTAGAGATGCGGAGAAACCACCCATGAAACGTCAACTTTTTAGACTTCTGGTTGCCGCAGTATTGTCGACGCCAGCCCTCGCACAAACGCCAACTCCAATGCCGGGACAAATGCGCAGCGATGGCGCGGGACAGAGTCAAAACGCGCCCGACGATCAAATGCGAAATATGCGCGAGATGATGGGCATGATGCGTCAGATGATGCCGGCGATGCAGCGCATGCAGCGGCGTGATGCGACCCCCGGGCGCAGGGCCGAAATGATGAAACAAATAGCCCCCATGATGCAAAAATTGATGCCCATGATGCAGCAGATGATGGGCGACACCGAAAGGCAGGGAATCGTTGCGCCTGGCGCGGACGCGGATCCGCATCATCCTGTCGGTTCTCAAGAGCCCGGCGGACCCGGCTCCGGACCGGTTGCCCAACAAGGGCATGGCGTTGCCAACGATCAGATGCAGGACATGCGCGAGATGATGGGCATGATGCGTCAAATGACGCCGATGATGCAGACCATGATGCCGATGATGCGGCAAATGATGGGCGGAGCAGACAAGCCGGCAACCGCCGCGCCAAGCGCGGCCGCGGCGACCGATCCGCATCATCCTTCGGGATCGCAAGGGGTGGCGGGCTCGACTGCCGCATATGAAGCTGCTGTGACGAAGATGCATACCGACATGCAAATAACCTACACCGGCGACGCGGATAACGACTTCGCCAAAGGGATGATTCCACATCACGAGGGCGCGATCGCGATGGCGAATGTTTTGCTGCAGTACGGCAAGAACCCCGATCTTCGAAAGTTTGCCGAAGAGGTGATCAAGGCTCAGATAGGTGAGATAGCGACCCTTCGTGAGTGGCTCATCAAAAATAGCAAGTGAACGGGAGCGGCGGGAGAAAGAGCATGAGCTTCAAGATAAGCAAAACATTCGAAGGGAATTTCGACGCAGCAATAGAACGTACGGTCGCCGCGTTGAAGGCAGAAGGCTTCGGTATCCTCACCGAAATCGATATCAAGGCAACAATGAAAGAAAAGCTCGGAATTGAAGATTTCCCGCGCTACCAAATCCTCGGAGCGTGCAACCCCCCGATCGCTCATGCGGCCCTCATCGCTGAGCCGGCCATCGGTGTGATGTTGCCATGCAACGTCATCATCCGCGAGATCGCTCCTGGTAAAGTGGAAGTCGCCGCGATCAATCCGGCCGCAGCAATTGGCGCGATTGGAAATGCCGATCTCCTGCGCCTTGCTGACGAGGTAGCGGCAAAGCTCAACCGCGCAATATCTTTCGCCTCAGAAATATGAGCCAGGCGTTCGCCATGATTAAAGAATGCGCTATCAATGCCAACGAATGAGACTGATCGCATCAGGCGCTTGCACCCGTTACAAAAATAGAACGACGACATGGGATGTTACAATCTATCAAAGATGAAGCTGCGGACACACTTGATGCGCGGGCCCAGACACCTCAAGTGTAGATCATCGAATAGAGAGCAAGAAGCGAAATGACACACGATCATCTGCATCACGATAATGGCAGCGCGCCTGGAACCAGCTATTGGACGTCGCGAGCCTTCCTCGTGTTTCTCGGATTCTCCGCTATAGCAATTGTCATGCTGTGGGAAGAGCACAAGGCGCACATTCTGGGCGCGCTGCCCTTCATATTACTGTTCGTATGCCTGTTCATGCACCTGTTCATGCATGGCGGCCACGGCGGACATGGCCATAGCCGACGAAATCAGGACGGGACCGGACGCGATAGAGGCGAGCCATGACCGACATCACGGCAGCCTATGGCCTGTGGGGCCTGGTGTTGATCAACTCGGTGATCTTCATCATGTTTGCCTTCACGTTTTTTAAGCCGGATACGCCGCGTGACTGGCGTTCGTTCAGCGCGTTCAGCGCGTTCCTCGTCGCGCTGTTCGCTGAGATGTACGGGTTTCCGTTAACCATCTATTTTTTATCCGGATGGCTGCAAACGCGATTTCCTGATGTCGACTGGTTCTCGCACGATGCGGGTCACCTGCTCGAGATGATGTTTGGATGGAAGACCAACCCTCACGCCGGCCCCTTCCATATCGTCAGCAATGTGCTGATCATCGCCGGCTTCTTTGTGATTTCCGCATCGTGGCGGGTGCTCCATGAGGCACAGGGCAAAGGCGCTCTGGCAACAACCGGTCCCTATTCCCTCGTGCGCCATCCGCAATACGTTGGTTTCATTTTGGTCATGTTTGGCTTTCTGCTCCAATGGCCCACACTGCTGACGCTCGCGATGTTTCCGGTTTTGGTCTGGATGTACGTGCGGCTTGCCCAGACCGAGGAGCAGGATGTTATCGCAACATTCGGTGATGCCTACCGGCAATATGCCAAGACTGTTCCAGCGTTTTTTCCGCGGTTGCGCAAATTGTTTGGCGGTGGATCGACAGCGGGGACGATCAATCCCGCATGAATCTGACGGCTACAGCGCACGCGCAGGTGAATACCGGCATGGCACAAAAAGTCTTCACCGCTCGATCCCTGACCAAGACCTACACCTCGGGAGAGGTGCAAGTGCATGCGCTGCGGGGGGTTGAACTCGAAGTCATGGCTGGCGAAGTGGTCGTGCTGCTTGGCCCATCCGGCAGCGTCAAATCGACTCTGCTAAACATTATGGGTGGGCTCGACCATGCCACCAGCGGCCACTTATTTTTTTAGGACCTTGAATTGACCGGTCTGATGAGCGCGGTCTGACTGCATATCGCCGCGGCCACGTTGGATTTGTTGTCCGAACGGGGATCGCGGTCGTCAGCCAGCTATAAGCAGTTCGCGTCGATGGTTGCCATCAGTACCGCGCTGAAATAATGGATTAGCCACACGATGCATCCTGAATCAACGTCGGAATATCTGAACCACGAGTGCTTTTGTATTACCCTCGACCGCGAAGCGCTCTGCAGGGCGCTCGAAAAAGAGGTCGGGGACGATCAATTCTGCGAGATGTTTATCCGGACGCGGCCACATTTATTCTCAAATGTCCCCGTGTTCCTTTCTGCCTCGGACGTCGACGAAATGCTTCGCACCGTTCAGTTGATCGAAGCGGTGACGCGCTTGCCGGCCTACCAGGAGGTGTCGTTGTCCTGGGCGCCCCAGATAGCGCGTCGTGAATTGGGACCTCGCGGGGCCTTCATGGGCTATGATTTTCATCTCGCTGCCGAAGGTCCTAAACTGATCGAAATAAATACGAACGCTGGTGGCGCGTTTTTGAATGCGTTACTCGCGAGAGCGCAACGCGCCTGCTGTCCTCAGATTGAGGTTGAAATGGCGCGATCGGGGGCCGACGATTTCGATGCTTCCGTGCTTCGTATGTTCGAAAGCGAATGGAAGCTTCAACATCGCGACGGTAGGCCGCGTCGCGTTGCAATTATCGATGAGCGACCGAACGAGCAGTATCTTTATCCAGAATTCCTTCTGGCGCAGCGTTTTTTCATCCGACATGGAATTGATGCGATTGTTGCCGATGCCGAGGAGCTTCGGTATGAAAACGGCAAATTGCTCGTAGGGGAACAGGTCATAGATCTGATTTACAACCGTCTCGTCGATTTCGCACTGGAGCGTCCCGAGTATAGCGCGCTGCGGAGAGCCTATATCGATGACACTGTTGTGCTGACGCCAAACCCCCGGGTTCACTCCATCTTCGCGGACAAGCGGAATTTGGTGTTGCTTTCCGATCAAGTGGCGCTTCGCTCCTTTGGACTTTCGCCAGAGCAACTCGCTGTCCTTGCGCAGGCGCCACGCACCGTACTCGTCGATCACGAGAGCGCAACGCAGCTATGGGAGAATAGAAAAACTCTATTTTTCAAGCCGGCGGGCGGGTATGGCGGGAAGGCGGTCTATCGCGGCGACAAAGTCACAAAGGGCGTGTGGGCCCAGATCATTCGCGGTGGATATGTCGCCCAGGAGTTTGCATCTCCTGGCGAGCGCATAATCAAGCTTGATGGAACTATAGAGAAGCGCAAGGCCGATATACGCCTTTACGTCTATGACGGTAAACTTCTTCTGACCGCAGCCCGAATATACCAGGGGCAGACCACAAATTTTAGGACTCCTGGAGGCGGGTTTGCACCGGTCTTCGTCATTAGAGGCTGACTGAAAAAGGTGAATTCCGCCGGCTGGGCCGCCCTTGATCCATGCCGCGCCAGCGCCAATCTTCGCTACGCGGTGCTCGGCCGCGATCAGTCCTACGAAAACCCCCTGTTCCTCGATCAATTATCGCATTCGCTCTATTTCGTTGAACGATCGCGGCTTAGCAACGAATTCCGGATCGACTCCCGGCCGCGATCAGGTGAACTGCGCTTCGCCATTGCTGTCTCACCCGTCTTTGCTCGCGATCTTCTGCACGATCGGCAACCGCAGGTGAGTTTCTGGCTCGACGGCGGAAACACGTTCCCCGCCGAACGGCGCGCGCCTATATTCAGGGCACCGTTCTGTCGGCAATTGCAAGTATCTCGGGCTGGGCTTTCTAATGGAGAAGAGCCGTCATTCGTTCTGGCGGTCTTGGATTCGGCGCAGTCTTCTCCGTCCGCCGTCGTCAACGGCAAAATGCCGCGGCGTCAGTTTGAGCCGGCGCGGGCATTATTGAAGTTGCGCTCCACGGCGTGACGGTGCGTCGCTACGAGCGGGAGCATCCAGGCGACATGATCCACATCGATATCAAAAAGCTCGGCCGCTTCAACAAGATCGGCCATCGCATCACCGGGGATCGGATCGGCCAGAGCAACAGTCGCGGTGTCGGCTGGGAGTATGTCCACGTCTGCATCGACGATCATTCGCGCATTGCTTTCTCGCAGATCCTGGCCGATGAGAAGGCCGTCAGCGCCGCCGCATTCCTCAAAGCCGCCGTCGCTTATTACAAAAGCCTCGGAGTAACCGTCACCCGCGTCATGAGCGACAACGGAAGTTGCTACAAGGCCCACGACTTCGGCAAGGCATGCGCCGAACTGGGCCTCAAGCACGTTCGCACCAGGCCCTATACCCCCAAAACCAACGGCAAGGCCGAGCGCTTCATCCAGACCGCGTTGCGCGAGTGGGCCTATGCGCAAGCCTATCCGACCTCCGATCGCCGAGCCGATGAACTTCCCGTCTGGCTGCGCAGATACAATTGGCATCGCCCCCACGGCGGCATAAATTCCAAAACACCAATCAGCCGCCTCGGGTTGACCGAGGACAACCTATTGAGGCTCCACATCTAGAGCACCAGCGGCCGCCGCGCCGACGACACCCACGCGAATGGCGCCGTGAGTCATTCCGTGCTCAATGAGGCCGCTGATGCGTGTAATCTCATCACAACACAGAGCGCGCGGTGAAAGATTTTGGCTCGTTCGTTGCCTTGCGAGAAGGTGGCGCATGTCGCCTTCGAGGGCTCGTCATGACGCGTTCTTCGATTCAAGCCCTTGGTCAGGTTTTGCAGCAGGACGTGTGACCAAATGAAGAGGCCGGCTTACGTGAAGCTCATGTCGCTGGCCGCGTACCACAAGCGAAATCGGCTCGCCGGCTTCCAGCCAGCATTCCACAAGGCCATTAGCTTGCTCTAATTTGATCTTCAGGCACTGGCCCCGCCACTGAACCCGAAAGCAAAGGCTAAGCCAGGCTTTCGGCAGTTGAGGGTTTATGGCTATGCCGTCGGTCAGCAATGACAATCCCGCGAAACCAAACACCGCCATGAGCCAAATCCCCCCTTGCGATGCGATATGCACGCCGCCTGCTATCGCAACGTGGGTATCCGCGAGATCGATGGCCGCGGTCTGCTGGAAGAATTGAAGGGCCATATCGCAGTAACCGAGGCGGGCAGCTGTAAGCCCATGCATGGAACGACTGAGTGAGCTGCCGTGGCCACACCGCGATTCATAATAGTGGAAGTTATCGCCAGCAGACTGGCCATGAAACTCCTCTGGCAGCAAGCAAAGAAGTGCCACGACATCGGCCTGTTTCACAACCTGGCTTCGTTGGGTCCGCTCCCGTCCAAGCACGACGTCCATCGGCACGGATCTGCCCGCGTAATCTGCCAGATTGATGTCTTCAAGCGAGAAGAAACCGGCAAACTGCTCGAAGATCCCGGTCTCCGGGTTCAGCCCCGTCGCGATCGTATCGGCGGTTGTACGCCACTCGGTCATTTCCATGTCGCTTAGACCGAGATGACTAGCCAGTTGGCTCCAGCGCTCGGGCCATCGCGCGCGCAACAAGGCCACCACATCAAGCGCTTGCCGGATATTCCAGCGCGCCATCACATTCGTGAACGCGTTGTCATCGATATTTTCGTGATATTCGTCGGGTCCGATCACGCCTCGGATATGGCAGTAACCATCCGCCTCGGGTTGGGCCCGGCTGGCCCAGAAGCGGCCCGTCTCAAGCAGGATCTCGGCTCCTGCGGCAAGGAAAAACCCGACGTCGCCGCTTGCTTGCCAGTATTGCCACACGGCGTAGGCGACGTCGGCGCTAATATGCTGTTCTTGTCTGCCGCTCCAAACTTCTATGACCTTGCGATCCGGACCGATAACCTGTTCCGGCGTGGTCTCGTCACCAGTATCGGCCGACTCCCAAGCGTAGAGCGCCCCACGCCAGCCCATCCGCGCAGCCTTTTTTCGGGCCGCGTCCAGGGTGAAAAAACGATACATCAAAAGGGTGCGGGCCGCCTCCGGCCAGGTCAGACTATAAAAGGGGAGGAGGAAGATCTCCGTATCCCAGAACACATGACCTCGGTAGTCATCTCCGGTCAACCCGCGCGCCCCAATCGAGACGTGCTCGTCGTCTGGATTGGCGGCACTGTTCAGCTGGTAGATCGCGAATCGCAGCGCCTGCTGAGCATCTGCATCGCCCTCAATCTCGACGTCGCTATCGCGCCAGCGGCGGGCCCACGCAGCCTCATGGTTTGAGAGAACGTCGCGCCACCCCAGGTGGCGCGCATACTCGAGGGTGCCCCGCGCTTCGGGACCCGGGTCTAAGTCCGCCCTGTCACTCCGGCGTATGGCCACTATTCGTTGGAAACACGCGATCTGTCCGCGCTTTGACGTCCAGTTCCACACCCATCTGAACGGACCCTTCGCCTCTGGCGTAAGTTCCTGCCCGTCCATCTGAAGCGACGACGACGCTGCTATAGCGAGCCGCTTTCCAGATCGTTCCGTCCGCCACACAGCCAGATCCTGCTCAAGCCGCTCTGACACCAGCCCGGTACTCAATCCTTCGAAGGAAGCCTCAAATTCGACCTCGATCTCGGGATCCTCGATCTCCAATTCGACCATCTGGAGGCCAAGCGCCCGCTGGTGCAGCGATACCAGGCGCAAGGTCCGGAGCCGGACGCCCAGAGGAGGCGCGTTTGGCTGGCCGCACTCGGTCAGAAACGCGCCCCGGCGCATGTCTAGGGTCAGGCGATGCAGGGAGAGCTCATCTGCGTGGTGCGCCAGGGAACAACCCCGCAGGAGGATCCGGACTTGGAGCCAGTCTGCGACATGAACGAGCCCTGGGAGAGAACCCTCCGCACTGGAAGTGTCGAAGAGCCCCGCAACATAAGTGTGAGGTTGAATGCCCGTGCCTGCGCCCGGATTGAGCGCTTGTGAGCCCCGCACGCCGAGGAAGCCGTTGCTAATCGCAAAGCGAGTCTCCCGACTGCTCTGACGCAACGGATCGCAACGCCTATCCACCAGAAACCAAGCGGGGTCGGTTGTCGGCTCCAACCCAAATTCGAACGACGTCGGCCCGCTCACGTCGGCCACCTGGCAAGCCGCCCATGCGCCAGTTCGTCGAGGTTGATTTCGTCGAGGTTGGTCACCACCAGGTCAGCGCCTGCTGTGCGCAGTTGTTCCGCATCGCCCAGCCGAGCGACGCCGAGCGCAAACATGCCTCCCGCACGGGCGGCTTCTATACCAGCTGGCGCATCCTCCACGACAAAACATTGCGCTGGAGGCACGCGAAGTTCTGCCGCAGCAAGAAGGAAAATCTCAGGGTTTGGCTTACCCTCTTTCAGATCGCGGCCGCAGACATTCGCACGGAACGCGTCAAACAGGCTTTGCTTTTCATTGAGGCGGATGAGCTGCATCATCTGGTTGGCGTTTTTCGACGACGACGCAGCAGCGATCGCCCAGCCGAGCGCCAGAACCGCTTCAACGAATCGGAGCGCGTCAGGAAAGGGCACGACAGTTCCCTCCTTAATTAACTGCTCAAGCCGCTTCTGCTTGCGGTTAGCATAGTCGACCGCCCGTTGTGCTGCATCTGCCACGCCGAGCTGCATGAGTGCGGTTCGGGCACCACTCAGGCGTGGTTTTCCAGCCACATAGGCTTGGTAGAACGCACTGGTGAACCGATCCGGATCCGTAATGCCCTGCAGCGAATCGCGCCACGCCTGTTCATGTGGGGAGTCCAGTAGGACGCCGTCCACGTCAAATATTCCTGCTGCGAGCGTTGTCCAATGATGGGGTACAATAGCTGTTGTCTCGCTCTTAGTCATGAAAGTGTATCCTGCAGGGAACCCGGATGTGATGGCCAGTCGGGCTATGCTGGGCGCCCGGGATTCCATAGTAGTATGGCGAATGTTTGCATTGCTATGGAAGCCTCGAAAATTACGCAGGCTCTGCGCTGGGGCTCGACTCACCCGGTGCGGTGCTTCACTGCTTCTGCCTGCCAAGTTACGACGATTCAAGTAGGGTCTTGGGCAAGACTGCTGGGTCAATCTCGCACAGGGCCTTTCGAACGCCGGCGCAAGCTGCGGGCCCCCACCAAGTTCAGGCCAGAAGCGCGCCGGGGCGGCCGCTTATGGTTACAAGGCTGTCAGGCGCGCATAGAAACTCGCTTACGAAAGGTTCTGAACACAAGTACCGTAAGATCAGAGCTGGCCAATAACATTGGAAATGCCTACAATGCGGAGAGCAAAATGGGGGCGACCATATCGATTTAGCGAGGCTCGATTGGAAGGAATTGCTAGCGGGTTCCGTCTGCGCTTCCAATTTTGAAGTGGACGCGGAGGAACTCTGCGGAGAGTCCGATCGTGAGTGCCCCTCCCGCAGGTGCGCAAAAAGCGTTTAGCGTGCGGCCGAGTTGCTCTTTTCGAGCGCTGCTTTGCAGCATCCATGCGCTGTCTCAGAACCTTCCATCGCTTTTTTGGAGTGTTCAAGTCCTCCCTTGTGGTCCCCTTTTTGGGGACATTTCGCGGCTGTCCGATGATTTTCGGCCGCGTTGTCATGGGTTTCTGCTGCCTTGATGTGGCTATCTACTAGCATGCCGACTTTCCTTCACGATTGGCGAATTCTTTGACTGGGACGTAATGAACAGGCGCTTCCATGCACCAGCTTGCAAGGAGATAAAACGCGTATGAGAGCATCGTTTGGCGCTCCAAGCTAAGGGCGCAAATATAATTCTTTTCGACGTACTAATAGAGGCTCGGATTCTACTCATAGCCCACAATTTGTTACCGGCTCGGGATCTGTTGACCGCGATGTGTTGAGAGGCGTCATCACTATTGCGCCCATGTTGCCGCATTTAATCGCGTTGTTGCGAAATTCTCGGTTGTATTGCTTACGACGCCACGCCAGTGCGTCGATGGTTCAGGGACCAGCGTTTATTGTGTGTAAGGTAGCGTCACTACCCGCTGACCAGTACGTACCATCCCACTCGTTTGGCTTTGCTGTGCTCGTTGACGCTCTCCTAGCTGCACATCCAGGGTCAGCCGCTGCGTCCTATACATCGTATCGTCGGCCATAGTATCTCCAGTGCATACCCAACAATCGTTACAGTCCAGGGGGCGTCAAAGGAATATGCTTGGAGGCTGGGGTGGAGGGCGGCGCGCGAGTGTTGTCAACCTGTTGAGACGGGTGACTGCTTACTTTGACGAATTTAGCACCCTGTAGATACGAAAAAAGGATCACAATGATAAAGATCAATTTTGTGACTGTCGTTGCATCCTTCACTGCAGCGATACCCAGCGGCTTTTCGCGCGACTGGAGATTGCCGGCCCGGCCTGGTAGGAGCGCCGTTAAACGCGCGGCAATCGTGCTTGACTCCAAATGCGCCGATGGCCTGTTAGGTAGCGTTGCGATTAATGAGGTCAATCTCTAGGTCGCAGCTTCCGTCGGCAATCGAGCCAATTCAGCTGCTTCCTCCCAGGGGTCGATGTCCAGTCGCGCTAATGCTGAAAGAAGACTGACAATCATTCCATTTCTGTCTTCACCGACCGGCGCGAACAGAAAGTCGTCGAATTTTGAACGACCACTAAGAATCGTAGCTGAAGACGTCATATCAATCACCGAAAAGAAACCCGCTAGGCGACATTCGTAACGACTAAGAGGCATCTACCACTGCTGTCGCATTGATTTCGCGTGAAGTCGTACGGCACGCTGGTGCGCCGCGATAGGCTCGGGATTTACTTATGACGGTTGTTTCACAGCGGCCACCAAATGTCGAGAATGGCTGCGACCGGACGAATCCTTGTGATTGTTAGCGTCTGTCGATTTCTCCCGTGCAAGCATGGCCTATGGCTTCGGTAAGCGATGCTCCTGACTAACATCACGCCCACGGCACTTTATATAATTGATGTTCTGCAAGCATTCCTGAGAACGTAGCCACCTATCAAGGCATCAGCCGCGCGATTACTGATTTGTGAATGGTGCGTCGCGTGCCGCCAAGACCGTTCGCGTCAGCATCTGTGCCAACTACCCCTTCAAGGACGACAAAGGCCAATGGAAGGACGACGCGCGCTGCAATCGCTCCCGAGAGACGGTCTGCAGGACGACCCAGGTGCGGTGCCACAGCGCGAGGTCGAGCTGACGCCATACCTCGTCAGTGCAGTGGTTCCACGACCAATGGAGATCTAGAGCAAGCTCCACAAGCAATTGGACTCCCCCGAAGGCTGTGTGTCGGGTCGTTGACAGGCGTTTACAAACTCATGACGGCTCCTCCATATCCGTTCTCGACGGCACTGCCGCTACGCCTTAGTCGCGGAGCGATTTTTTGATCTCAATTAGGTGGCGCTAACCGGACAAGATGCACCGTCTATCGAGCAAATGGAGCGCCGATCCCCAATGCGGCATTGGTCTTGGCAATCGAGGCATTTGCGTTCTTCTCTCGGCCGGTGAGAGCGCGGATGGCATCGATCGTTTCGGGGATAACGATCGCCTGATTGTCGACCATATAGGCGTAGAATGCCTCGTCACCTTGGACCGTCACCAAGTCCTCCCAAAGCGCGACCTCGTAGAGGTTGTCACGCGGCCTCCCGATGTCCGCCATGAGCTCCTTGACGGTGTTAATCGCCGTTAGTCCGTCACTCATGCGGATTAGCCCGATGCGCGGCGACGAACGGAACGCGTCGATCACTTCCTCCTTGCTTGCCTTGCGCGTGAGCTGAACCGCCCAGTAGTGGAGATGAGCGAGGGTTTCGGGCACCATGACTGCCATTGTCACGACGTCGAGCTCCGGATCGACAGATTGTGCGTCAGGGCCCTGATGGCTCGGGATTTCATCCTCCGGGACGAGCGTGTTCATGATGCCGCCCTTGTGGCTTTCCCAGGGGTCCGTGGCACGCCGCAGCAATGTGCCGCGCGCGCGATGCAGGAGCCCGGCATGCTTCAGCGCGGTCAGCGTTCGCACCACAGAAGTTGTGTTACACGAGACAACGCGGGTCGATTGGCGCCCCAAGGCGCCTGCATAGCTTGCCTCGGCGACGAACGAATGTCCCGTCACCTCATGCTTCTCGCCGCCTTGCAGGATGAATTTGACATCGCGTTTGTGGTAAAGTTCGGCGTTCTTCGCGCCAATCCGCTTCGGCGTGCAGTCGACGACGATGTCCGCGCCTCCTAGCAATGTATCGAGAGTGCCGGCGATGTCGAAGCCGGCCTTGCACATAGCGTCGATGCTGCTCTCCAGCGACGCGAACAGCTTGAACCCCTTCTGGGCAGCGGTCCGCAGACGCCAGTCTGTTGCGATGTCAGCGATACCGACGAGCTCCATGTCATCCTGGCATGCGACTGCATCGGCCACCCGCTTGCCGATGACCCCGTAGCCGTTCAACGCGACACGCGTCTTTCTGTCGTGTCCTGCCATGTTTGATTCCTTTCCAGTCACCCAAGCGACGGTTGTATTATCCGCAGAGCCTTGCGTTCACGACTGGCGCGAAGACCAGCGTAGCCGTGTCGGTTTAGCAGCGACTTCTACGGCGGTAACCCGCTGCTTGAACACAGCAGCCGGACAAGAGCTGGACGCCCTGATTGAGACGGACCTTATGTCGTAATTGCAAGCTCGATTCCTTGATCTCAATTAAGTCGCCCGCCGGGGTCCCTTCCGGAAGTGCAGCGTCCGCCTCGATCGCCATCGAGGCCGGGGTGGTTCGGAGCCGCCCGATTTGACAAGTGGCCTCATGAGGGTAAGCATCAAGTCTTCGTCAGCAGTGCCTCGATCCCTGGCAGCTTCTTGCCTTCCAGCCATTCGAGAAATGCACCACCTGCGGTCGATACGTAGGAGAAGTCGGCGACGACTTGTGCGGCCGAAAGTGCGGCGACCGTTTCACCGCCGCCCGCGACCGAGACCAGATCGCCCATTTGCGTCAATGCAGCTGTAGCCTTGGCGACCGCATCGGTGGCGGCATTGAAGGGTGGAACTTCGACGGCGCCGAGGGGCCCGTTCCAGACGAGAGTACGAAAGCCCGCGAGCCGCTTCACAAGCCGGCCGATGCTCTCCGGTCCGATATCGAGGATCATTTGGTCAGATGGCACTTCTGACACCGGCACGACTTTCGTTTCGGCGCCCTGTTCGAGCTTCCGGGCGATGACCACGTCACCCGGCAAGACCACCTCGCACCCTGCCGCATCCGCCTTCGCCATCACTCCACGCGCCCTTTCGGCCATCTCATGCTCGCACAGTGAAACGCCGACTTCGAGGCCGCGGGCGCTAAGAAAGGTATTGGCCATCGCGCCACCAAGCACGAGGACATTCACCTTTCTGACCAGGTTGCCCAGCAGGTCGAGCTTGGTCGACACCTTGGCGCCGCCAACGATCGCCACCAATGGCCGTAACGGGTTGTTCAACACTCTGCCTAGCGCCGTGAGCTCCGCCTGCATGGACCGGCCAGCGGCTGCCGGTAACAGGTGTGCCAGGGCTTCCGTCGAGGCATGCGCTCGATGTGCCGCCGAAAAGGCGTCGGTGACGTAGACATCACCGAGCCTTGCGAGCGCTGCTGCGAAGCGAGAATCATTCTCCTCCTCTCCCGGATGGAAGCGCAGATTCTCGAGCAAGGCGATGCCACCTTCGGGTAAGGAGTTCACAACCTCTTCCGCCTTCGGGCCTATGCAATCATCCGAAAAAGCGATGGCACGCCCGCCGAGCACTTGACCAAGCGGGCCGACCAACGGCTTCAGTGACATGGCCGGATTTCTCCTGCCCTTGGGCCGTCCGAAATGGGCGAGAACAGCAACGCGGCAGCGCCTTTCGACCAGCGCAACGATGGTCGGAGCGAGGTGCTCGATCCGTGTCGCATCGGTCACACGGCCATCCTTGACCGGCACGTTGAGGTCGCCGCGTACGAGCACACGCTTTCCCGCTATCTCGCCTTGCAGTGCGGGTAGATCGTCGATTGAGAAGAAGCTTGCCATCGTTTGCCCTCCGAGTAGGCTGCATTCGCGTTGGCGCGATTGAAGGTTATGAGACCGGAACGAATCCGACCCCGAGGCTCCGACGTAGGAGTTCCGGTTTCCCAGTGAGGGCAGGCGCCCGTCAAGCCATTGGCAATCCGGAAAAGGAAGCAACGAGCTCGTCGATTGGACAGCTACACGAGCCCACCCGCACGTCGATGCCGGCGGCGCTTAGCTTTTGCTTTTCAGGCTTGCCGATGAACCCGCAGATGACCTGTCCGGGCTTCAATTCCAGAAGAAGATCGCACATGGATTTGGCGCCCGAACGATCGCGCGGATGGAATTCCTTGGAACCATCGGCAGCATTGACCAGCAAGACGCCGTCGCATTTGCCGAAGAACGGACACAGCAGAGGAGTGGAACCGGCGTTCATCACCGTCACTGCCGTCCGGCCTGATGGAGCCGAGGCCCCGGCTGCCGTGTTTGCCATGAAATCCCTGCTTACGTTCAGCATTGTCGAAGAGTAGGCGAAATCCGAGACGCCGAACCTTAACCTCGATCAGACATCTGGTCTCCGGCGGTTTTTTATATCTATCAATTTTCCAGGACCGCACGAATTGACACAGATCAATGTGCCGCCCCGATCCCGCGGTAACTGTTCAATATGGGAAACTTTGAGAGTATCCGAAGGGCTATAGAACCCGGCAGAGGTGCGGCGTGTTTGCTTTGCGTATGACAGAATGCCGCCAACGGCGCGAACCCGCAGGTAAGGCGGTGCGCACCGCTAGCCATCTGCTGGCCCGTGCCGTCCTCCTTCTGGCAACGTTAATGCTGTTCACGTTTGTGACCGTCGAGACTTCGCAAGGCTGTTCAGGCGGGACTGAGCCCACAACACGTGCTGCGCAAGGTGGGCTCCACGTCATTGCGAAGCAGCACGTGATCGCCAATCAGTCAGCCGTAGCGTCATCGGTCGTCAATCTTGCCTTCAAGGGCGCCACCTGTTGTGGTCAAGGATCAGGCCATTGCCATGGGCTCGCTTGCGCCGACTCCTGCTGTCCGGCCTGCTCCGCAGGCCTGACCGTCGCAGGTTGGGCGGCTGCTCAGAGCGTCATTCTCCACGCCGATATTCCGCCTCTGCACACGTTCCTTTCGTCGACCGAATCAGACACGCAGTTTCGACCTCCCCGGGAAGTTCTCTGATCAAGCTCCCGATAGAGCGCCCCATTGCGCCCGTTTACGGGCGAAGGGTGCTCCATCGGGGGTCAATCGAGTCAGCAGGGTTCGTTTCTCGAACCCGTCCTTGACGAGAGATGTGAATTCGCCATTTCGGGAGTCGCAAAATGTCAAATCTTATGAATGCAGCGAACAAAATTCCAAAGGACCGTCAGATTAATCCGGTGCGTCCGGAGCGCCTTGACCCGGATCACGCGGCGGGCGTCTTGCACGTGACCCGCCGCTACAAGTCGGCCGATCGAACGATCAAGGCCGGGTGTGATCTCTTCCGCGTCGGTGAGAGAGGCGATGCGATCTACAGTCTCGTCGACGGGTGGGTCGCCCTTTACAATTTGCTGGAGGATGGTCGTAAGCAAATTCTCCAGTTTGCCCTTCCTGGCGCGATACTAGCCTTCATCCCCGTGCGAGGGGCGATGATGAACTACAGTGCTCAGGCTCTCACGGATTCAGTTGTCGGTATTATTCCGCATGAGAACCTTGGACGTCTCGCCAGAGACAATCCAGAAGTTGGAATGCAGCTGGCAGGTTTGATCTCGCAGGACCGCGGCCTCGCCTACGACCATTTGTCTAGCATCGGCCGACGTTCCGCACGGGAGCGGGTCGCATATTTACTTATCGAGCTGTTCATCCGGTCTCGGCTGCGCTGGCCCGGCCATCGCAGCGAAGAAATGTATCTACCGTTGACCCAGGAGCACATCGGAGACGCGACCGGCCTCACCGGCGTCCACGTCAATCGGGTGCTTCGAGATCTTCGCAAGGAAGGGATTGCCGAATTCCACTACCGGCGTCTCCAAATCCTGAACCCGGACAAGCTTGTCGATGTCGCTGGAATAGAGCCTCACGTTGCCCTGTCGTGGATCAACGATGAGTTGTCGGATGAGGTCGTTACCGATCATCGAAAGAGAGGTGACATCCCCCCGACGGTACACCTTGACGCAATTCGGCGCCGTGGCCTTCAGCCGGCCCCCCGATCCACCCCCCCCCCCGCGAAAGGCGCATTCCTGAAAGGATTTATGCGACTTGAGCATGGCTGATGGCCTTCCTAAATACCTCCGCCTTGCCGTCTTGGCTGCGGGTCTTGGCCGTATTCGCTTGGCAATTCGTGGGGCCAAGCGGGACGTCCAAGAGATCCACAGTCGACGTGAAGGTACCGGACCTTTCTACGCTCGCCGTCGATGGCAAAACGGCTTTCGAGGCGAACTGTGCCGCCTGTCATGCGCTCAACGCTGCCGGTACCGACAAAGGGCCGCCGTTGGGCCACGACATCTACAATCCAGGACACCATGCCGATGGGACCTTTTTTCTGGCGGCCAAGTTGGGTGTGCGGCAACACCATTGGCCTTACGGCGATATGCCACCACAGCGCCAGATGACCGAGCTGCAGGTTGCGGCGATCGTGCAATACGTGCGGGAACTCCAGGTTGCCAACGGTGTCGGTTACCGGCCACATCGCATGTAAATCATGCAGGGTGCTTGCGCGGAGCAGGTCGTCCCGTAGCGGAGCCGTCCTTGCTCGATGTTGCATGCGAGATCGACGCGTTTGAGATTTTTCAGTCCGTTGCCGACGCTCAATGACGGGCGCCTTTTGCGAATACAACTTAATGCCGGAACATCTCTCCGACATTGATGCAGATTAAATTCAACCCTCACGGTCTGATGCATATTTTTGGCGAGTGGATGAGTGAGGATTGATCTGCCTCAACATCTGCTCAAAGAATTGGTGAGAGCACTCGACTCGGTTTGTCGGACTGCGTCTCCAAGCGCACGCCTACAGGAGAAGGATCGATGAGCGACCATCACGCGTCTCACATCACAGGCCTTGCGAGCACGAAGATTGAGCGAGCCGAGATCGATTCCGGCCTGCGCCAATTTCTGCTCAGCGTATATAACTACATGGGATCAGGCTTAGCGCTCACGGGCATTGTCGCCTATGGGGCAGCCGAAACCGGTCTTTACGCATTACTCGTCCAGACCCCGTTGCTGTTCTGGGGCGTCGTGCTGGCTCCGTTGGCGCTGGTCTTTTTGTTGAGCTTCCGCATTGAAAAGATGAGCCTCGGCGCCGTGCAAACGGCATTCTGGAGCTACGCCTGCCTCGTCGGGTTGTCGCTCGCGGGAATCTTCCTGATCTACACCGGCGTGAGCGTCGCTCGCACCTTCTTCATCACGGCGGCGACCTTTCTCGCCACGAGCCTCTACGGCTATACAACGCGCACCGACCTTGCACGCTTCGGATCGTTTCTGATGATGAGCCTCTTCGGCATCATCATCGCCGGCTTGGTGAACCTGTTCCTCGCCTCTTCGACGTTGCAGCTTGCCATATCGGTGATTGGCGTCATCGCGTTCGTCGGACTCACAGCCTATGACACCCAGCGCATCAAGTGGATCTATCTGGAGAGCGACAGTCCCGTCGTCGCCGGCAAGAAGGCGATCATGGGCGCGCTTGCGCTCTACCTTGACTTTCTCAATCTCTTCATCTTCCTACTGCAGCTCACCGCCAACCGGCGCAGCTAATTTTGATGCATCAGGCGCCCCCCCCCAAACGGAGTGAATCAAAATGCCGAAGAAAGGCACGAAGACGTCCAGCAATCCGGATGACCACGCGGCATATAAAGCGTCGCTTCGAGAACTGCAGGTGGAGCTTGTGAAAGTCCAACGGCACGTTATCAAGCACGGGCACAAAGTCCTGGTCATTTTTGAGGGCCGTGATTCAAGCGGAAAGGATGGCACGATTAAGCGGATCGTCCGACACCTCAGCCCGCGCGAGACCCGCGTGGTGGCGCTTGGAAAACCATCCGACAAAGATCGAGCTTCGTGGTATTTTCAGCGTTACACTCCGCACTTGCCGGCCTCGCAGGAATTGGTTCTGTTCAATCGCAGCTGGTACAATCGCGCAGGCGTCGAGCGCGTAATGGGGTTCTGCACCGAAAAGGAATACACGAATTTCCTCCAGGAAGCGGTTCCATTTGAGCATATGTTGATCGGTGCCGGAATCCAAATCCTGAAGTACTATCTGGACATCGGAAAGAAAGAGCAGAAGAAACGTTTGCAGGCCCGGCAGGAAGATCCACTCAAACAGTGGAAGACGAGTCCCATTGACGAAGTCGCGATAAAGAATTTTGAGGGATACACGAAGGCACGCGATGAGATGCTCGCGAGAACGTCGGGCCCTCTGTCGCCCTGGATGGTCGTTCGCGCGGACAATAAACATACTGCACGCCTGAATGTCATGCGCGATTTGCTTGCCCGCCTCGCCTGCCCCCAGACCGACAAGCACCTTGCGGTGCCGGATCTCAATATCGTGTTCCCTTACGACGAGGCGCACCTCAGGGCCGGGCTGCTCGCAACATGACTTCGGCTCTGGAAGGCCAGTTCATTTGCCGACGCCAGTTTTACCAATATGAGACTCAGGTCAGCACACGGAGAATTGACATGATTACTAAGATGGCCTTTCGGATTGCGACACTTATTGTTTGTCTTGGCCCGTTGGCGCCGGCGAACGCACAATCATCCATTGGGCCGACATGGAACGACACGGTGAGTCTGCATCATCAATTGCAATACCGGATGATGAGCGAGATGACCCGCGAAATGTCGCAGATGACTGAGCAGATGGTGCCGGGCGCACTTACGTTTGAGGAGAGTACGAAAATGGCTAAACGAATGGCGTTCATGTCGACGATGATGAGGCGCATGTCGGGCCTCGAGGCAAGGCCAGCTCACACACACGCCCAACTGCAAAATCAGATGGACCAGATGCGCAGGCTGATGGATGAGATGACAAACAATCCACGGATGGCACCTGGAGCGAAATAGCCCTTCGAGCAATACAAGAGGACGAAAGGCACCCCGGAAGATGCTCCGCGCTACAGCGAGGATACCTCGCACAAGATTGACGAGGCCGTGCGCGGGATCATTCAGAAGGCGTTCGGCCGCGCCAATACCATTTTGAAGGAACGGCGTGACACTCTTGAGGCGGCCGCAAAATTGCTGCTCGAGCGAGAAACATTGGACGGAGCCGCGCTCGCCCCGTTTGTGCTTCTCATGGGTGAAGGATCTGCGGTCAAGGAGCGGCCGGCGGCCGCCTGATGTCCCCTTACGGTGCGCCGGCTGGCAATCCGGAATACACCAACGTCCCGGGAGCCAACGACGGGATGGTCAAGTCGGGATCTGGCGGAACAATAAAGCATCGGCAATACGATTCGGCTGTTACGCTCTCGCAAAAAGGACCAATATGCGCATTGCTCCAATCCTGACCGTTGTCGTCTTGGTGGCTGGAGGCGCCGGCGGTTATGCCTACTGGGTGCAGGA
>JARHVB010000028.1 GCA_029222685.1 Terripilifer ovatus | reverse complement strand
TTCAAACTTTTTGATTCCTATCCGTTCACGGTTCGATTCCAGTCCGTACTCAATTTTTAGGCCCAAACAGACGGTCGATCCGACTTTTTCAGCAGCCTGCTAGATCATGATGCGATTGCAAGGAATCGCATCACGATCTCATCTTTAAATCCGGGCGTCAGAAGTCGAACAGTTCTTTGCGCAAGGCGTCTTCGTAGGCTTCCTTGGCAGTCTTCACGCGGTCGCGCGCCTCGTCCTCGTCCATATCCGCCTGTTCCCATAGATCGACTTCGGCGGCCGTGTGAATGACCGAAGCGAGCTCTTCTTCGCGGCGGATCTTGGTGATCCATTCTTCGACGGCTGCCTTGTAAGCCGCCTGCATCTTGTCGAGTTCCGGATAGTCGTCGTTCATCATTGCCTCGTCGGCCAGCTTCGTGCCGGCGCTCAGCCTGGCATTCCGACATGACCGCCGAACGACGGAAGCCGGACCATTCTCAAGGTACGGATGACGTCAGCAGGCCGAGAACCGCGCCTTCGATCATCAGCGCGCCGAGCCAATGGCCGCCGTCGATCAGGGTGAGCTGCCTCTTTGCGCCCTGATAGGCGTGGTTGGCGACGAGCGTGGTGATGACAAAGCCGAGCCACATCAGCGCGCCCGTGGCGATACCGCGCTTGATGCCGCCGCCGGCGGTCGCGCCTCCGCTCAGCATTCCGCCGAGCACGATCGCCATGACGATCAGGGCGATGAAGGACACGACCATCGGCACGATCGGCGGCTTGAACCTGCCGTCGGCGGCAATCATGTCGGCCATGGAGCGTCCCTGCGCGGCGAGCCAGCTCGCGCTCAGCACGCCATACCAGATGGCGCCGAAAATGAATGCCGATACGGCCGCGGCAAGCACGGCCACGATACTCGCTTGCATAGTCGCCCCCCCCCAGGCACGCAGCGTGCTGCGCGTTAGATCCCACCCATCTTGCAGACCAGTTTCCATTCGGCGTCGGTCACCGGCTGGACCGAGAGCCGGAAGGACGTAACGAGTGACATTTTCGCCAGAGCCGGCGTCGCCTTCACCTCTTCGAGGGTGACGGGTTTCTTCAGCGGCTTAACGGCCTTGAAATCGACCATGCCGAATTTGCCGCTGGCATCGGTAGGGTCTGGATAGAACAGCTTGATCACTTCGACGATGCCGACGATCTCCTTGCCGTCGTTGGAATGATAGAAGAAGACCTGGTCGCCGAGCTTCATCGCCATCAGGTGCAGCTTCGCGGTGTGATTGCGGACACCGTTCCAGGACGTGCCTTTCGCTCCCGCCGCGACCTGCTGGTCCCAGGACCAAGAGGAGGGTTCGCTCTTCACCAGCCAATGCGCCATGTCGCCTTGATCCCGAATTTCGTTAAGCTTGCCACGAGCGTAGAGCATTTTCGAGCGATGTTGAAATAACCGTCGAGCTTTCGCACATGCTTTCCACTGGCGGAGGACTCAGCCTTCTCCCCGCAGCGGCCGCGCCAGCAGGGTGTCGATGGCGCCGCCGATATCGAGCCGGCCCGCGAGCACGGCGTCGACAGCTTGGGAGATCGGCATTTCGACGTGCCGCTTGCGGGCCAGGTCGAGGATGGCGCTGGCGGTAAAGGCGCCTTCGGCAAGCTTGCCGCCGCTGGCCCTGGCGAGCGGCATGCCTTCGCCGAGCGCCACGCCGAGGGCGAAATTGCGGGATTGGATGCTGCCGCAGGTGAGCACGAGATCGCCCAGGCCCGACAGGCCCATCAGGGTTTCGCCGCGGGCGCCGAAAGCGCGGCCGAAGCGCGACAGCTCGGCGAAGCCGCGCGCCACCAGTGCCGCGCCGGCGCTGGCGCCCAGACCGCGGCCGGCGGCGATGCCGCAAGCGATGGCGAGCACGTTCTTGGCGGCGCCGCCGATCTCGACGCCGCGCAGATCGTCGGTGTGGTAGAGTCGGAACGACGGCGTCGCCAGCGCCGCGCCGATCTGTTCGGCCAAAGCCGCGTCACTGGCTGCGATGGTGACCGCCGTCGGCAGGCCCCTGGCGACATCGTGGGCGAAGCTCGGTCCCGACAGAACCGCAGGCTGGCGTCCTGGCATCGTCTGGGCGATGATGTCGGAGACGAAGAGATCGGTTCCCTGTTCGATGCCCTTGGCGCAGACGACGACCGGCGCGCCCGGCTTCAAGATCGGCGCGAAGCGCTGCGCGACGCCGCGCAGGCTCTGGGTCGGCACGACGAGCAGGATGAGATCGGCCGCGGCGATGCCGGCATGGTCGCTGGCGGGGGATACTTTTGCGTCGAGAGCGATGCCGGGCAGCTTTTTCGCATTGACCCGGTCGCGCGCGATCGCCGCGACATGATGGGCATCGCGCGCCCACAAATCGACGCTATGGCCGGCGCGGGCGGCGACATTGGCGAGGGCCGTGCCCCAGGCGCCGGCGCCGATCACGCCGATGCGGGTGAAGGCGTGGTGATGGGTCACGGGCGATCGTCTCCGCCGACGTAGCGGCGCGGCGCCGGCCGCTGGGTGTCGGGATTGAGCGGCGTGCTGCCCGATCTGTTCCACATATATTCGAACTCGCGGACGAATTGCGCCACGGTGTCGCGGCCCTCGAGCAATAGCAGATCATTGTCCTGGTAGCGCGAGCCGCTGACGGAAAAATTGGCCGAGCCGGTCCGCAGGATGCGGGCGTCGACATGATAGGCCTTCAGATGCATCAGGTCGTTGCCGCCGGTCTTGATGCGGGTCTCGACGCCGTTCTGGCGCACCAGCGTCCAGAAGGCGCTGGAGGAGCGGGGGCTTTTCAGGGCCGGCTGATCGGGATCGAGATAGATCCTGACCTTGACGCCGCGTCGCGCCGCATCGGTCAGCGCCTCGGCGATGGCCCGGTCAGTCAGCACATAGCCGGTGAAATCGATCGCGTGGCTGGCGCCGGCGATGACCGCGCGGTCGACCTCGCTCAGGTTGTCGCGCGGCGCGTAAAACAGGCGGACCCGCGCGGTGTTGGGTTCCCCGTCGAGGGGGCCGCGCGCCGTGACGGGCACATAGCTGACCGCGACTGCGGTGAACGCAATGAGGCACAGGCCGGAGCGGATGCTGCGCCGCATGTGCCGCATAACCTCATGCCTTTCCGTTGTGGACCCGCGGCGCTTCGAGATCGAGCGGCCAGCGCGGCCGCGGCGCGAAATTCATGCCGTCGCTCATGCCGGCCTGCAGCCGTTCGATCCCTGTCCAGGCGATCATGGCGCCGTTGTCGGTGCAAAGGCTTGGCGGCGGCATGACGAGCCGAAGGCCGGATTCTGTGCCGAGACGCGTCAGCGCCCGCCTGATCGCGTCATTGGCGGCGACGCCGCCAGCGACCACGAGGGCGGAGGGGTAGCCATGGCCGGCGCGGAAAACGCCAAGCCCGGCGCGAACCCGGTCGACCAGCACATCGACGATGGCGGCCTGGAACGAGGCGCAGATGTCGGCGATGTCCTGCTGCGACAGGGGGGCGATGCGCTCGGCCAGCAGCCGCACGGCGGTCTTGAGGCCGGAGAGCGAAAAATCCGGCTCCTTGCGTCCCAGCATCGGACGGGGCAGATCGAAGCGGCGCGGGTCGCCGTGTTCGGCCTCGCGCTCGACCTGGGGACCGCCCGGATAGGGCAGGCCCAGCATTTTCGCCACCTTGTCGAAGGCCTCGCCGACGGCGTCGTCCACGGTGGTGCCGATGCGCGTGTACTTGCCGACGCCGTTGACGGCGATGAGCTGGGTGTGGCCGCCGGAGACGAGCAGCAGCAGATAGGGAAAGTCGACGCCGTCGGTCAGCCGCGCCGTCAGCGCATGGGCCTCCAGATGATTGACGGCGACGAAGGGCTTGCCCGAGGCCAGCGCCAGCGCCTTGCCCGTCGTCAGGCCGACGATGACGCCGCCGATGAGGCCGGGGCCGGCGGCGGCGGCGATGCCGTCGAGATCGGCGAGCCTGACGCCGGCCCGGTCAAGCGCCCGGCGGACAATGCGATCGATCAGGTCGACATGGGCGCGGGCCGCGATTTCCGGCACCACGCCGCCATAGGCGGCATGTTCGGCGATCTGGCTCATCACCTCGCTGGAGAGGATTTCGCCGCTGCCATCCGGGCGCAGCTCGACCACGGCCGCTGCGGTCTCGTCACAGGTGGTTTCGATTCCCAATACGCGCATGGATCACTTGTAGACTGTCCGGGAAGCGCTTGAAACCCTATAGTCCAAGTAGGAAAACAAGCCGGAAGTCGTGCCGGCATCGGGTGAATCACGCATGAACGCTATGAAAAAACTGCGAATCGGCACGCGCGGCAGCCCGCTGGCGCTGGCGCAGGCTCATCAGACCCGGGCTTTGCTGGCGCGGGCGCATGCCGTCAGCGAAGACGCGATCGAAATCGTTCCCATCCGCACCACCGGCGACATGATCCAGGACCGGGCGCTGGCGCAGGCCGGCGGTAAGGGATTGTTTACCAAGGAGCTCGATGCGGCGCTGATCGACGGGCGGATCGACATCGCCGTGCATTCGTCGAAGGACCTGCCGACCGTGCTGCCGCCCGAACTCGATATCGCCGGCTACCTGCCCCGCGAGGACGTGCGTGACGTGCTGATCTCCAACGTGGCGGCGCGCATCGCCGACCTGCCGCAGGGCGCGCGGGTCGGCACGGCCTCCCTGCGGCGCGGCGCGATGGTGCGCCGGCTGCGCCCGGATGTCGAAATCGGCCTGCTGCGCGGCAATGTGGAGACGAGGCTGCGCAAGATCGCGGAGGGCGAGTTCGACGCCACCCTGCTGGCGCTCGCCGGCCTGAAGCGGCTGGGGCTTGCCCATCGCGCCACGGCAATCCTGGAGACGGATGACTTTCTGCCCGCCGTCGGGCAGGGCGCCATCGCCATTACGGCGCGCCGCGACGATGGCGACGTGCATCGCTGGCTGGCGCCGATCCTCGACCGGCCGACCGGCCTGGCGCTGACCGCCGAGCGCGCCTTCCTGCGCGTCCTCGATGGCTCCTGCCGCACGCCGATTGCCGGCCTGGCGCGGGTCGAGGGTGCGCGTCTCCGGTTCGCCGGCCTGATCCTGCGGGTGGACGGCAGCGAGGCGTATGAGGTCGCCGAGGAAGGCGCGGCCGAGCAGGCGGAGACGCTCGGCGAAATGGCCGGACGCGTGCTGCTGGCGCGCGCGCCGGCCGACATCCTGGCCTGATCCCGTGCGTGTGCTGTCATGAACGTGCTGGTGATGCGGCCGCAGCGCGATGCCGAACGCACGGCGCGGCGGCTGATGGACCTCGGTCACCGCGCCGTCGTCGCGCCGGTGACGCGGATCGTCGCGACGCAGGCGGCCATTCCGGCGGGAGATTTCGACGGCGTCATCGCCACCAGCTCGCATGCGGTCGAGATGGCGGCGAACGATCCCGGTTTCGCGCATCTGAAGGAGAAGCCGATCCACGTGGTCGGCACGCGCAGCGCGGCGCTGGCGCGGGTGGCGGGATTTGCCGCAGGCCTGAATGCACCCGATGCCCAGGCCCTGGCCACAGCGATCATCCGCGATCTGCCGCGCGGAACATCGCTGCTCTATCTGACCGGCCGCGACCGCAAGCCAGGCCTGGAAATCGCCTTGCCCATCGCAGGCATTCGTCTGGCCACGGCTGTTGTCTACGAGGCGCGCGAGGCAGATAGCCTGCGCCAAGCGGCGGTGCTGGCACTGCGCGCCGGTACGCTTGAGGCGGCGCTGCATTATTCGCGCCGCAGTGCCGCCATCGCCGCCGGGCTAGCACGCCGGGCGGGGCTTGCAACGGAGTTCGCGGCACTCCGCCACGTCTGTATCTCGCACGATTGCGCGCTGGGTCTTGTAGACATCGAAGCGGGAGACGTCCGCATCGCCAGTGCGCCGACGGAAGCGATGTTGATTGAAGCGCTTGGCTGAGCACCCCTTGTCATCCCCGATGCGCCGCAGGCGCGAGCGGGGATCCAGACCTAGTGGTTCGGCGCTTCATTGTCTGCCGACATGGCGGCGACATCGATGCTCTGCGAAGCCTGGTTTCCCGCTCGCGCTTCGCGCGTCGGGAATGACAAGGACTTCGGAATGACGCCGCTTTGTCAGCCTGGTCGTTGGCAACCTTTGACAGTTCCTGCCCACTTGCTATAGGGCGGATCAACAAATCCTTGGGAGGACTATTGATGACGCGCGCATTCGCCACGAAGTGCCTGCAAATCGCACTCTGCTCCAGCTTCGTCCTGCTGCCGTTCGGTGTCGCTCATGCGGAAGACGCGGAGGCTGCCTTCTTTCGCGGCAAAACGGTGCGTCTGACGGTCGGCTTCGGCCCCGGCGGCGGCTATGACGCCTATGCGCGCATGATCGCGCCCTATCTGTCGAAGGAACTCGGCGCCAGTGTCGTCGTCGAGAACCAGCCGGGCGCCGGCGGCATCGCGGCGCTCAACAATGTGTCCATCGCGCCGCCGGACGGCACGCATATGATGCTCGTCAACGGCACGGCGGCGGGCCTGTCGCAGATCATGGGCGCGCCGGGCGTGCGCTACGATCTCGACAAGCTGACGCAACTCGGCACGGTGAGCGCCTCGCCGTGGGTCTGGCTGGTGCCGGTGAATTCGCCGCTGCGCACCATCGAGGATGCGCGCAAGGCCGAGAAGCCGCTCAACTGGGCGGCATCGGGCCCGATCGACGGCCTGTCGGATGGCGCGCAGGTGACGTGCGAGGCGCTGCGCCTCAAGTGCAAGATCGTCATGGGCTACAAAGGCAGCAGCGAGGCGGGGCTCGCGGTGGCGCGCGGCGAGATGGATTCGATCTACGTCTCCGACACGTCCGCGAACAATTACGTGAAGAATGGCGACCTGCGCGCCATGGCCAATACGTCGCGCAAGAAGTCGCGCTTCTTCCCCGACCTGCCGACCATTTTCGAGACCGAGAAGCTGACGCCGGAATCCGAATGGCTGCTCGATTTCCACGCCACGATGGAAGATATGGGCCGCATCCTGGTGATGCCGGCCGGCATTCCGGCGGCAAGGCTGGCGTTCATCAATGCGGCGATCGGCAGGGCCATGAAAGATCCGCAACTGCTCGCCGAAGGCGAGAAGTCGCAGCGCTATGTCGACTTCATCGATCCGGAGACGACCCGCAAATCGATCCACAAGGCGATCGGCGGCCTGACGCCGGAACAGAAGAAGCGGGTGCTGTCGGTGCTGACGACGGTGCAGTGAGCTTGAGAGGGGTGTGTTGTCCAGCGCAACAGACTTGCGTGCCCCTTTCTGGTTTGCTGCAGAATCCCTGATTTATGCAAAATGGTGACGGCATTCGCCATGGTCCGCAAGAACCTCGATCACGCGGCATTGGGCAATCTTGCCGTGGGCACATCCCTCGATCATGTGCTTCAGCTCCGCCTTGAGGGCGGATAGCGACGTCAGCCGTTGGTCAACCTCGGCCAGGCGTGCCCGGGCGATTGCGTCAGCTTCGGCACAGGACTGATTCGGCTTGTCCTGCAATGACAGGAGAGCGCGGATGGCGTCGATTTCGAAGCCCAGCTCGCGGGCATGGCGGATGAAGACCAGCCGCTGCACGTCAGCCGCATCATAGGTTCGGCGATTGCCTTCGGTGCGCGACAGGGCCGGCAGCAGGCCGATCTGTTCATAATACCGGATCGTCGGCACTTTGACGCCGCTCACCTTGGCGGCTTCGCCGATCTGGACAGCTTCCCGGGACATTATTGGTTTGCTCCTCTAGTGACTAGAGGATGTAGCGTTGATGAAATCAATGCAAGGACATTCATGATGAACGCACCGACGCGACAGGCCCGTTTCCGGGTCGAGGGGATGGATTGCGCAGCCTGCGCGGCCAAGATCGACACCGCAGCGCGCCGCGTCGCGGGTGTCGAGGACGTGTCGGTTTCGGTGACGGCCGGCACCATGACGGTTCGCCATGGGTCAGACAGCGACCTCGACGATCTGCAAAAGCGGGTGATCAGCCTTGGATACAGGATCGCTCCGCTGAGCGAAGCCGCCGAACCGTTTGTGCCGGCCGCGTCGGCTTGCGGCCATGATCATCACGGTCACGATCATGGCGAGGAAAAATCGTCCGCCGGTCTGCATGGTCACGCCCACGGGCCGACAGCCGGACCCTGGTGGAGATCGTCGAAAGGCCTGCTGACGATCGCCAGCGGCGCGGCCCTTGTCGTGGCCTATATCGTCGGCAAGCTCGACCCTGCCATTGCCTCGGCGGCATTCATCGTGGCCATGCTGGTCGGGCTCGTCCCGATCGCGCGCCGGGCCTTCGCCGCCGCACGGTTCGGCGCGCCGTTCTCGATCGAAACACTGATGACGATCGCCGCGGTCGGCGCGGTCATCATTGGCGCGACCGAGGAAGCAGCCGTCGTCGTGTTCCTGTTCCTCATCGGCGAACTTCTCGAAGGCGTGGCGGCCGGGCAGGCGCGTGCCAGCATTCAGTCCCTCACCAGGCTCGTGCCCGCGACGGCGCTCATCGAAATTGACGGGCAGACGAAGGAGGTTCCGGCAGAAGCCCTTGCGGTCGGCGCCGTCATCCTGGTGCGGCCAGGCGACCGGATTTCGGCCGACGGCGTCATCCTTGCCGGGGAAAGCCGGATCAACGAGGCGCCTGTTACCGGCGAGAGCATTCCCGTCCACAAGGGGCCGGATGCCAAGGTCTTCGCCGGCACGGTTAATGGCGATGCGGCTTTGCGGGTGCGTGTCACGGCGGCTGCCGCCGACAATACGATCGCGCGCGTGGTGCGGATGGTCGAGGAAGCCCAGGAAGCGAAAGCGCCGAGCGAGCGCATGATCGACCGGTTTTCGCGCTACTATACGCCGGCGGTAATGATCGTGGCGGCTCTCATCGCGATCGCGCCGCCGCTGCTTGGGGGAGGCGCCTGGGGCGCATGGATCTACAAGGGACTGGCGATCCTGCTGATCGGCTGCCCGTGCGCGCTTGTCATCTCGGTTCCCGCGTCGATTGCCGCCAGCCTCTCAGCCGGTGCGCGGCGCGGCCTGCTGCTCAAGGGCGGCGCCGTCCTCGAAAACGTCGGCCGCGTGACGATGGCGTGTTTCGACAAGACGGGGACGTTGACCGAAGGCACGCCGAAGGTCACCGACATTGCCGGATTCGGTCATTCCGAGGCGGACGTTCTCAGGCTTGCGGCGGCCGTCGAAAGAGGCTCCAGCCACCCTATCGCCGCGTCGATCCTGAAAAAGGCCGCCGCATCCTCGATCGCGGTCCCCTCTGCTGCCGACGCACAAGCCCTGAGCGGCAAGGGCGTCACGGCAACCGTCGAGGGATTGAGCCTGTTTCTGGGCTCGCCTCAGGCTGCGAACGAACGCACTGCCCTCTCGGCGGAGCAGAGCGCGGTCATCGCCGCCCTGCATGACGAGGGCAAGACCGTTGCGGTGCTGCTGGCTCGGGACAAGCCGCTCGGCCTGATCGCTGTCCGCGACGAGCCGCGCGCCGATGCCGCGGCGGGTCTCGCGGCGCTGCGCGCGGCGGGCGTCAAGGCGCTGATGCTGACCGGCGACAATCGCCGCACCGCCGAGGCGATCGGCAGGCAGCTCGGCATCGAGGCGCGCGCCGAACTGATGCCCCAGGACAAATTGCGCATCGTCGGCGAGCTGAAACAGCAGGGCTTTGTCGTCGCCAAGATCGGTGACGGCATCAACGATGCGCCTGCGCTCGCGGTCGCCGATGTCGGCATCGCCATGGGCGGGGGAACCGACGTGGCCCTTGAAACGGCCGATGCGGCGGTGCTGCACGGCCGCGTCGGCGACGTGGTGGCTATGGTCGCCCTGTCCCGGCGGACGATGGGAAATGTCCGGCAAAACATCACGATCGCGCTCGGACTCAAGGCCGTCTTTCTGGTGACCACGGTCGTCGGACTGACGGGGCTATGGCCGGCCATTCTGGCAGACACCGGCGCGACCGTTCTGGTGACGCTGAACGCGTTGCGGCTGCTGCGCTTCAAAGACGCGTCCAGCGCTGTCAAAAGTCCAGTTTAAGTTGCATTCTTCCTGAATTGCGCAACGATCGTCCATTCGGCTTCCCTTGCAGCGCGCCGCCCCCTGTGCTGACTGGCCGGCATGAGTTCACTTGCGCGCGAATCGATGTCCGGCTTGGCTCTCGACCATCGCCCGCGCGTGGCGGATGTGCTCGTGCCGGTCGCCGTCGATATCGCCTATTCCTACCGGGTGCCGGCCGGCATGGAGCTGCAGCCGGGGGATTTCGTCGAGGTTCCGCTGGGCACACGGGAAACAACCGGCGTCGTCTGGGGCGTGCGCGAGGCCGGCGGCGGCAATCTCAAGCCCATTCTGGCGAAGCGCGACCTGCCGGCGCTGGGGGCGCCGCTGCGCGAGTTCATCGACTGGATCGCGCGCTGGACGCTGGCCTCGCGCGGCATGGTGCTGCGTATGGGGGTGCGGGCGCCCGACAATGCCGGGCCGGAGCCGGTGCGCATCGGCGTGCGCCTCGCCGGCTGGCCCGATGCGCCGATACTGCCGCGGCGGATGACGCCGGCGCGCCAGCGCGCCATCGAGGCGGCGCAGGGCGGCCTCACCTTCACCAAGGCAGCGCTGGCGGAAGCTGCCGGCTGTTCCGCCGGCGTCATCGACACCCTGGTCGACGAGGGCACAATGGAGGCTCTGGCGCTGCCGCCGGAGCCCGTGGCGCTGGCGCCCGATCTCGATTTCGCCGTGACGCAGTTCGAGCCCGGCCAGCAGGCGGCCGCCGATGCGCTGGCGGCCGCCGTCGCCGAGGAGGCGTTTTCCGTCACCCTCCTCGAAGGCGTCACCGGGGCGGGCAAGACCGAAGTCTATTTCGAGGCGGTGGCGGCGGCGGTGCGGGCCGGCAAGCAGGCGCTGATCCTGATGCCGGAAATCGCCCTGACAGGCCAGTTTCTCGATCGCTTCGCCAAGCGCTTCGGCGTGCGGCCGGCGGAATGGCATTCCGGCGTCAGTTCGCGCAAGCGCGCCCGCATCTGGACGGGCGTCGCCTCCGGCGAGGTGCAGGTCGTCGCCGGGGCGCGCTCGGCGCTGTTCCTGCCGTTCGCGAAGCTTGGCGCGATGATTATCGATGAGGAGCATGAGCAGGCCTACAAGCAGGAAGACGGCGTCGCCTATCACGCCAGGGACATGGCGGTGGTGCGCGGCCGGCTGGAAGGCGCAGCCGTGGTGCTGGCCTCCGCGACGCCGTCGATCGAAACCAGGGTCAATGCCGAACAGGGCCGCTACCGGCATCTGAAGCTCGCGGCGCGCTTCGGTGGCCGCGCCTTGCCGGAACTGCACGCGATCGACATGAAGGCCGGCGCGCCGCCGCGCGGCAAATGGATTTCGCCGCGGCTGGCCGCCACGGTGGACCAGGTGCTGGCGCGCGGCGAGCAGGCGCTGCTGTTTCTCAACCGGCGCGGCTATGCGCCGCTGACCCTGTGCAATTCCTGCGGCCACCGCTTCCAGTGCCCCAATTGCACGGCCTGGCTGGTCGAGCATCGCTTCCGCCGGGCGCTGATGTGCCACCATTGCGGCCATGTGGAGCGCAGGCCGGAGCAATGTCCCGAATGCCACACCGTCGACAGCCTGATCGCCTGCGGGCCGGGCGTCGAGCGGCTTGCCGATGAAGTGGCGGAGCGCTTTCCCGGCAAGCGCGTGCTGGTGCTGTCTTCGGATTTTCCCGGCGGCACGGAACGGCTGAAGCGCGAACTCGAAGAGATCGCCAACGGCGCCTTCGACATCGTCATCGGCACGCAACTGGTGGCGAAGGGACATAATTTTCCGGGCCTCACGCTGGTGGGCGTGATCGACGCCGATGTCGGGTTGTCGAGTGGCGATCCACGCGCGGCCGAGCGTACTTTCCAGATGCTGCAGCAGGTGACAGGCCGCGCCGGGCGCGGCGACAAGCCGGGGCTCGGCCTGGTGCAGACCTATCAGCCCGAGCATCCGGTGATCCGCGCCATCATCTCGGGCGATGCGGAGCGCTTCTACACGGAAGAAACCGAGCAGCGCCGACGCGCGGGCCTGCCGCCGTTCGGGCGGCTGGCGGCGATCATCGTCTCGGGCAATGACCGGCTTTCGGCTGAATCGCACACGCGCGCGCTGGTCCGCGCCGCCAATGCGCTGCCGGCGTCGGACCGCTGGTCCTTCGCGCGCCACGGCGCGCTGCCGGGCGAGGATGACCTTGTGCTGCTGGGGCCAGCCGAGGCGCCCATCGCCGTGGTGCGCGGACGCCACCGCTTCCGCCTGCTCGTGAAGGGGCCGCGGGCGGCCGACATGCAGGGCTTCCTGCGCGCCGTGCTGGCGGAAGCGCCGCCGGAGCGGGGCGGCGTCAGGGTGCAGATCGATGTCGATCCGATGAATTTCATGTGAGGGCGTTCACGCAAGCGACAGAGAGGGTTCGTGCTTTTGTGCTGTGCCCTTGATCTCGCTCGCGCAGTGGCGCATTTTTTAACGGCGCAGACGTAAGCTGATCGCCTGCCCTTTAGAACACTGGGGAGGTTATCGTGGCCGAGATAGACATGCGCCTGTTCGCCGCCAAGGCGGGAACCAATATGACGTTCCCTGCCGGGAGCATCGTCTTCAACGAAGGCGATACCGGCAATTGCATGTATGTGGTGCAGTCGGGCGTCGTCGAGATGGTGATCCACGACCGGGTGATCGATGTCTGCGGACCCAACGAGGCAATCGGCTTCATGTCCGTCATCGACGGCGCGCCGCGCACATCCACCGCCAGGGTCAGGGAAGCGGCGGAACTGTCGATCATCGATCAGCGCAAGTTCCGCTTCATGATCGACGAGGTGCCGAATTTCGCCACCTACATCATGGGCGCGATGGCGCATCGCATCCGCGGCATGGGCAAAGCGATCTAAGGCTGCATCTAGCTACCCGAAATGAGGCGCCAATTCATCCGGATCGCCGGTCTTGGCGGTCAAAGCCGGGACGGCCGCCTGGCCCTGCAACCGGTCGTAGCGCGCTCGCGCCGCCTCGACCTGCGCCTCGTGCGCGAAGGCCCAGTCGCCAAGCGCCCTGACGGGGACGAGCAGGGACGTGCCGAGTTCGGTCAGCGTATAATCCACTTGCGGCGGCACCGTCGGGCGGACGCTGCGGATGACGAAGCCGTCGCGCTCCAGGCCGCGCAGTGTCAGCGACAGCATGCGTTGCGACACGCCGTCGATCTTGCGGCGCAGCTCGTTGAAACGCATGGGCCTTTCGCCGAGCATGCGGATCACCAGAATGGTCCACTTGTCGCCGATCCGGGTCAGGGTCGCCTTCACCAACTGGCAGCCCCCGGTCACATCCGTGTTCCCTTGTTCCATTGCTGTGCCTTCTTGTGCGAACCGCTGCGTCCATCTAGGTATTCTTTTGTAACCTGCATAGCGTTGCAAGCGGCAGAATTTTCTTCTGCGCATTTTCGGAGAGCATCACGTGGCGTCCAAACTTCATGTCATCATCACCAGCACGCGTCCGGGCCGCGTCGGTCCGGCGATCGGCCGCTGGTTCCACGACTTCGCCCAGAAGCACGGCGGCTTCGAGTCCAAACTGGTCGACCTGGCCGATTTCAACCTGCCCGTCTACGACGAGCCGGTGCATCCGCGCATGCAGAAATATGAGCACGCGCACACCAAGCAGTGGAGCGCCAGCGTCAAGGAGGCCGATGCCTTCGCCTTCGTCATCCCCGAATATAACTACGGGCCGCCGCCCTCGCTGATCAATGCGTTCAATTACGTCTATAACGAATGGAATTATAAGGTGGCCGGTTTCGTCAGCTATGGCGGCGTCTCCGGCGGATTGCGCTCGGCTCAGGTCGCCAAGCAGATCGCCGCGACGCTCAAACTGGTGACGCCGCCGGAAGGCGTGCCGATTCCCACCGTCGGCGCACAGCTCGACGCCGAGAAGAATTTCAAGTCGCTCGACCTGCACGATCTCTCGGCCAAGACCTTGCTCGATGAAATGGTGAAGTGGGACAGCGCGCTGAAGACACTGCGCTAGACTTTTTCGAACAACGTTTTTTCGCCGCCGCGCATCTGTGCGGCGGCGGTCTTTTTTTGCTGTGTTGAAAATGGGGCGAGTGGAGAGGGATTTTTGCGCGGAACCATTCCGGCTCTTGGCGGTTTTACAGGTCTAACGCAGGAGTTCATCATGGGTAGCACAGCAGATAAAGCTTCCGGTATCGCCAACAAGGCCGCTGGCAACGTCAAGGAAGGTGTTGGCAAGGCTGTCGGATCGGAGCAGATGCAGGCCGAGGGCAAAGCCCAGCAGATGAAGGGCGAGGCTCAGAAGGCCATGGGCGACGCGAAGGACAAGGTGAAGGATATCGCCGACAAGGCTAACGACGCCGTCCAGAAGAAGCTCTGATTTTACGATTCCGTAAAGGCGTGGAAATCGACAGTTGTGCGACGATTTCAATGATCGCCCTGGCTCTTGGCCGGGGCGATTTCATGTTTGTAGGTGTGTTTGTAGGTGTGTTTGTAGGTGTGTTTGTAGGTGTGGTTGCGCACGTGGTTCTCGATGCATCATGGTAGAGAGATGCAATGGCCCAGCGCTTCGATGTTTTAATCCGTTCGTTCTTCATGTTGACACCTCTTGTGGCAGGCATCTCCGTTGCTGCGGCGCTTGACCGCGGCAAAACGGAAAAGCTGGACATGACCGTCGGCCCGCCCGGTATGGAACAATCGTTCGGCAAGTTCGGCGCCTATATGCAGCGCCTGAAGCTATCCGGACAGGCATGCAGTTTCAGCGGTTACGACTACGGCATGAACATCGCTTGCGGCGATGCGAACGCGGAACCGCGCGTTTATATCGACGTGGTATATCAGCCGACGCATGGTCCCGACATCGCTTATGTCTCAGAGATCCGCCCCAACGGACGCAACGGCGGTTATTTGCCGGTTGCAGACCATGTGAAATTTCTGAAAGAATTCGCACCGGCGCGGCTGATGAAGCGGTCGCGTTGAGTGCAGCGAGGATTCGACCATGAGCGAAGCGCCGTCATCCGGAACGATCACCGCCGTCGTGCCCTGCAACGATCTCGATGCGTCGGAACGCTTCTACAACCGTCTCGGATTCACGCGCCTTGACAGGCCGGCAGCCGGCGAAGATGACAGCTATCGCATTCTGTCGAACGGACAGGGCGCGCATCTGCATCTGACTGAAGCGGTGAAAGGCTGGGTCGTACCCGGCAAGAACCCGTTCGGCCTGTATCTTTCCAGCGCCGATGTCGACAAACTTGCCGCCAAATTCATCGACGAAATCATCGGGGCGGACGGGCCGTCCGACAAGGCCTGGGGCATGTATGAATTCGCGCTGTCGGATCCTGATGGTGTGCTGGTGCGGGTCGGCTTGCCGAGCGCCTTGCCGCGGTCGCCGGCCTGATCGTCCCGGACAGAGAGGGTTTGCGCCTGCTATTGCGTGATAGCGGCTTCCCGCGGATTGGCAATATCGATTTTGACCGGCTCGACTTTCGCTGTTTCAGCCTTCCGCGGTTCAATCCTTGACGGTTCGACCTTCGGCAGGTCGACTTTCGGCGGCTGGTTGCCGGGGGTGTCGGCTTTCGCCGCGCGCCTGCCGCGTTGTTGAATGACGAGCGGCGGCATCGCGTCTGAGGCAGGCAGCGCAAGGTGCGGCTGGCCGAAACCGCTGATCTTTTGCAGCAGGGCGAGATCGGCGCGATTTTTCAGCCTCGAACTGGAGAGCGGACGGAAATTGTTCGCCCGGCTCTTGTCGCCGCCTTCGAACACCACGATCCCGGCCTGGGTTACAAGAATGTCGCCCGGGCGCAGGGTTGGATCTTGCATGAAAGCGGCCTGGAAACCCTGGTCGCGGGCGACGGCGGACAGCTTGCGGATGGCCACGAGATCGCGCGCCGGCAGGGGACTGGCCTTGTCGCCGCTGGCGGACAGGCGTTCGGCATCGCGGTGCGATTTCTCTTTCGCTTCTCTCGGATCCCTGAATTTGTTCGCCCCCTTGCGGTTCTGCATGTCCATCGGCCGCTGGGGCGCATAGCCGTAAGGGGCTGCAGGCTGCTGGTTGCCGAAGAGAAAATCGAACAGGCCCGCCTGGGCGCTTCCGGAACTGCCGAGAACGCTGAACGAAAGGAAAGCTACAAACACAGGCCATGACCGTTTCATAGGTGGTTCCTGCTTAATGGCCGGCTGAAAGTGAGATTGAAATGCGGTGAGCGGTACGGACGTCCCAGTCTTAAAGTCAGATTGGTTTGCTATCGTTCCCTCAAGATACCGCAAAAGGTGGCTTCCAGGATTGTTAACCGCACCTATGGTTACGCCGTTGTTGAATGGCGCTGCTAAAATGCGACGCACGCGCAAGCTGCCGCGTCTACCTCAGTCGATGTAATTGGTTCCGCAAGTATCCTGTTTTGACCTTACCACATTATGACAGGTGGTATGTGCGCAATCGCACATGACTGCGGACTCGCCACGCGCTGTAGACGACCGGTGATGGAGGAGAAATCCAATTCCCTCCGGCCTGTCGGCCACGGCACGTCATATAGTTAAGCATGGCACGTTTGAAAAGCACCTTTAGGCATGGTTCGTCCGCTTTATGCGTTCCCGCTCTCGTTTCGGGATTGCGGCTTCAATGCGGCCCCCAGGCCTTCTGCACCGCCGGGCGCGCCGCGATGGCATCGTGCCAGCGGCGCAGGTTGGGATAGGTGTCGAGGCCGATGTCCCTGACGCCGTGCAGGTGCACGTCGGGATAGATGGAAATATCGGCGACCGAATAGGCGCCGGCAAAATATTCATTGTCGGCGAGGTGGCGGTCGAGGGTGGCAAGCATGTCGCGCAGGGTCGCCGTGTAATGCGCCTTGGCCGCCGGCACGTCTTGCGGCAAGCGCGGGTCTTGCGGCAGTCGGACGACGAAATGGCCGAACTGCTGCGCCAGGGTGGTGAAGGTGGCGGAACCGTAGAACAGCCATTGATCGACCCTGGCGCGCGCCAGCGGGTCGGCCGGGTAGAGGCCGTTGGCGGCCTTCTCGCCGAGATATTTCAGAATGGCGCCGGATTCGCACAGGCTGAGCGTGGCGCCGCCGGGGCCGTCGTGATCGACGATGGCGGGAATCTTGTGGCCGGGGCTGATCTTCAGATAGTCTGGCTGGAACTGTTCCTTCTCGCGGATATTGACGAGTCTAAGGCGGTGTGGAAGCCCGCTCTCCTCCATGCCCTGACGCGCCTTGTAGCCGTTGTCCGTCGTCCAGAAATAGAGATCGATCACTGCGTTTCTTCCCCCATGCCTTCCCAAGCCTTGCCCAAGCCTTGCCCAAGCCTTGCCCAAGCCTTGCCCAAGCCTTGTCTCATGCCGTTCTAGGACAATAGCAAGCGGCCTCACATTGTGAAAAGCCTAGATCACGCTGCCGCGTGCAGGATCGGCACCCGTAGAATTACGGGTAAAACTGCAATCATATGAACCGCGGACGGCGCGGCTGCGGCGAGACGCCTCATATTTGTCCAACTGCTGTAGACCGGGGAGAGTTGCGCCGCGAAAGTCCATATGTTAACCCCGGCGCGCCTTCGGGGCGGGAATGCGCGGGCTGCGCGGTCCGGCCCGTCTCCAGACAGCATGCATGCCGGGTTTTTCCAGCGCCGATCACGCGGGAGAATGCCCGGAGAATGTGTGCGAACAGCATCAACAGAGGCCAGATTTCACGTGGCGCAACAGGATTCCATCGTTTCCGGCATGGCAGGGCGCTACGCACTGGCCCTGTTCGAACTCGCCAAGGACCAGAAATCGGTTGACCGGGTCGCGGCCGATCTGAAGAACTTCGGCGATCTCGTCGCTGCCAGTCCGGACCTGCAGCGCCTGGTGCGCAGCCCGGTGTTCAGCGCCCCGGAACAGGTCAAGGCGATCACGGCCGTTCTCGACAAGGCCGGCATCTCCGGCGTCGCCGCGAATTTCCTCAAGCTCGTCGCCAGCAAGCGCCGGCTGTTCTCGGTGCTGGACATGATCCGCGTGTTCAACTCGCTGGTCGATCAGGAAAACGGCGTCACCCGCGCCGAAGTCACCGTTGCCGAGCCGCTGAACGACGCCAACCTGGCGGCGCTGAAAGACGCGCTGGCGGCGGCCTCCGGCGGCAAGTCGGTCGATCTTGCCGTCAAGGTCGATCCCGCGATCATCGGCGGTCTCGTCGTGAAACTGGGCTCTCGCATGGTCGACGGCTCCCTGAAAACAAAACTCAACTCAATTCGCACTCGTATGAAAGAGGTCGGCTGATGGATATCCGCGCCGCTGAGATTTCGGCGATTCTCAAGAATGAAATCGCCAATTTCGGTAACGAAGCAGAAGTTACCGAAGTCGGACAGGTTCTGTCGGTCGGCGACGGCATCGCGCGTGTCTACGGGCTCGACAATGTCCAGGCCGGCGAGATGGTCGAGTTCGAAAACGGCGTCCGCGGCATGGCGCTGAACCTCGAAAGCGACAATGTCGGTATCGTTATTTTCGGTTCCGACCGCGACATCAAGGAAGGCCAGACCGTCAAGCGCACCGGCGCCATCGTCGACGTGCCGGTCGGCAAGGAACTGCTCGGCCGCGTCGTCGACGCGCTCGGCAATCCGATCGACGGCAAGGGCCCGATCAAGGCTTCGAAGCGCGCCCGCGTCGACGTCAAGGCGCCTGGCATCATTCCCCGCAAATCGGTGCACGAGCCGATGGCGACCGGCCTCAAGGCCATCGATGCGCTGATCCCCATCGGCCGCGGCCAGCGCGAACTGATCATCGGCGATCGCCAGACCGGCAAGACCGCCGTGGCGCTCGACGCCATTCTCAACCAGAAGCCGCTGAACCAGTCGACCGACGAACACGTCAAGCTCTATTGCGTCTATGTCGCCATCGGCCAGAAGCGCTCGACCGTCGCGCAGTTCGTGAAAGTGCTCGAAGAGCAGGGCGCGCTCGAATATTCGATCATCGTCGCCGCCACCGCGTCCGATCCGGCGCCGATGCAGTTCCTGGCGCCGTTCGCCGGCTGCGCCATGGGCGAATATTTCCGCGACAACGGCATGCACGGCCTGATCATCTATGACGATCTGTCGAAGCAGGCCGTCGCCTACCGCCAGATGTCGCTCCTGCTGCGCCGTCCGCCGGGCCGCGAAGCCTATCCCGGCGACGTGTTCTATCTGCATTCACGCCTGCTCGAGCGCGCCGCCAAACTCAACGACGATAACGGCAAGGGTTCGCTGACGGCGCTGCCGATCATCGAGACCCAGGCCAACGACGTGTCGGCCTATATCCCGACGAACGTCATCTCGATCACCGACGGCCAGATCTTCCTCGAAACCGATCTGTTCTACCAGGGCATCCGCCCGGCGGTGAACGTCGGCCTGTCGGTGTCGCGCGTCGGCTCCTCGGCGCAGACGAAGGCGACCAAGAAGGTCGCCGGCAAGATCAAGGGCGAGCTCGCCCAGTATCGTGAAATGGCGGCGTTCGCGCAGTTCGGCTCCGATCTCGATGCGGTGACGCAGCGTCTGCTCAACCGCGGCTCGCGCCTGACCGAACTTCTCAAGCAGCCGCAGTTCGCGCCGCTGAAGATGGAAGAACAGGTCTGTGTGATCTATGCGGGCGTCAACGGCTATCTCGACGGCATCGCGGTCAACCGCGTGCGTGCGTTCGAGGACGGCCTGCTGGCGCTGCTGCGCACCAGCCATGTTCCGTTGCTGAACAGCATTCGCGACTCGCGCGATCTGTCTTCCGCCGACGAGGCGACGCTGAAGGGTCTCGTCGAGACCTACACGAAGAACTTCGCGTAAACGATCCAAGGCTCCCGCCGTCTCGCGACGGAGGGAGCCTGCATAGTCAGTCTGCAAACCCACCTTCTCTTCGGGAGAGGGAGCTTAAGAGAGCAAAATGCCCTCGTTGAAGGACCTGCGAACCCGGATTTCGAGCGTCAAGGCGACGCAGAAAATCACCAAAGCCATGCAAATGGTGGCCGCGGCGAAGCTGCGCCGCGCGCAAATGGCGGCCGAAGCCGCGCGTCCCTATGCCGAGCGCATGGATGCGGTGCTCGCCAACGTGGCGGCGGGCCAGGCGGGCGGCGGGCCGGCCCTGCTGGCCGGCACCGGCAAGGACGACGTGCACCTGCTGGTTGTCTGCACCGCCGAGCGCGGCCTTTGCGGCGCCTTCAATTCGTCGATCGTGCGCCTGGCGCGCGAGCGCGCCGTGTCGCTGATGGCGCTGGGCAAGACGGTCAAGATCATCTGCGTCGGCAAGAAGGGCTACGACCAGCTTCGCCGCCAGTTCGAGAAGCAGATCATCGAGTTGATCGAATTGCGGTCGGTGCGTTACATCGGTTTCGAGAACGCGGCCGAGATCGCCCGCAACGTCATCGCGCGTTACGATGGCGGTCAGTTCGATGTCGCGACGCTGTTCTTCTCGCGCTTCCGTTCGGTGATCCTGCAAATCCCGACGGCGCTGCAGATCATCCCGGCGCAGATTCCGGTTGCCGACGCAACGGTGAAGCCGGCTGAGGCGAAAGATCAGGCCGTCTACGAATACGAACCCGAAGAGAACGAGATTCTCGCCAGCCTGCTGCCGCGCAATATCGCCGTGCAGGTGTTCCGCGCGCTGCTCGAGAATGCCGCCTCCGAACAGGGCGCGCGCATGAGCTCGATGGACAATGCGACGCGCAATGCCGGCGATATGATCAAGAAGCAGACGATCGTCTACAACCGGTCGCGCCAGGCGATGATCACGAAGGAACTGATCGAAATCATCTCGGGCGCGGAAGCGCTGTAACACGCCGTAAAGGAGTTTGGAGATGAAGCAGCTCTATAACACCAGCGCCACGTCGGAAGGCGGACGCAACGGCCGTTCGACGCTCGCGGAAGGCGGCCTCGGCCTCGCCTTCGCGTTTCCGAAATCGCTCGGCGGCACCGGCCGCGGCTCCAATCCGGAGCAGTTGTTCGCGCTTGGCTATTCGGCCTGCTTCAATCAGGCGATCCTCGTCGTCGGCGGCCAGCACAAGGTCGATGTACAGCGCGCCGAAGTGACGGCCGAGGTCGATCTCAACCAGCCTGACGGCGGCGGCTTCTCGCTAGCGGTCAATCTGAAAGTGAAATTGCCCGGTGTCGATCCGGACAAGGCGCGCGAAATCATCGAGGGCGCGCACAAGATCTGCCCCTACTCGAATGCGACCCGCAACAATATTCCCGTGACACTCACTCTCGTCTGAGCGCCACAACGCCAACGAATTCTGCAAGAAGGACAATCCATGTCTACCGCCGCTAACTTGCCTACCGGCCGCATCACCCAGGTCATCGGCGCCGTCGTCGACGTGAAGTTCGACGGCCACCTGCCGGAGATTCTCAACGCGCTCGAGACCAAGAACCAGGGCGGCCGCCTTGTGCTCGAAGTGGCGCAGCATCTGGGCGAAAGCTCGGTGCGCTGCATCGCCATGGACACGTCCGAAGGCCTGGTGCGCGGGCAGGAAGTCACCGACACCGGCGCGCCGATCATGGTGCCGGTGGGTCCGGGCTGCCTCGGCCGTATCATCAACGTCATCGGCGAGCCAGTCGATGAAGCAGGCCCGGTGAATGCGACCGGCACGCGCGCCATCCACCAGCCGGCGCCGAGCTATGCCGAGCAGGCGACGGAAGCGCAGATTCTCGAAACCGGCATCAAGGTCATCGACCTGCTGGCGCCCTATGCCAAGGGTGGCAAGATCGGCCTGTTCGGCGGCGCCGGCGTCGGCAAGACCGTGCTGATCATGGAACTCATCAACAATATCGCCAAGGCGCACGGCGGTTATTCGGTGTTTGCCGGCGTCGGCGAACGCACGCGCGAAGGCAACGACCTCTATCACGAGATGATCGAGGGCGGCGTCAACAAGCCCGGCGGCGGCGAAGGCTCCAAGTGCGCGCTGGTCTATGGCCAGATGAACGAATCGCCCGGCGCCCGCGCCCGCGTGGCGCTGACCGGCCTGACCGTCGCCGAAGATTTCCGCGACAAGGGCCAGGACGTGCTGTTCTTCGTCGACAACATCTTCCGCTTCACCCAGGCGGGTTCGGAAGTGTCGGCGCTGCTCGGCCGCATTCCTTCGGCGGTGGGTTATCAGCCGACGCTCGCCACCGACATGGGCGCGCTTCAGGAACGCATCACCACCACCACCAAGGGTTCGATCACCTCGGTGCAGGCGATCTACGTGCCGGCCGACGACTTGACCGATCCGGCGCCGGCGACCTCGTTCGCCCATCTTGACGCCACCAGCGTGCTGTCGCGCTCGATTGCTGAAAAGGGCATTTACCCGGCTGTCGATCCGCTCGACTCGACCTCGCGCATGCTGTCGCCGCTCGTCGTCGGCGAAGAGCATTACGACATCGCCCGCCGCGTGCAGACCACCCTGCAGCGCTACAAGTCATTGCAGGACATCATCGCCATTCTCGGCATGGACGAACTCAGCGAAGAGGACAAGATGACGGTGGCGCGCGCCCGCAAGATCGAGCGCTTCCTGTCGCAGCCGTTCCACGTCGCCGAAGTGTTCACCGGCTCGCCGGGCAAGCTCGTCGCGCTCGCCGATACCATCAAGGGCTTCAAGGGCCTGGTCGAAGGCAAGTACGACCATCTGCCGGAAGCGGCCTTCTACATGGTCGGCACCATCGAGGAAGCCGTGGAGAAGGCGCAGCGCCTGGCGGCGGAAGCCGCCTGATCTGCTTCACATCAAGCTTTCGCTGACCGGGGACCAATATGGCCGCATTTCACTTCGATCTCGTCTCGCCCGAGAGGCTCCTGTTCTCGGGTGCGGTGGAATCCGTCGTCGTGCCGAGCGTCGAGGGCGAGTTCATGGTGCTCAAGGACCATGCCCCGGTGATGGCGATGCTGAAGCCGGGCGTGGTGCATTTCGAGGACGATAAGGGCGGCAAGCGCAACCTGTTCGTGCGCGGCGGCTTCGCCGATGTCGCCAACAACGTGCTGACCATCCTGGCCGAACAAGCGATCGCGCTGGAAGATCTCGACACCGCCGCGCTCGACCTCGAAATCAAGAATGCCGAGGAAGACGTCGCCGACGCCAAGGCGGAAGATACGCGTCAGCGCGCCGCCGAGCGGCTGGAGCAATTGCGTGAAGTGAAGACCGCGCTGAAGCTCTGAAACGTCAATCTAACAGGTATCGAGGCCCGGTTCGGCAAGCTGAGCCGGGCCTTCGTGTTTTCATCTCCCCGTCATCGCGGCTTTACTCGCCGGCCCACATCCGCTAATGCATACCCGCAATGAGCCCCGGGGCAGCCATTGCGGTTGCCGCCGGGGTTTTTTCTGAAATGGGCCGTTGAGGCGGCCCACGTAAACAAGGCTTACACCAGCATGGCGAATGTGGTCGTCGTCGGCGCCCAGTGGGGCGATGAGGGCAAAGGCAAGATTGTCGACTGGCTCTCGCTCGAAGCGGATGTCGTCGTGCGCTTCCAGGGCGGCCACAATGCCGGCCATACGCTCGTTATCGATGGCGTCACCTACAAGCTGTCGCTGCTGCCGTCGGGCATCGTGCGGCCGGGCAAGCTGTCGGTCATCGGCAATGGCGTGGTGGTCGATCCCTATCATCTGGTCAAGGAGATCGCAGCGCTGCGCGGGCAGGGCGTGCATATTTCGCGCGACAATCTGCGCATCGCCGAGAACGCGCCGCTGATTTTGTCGCTGCATCGCGAACTCGACGCGCTGCGCGAAAACACCGCTGCCGCAGGCACAAAGATCGGCACGACCATGCGCGGCATCGGGCCGGCCTACGAAGACAAGGTCGGCCGCCGCGCCATCCGCGTCATGGATCTCGAAGATTTCGGGACCATCGACATGAAGATCGCGCGGCTGCTTGTGCATCACAACGCCATCCGCCGCGGTCTCGGCATCGCCGAAGTCAGCGCCGCTGCCGTGCGCGAGGAACTCGCCGCCGTGAAGGACGAAGTGCTGTCCTATATGGACCGCACCTGGCTGCTGCTGGACGAATTGCGTCGCGACGGCAAGCGCATCCTGTTCGAGGGCGCGCAAGGCGCACTGCTCGATATCGATCACGGCACCTATCCCTACGTGACTTCGTCGAACACGGTTTCCGCCGCCGCGGCCACCGGCTCGGGGCTCGGGCCGAAGGCGGCGCAATATGTGCTGGGCATCGCCAAGGCTTATACGACGCGGGTCGGCGAAGGGCCGTTCCCGTCCGAACTGACCGATGCGACTGGGCAGCTGATCGGCGAGCGCGGCCGCGAATTCGGCACGGTGACGGGGCGGGCGCGGCGCTGCGGCTGGTTCGACGCGGTCCTGGTCCGCCAGACCTGCCGGACCTCAGGCATCGACGGGATTGCACTCACCAAGCTCGACATTCTCGACGGCTTTGCCGAGATCAAGGTCTGCACGGCCTATCGTCTCGATGGCGAGATCATCGACTATCTGCCGGCGAGCCAGGCGGCGCAGGCGCGGGTCGAGCCGATCTACGAGACGATCGAGGGCTGGGAAGGCACGACTCAGGGCGCGCGCAGCTGGGCTGACCTGCCGGCGGCGGCAATCAAATACGTCCGCCATGTCGAGGAATTGATCGGCGCGCCGGTGGCGCTGTTGTCGACCTCGCCTGAACGTGCGGATACCATATTGGTTCATAACCCCTTTCGCGATTAAAACGGGCGGGAATCGAAAGCCCGCCGGCAGGCTCTATGTATGGCAAATCGCTGGGTTGACGCATGAACTCAAGGGTGGTCTGAACGCGCTATGGCCGATTACTATCCGCTACTTGCCCGAGCCGTGTCGGGGCTCACCGACGCTCCCCAGGAGCAGCGCCAGGCGATCTACGCGCGTGCCCGCAAGGCCCTGCTGGGGCAATTGCGCGGGGTCACCCCGCCGGTGCCCGAGGCCGACATCGAGCGCGAGAGCCAGGCGCTCGACGAGGCCATTGCCCGCCTCGAACGCGAGATCGCGGACGCCGTCGTCAGGGCCGAGCCCGTAGCGCCGCCGCCATCGCCCGTGCCGCCGCCACGGCCGTCGTTCACGCCGCCGCCCCTTCCAACGCCTCCGGCGCGTCCGCCGCTGGTTCCGCCGCCGCCGTTTCTGCGGCCGGCGCCGTCGCCGCCACCGGCTTTCCAGCCGCCGGCCGGTCGTCCGCCATTGCCCGGCGCGGGGCGCAGTTCGACCGCACCCGACATGTCCGCTTCCCGTCCTGGCGCTGATATCCCTGCGTCTTCGCCGGCGTCGGCCTCGTTTCCGTCTGCCGGTGCGCGCGACGATTTTGCGCCGGACGCGGACGCGCCGCCCGGGCCGGTTTCGCAATTCCGCGATGACGAACCGCCGGCCGGCGACGCGCCGCGCGTTGCCATCAAGGTGCGCGCGCCCGATCCGGCAACGCGGCCGGAGCTGGGGTCTCGCGATAATGGCCGGGACAGCATCGGCAAGAACGGAGGCAAGTCCGAGCCCGCCGTCCATCCAGCTGCGCCGCGGCCGGAAGAATCATCCGGGGGGTTCCGCCGGGTGGCGCTGATCGTCGGCGCCATCGTCATTCTCTGCGCCGGAGCCGGCTTCACCGCCTGGAAAATGCGCGACAATCCCGAGGACATCACGAAGGGGCGCGCACCGATCGTCGATCCCGCGCCGGTCGTGCAGAATTCCGGGCCGAAGATCAACGAGCGCGCCGGCCCGCCCGGTGCCGCGCCGGCACGGCCGTCCGAATTGCAGCCGCCGGAGCCGCAGCAGGCGCCGGCGCGGCAGACGCAGCAGGTCCCCCAGCAGGCGCCTGCTGCGCAGCAGGATACGGCAGCACAGCCGCAGGCAACAGGTCCGGCGGCTACGGTGCCGGTCGCGCAACGGGTCGGTCTGCTGTTGCAAGCCGACAATCCGCAGGGTTTCGATACGCAGGTCGGCACCGTTGTGTGGCGGTTCGATTCGATCAACCGGGGCGGGGCGCTGTCGCGCGCCGTGCGGGCCGATTTCGATGTGCCGGAAGCCAAACTGAAGGGCTTCATCACGATCGAGAAGAATAACGATCCGACGTTGCGCGCCTCGCATACGGTGACGATACGCTTCCTGCCGGCGCCCGACAGTCCGATTGCCAAGATCACCGACATCAGCCTGCCGGTCATGCGCAACGAGACGGCCGCCAGCGTCGATCCGCTTGCCGGCGTGCAGGCCAAGATCACCGATAATATTTTCATCGTGGCGCTGACGAGCGATCCGAATTTCGCGGTGCGCAATATCGAGCTGATCAAGGGCCGCGCCTGGTTCGACGTGCCGATGAAACTGGCGGACGGCCGCGCGGCGAAGATCACGATGGAAAAGGGCACGCCGGGCGAGCGCATCATCAACGAGGCGTTCGAAGCGTGGTCGCGCTGATCTTCACGTGAGGCCGGCCTGCAAATGCTGATCCTCTGCGCTTCCGGTGCTCACGTACGTAAAGTACGCTCCGCTCCGGTTCTCGAGGATCACCATTTTCGGCGCGGCCTGACGTGAATCTCAACGCGCCCAGCATGCGTGGAAATGAAGCAAAAGAAAAGCCGCCCGGATTGCTCCGGACGGCTGCAACGCAACGCCTTACTCTGTTTGACGACGCCCTGTACGCGTACGCTACGCATGCCAGCGGGATCTTTCGCCCCGCCGGAATGACTCTCTAGCCGGTGACGTTAACGAGGTGCTGACAAGGCGGCAGCCGCCTTGCCCGCAATCGCCTGATGGGCGGGGATCGCCTCGATTTTCGCCAGTCCGTCGCGCACCGCGGCCTGCACCTTTTCAAAGGCGCGCACCTCGATCTGACGGACGCGCTCGCGCGAGACGCCGAACTCCTCGGACAATTGCTCGAGGGTCGCCGGATCCTCGCTCAGGCGGCGCGCCTCGAAAATGCGGCGCTCGCGTTCGTTGAGGACGGACAAGGCGCCGCGCAAGGCGGCGAGCCGGTTGTCCTTCTCTTCGCTGTCGGCCAGCACGGCCTCCTGGCTGGCGCTGTCATCGACCAGCCAATCCTGCCATTCGCCTTCGCCGTCCTGGCTCATCGGCGCGTTCAGCGAGGCATCGCCGCCGAGACGGCGGTTCATGTCGACCACATCCTGTTCGGTCACGCCGAGTTTGGTGGCGATCGTCGCTACCTGGTCGGGGCGCAGATCGCCCGCCTCGAGCGCCTGGATCTGGCTCTTGGCCTTGCGCAGATTGAAGAACAGTTTCTTCTGGTTCGCGGTCGTGCCCATTTTGACAAGCGACCACGAGCGCAGGATGTATTCTTGAATCGACGCGCGGATCCACCACATGGCGTAGGTGGCCAGGCGGAAGCCCTTCTCGGGTTCGAACCGTTTGACCGCCTGCATCAAGCCGACATTGCCTTCGGAAACCACTTCTCCGATCGGCAGGCCGTAGCCGCGATAGCCCATGGCGATCTTGGCCACGAGACGCAGGTGGGATGTGATGAGTTTTTGCGCGGCGTCGCGGTCGCCGTGTTCCCGCCAGCGGCGGGCAAGCATGTATTCCTGTTCCGGCTCCAGCATGGGGAACCGGCGAATCTCTGCGAGATAACGGGCGAGTCCTGATTCGGCGGACAGCACCGGAAGCGCAGCATTAGCCATTCTAACCTCCTGGGGCCCCGGATGGCGGCCCCCATCGCAGCCGCACTAACGCCGGCTGCTCGCGTTGCAATATAGGTACGCCGGACCGTGGCTGAAAGAGGGCGGCATCACGGCGCGGAGCCGCCGGAAAATTAAGATTTGGCAAGAAAACGCCGATTTAGCCCCTGAAACGGTTGCTTTTCGTCAGTTTATCACGATTTTGTCAGGTTGAGTGAACTTTCGTGTCCCGACAGACTTGGCCTTGAGCAGCCTGGCGCCTGTCGTTGTGCGCTGCAAGTAGGAGCCCGAATCCGGACCTCGGTTCTGCGCCGGGAAAACGTATCCGGAGCTGGTAAGTTGCCGGGTTTCACCCTACATTGTTTTGGCGGGGCTGCGGGGTACGTGTGGATCAGTATTCCCGGGGCCTTATCGATCTCTAAGGGAGCTGTTCCTGGCCTCGTCCGTGGACTTGGACACACGGCGCCCACCTACTCTGTAGGTTCCCGGGATCGATAATCCCACGGCCCAGGTGGCTCCGCACTTTATCAGTTGTCCCGACGTGGCTGACGGCTTAGGGGTTCAAAAAACCTCTTCGGGGGTTCAAAGACCTCAAAAGGCCGTTGTATGCCTGCCACCGACGAGACGCTTCCCCCAGACCCTGTTCCAGGGCCCGCAAAACCAGACCTGCGGCGATCGGCGCTGTCATGCCGTGCCGGCGTTCCTGCAGCGGACCGACAGACATTCGCCGAGCAGCTCGCCGTTCGCGGCGTCGACCTGGCGCGCCGCGCCATGGCCCACACGGTGGCGCTCTACTGGCCGATCGGCGATGAGGCCGATCCGCGCCTGCTGCTGCAGGCGCTCGACTATCACGAATTCACGACGCTGCTGCCGGTGACCGTGGGCCGCGGCCAGCCGCTGGTGTTCCGCAAATGGAAGTGGGGCCAGCCGCTGGTTGAGGGCCCGATGCGTATCCCCGAGCCGTCGCCGCGCCTGCCGGAGGCGCGGCCCGACATGCTGTTCGTGCCGCTGGCGGCGTTCGACCGGCGCGGCTTCCGCATCGGCTACGGCGCCGGCCATTACGATGCCACCCTGCAGAAGCTACGCGCTACGCGCGCCGTGCCCGCCATCGGGATCGGGTTTGCCTGCCAGGAGATCGGCCGCGTCCCGCATGAGCCGCACGACCAGCCACTGGACATCATCATGACGGAGCGCGAAACAATCGACTGCTCCATAGCGTTTTCCGATCCGCCGGATCGGAACGACGCATGATTTATTTAGTGAGCGAATTTTCTTCACGCGAACCGGCATCCACTTCGCTTGAAAATTCGCTATGCTTGGTAATGAAATAGCAGGTAGTCATGCGCTTTCTCTTCATCGGCGACATCGTGGGACGGACCGGGCGTGTGGCCCTGGCGAAATTCCTGCCCGACCTGCGCAGCCGCTGGAACCTCGATTTCGTCGTCGTCAACGGTGAGAACGCCGCTGGCGGTTTCGGCATCACCGAATCGATCTGCGACGAGTTTCTTGCCGCAGGCGCCGATTGCGTCACGCTCGGCAATCACGCCTGGGACCAGAAAGAAGCACTTGTCTTCATCGAACGCCAGCCGCGGCTGATCCGGCCGGCAAATTATCCGGCGGGGACGCCGGGGCGCGGCGCCAATCTGTTCGAGGCGCGCAACGGTGCGCGCGTGCTGGTGATGAATGTCATGGGCCGTGTGTTCATGGACCCACTCGACGACCCCTTCGCCGCGGTCGAGCGCGAACTCGAAGCCTGCCCGCTGGGCACGGCGTGCGACGCCGTCATCGTCGACGTGCACGCGGAGACGTCGAGCGAGAAATACACCATGGGGCATTTCTGCGACGGACGCGCCTCGCTGGTCGTCGGCACCCACACGCACGTGCCGACCGGCGATGCGCAGATCCTGCCCGGCGGCACCGCCTTCCAGTGCGACGCCGGCATGACGGGTGATTACGACAGCGTCATCGGCATGAACAAAGCGGAACCTTTGCAACGCTTCACGCGCCGCATTCCGTCCGGCCGGTTCGAGCCGGCGGAAGGCGTGGCGACGCTCTGCGGCGTGGCGGTGGAGACCGACGCCGCCGGCCGCGCCGTCAAAATCGCGCCGGTGCGGCTCGGCGGCCGGCTGGCGGAAAGCCTGCCGGCGTTCTGGTGAGCCGGCTGGTCGATGGACCGCTGCTGCGGACGTTGCCTTAAGAATAGGCAGCCCTTAGAACCCTCGTCGGAAAGAGCGGGGGAAGCATGCTGGGTGGGTTTCTGGCGCTGCTGTCGGCGGCGGCGTTTGCGCTGAACAATGCTGCGGCGAGGCGCGGGGTGCTGTCGGGCAGCGTGCTGCAGGCGATGGCGATTTCGGTGCCGTTCGGGGTGCCGTTCTTTCTCGTCGGCCTGCTGATTTTCGGCTCTTTCGATGACCTGTGGAGTTTTTCGCTGCGCGACACGGGCTGGCTGGCGGCGGCCGGCGTGGTCCATTTCATTGTTGGGCGCTATGCCAATTATCGCGCCACCAAGGCGATCGGCGTCAATCTCACCGGCCCGGTTCAGGACGTGAACATTCTTTTGTCCATCGTGCTCGCCGTGGTGCTCCTGGGCGAAACCCTGACGCCGCTGATGATGATCGGCATTGCGCTGGTGGCGCTGGGCCCGGTATTCACCTGGGAAGGCCGCAAGGCAGCGCCGGAGAAGGGGGCGTTCGTGCCGCGCAAACTCGCTTTCACGCCCGCCTATGGCGAAGGATTCTTCTATGCTGCCGTGTCGGCGGTCGCCTATGGGTCGAGCCCGATCCTGGTGCGCTACGGGCTCGAAAGCGGCGGGCTCCGGAATAGTCTTGGGCGCGGTGTCGCTGCCGGACTGATCTCATATGCGGCGGCGACCGCCGTTATCGTGGTGATGCTCGCCTGTCCGGGGTCGCTGCTGCATGTTCTAGGGACGCGGCGGCGGGAATTCTCCTGGTTCATGGTTGCGGGGCTCTTCGTCGGCATCGCCCAGATGCTGCGCTACATGGCCCTGGCGCTGGTGCCGGTCTCCATCGTCGCCCCCATGATGCGGCTGACCTCGATCTTCCGGATCTATTTCAGCTGGCTGCTCAACCGGGAATACGAGGCGTTCAACAACGGCGTTTTCGTCGGGACGATCGTCTCCCTCATCGGCGCCGTGATCCTGACGGTCAATGTGGACTTCGTGCAATCGCTGCTGCCGCAGTCGGAGTGGCTGTCTACCTTGCTGAAATGGCGTTGGCCGTAGCGGCCTTGCGGCATTCCTTTGCAACACGGGCGTGACGGCGTATAACGCCGCCAATTTTGGGAGGGGCGCTTCCCTGGACAGGACAGCTTCTGAAGCCGCGCCGCCCGCTTTGCAGCCCGCCTCGTTCGCGTCATTTAAGGAAACCGCCCATGCCCGCTTATCGTTCACGCACCACCACCCACGGCCGCAATATGGCCGGCGCGCGCGGGCTGTGGCGCGCCACCGGCATGAAGGACGGCGATTTCGGCAAGCCGATCATCGCGGTGGTCAATTCGTTCACGCAATTCGTGCCCGGCCATGTCCATCTCAAGGACCTCGGCCAACTGGTGGCGCGCGAGATCGAGGCGGCCGGCGGCGTCGCCAAGGAGTTCAACACGATCGCCGTCGACGACGGCATCGCCATGGGCCATGACGGCATGCTCTACAGCCTGCCGTCGCGCGAGATCATCGCCGACAGCGTCGAATACATGGCCAATGCCCATTGCGCCGACGGCCTCGTCTGCATCTCCAATTGCGACAAGATCACCCCCGGCATGCTGATGGCGGCCTTGCGCCTCAACATTCCCGCCGTGTTCGTGTCGGGCGGGCCGATGGAAGCGGGCAAGGTGGTCGTCGGCAAGGAAAGCCGTTCGCTCGATCTCATCGACGCCATGGTGGCCGCGGCCGACGACAAGGTGAGTGACGCCGATGTCGCGGTGATCGAGCGCTCGGCCTGTCCGACCTGCGGGTCCTGCTCGGGCATGTTCACGGCCAATTCGATGAACTGCCTGACCGAGGCGATGGGGCTGTCGCTGCCGGGCAACGGCTCGGTGCTGGCGACCCATGCCGACCGGCGCCGGCTGTTCGTCGAAGCCGGTCATCTCATCGTCGATCTGTGCAAGCGCTTCTATGAGCAGAACGACGTCTCGGCGACGCCGCGCGGCATTGCGACGATGGAAGCGTTCGAGAATGCCATGACCCTCGATATCTCCATGGGCGGCTCGACCAACACCGTGCTGCATTTGCTGGCTGCCGCACATGAAGGCGAAGTGCCGTTCACCATGCAGGACATCGACCGCCTGTCGCGGCGCGTGCCGGTGCTGTGCAAGGTGGCGCCGTCGGTTGCCGACGTGCATCTCGAAGACGTGCATCGCGCCGGCGGCATCATGGCGATCCTCGGCGAACTCGACCGCGCCGGCCTGATCAATCATGACGTCTCGACGGTGCATGCCAAAACGCTAGCCGATGCGTTGAAGCAGTGGGACATCAAGCAGACCGACCGCGAGAGCGTGACGACCTTCTATCGCGCTGCGCCGGGCGGCGTTCCGACGCAGACGGCATTCAGCCAGGAGCGGCGTTACATCAGCGTCGATGCCGATCGTTCGAGCGGCGTGATCCGCGATCTCGACCATGCCTTCTCGCGCGACGGCGGCCTGGCGGTTCTGTATGGCAACCTGGCGCTCGACGGCTGCATCGTCAAAACCGCGGGTGTCGACGACAGCATTTTGAAGTTCACCGGCAAGGCCTGCGTCTTCGAAAGCCAGGACGATGCGGTAAAGGGCATTCTCGGCGGCGCGGTTCACGCCGGCGATGTGGTCGTGATCCGTTATGAGGGCCCGCGCGGCGGGCCCGGCATGCAGGAAATGCTCTATCCGACGAGCTACATCAAATCGAAGGGCCTGGGCAAAGCCTGCGCGCTGGTCACCGACGGACGCTTCTCCGGCGGTACGTCGGGTCTCTCGATCGGCCATGTGTCGCCGGAAGCCGCCGAAGGCGGCCTGATCGCCCTGGTCGAGAACGGCGACCTTATCGAGATCGACATTCCGGCCCGGCGCATCCATCTCGCGGTGGCCGATGATGTGCTGGCCGAGCGGCGCGAGCGCCAGACCGCGAAAGGCTGGAAGCCCGCGGCGGTGCGGCCGCGCAAGGTGAGCACGGCATTGCGCGCCTATGCGGCGATGACGACGAGCGCGGCACGCGGCGCCGTGCGCGAGGTGAAGGACTGAGTCTGTTCGCTTTCTTTGCATCATCATTGCGGCGGCGTATAACGCCGCCGATTTTTACGAGCCCAGCGCTCGCCGCCACCGGGGATAAACATGGCAGGGCATAGTCAGTTCAAGAACATCATGCACAAGAAGGGCAAGCAGGATGCGATCCGCTCCAAGCTCTTCTCCAAATTCGCCCGCGAAATTACCGTCGCGGCGAAGATGGGCATGCCGGATCCGAACATGAACCCGCGCCTGCGCCTCGCTGTTCAGGCGGCGCGCGCCGAGAACATGCCCAAGGACAATATCGAGCGCGCCATCAAGAAGGCGGTCGGCGGCGACGCCGAGAACTATGACGAGGTGCGCTACGAGGGCTATGCGCCCGGCGGCGTCGCCGTGATCATCGAAGCCCTGACCGACAACCGCAACCGCACGGCCGGCGAAGTGCGCTCCTATTTCACCAAGGCGGGCGGCGCGCTGGCGGAAACCGGCGCCGTCTCCTTCATGTTCGACAAGGTGGGCGAAATCGAATTCGACGCCAAGGTCGCCAGCGAGGACGCCATGATGGAGGCGGCCATCGAGGCGGGGGCCGACGATGCCGTGTCGAACACCGACGGCCATCTGGTGACGACCACGATGGAATCGTTCTCCGAAGTCGCCAAGGCGCTGGAGGCGAAATTCGGCGAACCGAGAAAGGCCAAGCTGGTCTGGCGGCCGCAGAACACGATCTCGGTCGACGACGAGACGGGGGAGAAAATCCTGCGACTCATCGGTTCGCTCGAGGACAATGATGACGTGCAGAATGTCTACGCGAATTTTGAAGTTTCTGATTCGCTGGTCGCCAAGATGGGCGGCTGAGGGCTTCTGCGGGCGGGCAGGCCGGCGATTCGTTCCTCGGACATTGTCCCCGCTATCCCCATCGAGGCAAATTTGGTCCAGAGGCGCTCTTTGTGGCAGTGCCTGCAAATGTGGCGTCGGCTCAGCGAAAATTGGCCGATTCGTAGGCAGTTTTTGGCGATTATTCGTTATTTTAAGGGCACTTACTTCGCAGTAACCAGGAAAGATCGACGTTCCGATCGCTTCCGGCTCCGACACGACGGAGCCCGGAAGTCCTTCACACTAGTGACTCATTTCGGCAACATCGGCTGGAAATTGGTTGGCTATCCCCTCTAAGCCATTGCGAATACGGGCCGCCTCATGTTCTATTCGGCTGTCTCAAACGATCGGGGGGCGTTCCCGAATCGTGGCATAAAGAACTACGTGAAGGATACATCCATGAGAAAAGTTTCCCTGGCACTTGCTGCCCTGCTCGGCACGACGGCCCTCGCCGCCGCCGCCGATCTGCCGTCGCGCGGCTATGCACCGGCACCGGTTTATGCTGCTCCGATCTTCACCTGGACCGGTTTCTACATCGGTGTGAACGCCGGCTACGCTGGCGACAAGTACGAATACCCCTTCGCTGGCTTCGGCATCGCCGGCAGCGCCAAGCTGAATTCGAGCGGCTTCATCGGCGGCGGCCAGATCGGCTACAACTATCAGTTCGCTGGTAGCGCCATTGTCGTCGGTCTCGAAGCCGACCTGCAGTACACCAACATCGAAGGCAAGCTGTCGCTCGCCGTGCCGCCGTTCCTGGCCCTGACGGCCGGTTCGCAGATGGATTATCTCGGCACCGTCCGCGCCCGCCTCGGATACGCGTTCATGGATCGCGCCCTCCTGTACGTGACCGGTGGTTACGCCTACGGCAAGGTGAAGTCCTCCATCAACATCAACGGTTTCGGCCTTGGCACCAGCAGCACCAACGGCGGCTGGACTGCCGGTGTCGGCCTGGAATACGCCCTGACGCCGAACTGGTCGTTCAAGACCGAATACCTCTATGCCGACCTCGGCAACAAGAACATCATCACGGTTCCGGGCTTCAGCCTTGGCGTGAAGAGCACGGCGCACATCGTCCGCGCCGGTCTGAACTACCGCTTCAACTGGGGCGCCCCGGCTGCGGTCGTCGCCAAGTACTGATCGGACATGCGCTTCGCATCCGCGAATCGCTCGTATCCATTCGAGAAACCCGGCCTTCGCGGCCGGGTTTTTTGTTGTCTGGCAGTCGTGCCGGGCCGGCGCTGGAGTGGTCTGCCTTACTGAGGCTCGATGCCAGCCAGCCTGGCGAGTTCGCCGGCCTCGGTGCGGTCCTTTTTCAGAAACACCGTGAATTCCTGCCGGGTCATATAGCGCGGATCGAGGCCGAGGCCTTCGTAGAAGCGCTTGATGAATTCGGGATCCTTCATCGCTTTCATGGCGGCATCATAAAGCGTGTCGAGAATGGGCTCGGGCGTGCCGCCGGGTGCGGCAAGGCCGATCCAGCCCTGGCCGCCGACGGGGTAGCCCTGCTCCTCCATGGTCGGCACATCCGGCATCAACGCCGGGCGCTTCGGACCGTGGATGGCAATCGCCCTCACATCGCCGCTTGCCATGAACGGCGCGATATTGCCGACACCGAACAGGCCGATCTTGACGTCGCCATTGATGAGCGCGGTCGTCGCCTCGCCGCCGCTCTTGTAGGGCACCGAGATCAGCTTGATGTCATTGTCCTTGGCCAGTTTCGTCATGGTCATGAGATGCACGACCGAGGAATTGGAATAGTGCAGTCCCTCCGGCATTTTGCGGGCCAGCGCGATCAATTCCCTGATCGACTTCGCGTCGACTGATTTGTGCACCACCAGCGCCTGCGAGACATAAAGCGCCTGGGCAATCGGCGCGATAGCGGTATCGGGATCGAAGGGCATGGTCTTGCGCATGTGCGGGGCATAGCTCATGGCGTCGATCGGCAGCATGCAGATGGTGTAGCCGTCAGGTTTCGCGGCGGCACAGCTGGCGGTGCCGTTCAATCCGGCCGCGCCGGGCTTGTTTTCGACGATGATCGACTGGCCGAGGTGCCTGGCCATCTCGATGGCGAGACCGCGGCCGAAACTGTCGGTCAGTCCGCCGGTGCCGAAGGGTGAGATGAGGCGAATGGTTTCGGCGGGATAGGCCGGTTGCTTCTGTTGCGCCTGGGACTGTGCTGCCAAAAACAGACTGGAAAGCGCGGCACAAAGCAGCGGAACGCGTCTTGATGCGAACATGTGGATCCTCCCCGATCGATGTCGTTCTTATTTTTGCCGCAGGCGGAGCTGGATCCGTCGCGCGGGCGCAATCCTGTCGGGCTTCGCAAGCTCAGGCAAGCAGGATCTTACGGGGTATCTCGTCTAGCTTTTGCCCGACTAGCTCTTGCCCGACGCGTTCAGCAGTTGCGCCAGCTTCTCGATTCGCATGGCGGCATCCTCGATGTCGTCGGCGACCGCCTCCGTCCAGGTCTCGCTGGTCGATTGCGCGGCGCGGCTGGAATCGTGCAGGCGCTCGATCTCGGCGTTGAGCTTCGCGATGCTGCGCTTGTTCTCGGCCAGTTCGTCGGCGATCGAAATCGCCGCCATGACGGTCAGGCGCTGGTCGCCGATCTCGCCGAAGGAGCCGCGCAATTCGGCGATCCTGCTGTCGACGAGGCGGGCGAGGCTTTCGAGATGAGTTTCCTCGCCGTCGGCGCATGCCATCCTGTAGGGCCGGCCGCCGACAGTGACGGTGATCTGCGCCATGGTGATTATCCGTTTCCGCCGCCGGTCGCGACAATCATGGATTTGACCGTGTCGCCGGCCTTTTCCAGCCGCTGGCGGACTTCCGTATTGGCGAGGGCGAGATTGCGGGCGCGCGCCAGGGCGCCGTCGAGCTCGACCGCGAGCCTGGCGCGGTCGTCGCGCATGACGGACAGCTCCTCCTCGAGATCGGCGCGGACGCCGTCGGCCTGGACGCGCCGTTCTCCCGCCGCCTCAAGATGATCGAGGGCCGAGGCGAGGCGCTTCAACGCGGTGTCGAGACGGGCCGGCATGGTCGGGGGCAGGGTCATTGGCAGCTCACTCAAAGCTATTGGGCAGCTCACAGGGTGCGCATGCCGCCATTAGTCGCAAGACAGGGGCGCACGTCAACGCCAACGCCGAATCTTGCCCACAGGACAATCGGTTTCGCCTGAGTTTTCAGGCAATTTCTGAGCAAATTTGCGGCGGCTTGATTTGACACGCACAAGTGAGATGGTATCAGGAACCGCTTTCGTTCATGAGCGTCATCCGCTGGCGAGCGGCATCATGCCGGCGTCTGCGCTTCCGGATAAATCACATGACTGTCTCACATGATTCCATGGCCAACGCGATTCGGGCACTGGCGATGGATGCGGTTGAAAAGGCCAAATCCGGCCATCCCGGCCTGCCGATGGGCGCCGCCGACATGGCCACCGTCCTGTTCACCAAGGTATTGAAATACGACGCTTCTGCGCCGCATTGGGCGGATCGTGACCGCTTCGTCCTGTCGGCGGGCCACGGGTCGATGCTGCTCTATGCGCTGCTTTATCTGACCGGCGGACAGGGCATGACGATCGAACAGCTGGAGAATTTCCGCCAGCTCGGGTCGCTGACGCCGGGTCACCCGGAATACCACCACACCGTCGGCGTGGAGATGACGACCGGGCCGCTGGGCCAGGGGATTTCATCCGCCGTGGGCATGGCGCTCGCCGAGCGCATGCTCAACGCCGAATTCGGCGATATCGTCGACCACCACACCTATGTGCTGTGCTCGGACGGCGACCTGATGGAGGGCGTTTCACAGGAAGCGATCGCCATCGCCGGCCATCTCAAGCTCAACCGTATGATCGTGCTGTACGACGACAACGGCATTTCCATCGACGGACCGACGTCAGTCTCCGATTCGGTGGATCAGATCAAACGTTTCGAGGCCTGCGGGTGGAATGCCAGCCGCATCGACGGCCATGATCCCGCAGCTATTCTGGCTGCCGTCGAGAAGGCCCAAGGGTCGGACAAGCCGAGCCTGATCGCCTGCAGGACGACGATCGGCTTTGGTGCGCCGACCCGCGCCGGCACGTCGAAAGCCCATGGCGAGGCCCTGGGCGCCGGCGAGATCGAAGGCGCGCGCAGGAACCTGCACTGGCCCTACGCGCCGTTCGAAGTGCCGGGCGACATATTGGAAACCTGGCGGGCCGCAGGCGTCCGTGGCGCATCCGCCCGCCAGCAGTGGGAAAAGCGCCTGGCCGCGCTCGACCCGGCGAAACGGGCGGAGTTCGAGCGGCGTCTCTCGGGCAAGCTCCCGGCCGGTTTTGCCGCTGCCGTGCAGGCCTTCAAGGAGAAGGCGGCCGGGGAAACGGCGCCGATCGCCACGCGAAAGGCCGGCGAGGCGGTTCTCGCGGCGCTCGCGCCGGCGGTGCCGGAACTGATCACCGGATCGGCCGATCTCACCGGCTCCAACAATACCAAAGTGGCGGCTACGCCTGCCATTGCGCCGGGCAACTATGCCGGCCGCTATGTCCATTGGGGCATTCGCGAGCACGGCATGGCTGCCGCGATCAACGGCATGGCGCTGCACGGCGGGTTCATCCCTTCGGGGGCGACCTTCCTGGTGTTCAGCGATTACTGCCGTCCGTCCCTGCGGCTCGCGGCGCTGATGGGGCTGCGCCATATCGAGGTTCTGACCCACGATTCGATCGGACTGGGTGAAGACGGACCGACGCATCAGCCTGTCGAGCATCTGGCGGCGCTGCGCGCCATTCCCAATCTGAACGTGTTCCGCCCCGCCGACCTGACGGAGACGCTGGAATGCTGGCAGGTTGCGCTCGAATCCGCCCATACGCCGTCGATTCTGGCGTTGACGCGCCAGAATCTGCGGCAGGTCCGCACCTCGGTGATGCAGGATAACCTCTGCGCCAGAGGGGCCTATGAACTCTCCGCCGCCGACGGGCATGCGAACGGACCCGCGCAGGTGTCGATTTTCGCCTCGGGGTCCGAGGTCGAAATCGCGCTCGATGCGCAGAAGCTGCTGGCCGACAAGGGCGTGGCCGCGCGGGTTGTCTCGGTGCCCTGCATGGATATCTTCCTGGAGCAGGATGAGGCGACGCGGCGCCGGGTGATCGGCGATGCGCCGGTGAAAGTCGCGGTCGAGGCGGCGATCCGGATGGGATGGGACGCAATCATCGGTTCGGATGGTGCCTTCGTCGGAATGTCAACTTTTGGTGCCAGTGGTCCGTATAAGAAACTTTACGAACATTTTGGTATTACACCTCAAGCGGTTGCCGCAGCGGCCATGGCTCGTCACAACGGGTGATCGGCACAGCGGTGCAGCGGGTGCAACCGGAGCAGATTGGAGAAGGATTTTATGGCTGTCAGGGTTTCGATCAATGGTTTCGGCCGCATCGGTCGCCTGGCGCTGCGCTCGATCATTGAATCAGGACGAAAGGACATCGAGGTCGTCGCCATCAACGGCACCGCGCCTGTCGAGACACTGGTCCATCTGCTGAAATTCGATTCGATCCACGGCCGCTTTCCCGGCGAAATCACCTATGGCCCGCAGATGATCGATGCCGGGCACGGCCCGATGCAGTTGACGTCGGACCGCGATCCTTCAAAGCTGCCGCACAAGGACATGGGCATCGACATCGTTCTCGAATGCACCGGCAAGTTCACCAAGAAATCGGCTGCCATGGCCCATATCGAGGCGGGCGCCAAACGCGTGCTGGTGTCCTCGCCCTGCGACGATGCCGACCTCACGGTCGTTTACGGCGTCAATCACGATAAGCTGACCCGCGACGACATCATCGTTTCGAATGCCTCGTGCACGACCAATTGTCTTGTGCCTGTCGCAAAAGTGCTCAACGATCACATCGGCATCGAGCACGGTTTCATGACAACGATCCATTCCTATACCGGCGACCAGCCGACGCATGATTCGACCCACAAGGATCTCTATCGCGCCCGCGCTGCCGCCCTGTCGATGATTCCCACCAAGACCGGCGCGGCCAAGGCCGTCGGCCTGGTTCTGCCGGAACTTGCCGGCAAGCTCGATGGCTCCTCCATCCGCGTGCCGACCGCCAACGTGTCGGTGGTCGATCTCAAGTTCACGGCCAAGCGCGCCACGACCAAGGACGAGATCAACAGCGTGATCCGCCGCGCGGCGGGCCAGGAGCTGAAGGGTGTGCTGTCCTATACAGACGACCCCAATGTCTCGGTCGATTTCAATCACAACAGCCATTCGTCGATCTTCCACACGATGGAGACCAAGGTCATCGACGGCACGTTCGTGCGCGTGCTGAGCTGGTACGACAACGAATGGGGTTTCTCGTGCCGTCTGGTCGACACGGCTGTCGCCATGGGCAAGCAGATATGATCGCAGATGTGATCGAACATCCGCAGCCGCACGGAACCGCCTGGACATGACTGACGACACCGCCGAAAGCCTGGCCGAAAGCCCGACGATGCCGAAATTCCGTACGCTTGAAGATGTCGACATCGCCGGCAAGCGCGTGCTGCTCCGCGTCGATCTCAACCTGCCGGTCGAAAGCGGACGGGTTACCGATACGACGCGGCTCGAGCGCATCATCCCGACCATGCGCGAGATCATCTCGCGCGGCGGCAAGCTGATTCTGCTGTCGCATTTCGGCCGTCCGAAGAACGGACCCGACGAGGACAATACCTTGCGACCGCTCGCCGCCGCCGTATCGGCGCATCTCGACTGGCCGGTGTCGTTTGCCTTCGACTGTATCGGCGAGGAGACGCAGGAGGCGGTCGCTGCCATGCAGGACGGCGACGTGCTGCTGCTCGAGAACACGCGCTTTCACAAGGGCGAAGAAGCCAACGATCCGGCGTTCGTGGCGGAGCTGGCGAAGCTTGGAGACGTCTACGTCAACGATGGTTTCTCCGTCGCGCATCGCTCGCACGCCTCGACCGAAGGCCTGGCGCATGTGCTGCCGGCCTGTGCCGGACGCAGCATGCAGGCAGAGCTCGAAGCCCTGAACCATGCGCTCGACGAACCAGAGCGGCCGCTCGCGGCGATCGTCGGCGGTGCCAAGGTTTCCAGCAAGCTTGCCCTGCTCGGCAATCTGATGAAGAAGGTCGACTATCTGATCATCGGCGGCGCGATGGCCAACACGTTCTTTGCCGCTCAAGGCAGGAAGGTCGGCAAGTCGCTGGTCGAGCGCAACATGTATGAGACGGCGTTGAAAATCCTCGATGCCGCGCGAGATGCGCATTGCCAGATCGTGCTGCCGGAAGACGTGGTCGTGGCGCACGACTTCAAGGCGCATGCGCCCTCCCATGTGGTCGGCATCGATATGGTCGAGGACGGCGACATGATCCTCGATATCGGGCCTGCATCGGTTGCGGCCATCGACAAGGTGCTCGCCGGTACGAAGACGCTGGTCTGGAACGGGCCGTTCGGCGCATTCGAACTGAGCCCGTTCGACGCGGGGACAAATGCCGTGGCGCAATTTGCCGCCGACCGTACGTCGGCAAATCAACTGCTGACGGTCGCCGGCGGCGGCGATACGGTGGCGGCGCTCAATCAGGCGGGCGTCGGCGAGAAATTCAGCTATATTTCAACGGCGGGTGGCGCATTTCTTGAATGGCTCGAGGGCAAGAGCCTGCCGGGCGTCGAGGCGTTGCGCGTCAACAACGGCAAATAATTTTTCGACGGCAGATACTTTCGACGGCAGATACTTTCGACGGCAGATACTTCGACGGAGAGACAAGATGGCCCGTATCACCCTGAGGCAGCTCCTCGACCATGCCGCCGAGCACGATTACGGCGTGCCGGCGTTCAACATCAACAATATGGAACAGGCGCTGGCGATCATGGCCGCGGCCGATGCCGTCGAGGCGCCGGTGATCATCCAGGCCTCGCGCGGCGCGCGCTCCTATGCCAACGACATCATGTTGCGCCACATGATGGACGCGGTGGTGGAGATGTATCCGTATATCCCCGTCTGCGTGCATCTCGATCACGGCAACGAGCCGGGCACCTGCGTAACGGCGATGCAGTCGGGCTTTACGTCGGTGATGATGGACGGTTCGCTGAAGGCCGATGGAAAGACGCCGGCCGATTGGGATTATAACGTCGGCGTCACCAACAAAGTGGTCGGCATGGCGCATCTCGGCGGTATTTCGGTCGAAGGCGAACTGGGCGTTCTCGGCTCGCTGGAAACCGGCATGGGCGAGAAGGAAGACGGCCACGGCGCCGAGGGCAAACTTTCCCATGACCAGCTTCTGACCAATCCCGATGAAGCGGTGAAGTTCGTCAAGGAAACCAAGGTCGACGCACTCGCCATCGCCATGGGCACGTCGCACGGCGCCTACAAGTTTTCGCGCAAGCCGGACGGCGACGTGCTGGCGATGAATGTCATCGAGGACATTCACAGGCGGATGCCGCATGTGCATCTGGTCATGCACGGATCGTCGTCGGTACCCCAGGATCTGCAGGACGTCATCAACGCCTATGGCGGGAAGATGCCGCAAACCTGGGGCGTGCCGGTGGAGGAAATCCAGCGCGGCATCAAGAACGGTGTCCGCAAGATCAACATCGACACCGACAACCGCATGGCGATCACCGGCCAGATCCGCAAGATTCTCAGCGAGCATCCCGGGGAATTCGATCCGCGCAAATACCTGAAGCCCGCCACGGATGCGATGACCAAGCTTTGCCGCGACCGTCTGGAGCAGTTCAATACGGCTGGAAAAGCTTCCAAAATCAAGCCTTTGCCGCTCTCAGTCATGGCTAAACGCTATGCCTCGGGCGAGCTCGATCCGAAATTCGCCTAACGCGTAGTTTTACTGATGCAATTTCCGTGACTGGCTGATGCGGCGGCGGTATATATGGAATCGATCCAAGAGTATCGTATCGCTCCATGTTTGGTGCCGATCTGGTGAAGGGACAGGGCATGCCGAATTCAAACGCGCAGAATATGGTCCAGATGCCGCTTCTCAGCCGTGAAGACTACGAAAAGCTGGCGCGCTTCCGCCACGCTTTGCGTCAGTTCACCGCCTTCAGCGACGCCATGCTTGAACGATCCAATCTGGGACCGCGCCGTTATCAGGCGATGCTCGCGATCAAGGCTCATGGCGACGACCAGCCGATGAGTGTCGGCGAACTCGCCCGGCTGCTGTTGATCCGCCCCAATACAGCGGCTGAATTGGTGAACCGGCTTGAAAACGCCAATCTCATCGAGCGCGTCAAGGATCCGAAGGACCGCCGCCGCGCCTTGCTCGCCCTGACCGCAGACGGCGCGCGCAAGCTGGCCGAAGTGGCGCATGTCCATATCGAAAAGCTTGAAGAAAGCCGCGCGGTTTTCGTCGGGTTTTTTGACGAAGAGACGCAAGCAGCCCCGTCTGCGTAACGTTCGCTCACGCAAGGCCTGTCAGGCAGGATCCGGCGGCCTTGTGCCGCCGGCGGGCGTTTCTGCGCAGCTTTATTAAAAGCATCATCCCGGTTATGGATCGCCCGGCAACAGTCGCCGTCCGATGGAATGCGGCTCAAGGACACGGGCTGATTGCCTGGACGAATCGAGGGACGGTTTGCGGACGCTTGAAACGCTCGAGGAACTGGATCGCGTCCTTGCCGACTGCGATGCCGCTGCTGCTGTTTCCGACGATGCGTTGCGCACTGTTTTCACGTCCTTCCAGATGCTGCCGCCGCCCGCGCCGGCCGATCCGTTCAGTCAGGAATTTCGCGCGCATCAGCTCGATCTTTATCGATGGATCGCCGGCCGCGATTATGCGCTGAAGAACGAGGCGACGGCGTTCGAGATTGCCGACGCCGTGCGGCGGCCCTTCCCCTATGCGACGGGAAGCTGCCAGACCGTCGGCGAACAGTTGATGGCGATCGGCTATCTGATCAGCCGGATGGAGCTTGCGCCCGGCAGCCGCGTGCTCGAATTCGGACCCGGCTGGGGCAATACCACTTTGGCGCTGGCGCAAACGGGCATGGCGGTGACGGCGGTGGATATCGAGGCGCGGTTCTGCGAACTTATTCGCCGGCGCGCCAGTCTCGCCGGCGTCACTGTCGACGTCGTCAATTCGGATTTCATGTGGGCCGAACAGACCGGCAAGACATACGATGTCGTGCTGTTTTTCGAATGTTTTCACCATTGCGACGACCATCTTAGGCTGCTCAGGGCGCTGCGCCGCGTGCTCAAGCCGGGCGGCCGTATCCTTTTTGCCGCCGAGCCGGTTCATGCGGATTTCCCGCAACCTTGGGGGCTGCGGCTGGACGGGCAATCGCTGTGGTCGATCCGCAAGTTCGGCTGGATGGAGCTCGGATTCTCGGAGCGCTATTTTCAGCAGGCGCTCGCTCTGACCGGATGGCGCGCCGAGCCCATGGTTTCGAACGATGTGCCGTGGATGACGATCTGGACGGCGAGAAATGCCCGTGAGCCCATCGTGCTGGATGCCGCGGATCGGCGCTTCGCCACCCAGATCGGCGAAAAGCGCTCCGACGGCGTGCATCTGACCGGGCAGGAAGGTTACGGCCTGTTCGGCCCCTATATGCCGCTGCCGGCGGGGGACTATGTGGTCTCGCTCGGTTTCTCGGGCGAGACGGCCGGCACGGCGCAGATCGATGTCGCGATCGAGAAGGGCAGCAGGGTTCTCGCCAGAGTCGATTTCGGCGCCGAGGACCTTGGCGGGGTGCAGACAGTCGAGTTGCCCTTGCATCTCGATGACGCGGTCACGGATCTTGAGTTGCGGCTGCACTGCGCACCGGGTTTCACCGGCATTGTCCGCCGGGCCGAATTCAAGCTTGTCGCTGAGGATTAGATGAAACGGTTTGGCTTCGGGCGAGCCCCGGTTTCGCCAGATTTTCGGGAAATAGGAAGATGGCCGGCGCACGGCCTGCTATTTTCCGGGCAATATGCGATTTCGCCCGCCATAGCATCTTTCCGACCCACAGGATTCTATTTTCACGATGAATGATCAGGCCGAAGCCGTTCAGCTCTATCTGATGACGCCGGCTGGTGTGGCAGCAGGTGCGCTCGATCCTCTGCTCACGGCGGCGCTGGAGGCGGGCCACGTCGCCTGTGTGCTGCTCGACAAGGCTGCCTGTGACGGCGATCCGGCGGCGCTGGCTGCAACTGTCCAACTCATTCAGAGGCATGACGCGGCGGCACTGGTCCCGGCACTGGACACGGCGAAGCGGACGGGGGCCGATGGCGTTCACCTGAATCATCCGGGCGAGGAGGCTGAGGCCGAGATCGCGGCGGCGATCAAACAGGCCAGGGGCAATGGAACGGGCGCCGGCATCGTCGGCGCCGGGGCGCTGCAGACGCGCCATCAGGCCATGGATATGGGCGAGCGCGATGTCGATTACGTGATGTTCGGCGAACCCGACGGTAACGGCGGCAATGACGACGGTCTGCCATCCGTCGAGGCGGTGCTGGCGCGGGTCGCCTGGTGGGCGGAAATATTCACGGTTCCCTGCGTCGTCTATGCGCGCACGCTCGACGACATTCCCGCCCTGGTGGCGGCAGGGGCGGATTTCATCGCCCTGCGGGAGGCGATCTGGAGCGATCCGCGTGGCGTGACGGCCGCCATGACGCAGGCGCTGGAGGCCATCCGCCGGAAACGGGTGGAGGTGGCATGATTCCAAAGTCAGGCTTCATCTTCATGGGCTTGCTCGGGCTTGCGGCGCTGTCGTCCGCAGGCGTCGCGCAAGAGAAAATACAAGACAAGTCGTCGGAGATATTACGGCCGGCCTTCGACTCGACGCGGCCGGCGGTGATGCTGCCCAAGCCGGTGACGCCCGAATTCGATGCCGGGCTGAAAGGGCCGGTGGACCTCGCGTTCGGCGCCTATCAGCGCGGGCTCTATGTGACGGCCATGCGCGAGGCGATGAAGCGCATCGAGGCGGATTCCAACGATGCGCCGGCGATGGCGCTTGTCGGCGAGCTGTACCGCGATGGATTGTCGGTGAAGCAAAGCCAGGAAGAAGCCAACAAATGGTACAAGCTGGCGGCCGACCGGGGCGATCCGCAGGCGCAATATTCCCTTGGTCTCTCCTATCTCGAGGGTCGCGGGACGGCGAAGGATATGAAGCAGGCGCGCGCCTGGTTCGAGAAGGCGGCGGAGAAAAACCAGCCGGCGGCGCTCTACAATCTGGCCGTCATGGCGATCGAGGGCGAGATCCAGGATTTCAAGGGCGCTGCTGATCTGTTCCGCCGGTCGATGGACGGCGGCTATCCGGATGCGGCCTATGCCTTGTCCATGTTTTACAAGGAAGGCACCGGCGTGCCGAAGGACCCGGTCATGGCGACGAGCCTGCTCAAGCGCGCCGCCGACGAGAAGCTCACCCCTGCCGTCGTCGATTACGCCATCGCCCTGTTCAACGGCACCGGAACCGAGAAGAACGAAGAACTGGCAGCGAAATATTTCATCCGCGCCGCCTGGCTCAACGCACCCATCGCCCAGAACCGCCTGGCCCGGCTCTATGTCGTCGGCCGGGGCGTCAAGCCGGACCTGGTCGAGGCGATGAAATGGCATGTCCTGGCGCGCGCCAACGGCGTGCCCGACGAATGGCTGGACGACAAGCTGCGCACCCTGTCGCAGGGCCAGAAGGCCGCCGTGGACGAGGCGATCCAGCGCTTTCTCGGAAAATGAGCTTCTCGGCAATGACGAGGCGCGGCTGACTTGATCCGTCGCGCCTGACGCAGCAGACTTGACGCAGCAGCCCGGGGCGGGCAGACATCGCAGCGCTTCCGGCAGCCTTCCGACCGGATATCTCAGACATTTTGCCGTGCGCGCCTCGCGCGGCCGTTCGCCGGGGCTTTCGCCCCATGTTTTCCTGCTTTTGTGATCGACCGCCCATGATCCGTTCCGCCCTGATGACTGTCATGACTTCCGCCGCCGTCAAGGCCGGCCGCGGATTGAAGCGCGATTACGGCGAGGTCGAGAACCTGCAGGTCTCGCTCAAGGGACCGAGCGATTTCGTCACCGCGGCCGACCGCAAGGCGGAGCGCGTGGTCCATGACGAACTCGCCAAGGCGCGGCCCGGCTACAGCTTTCTGATGGAGGAATCGGGCGCCGAGACCGGCACCGACACCACCCATCGCTGGCTGGTCGATCCGCTCGACGGCACCACGAATTTCCTGCACGGCGTGCCGGTTTTCGCGATTTCCATCGCGCTGGAGCGCGAAGGCCAGATTGTCGCCGGCGTCGTCTACAATCCGATCACCGACGATATGTTCGTCGCCGAGAAGGGCCAGGGCGCCTGGCTCAACAACCGCCGCCTGCGGGTCGCGGCACGCACGGACCTGTCCGAGGCGCTCATCGGCACCGGCGTGCCGCATCTGGGCAAGGCCAGCCAGCACCCGAAGTTCAAGGTCGAGCTGTCGAGCGTAATGGCGCGGGTGCACAACATCCGGCGCTTCGGCGCGGCGTCGCTCGACCTGTGTTTCGTGGCCGCGGGCCGGCTCGACGCGTACTGGGAACGCGGCCTGGCGCCGTGGGACGTGGCGGCAGGCATCATCATGGTGCGTGAGGCCGGCGGTTACATCACCGACGCGGACGGCGGCGGCGACATGCTGGACAAGGGCTCGGTCTGCGCCGGCAACGAGACGATGCACCGCCGCCTGCTCGGCCTGATCAACAAGACCTGATCGGGACAGCCGATGGGCTGCGCCGTAATTTCGCCTGCAAACAAAGGCTTGATCGCGGCAGGGTTCTGACGTCAACTTGTCGCCTGATTTGTGCAGGCTGGGCAGGCCAGATTCGCCAGCCAGCGTCCGGCAAGGCAGGCGCTATTCAGGAACTTGTGTCCGGCCGAACCGGTATCCACTTCGCCTGAAATGCGCTGGAGGATGATGACATATGGCGAGCGAAAACGAGACGCGGCGGCTGTCGGCGCCAGGGATCTACCTGGTGCGCATCATCGTATTCCTGCTGCTCATCGGCTTCGTTGCGCTCATCCTCTATCGCCAGATCCAGACGGCGTTCATGGCAAATCCGGGGCTCAACGGCCTCATCATCGGTGTCCTTTGCATCGGTATCGTGCTGGCGATCCGCCAGGTCTGGCGGCTGATTCCGGAAGTGCGGTGGGTCAACACCTATCAGGCCGGCGATACGGAAGCGGCGCGCGCGCCGGTCTTGCTGGCGCCGATGGCGAAATTGCTCGGCGACAAGCAACAGCACAAAACCATTTCGACCATGACATTGCGCGCCATCCTGGATTCGATCGGCTCGCGTCTCGATGAATCGCGCGAGATCGCCCGCTACCTGACGGGCCTGCTGGTCTTCCTCGGCCTGCTCGGTACGTTCTGGGGCCTGCTCGAGACAGTCGGCTCGATCTCCAACGTCATCAAGTCGATGCAGGGCGGCAATGACGCGGGGATCATGTTCGACGAGTTGAAAAATGGCCTGTCGGCGCCCATCGCCGGCATGTCGATCTCCTTCACTTCGTCGCTGTTCGGCCTCGCCGGATCGCTGGTGCTGGGCTTTCTCGACCTGCAGGCGGGGCAGGCGCAGAACCGGTTCTACAACGAGCTGGAAGACTTTCTCTCCGCCAATGCCACTGATCCCGGTGTCGAGGCCATGGCTGGCCTGCCGCCCGATCTTGCCGCGGCGCTGACCAAGCTCAGCGCCGGGGATCCGGCCGGATCGCGCGCCTCCACTGCCGCGATGGCCAATCTGGCAGAGGGCATTCAGGGCCTCGTCAAACATATGCGCGGTGAACAGCAGATGATCCGCGACTGGGTCGAGGCGCAGGCGGCGCAGCAGCGCGAGATCAGCAAGCTGCTCGAGCGCATCGCGTCGGAAGCGGAGCGGCGCTGATGGCTTATGCACGCTCGCGCCGGAGCCGCGGCGGTTTCGATTATTGGCCGGGCTTCGTCGATGCCCTGTCGACCATGCTGCTCGCCATCATCTTCCTGCTGTCGGTCTTCATGCTGTCGCAATATTTCCTGTCGCGGGAAGTCACCGGCAAGGACAGCGCGCTCGTCAAGCTCAACAAGCAGATCGAGGAATTGACCTCGCTGCTGGCGCTCGAGCGCTCCGGCCGCGCCGATGCGCAGTCCAGCCTGACCAGTCTGATGGCGACGCTCGAAGCGACGCAGAAGGACAAGGAGCGCCTGCAGGGCCTCATCGACGCCAACGCGGCCAATGCGGCCTCAAGCGGCGGCGCAGCGGCGGCCGCCCAGCAGGCGCTCGATGCGGAAAAGCAGATTTCGGCGCGTGCGGCAGCGCAGGTCGACGTGCTGAACCAGCAGATCGCAGCGTTGCGCCGCCAGCTTGCGGCGATCGAGGAAGCGCTCAACGCATCGGAACAGCGCGACAAGGATTCGCAGGCGCGCATCGCCGATCTCGGATCCCGCCTCAACGTGGCGCTGGCGCAGAAGGTGCAGGAGCTGGCGCGCTATCGTTCCGATTTCTTCGGACGCTTGCGCGAGATCCTCGGCAATCGTCCGGGCATCCGCACCGTCGGCGACCGTTTCGTATTCGAATCGGAAGTGCTGTTCGATACCGGCCGCGCCGAGATCAATCCGCAAGGGCGCGGCGAACTCGACAAACTTGCCTCGGCGATGGCCGACCTCGACCGCGAGATCCCGCCCGAGATTCCCTGGGTCATGCGGGTGGACGGTCATACCGACAAGCGGCCGATCACCGGCGGCGCCTATAAATCCAACTGGGACCTGTCGGCGAGCCGCGCCATTGCGGTGGTGCAATATCTCGTCAGCAAGGGTGTGTCGCCGCAGCGGCTCGCGGCGGCGGGCTTCGGCGAATTCCAGCCGATCGACACCAGCGACACGGAAGACGCCCTGCGGCGCAACCGCCGCATCGAGTTGAAGCTGACCGACAGATAAGGCGCCTCCATCAAGGTGGCGTTGGGAGGGGAGGCCATCTTGCCGCGATTTTCTATCATCGGTGTTGCCGCGTTTGCCTGCGTAACGGGTCTGTGCCCGCCGGCCATCGCGCAGCAACCGCACGAGAAGGCGTTTTATGCCGGCAAGACCATCGTGCTCTATGCCGGACAGCCGGCGGGCGGCGGCATCGACAGCGAAATGCGGCTGGTGGCGCAATTCATCAGCCGCTTCATTCCAGGCGAGCCGATCGTGCAGCCGCGCAACATGCCGGGCGCCGGCGGTGTCACCCTCGGCAATACGCTTTACAACTCGATTGCGGCCGACGGCCTGACGCTCGCCATGCCGGGGCGCGCCGGCTTTGTCCTGGCGCCCGTCGGCGACGACAAGACGGCGCGTTACGACGTGCGCAAATTCACCTGGATCGGCAGCGCGGCCAGCACCAATTTCATCTTCTGGACGCGCAATACATCCGGATTGAAAACCATCGCCGATCTCAGGGCGCTGAAGCGCGAGATGGCGGTCGCCGGATCGGGTGCGACCACGTCCAATTCGATCATGCCGGAAGTGCTGGCGCGCTATGAGCGCTTTCCGTTCAAGATCGTGCGCGGCTATCCGGGCATGGCGTCCGCAGTTCTGTCGGTCGAGCGCGGCGAGACCGAAGCCGTCTATTGCGACCGTGCCAGCATCAGGCCCGACATGGTTTCGAGCGGACTTGTCGCGCCGCTGTTCCAGACCTTCGACCAGGAGCCCGGCGTGCCGACAATCGACACGCTGCTGAGCGATCCGCGCGAGCGCGAGCTGGTGGCGCTGCTGACGACGCCGATGCGCCTCGGCCTCGCGCTCATCGGCCCGCCCGACATGCTGGCGGAACCGACGATGATCCTGCGCGAAGCCTATGAGAAGATGGTGCGCGACCCCGCCTACCAGGAAGAGGCGCGGCGGCGTGGTTTCGACATCGGCAAGCCGAATTCGGGCGAGGAGCTTGCGGCTTTTCTCAGCAAGACGATCTCGGGCCTGTCGCCGGAGGTGATCGCCGAGTATCGCTCGTTCATCGAGCGGAACTAGATTCCAGCCTGCCGCACTCAGCCGATTGGACAAGCTGCACGCTCAAGTTCTAAAGTGCAAGGAACAATACTTCAGAGGGAGGAGCGCATGAATCGCGCATCGGCAAGCCGCAGATATGCGGTGGCATTCGCAGTGGCGCTAGCGCCTTTTTTATTTTCATCGCCAGGCCACGCCGTGGAAAAGGTCAAAATCGCCTATATCGGTGGTACTGCGGATGTGGGCTTCTACATCGCCGATGCACGCGGTTATCTGCGCGATGAAGGTATCGAAGCCGCTTTCACCGTTTTCGATTCGAGTACACGCATGGTGGCGCCGTTAGCCAACGGCGATATCGATGTCGGATCGGGCGCTGCTTCGGCGGGGCTTTACAATGCGTTCGAACGCGGCATCTCCATGAGGATCGTCGCCGATAAGTCCGGCGACAAGGGCAGCCTGTCCTATCAGGACTTCGTCGTGCGCAAATCGCTGTGGGACAGCGGTGAGATTCGCGGCTTCAAGGATTGGAAAGGTCGCAAGATCGGCTCGACCGGACAGGGAAATAACGAGTCGGCGGTTATCGACGAGGCCCTGCGCACCGTCGGGCTGACCTCCAAGGATATCGACATCACCCATCTGAGCATGCCGCAGCAGGTTGCCGCCTTTGCCAGCGGCGCCATCGACGCCAGCATTCTGGCCGAACCGTTCCTCAGTGCCGCCATCAAATCGGGCAGCGTCGTCAATGTGATGCCAGTGACGAAGGTGCGCGACCCGAGCGTCACGGGCATCATCATCTACAGCGACCACCTCATCAAGCAACGGCCAGAAGTCGCCAAACGATTGATGAAGGCGTATGTGCGCGGGCTTCGTGACTATACGGATGTGGTGAAGGACAATCGCATTGCCGGGCCCGGCGCCGACGATGTCATCAACATCATCGCGCGCTATTCGACGGTGAAGGACAAGGCGCTGCTGCGAAATGTCATCCCGCATGCAGTCAATCCCGACGGGCATATTCCAGACGAGAGCCTGCGCAAGGACTGGGATTTCTACAAGGCGGAAGGCATCATCAAGGGCAATGTCACCGTCGACATGATTCTCGATCAGTCATGGGTCGATGCGGCGGTGAAGGAGCTAGGGCCGTACAAGCCGAAGAGGTGACAATGGTGCTTGCTGCAAAATCTTTCCAGGAGCCCTCATCCTGAGGAGCGCCTGAAAAGGCGCGTCTCGAAGGACGGGGGCTTCTGAAAGATGCTGGGCTGGACCGTAAAGTCTTCACAGCCCCAGTGCGGCCTGCACTTTGTGCGAATAGCCGTAGATGTCTTCGCGCAATTGCACCTTGCCTTCGTCATCGACGAAAGCGGTGAAATATTCGATGTGAATGGGGATCAGTTGCGGCAGGTTGATCAGCCGCTCGCCGCCGCCGATCAGGCTGCGCACTTTGGCTTCGCTCCAGCCGTTGTCCTTGCCGAGCACGATCTCGGCGAGCTTGAAGGGGTTTTCGACCCGCACGCAGCCGTGGCTGTAGGCCCGGCGCGCATTGGCGAACAGGCCGCGCGACGGCGTGTCGTGCAGGTAGACCGAATGCTCGTTGGGGAACATGAACTTGATGCGGCCGAGCGCATTGCGTTCGCCGGGCGGCTGGCGGACGACCATCTGGCCGCGATAGGACGTGACCTCATAGCCGCGCTTCTGGAAATAGCTCGGATCCTTGGCATAGCCCGGCATCATCTCCTTCTTGATGATCGAGACCGGCACGTTCCAGTAGGGATTGACGATGACGTGGCGCATAGTGTCGGAGAACACCGGAGTCGGGTTCTGCGGCTTGCCGACGATGACCCTCGCCGTGTGAACCACTTCGCCGTCGCGGGTCACCTTGACCTTGTAGTCGGGGATGTTCACTTCGATGCGGGTGTCGCCCATGTCGCGCGGCACCCAGCGCCAGCGCTCCATATTGGAGATCAACTCCGCTTCGAGCCGCAGCGGCTCGCCGCCGGAGAGTTTGGCGATGGTGCGCGAGGTCAGCGTATTGCCGTTGGACAGGCCGTTGGCGCGATTGAAATCGGCAACGGCGCTGGCCACGCGGATATCATACAGCAACGGATCGTTGTCGCCCGCGGGGTCGATGCCGAGGCGGGCGCGGATCAGCGGCACGCGGCGATCCTTCATGCCGACGCGAAGCTCAGGGCCGGGGCCGATGCGCTGGCTGGCCATGGCGGGATTTTCGCGGCGCAGTTCCGCCAGCTTGGTGCGCAGGGCGCGGTAGCCGGCGTGGGGCGGGTTGAATTCGGCGAGGCGGTCGCCGGCCTCGATGCCCGGCGCCGCAATCGCGGCGAGAATGGCTGCCGGCTCGGCGATCTCCGGCTTGGCGGTGATCAGGCCGATGCTGCGCGGGTCGACTCTCGCGCCGCTGGCCTGGCGGGCATAGTCGACGGCGGTCTGGGTCAGGGCGAGTTCGGCCTTGGCCAGGGTCGCCTCGTCGGCGCCGGTGAGGTTGGGCTGGGTGAAGCCTTTCAGGTCGAGGCCGTCGTCGGACGCACGGGCCAGGCGGGCGACGAGGCTGCGGCCGGCCTCAGTGAGGCCTCCCGACGAGACCCAGACAGGGGCGTTATCGCGGCCCGTATAGAAAGCGACGATCGCCTCGCGTTCCTTGCGTTGCGCCTGCTGGGCTTTGGCAAGATCCTTGGTGGTGGCGCGCGCCGCCTGCTCAGGCTCGACCAATGCCGCGGTCGCGGTTTGGATGAGCTCGCGCAAAGCGGTATCCCCGCCGGTATCCTTGGCCGTGTCTTTTGCTAGGGCGGGTGCGATGGTGGTTTGGGCCGTGGCCGGAGCCGGGACTGCGGGCGGCGTTTCAATCGCCTGCTTGTTTTCGGCCGGCGGTTCGACGGCAACATCGACAGCGGGGGAGGCCGGCGCCGCTGCGTTTTCTGTTTCGGCGGGCGTCCCGGCCAGCACGTCCTGGCTCAGGCCGGCTTCGGGCGGGAGGGGCACCGACACGGCCATCTCGGCCGCCGGTTGCGTTTCTTCGGCACGCAGGGGAAGGGCGGTGAAGCTGCAGGCCAATATGATTGCGGCGCAGGCCGTTCCGCTCAGCAAATAAACTCTATCCGCCAGTCGCATCTTCGTCTCACAGTCGTCGAATCTTGTATGCGGAGCAGTCAGCGCAAGCGCGATAACTCGCGCAGCCGTGCTTTCCGCAAGAGTAAGTTACGTCTGTAAGCTTGCAAAGATCGCGCTGGCTTGTCCGTGCGCAATCACACGCGATGTTGCCGAATTCACACGGTTTGCAGAGGCCGAAGTCAGGCGACCGCTTCGGTGCCAATTCCTTCATCGGGATCGTTGAGGCCGTGGTCCTTCATCTTGCGATAGAGGGTGGAGCGGCCGATGCCGAGGCGGCGGGCCATTTCCGACATCTGCCCGCGATAGTGCACGAGGGCGAAGCGGATGGTTTCGGCTTCCATGTCTTCGAGGCGGCGGACATTGCCGTTCTCGTCGAGCAGGCGCAGCACGTTGGGATCGCGCATCTCGATGCGGACGATTTCCTTCTGCGGCGCCGGCGGCAGCGGCGAGGACACCGGCGCCGGGGGAATGCGCACGTCGAAGCCCTCGACCTGCGCGGCGATCTGCGGAAACTCGGCGACCGTCAGTTCGTCGCCCTCGACGAGGACGACGGCGCGGAAGATGGCGTTCTCGAGCTGGCGGACATTGCCCGGCCAGTCGTAGCGGCTGATCAGGGCCAGCGCCTCGGCCGAGAGGCCGCGCAATTTCCGGCCTTCCTCGGCGGCGAAGCGCGCAGCGAATCGACGCGCCAGGTCGGGAATGTCGACGCGGCGGTTGCGCAGCGGCGGAATCGAGATCGGGAAGACATTGAGCCGGTAGTACAGGTCTTCGCGAAAGGCGCCGCGCTTGACCAGTTCGATCAGGTTCTGGTTTGTCGCCGAAATCAGGCGGATGTCGACCTTGACCGAGCGCTTGCCGCCGACCGGGTCGATCTCGCCCTCCTGCAGGGCGCGCAAGAGTTTGACCTGGGTTTCGAGCGGCAGTTCGCCGACCTCGTCGAGGAACAGGGTGCCGCCATTGGCTTCGAGGAATTTGCCGGCGTGCTTCTCGGTGGCGCCGGTGAAGGCGCCCTTCTCGTGGCCGAACAGTATCGATTCGACGAGATTCTCCGGCAGGGCGCCGCAGTTGACGGTGACGAAGGGTTTGCCGCGCCGGTCGGAGGCGCCCTGGATGGCGCGGGCGACCAGCTCCTTGCCGACACCCGATTCGCCTTCGATGAGCACCGGGATCGTCGATTTGGCGGCGCGTTCGCCGAGCCGGATGATGCGCTCCATCTCGGGCGACTGGGTGGCGATGTCCTTCAGGCCCAGGGTGCCGCTGGCCTTGCGGTTCATGCGGCGGATTTCGTCTTCCAGCGCATCGGTGCGCAGCGCGTTCTTGATCGACACCTGCAGCCGCTCGGCGCCGACCGGCTTGACGACGAAATCGATGGCGCCGGCGCGCATGGCGGAAATGACCGCTTCGATCGAGCCATGGGCGGTCTGGACGATAACCGGGGTGCCGATGCGTCGTTCGCGCATCTTGCCGAGCACGCCCATGCCGTCGAGATCGGGCATGACCAGGTCGAGGATGAGCATGGAGACAGCCGGCTTGTCGGCGGCCTCAAGACGTGTCAGCGCCGCTTCGCCGCCGTCGACAACTTCCACATCATAGCCAAAGCGCCGCACCATGGCTTCGAGAAGACGGCGCTGGACCGGATCGTCATCCGCAATCAGAATTATCGAGTTCATTTCACCCCTTGCAGCGGTACCGCCGACCGCATCGCGCTCACAGATTGTGCGAACAGAGTAAAGAGTGGGTTAAGGTCCGTGCTGGAACGGGACGGTATGGCTGCTATTCTGTGACCAACCATGTCGCATCCTCAAAATATTGAAAAAATTATCGAAAATGATCGGTAAAAAGCGCTTGTTGACGGGAAATCGCCAGGGCGTGGGCCGGAATTCGGTACGGGACCGAGCCAGGCTCGCTACATTGCTGTTTATATGTACCCGCCTCGTACCTGTCCCCGGAACACCAGTCAGGGATGTCCTGGAACTTGCCACGCAGGCGCGAGCGGGAAACCAGGCGTTGCAGCGCGTCGACGCCGGCCGCTTCCCGTAGATGGCGGGCTGCGAAACGCTGAACCGTCAGATCTGGATTTCCGCCCGCCCGCTTCGCGGCCGTCGGGAATGACACACGCAGGCACGTCGTCGAACGATGCGTCTTTCCGGTCTGGATACGACATGCACCTCTCCAGAGCAGTGTGCGTCGCCCCTGTTTCGATTCTTACAAAAGCCGATATGATCCCCTGACGGACTTCGAACCGTTTAGCGTTTCCATTGCCGGTGCGTCGTATGATGAGACAGCTTGCGGTGGCGGCTTGAGAATTGGACGTTCACATGATCGACGCCGCCAAGACTTCACTCGAAAGCTCGTCCAAGGTCGCTTCCAAAGAAAAATCCAAGCGCCAATCCAAACGGAAAGCCGAGACGACGTCTAGCGTTCCGTCATTCGTGCAATCCGCCAAGGCTTATGAAAGCTGGCTGCGCAAGCAGACCGGCAAGACCTTCGTGGCGTCGGACTTCGCCAAGAAGAATGTCAAACTGCAGGACAATGCCTTCTCGTTCCTGCGCGGCACCTATTGGCGTTTCGCCGAAACCATCCTCAGCGATTGCCCGGACCTCGCAGCCTGTCCGTCGATTCTGGCGGTCGGCGATATCCATCTCGAAAACTTCGGCATGTGGCGCGATGCCGACAGCCGCATGGTCTGGGGCGTCAACGATTTCGATGAAGCCGCGGTCATGCCCTATGCACTCGATCTGGTGCGGCTGGCGTTGAGCGGAACTCTGGCGCGCGCCGGCGAGAAACCATCGACCAAGGCGATCTGCCAAAGCATCCTGGCCGGCTACAAGCAAGGCATCGCCGATCCGCGGCCGATCATTCTCGAACGCGACAATGATCTTTTGCGCGAAGAGCTCTATCTGTCGCCGATGGAGCGGCGCGCGTTCTGGGCAAAAATGCAGACACGCTGTTTCGACAGGGCCGTTCCGGCAAAGTCGGTGCCGCCGGTGCATCTGAAAGCTCTGAAAGCCGCCATGCCCGATCCTTCGATCGAACTGCGCTTCGCGCGGCGCACGGCGGGAACCGGCAGCCTCGGGCGTCCGCGCTTCGTTGCCTGGGGCGACTGGCGCGGCGGCCTGGTGCTGCGCGAATCGAAACTGCTGTGCGCGTCCGCCTGGATCTATTCGGGTAAGGATGCAACGCAGACGGTTCTCGGCGGGAAGATTGCCGGCGGCGCGTTTCGCGCGCCCGATCCGAACTACCGGGTGGAGAGCGGCATCGTGGTGCGCCGGCTCGGCCCCAACAGCCGCAAGATCGAGGCGAAGACCGATCCGGTGGAACTGCTCGACTTGGACCTGCTGTTGCTGATGGGGCGCGAACTCGCCGCCTGCCATGCGGGTGACCGCGGCCGGCTCGAGAAGGTGCGCACCGATGTCGCCAGGCGCGATGCCAAATGGCTGCGCATGCAGGTGGAGGCGGCGGGCAGGCGCCTGCGCGCCGATTACAAGGCCTGGCGCAAGGCGCAACCCTGAAAGCTGTGGTCAGTCAGGTTGCGGCTGATAGGGGCCGAGATCTTTCAATGCCTGTTCGACGAAGGACATGTCGAGCACGCTGTCGACGGTGACAGACTTGTCCGACACCTGGTCGTATTGCTTGAAGAAATCGAGCACGCGCTGCAGGCTTTCGCGGTTGACCCGGCCGTCGGGATCGATCGCCTGGGGCCAGGTCGCCCTGATCTGCGCATCGCTCACCTTAAGATTGCGTGCCAGGATGGCGACAATCTCATTGCCCTTCGCGCCCGCGCTGAAACGGCCGTCCTTGATCGCGTCATTGTAGGCGCGCACCGCCCGGATATAGGCCTTCATGAAACGCTGGCCGATGTCGCGGTGTTCGCGCGCAAATTTGTCCGCGTAGAAGACCATTCCGATCTGGTCGGAGGGCACAAAGTCTTCCGTGGAGGAAAACCGCACCGCAGTGCCTTGCGACAGGACCTGCGTGGTAAATGGCTCGACCATGATCGAGGCGTCGATGGCGCCGTTGGCGAAGGCCGGCACCTGCTGCGGGAATTGCAGGATTGTCAGGTCGATGTCGGCGAGTTTGACCTTACCGAGCTTCGCCGCCTCGTTCAGCGCCGAGGCCGGGCTGCCGGCGTTCGACAGCAGCGCCACCTTGAGGCCTTTCAGATCGGACCATGATTTGAAGCGGCCACTGTCGATGACTGCCTTGCGAACCACGAAGGACTGGAACAGATAGCCCTGGCGCATGCGCGAACGGTCGGCCACCACCTTGATGCCGATGCCGCGTGCGCCGGCATTGTAAAGTCCGGCAATCGCCGTGCCGGCGCCGATGTCGAGATCGGCGGTGCCGAGCGGCGCCATCATGCGGCCGGCATTGTCGAAGGGAACGAAAGCGACGTCGAGCTGTTCGGCGGCGAAATAGCCCTTGTCGGCGGCGATGAAAAACGCCGCGTCACTGCTGTTGCCCACGGTGCCGACGCTCACCTTGTCGGCAGCCAGCGCCGCCATGTGTGGCCAGATCAGCAAAAAGCCGATTGCGAATTTGCGCAGCATGCCGACGCCCTCCCTGTTTTGGGAAGCTAACCAGAGTTAGACGGAAATGTCATGGCTTGGGCCTGCGTCCTCCACCGCGTCATGCCCGCGCTTGTCGCGGGCACCCACGCCGTGGGGCGCTACGACGGTTCAGGATGAGTGGCGCTTCATCGCCGTCGCCTTCCTTCAGCGTCATCCGATGTCTCGGCGTGGGTACCCGGCACAAGGCCGGGCGTGACGTTGCGGAGGGTGTGAGTGCTCCGTTAAACGACCGGCTGCAGCCCCGAATCCTTCAGCGCCTTCGCCTGCCGCTGCGCCAGCGCCTCGACATCGAAGCCTTCGCCCAGCGCCTCATTGAACATGGCGCAGAAATTCAACCTTGCGTCGAGATGCAGGAAGGCGCCGCCGAGGCCGATGGCGGCGCGGTCCATGAAGACGAATTCGCGCGGCACCTTCACCGGGCCGTATTTCTTCAGGCCTTCGTGGACGAGACGCGCCTGCTCGCGGCCATAGTCGCCCGGCGAGACGCCGTCGGCGATGGGGCGCACCCGGTCGTCGAGCAGCGGGCCATAGATGAAGCGCGACCAGATGTTGAGCGTGTCGGTGAGCTGGCGGCTCAGGCCGTGAAAGCCCCAGGTGGCGTAGGCCTGGTCGATGACGCTTGCGTCACCGTCGCGCAGGCCGCGATAGAGATCGACGACGCCCTTGACGAAACTCGGCGGGAAAATGCGGATGCAGCCGTAGTCGAGCAGGTTGATGCCGCCGGGCTCGCCGCCGGCATCGCGGAACACGGTGTAATTGCCCAGATGCGGATCGCCGTGGATGATGCCGAGACGCACGAAAGGATGCCACCAGGCGCGGAACATGGCGGCGGCGATGGTGTTGCGCGCCTCCTGCGAGGCTTTGGTGAAATCGAGCAGCGGCTCGCCGTCGAGCCAGTCGAGCGTCAGCAGGCGGCGGGTTGAAAGCTCCGGGTGAACGCCTGGCACGTGGACATTCGTCTGCGTGGTCTCGTCGCCGAGGATCGAGCGGTAGAGTGCGACGTGTTTTGCCTCGCGTACATAGTCGAGTTCCTCGCGCACGCGCGCGCCGATTTCCTTCACCGCCTCGCGCGTGTCGAGCGCGGTGTTGAACTGGCGGCGCAAGGCAAACAGCAGATCGAGCTGTTTGAGATCGGCTTCGACGACCGAGGACATATCCGGATATTGCAGCTTGCAAGCGAGCCGGCGGCCGTCGAGCGAGGTGGCGCGGTGCACCTGGCCGAGCGAGGCGGCATGGGCCGGCTGCAGGTCGAAGCTGGCAAAACGCCTGCGCCAGTCAGGCCCCAGTTCGGCGATCATCCGGCGGGCGACGAAGCCCGCGCCCATGGGCGGCGCATTGGCCTGCAACTGGCGCAGCTTGTCGGCCCATTCCGGCGGCAGCGCATCGGGCACGGTGGCGAGAAACTGCGCTACCTTCATCATCGGCCCCTTCAGCGAGCCGAGCGCCGCGGTGAAGGCCGCCGCATTGGCAGGATCCATCGCATTGCCGCCGGTAAGGCGGCTGCCTGCCATGCGCGCCGCCATGCCTCCGACGCTGGCGCCAACGCGGGCATAACGGGCGGCGCGGGCGGAAAGGCGGTTCTGTTCGTCGTCGGTCATAGGGTCCTGGCGGATTTCTGAGCGGAAGCTGATGTATGTATGAAGTTTAATCAAATAGACAACGGCAGCCCACCCTCATCCGACCCTTGCGCAGCAGAGGTCGGATGAGGGTTTCAGTTTAGCGCGGCAAGCTTTGCTAACTCAGCTGCAAGCCGATCCCTGTTTTCGCTCATACCCTTGTAGGCAAGCTGCGCATCCGTCATCGCCAGCAACTGCCCACGCATCGACGCCGCAAGCCTGCTGCCGTCGGGATTTGAGTGGAACGCGGCGATTGGGTCGATCAGCACGCGGATAGTGAAGAGGATATCGCGGGAGTGCGGCATTTTCATCAGGGTCTGGCGCTCGACCCTGATGAAGCCGGCGTCGGACGTCGTCGGGCTCGGCAACGGGTGATGCAGCCTGTCGTTGTCATAGATCGACCAGTTGAAACGCTCGACCGGGGCGCCGACGCGAAGGTTGTCGAAAATCCGTGTGACGCGGCGCTCCATCTCGCCGGCGAAGCCCGGCACCGGCGCATGGATTTCCGCCAGGGTTCGGTTGAATTTTTCACGGAGCACCCAGGTCGAGGGAAAGCAGATGGCGGCGGCGACCAGCCGCCAGACGGTGCCGTCCTTGCGCATGATGGCGAGATCATCCTGGACGAGGTTGGCGGCCTGCAACAGCGCCGGTGTTTCGTCATCGAATGTGACGGTCCTCGGGCCCTGCGCGATGCGAATGCGCACACCGTCGCGTCGATAGAGGTGCGGATGGTGCCCGGTCAGATAGTCCGCCAGCGCATCGCGGATTTCGCGCTGGCTGTCAGCCGTGTTCTCGCGTGCGGCGAAGACATCGGCATATTTATCGGCGAACAACTCCTGCTTCTGGGCGAGATAGCTCTCAAGCTTGTCATTCGGCTCGATCCAGCGCGCCGGTTCGAGGGGCCGGACGCCGATGGTGAAGGGCTTCGAGCTGCCGTCATAAGGCCGGTGAGCGAGCATGCGGCAGGATAGCGGGCGAGGCCAGACCCGTCGAGCGTTGGGCAGGGGCGGAGGTTGTCATCCCCGGCGCCTGCGGCGCGTCGGGAATGACATTGAAGCCGGGCTATCCGGCCCGTCTTTATGAAGTCCTTATGCCGCCGGCCGATGTTCCCAATCGAACCCTGATGGCTTTCGGGCGCAAGGATGCCTCCTGAAATGACAGGAGTGCGTCATGCTTGATTTCATCTTTGCGGGCCTCGGTTTCGCCCTCATCGCCGCCATGTGCGTCTACGCGCTGCTCATCGAACACGCGTGAGGAGGCTTCCATGTTCGACGCTCTGATCGGTCTCGCCGTTGCCCTGGGTCTCGGCGTCTACCTCGTGATCACCCTGCTGAAGCCTGAGCGCTTCTGAGCGACTGCTCCATTTCCGGAGGATTTCCATGACTATGATCGGTTGGCTCCAGATCGGCCTTTTGTTCGCCTGCGTGGTCGCGGCGGCAAAACCGCTGGGCGTTTATATGGCGCGCGTATTCAGCGGCGAGAAGACGTTTCTTCAGCCCGTTCTGCGGCCGCTCGAAACCGCATTCTACAAACTTTCCGGCGTCGACCCCGGCAAGGAGCAGAACTGGCTCGCCTATGCGATGGCGATGCTGATCTTCAGCCTGTTCGGCTTTCTCAGCCTCTACGCGATCCTGCGCCTGCAGGCGGTGCTGCCGTGGAATCCGCAGGGCTTCGACAATGTGCCGCCGGACCTCGCCTTCAACACGGCGATCAGCTTCCTGACCAATACCAACTGGCAGTCCTATGTCGGTGAAACGACCATGAGCAATTTCACGCAAATGGCCGGGCTCGCCGTTCATAACTTCCTTTCGGCGGCCACCGGCATCGCGCTGGCGATTGCGGTGACGCGCGCCTTCGTGCGCTCCAGCGCCGCGACGCTGGGAAATTTCTGGGTCGATATGACCCGCGCGACGCTTTATATATTGCTGCCGCTGTCCATCATCGTGGCGCTGGCCTTCGTTGCCACCGGCATGCCGCAGACCCTGCTCGGCAGCGTCGATGTGACGACACTGGAAGGCGCCAAGCAAACGATCGCCATGGGGCCGATGGCCAGTCAGGAAGCGATCAAGCAGCTTGGCACGAATGGCGGCGGCTTCCTCAACGCCAATGCCGCGCATCCGTTCGAAAATCCGAATGCGGTGTCCAACTTCCTGTCGATCTTCAGCATGCTGGTGATTTCCGCGGCCCTGCCGATCACCTTCGGCCGCATGGTCGGCCGCGATCGCCAGGGCTGGGCGCTGCTGGCCGGCATGGGCATCCTGCTGATCGCCGGTGTCGCCATCGTCTACGGCTCGGAGGCCGGCGGCAATCCGTTGCTGACAGCACTCGGCGTCGATCCTTCTGGCGGCAATATGGAAGGCAAGGAAGTGCGCTTCGGCATGGCCATGTCGTCCCTGTTCGTCGCCATCACGACAGGTCTGTCGTGCGGGGCGGTCAACGCCATGCACGATTCGCTGATGCCGCTCGGCGGCCTGGTGCCGATGTTTCTGATCCAGCTTGGCGAAGTGCTGCCGGGCGGCGTCGGCTCCGGCCTCTACGGCATGATCGTCTTCGCCATTCTCGCGGTGTTCATTGCCGGGCTGATGGTCGGCCGCACGCCGGAATTCCTCGGCAAGAAGATCGAAGTGCGGGAGATGAAGCTCGCCATGCTGGCGGTGCTGATCCTGCCGCTGGTCATCCTCGGCTTTTCCGCCGTCGCCGCCGTGCTGCCGTCGGCGCTGGCGAGCCTGGCCAACAACGGACCTCATGGCTTGTCGGAGATTCTCTATGCCTATTCGTCGGCCACCGGCAACAACGGTTCCGCCTTCGCCGGGCTCAGCGCCAACACGCCCTGGTACAACACGACCCTTGGCATCTCGATGGCGCTGGGACGCTTCGCCTATGTGGTGCCGGTAATGGCGATTGCCGGTTCGCTGGCCGCCAAGAAGAAGACGGCTGAGTCGGCGGGCACGTTCCCCACCACGACGCCGCTCTTCGTCGGCCTGCTCGTCGGCATCATCCTCATTGTCGGCGGCCTGCAGTTCTTCCCCGCCCTCGCGCTTGGTCCGATCGTCGAGCATTTCACCCTGCTCGCCGGCAAGACCTTCTGATCAAAATACTGATGGAGTGACGCCATGTCGTCCGATATCGCTAAAAAATCCCTGTTCGATATGTCGCTTGTGGCGGCTGCTGCCGGCGATGCGATCCGCAAGCTTGACCCACGCGCACTGATGCGCAATCCGGTTATCTTCGTCACTGAAGTCGTGGCGGCGCTGGTGAGCGTGCTGTTTGCGCGCGATCTCGTCACCGGCACCGGCCAGGCCTGGTTCTCCGGGCAGATCGCCGCCTGGCTTTGGTTCACCGTGCTGTTTGCGACCTTCGCGGAAGCGGTGGCCGAAGGCCGCGGCAAGGCGCAGGCGGCCTCCCTCCGCAAGACGCGCACCGATACGATGGCCAAGCGCTATGCCGACAGCCAGGAGACCGGCGGCGCCTGGGCGAGCGTCAATGCCGCCGGCCTGAAGGTCGGCGATGTGGTGCTCGTCGAGGCGGGAGAGCTCATTCCCTCCGACGGCGAGATCATCGAAGGCGTCGCCTCGGTCAATGAGTCGGCGATCACGGGCGAATCGGCCCCTGTCATCCGCGAAGCCGGCGGCGACCGCTCGGCGGTGACCGGCGGCACCACGGTTCTGTCCGACTGGATCAAGGTGCGCATCACGGCGGCCGCCGGCTCGACCTTCATCGATCGGATGATCGCGCTGGTCGAAGGCGCCGAGCGGCAGAAGACGCCGAACGAACTGGCGCTGTCGGTCCTGCTGTCGGGCATGACCCTGATCTTCCTGATCGCGGTGACGACGTTGTACGGACTTGCGGCTTATTCCGGTATGGTGGTCTCGATCGTCGTGCTCGTCGCCCTGCTGGTGACCTTGATCCCGACGACCATCGGCGGCCTGCTGTCGGCCATCGGCATCGCCGGCATGGACCGCCTCGTGCGCTTCAACGTGCTGGCGACCTCCGGCCGCGCCGTCGAGGCGGCGGGCGATGTCGACACATTGCTGCTCGACAAGACTGGTACGATCACCTTCGGCAACCGCATGGCGACCGAGTTCGTCGCCATGAGTGGCGTCGCCGAGCTGGACCTTGCCGAGGCGCTGCTCTACGCCAGCCTCGCCGACGAGACGCCGGAAGGCCGTTCCATCGTGGCGCTGGCGAAGCAGCTCTACGGGCTGCGGGAACCGGTGTTCAAGGACACGAAGCCGGTCATCGTGCCCTTCGCGGCGCAGACGCGGGTGTCGGGTATCGATCTCGACGGTCGGTCGATCCGCAAGGGCGCCATCGATTCCATCCTGAAGAGTGCCGGCATCGGCAAGGACCAGGCGTCGGCGGAGTTCAACAGCGCCGTCGACAAGGTGGCGCGCACCGGCGGCACGCCGCTGGCCGTTTCGGAAAACGGCCGTCTTCTCGGCATCGTCCACCTGAAGGATGTGGTGAAGCCAGGCATTCGCGACCGCTTCAACGCCCTGCGCGCCATGGGCATCAAGACCGTGATGGTGACTGGCGATAATCCGGTGACGGCGGCGGCGATCGCGTCGGAAGCCGGCGTCGACGATTTCATCGCCGAGGCGACGCCGGAGGACAAGCTCGCCTTCATCCGCAAGGAGCAGAGCGGCGGCCGCCTCATTGCCATGTGCGGCGACGGCACCAATGATGCGCCGGCGCTGGCGCAGGCCGATGTCGGCGTCGCCATGCAGACCGGCACCCAGGCGGCGCGCGAGGCCGGCAATATGGTCGATCTCGACAGCAATCCGACCAAGCTCATCGAGATCGTCGAAATCGGCAAGCAGCTCCTCATGACGCGCGGTTCGCTGACGACGTTCTCGATCGCAAACGACGTGGCGAAATATTTCGCCATCCTGCCGGCCCTGTTCATCGCCACCTATCCCGAACTCGGCGCCATGAACGTGATGAAACTGTCGTCGCCGCAATCGGCGATCCTGTCGGCTGTCATCTTCAACGCGCTGATCATCATCGCGCTGATCCCGCTGGCTTTGCGCGGCGTCGCCTATCGTCCGGTCGGCGCATCGCTGCTGCTGCGCCGCAATCTTCTCATCTACGGCGTAGGCGGCCTGATCGTGCCGTTCATCGGCATAAAGCTGATCGATATGGCCGTCGCCTTTCTGCATCTGGCTTGAGAGTCTGAGTGATAGTTAAATCGAGGCTATGGAATGGCTATTCTGTATTCTGCAAGTGGTGGAAAGAACCCAGAAGCCCTCATCCTGAGGAGCCTGCGCAGCAGGCGTCTCGAAGGACGGGGGCGTGTGAGAGGATCACGGCAGGCCGCGTTGCATCAAGGTCGCTTGCTCAAAACTGTCGATGGATACAGGCTTTCACGAGCGGAGCCCAGACGCAGCGGCCTGACGCCCTCGTCCTTCGAGACGCGCCCTGCGGGCGCTCCTCAGGATGAGGGCTTCCGGGGCTTGCTACAGAACAGCAATTGTTCAGTTAGGCTTTAAGGAGGCTCACATGGTTCAACATTTTCGCCCTGCATTCATGATGCTCCTGCTGTTCACGCTGCTGACAGGCCTCGCCTATCCCTTCGCCATTCTCGGCGTGTCGCAGGCTCTACTGCCGTTCCAGGCGAACGGCAGCCTGATCGTGCAGAAGAACGGCCCGGTGGCCTCGGCCATCATCGGACAGAACTTCACCGGCGCCGGCTATTTCCATGGCCGTCCGTCGGCGACCAGCGCGCCCGATCCGGCGGATGCGACGAAGACCGTCGACGCACCCTATAATGCGGCGAATTCGTCGGGCTCCAATCTTGGCCCGACGTCGCAAAAGCTGATCGACCGGGTGAAGGCCGATATGGAGGCGGCGCGCGCCGCCGGTCTCTCCGGTTCCGTGCCGGCCGACGCTCTGACGACGTCGGCCTCGGGTCTCGATCCGCATATCTCGCCGGCCTTCGCGCTGCTGCAGGCGGCCGCTGTCGCCAAAGAGCGCAAGCTGCCGGAGGAGCGCGTGCGCCAGCTCGTGCAGGACAATGTCGAAGGCCGGCTGCTGGGCATCCTCGGCGAGCCGCGCGTCAATGTGGTGAGGCTCAATCTGGCGCTCGACGCGCTTTCGCCCGCCGCCGCGCCATGACAAAATGACCGCATGGCTCAACCGGCCCGCGATCTCGACAAACGGCCCGACCCCGACGCGCTGCTGGCGCTGGCGGGCCGGGACAAGCGCGGCAAGCTGCGGGTGTTTCTGGGGGCGGCGCCAGGCGTTGGCAAGACCTACGCCATGCTGCAGGGCGCGCGCCGGCTGAAGGCCGAAGGCGTCGATGTTGTCATCGGCCTCATCGAAACGCACGGCCGCGCCGAGACGGCCGCCCTGATCGAAGGCCAGGAGGTGCTGCCGCTGCGCCAGTTCGATCATGGCGGGCGCACGTTTCAGGAGTTCGACATCGACGCGGCGCTGGCCCGCAAGCCGCAATTGCTCGTCGTCGACGAGCTGGCGCATACCAATGCGCCTGACAGCCGTCATCCCAAGCGCTGGCAGGACGTCGAGGAATTGCTCGATGCCGGCATCGATGTGTGGACGGCGCTCAATATCCAGCACCTCGAAGGCCTGGCCGATGTCGTCGCCAGCATCACCGGCGTCGCGGTGCGCGAAAGCGTCCCCGATACGATCCTGCAGACGGCGAGCGACGTGGTGCTGGTCGATATCACGCCGGATGAACTGATCCAGCGCCTCAAGGACGGGAAGATCTATCTGCCCGAGACCGCCAGGCGTGCGACGCAGAATTTCTTCACGCCGGGCAATCTCACGGCGCTGCGTGAAATGGCGCTGCGGCGCACCGCCGACCGGGTCGACGACCAGATGGTCGACTATCTGCGCCAGAACGCCATCGAGGGGCCGTGGCGCACCTCCGAGCGGCTGCTGGTCTGCCTTGGCGGCGATGCGGTGGCGGAGACGGTGGTGCGCACGGCGAGCCGGCTCGCCATCGGCCTCAACACCTCCTGGGTCGCCGTGCATGTGCAGCGCCCGGGTGTCGACGATGCCGATCCGGCCAGAGCCGCGCGGATCGACGAACTGCTGCGGCTGGTGGAGCGCCTAGGCGGCGAAGTCGAGCGCCTGTCGGGAACGGATTTCGCCAGCGAAATCCTGAAATATGCCCGGCGCGAAAACATCACGCAAATCGTCGTCGGCCGCTCGCATGTGGGCGTGGTGGCGAAATTCATGCGCCGCTCGCTGCCGGACGAACTGCTCAGGCTGTCGAGCGATATCGGCGTCTATGTGGTGACGACCGATAGCGAGCCGGTCGAACGCAAGCGCAATTTCCGCAAGCTGCTGCACTGGCGCGGTGCTCCCGTCGCCGCGCTCGCCGCCGTCGTGTCGGTGACGCTGGCGGTGGGTGTCGGCACGGCGCTGACCCATTGGCTGTCGCTGCCGAACCTGTCGATGATCTTTCTCACCGCCGTTCTGTTCTGCGCGATCAGGTTCGGGCTCTGGTCCGCGGTCGCGGCGGCGGTGTTTTCGTTTCTCGCCTATAATTTCTTTTTCATCGAGCCGCTCTACACATTCACCATTGCCGAGCCGCATGAGCTGTTTGCGCTGATCATCTTCCTGGTGGTCGCCATCTTCACCGGCTCGCTGGCGGGGCGCGTGCGCGACCAGGCCGAGACGGTGTGGAAGCGGGCGCAGACGACACAGGCGCTGCTCGATTTTTCGCGCAAGCTGTCCGGCGCCGCCAATCTCGACGACGTGCTGTGGGTGGCGACGTCCTATGCGCAGAAGACGCTCGGCGGCAGCATCGTCCTGCTGCTGCCGCAGGACGGCGAACCGGTGATCCGCTGCTCGTGGCCGCCGGTGGACGGGCTCGATCCGGGCGAGGCGAGCGCGGCGCGCTGGGCCCTGGAGAAGCAGCAGCCGGCAGGCTGGAAGACGACCACCCTGCCGAGCGTGCGCTTTCAGTTTCGCCCCCTGATGACGCCGCGCGGCGTCGTCGGCGTCTGCGGCATCACCCCGGCGGACCTGGCGGAACCACTTTCCGTCGAGGACGACCGCATCCTGGCCGCGGTGATGGAACAGACGGCGGTGGCGATCGACCGGTCGATTCTCGCCGGCGATGTGATCCGAGCGGCGGCGCTCGAAGACAACGAGAAATTGCGCATGACGCTGCTGGCGTCGCTGTCGCATGACCTGCGCACGCCGCTTGCCTCGATCACCGGTGCGGTCACCACCTTGCGGCAGTTGGGCGACAAGTTGCCCGCCGACGAGCGTGTCGACTTGCTGGCATCGATCGAGGAGGAGGCGGGGCGTCTCACGCGCTTCGTCGCCAACCTGCTCGATATGTCGCGCATCGAATCCGGCGCGCTGAAAGTCAGGAACGATTGGGTCGATGTGGCCGATGTCATCCGCGCCGCGGTGGAGCGCATCCGCAAGAGCTTTCCAGCACGCGCGACGACGGTCAGCGTGGCGGCGGATCTGCCATTCATCCGCGGCGACGCCAATCTGCTCGAACAGGTGCTGTTCAACCTGCTCGACAATGCGCATAAATACGGCAGCGATACCGGCGTCGCGGTGCATGCGCGGCGTGAGGACGACAAGGTTGTGATCAGCGTGACCGACGACGGCGTGGGTGTGAAGCCAGCCGATCTCGAACGAATCTTCGAGAAATTCTATCGCGGCGGCCGTCCGGACGGGCGCAAGGCCGGCACCGGGCTTGGCCTGTCGATCGCGCGCGGGCTGGTCGAGGCGATGGGCGGAACCATCGTGGCGCAAAGCCCCGCTGCGCGGCGTCGCGGTACGCGCCTGCTGATGCGGTTTGCCGCCGCCGAACAGCCGCCGGCACGCGGGAGCGGCGAATGAAGCAGACACGAGTCCTGGTGGTCGATGACGAGCCGCAGATCCAGCGCTTCCTCAAGCCGGCCTTGACCGCGTCCGGCTATGAGGTGATTGCCGCGGCGACGGGTGCTGAGGCGCTGAAGCTGATCGCGACCGCCGCGCCCGATGTCGTCATTCTCGATCTCGGCCTGCCGGACATCGACGGCAAGGATGTCTTGCGGGAGATGCGGGGATTCTCCCAGACACCCGTTCTCATTCTTTCGGCGCGCGATCGCGAGGCCGAGAAGATCGAAGCGCTCGATCTCGGCGCCGACGATTATGTCGAGAAGCCCTTCGCCATCGGCGAGATGATGGCGCGGCTGCGGGCAGCCCTGCGCCATATCGCCACCGCCGCCGATGAGGTGACCCGGATGGAGGTCGGCGGGCTGGTGGTCGATACCTTGAAGCGGCTGGTGACACGCGACGGCGTGGCGGTGAAACTGACGCCGAAGGAATACGATCTGCTCACGGTGCTGGTGCGCCATGCCGGCCGGGTGATGACGCACCGGCAGATTCTGGCAGCGGTCTGGGGACCGGCGCATGTGGACGATACGCAGTATCTGCGCGTCTTCGTCGGTCAGTTGCGGGCGAAGATCGAAGCGGATGCGTCAACGCCGAAGATCATCCTGACGGAGCCGGGGATCGGGTATCGGCTGGCGGAGACGGATGCGTAGTCCCGGTGTGTCATTCCCGCCAAGCGAAGCGCAGAGCGGGAATCCAGTCCTTGCGAGCGCTTGAATCATCAGGTCTGGTTTCCCGTCGCCCGCTACGCGCGCGTTGGGAATGACAGAGGGCTCAGTTCACCCTTGTCCAGTGCACGGACTTGCAGATCAGTCCGCCGAGCACGCAGCCTGCGGTCGTCAGGCTGTTGCCGGACAGCGTCATCGTGCCGGAATAGGTCTTGCCGTCTTCCGGGTTGAAAGCGTTGCCGGCCCAGGCGTTCGGCTTCGACGGTTTCATATCGTAGAAGACGCGCTGGCCGACCCTGGCGGGGGTGCTGTTGTCTTTCGTCCATGAAATCACGCCGCAGAGCGCTGAGCCGCAGTCTGAAATGTGGACACGGGCGTTGCCGGTCTGGTGCAGCCAGGTTCCTCGAGCATCCTGCGCCAGGGCCGGCGCGCTTGCAGCTGTCAGCACAAGGGTGGCGGCGAGTGTCGAAAACTTCATGGTGAGGCCTCCCTCATCCGACCCTTGCTGCGCAAGGGTCACCTTCTCCCGCGCAGCGGGAGAAGGGTAAGTGCGTCAGGTCAGGCTCGCCGTGAACTTCTGGATGCGATGGCAGGCGTCTTCCAGCAAGGCGGTCTTGGCCGCATAGGAGATGCGGAAGTTCGGGCCGAGGCCGAAGGCGGAGCCGTGCACAACGGCGACGCCTTCCTGCTGCAGCAGTTCGCTGATGAAGTCCTCATCGGTCTGCAGCACCTTGCCGCTCTGCGTCTTCTTGCCCATGGCCTGCGAACAGTCCGGATAGACATAGAAGGCGCCTTCCGGCATGGGGCACTTGATGTATTTTGCCTGGTTGAGCATGGAGACGACGAGGTCGCGGCGCTCCTCGAAGGCCTTGCGGAAGACGGGCAGGTGGTCCTGCGGCCCGTTCAGCGCTTCGACGGAGGCCCATTGCGCGATGGTGCAGGCGCCGGAGGTCTGCTGGCCGTGCAGCAGGTCGAGCGCCTTGATGAGGATGTCGGGCGCGGCGGCGTAGCCGATGCGCCAGCCGGTCATGGCGTAGCTCTTCGACATGCCGTTCATGGTCAGCGCACGGTCCATCAGGTTCGGCTCGATCTGCACCGGCGTGGTGAACTCGAAGCCGCCGTAGATCAGGTGTTCGTAGATGTCGTCGGAGAATACCCAGACATGCTTGTTCTTCGGCCGCATCAGAACGTCGGTCAAAGCCTTCAGCTCGGCGCGCGTATAGGCGGCGCCCGTCGGGTTCGACGGCGAGTTGAGCAGCACCCACTTGGTCTTCGGGGTGATGGCACGGTCGAGATCCTCGGCCTGCATCTTGAAGCCCTGTTCGAGCGTCGTCTTGACGATGACCGGCGTGCCGCCGGCGATCGTCACCATGTCCGGATAGCTGACCCAGTAGGGCGCCGGGATGATGACTTCATCGCCCTTGTCGCAGGTGGCCAGGAACGTGTTGAACAGGATCTGCTTGCCGCCAGTGCCGACGATGGTCTGCGATGCCTTGTAGTCGAGGCCGTTCTCGCGCTTGAACTTGCTGGCGATGGCCTCGCGTAGCGGCACGATGCCGAGCACGGGTGGATATTTGGTCTCACCACGATTGATCGCGTCGATCGCCGCCTTCTTGATGTGGTCGGGCGTGTCGAAATCCGGTTCGCCGACGGACAGCGAAATAATGTCCCGCCCGGCGTTTTTCAGGTCGCGCGCCACCTGGGTCGCCACCATGGTGGCGGACGGCTTCACGCGGGTGACTGCGCCTGCAAGGAAAGACATTTTACGATCTCCGGGGGAAACAACGGTTAAGCCCTGGTTCGGATGGATCAGGGAAGCGGCGGAAAATAGTTTCGCCGTGGGCAAAGGGCAAATGAAAAAGGCCGTTTTCCGCCCCGATTGCAACCTTGCCGGGGATTGTGCGTTTCCGCACTGCATCCGTTCGTCAGGCCGGCGACTATCCAGTTCACGCGCCGGTTGCCGTCCGCGAAATTCAGGAGCTGCTCATGCGCTCGATCCGAATGTCAGAAGTGAATGAAAACAGCGGGTTTTCCTACGCCATGCCGCGCGAGCTGGCGCAACAGCAATTGCATATGTCGCTCAGGCTGGTGGCGATCATGGCCGTGGCCTGCCTGATCGGTGCTCTGACCGTGCTGCGCAGCTCCGGTCCGGCGGCAACCGACCAGATGTCGGCAAACGAAGTACGCCAGCGCGCGCCGGTGAGCGTGCCCATCGCGACAACGACGTTCATGGCCGAAAATCTTCCCAGTGATTCCCAGCCGGTAAAGGGTTCAGGTGCGGTTCATCTGCGCTGACTAGAGTGCTAGCGTGGTCAACCTGACAGGTTGGCCTGTACCTCTGGAGATAGCCATGAAGTCCCGTTTTCTTGCTGCTCTCGCCCTCGCCACCGTTCTTTCCGGTGCCGCGTTCGCTCAGGCTCCCGCCACCTCGACCCCCGCGCGCCCGGCGGCTCCTCCGGCGGCAACCGCTCCGGCCACAACCGCTCCGGCCAAGCCGGCGGCGCCCGCCGCGGCGACGGCGCCTGCCGCAAATGCGCAACTGCTGGACATAAATACCGCCAGCGAGGCGGATCTCGAAAAGCTCAAGGGCGTCGGGCCTGCCCGCGCGGCGGCCATCATCAAGGGCCGCCCCTATCGCGGCAAGAACGAACTGCTCGACAAGAAGATCGTGCCGTCGAATGTCTATAACGACATCAAGGATCTGATCATCGCCAAGCAGGCGGCGAAGTAATCCGGTTCAATCGGCTCTCATAAACAGCGCGCTGTCGAAAGGCAGCGCGTTTTTGTTTCAAATCTTGTCCTTGAAGACAAACGCCGCACCGATGGCGATGAAGGCGAAGCCGACCGCGTGGTTCCAGCCGAGCTGTTCCTTGAGATAGAAGGTCGAGAAGCCGGCAAAGACAAGGAGGGTGATGACTTCCTGCATCGTCTTCAATTGGGCGACGCTGTAGACATTGCTGCCGAAGCGGTTGGCCGGCACGGCGAAGCAGTATTCGATCAGCGCAATCCCCCAGCTCGCCAGAATTGCCCATAAGAGCGGGCTCTCCTTGAATTTCAGATGGCCGTACCAGGCGAAGGTCATGAAGATGTTCGACAGGAGAAGAAGGACGATAGGAGTCAGTGCGGAAGAAGTGAATTGCGCCACGGCTTGTGTCTCGGTTGGGTGGAGGCCTAACGCATGGCATTCCATCGCGACCTGGGCAAGGTGGGGCCGAGCAGTTGCGTTGTGCAAATTAGCATGGAACTTTTCCGACTGCCTCAGGATGAGGGCTTCTGTTGGGTTGCCGCCGTCGTGCAGGTCAGACAATTAACCCCTGCATCGGCTTCACATCTCGTGAATCCGGAAACACCCGTTCGCCGAGCACGTTCGCGCCGATGCCGAGATGATCGGTGAGCAGGCCTTTCATCACGCCGCGCACATCCGTCGTCGCCTTGAGGTCGCGGCCCTCGAACAGGTCGGCGTCGCGGAGGCCGGGCCAGTCGGCGATCACGCGGCCGCCGTTCAGCGCGCCGCCGGCGAGAAAGGCGACCGTGCCAGTGCCGTGATCGGTGCCGGCCGTGCCGTTGATGCGCGCCGTGCGGCCGAATTCGGTGACGACGGCGATGACGGTGGTTTTCCAATTCTCACCGAGGCCCTTTTCGAACTCTTCGATGGCGCCGTCGAGGCCGGCCAGCAATTGCGCCAGGCGGCCTGTGGCGCCGCCTTCATTGACGTGGGTGTCCCAGCCGTCGAAGGCGAGTGCTGCGAAGCGCGGTCCGTCGTCGGCGGCAATCAGTTTCGCGGCGCCGCGCGAAGGAACGCGCATCGCCTCGATGACATTGCCGCCGACGGGACGCATGTTGCCTGCTTCGCGCTGCGCCACCTTTTCAAGACCGAGGCCCTGTTCGAGGGCGCTTGCCAGCCCGACGTCGCGATGGCGGTAGAGCTCGAGCAGCCGCTGTTCGAGATCGTCCTGAACGGCGGGCAGGGCGCTCGGCGCCCAGCCGGTGACCGGCGCGCCGCCGCGCAGAATGAGCGGCGTCGAAGCACCCACCGCCAGGCCCTTACCCTTGATTGCGATGCGCTCACCTTTCGGCAATTGTTGGAGCGCGCGGTTGAGCCAGCCGGAATCGGTTTTGCCCGGCATCGCGTAGCCGCTCTCCAGCACGTCCTGACCATCGAAATGCGAGCGCTCGCGATAGGCCGTGGCGGTAGCATGCACGACAGCCGCCTGCCGCAGGCCGTACAGTCTGGCGAAATTCGGCATGGCCGGATGCAGGGCGAAGAAATTGTCGAGCGGTAGCGCCGGCTTATCGCCCGACAGCGACAAGGCCTGCTGGCCATGCAGGGCCTCATAGGCGGGATCGCTCACCGGCGCGACAGCGGCAAGGCCGTCGAGCGCGCCGCGCAGGACCATCACCACAAGGCGCGGATCGCGCCCGTCCGCCGCATGTGCAAAGCGCGGCAGGTGCGACCAGGCGAAGAGAGCGCCGCCGGTGACGAGAAGCTGCCGGCGCGAGGGCGCGTGCAGCGCTGTCGAGAGAGCCATCGTCATCTCCTCTGGAATTCGGGCGACATCAGCACGAGTGCCATCGCTTGTTCACGCGATTCGGCGCGGCCGATCGCCTGCCTGGTTTCGGCCGAAGCAGCCGGGCCGGCGACGGCGTCGAGCGCCTCCTCGGGGTCGGTGAGATTGCCGAGCCGTTTGGCGATCTGCCCGGCGATGTCGAGCCGCGTCTTCATGCCGTTGGGCGTCGCCCAGGCGGCGTTGGTATCGGCAAATCCGTTCGGGCCCGGCGGCTGCCAGAGCGGCGCGCCCATCAGGATGAGCGAGCCGAGATAGCGCTGCGGCTGGTCGGGCACGCGCGCGATCAGGCGCGACGCAGCGATGATATAGTCGTAGGGGCTGCGGATTTTCGTCAGCGGCGCCGACCATGCGGTGTCGTCGTCGACAAGCACCAGCGACAAGGCCTTGAGATCGCCGTCGCTGTCGCGAAACACGTTTGTCAGCTTCTCGACCAGCGCCGGCGGCGGGTCGTCGGCAACAAAATGGCGGGCGAATTTCGTCGCGATGAATTTGGCAGCCGCAGGATGATGGGCGAGATCGTACAAGGCTTTTTCACCCTGGACGACGCCTTCGTCCGCATAAGTCTTGCCGAGCAGGATCTGCGCGCCTGGTTCATGGGCGTTCTTGTTGAAGACAAACGTGCCGGGACGCCCCAACTGGCCCGGCGGCCCGACGATGGTCCAGCCGGTGATGATGCGCGCCAGCGATGTTACGTCCGCCTGCGTGTAACCGCCGTCGACGCCGAGCGTATGCAGTTCGAGCGTTTCGCGCGCGAGATTTTCGTTGAGGCCGCGCTTGCGGTTCTGGCCGGCGCGGGAATTTGGGCCGACGGAGACGGCGTTGTCGAGATAGGCCAGCATGGCGGGATGCTGTTCGACGGCTTTCACCATATCGGCGAAAGAGCCCAGCACATGCGGCCGGATCGCCTCGCGCTCGAAAGCGCCGGCGCTGATGCGGACGCCCGGACCTTTGACGGCGGAAATGCAGAAGTGATTGGACCAGAAGCCGACAAGCCGCTCGACGAAGCCGCAGGCCGGCGCATGGGCGCGCTGGATGCGCGCCAGCGCATCGGAGCGAAAGCGCTCCTGTATGAAGTTGAAGTTCGGTTGCGGCTTTGGCGGTGGCGGCGGCGCCGTGCCGGGCGGTGCATCGGACATCGTTTGCGCATTGGGTGCAGTCTGGTTCGTCTGGGCGCGGGCTTCGCGCCTTTGCCGGATCACGCCGTACATTTCCGCCAGCAGGTCTTCGCTTGGGCGCAGGTTGGGCCCTTCGAGCAAGGCCGTGCGCGGCGACGCCAGTTCGGATTTGACGAAGCCTTTTGGATCGGACGCTGCATTGGCGAGATCGCCGGAATTGCCGCCACGAGCGCCAAGCCCGAAACGATTGAGCGCGACAAGCGCCATCTGCGCGTTGATGCTGGCCGTCATTGCGTCGTCCTTCGACCAATCAAGTCTATCGATCTATGGCAACATCAAATCATGGCAAAAATGATCGCGCTTGTCATGGCCGATAGCCGATGTAATTCCCGACGCGCGCAGCGCGAGCGGGAACCCAGGCGTTGCAGCGCGTCGATGTGGGCTGAGAAACGCTGGATCATCAGGTCTGGATTCCCGCCCGCCTGCTTCGCAGCCGTCGGGAATAACATCGCGCTTCCGATCGTCAACCGAATGTAACAACCTGGCGTATCGCCTTGCCCTCGCGCAGGCGATCGAATCCCTCGTTGATCTCGTCAAGCGCGATGCGATCGGTCAGCAGGCGGTCGACCGGCAGGCGGCCGCGGCGGAACAGGTTGATGTAGCGCGGCAGATCGCGCGACGGCACGCAGGTGCCGATATAGCTGCCCTTCAACGTGCGTTCCTCGGCGACAAGACTGACGGCGGGGATCTGCAGCATGGCGGAAGGCGCCGGCAATCCGCCGGTGACGGTGGTGCCGCCGCGCCTGGTGATCGCATAGGCGAGTTCGAGCGCCTTCACCGAGCCGGCAAGTTCGATCACCACATCGAAGCCACCCTTCGTCGCGTCGCGTATCGTCGCGGCCGCATCGGCCTCGCGGGAGTTGAACGTCTCGGTGGCGCCGAGCTGTCTGGCGAAGGCGAGCTTGCCGTCATCGAGGTCGATCGCCGCGATACGATCGCCGCCCGAGGCGATGGCGCCGAGCAGGGCTGCCAAGCCGACGCCACCGAGGCCGACGATGGCGACCGTCGATCCCGCCGGCAGCGCCGCGGTGTTGACGACGGCACCCACACCGGTGAGCACGGCGCAGCCGAAGAGGGCGGCGTGATCGAGCGGGATGTCCTTGTCGATGCGCACCAGCGAGCGGCGCGAGACCACCGCATATTCGGCAAAGGCAGAGACGCCCATGTGATGGTTGAGCGGTTTGGTGTCGCGGCTGATGCGCCGTTCGCCGGAGAGAAGCATGCCGGCGCCGTTGGCCGCCGCAGCCGGTTCGCACAAAGCCGGCCGGCCGATGGCGCAGGGCTGGCAATGGCCGCAGCTCGGCACGAAGACGAGCACCACATGATCGCCTTTGGCGAGATCGTCGACGCCCTTCCCCAATTCCTCGACCACGCCGGATGCTTCATGGCCGAGCGCCATCGGCGTCGGGCGCGGACGCGAGCCGTCGATGACCGAGAGGTCGGAGTGGCAGAGCCCGGCGGCGGCGATGCGCACCAGCACTTCGCCGGGGCCCGGCGGCGCGAGATCGACAGTGGAAATCGTCAGAGGTTTTGAGACGGCATAGGGCGTCGCCCGGCCCATGTCTTCCAGAACGGCGGCGCGGACTTTCATGCGTTGATCTCCGATTTCAGCTCAGTGTCGCTATTTTGGCGGCGCCCGGCAATCGTCAAAGCGAAGACTGGCGGAACCGACGCGCAGGCGGAACGTTCTACTATTGCACGCTCGCGGGCGATTGAGCCATGGCGGGTTGGCGGGCTCACATGACTTTTGCGGCTTATGCGCAGCGATCCCCGGGAGCGACCATGAGCTATCTGCGTTTTCTGGCGATGATCTTCGTATCCACCGTGGTCATGTTCGGCTTGATGTATCTGAACACTTACGCGCTGGACCACGTTTTCTTCAGCCAGACCCGCCTGTGGATGGCCTTGGTGATGGGCGCGGCAATGGCCGTCATCATGCTTGCCTTCATGCTCGACATGTACACCAAAACACCAGTCAACATCGCCATCCTGCTCGGCAGCGTGGTCGTTTTCGCCGGCGCGCTGTGGCTGGTCCGAAGCCAGGAAACCATCAGCGACGTTGCCTATATGAAGGCGATGATCCCGCATCATTCCATCGCGGTTCTTACGAGCACCCGCGCTCACATCCATGACCCCAGGGTCCGCAAACTGGCGGACGGCATCATCGAAGCCCAGGTCAGGGAAATCAGCGAAATGAAGCAGCTCATTACAGATCTGCAGAAATCGCCTCCGGCCGCCGGCGCGACTGATCTTCCTCCTGTCGGCCTCACGTCCAGATGATCGGCTCCAGCGGGTAGATGATTAGCAATCTAATCTATTCTTGCGTGACAGGCGCGCTTGCGACATCATCGCTGCAAGCCCGAACGGGCGCCAACGGCTGCCAGGAAGGCGGTTGTTGAAGGACATGCAGGAGGAAACGGCGATATGGCGGGTTTTGACGTCAAGACGGCTTTCAGCGTCGCAGGCAAGGTGATCATAGTTACCGGCGGCGGCACCGGTATCGGCAAAGTCTACAGCCAGCGGCTGGCGGAAGGCGGTGCCCGGGTGGTCTTGGCCGATATCGCCGCAGAGCCTGCGGGCAAGGTCGCCGAAGATTGCACCAGGGCTGGGCTGGAGGTGGTGTCGTTTCCCACCGACGTGTCCAGCCCGGAATCGGTCGAGGCCATGGTGGCGCAGACCATCGCCAAATGGGGCCGTATCGACGGGCTGATCAACAATGCCTCGCTGATGAGCGTGCTGCCGCGCGGAAGCTGGCTCAAGATTCCGGTGGAGGAATGGGATCGGGTGATGGCCGTCAACCTGAAGGGTATCTTCCTGTGCTGCCGCGCCGTGCATCCGCACATGAAGGCGCAGGGCGGCGGACGTATCGTCAACATTTCTTCGTCGCGCATCTGGGGCGGCAACCCTAATCGCCTGCACTATACGACGTCGAAAGCCGGTGTCGTCGGGCTGACCAGGGCGCTAGCGCGCGAGGTCGGGGACGACAACATCGGCGTCAATGCCATTACGCCTGGCTTCACGGAGAGCGAGACGCAGGTGGCCTCGTCCTCGTCGAACTACGTCGCGTTCAAGGGCGATGGCCGCACCTTCAAACGGGCGCAGGTGCCGGACGATCTCGTCGGCGCGGTGATGTTCCTGCTGTCGGACGCCAGCGGTTTTATGACCGGCCAGACACTCAATGTCGACGGCGGTCAGGCGATGCATTGAACCGATCAAAGAACAGGGAGGAGACCATGGCAGAAGGGACGGCGATCGCATTCGAGCCGCTCAGCCCGATTCTCGGCGCGCGTGTGCACGGCGTCGATCTGAGCGAACCCGACAGCGCCGCGCGCTCGCTGATGCTGCGCGAGGCATTCGCGAAATATTGCGTGCTATGCTTTCCGCAGCAGACCATCACCAACGAAGACCAGATTCGCTTCGCGCGCAACTTCGGACGCGCGGATGCGGATTTCATGGGTAAGCCGACGGCCAATGACACGCCGGAATATAGCGAGAAGGCAGAATATGATGGTCCGGCGAAGCGCGGCGTGATGTATATTTCCAACCTGCGCGAGAACGGCCAGCAGGTCGGCGCGCTGCCGGATGGCGAGCTGCATTTTCATTCCGACGGCGCGCACCGCAAATCGCCCTATCGCGCCACCAGCCTGTTCTCGATCGAGATTCCTTCCGTCGGCGGCGAAACCAAATTCGCCAATATGCAGATGGCCTACGACCATCTGCCGGAGGCGATGAAGCAACGTCTCGAAGGCTTGATCGTCAACAATGTCTACGACACACGGGCGACCTTGCGCGAGCAGACGGACGAGACCGACGGCAAGCTGTCGAACGCGCGGCATCCGCTGGTGCGCGTGCATCCTGATTCAGGCCGCAAGGCGCTCTATCTGAGCCGCCTGATGACCCGCAACATTGTCGGCATGGAGCGTGCCGAAAGCGACGGGCTGCTGGAAGAACTGTTCGCGCACATCGAGCGGCCGGAGTTCATCTACGCCCATTCCTGGAAAGTCGCTGACCTGCTGATCTGGGACAACCGCGCCGTCAATCACGCACGCGCGGATTTCCCGGCGAGCGAGCGGCGGCATCTGCGCCGTGTGACGGTATCGGAGCCGTAGGGCTGTAGGGCCGCAGTCTTGGTGTCATTCCCGCCAAGCGAAGCGCAGAGCGGGAATCCAGAGGCAACGTGATGACACATGCCGTCGTTGGCCTCTGGATCCCCGCTCGCCCGCTTTGCGCTATGGCATTCACACATCTCTCGCGGGCATCCGATGCACTGAATTTTCAGGTCTGGATCCCCGCTCGCGCCTGCGGCGCGTCGGGGATGACAGGACCTCAATGTCATTCCCGACGCGCGAAGCGCGAGCGGGAAACCAGACGTCGAAGCTGCATCAATGCCTATCGAAAGACGAATCTCTTCAAAGCTTCGTTCCGTATCCTGCGCTTATCGCGCTCGTCATCGAGGGCCATCCCGAGTGCCGATCCCGATTCGGCCTCCTGGATGTGTGAATCCGGTAGCCGCTTTGCGGGCGTCGGGGATGACAGCCGTTTGTCTGGCGGAATAGCTCTAGGTTTTCACCTGCGGGTTTATCCCGGCTGGGAAAATGTCCTCCGGCTTCAGCAGGCGCTTCGCCACGCCCTGCTCGAAGCAGAAGCGCAGGAAGGTTTCCAGCGTCGTGTAATTGGCGTCGAGGCCGTAGGGGTAGATGTCGCCCTTGAACAGGTCGCGCAGCTTCATCACCGTGTCGTTCAGCCAGGGGATCGGGTAGCGCGAGGCTCCGCCTTCGAAGATGCGCTCCATGGCGCGGTCCTTCGATTCCAGGAAGGCGAGATAGAGATTGCGCGCCGCCCAGGGGTATTCGTCGAGCACCGCCTTGCGCATGGCGATGATGTGCATGATCGGATAGACGCCGGTGCGCTGGAAATATTTCACCTCTTCGCCGGTCGGGTCGTCGAACAGGCGTTTGATGTTGGGATCGCGGCGCTGGTAGGGCAGCGGGATGGTCGCCGTCATGATGGCGTCGAGCTCGCCGCGCACGATCATGTCGCTCAACGTCTTTTCCGATTCGCGGATGATGTTGATGCCGTCCGGCAGTTTGAGATCGACCTTCTCGGTGCGGCCGGCATCTTCGGTGCCCGCCTGCACCCACTGGATGCTGGTCAGCGGCACGCCGGCCTCATGCTCCAGCCAGCCGCGCGTATAGACGGCGGCGGTCTGCGCCCATTCAGGCAGGCCGACCCGCTTGCCCTTGAGATCGGCGGCGGTCCTGATGCCTTTCGAGGGGTTCACGTACAGCGACGACAGGCGGAAGACGCGCGAGGCGAAGACCGGCAGGGCGATCACGTCCCGGTCTTCGGGCTTCTCGTGCTCGGCCATCTGGGCGGTGAACTTGGCGAAGGACATTTCGCTGACATCCCATTCGCGCTTGGCGGCGAAACGGGAGAAAATCTCGTGAATTTCGTGCTGAAGCCAGATCGGCTCGATGCCCTGCGCCTGCACCTCGCCGTTGCGGAAATCGCGGAAATGATCGTAATCGCTGGCGGCGATGGTGAGATTGATCTTTTTCATCGGCGGCTTCCTCCTCATTATGAAGCTTTGCTGTCTTGATTGCATGGCTGCAAGGCGCGTACAATTGGCAAAAGCAAATTTTTAGGAGGAGACGGTCATGTTCGCGCAGATCAATCACATGGCCATGAACAGCCCGAACTGGCCGATGATGGCGAAGTTCTACGAGGCGGTGTTCGGGCTGAAACCCTCCAGCAAGACCAGCCGGCCGGCCAATGGCGTCTCCGTCGGCGACGGCTATGTGGGCATGAACATCAATCCGCTGCGCGACGGCTATGTCGGCGGGCTCGATCATTTCGGCATGAAGGTCGACAGCATCGATGCGGCGCTGGAGCGCATGCAGAAGAAATTCCCCGAGGCCAATATCGTCAAGCGGCCGTCGACCCGGCCGTTCGCCCAATATTCGGGCAATGATCCGGACGGCAACGTCTTCGACCTGGCGGAGCGGACGAGCAAGCTCAGCGAGGTCTATGCCGACCAGATGGAGGAAAAGCCGGTCCCGGACCGCTATCTCAACAAATTCGCCATCCGCACGCCCAATGCGGAGAAATGCGCAGAATTCTATTCGGAAGTGTTCGAGCTGGAGCCGCTGAACAAGCGGTTCGACGGGCCGGGCTGGCATCTCACCGACGGGCGGGTGACGCTGTCGATCCTGCCGTGGTCGATCCCGATCTTCGAGAACATGTCGATCAAGCGGCCGGGGCCGGACCATATCGGCTTCAAGGTGGAGAGCATGGACGCGTTCAAGGAACATCTTGGCGCCATCGGCGGGTCCAATCCCTATCTGGCGGCGATGCCGCTCGGCGGCAGCAAGGAATCCGATGCGCGCAAGGCATTCCTGGCGAAAGCCGCGACGGGCAAAATGCAGATCGCCGATCCCGGCGCGGTGTGGATCGACATCACAGATGAATAAGGGCGAAGACCATGGATGATGCTGTCGCGAAAGCGCGGGTTGAAGACAAGTTCGTCACGGTCGACGGGCTGAAACTGCGCTACATCGAGGCCGGCAGCGGCCCGCCGCTGCTGCTGCTGCATGGCGCCTCGCTCGGCTCCTCGGCGGATGTGTTCCTGCGCAACCTGCCGCCGCTGGCGAAAGCGGGCTTCCGCGCCATCGCCTTCGATTTCCCAGGCTTCGGCCTCTCCGATACGCCGAGCGATCACTCGCCGGCCTATCGCCGCGCCTCGATCCTGAAATTCATGGATGCGCTTGGCCTGGCGAAGGCGGCGCTGATCGGCCATTCGCAATCGGGCGGGCCCGCCATCCAGACGGCGCTGCAGGCGCCGGACCGGGTGAGCCATGTGGTGGTGCTGGGCACCGGCAGCCTGCTGCCGCCGCTCGATGAAGGCAAGAAGGCAAATAATAAAGGAGTATCGGCGGAAGCCGCCGTGCAGCAGCGGCTGGAGCGCCGCATGGCGCAGGCAGAGCCGACCATCGAGGACACGCGTAAGCTGCTCGAGGCCAATCTCTTCCATCACGAATTGATCACGCCGGACGAACTGGCGCTGCGCCACGCGCGCAGCATCGGCAAGGCGTTCGAAGCCTTCTGCGCCCGCAATGAACTCGCCGAGTCCCAGCCGGCGAAAGAGCCGGCCGTGCCGCTGTGGCAGAAGACGGCGGAAGTGAAGGCGCCGCTGCTGATGATCTACGGCAAGCAGGACAGGGCCAATGCCTTCGAGCGCGCCACCAAGCTGAAACAGCTTTATCCGCACCTCGACCTGCACATCGCCGAAGGCTGCAAGCATCTGGTGCCGTGGGATGCGGCGGATGAGTTTGTGAAGCTGGCTGTGCCGCTGTTGAAGAGATAGGGCGACACCGCGCAACCGTCATGCCCGCACTTGTTGCGGGCACCCACGCCGGAGTGCGCGGTTATGATGCAGGACGAGCACGTGCGTAAGTTCTGCGACGGCAATGCAACGTCACGGCGTGGGTGCCCGGCACAAGGCCGGGCAAGACGTGGTACAGGGTGCAGCGCTTCCGCTTCATCTTGAGATTTAAAGCGTCACGATCCTCACTGCGCCCTTCTGCGCCTGCGCTGTCTGCGCCAGCAGCTTCACACAGGCATAGACGGCGGAAATGTTCGGCGTCGGCACGCCGGTGATCTCACCCAGTTCGATGACCGAGCCGACCAGGGCGTCGATCTCAATGAAGCGACCAGATTCCACATCCTGCAGCATCGAGGTCTTGTGCTCGCCAACGGCGGCTGCACCGGCGATGCGCTTTTCCAACGGGATGCGGAAGCGGATGCCGAGGCGCTCGCCGATCGCCTGCGCCTCGCGCATCATGTCGGCTGCCAGCGCACGGGTCAGCGGATCGGCGCAGATCGCGGCCAGAGTCGCGTGCGTCAGCGCGCTGATCGGGTTGAAGCTGAGATTGCCCCACAGCTTGGTCCAGATCTCGGCGCGAATGTCGGAGACGACGGGCGCCTTGAAGCCGGCCCTGGTGAAGGCCTGCGACACGGCCTCGATGCGCGGCGACTTGCTGTTGTCGATCTCCGCCAGCGAGAAGCGATTGCCTTCGATGAGCCTGATGACGCCGGGCGCGGCGATCTCGGCGGCCGGATAGACGACGGAACCGATCACGCGCTCCGCCGGCAGGCCACCAGCGATGATGCCGCCGGGATCGACGCTTTCGAGCCTGCGGCCGGCGAAGGGGCTTTCCTGCTTGAGGAAATACCACCAGGGAATGCCGTTCTGCGCCGTCAGCACCATGGTCTCGTCAGTGAAGGTCGCGGGCAGGTCGGGAATGATCTCGGCGACCTGATGCGCCTTCATGCCGAGCAGGACGAGGTCGTGCGGGCCGGCCTCCTTCACCGTGCCGACCGCACGCGGGCGCACATGTATATCGCCATCTTGCACATCGCCTTCTTCGCCGATGAGGCGCAGGCCATCGGACTTGATGGCGGCAAGCTGCGCGCCGCGCGCCACGACGGTGACGTCCTCGCCGCTCGCCGCGAGTTTCGCCGCAAGCAGGCCGCCGATGGCGCCGGCGCCGATAATGCAGATTTTCATGAACCCTTCGATTCCTCGCTCTTCACCTGGACGCCCGCCCACTGCTCGAAATATTCGACGATAGAGCTGTAGCCTCGCTTGGGGTTCTGCGCATAGGCCGCATTCCAGATTTCCATCACCGTCGCGCCGATGGGAGCGGGCAGGCCGGCGTCGTGGATCGTCTCCATGTAGAGCTGCATGTCCTTGAGGCCAATGGTCATCGGCGAGGCGAAATCGCGCTTCAGGATCGAGCGGGGGAACTTATCGACGGTCGCCGAATTGCGGCCGCTGCCGTCGTTGATGGCGTCGATCAGGCCGCGCGCGTCGAGCCCGGCCTTGACGCCCATGACGATGGCCTCGCACGAGACGGTGAGCGCGGTGATCGACAGGGCATTGTTGATGACCTTGGCGATCTGCGCCATGCCGGGCTCGCTGCCGACGCGATGGATCTTCGATGTCATTCGCGCCAGGATCGGACGAATGCGCTCGAAGACATCGTCGGCTCCGGCGCAGATCAGCGAGAAGGCGCCGGAATCGACGCCGTAAGAGCCGCCGGACGCACCGGTGATCGGCGCATCGAGGACGGCGATATTGTACTCCGCCATATTGGCGGCAATCTCGCGCATGGTCTTCACACCGAGCGTCGAACATTCGACGAGGATGCGGAGTTTCGCTGCTCCTGCGATCTCGGCGGCGACGGTGACGCTGACGGCGGGCGCCGGCAGGCAGGCGAAGACGATCTCGCAAGTGTCGGCCACGGCGCGCGCCGAGGGGGCAATGACCGCACCGGCCTCAGCCATGCGCTGGCGTGCGGCATCGCCGGTGTCGAACGCCATGAGTTTCAGGCCCGAGCGCAGCAGGCTGCGCGCCATCGCGCCGCCGAGCGCGCCGGTGCCGACGAAACCGATCATTTCAGTCATAAGTCATCCAACCTTTCGGGCTTTGGTCATGGCGAAAGCTAACAGTGTCATTCCCGACGTCCGCGTAGCGGGCGAGCGGGAATCCAGAAGCCACAGGCCGCTACCTCGAACCGTCACGTTGCTCCTGGATTCCCGCTCTGCGCTTCGCTTGGCGGGAATGACACTCCGGGCCATATTCTCAGGCCGCCGCTGACGCGCGGGCGGCATTGAACGCCGGCATGTCGGCCAGCATCAGTTGCAGCGGCGCGCTTGCGCGCAATACCGCGCCTTCTCCGGCCTTCAGTCCGAAGGCGGAATGCGGCCGCAGCTCTTCGCCTGCGATATCGCCTTGCCCCGACAGGACAAAGCCGATGCGTGCGCCGCCGCGCGCGGCAAGATCGAGCTCTGCGCCGGCATCGAGGCGCAGAAAGGCGAAGGCGGTGCCGCGGGCGCCGAAGGAACCCAACTGCTTGCGCGCAACGCCGGGTTCCTCCTGTGTCCATTCTACATCCTGCGGGCGCATCATCACCGGCGTTTCCCAGCGCTTTTCCGGATAGGAGATGCGGCGGCCGTTGACCTCTTCCCAGATCGCTTCGAACGCATCCTGATTGCGGCGCGTGCCATCGGGCGGATTGTCGGTGCGGCGATAGATGCCGTTCTCGAAAGTGCCGCGCGTCTGCAGCCGCGCCATGCCTTCGTTCATCTGGCGTTCGCTGATGAACCCCTCGCCGCTGTCGCCGCCGAACTGGATGGTGACGCCAAGGCGCTCATTGTCGGCCTCTTCCGGCCCGTAAGGTGTGCCTTCGGGGAAATAGGCGAGTTCGCCGGGCTCGATCCATTGGTCGGGGCCGTAGTTGATCGCGCCTTCGAGGGCGAGGCGGAGCTGGTCGAAATTGTGCCGGTGGCGCGGCGTCGAGATCGCGCTGTTGACCCGCACATAGACGAGGCGGAAATTGCCGGGGTCGCCCTCCTCGCCCGCCAGCAGGGTGCGAAACAGCTTGCCGCCGCCACGAAACTCCGGCGTCGTGACCGCGCCCTCATAGGCGTCCGCATGACCGATCTGCATCTGGTCCTCCCAGCTCAGGTTTTATTCAACGACTTTGCCACCATGGCGGCGGGCTGTCATCCCGATCCGCTGATCTGCAGATGTCGCGTCACGCCCTCGTCCTTCGAGACAGCGCTTCGCGCTTCCTCAGGATGAGGGCTCTGATGAGCTTGTTTCTTATATCAGGAAATCAGTTGTAGAGTTCCGGAAACAACCAGAAGCCCTCATCCTGAGGAGCGCCTGAAAGGCGCGTCTCGAAGGACGGGGGCGTCACGCCGCAGCGATCGTTTGCGGCGGCTAAAAGGGGAGGGATTTAATGAAGGCCGATGTTCTGAAGCAGCTGGTTCTGGCAGGAAGCCTCGTGCTCGCCGGAGCGGCGCACGCCCAAACGCCTGCCCAAACACCCGCCCTCGCCAAAGTGAAAGTCGGCAAATCCGGCGGGCCGATGATCCTGACCATCGTCGATGTCGGCACGGAAGCGGGCATCTGGAAGGCGCAGGGGCTCGATGTCGAATCCATCTATTTCGGCGGCGAATCCCAGACCATGGTCGGCCTTGCCTCAGGCTCCATCGATTTTGGCTTCGGCTCGGGGCCGGGGCTTGCCTATCCGGTGAAGGGCGTTCCGGTGACGGCGATCGCGGCGGTGAGCGGTGCGCCTTACAACATGGTTGTCACCGTGGCGGTGAATTCGCCGATCAAGTCGCTCGCCGACCTGCGCGGCAAGAAGCTCGGCGTGACATCGGCCGGTTCGCTCACCGACTGGATGGCGAAGGAGATCGGCCGCAGCCAGGGCTGGGGCAACGAGGGCGTCCTGTCGTTTCCCACCGGCGGGTCGCGCACGTCGATCGCCGCCATGCGGGCCGGCGATCTCGACGGGGTGGTGATGGGCGCGGCGACCGGTTTCGATGCGCAGCTCAACAAGCAGGGCCGCGTGCTGGCGCCGCTCGGCCATATCGTCAAGGATTTCCATTCCAACGTTCTCTTTGCCCGCAATGAGATGATCGCCAAATCGCCGGAGACGGTGCAGCGCTTCGTTGATGGCTGGTTCAAATCCGTCGCCTATGCCAAAGCCAATCCGGATTTCACCATCAAGGTCAGCGCTGCGACCCTGAACATCAGCCAGGACTCGGCACGCGCCGCCTATGAGGACGAGATCACCATGATGGCGCGCGACAAGGGTGGCTTCGACAAGGCGGCGATCGAGACCATCCGCCGCTCGCTGCGCGAAATCGGCACGCTTGCCGATCCGCCGCCGGCCGAAAAACTTTATGATGAGCGTTTTTTGGCCGGGCACAAATAGTTGCCCGTAGCAATTGAGTTAGGCTCAGGAGAACACGATGGGATTAGCAATTACGATTGTGGATTCGAGCTCTCCTGAACAAATTGCGAAAGCTATCCGCACGGTAAACCAAACGCCGGGTTTACGTATCCAGCCTGGCATCGATGCGCTTTGGGCGCTCTATAATGCTCCAGGTCACTCAATGAAGCGCTCTGAGATTGATGACAAGTATGGGGCTTTCGACCTTCATTTTGGTTGGTTCTGCCGGCGCGTGGCAGAAGAGCTTGGCGCCAATAATCCAGACGTTCTCGCGTTGGTAGATTACTCCGATGATAACGTCGGAACGCAAATTCTCACCTTGAAGCCATCCGTTGTTGCCGCCCTTTCAAAAAAGCCGAAATGAGTAATCTAAAAATGATCCGTCTCTCGCAATAGCCAAGGTTGCCAGCCGCCGCCGGAATGGGTACGGAAATCCATCCAGCCCGGAGGACCACGCATGAGCGGCACCATTTCTCTTGGAATCATAGGGTTCGGCGAGGTCGGGTCGACCTTCGCGCGCGAATTTCTCGCCCGTGGCGGCGTTTCGATCGCCACCTACGACATTCTGTTCGACGATCCGCAGAAAGGTCCGGCGAAGCGCGAACTGGCCGAAAGCATCGGCGTGCGGCCGGCGAAAAGCGCTGCCGACGCCAGCAAGGATGCGCGCATCGTCATTTCCGCCGTCACGGCCTCGAACGTGCTCGACGTCGCCGGCCAGGCGGCCGGTTATCTCAACCAGGGCCAGTTCTTCTTCGATATCAATTCCGCCTCGCCGGTGACCAAGAAGACGGCGGCCGGCAAGGTCAACGCCTCACATGCGAAATATGTCGAGGGCGCGGTGATGGCGCCGGTGCCGGGGCCGGGCATCAAAGTGCCGATCCTCGCCGGCGGGCCGTTCGCCGAAGAGGCCGCCGTGCTCCTCAACGGGCTTGGCATGAACGTCACTCCGGTGACCACCGAACCCGGCCGCGCCTCGGCGATGAAGCTCTGCCGCTCCATCGTCATCAAAGGACTTGAGGCGATCATGGTCGATTGCGCCGCGGCCGCGAAGCAATGGGGCGTCGAGGACGAGGTCTTCGCCAGCCTCGACGCCAGCTATCCGTCGATCGATTTCCGCCAGCTTGCGGAGACGATGGGCGGTCGTGTACGTCAGCACGGCATCCGCCGCGCGGCGGAAATGCGGGAAGCGGCGATGATGGTCGAGGATCTCGGCATGGATCCGGGTCTTTGCAAGGCCATCGCCGATGCACAGGAAAGAGGAGCTGACAAGAAATGAGCGCGCTTGAATCGCATAAGAATCCGCCGGGCGATTTCACGCCGTCCATTCCGCCGCCGGATCCGAACACCAAGACGCCGAAGTTCAAACTGCCGCACAATGCCACCGATGCCCATTGCCACATCTTCGGGCCGGGCGACAAATATCCGTTCGCGCCGGATCGCTCCTATACGCCTCCGGATTCAGGGCTCGCGAAATTCGCTGCGCTGCAGGCGAAACTCGGCCTGACCCGCGCCGTCATCGTCAATGCCTCGTGCCACGGCAATGACAATACGGTCTGCCTTGACGCCATCGCCCAAAGCGGCGGGCGTTATCGCGCCGTCGCCAACATCGATGACACGTTCAGCGAAAAGGCGATCGAGGAACTGCACAACGGCGGCATCCGCGGTTGCCGCTTCAACTTCGTCGCCCATCTCGGCGGCGTACCCGACATGAAGGTGTTCCACAGCGTCGTCGACAAGATCAAGAACTTCGGCTGGTCGCTCGACGTGCATTTCGATGCCATCGACCTGCCCGAATACGCGCCGATGCTGGCGAAACTGCCGGTCATCTATACGATCGACCACATGGGCAGAGTCAAGGCCAGCGACGGCCTGCAGCAGAAGCCGTTCGAATGTCTTGTCAACCTGATCAAGGACGACGAGAAGTGCTGGGTGAAGGTGTGCGGTTCCGAGCGTGTCTCCTCGACCGGTTATCCGTTCCACGACGCGGTGCCGTTCGCCCGCCAGATCTGCGAACTGGCGCCGGACCGCATCATCTGGGGTACCGACTGGCCGCATCCGAATGTGAAGCAGATGCCGAACGACGGCGACCTCGTCGATCTCATCCCGCTGTTCGCGCCGGAGCCGGAACTGCAGCAGAAGCTGCTGGTGACGAACCCGGGCAGGCTCTACTTCGACGAGAAGTGAATCTGGTTTGAGTTTGAGAAAACGCCCGTCTCGCGAGAGGCGGGCGTTTTTGTTTGAGCATTGTTGTCGGGGGCGGGCGTGCCGACTATGCTGGCGGCGGGACGTTCACCGGGGGCTGGTGATGATTGCCGTTCAGTCTGTTCTTTCAAGAAGCCTTTTTGGCGCGATCCTGGTGTTTGCCTCGCTGATGGTGTGGGCGGCGGCGCCTGCGTCGGCGCAGATCCGCGTCACGGTGGGATCAATCACGGCGGCCAACGACCAGACGGCGCCCGGCAACGCCCGGGCGCTTCAGGAGACCCTGCGGACATCACTGGCTCTGGAGATCGAGAAAGCGCGCAAGGACGGCAAGTGCGATATCACCTCGATCGACACCAGCGAGGCCTTTGTCCAGGGGCGTGAAACCGAGAAGAAACTGCAGAAGCAGGGCTATGCGAAGAAAGATGGCCTGCTGCAAAGCAAAATGAGTGTTTCCGACGCCATCAATGGCGTCATCGGTTTCGATGGCGATGGCGGCTACGATTATATGATCGATGTCAGCAATGTGGTGACCAAGAAGAGCGTGGCGCGCGTCGAGGGATCGGCCAGGGGCGGACGCACCCTCGAAGCCGCCGACAAGATCGCCCAGGAGATCGTCGAGAAGCTTTGCCAGAAAAAGGCCTATCGGTTTCAGGCGAACAACCACGATCTCAAGATCGATCAGACCGTCTGCGATGTGAGCAAACCTTTCACCGTCAACGCGAAGGCGCCGATGGCGGGCGTTCGCTTCTCGCTGACGCCGTCCGGCGAGACTGGCGGATCGTTCTCGCTCGCCGGGCCGGCGGCGGGTGTGACCTGGTCAGGCGGCGGCACCTACACCCAGAGCCTGTCGGACAGCGGCGGCACGCTCACCCTGTCCGGGACGTGGCGGATCAAATCGCCCGTCGGCGTATTCAGCAATAACGGGACCATCCCCGGCAAGCTGATCCCCTTCTCCTCGACGGAATGCAGTGGAACGGCAGACTGAAAGTGTGAAGCCGGGAGGATATCCCGGCCCCAGTCAGCGTGACTCCGCCACCCGTTTGCGGACCTTGCCGGCCATCACGGCGATATCACCCGGTTTGCTGATCTCCGCTGCCGCCAGTGTATAGCGGTCCGGACGAACGACGATCAGCGTTTCCTTAGCCGCATTCAGTGTCTGTTCGAGCAACCCCGTCTTGTCACGGCAGGCTAAAATCGATGGATCGGCGCGGCGGTCGATGTTCATGCGCATGGGTGTGATGGCGAGCCGGCGCAGGTCGGGCAGGCCGAAGTCTATCGTCTGCGTCGCGGCAATCGTCGCCTGCGCCTCATCACCATAGGCGATCAGCGCGAAGTCGTTGCCGAGCAGATCGTCCATCTTCTTCACCGAGCGGTCGAGCATTTCCACATCGGGCTGCGGGAACATGCGGCCGACGACGGTGGACGACGTGTCCTCGACGATGAAGCCTTTTTTGTAATAGGGCTTCGGCTTGAAGCGCATCTGCGCGAAATAGTTCTGCACCGTCGGCACGAAGCGCATCAGCCGGAAGGCCGCTTGCACGAGCCAGGCCTGCAACGGCGAGGTCGGCATCATCACGCGGCCGATGTTGATGGCGAGATCGATCAGCGCCCAGGCATGGGGTTTGCGCTCGCTCTCGTAGCTGTCGAGCACGCCCGGTCCGAGCTCCCCTTTGGCCACGGCGGCGAAGCGCCATGACAGGGCATGGGCGTCGCGCACGCCGCTGTTCATGCCCTGGCCGGCGAAGGGCGGTGTCAGATGCGCGGCATCGCCGGCAAGATAGATGCGCTTCGTGTTCCACTTGTCGCAGACGCGCGCATGGAAAGCGTAGACCTGCCGTCGCACGATGGCGGCGTTCTCGTCGGGGCCATACATGGCCAGCAGTTTTGCCACGGACTCCGGCGAAGATATTTCCTCTTCGGATTCGCCGTCGTGCAGCTTGAATTCGTAGCGGCGCTTGCCGTCGGGGCCGGGCAGGCAGATGGCCGGGCGCGCCGGATTGCACAGGACGCGGGTCTGGCGCAGGCGTTCCTTCGTCCCTTCCATATCAACGATCAGCCATTTGTCGGGATAGGTCGATCCCTGCAGTTCGGCGCCGATGATCTTGCGCAGGGCGCTGCGGCCTCCATCGCAGGCGGCGAGATATCTGGCGCGGATCGTCAGCGGCGAACCGTCGGGGCCCTTGATCTGAACGGTGACGCCAAGGTCGCTCTCGTCGACTGACTCGAACGTATGCTGAAAAAGCTGTTTGACGCTCGGCCAGCGGACAAGGCCTGTGCGCAGTGTCGCTTCCAGCTCGGGCTGCATGAAGGCACTGCGGCGCGGATAGCCATATTCACGGGTTGTCGGCTCGACACGGGCGAAATTGATGCCGGCCGTCGACATGTAATGAGAGCCATAGTCGGGCGCGACATCGGCCATCACCTCGTCGATGAGGCCGCAGGCCTGCATGGTGCGCAAGGATTCGTCGTCGATGGAGACGGCGCGGGGCGCCTGGACGGTCAGCTCATTGCGCTCGACCAGAATGGTGTCCACGCCGGCGCGGCCGAGCAGGTTGGCCAGGGTCAGCCCGGTGGGGCCGGCGCCGATGATCGCGATGTCGCAAGCGAGATCAGCTTCGCTCATTTTCCATTCCCCGGTTCCCCCATGGCTTTCCTGATGTTTGATCCGCCTGCCTGATGACGCCGGCGGAGATCTTCGGCAAGCAGGCTGGCGGCCGAGACGACGAGCAGGATCAACCGCCGCCTCTGGCCTTCGTCGAGCGCGGCGTCATGGGCGACGAGGCTGAGGCTCGCCACAATGCCGGCGTCCTTGAGGATGACCGGCGCGGAAATACCGGCCAGGCCCTGGTCGATCTCGCTCGCCGTCGAGCAGAAGCCGCGCTTGCGGATATCGGCGAGCTCGGCGCGCAGGGCTGCTGCGTCGAGCCCCTCATGATTTTCGACAAGCTTGTTGAACTGGCGCGTCGGCAGATGGGCGAGGATGACCTTTGAAGTCGAGCCGCGCGTCAGCGGCATCGGCCGTCCGCGCTCGTAGCTGGGCCGGAACGGCGTGTCGGCGGCCGCCTCGTCGGCGACGCACATCACCGCGCCGTTGTAGAAACGGGCGAGCATGGCGACGCAGGGCACATGCGCCTGCATGACCACGTCGTGCAGGACCGGCCGGCCGGCCACCACCAGCGGATCGGTGAGGCGCAGCGAACGGTCGAACTCGATAAAGGCAGGCCCGAGCCGATAGGCGGCCTCGGTCGCTTGTTCGAGAAAACCGGCGGCGACGAGATCGCGGACGGTGCGGTAGACGGTGCTGGCCGGCACGCCCATGGCGTCGGCCATGGCGGGCACCGTCCAGGCGCTTTCGGCCTCGTTGAAGAGGCGCAGAACGCTGAGAAATCTGCTGAAACCCGCCAATGCCGCTTCCGTCCGTAACTTCTCGTTTAATCGCCATTATGGTGAATTGTAAGTGCGAATTTATTATTATATGATAATCTTGACGCAGTCAAACAACTCTGATACTCATAATTTATCGCCGGGAGCGTGGCGGTCAATTATATTGCCGTCCGAAGCGCAGCAAGCGACACTCGGCCGGGGAGGTAGCCATCATATGTGTACATCCGGGCATGGTTCAGTTGATATTGCCAATACGGGCGGCGTAGCAGGAACATCCGCGGCGCCGGGTCCGAAGGCTGATCCGAAGCTGATCGACGATCTCGTCACCGCCAATCATATCCTGTTCGGCGAAGGCGTCGTCGATGCGTTCGGCCACGTCAGTGTCCGCCACGACAAGCGGCCCGACCGTTTCCTGCTGGCGCGCAATATGGCGCCGGTGCAGGTGACCGCCGAAGACATCGTCGAGTTCGATCTCGATGGCGCGCCGGTCGATGCCAACGGTCGCGCCGTCTACCTCGAACGCTTCATCCATGGCGAAATCTATCGCGCCCGGCCCGATGTGATGGCCGTCGTGCATTCCCACTCCATGGCGGTGCTGCCGTTCGGCCTGGTGCCGACGTTTCCGTTCCGCGCCGTCACCCATATGGGCTCGTTCATCGGCACCTGCGCGCCGGTGTTTGAAATTCGCGATGTGGTCGGCGACGACAACGACTTGCTCATCACCAACGGCAAGCTCGGCAAGGCGCTGGCGGAATGCCTGGGCGACAGCGTCGTCGTGCTGATGCGCGGTCACGGCTCGACGGCCGTCGGCACCAGCCTCAAGGAAGCCGTGTTCCGCGCCGTCTATACGGAGCAGAATGCCCGCGTCCTCTCGGAAGCCGCACGCCTCGGCGGCCCGATCACCGGCCTCAGCGAAGCGGAAACGCGCACGGCGACGCGGGTTATCGGCGGCCAGGCGACGCGCGCCTGGGACATGTGGCGCATGCGCGCCGAAGGCAAAGTGTGAGGAGCGCGCCGTGACGCAGGCTTTTCGCATCTCCATTCTGGCGCTGGCGACAATGATTGTATCGCCGGTGCTGGCGCAGGACCGGCTGAAGGTCGCGATCGGACAGCGCGGCGTGTTCGAAAATTCCGTGTCCGAACTCGGCCAGGACGCTGGCATCTTCAAGAAGCACAATCTGGCGCTCGAAATCCTGTACACGCAGGGAAGCGGCGAATCCCAGCAGGCGGTCATTTCCGGCAGCGTCGATATCGGCATCGGCATCGGAACGGTGTCGGCGCTGTCGGCGTTTCAGAAAGGCGCGCCGATCCGCGCCATCGGTGCGACGATGAAAGGCTCCTACGAAGTCTGGTACGTGCCGGCGAACTCGCCGATCAAGACGTTCAAGGATGCCGCCGGCAAGACCGTCGCCTTTTCGACGCGCGGCTCTTCGACCAATCTTCTGGTGATGGGCCTCGAGAAAGTCTACGGCGTCAAGGTCGACGCCGTCGCGACCGGCAGTCCGCCGGCGACGTACACGCAGGTCATGAGCGGCCAGATCGCCATCGGCTGGACCGCTGCGCCGCTGCAGCTCGACGCCATCCTCGACGGGCGCACGCGTATCGTGGCGCGCGGCTCCGAAGTGCCGGAAATGCGCGAGCAGACCGTGCGCCTCATCGCCGTCAACGCCGGCTCGTTGGAGAAGAACCGCGATGCCTTCCGTCGTTATATGGAAGGCTATCGGGAAACGCTGGCGTGGCTCTATGAAAGCCCCGACAGCATGAAGGTCTATGCCAAATGGGCGCAGACCACCGAAGAGATCGCGCGGCGCACCCGCGACGATTTCATTCCGCGCGCCAATGCCGATCCCGACAACATCAGCGGGATCGATCAGGCCATGGCTGACGGGATCGCGTTCAAATATCTGAGCGAGCCCTTGAAGAAGGAACAGTTGGATCAATTTTTCCAGCTGATGAAGAAGTAGACTGAATTCCGACTGGACGCAGCGCGTCCGCAACGAATGGAGCGTATCATGTCGACAGCAGAAGCTCTCGCACCCGTCAAAGACCGGCAGAAATTCTACGACAGGCTGGCGCCGCAGAACCTTGCGCCGCTGTGGGAAGTGCTCAAGGGTCTGGTGCCGCTCGAGCCGACGAGCAAATTCATCCCGCATGTGTGGCGCTTCAAGGAATGCCGCGAGTTCCTGATGGAAGCCGGCGATCTCCTCACCGCTGAAGAGGCCGAGCGCCGCGTGCTGGTGTTCGAGAATCCGGCCATGCCCGGCGGCTCGCGCATCACCGCCACCATGTATTCCGGCATGCAGTTGATCCTGCCGGGCGAGATCGCACCGGCGCATCGCCATACCGCCTCGGCGCTGCGTTTCGTGCTGGAGGGCAATCTCGGCTACACGGCGGTTGCCGGCGAGCGCACCCTGATGGAGCGCGGCGATTTCGTCATCACGCCGAACTGGGCCTGGCACGACCACGGCCAGGAGCATGACAAGCCGGTGATCTGGATCGACGGTCTCGATCTGCATATGATCAACTTCTTCGAGACGGCCTTCAGCGAGCACGCCAACGACAAGGCGCAGATGGTGCAGAGGAAGCCGGGCGAATCGCAGGCGCGCTGGGGCGCCAATATGGCTCCGTTCCAGATGGCCTCGCCGTTCGGCCTGACCACGCCGATCTTCAACTACAAGTACAAGGCCAGCCGTGAGGCGCTGATGGCGATCGCCGCCGCCGGCAAGCCGGATGCGCACAGAGCCCACGCCCTGCGCTACACCAATCCGACCGATGGCGGCTGGCCGATGCCGACCATCGCGGCCTGGCTGTCGCATCTGCCGAAGGGCTTCGAGACCAAGCCGCTGCGCGCCACCGACGGCCAGACGGTCATCGTCGTCGAAGGCGAGATCGAGGTCGAAGCCGGCGACAAGAGCTTCCGCGCCACGGAAGGCGACGTTATTGCCATGCCGAGCTGGGTCTGGCGGAAGTATCGCGCTTCCAAGGACGCGATCACCTTCACCTTCTCCGACCGCAGCGCCCAGGAAAAGCTGGGGCTGTATCGTGAAGAGCTGCGGTAAGCGACCTTCACAGCGTCATGCTCGGCCTTGTGCCGGGCACCCACGCCGTGGCGAGCGATGACGAAGATGGGTTTGCCCGATCGTTCGGGCATTTCCCTCCATGATGCGGCGATGTCCTGGCGTGGGTGCCCGCAACAAGTGCGGGCATGCCGACGCGGAGGATGAAAGGCGGCGGACAGCCATCAAAGCGCGGCGGCAACGCCGCGCTTTTGTTTATGAGGATCAGATTGACGCCGCGCCCGTGGCATCCGAAACTCATCGCAAGGGTCCGTCTACAGGCCCGCGCGAGGAATCAGATGAAGATCGTCGCCTTCGAGGATTTGCACGCCGACGCCGGGTGGGACACCTATTCCTTTCTCAAGATTGTGACCGACGATGGGCTCGTCGGATGGGGCGAGTATAACGAGGGGCGCGGCCGCAAGGGGCTGACGCAGATCGTGCGGTCGCTGTGCGCCGCGATCAAGGGTGACGATCCGCGCAATATCTCGGCTATCGAGGCGGCGCTGACAGCGCAGACCCGGCCGGTTGCCGGCGGGATCATGTCGCACGCCATCGCGCCGATCGTGAATGCCTGTCTCGACATCAAGGCGAAGGCGCTCGGCATTCCGGTCTACGATCTTCTTGGCGGTGCGCTGCGCAAACGTCTGCCGGCCTATTGGTCGCGCTGCGGCGTCGTGCGCGCCCGCAACCCCGATTTCTTCGATGGCAATGTGATCGCGGCGCCCGCGGTGCGTAGCCTGGCCGACCTCGAAGCCGCGGCGCGCGAGGCGGTGGCGCGCGGCTTTCGCGCCATGAAGACCAACCTGCTGCTGTTCGACGACAGGGGCGCACGCATGTATGCGCCCGGCTCCGCGCGCGGGCCGGGGCATCCGGAGCTGAATGCGGACCGTTCGCTCATCAAGGCGCTGGAGAAGCAGTTGACGGCGCTGCGCGCCGGCGCCGGGCCAGACGCCGGCCTGATGGTCGATCTCAATTTCAACTACAAGGCCGAGGGCTTCCGCCGCTTCGCGAAGGCTGTCGAGCCGTTCGGCCTCGAATGGCTGGAGATGGATGTTTATGATGCGGCGGTGCTCGCGGGCATCCGCAATTCGACGACGACGCCAATCGCCTCTATCGAGGCCATTCTGGGCCGCCGGGCATTAAAACCGTTTCTCGATCACGGCAGCGCCGACGTGGCGATCATCGACGTGCAATACAACGGCATGCCGGAGAGCCTGCGCATGGCGGCGATGTGCGACGCGGCCGAGGTCAATGTCGCCTCGCATTGTTTCAACGGCCCGCTGTCGAGCGTGATCGCCGCGCATTTCTGCGCCGCCATTCCGAACTTTCGCATCTTCGAGCTCGACGTCGACGAGGTGCCGTGGCGGGCCGACATGCTGACGGTGCCTTATCAAATTGAACATGGCGAATTCGTGCTGCCGGACGGGCCGGGCTGGGGAACGGAGATCAATGAAGAGGTGGTGAAGGCGCATCCGGCGAAGGGATGAGGGTGTTGCGCGCGAATTAAGGGGTGTCATTCCCGACGCGCCACAGTGTGCGGTTCCATGACATACCTGACACTTGTTCCATGACATGCCTGACACTCATGCCGCAAGGCATGGGAGGTTGGGATGGGCTGGCGGGAGGTGTCGGTG
>JARHVB010000027.1 GCA_029222685.1 Terripilifer ovatus | reverse complement strand
CGAAAGGACGTGACCCGCCTGAAGCGAGCCACGCCCCCACCAAAACGCGACACAACGCAACTCATCCTAAATTGGGATTATGCATGAACCGGACAGTCGTGGGCTTGTCCCGGGCATCCACGCCGTGGCGCGCTGCATGATCGAAAGAAAGCCTCGTTGCCTTATAATCTGCAACAACGAGACAATGTCGCCGCGTGGGTGCCCGCAACAAGTGCGGGCATGACGCGGTTGAATGGTTGCGGCTGACGCCCCCCGTCCTTCGAGACGCAACGCAAGCGTTGCTCCTCAGGATGAGGGCTTCTGGTGACGTTCCGTCACCTGCATCGGCTCGCACCGACGTCATCAGCCCGGCAGACCGATCGTCGGGATCGGGTCCGGCTGGTATTTGCCGCCGCGCATGTCCTTGTGCAAGGTGTGGAAATCGACGCCGGACTTATGCGCTTCGTAGACCTTCTGCGGGTTGAAGAACGTGCCGATCGGATTGGCCTTGAAGTCAGGCGACGTCTGCATCCATTCGCTCGACTTTGCCCAGTCGCCGAAGCAATCGCTTTGCAGCTCGACGAAATTGCCTTCCGGATCCTCGTAGTAGATCGAAATGGTCAAGCCATGATCGAGGCAGAACGCCGGCTGGATGCCCTCGTCCGCGAGCCGCTTGTAGGAGGCGATGAGATCGTCGAACGTCTCATACTCGAAGGCGCTGTGATGCATGCCGTTGTGGCGGATCTTCTCGGGATCGTCGCTCAGGCCAGGCACCGCCAGAAAGGCGACGCGGTGATTGGCGGCATCATTGGTCGTCCAGGCGGCATACTGGTCGCGGAACATCACCTTGGCCCCGATGACCTTGCCGTACCAGTCGATCATCGCATCGAGATGGCTGGTCCGCATGGTGACGTGATGCAGGGCCGGCTTGATGACACTCATGGTTTCCTCCCTCGGACATGTCTCGACCAGCCCTATCCGGACCGGCGATGCCGGGGAAGATGAAAAATTCCTTCCAATGATGCCATTTCGGTATCATCCTGGGAAGACAAGATCATCACCGAGGGGTTGGATGAAGCTGCATCATTTCAGCGAAGTCGTCGCCATCGCCGAGCGCGGCAGCATCCGCGCCGCGGCGCGGCATCTGGGGGTGGCGCAGCCGGCCCTGACCCGGAGCCTGGCGGAGCTCGAGCACGAACTCAAGGCGCCGCTGTTCGAGCGCCGCTCGCGCGGCGTCGTGGCGACGCCGCTGGGCGAAGCCTTCGTGCGCCGCGCGACCCTCGTCCTGCAGGAAATCCGCCGCACCCGCGAGGAGGTCGATCAGTTGCGCGGCGCGGCCAGCGGCAACGTCACCGTCGGGCTGTCGATTGCGGCGCATATGGCGCTGCTGCCCTCGGCGCTGCGGCCGTTCCGCGCCCGCTATCCGGACGTGCGGCTGCATATCATTGAAGGATTTTATCCCACCCTCGAGCTCGGCCTGCGCGACGCCACGGTCGATTTCTACATCGGCCCCGACTCCGGCCGCAGCATCATCCCCGAACTGACCAAGGAACTGCTGTTCGAAGGCAGAAGAACCGTGTTGTGCCGCACTGGCCATCCGCTGGCGTCCAAGACCTCATTGAAGGAGATCCATCACGCCGACTGGATCACCACATCGATCACCGCCGATGCGGAAGACGAAATCGGCATCATCTTCGCGCAGCACCATCTTCCGCCGCCGAAACTCGCCGTCCGCATCCAGTCGGCGATGACCCTCATGACCTGCCTCGCCAACAGCGACCTGCTCGCGATGGTGCCAAACCAATGGACGGAATTCGCCCTGACCAAGGGCTTCCTCAGCGTCATCGACGTGAAAGAAGAGCTCGCAGCCCCGCCGATCGTCCTGATCAAACGCGCCGACCTGCCGCTGACCCCGGCCGCGACCTATCTGCTCGACCTCATGCGCAAGGCCCAGACGCGACGGCCGAAATAGCGAAGCCTTTATCGGCGCGCAAAGACGCCGATGCCGTTCTCGTTCAACAGCTCGATCGTCAGCGTCCTTGCCGGCGTGGCTCCATCGATCGCGAAAGTCGCGGCCGATATGGAGCCGTCCGGCGCGTTCTCGCTGGAAGGTTTGAAGACGAACTCATTGCCGTCCCAATGATCGAGCGCATAGGACACGCCTGACGGCCCCATCTTCAAGATAAGGCCTCTATCACTCTGTTCGACAACAACGTCGCCGTAATAATCATTGGCATAGACACCGGCATAGGCAGACAATGTTTGCGCCGGCGCAGGACCGGCGGGAGCCGCTTTGCCAACAAGCGTGCCGAACGGCTTCGTCGTCGGCGCCAGCAGGCGCTGGTAGGCCGGAAACCAGTCGCGGGTGATGGCGCCGAACTGCACGAGATCGGCAAATTCCGCGCCGAGCGTTTCGGCTACGCCGATGGGCCAGGCGTTGGTGAGGATGACGATGCCGACGCCGGCGGACGGGATCATGAGGTAATGCGTTCCCGCGCCCAGTGCGAAGGCGCCGGAATGGCTGAGCGTGACCCGCCCCGCAGGCGAAACGCCGACGCCGAAGCCATAGCCGTAAAAACTCGCACGAGCGTCGACGGCGAAGGATGGCGTGGAAACGATCTGCGCGGTCATCGCCTGCAGCAAGGCATCCTCGGCGATGATCTCGCGCCCCTCGTAGCGGCCCTGCCCCAGCACCATGGCCATCCATTTGGCCAAATCGCGCACGGTCGAACTCACGCCGCCGGCCGGCGATTGCGCATCGGGCCGGCGCTGATATTTCGGCACGTAGGACCCGCCGACGAGGACATGCCCCCCGGCACGGTTGTCCTGCTTGATAAAATCGTCGAAGCGCGAACTGGTAGCAGCCATGCCGAGCGGCTTGTAGAGAACGGTTTCGGCCAGTGTCGCCCAATCGGTGCCGGAGGCCGCGGCGACGGCTTCAGCCGCCGCCGTCAGGCCGAAATTGGTATAGGCATAGGTCGAGCGAAACGGCTGCAAAGGCGCGAAGCGCAGACGCTCCAGCACCTGCCTGCGGTCATAGCCCATGTCTTCGAGATCATCGCCGCTATGATCGGGAAGGCCCGAGCGATGGGCGAACATGTCGCCGATGGTCACGTGTTTGCTCACCCAGTCATCGGCAAGGGCAAACCATGGCAGGTGCCCGACGACCGGCGTGTTCCATTTCACGACGCCCGCACCGACCTGACGGGCGACGACCGTCGCCGAGATGGATTTCGACAAGGAGGCGATCTGAAACACCGTATCGGCATCGACCAGCCTGGTCTCGCCGACCTTGCGAATGCCGAAGCCTTTCGCATAGACGGTCTTGCCGTCCTTCACGACCGCCACGGCCATGCCCGGTATGCCGGATCGCTTCAACAGCGCCCTGGCAAGCGCATCGAGTTTCGCGACCGCCTTGTCGACCTGACCGCGCGGGATCGGCACGCCGGCCGTTTGCGGCGGCGAAAGATCGGAGCCCGGAAGCGCTGCCGGCCAGCATGGTTGCGCCAGCAAGGCCAACGTCACGACCAGCGCGGCACACTTCACCCCCCGCCGTACCGGCAGTTTCGACAATGGCATCATGGCTGGGTTTCCTGGCCGAACAATCTGGGCGGCCGAATATACCCAAGACAATGCGCAGGACAATCAGTCTTCACAGGAGGGCGCGCTTATACGCGTCCTCCCGAATTGATTAAAATTGACGTCAGCGGCGGAACCAGCCGGACCGCATGAAACTGCGGCCATAGGGGCCGGTGGTCGTGCGCGAATAGGCGTAGCGATAGGGACCGACACGGGAGATGCTGCCCGAGCGCGAGACCGTATGGCCCATGGGGCCGGTCACCGATGCCGTGCGCGAGCATGTGCCGCCGCCGCAACCGCCGCTTGCCGTCCCGGTATAGGTTCCGCGCTGCGTCGTGACGCTGCCGCTCCGCGTCCAGGCATTGGCCTCCGAAGCCGCTCCGATCATAAGCAGGCTCGAAAAAGCGATTGTTCCGATTGCGAGTTTCACGATGTGCTCCTTTCATGAGATGGCGCTGCTGATCGCGCCATGAAAGCAGCTTCGCACCGGCCGTTTGCATGACCGTGTACCGCGCACATCAAAGCGTAACGGAGTGTATCTATGCGGGCGTTCCACCCCACGACTCCGGCGTCACATCCGCGATCGTCTGCGAGAACGTCCACTTATAGCCGCCGAGATCCAGGCATGCGTACTGGCGCTCGCCATAGGGATGATCGGTGGGCTTGCTGATCAGGCGGGCCAATGAACGCGAGACTTTTGTAAAGTGCTGGTCGACATCGTCGACCCGAACCATGATCCCGATCTGGCGGTTCATCCCGGCGAGAAGCTGGAAGTCCAGCGCGTTTGCCTCCGTCACGACGATCGTGCCGGCGCCGACATCGAGCTGCGCGCGATGGCTGGCGACGCGCAGCCGCAAGGTGAAGCCGAACGAGTCGCACAGCCAGCCGACAGCCTCGCTGACGTCCCGATAGGCAAGTTCCGGAATGACGACGGCTGCCGGCATGGACCGATTGGCGATCATTGCTTCTGCTCTGCCTATTGGGACTTGCGGGCGGCGATCACCGCGCGAAGTGTCGCCAGTTCGCGGGCATCGACGACACCGTCATGGTTGGCATCGGCGCGATCGAACAGCAGGCCGGGCCCATTGACGAACTCATCACGGCTGATGCGGCCATCGCCGTCCTTGTCGAGCATCGTTATCGCCTGCTGCAGACGCTCACCGCCGCGACGGCGTCCGAAAAGCCCCTGGGGCACGTCGTCCTTGCTCAGGAAACCATCGCCGTTGCGGTCGATCCTTGCGAAAAGCCTGGCGCGCGCATCGGTGAATTCGCCGCGGCTGATTTTGCCGTCGCCGTTTTCATCAGCATTTGCCAGCATTTGACTGATATCCGGCCTGTTGCCGGCGGCCAGCGCGCTGCGCGCGACCGCAGCACAGCCGGACAGGGAAAGGGCGATAAGACTGACACCAAGAATGAACCGCAAGGGGCGCTCCCATTGTTCGAAACGAAGGGCCTTTCTTATGCAGCCGCGCTGTATGCGCCGTGTGAGCGGCGAGTGACCGAACGTAACAAAATGTATCGGACGTATTTTTGCACTTTTCCTATGTTGCGGATTGGAGGATTCTGAGTGCGGGAATTTGAGCCCTGGTTTGGACCCGAGTTTGGATCATTGACGCAATCAACCCTCATCGCCGTCGTCGAGGACGATCCGGAGATCAGATCGCTTGTCGGCGGCCTGCTGTCGCGCGAGGGCTTCGACGTCGCGCTGTGCAGCGGCGCCGATGAGCTCGACCGCGAGATCGACCGCCGTAGAGTCGATCTCGTCGTGCTCGACCTGATGCTCGCGGGCGAAGACGGCCTGTCGATCTGCCGCCGGCTGCGGACAGGCCCGATGGGCACGCCGGTCCTGATGGTCACCGCGAAGGGCGACGACCTCGACCGCATCATCGGCCTGGAACTGGGTGCCGACGACTACCTCCCCAAGCCCTTCAACCCGCGCGAACTCGTTGCCCGCGTGAGGGCGATCCTGCGCCGCACGCGCGACATCCACCGCGCGCCCTTTCAGTCGCCACAGGACATCTATGGGTTCGCCGGATGGAGCCTGAACGCTGCGTCGCGGCTCCTGCAGAATCCCGCCGGCGAACCGGTCGATCTGACCGGCGGCGAGTTCGATCTCCTGATGGTGTTTCTGATGCACCCGCAGCGCGTGCTCAATCGCGACCAGTTGCTCGACTGGACACGCGGCCGCAGCGCCGGGCCGTTCGACCGGACGATCGACGTCCAGCTCAGCCGGCTCAGGCGCAAGCTCGGTGACGATGCCAAATCTCATGACACCAAGGCCCATTCGGTCATCAAGACGGTTCGCGGCGGCGGCTATCTCTTCTCGGCCCCGGTCGAGCGCAATCGGAGCTGAGATGCGGCACGTCTTTGGAAGCCTGACCTTCCGCATCGCCCTCGCCTTTCTGCTGGGCCTGGTCCTTCTGCAGATCGTCATCGCGGCTGCCATCATCTGGCCCGACGGACGCCCGGTAATGTTTCGCCTGATGTCGCCGCGCGAAGCGGCGGCCATAGCCAGCGCCGTCGAATCCGTCTCCGATCGGCAGCGTGACCTCGTGATCGCCGCGCTCAACGCCGGGTCGCTCATCGTGCATGTGCAACCGGGCTCTCTCGAACAGGCAGAGCACAACGCTGCGCCCTATCTGACCGAGCTCTACAGCCGATACGCATCGGAGCTGGAGGGACGCGCCTTCAGGGTCGAGGCGCGCGGCGAGCAAGCCGGGCCGGCGCACGGCCCTGCAAGGGCCGCCACTCCCGCGGCGGTGCGCCTTCTCATTCAATTGCACACCGGCGACACGCTGACGATTGAACGCGCGCCCGTGCTGCTGCAGCGGCTCACCGGGCGCCTGGCCATCATCGGCGCGGCGGTCGCCGGCATTCTGCTGCTGATTCTGTTCTATTGCATCCACCAGGTCGTGCTGCCGGCACGGCGCCTGGCGCAGGCAGCCCACGGGCTGGCGCAGGATATCGACATGCCCGACCTGCCGGCACGGGGCGCGACCGAAATCAACATGCTGTCGACAGCCTTTAACGGCATGAAGCATACCATTCGCAGCCTGATGAACGAGCGCACACGCGTGCTCGCCGCGATCGCCCATGACTTCCGCACCTATCTGACGCGGCTCAGGCTGCGCGCCGAATTCATCGACGATCCTCAGCAGCAGGCGCAGGCGATCCGCGATCTCGATGACATGAACCTGCTGCTCGACGATACGCTGATTTTCGCCCGCGAAACCACGCGTGTCGCCGGCAAGCATCCGGAGCATTGCGACGTCGCCACGGAAGTCGAGTCTCTGGCGCAGATTCGCCAGGAGATCGGTGAAGCCGTCACCGTCAACATCCAGCACGCCGGTCCGCTGGAGGCGCGCTGCGCGCCGCTGGCGCTGCGCCGCATGCTGGCGAACCTGACCGACAATGCACTGCGCTACGGCAAGAATGCGGAACTCAGCGCCTGGCGGGAAGACGCGATGATCAAACTGTCCGTCACCGACCGGGGACCGGGCGTTCCCGCCGACGCACTGGAGCGCATCCTGCAGCCTTTCGAGCGACTGGAACCCTCGCGCGGCCGGCAGACCGGCGGCGCCGGGCTTGGCCTTGCCATCGTCGGCGCGCTCGCCAAAAGCCAGGGCGGTGATCTCAAGATCGAGAACCGGCGTGAGGGCGGCCTACGCGCGACGATCTCCCTCGTCGCCGGCTGACATTCCGCCGCGGTTACATTCCGTTACATCGGGTTCATACTCGCGATCAGTCCGGCAACGACACTGCGGCTCTTCTCAGGAGCCAGTCCATGCAGATCTCCCGCCGCCGCTTCACCAGATGGCAGCTCAGCCAGTTCATCTGGGACACGGTGCTTGTCATTCTCATGCTCGCCGTCCTGTGCCTGTGCGCGGCAGCGATCATGCCCGCCTTCAGCGCATCGCGTCCGCCGCCTGCCGTCATCGGCGAATTCAACCGGATGATCGAAAAGGACGCCGTGCCCGGCGCAACGCTCATCGTGTTTCGAAACGGCCGGCAGCTCTACCGCATCGACGCCGGCATCGATCCGGACGCGCAGCTTCCGGTGGCATCCGCCTCGAAATGGATGGCGGCGGCGCTCATCATGACGCTCGTCGATGACGGCAAGCTGTCGCTCGACGAACCGATCGAACGGCGATTGCCGGCCTTTACCGGCGTCGCCGGAAAGATCACCTTGCGGCAGATCCTCTCCTACACATCTGGACAAGGCAGCCTGCAGGGCCTTGTCGACATACGCCAGAACCCGAGGATGTCGCTCGCAGAGGCCGCGAACGAGATCGCAGCGCGACCGTTGCAGGACAGGCCCGGACAGGTGTTCCGCTACGGCAGCCCCGCCTTTCAGGTCGCGGGCGCGCTCGCCGAACAGGCAACCGGCGAAACCTGGGCGCGCCTGTTCGAGACGCGCATCGCCCGCCCGCTTGGTCTGCAGCACTCCTATTGGGGTAACCCGATGTGGCCGGAACTCTCCCCTTCGCAGGTCCGCAATCCAAACCTGCAAGGCGGCCTCGTCACCACGGCGGAAGACTACGGACGCCTCCTGACCATGCTTGCATCAGGCGGCACCTATGAAGGCCGTCGCATACTGTCGAAGCGCGCGATCGAAGAGATGGAGCGCGTTCAGACAGGCAATGCCAGAGCGGGTTTCAAACCATACGGCGCAAACGCGATGCTGCAATATGCGCTCGGCAATTGGTGCGAGAAAATCGAACCCGACCAAAGCTGCAGCGTCGTCTCGAGCCCCGGCGCCCTCGGCACCTACCCCTGGATCGATCGGCAGAATGGCCTTTACGGTCTCTTCTTCATGCGCCGCCGCCTGCCGATCGTCGAAAAGGACATCCAGACGATCCGGCGGCTCATCGCGCAAACGGATCTGCACGCGGAGCGCTGAGAACAGCACCGGTTACACTCCGTCACACTTGCTTACGCGCCGCTCACTCTGTCGTTTCGCTCACAGGCGATCCTCATCCTGCACATGAGATATCGGAGAGCAGACATCATGCAGCATTTTTATCAACGGCTTCGCGCCATCGTCCAGCATCTCGCACGTTTCAGGAACAGCGCACTCGTAACCGCGACGGCTGCGGGCATGCTGATCGGAGGATCGACGACGGGCATCGCGCAAGCGCCGGCGCAAAACATGTCCGACGGTTTTGCCGGGCCGATCGATCCTCCCTTCACAGCCATTGCCGCCGCCCCGGTCTGGCAGGCGCCGCCGCCGTTGCGCAGCGAAGTGGTTCCGCTGGCGCGGCGTCCCGGCTGGATCTGGTCGCCCGGATACTGGCGCTGGATGGGCAGAAGCTATGTCTGGATCGAAGGCCGCTGGCTGCCGCTGCGATCCGGCTTCAGCTATGTTCCGGCACACTGGGAGCGCGTCGGCGGCGCTTGGCTGTTTGTGCCGGCACGATGGGCGCGAAACGGTGCCTTCGTTGCGCCGTAATGGCAGGCGATCTAGCTTCATCGGACAGCGGCAGATACGGCTGAGGATGCACCACGACCGCCTCGTTCTCTATCTGCTGTGGACCGACCTGCGCACCGCTCTGCGCGGCATACGAAAGGGCGATCTCGCCTGGCTGGTCCTGGGCGGCGGCGTGCTGGTTGCTTATGGCATTGCCGATATCGTCTTCGCATTGGCAGGCTATGCGGAAACGCTGCGTAACGCGCGCCTCATCTGGACCTTCGAAGCCCCGGCCGCGACGGCGGTCCTGGGACTGCTTCTCGGGCTTGCCGCAAGCAGGATGGCAAGGGCCAAAGCCCTGGCGCCGTTTCTGCGGCCGCTTCCCCTCTCGCTTGTCGCCCGGCGCCGGGCTGCGCTTCTCGCGGTGTCCTGCTTCGGCATCTCGCTGGCCGTGATCGTCGTCGGGCTCACAGGCCTTGCCGGACTGATCGTCGCGATCGACGATCCCCTTGCATCGGCGCTGCGGGCAGCAGCCGCCTTCGTATCGGGCTTCGCGGCCGCAACTTTCTGTGCCCTCGCCGACATGCGAACGCCCGTGGACCCTCCCGCTCTGGCGCACGCATCGCAGCCTGGATTTCATCTTCCCGTCCTCGGCCGTCTCGATCGCGCAACCCCGCGCTGGCTGAACGCCTGGGCCTGGCGTCTGCCCGCCGGTCGCGTTCTGCTGGCCGTTCCCTGGATCGTCGCCGGTCTTGCCTTGGGCATCGTCATGGTCCTTGCTACCGGCGCGAGTTTCGCCACCCGCCAGGCCGTTCCCGCAGCGGCCGCCGCAACGATCGGCGGCATCGCCGTCTTCATGCTGGCCTTGCGCTGTCATCCGCTGCGATCGCCGGTCCTGCGCACGGCGCCGATCGGCTTCACCCGCGCCTGGCTGCGGCTGATGCGCCTGCCGCTCCTCCTGTCCGTCGTGTTTTTCAGCCTGCCCGCCTCGGCGGCCGTGGCAGTTCAACCGTCTGCCTGGCCGATATCGGTCGGCTGCGTGCTGATGCTGTTTATCCTGAATGCGGCTTATGGCGTTTTCGCCGCGTATTTTGCCACGGCACCGTTGACAGCGGCCTTGAGCTTCGTGCTGGCGATCGCCTACGCCTATTATGAATCCCTCGAGTACGGACGCACCGTGCTGCTCGGTCTTGCGGGCCTCATTGCCCTGCTCTGGCATCAGGCCCGCCGGAGATATCGCAATGGATAACGTCCGCGCTCTCGATGTCCGAAACGTCAGCGCCGGCTACGGCGGCCGGCCCATCGTTGCCGACATCGATTTCTGCGTCCGCGCCGGCGACATTCTTGGCCTGCTGGGCGCCAACGGCTCCGGCAAAACAACGCTGTTGAAAGCCCTCACCGGTCAACTGCCGCTGATGACGGGCACGGTGGCGATCGCCGGCATCGACCTCACCGGCAAACCCGAGAAGGCCAAAGCGGCGTTCGGCCTTGCCATCGAGCCAGGCGATCTTCCGGCCTCTTTGTCCGGCCAGCAATATCTTGAACTTGTCGCCTCCATTCGCGGCTGCACCGCCGACGCCTGGCCCTGCGGCGATGTTATGGCCCGGCTTGGCCTCGCCCGCTGGCTGCCACGGCCGATCGCGGGCTATTCGCTCGGCACGCGCGCCAAGACGGCCATTGCTGCAGCCCTGCTCGGCGCGCCGCCGCTGCTCATCTTCGATGAATCCCTCAACGGCCTCGATCCGGAAGCGGCCTGGGAAGTCAAATGCATGATCGCCGAGCTTGCCCAAACCGAAGCGCACGCGATCGTCATCTCAACCCATGTGGTTGAAACCGTCCCGGCCCTGTGCAACCGGGCCATGTTCCTCGCTGAAGGACGCATTCTGGAAAGCTGGGACGCGGCAGCGCTTGCGCAAGCCGCGCCGACACCAGGCGCCTTCGAAGCACATATCATTCGCTCCCTCCGGGATCAGAAGGCTAGTTCTCGACGGCGGGCGCTTTCCAGCGCGGCGCCTGCCTGAGCGGACCGGAGGCGGCAGCGGGAAATTCCACCACAAGGGCAGGAATCGGGCGGCTTTGCCCGTCGGCGCGCGGTATAAGGGATCAAAGCAACGGCCCTACGGCCAATCAAAACCTGGGATATCCGTCATGGACCATCCGTCTCACCACTACTTGATCTTCGAAACCGCGGGCGGCTTTTGCGGCATCGCCTGGAACGACGTCGGCATCACCCGCTTCCAACTGCCGGCGCACAGCGCCGAGGCGACGCAAAGGAATCTTCTGCGCCGGTTGAAAAACGCCGAGCCCGGCACGCCGACGCCGGACGTGCTTGCTGCCATCGCTGCCGCGAAACGCTATTTCGAGGGCGAAGAGATCGACTTCTCCGGCATCCGTCTCGACCTCGACGGACAGGACGCCTTCTTCCAGCAGATCTATGCAGCCCTGCGGCGCGTCCCCTGGGCCAGACGACAACTTACGGCGCGCTGGCGAAGCAACTCGGCGCCAGGCCGGAGGCGGCGCGTGACGTCGGCCAGGCCATGGCCAAAAATCCAGTGCCGCTCATCATCCCGTGTCATCGCGTGCTGGCGGCAGGCGGCAAGATCAGCGGCTTTTCGGCGCCAGGTGGCGCATCGTCAAAAATCCGCATGCTCGAACTGGAGGGCGTGCAGATCGGGCCGCCGCCATCGGCGCAGCAATCGCTGGGTCTATAAACCCTGCACGCCGTCCAATTTTTTCTGGCTGGCGAGCAATGACTTGCGGATGCGCGGCGCGGCGAACTCAAGAAAGCGGCGCATCTTCAGCGGCAGCAGGCCCTGATGCGCATGAAGGAGATGGATCGGGATCGGCGGCGGCTCGAAATCCCGCAGAACGATCTGCAGCTTGCCCTCCTCGACGGCGCGGGCAACCTGGTAGGACAGGACATTGGTTACGCCAAGACCGCGGATCGCCGCGTCGATCGCCGCCTCGGCCGTGTTGATGTGAAGGCGGCATCGCGGACGGATGAGCTTTGCCTGCTTTCCATGTCTGAATGTCCATGACGCCCCCGCACCGGCCATCGAGAACATCACGCACGTATGGCCGGCAAGATCGTCTGGCGTCTCCGGCACGCCGTGCGCGGCGAAATAGGCCGGGCTGCCGCAGACGACCCGCCGGATCGCGCCGACACGCGTCGCCAGCAGACTGCTATCGGGGAGATCGCCGATGCGTACCGCCATGTCGATATGATCGTCGACCAGGTTGACGTTGCGGTCGGCGAGCGACATCCGCACATTGATCTCGGCGAAATACTGCAGGAACTCGGTGACGACCGGCAGGATGTGAACGCGGCCGAAGACAATGGGCGCCGTGATGGTCAACTCGCCGCGCGGCACACTGTATTCGCCGGCGGCCTGCGTTTCGGCGGCGTCGATATCTTCAAGAATGCGCCTGCACGCGGCGACATAGGCGATACCCGCCTCGCTCAAGGCGAGTTTGCGGGTCGAGCGCACGAGAAGCCGCGTCTTGAGATGCGCCTCGAGATCGGCAACCTTGCGGCTGATCGTCGGCAGCGGCACGCCGAGCTTGCGGCCGGCCGCCGAAAAGCTGCCCTCCTCGACTGCGGCAACCAGCAACGACATTGCTTCCAGACGGTCCACTATCTCTCACTTTCCGAGAGGATATGTTCCATAAATACAACATTATTCAAGCCGGCGGTAGGGACTATTGTGGTTTGGTGGCTTGGAGGCGGCAGCTCCTCCCGGAGATCGGTATGACCTACAATTTCCTCGACACGCTCTCGACGCCCGCGGTGAAAGCGGCACAGACCGCGAATGGAAGCGGCGAATTCTGGTCCGGTTTTCACGGCAACCGCACCTTCGATCGGTTCACAGAGAATGAAATCGCCTTCATCGCCGAACGCGACAGTTTCTATATGGCAAGCGTTTCGGAGAGCGGCTGGCCCTATGTGCAGCACCGCGGCGGGCCGCCCGGATTTCTGCGCGTTCTCGACGACAGGACCTTGGCCTTCGCCGATTATCGCGGCAACCGGCAGTACATCAGCACGGGCAATCTCACTGCCGACGATCGCGTGGCGTTATTCTTGATGGACTACCCCCATCGGGCACGTCTCAAAGTCCTCGCGCATGCGCAGATCAAGGATCTGACGGCGGATCACGATCTCGAGGCGAAGCTGGCGACACCCGGCTACAAAGCCAAGCCCGAGCGGGCCGTGATGTTGCATCTGGAAGCTTTCGACTGGAATTGCCCGCAACATATTACCCCGCGCTTCACCGAAGCCGAACTGGCGCCGGCACTGGCGCCGATCCGTGATCGCATCAACGAGCTGGAAGCCGAGAACAAGGTGTTGCGCGAGCACCTCGCAGGCGCTCAAATGCCGACGACGTGAGGTAGTACCATGAAGATCAAGCGGATCTACGACGCGCCGGCAAAGACCGACGGAACCAGGGTGCTTGTCGATCGCGTCTGGCCGCGCGGCATGACCAAGGAACATGCCGCGGTGGACCTGTGGCTCAAGGAGATTGCGCCTTCCGCCACTCTGCGCAAGTGGTTCGCACATGACGCGAAACGCTGGGCGGAATTTCAATCGCGATACCGGGCCGAACTGGACGCCAATGCGGCGGTGGTCCAACAATTGCGCGATCTCGCCGCGAAGGAAAAGATCACGCTTTTGTATAGCGCGCACGATACCGAACATAACAACGCCGTGGCCCTGTCTGGATATCTTGCCGGCGGCCGGTTGACGCGATAATCTTAGCCGATCTTCACGCTGGGCAAGGCCCTGACTTGGAAATGCGCGGCCGCCTGCTCGGCGGATGAACGATCTGAAAGTTGACCTATCAAACTTCTCGGCGCGGCCCATTGGCACGAGCGCGTCAAGAGATTGGAACCGCCCGGCTGTAATCCGTTGAGCCCGTGCGCACTTGGACGGCGCCCGAGGCCAGATCCTGCGAGGCCACCTTGCTTGACATCCCTGATTTTACCCGCTCCCGCGAGCGCATGGTTGAGACACAGATTACGCGGCGCGGCGTGGGCGATGCGGCGGTTCTGGACGCCATGCGCGAGGTTCCTCGAGAGCGTTTCGTGGACAGGGGCTTCGAGGAATTCGCCTATGAAGACAGCCCGCTTCCGATCGCGGAAAATCAGACCATCTCGCAACCCTATATCGTTGCTATCATGATCGAGGCTTGCGCGGTCCAGCCGGGCGACAGCGTGCTCGAAGTCGGTGTCGGATCGGGCTATGCGGCGGCCGTGCTCAGCCGGATCGCGGCTCGGGTGCACGGCATCGAGCGCCATGCCAGCCTGGCCGCCATGGCGCGCAGCCGTCTGCAGCGCCTTGGTTACGACAACGTCGAGGTGCGCACCGGTGATGGCACAAAGGGCTGGCCGGAGGTTGCGCCATTCGACGTTATCCTGGTGTCGGCCGGCGGGCCGGAGGTTCCCCGCGCCTTGAAGGAACAGCTTGCCATCGGCGGTCGCCTCGTGATTCCGGTTGGCGTGGGCGACGAGGGACAGACGTTGTTGAAGCTTGTTCGCGAGAGCGCAACCGATTTCAGGACCGAGAATCTCGGCCCGGTCAAATTCGTGCCGCTGATCGGCGAACAGGGATGGGCCGAGGAAACCCCACCTTCCAAGGCAACCACGGCGAAAGCACGCCCCGCGCCTAGCCTGCCGCAGAAGATTGGCGAAGCCGCTGAGCTTCTGCCCGATTTCGACAATCCGGCGTTCCCGGCGCTGTTCCATCGTTTCGCGGACAAGCGCGTCGTTCTACTCGGCGAAGCGACCCACGGCACCGCTGAGTTCTACCGGGCCAGAGCCGCGATCACGCGTCATCTCATCGAAGTTCACGGGTTCACCATCGTCGCCGTCGAGGCTGACTGGCCGGACGCAGCATCCATCGATCGTTACGTGCGGCATCGCCCGGCCCGCTCCGCCGCTCAGCCATTCCAACGCTTCCCGACTTGGCTGTGGCGCAACACCGAGGTCGACGCTTTCGTCGAATGGATGCGCTATCACAACGAAGCCGTCTCCCCCGATCGGCGCGCGGGCTTCTACGGCCTCGACATCTACAACATGAATGACGCGATCGGCGCGGTTCTGGATTATCTCGATACCCACGATCCAGAGGCCGCCACGGTCGCGCGTCAGCGCTACGGCTGCCTCACGCCTTGGCAAAAGGATCCCGCGAGCTACGGCCGCGCTGTGCTGTCGAAAAACTATCAGACGTGCGAGAGCGCCGTCGTTGCCCAATGCCGCGACATGCTTGCGCGGCGGCTCCAGGACGGTGCCGACGACATAGAGCTCTTCGACGCAGCGCAGAACGCCCGCCTCGTTGCGGCGGCCGAGCACTACTATCGGGTCATGTACTACGGCAGCGCGGCATCCTGGAACCTGCGCGACACCGCAATGTTCGAAACACTCGAACGTCTGCTGGAGGCACGCGGCAAGGATGCCAAAGCGGTGGTGTGGGCGCACAATTCCCATATCGGAGATGCCCGCTTCACAGAAATGGGAATGGTCCGGGAAGAACTGAACGTCGGACAATTGTGCCGCCAGCGATTCGGCGCCGACGCGGCCCTCATCGGATTCGGCACGCATTCCGGCACTGTTGCCGCGGCAACCGATTGGGGCGGCGACATAGAAATCAAGCGGGTCCTGCCATCGCTGCCCGGAAGCTATGAGCAGCTTTGCCACGCTTCGGACATGCCGCGCTTTCTGCTCGACCTGAAGCGGCATGAAACTCTGCGCGAAGAGCTGCTGAAGCCGAGGCTCGAACGTTTCATCGGTGTCATTTATCGGCCGGAGACGGAACGCGCGAGCCATTATGTGCAAGCCTCGCTGCCGCAGCAGTTCGATGCCTTCGTCTGGTTCGATCAGACCACGGCGTTGACGCCTCTCGGACCGCGACACGCGAAAGCTGGCGCCGCCGACACCTATCCGTTCGGATTGTGAACCCAGATCGATGCCGCGCTCGGACATGGAGCGTTTCGGCTTTGCGCCACGCTCGCCGACGCGCCGGTGCGATGTGATGATCGCGGCGGGAACGCTGTGCAACAAGATGGCGCCGGCCTTGCGCTAGGCTCACGACCAGATGCCGGAACCGCGTTAAAATAGATATTCACGGCGGGAGCATTGAAAACAGAATGTTTTGGCAATCTGGCGTTCACGCTATTTCCAGACGGTTCTGTCCACCGCTGGATTGCGACACGCTGTGATGGTCAGCTACATCCATGAAAACCCCCACAGCTCTCCTATTCTTGTCAATTTTCTCCGTTTCCACCGCATGGTCGCAATCTGCCAAACAGGGTCCCCTTCCAGATGTGCCGGATATCTCGGTGCCTGGAACTCGGATTGCGGAAACAGAATTCGCCTTCAAGTTCAATTTCCAGAACCGATACAACGGCTTCGGCATCCGAAACTCTCCCAACCTGCCGGAAGCACCTGCCGAATTCGACGACAAGGGGCGGCCAAAATTCCTCGACGGTGCGGAGGGGCTGGCTTTCTTGCAATCCCTGGCCGGCCAGCTGCTTCATAGCAAGCAATACGACGATCTCGACCGCCTGTTTGAGGACGCGCGCGATCCGAACGCACTGACCGCCTCTGGCACATGGAAGCTTCGCGCAATCTACCGGGGCACTTTACCCGATTTCGATGCCAAGACCGATCCATCCGCGCTTCTGGCGGAGCGGCTGAAATGGAAGGAACACAGCCCACGTTCGGCCGAAGCAGCTTTGTCGGAAGTCGATTATTGGTATGGCTATGCGTGGTATGCGCGCGGTTCGGGCTACGCGAACACTGTCACCGAGGATGGCTGGCGCCTCATGCGCGAGCGACTTCTGACAGCACATGATCGCCTGATCAAGTCAGCTGCCGTGGCATCGGCTAGCCCCGAGTTCTATCGGCTGCATATCGACCTTGGCGGCGCAATGGGCGCGCCGAAGGACAGAATTCTTGACGCCTTTCGTGAAGCGGTAAAAAAGTTTCCCACGTACTACGTGTTATATAGCGTGACAGCCCGATCGCTGATGCCGAAATGGGGTGGCAGTTGGGAGATGCTTGACGATTTCGCCAAGGAAGCCATCGAACTCTCCAGGAAAACCGAAGGCGCCAGCTTCTACGCGCGCATATATATGACCATCGCCGGGGAGCAGCGCGAGTATACCGACATCTTTCGCGACACCCGTGCATCCTGGCCGCTCGTTAAGCAAGGATTCGAAGACATGCAAGCGCGCTACCCCTACAGCGCAGCGAATCGCAATAGCGAAGCGTCCTTTGCATGCCGCGCCGATGACAAGAGCGCCTACATCGCCGCACGACTTCGGATGGGCAACAAGATTGAATCGAACGTCTGGATTGGCGCCTATTCGCTCGACTTATGCGACCACAAGTTTCCCCCCGCTCCCATTTGATCGCGCGCTCAACTGATCTCCAGCCGCGCGATAAGACCGCCGGCAAGGTGAAACGTCATCGTGCCTGTCCCGTTAAACCCCTGCCCGCTGACTCTCACCTCGGCGCGGCAGATGTCGCCGGTATGCGCGATGCGAACCACGGCGAGGTGTGACCGCACGCCGATATTGTCGGTGCGATCCCATTCGGCGATGCGCTCTCGGCCGGCAAAGGTCCTGCCCCAGTCGGTCAGGACTGCATCTTCCGCGAAGGCGGACAGAAAGCTTAGCCGGTCGCCTTTATTGGTGGCGTCGATAAACTTCTGGATCGGCGCCGGTGTGTTGGAACTCATGGCAAAAACCCTCCGTAAGGGACGATTGAATCACACCATGCCGCCGTTGGCGCGCAGCACCTGGCCGTTGATCCAGCCGCCATCGGGGCCGGTGAGGAAGGACACGGCGGCGGCGATATCCCGCGGCGTGCCGAGGCGTTCGAGCGGGTTCATCTTGGCCATCCGCTCGATCAGTTCGGGCGACTTGCCGTTGAGGAACAGATCGGTCGCCACCGGTCCTGGCGCAACGGCGTTGACCGTGATCGAACGACCGCGCAACTCCTTCGAGAGAATGCTGGTCATGGTTTCGACCGCCGCCTTGCTCGCCGCATAAACGCTGTAGGTCTCAAGCTTGAGGCCGACCACGCTGGTCGAGAAATTGACGATCCTGCCACCGTTGCGCAGATGCTTCGCCGCCTCGCGCAAGGCATTGAACGTGCCCTTGAGGTTGACCGCGATGTGACGGTCGAACAGCGCATCGTCGCTGTCTTCGAGCTTCGCCAACCCCATGATGCCGGCATTGTTGACCAGCACATCAACGCCGCCGAAAGCGCTCTGCGCCGCCTCAAACAGTGCCGTCACCGCCGCCGGATCGCTGACATCAGCCTGCACGGCCACGGCCTCGCCGCCCCTGCTCTTGATCTCCGCCACCACAGTTTCCGCGGCGGCGCGGCCAGCGGCGTAATTGACGACGACGGCAAAGCCGTCGCCGGCGAGACGCGTTGCGACCGCGGCGCCGATGCCGCGCGATGCGCCGGTGACGATAGCGACTTTCCTGGTGCTTTCGGAAGACATGGCCTGAACCCTTTCCCATTTGGCGGGGGCTCATCCGAACCGCCCGACTGCGTGGGCTTGATTTAGCTTTTCCATGAGCATTATAAAATTGCATAAGAGAAAAGCTTATGATGACGGAAAATCAGTCTTAAAATGGCCTTCGACAGTCGCTTGCTCAGCGGAATTGGCGTCCTGGCCGCGGTCGTGGAGGCCGGCAGCTTCGTGCGCGCGGGCGAGGCGCTCGGCATCACCCAGTCCGGCGTCAGCCGCGCCGTGGCACGGCTGGAGCAGCGGATCGGCGTAAAACTCTTCCACCGCACGGCGCGCTCGGTCTCGCTGACCCAGGAAGGCCGGCAGTTCTACGATCAGGTCTCGCCGCACCTCGCGCACATCGAGGAGGCCGCAACCGAAGCGGCGGGCACGGCGACCGTCGTGAAGGGCCGCCTGAGAGTCAACGTCGACGCCGCCTTCGGCAACTATATCCTGGCACCGGCGCTGCAACCCTTCCTGACGCGCTATCCGGACCTGACGCTCGAGCTGGCGGTCCGCGACCGCATGGGCGATCTCGTCGCCGAAGGTTTCGATGCGGCAATCCATTTCGGCGAGCTCCAGCCCTCGTCGCTGGCGACGAGACTGCTGCTATCGACCCGGGTGCTCACCTGCGCCGCGCCGTCCTATGTCGCGCGCAAGGGTTTACCGGCGACCCCGGAAGATCTGGCGGCCAACCACGAATGCATCCTGCTGCGCGACGCGGCGACCGGCAGCGCCTTCGGATGGGAATTCCAGAGCAGGACGCGCACGGTGGAAGTGCGCGCCCGCGGCAGCCTGATGGTCAACGACACCGGCGCGCTGCTCGGCGCCTGCCTTGGCGGTCAGGGCATCGCCCAGCCGCTGGAGCTCTATGCGACCGGCTACATCGAACGCGGCGACCTGATGCAGGTGCTGCCTGACTGGGCCGAGGAACGCTTTCCGCTCTACCTCTATCACCGCTCGCATCAGTTGATGCCGGCGAAGCTGCGCGTGTTTCTCGATTTCGTCGCCGAGCTGACGCGCAAGTCTGTTGATAGCAAGTCAGTTGATAGCAAGTCTGTTTGATATCAAGCCTATTTGATGTTCAATGCCTGGCGCAGGGCCGGCACCCATTTGTCGTATTCGGACTGCATCTTCTGCGTCACCTGTGCGGGTGTCATCGGCTGAACATCGAAGGCGTCGCGCTCGAGCTGGGCCTTGATGTTCGGCCGCTGCAGCGCCTTGTTCATCTGGTCGTTCAACTGCGCGACGATATCGTCCGGCATGCCGTGCGGCCCCGACAATGACAGCCACACGGTGGTGACGACATCCGGATAGCCCTTGTCCTTGAAGGTGGGCACATTTGGGAAGCCCGGCGCGCGCTCCGGCGACGATATGGCAATCGGCACCAGGGTCCCTGCAGCGACGTATTCGCGCGCCGTCGCCCAGGTCAGGCTGCCCATCTTCACATGCCCGGCCAGCAGATCGGTGACCGCTGTGCTGCCGCCGCGATACGGCACATGGGTGAGCTTGATGCCGGCCTTGGCGGCGAAATATTCGGCGACCGTATTGCCGCCCGAGCCGACGCCCGGCGACACATACTGGATACCGTCCGGTGTCGCCTTCGCCAGCGCCATGAAGGCTTCGAATGTCTTCACGCCCAGCGACGGATGCAGCACAAAGGCGCTCGGCGATCCGCCGATATAGGCGATGTGCGTGAAGCCCTTGATCGGATCGAAGCCGATTTGTGGATTCAAGGCCGGCGCCAGAATATGTGTCGCCAGGCCGCTGATCATCAGCGTGTAACCATCCGGCTCGGCCCGCACCACCCCGATGGAGGCGCGGGCGCCGGCAGCGCCGCTGTCATTCTCGATGAAGAAACTCTGCTTGAACCGTTCGCTCAGCGACTGCGCGAAGAGCCGCGCGACGATATCCGACTGACCGCCCGCATCGAACGGCACGACGATCTTGACCGGGCGCGTCGGCCAGCCGGCAGCACTGGCGTTGCCGAACGACGCTGCCGCGCAAAGGCCCGCGAAGAATAGCGCACGAATGCCCCTCATCTCTCCCTCCATTTATCGTTTCTGGACCTGGCCGCGTAGATCGCCCGGCTATTCGGCCGCTTGCTTCGCCGGATCGACCAGCGGCGTGTTGAACGCGTCATAGCCATAGAGCCACGACGTATCTTCGTTGCCACCCTGCATCCAGGTGTTGGCGCTGGAGATCGCCTGAATGCGTGAGGTGCGCGGCTTGCGTGTCGCTTCGTAAATGGCAAAGGCGTGGCCGACATCATTTTGGGCCGCAACGAACGACCGCGCCAGCACGGCCGCATCCTCGATCGAGGTTGCGGCGCCCTGCGCCATATAAGGCGTCATCGGATGACAGGCGTCGCCAAGCAGCGCGATGCGGCCCTTGCTCCACGTCGGCAGCGGCTCGCGCTCCAGGATCGCCCATTTGTGGCATTCCGGGCACGCATCCAGCACGGACAGCACTTCGTCGTGGAAGCCCGCATAGGCGGCGCGCAACTCGTTGACGTCGCCTTTCGCGGACCAGGATTCTTCGGTGATCCAGTCGGCCGGCTCCGGCACGCTGGTGACGAAGTAGATCTCGCTGCGATCGGCCCTGGTGTAGTAGATCACGATGTGGCGGTCGGGGCCCCACCACTTGGTGCGCGACGGCTTGATGGTCTTGCCGCCCATCAGAGCGGAATCGAAGACGCCGCGATAGGCGATGCGGCCCTTGTGCAGCGGCTTGTCCGGCCCGACCACGATTTCGCGCACCAGGGAATGCACGCCATCGGCGCCGATGACCGCGTCCGCCGTCGCGCTGGTGCCGTCTGCAAACGACAAGGTCACCTGATCCTTCGCCTGCTCGATGCCGGTCAGCTTCTTGCCCAGATGGACGATCCCGGAGGGCACGTTCGACAACAGCGCCTCGTGCAGATCGCCGCGATGCATGCACAGGAACGGCGCACCGTAGAGGCTTTCCGGCATCGGCAGTTCGCGTTTCAACTCGCCGGTGTCCCAGACGCGGTTGAGATGCGAATAGGGTTCGAAGGCCGTGGCGCGCACCTTCTGCTCGACACCGATGCCGCGCAGCACCCGCGACGAGTTCGGCAGCATCTGAATGCCGGCGCCGATACGCGCGAACTTGCGCGCCTGCTCGTAGACCTGAACGTCGATCCCCGCCTGCCGCAAGGTCGAGGCCGCGGCCAGACCGCCCATGCCGGCGCCGACGATGGCGACTGATAATTGCTTGGTCATGGGCCGTTCCTCTCTGGCTGCTTTTCGAATGCCGGGAGACCTTGGCTCAGGCCAAAAAGAATGTAAAATATTCTTTCTGTTCTACTTTGGAACTTTGTAGATACATGGAACTCCGGCACCTTCGCTACTTCGTGGCCGTCGCGGAAAGCGGCAGCATGACCAGGGCCGCGCAGCGGCTCGGCATTCAGCAGCCGCCGCTCGGCCAGCAGATTCGCGCCCTGGAAGATGAGTTGAAAGTGCAGTTGTTCACACGCGCGCCGAAGCGCATCGCGCTCAGTGTCGCCGGCCAGGTGTTTCTGGAGGAGGCGCGCCACATCCTGGCAAGCGCGGTCGAAGCGATCGAGAAAGTGCGCCGCTTCGACCGCGGCGAACAGGGGCTGATCTCCCTCGGCTTCACCAGTTCGGCGTCCATGCACCCGATCACGCCGCGCGTTCTGGAGGCGTTCAGCCACGCCTATCCGCTGGCCAAAATCGAGGTCGAGGAGCGCGAGACCTACGAGCTCATCCTCGGCCTGCAGAGGCGCAAGCTCGATGCGGCGTTCATGCGCTTCGTGCCGCCCGAATTGGCGGGGCTGACAAGAACGGCGCTGCTGGACGAAGACATGCTGCTGGCGATCCCCAACAGCCACCCATTGGCGCGCAAGCGCACACCCGTAACCCTGAAGATGTTGTCCGGCGAAGGCTTCGTGCTGTATCGCCGTCCCGATGGGTTCGGCATCTTCGATTGGATGACGGCGGCGCTGGCCAGGCACGGCTTTGTGCCGCGCATCGCCCACGAAACCCCTCGATTGATGGCCGCTGTCAATATCGTGGCGGCCGGCGGTGGGATTTCGTTCATTCCAGCCTCGATGCAGGCCCTGCACCGCGAAGCCGTCGTGTACCGGCCGCTGGCGCAAGGCCTCCTGCCCCGACTGCCGCTCTATCTCGTGTATCGCACCGACCAGGACCTGGCACTGGTCAAGAATTTCGTCAAAGTGGCGCGGGAGGTCCGCCTCGCGAAAAACAAGCGATAGATCGCCCATCATTCTGCGCGAGCAACGCCAGCATCACATCGGCTGACGGCAACGTAACACTGTTTCTATCCGCCATTACAACCTGTGGACTGACAGCCGGTCGATATAACTCAGCCTCGACTGCCTGCCGGCAGCGGGTTCGGCGATGGCCTGCGGTCGTCACGACGGGTTTCCGGCATCAGGGCATAGACCGATGTGAGGCCGACGGCCGCCACCGTCGCAAGCGCGAAGAAGGCCATGCTGCTGCCGTGATGATCGCTGATATAACCCGCAAGGACCGTGCTGATCGAAGCGCCGATCCCGGTCGCCGTGCCGACCATGCCCTGCGCGAGGCTGAAGCGTCCGGTGCCGAGCGTGACATCCGCAATGGTCAACGGCACCATGACGGCGAACACTGCCGCGGTGATGCCGTCGAGCATCTGAATGACGACCAGCACATAGGGATCGGTGACGGTTGCGAACAGCAGGCCGCGGATCGGCAGGGCGGCAAAACCGATCAGCAACAATGGCCGACGGCCCCATTGCTGCGCCTTGCGCCCGACCCAGGGCGACATCGCGGCAACGACGACTTGCGGCACGATGATGCAGGCTGCAATAAGCACGGTCGCCCAATTGCTCGAGCGCATGGTCACCACGCCTGCCATGATCGGAAGCATCGCCGCATTGGCGAGTTGGAACAGAAGGACGCAGCCGGCAAAAGTCAGCAGCGGCCGATTTCGCAAAAGGCCTATAATGCCTGTGGTGGAGCTCTTTCGGCTGGGCAGGTCTTTCCCGCGGGGCGCTGCGCCGTGTGTTCGTTCAGGATCGATTTCGCCCGCCCTTATCTGGGCAAGCGCGAACAGGGTCGGAATAGCCAGCGCAACAGTGACCAGGAAAACCGCGCGGCTCGACAGAAAATAACCGCAGGCGCCCATGACGGCCGCGGCGATGCCGCTGCCGATGGAGGCAAACCGGGCGTTGCGTCCGAACCGTTCGCCGACCGCCGCCTGGCCGACCAGTCCAAGGCTCATCGCGGCGATCGCCGGGCCGAGGACGCAACTGGCGGACGCATGCAGAACGGCGGCCATCATCACGACCAGAAAAGTCGGCAATACGGCATAGGCCAATGCAGCGACGCCAATGGCAGCCACGGCCAGCCCGGCGACAAACCGCACCGATCGAACTGCATCGACCACGGCCCCGCCGGGCATCTGCCCCACCAGCGCAACCAGGCCGCTGACCGAAAGGACGAGGCCGATTTCAACCTGTGTCCATTTTTGCGTCGTCAGATAGACCGCGACGAATGGCCCGAAGCCGGTCTGAACGTCGGCCAGAAAAAAGATGAACCAGTCGAGACCGCGCAGGCTTCGGAGCGATGGCGACGGTCGTTCGTCGACAGGCTCTGCCGGCTGCTGCGGCGGGTCGCGATTGCGGTCGCGGCCGATCCGATGGACTACGGTCAATAGCTTTCTCCCAGGCTATTTCTCCAACGTCATCGGACCGATGAAACGCAGCGGCTCGAGACTGCCCGCAGCGCCCAGCACCACGATCTGCTTTCCCTCCTTGTATTCCGGCGCCGGTCTCACCTGCTCGCGCGTCAGTTCCAGGGTGACGGTATCGCTCTTGTCGGCGATGCGTCCGAAGTGCAGTGCTTTCCAATCCACCGCAATCTTGCGGCTGCCGACGCCGAGAAAGCCGCCGAAATCGATGATCGCGGCACGCACCCGTCCGGCACGATCGACTATGACGTCGACAATCCGTCCCATGCTCTCGTCGGCGGCCGAGCGCACCTCCCGGCCAAGCACGCCACGCGCGTATGCGGCATCGATGATGGTCACCGACGGTATCGGTTTGGCCTCCTCCGGCGGACTCTTTTTGGCGGGGCTCGGAGTCGCCGGACCCGGATTCGCGGGGCTCGTATTCGGAGGGCTCACGGGCTGCTCCTCGGCTTGCGCGAAGATCAGAGGCGCATTGGCTTTACCGGACGGCGGAAGTGGCGATGCGGCAGAGGGAGCCGACAGAACGATCAACACGGCAAAAGCCGGACAATTGCTGCGCATATAACCTCCAGCCCGTGTTCGAGAAATCGCGCCAGGACACTGCGCTATGCGGCGTGGGTCGCGAGGCGCTTCATCTCCTGCTGAACCAATTCGCGATACGGACCGCCGCGCCGCATCAACCGGTCCGGCGGGCCGTCTTCGATGATCCTGCCGGCCTGCAGCATGATCACCCGGTCGAAATTGCGCAGCGTCGACAGACGGTGCGCAATGGCGATGACGGTGCGGCCGCGCATCAATCGGCCGAGCGCCTCGCGGATCGCCTCTTCGGACTCGCTGTCGAGCGCGGCCGTGGCTTCGTCGAGCAGCAGGATCGGTGCGTCCTTCAAAAAGGCTCTGGCAATGGCGATACGTTGCCGCTGCCCGCCCGATAGCATGACGCCGCGGTCGCCCACCATGGTGTCGATGCCGTTCGGCAACGCGTCGATGAAGTCGCATCGCGCTGCAACCGCCGCCTCCAGAACCTCTTCATCGGATGCATCCGGCTGGCCATAACGGATGTTTTCCATGATCGAGCGGTTGAACAGGGAAATGTCCTGCGGAACGATGGCGATGGCTTGACGCAGGCTGTTTTGCGTGACGCGGGCAATGTTCTGGCCGTCGATCAGAACACTGCCCTCCTGCACGTCATAGAACCGCTGCAACAGGCCGAACAGTGTCGACTTTCCACCGCCCGACCGACCGACCAGCCCGACCCGCTGGCCGGGTTCCAGACAGAGGTTGAAGTTCGAGAAGATATGATGGCCGTCGAAATAGCTGAACGACACATTGTCGAACTCGATACGCACGCCCTGCCTCACCAGTGGCGCCGCCTCGGGATGGTCGCGCAACTCATGCGGCACCAGCAGCGTCGCCAGGGCCTCGGAAAGTCGCGCGATGTGCTGGGTGATGTCGACGAGCGCCACCGCCAGATCGCGCGTCGCGTGGAGAATCGAAAGCCCCAGCGTACATACGAGAATGACGTCGCCGGTCGTCGCTGCGCCGCGCTGCCAAAGCGCGATCACCCAGGCCAGCAGTGCGATGATCAGAACCACGGTGACCATGGCATGGCCCAGCCGCAGTTTCTCAAGATAGCGCAGACTACGCTTCCGGGCGCGCAATTCGCGAGCGACCGTCGCGTCGAAGCGGCCATGCTCGCGGCCCAGGCCGCAGAATGCCCGGACGAGCGACATGTTGCTGATGACATCCACCATCTCGCCATCGACCGTTGCGGCCTTGTCAGCAAAATCGTGATGCAGGGTTTTGCCGGCCGCCGCAAAGCGGAACATCGCCACGACGACGATACCAGCGATGACAATCAGCGCGAGGCTCATGGGAACGCTGACCGTGGCAACCAGCGCGATTGCCGCCGCCGTAGCAATGCACGGCGGCAGGACATTCCATACGAACATATTCTCTGCCGTAAAGACGGCATTGGATGTCGCGGTGATCCGGCTTGTCAGCATGCCCGGCAGCCGCTCGGCGAAATAGCTGGGCGCATGGCCTGTGAGGTAACGAAACAGCTCGCGGCGGACGTCGCCCGTCACACTTACAAGAGTCGAACTCGCGGTCCAGGTCGCTACCCGCCACAACAGATTGTCGCCGGCGATCAAAGAAACCAGAAAGATAAAGGTCAGCCAGATATTGCTTCCGGACCGCGGTCCGGCTGCCAGGCTGTCGACCAGGAATTTGACGCCGTATTGGGTGCCGACGGAACAGGCGACAGCCGCAACCACGGCGCCAAAGATCACAGCGTGCGAAGCCTTCCGCCGGCGAACATAGCGCAACACGAAAGCAAAGGGGCGATCGGCATACTGATAAAGATCGACCATGCGCACCTGTCAGTTGGGGAGTTTATTCCGGATTCTGACGACGCTTCGCGAAGACGAATGCCATCTTTCGCCGAACGCTGTCGGCGAACCGCGTCAAAAGTTTGATCGCAACCACGCTGTTTCGAAATGGACATTCCGGCATGACAGCGCTGCGGTTTTTCTGCGGAACCTTTTCGCGGCCCAGCCGTTTCTACTATTGGCCTAAAGCTGCGCGGCCGAAGCTGCGACCACCGGCGTTGCGAGCGATCTATCGGAACAGCAACGCATTTCTTTAACTTGAAAGAGGAGAGATCTCAATGCGCATCGCGCAAGTGGCTCCATTGACCGAAGCTGTTCCACCCAGGCTATATGGCGGCACCGAGCGCGTGGTCCATTGGCTGACCGAGGAACTGGTGGCGCTTGGCCACGATGTGACGCTGTTTGCCAGCGGCGATTCGCGCACCTCGGCAAAACTCGAGGCCATATGGCCGAGAGCGCTGCGTCTTGACGGATCGGTGCGCGACGCCAATGCGCTGCATCTGGTCATGCTGGAGCACGTGCGGCAGCGTTGCGACGAGTTCGATTTCCTACATTTCCATCTGGACTATTATCCGTTTTCGCTGTTCTCGCGGAATTCGTCCGGCTTCGTGACGACCTTGCACGGCCGGCTCGATCTGCCCGAACACCAGCCTGTTTTCAACACCTTCTCCTCCGTGCCCGTGATCTCGATTTCGAACGCGCAACGGCGGCCGGTGCCGCAGGCCAACTGGGTCAGGACGATCTACCATGGCCTGCCGGAAAAATTGCTCGCACCGGTACCTTCGAAGCCGAAATATCTGGCGGTTCTCGGCCGCATCGCGCCCGAGAAGGCCGTCGATCGCGCCATCCGGATCGCCAAGCGATGCGGCATCCCGCTCAAGATCGCCGCGAAAGTCGACCGGGTCGATCAGGAATATTTCGATGAGACCATTCGTCCGCTGCTCGATCCGCCGCATGTCGAATATATCGGTGAAATCAGCGATGCCGAGAAATCCGAATTTCTCAGCGGCGCGCTCGCCCTCCTCGTCACCATCGACTGGCCGGAGCCTTTCGGGCTGGTGATGATCGAAGCCATGGCCTGCGGCACGCCTGTCATCGCCTTCAATCGCGGATCGGTGCCCGAGATCGTCGAAGACGGACTGACCGGTTTTATCGTCGAGGATGAAACAAGCGCGGTCGGAGCGGTCAAGCGGCTCGCCGAACTCGATCGCCGCGCCATCCGCGGGCGGTTCGAACAGCGCTTCACAGCGCGCCGCATGGCGATGGACTATCTCGCAGCCTATCGCAGCCTGATGCAGGCCGCGGCGCCGAGACTGAAGGTCATCAGGAACGTGGAGTAGACGAAGGACCGACGGCGCACGAGGCGATCGCGACAAATGCCGCAAACGTCGCAATCGCGATCGCCACATGACCGTATTCCCACTGTCGGCGCAGCGGCTCCCAGTCGGCCGGCTGCGTCGTCCAGTTGGCGGTCACGACATTGGCCGGATAGACCCAGATAAAGAAGACAACCAGGCCGACGATAATGAGACCGGCCGAGAGCAGCGCCGAGAAAGCGGCAGATGGCTCCTGCCCGCGCAGCCGGAAAAACAGCGCGAGATCGATGACGACGGCGGCAAGGATCGCGATGCCCGAGAGCGCCCAGCCTGCGTAGATGCGCTGCACGGCGAAATACGTGTCGCGGTCCATCGAGATTTTGTGCGTCACCTCAAGCAGGTGCGCACCGCTTGGAACAAGGATGAGCGCGCCGAGAACGAGGGCGAGCATTTTCAGGGAGCGTACTTTCAGTTGGGGCATTTGATCTCCTCCGCCCGCATCGCCGCCTCGAAAGTATCATCGGGACTTGGCTGGCGCCTTGCCGACGGCGATAATATCGCCATGGAACCGGTCCTGTCAGACCTCGACGTATCATCGGAAGGGCGCGTTGCGTGGTCGCGACCTGGAACGGCGATGGCCCGCTCGACCGGAGCAGGCTGTTTGCGCCCTATCGCGGCCTTGTCGCGCAGCCGGCAGGCAAAGGACTGATCACTGATCTCCGACGATCGCATGATATGTTTTCGTTATCAGCTCGTCGACCAGCTTCGGCGGCGGTTCGCGACGCTGCAAATATCCCCTTACGGCGGCGACCGGAACTTCCGCCAGCACGAACGTGGCGCGCTTGAGCTGCGCCGGGCCGGCACGGCCGAAGGTCTCGCGCGCAAAGCGGTTAAGGCAGGCCTCGAACCGCTGCGCCTGATCCTGCACGCCGCGCTTGAGAGCGGCGGGCCAGTCTCCCTGCGCAAAATCATGGCGGCTGTGGAGCAGCAGCAACCGGGCATCGTCCGTATGCTGCCGCGCCCAGGCCGGCGTGTGAAGCGCCGCGGCAAGCCCGTCGCCGGCCTCGATGGCAGCGACAAATCCCTGCTGATAGGCGAGCACGGTTGTCAGCCACAGCTCTCCAAGCAGCGCGTCACGCGATGCAAAGCGATGATAGAACGAACCTTTCGGCGCGCCCAGCCGTTGCGTGATGGAATCGACCGTCACGGCGCCAGGCCCGCGTTCGCAGGCCAGCGCCCGCGCCGCTTCGATAAAGTCTGCGTTGTCGAAAAGCGCCCGTCCCATTTTTGTAGACTATTCGGTCTAGACTTTCAGGTCAAGACGCTGTATTCGGCAATCGTCACATCGCCTGATGGAGGTTTTGCCCATGTCACGAGCTATGTCACGACAGGAGAACGCGCGCGACGATGAGGACGTCAGCCGGCTTCTCGCAGCCGCCGCCAAAACGATCGCACATGTCCGCTATTGCTGGCTGGTCACCGGCGCCGCCCATGCACGGCCCATGGGACATGTGATCTCCGACCCGGACGGCTGGAACATCCGTTTCATAACCGGCAGCCGCTCGCGCAAGGCGGCTGACATCCGCGGCGCCGGCAAGGTCGGGCTCATCTTCCAGCATGATCCAACCGAAGCTTACGTGTCGTTGACCGGCGCTGCCACGCTGGTCGAGCGCGCATCCGAGGTGAACCGGCTTTGGAAGCATGCTTACGACACGTATTTCCCGACCGAGACAGAGCGGGCGAACGCAGCTTTCATCGAGGTTGCCGCCGAGCGGATGGAACTGTGGATTCGCGGCGTCACGCCGGAGCCGTTCGGATTGCAGACCACAGAACTCGTGCGGGATGCCGAAGGCAGCTGGCGCTTCGGCGATCGCCATTCGAAGGGCGGAAAATCCAATGCGTATTCTGGTTAGCGGAGCCACCGGCGTCATCGGCCGGCGGGTCATTCCCCTGCTCCTGGCGCAAGGACACACGGTCACCGCGTTGACGCGCCATTCCCTCACACATCAACTGCCGGCAGGAGCACAACTCGCCGTCGCGGACCTGTTCGATCCGGATGCGCTCAACCGCGCCGTTGCCGGCCACGATGTTCTCATCAACCTGGCGACGCACATGCCCTCGTCCAGCGTGAAGATGATGTTTCGAAGCGCCTGGCGCTTGAACGACCGCATCCGAAGCGAAGGCGTCGCCAATCTGGTCGCGGCGGCGCGCAATGGCGGTGTCACCACCTTCATCCAGGAATCGTTCGCACCCGCTTATCCCGATCAGGCCGACCGCTGGATCGGCGAACAAACGCCGCTGGCGCCTGCCGGCTACAATGCGACTTTGCTCGATGCCGAACGGTCGGTCGCAACATTTTCCACTGGCGACCGGACAGGCGTGATCCTGCGCTTCGCGGCCTTCTACGGCCCGGATGCGATGCAGGTGCATGCCTATATCGACGGTCTTCGCAGGGGCTGGGCACTATTGCCCGGCGGTTCTAAGCGGTTCATTTCATCGGTCTCGCATGATGACGCTGCCGCGGCCGTTGTCGCCGCCTTGAAGGCTCCGGCCGGCGCCTATAATGTGGGAGACGACGAGCCGGTCAGGCGCGCGGTTTATTTCGGCTCGCTGGCCGCAGCGCTCGGCGTCGGTCAGCCCCGATTCCTGCCGGGCTGGACCGCACCGCTGCTGGGGACGGTCGGGCCGACGATGGCACGCTCGCTTCGCCTCTCCAACCGCAAGCTGAAGGAAGCAACCGGCTGGACGCCGAAATTTCCGAGTGTCCGCGAAGGATGGCGGTCCTTGATTGAGATGCAGTGCTCGCCGAAATGAAGGAACGTTAGGATGCAGCAGCGTCGGTTCGGAAGCGGTTTGCACGATGTCTCGATCATCGGCCAGGGAACCTGGAAAATTGACGAGAGCAATCGGGCCGCCGCTGTTGCGGCGCTGCGCCGCGGCATCGACGATGGGATGACGCACATCGACACCGCCGAGATGTACGGCGATGCCGAACTCGTCATTGCCGATGCGATGAAAGGCCAGCGGCGCGACGCGCTTTTCCTGGTTTCGAAAGTGCTGCCGCAGAATGCCTCTCGCACAGGCGTCATCGCCGCCTGCGAACGTTCGCTCGCGCGGCTGGGAACCGATTACCTCGATTGCTATCTGCTGCATTGGCGCGGCCGCCATCCACTGGCGGCGACCATCGAAGGCTTCGAAGACCTCGTGCGCGCCGGCAGAATACGTTCCTGGGGCGTCAGCAATTTCGACGTGGCCGACCTCGACGAAGCGCTGGCGATCGCCGGACCCGGCAGGATCGCCTGCAACCAGGTGCTCTACCATCTGCGCGAGCGCAGCATCGAGCATGCCGTCCTGCCTTGGTGCGAGCACAACGGCGTCGCCGTGGTCGCCTACACGCCCTTCGGTCCGGGTGCGTTTCCCGCCGCGAACACGCCGGGCGGACGGCTGCTCGCCGAGATCGCGACAGCCCATGACGCGACAGCCCGTCAGGTCGCCTTGGCATGGCTCGCCCGCCGCAGCTTCGTCATCCCCAAGGCATCGAGCGCGGCGCACGCCGCGCAGAATGCCGGCGCCGGCGACCTTGACCTCAGCGACGATGCAGTGAAACGCATCGACGAGGCATTTCCCAGGGGCGCCAAACCCCGCGGCCTGCCGATGCTGTGAAAGCCAGGCCGGCGCCTGTGCCGCGCGCAATCGAAAATGAACCATGTCGACAATGTGTCGATTGACCCTCGCCTGCCCCGCATCGTATCCGGCCTGAGCACATATCGCCATTGAGTCGTCAGGAGCAGCCGGTGCCACGCTTGGTCAAAACTCTTGCAACCATCGCACTCTTTCTCGGCGTCGCGGCATCGAGCCAGTTGGCTCGTGCAGACCAGGTGCAGGTCACTTCAGGCGTCAGCTACGAACTCATCGGCCGCTGGGATGCGGACAAGCTCAATCAGATTCTCAAAACCGACACGCCGAAATTCTTTGGCGTGACGGTCACCTATACGCCGGCGCGCAATGCGGTGCGGCTCTACCGCGTCACTTATGCATCCGTCATCCCGGAGATGGGCAACAAGCCGACGATTGCCACCGGCCTGCTCGCCATTCCCGACACAAGCGATACCAGCTTTCCCATGTTCTCCTACCAGCACGGCACCGTGTACGGGAAAGAGCAGGTTCCCTCCTTCCCCGATCAGTCCCCCGAGACGCAACTGGCGCTCGCCCAGTTCGCCGGCCAGGGCTATGTCGTCATCGGCGCCGATTATTTCGGCATGGGCCAGTCGAAGGAACCGGAAGGCTACATGGTCAAGGGCAGCCACCAGCAGGCGACCTACGACATGGTGATGGCCAGTCGCGCCGTTCTCGACCAGATGAAACTCACGGCGCCGAAGCTGTTCATCGGCGGCTGGTCGCAAGGCGGCTTCGTTACCATGGCCTTTCTCGAGAAGCTGGAGAGCGCGGGCGTGCCTGTCGCCGCCGCGGCGACCGCCAGCGCACCGGCCGATGTGTTTGTCGCGCTAAGCGGCTTTCTCGACTTCCCCCGCAAGAACGATGCGGACTGGGTTCCCACTCTGTTCATTCTCTCGTCCTTTGCCTTCGAAAATTATTACGGCGTGCCCGGGCTGGCCCGCTCGCTGCTCAACGACGCCTATTACGACGTCTCCCGCAAAGCTTACGAGAAGCAGCCGTTCGACGCCGCGCAGATTCCAACGGATCTGCGCAAACTCGTCCGTACCGAATATTTCGATCCGCAGTTCTTCGCCGCCTCGGCCTACGGCCGGCTCGTGCTTGAGAAAGCAAATGCCTATCGCTGGATCATCAGGAGCCCGGTGCGCAACTATTACGGCGAAGCGGACGAAGCCATCAGCACCGGCCTTGGACAGATCGTCATGACCTACCAGCGCGCCATCGGCAGCGGAAACACCAAGATCGAGGCGATCTCCACCGGCCAGACCAGCCACCGCGGCACCTACGCGACGGCCATTCCGCAATGGAAGACCTGGTTCGATAGTCTGAAATAAGAGCTCCGGATATCCCAATCGATGATCCGGCGATGCTTCGCCCGGCATCGCATGGTTTTCAGCCGGACATTAGTGCGGCGTACTTGCGATCAGCGTGCGCAGCCAGCGATGGCCTGCATCCTCTTCGTGCCGCTTGTGCCACCACAACAACACATGGCTCGGCTCGGCGTCGAACGGCAGCGTCACGCTGCACAGACGGCCATCGCTGCAAAGAGCGCGCACGCATGTTTCCGGCACGGTGGCGATCATCCCCGTGCCGGGCAGAATGGCCGACAGAACCATGGTGTGAGGGATGGAGAGCGCCACCTGCCGCTCCTTCGCATCGCGCGTCAGCGCTCTGTCGACAGGATTGCCCGTTGCGCCACGCGGAAGAACCGCTATGTGGCGGGCTGCAAGATAGGCTTCGTAAGTGATTGACCGCGTGCGATCGGGCGCGATGTCTATGCTCGGATGATTGCTGTCGAGGATCACCACATAGGGACTGGTGATCAGTTGTTGCGAGCGGAAACTGTCGCGCAGGGTGACGCGGCCGATCGCCATATCCGCCGATCCGCTTTCGAGATAGTCTTCGTAGTCCTCGCGCCCCAGTTCCAGGACACGCAGGCTTATCGAGGGCGCCGCCGCGGAAATCGTCGCCATCAGATGCGGCAGAAAGGTGATCTCCCCGACATCGACCATAATGAGGGTGAAGGTCCGGTCCGACACGGCAGGCTCGAATGCCAGGCTCTGGCGCAGCGCCGCGCGGATGGTCGCGAGGCTGTGCTGGAAAGGATCGCGCAGGTTCAACGCAAGCGCCGTCGGCTCCATGCCGTTGCGCGTCCGCACGAAAAGCGGATCGCCCAGCAGTTCGCGAAACCTGTTGAGCGCATTGCTGACCGCCGGTTGCGACAGGCCGAGGCGATCGGCGGCGACAGAGACGCTCCCGTCTTTCATCAGTGCCTCAAAGATGCGCAGAAGGTTCAGGTCGAACGTATTCGGATTGATCATGGCACCGCTCCGGCAAAAGCCCAGGAAAATGGCACTTTAATTCATTAAATCAATAATACCTATTATCAATATTAATTTGAGTGTTGAAACGAAGGCCTGCAATCTCCCCCGAATAAGAGACCCGGAGGGGGGAATCAGAATGACCGTTCAAAATCAGACGATGACGGCGGATTATTCCGTGCCCGGGGCGTCGAAAGCCCGGCGCTCCGTCGTCATCGCCAGTCTCGGGAATATCCTCGAATGGTATGATTTCACCGTGTATGGCTTTGTCGTCGCAATTCTCGCCAGACACTTTTTTCCGTCCCAGAACGAAAGCGCAGCCCTGCTGGCAACGTTCGCGGCATTCGGCGTCGGCTTCTTCGCGCGTCCGCTGGGTGCGGTCATCTTCGGCCGGCTTGCCGACGTCAGGGGCCGCAAATTTGTCCTGCTGCTGGCGATGTTTCTGATGGCCGGTGCATCGGTGCTGATCGGTGTCTCGCCGACGTTTCAGACCATCGGTATTGCAGCACCGATCATCATCGTGTTCGCCCGCCTGTTGCAAGGCCTCTCGGCAGGCGCGGAGTTCGGCGGCGCCGCAGCCTTCCTCATCGAATGGGCGCCGGAATCGCGGCGAGGTTTCTTCGCCAGCTTCCACCAGGTCGGGACATATGGCGGCCTGCTCTTCGGCTCGGCCGTCGTGGCGATACTGTCGACCTCGCTGACAACGCAGCAGATGGATGACTGGGGTTGGCGCGTGCCATTCCTTGCCGGCGGCCTGCTCGCCTTCGTCGCGCTCTACATGCGGCGCAATGTGGAAGAGACGCCGCGGTTTCAACATCCGCCGTCAGAAAAAGAGCAGGATGCAGATGTGGCTCAAACCTCGACTCTCATGTCGGTGTTTCAATCGGTCGGCATCGTCACCTTGTGGACGGTCACCGCCTTCGCGGCGATGGTCTACATGAACACGTATACGCAGCGCTACGGCGGCCTGACGCCGAAGGAAGCGCTGTGGTCGACAGCCATCTCCACCATGCTCGCCGTGCTGCTCATCCCCGTGGCCGGCGCCATTTCGGACAGGGCCGGCCGGCGCATCATGATGGGGCTCAGCACAATCGGCTTCATCGTGCTCCCCATCCCGCTCTACGGGCTCATTGTCGGGCAGCCCGGGTTCGGCACCATCCTGTTGATCCAGATGGTGCTGTCGGTTTTGACGGCGATGATCGCCGGCGTCGGTCCGGCGGCGATCGCGGAATTGTTTTCGACCCATCAGCGCGCCACCCTGGTCGGCATCTCTTCGGCCATCGCGGTCACGGTGTTCGGCGGCTTCGCGCCCTTCATCTCGACCATTCTCATCGAGAAGACAGGTTCGCCCGTGGCCCCGGCCTATTATGTGGTCGCCGCCGCCCTGTTTACCGGCGTAACCTTGCTGACCATCCGCGAAACGGCCCACAGACGCCTACGCTAAATCTAGAGAGGCCATCATGACCAAAGTTGCCATTGTCACGGGCGGAACCGGTTCGATCGGTGGGGCTGTCTGCACCTGCCTGCTGGCCCAGGGCTGGACGGTGGTCGCCGCCGATCTCGCCGAGCCGGCCGATCTGCCGAAAAACCTGCACTTCGCAAAACTCGATGTCACCTCGATTGCGAGCATCAACGCTGTCCTCGATCTCGCCGCCTCGCTGGGCACCGTACAGGCGCTCGTCAATGCCCATGGCATTCTGCTGGAGACCACTGTCGGCAGCTATGACGAGGAGCGTTTTCAGTCTGTGCTCGACATCAATCTCAAGGGCGTCGCCAGGATGTGCGACGCTGCGGTCTCGCGTATCGCCGATCATGGCGCCATCGTCATGCTCAGCAGCGTCACCGCCATGATGGGCCGCGCCAAGGGATCGTCGGCCTATGTCGCCAGCAAGGCCGGCGTCGAGGCCTTGACGCGCAACTTCGCGGTGGCGCTTGCGCCGCGCGAGGTGCGCGTCAATTGCGTCGCACCCGGTTTCGTCTCGCAGCCGATGGCCGGCGAAGGCTCCATGCTGCGAGCGCGGCAAGGCGGCAACCAGGCAGTTCAGGGCTTTACGCCGTTCGGACGGCTCGTCACGCCACAGGAAGTCGCCGAGGTCATCTGCTTTCTGTGTTCGGAACGGGCCTCCGGCGTTTCCGGCGTCGTCATTCCCGTCGATGGCGGACAACTGGCCTTCTGACGCAGGCCTTTTCCCCCGGCGCTATATGACATTTTCATGAATGATCTGGCGCAATGACACCGTCACGAAGGCACGAAATATAGGCGCATCGAACTCCAGTCGGTGAGCCATGAAGTCTCAAATTGTCGAACAGCTCGGTCAGGCTGATATCCTGTTACCGTCCCTCGTCGCGGAAGCGCTTGCCGCCAACGACTGCATCAAGGTGCGGATGAGCGCACTCCAGGCAGCCGTTCATCACGCCAGCCAGCCGGACCATCCCGCGCCGGATTTGCAGGCCGAATGTCGCGCTGCCGGAATTGCGCCGGCAGCCATCGCAGCGCTGATTGCCGGCGCGCACAGCGTCGGCGAAGGGCGGATCGCCGCGCCCAATCTCGCCAGATTGATGAAGGACATTCTCGACGATGTGACGACGATGATCCGCGCGGTGAAAACCGGCGAGCCGCCGGCCGGCGAAGCCATGTCCGCGCGCCTCGCGGCAATGCAGACGAGTGGCGCGCTGGAGGCCTCGAATGAAATCGAAACAGCGCGGGTCGCCAGGCTGACCGGCGTGGCAGACAACGACGTCGACAGCCTGCATCGCCTCGTGATGGATCTGCACAAGGCGCTCAACCGCCTGGCCGCCGGCTGCGCCGAAGAGATCGTGGCCGGCGCCCGCGTCTTCGGCCTGCGCCCCGACGATCGCCAGCCTGTCGAAAGTTTCATGCGGGGGCTTGAGCAGACCCGAGCCCTGAAGTTCGACCATCCGGGTCTTGATACGATGGCGACGCGATCGGGCGACCGCCTGCTGATCCAGAACGATATCGGAACCACCGATGCCCATGTGCTGGTGATCAGCATCCAGTACAATGCGGTCACCGTCACCTACACCGATGTGCATCGGGCGCGCACCAAATTCTTTGTCGGCCTGTTCGAGGAGTTTTCCGCCAAATGGAGCGGCCTCGACCGTCAGGCGGCCGATGGCCTCGGCGACGACGGAAACTTCTATCTCGTCACCGGCCATTATGAAGCGGCAACGGCCAGGGACCGCGATGCGTTCCTCACCGCCGTCGGCGCGGCGCTGGTCTTCCTGATCGACTGGAACAAGGCCCGCAAGCTGCTGCGCAACTGGGTCGCCAAGAACGATGCGGCCGGCATTCTCGGCTGGGCGGCGCGGCACCGGGTTGGGCACAGGGCGTTCATTCAACTGGGCGGTGACGAATTGATCAGTGCCGCGGTGCGGAATGCAGCGCCGACGCGGATCGGTTTCGGCGAGCGTCTGGATCAGGCGCTGGGACGCAACGCAGCCGTCGACTTCATCAAGACGACACTGCGCGTTTCGACCGAGGCACTGGTCGCGGGCCGCTCCGTCCGGCTGGTGCGGGATCAAATCGAAGCCGATCTGGTCCGGCGCCTGGAAGGTGTCGACAGCACGCTGCTGGCGATCGTCGTGCGCCAGGCGGGACTGGCGCATGACATCGCCGCCGCCCTCGCCCATCATATCGCCGCCCTGCAGGCGGGCCGCCCCGCCGACGGCAAGCTTCTCGCGGCCTATGCAGGCCGCATCGAACAGAAGGCGGATCGAATAGCGATTGAAGGCCGCAAGGAGGTGAAGCGCCTCAATGCGCGCCCGGTCATCGAACAGTTGATGGACCGTGTCGAGGAAACCATCGATGAACTGGAACAGGCCGCCTTCATCGTGTCGCTGGCGCCGGCCGGCATCAATCCGGCGCTGCTGATCGCGCTGGCCGAATTGTGCAGGATCGCCGAATCCGGAGCCGAAGCAGCAGCCTCGGGCCTGGCCGCCGCAGCCGACGTTCCGGAGGGACGCCGCGCCGATGCCGAGGATGCGCTGGCCGCCGTCATTCGGCTCATCGACGCCGAACACGCCGCGGATGCGTGCGAACGCAACGTCACCGCGCAAGTGTTCGCCGGCGGCTTTGACGTGGCGACCTCGCTCTCGATCCTCGAACTCACCCGCGCCATCGAGCGCTCGACCGACAGGATGGCCAGTTTCGGCCATCTGCTGCGTCGCCATGTCATGACCGACCTGTCAGCCTGAAAGGACCAGTGATGCATATCGTGCGTATCGGCGATGGAGCGACCAAGCCGCATCCGGCCGAAGCGATCGGCGCCAAGGCCGCCAATCTGACACGCATGGCAGCCCTCGGCCTGCCGGTGCCGCCGGCCTTCGTGCTTCCGATCGAACTTTGCGCCGCCATCATCGACAAGGATGCGCAGGCGGAACGCCGCCTGCGCGACGGCCTCAAGGAAGGCATGGAGTTTCTGGAACGCGCCACCGGAAAGCTCTTCGGCGATCGCCGCAATCCGCTGCTGGTGTCGGTCCGCTCGGGCGCGGCGCGATCGATGCCGGGCATGCTCGACACGGTACTCGATGTCGGCTGCACATCGGATGCCGTGCATGGTCTGATCCGGACCACCGGCCGCCCCCGCCTCGCATGGGACTGCCGGCGGCGTTTTCTCGAGAGCTATACGGAAACGGTGCTGAATTTCGATCCGGCGCCGTTTGCCGCCTGCCTCGCCGCCCTGACGGCGAGCGAAAATGCGGCCGGCCTTCGCGATCTCGACAGCGAGGCGCTTGAACGTCTTGCCGCCGGCGAACAAGCGCTGATCGAAGACCTGGACGACGGCTGGCTCGATGACGCAACGGCCCAGCTCGACGGTGCGGCCAGGGCCGTCTACCGATCCTGGATGAGCGAGCGCGCGCAGACCTATCGTCGCCTGCAGAAGCTCGACGATCTCCGCGGCACGGCAGTCACGGTGCAGGCCATGGTCTTCGGCAATGGCGGACTGACCTCCGGCGCCGGCGTCGCGTTCTCGCGCGATCCCTCCACCGGCCAGGCGCGTCCCATGATCGACGTCGTACTCGATGCCCAGGGCGAGGATGTCGTCTCGGGGCGGCGAACGCCGGACACCGAAGACACGATCGCCCGCTCGCTGCCCGCCATCGCTGCCGAACTCGGCGATGTTCTCAAGCGGCTCGAGCGGGAATTCGGCGATGTGCAGGATATCGAGTTTACCATCGAAGACGCAAAACTCTGGATCCTGCAGACCCGGTCTGCCAAGCGGACGCCGCGCGCAGCACTGCGGATCGCCCTCGACTTCGTGCACGAAAACCTCATCACGCCTGATGAAGCGCTGCAGCGGATCGATGGCATCGATCTCGACGCCCTCACCGAGACCAGGCTGGCCGCGACCGAAGATCCGCTCATGAGCGGCATCGGCGCTTCCGGCGGCATCGCGGTCGGACGCGCCGCATTCGACAGCGAAAGCGCCCAGCGCCTCGCCGCGTCAGGCGAGCCGGTGATCCTGATGCGCCCGGATACGAGCACCGCGGACGTCGCCGGCTTTGCAGTCGCAGCGGGAATCGTGACCGCCGTCGGCGCCCGCACCGCTCATGCCGCGCTGGTGGCGCGCCAGTTGGGGAAGCCCTGCATCGTCGGATGCAACGGCATGACGATCGACATCGCCGCCGATCGCGCGCAATTTTCAGGCACGACCATTTCGGGCGGCGACTGGATCTCCATGGATGGCGACAGCGGCCACATCTATCAGGGGCAGCGCGAAATCCTGGTGACGCGGCCTGACGCCGAGCTCGCTGAAATCGGCCGGTGGCGGACCCAGACTGCGGAAAGTCTTGCATAATCCCGCAGCGGCGAAGACGGCGCGCACATTACCCCGGCGGCGGCGGATCAGTCCTCCTGCTCGCCGGCGATGCTGCCGACGGTCTGGACAACCTTCTTCCAGCCCTCGCCCATGATCTTCAGTGCGCCCTCATTCCGCGGCATGACGAAGCCGGAATGCACGAGACGAAGGCGCGTACCGGTTGCAACCCGTGCCAGCGTCCAGGTGACGACAGTATCCAGCCGAGAGCCGTAGCCGACGTTGGTTTCATGCCCGCCTTTCCAGGCGTAGGCCAGACGTTCGTTCGGCACCGCCTCGATCACCTGGCAGTGGATCGTTCCATCCCATTCGCCGGCGGCCTTCGTCTGAAAGGTGAACTGCTTGCCCACCACGGGCTCGAAGCCTGTCGGCGCCATGAGCCAGCGGCCGATCAGCTCTCCGTTGGTCAGCACTTTCCATATCGTCTCCGGCGCATGCGGTAGCACCTCGTCGACCACGATGTCTCGAATGTCCGGTTTCAAAGCGGCGTCGTTCATGGATCGATCTCCTTCAACAAGGTTTTGAGATTGGCGAAGCGCTCGCGCCAGAAGACGCCGTAGTGGCTCATCCAGTCCACGAGCGGTGCAAGCCCCTGCGGCTCGGCGCGATAAAAGACGTTGCGGCCCTCGGCCCGGTCGGCGACCAGGCCGGCCTGCTTCAGCGACTTGAGGTGCTGCGAAATGGCGCCCTGCGTCACCCCGCTTCCCCGCGTCAATTCCGCCACCGTCATTTCTTCAGCGTTGACGACCCGCTCGAACAGGGATCGGCGGGTCGGGTCGGCAAGGGTGCGCATAACAGCGTCGACGGTGGCGATCTGGTTCATGATAATCAATTAGCATTCACTAATTTATTAGTCAATGCTAATTTGTTGCGCTACATCGGCGGCATTCTGTCGAATTTCGGCAAAGCCGGATCGAGCTGATCCCATGCGTAGCCGCTCACGCCGTATGTCGTGAATTGCGGCTTGTAGTGGCTGGGATCATCCAGGCTCGCGGCATGCACGACGAACAACTCCGGCATGGCGCTGAACGTCAGATAGACCGGCGATCCGCAGGTCGGGCAGAAAGCGCGCGTCTTCACATTGCCACTGTCTCCGACCATGTCCCAGTGTTTCGCCTCACCGGCGAGCTTCACATGATCCCTGCCCGAAAAGGTCACGTAGGAGCCATGCCCGGTGCCGCTCTTGTGCTGACAATCACGGCACTGGCAATCGCTCATCAGGATCGGCTCGGCCGAGATTTCATAACGGATCGCGCCGCATGCGCATCCGCCGGCATAGACACGGCTCATGATTGCACCTGCTCGTATCTGTCGTGATGGCGCCACCACGCCCCGCTCTCATTGCGTCCTCGCGGCGCCCGGTCGAGCCATTGGAACATGCCCCAGAGGCCGTCGACCCCGCGCGCATAGGCGGAATAGGTGTGGTAGACCACGCCATCCTCGATCACGAATGCGCTTATCCCTGGTCTCTCGCGCGCAAAGGTCGGCAGATCTGTGCCGGCCATAGACGCGAAGGCGTTGGCCATCTCGCTGCCGCCTGTGGCTTTCGGCGCCGGACGGGGCGGAGTGTAATTATATTCGATGCCGCCCGTGCGCTGCTGCTCTTCGGTCATCGAGACGTTGAAGTCGAAATTGAAGCTGCCGTCGGATGACGACGCCCAGGGAAACGTCCATCCCATCCGCTGCTTGAACGCCTGCAGTTTCGTCAGCGGCGCGCGTGACACCGCCATGAGTGTAACGTCGTGATTGGCAAGATGAACGACGGAACCGTTGAACCCGTCGGCGATCGCCGAACACGATGGACATCCCGCCTTGTAGTCCGGCCCGAACATGAAGTGATAGATGAGAAGCTGCGAGCGCCCGCTGAAGAGATCCGCCAGCGAAACGTTGCCCGCCTCGGTCTCGAAACGATAGTCCTTGTCGACCCTGACCCAGGGCAATTGCTGCCGCCGCTGTGCCAGCGCATCGCTGCGACGGGTCAACTCCTTCTCTTCCTTCAGCAGTTCGAGACGCGCCGCCCGCCATTCCGCGCGGGTTCCTGTAGGATGTGTTGTCATGGTTTGCTCCATTGATGAATCTTTGAAGTCAGGACTGCGAGATGCGATCAACGCGTCCGCTCCCTGAACATCAGCTTCAGCCAGGGCGCCGAATGGAAGGCGCTCATCAGCAGGTACATCGGCACCATTCCGGTCAGCCAGGTACCACCGGTCGTGCAAAGCATCTCCGGCGCGCCGCCCAGACTATTTGTCAGCAGCGCCATCGCCGCGAAGGTCGGCGCCGCCGCCAGCGAAAGCCATTCGGTCTCCCGCATGTCTGCCTCCTAGTCTTTGCTTCTGCGGAACGCCGCTTCGCCGGCGTCCGACACCTCGACCCATTTTTGATTGGGCGCGGCGTCGGCGACGTAACTGTCGTGCCAGTTCCACCACTTGTAGGGCGCGGACTGCGGATAGCCCCTGGGTGACTCCTCCCAGATCTCCTGGCGGCCGAGCGGCGTCGCATCGAGGTAGCTCCAGGTGGTCCCCATCGCCTCGTCGCCGCGGCCGTTGATGAAGTAGGTGCGGAACACTTGGCTACCGTCGCGGAAGAACACGTTATGGCCGTGCCACTCGTCGACGCCGAAGTCCGCGTCGAAGCTGTCGGTGATCGTGTACCAGGGCATCTCCCACCCCATCCGCGTCTTCAGCCGTGCGATATCCGCTTGCGGGGCGCGCGAAGCATAGGCGAGCGTGGTGTCGCGGGCGTTCAGATGGGCGAGATGGCCGACCTGATCTGCCCCCAGCGAACAGCCGCGGCAGGCATGATCGGGCCAGCCGAAGACGCCCGGCTCGAAAAAGGCACGGTAGACAATCAGTTGGCGCCGCCCTTCGAACAAATCGAGCAGACTGGCCTTTCCGTCAGGCCCTTCAAAAGCATAGGCCTTTTCCACCGCCATCCACGGCATGCGGCGGCGCTCGGCGGCCAGCACGTCGCGTACGCGGGTGAAAGCTTTCTCCTTGCCGAGCATATCGGCGTGCGCGGCCTCCCATTCCTTCGGCGAAACGATCGATGGGGTATTCGCGGCGAGCGTTGTGTTCAAAGTCGTGTTCTGCGTCATTGCTCTCGTCCAATGTTTTCGGTTTGGTGCGTGACGGGGTAGACCTAACGCCGGACGCCGAAGGGATGGGAGTGACAAGTGTGACGGGATTCCGCACGGGATTGCCATGGACTCGCTGATCACCGCCGCGGCGCGGGCGCTCGCGGCAGGCGACCTGCTCGGCGCGTTGAAGCGGGTTGCGCTACGCGACGACGCACCGGCGCTGGCCTTGCGCGGCATCGCCATGGCGCAGCTCGGCGATCTCGTTCGCGCCAAGGTTCTGCTGCGCCGCGCGGCGCGCGCCTTCGGTCCGAGGGAAGCCGTGGCGCGGGCGCGCTGCGTCGTTGCCGAAGCCGAGATCGCGCTCGTTTCCCGTGATCTCGGCTGGCCGGCAAAGGCGCTCGCCGCCGCACGGGCGATCCTCGAAACGCAGGGCGACCGCATCAATGCCGCGCATGCGCGCCATCTCGAAGTCCGCCGCCTGCTGTTGATCGGCCGTCTCGACGAGGCCGAACGCATGCTCGCCGGGCTCGACCCTGCCCCGCTGCCGCCGGCGTCGCGGGTCGCCCATGAACTGGCCGTTGCGGGCATCGCCATCCGCCGCCTGCAGACGAAGGTTGCGCGTGCCGCGCTTGCACGCGCCGGGCGCGCAGCGCGCGAGGCCGGCATCCCTGCGCTGATGGCGGAGGTGGACAACGCCTCACTCGTCATCGATACGCCGGCAGCGCGGCTGATCGCGCATGGCGAAGAGCGGCTGCTGCTGCTCGAGGACGTTGAAAGGCTGCCGGCGTCCGGGGCTCTCATCGTCGACTCCTGCCGCAATGTCGTACGCGACGCGGACACGGTGATCCCGCTTGCAACGCGCCCGGTCCTGTTCGCCCTGGCGCGCACATTGGCCGAAGCCTGGCCCGCCGACGTATCGAGAAACGCGCTTATCGCCGGCGCCTTCCGCGGCAAGCACGCCGACGAATCCCATCGCGCAAGGTTGCGCGTCGAAATCGGGCGGCTGCGCGCCGAACTCAAGACACTGGCGGACATCAGTGCGACAGAGCGAGGCTTTGCGCTGATGCCGAACAGCAGCCGCGAGGTCGTGGTGCTGACGCCGCCGGTCGAAGAGCAGCACGGCCAGGTGCTCGCCTTCCTCGCCGATGGCGAGGCATGGTCGAGTTCGGCGCTGGCGATTGCGCTTGGAGCGAGCCCGCGCACGGTGCAGCGGGCGCTCGATGCGCTTGCAGCGGCACGCAAGGTGCAGTCGTTCGGCCGTGGGCCGGCGCGCCGCTGGACGACACCGTCCGTGCCCGGCTTTCCGACAATCTTGTTACTCCCTGGCCCGCTTCCAAGCGACTAGGCTGCACGCAGTCAAACACGAGCAACGAGGACAAGGCCATGAAACAAGCAGCAGCCGAAATCATCCGCGAATACGGCCCCTTTCCCGATGTCGACCATGTGCATGGCCTTACGTTTGACGGCAGCAACGTCTGGTTTGCGGCCGGAGGCAAGATCAACGCGCTGGATCCCGAAAGCGGCAATGTGCTCCGCTCAATCGATGTCGCCGCGCATGCGGGAACCGCCTTCGACGGTCAGCACCTGTTTCAGATTGCCGAGGATCGCATCCAGAAAGTGGACCCGAAAACCGGCAAGGTGCTGGCGACGATCCCGGCGCCCGGCGGCGGCGGCGACTCAGGACTCGCCTGGGCCGAAGGCACGCTCTGGGTCGGACAGTATCGCGGCAAGACGATCCACCAGATCGACCCCGACACGGGTGCTATTCTTCGCACCATCGAATCCAAGCGCTCCGTCACCGGCGTCACCTGGGTCGACGGTGAGCTCTGGCACGGCACCTGGGACGGCGAGGAGAGCGACGTCCGGCGCATCGATCCTCAAACCGGAGAAGTCCTCGAGCGATTGGAGATGCCGCCCGGTATGGGCGTGTCGGGGCTTGAGTCCGACGGCGGCGATCAACTGTTCTGCGGCGGTGGCAACAGCGGCAAGGTGCGCGCCATTCGCCGGCCCAGGCGTAAATGATCCTGGACGCACAACCCGCAATCGCATTGCCGATTGAAGCGCGCCGGAGAGGTGGGAGCTGTGGTCGTCCTGAGTTCCATTCTGTCTGTCCCGCTGGTCTGGCCGGCGCGCAAATATATCCCGAACTAGACCGTCCGGGGATGTGCTAGCCTGACGTCAGGCACGATGGAGGCTTGTCATGACTTTGCTGGCAAACGAGACCTGGCAAACGCACGAGGTCGAAAACCAGGTTGCCGACCTCGCCGATTACAATCTCTTCGCCACCGACCCGGCGCTGCGCGACGCCGTCGCCCGCGCCGGCGCCGATTGGGCAGTACCGCAACTACAGGACTATGCCGCCCGCATCGGCACCGAGGCCAGCTATCGCCTCGCCGAGACCGCCAACCGGCGTCCACCCGAATTGCACACGTTCGATCCGCGTGGCCGCCGCATCGACACGGTGGAATTCCATCCGAGCTGGCATGCGCTGCTTGGCATGTACCGCGAACAGGGCTTCGTCTCGCAGCCCTTCCGCGAGCAGCGGCCCGGTCGCTGGTCGGCATGGGCCGCCGGCTTCTACCTGCATGCCCAGGTCGAACTCGGCACGCTCTGCCCGGCGACGATGACGCAGGCGAGCATTCCTGTCCTGCAGAAGGAAGAGGCGCTGTGGGTGCGCCTGCGCGACAAGCTCTATAGCAACAGCTATGACGCCACCGATGCGCCGATCGACCGCAAGGCTTCGATCTTCATCGGCATGGGCATGACCGAGAAACAGGGCGGCTCCGACGTGCGCGCCAACCGCACCACGGCCACACCCGTGGGCTTAGGTGGGCGCGGCCGCGAATACCTGCTGCGCGGCCACAAATGGTTCTACTCGGCGCCGATGTCGGACGCTCATCTCGTCGTCGCCCGCACGAGCGACACCGACAGCCTCGCCTGTTTCTTCGTGCCGCGCTTTCGCGATGACGGCACGCGCAACGCCATCCTCGTCCAGCGGCTCAAGGACAAGGTCGGCAACCGCAGCAATTCCAGCAGCGAGGTCGAATTCCAGGACGCCAGCGGCATCCTGCTCGGCGAGGAAGGTCGCGGCATCCCCACCATCATCGAAATGGCGACCTATACGCGCCTCAACTGCGTGATCGGCAGCGCCGCCATCATGCGACAGGCGGCGGTGCAGGCATGCCACTATGCAAAAAATCGCTCTGCCTTCGGCCGCAAGCTGATCGAGCAGCCGCTGATGCGCACGGTGCTTGCCGACCTCGCCCTCGAGAGCGAGGCGGCGCTGGCGCTGAGCATGCGGCTGGCGCAGGCTTTCGAACAGGCGGAAGGGGAAGGCAGCGCGCTCGACGCCGCCTGGAAGCGCATCGTCACGCCGGCGGCAAAATTCTGGGTGTGCAAGCGCGCCGTCGAACTGACCGGCGAGGCGATGGAGGTGTTCGGCGGCAACGGCTATGTCGAGGAAAGCATCATGGCGCGCCTCTTCCGCGAAGCCCCGGTCAATTCCATCTGGGAGGGATCCGGCAATGTCATGTGCCTCGACGTATTGCGCGCGCTCGCGCGCGACACCGACCATATGAGGGCGCTGCTGACGCATCTCGCGGATATCTCCAACGGCAATGCGCTACTTACCCGCGAGTTCGCCAATCTCGCGGCGCGTCTCGCCGGCGGCGCCAACCTCGAAGCCGGCAGCCGCGGCATCGCCCAACAGCTCACCCTCCTCTGCCAGGCAGCCCTCCTCAACGCCCACGCTCCCAACCCGATCGCCGACGCCTTCATCGCAACCAGGCTTGGAGATCCGCACGCGGGCCGCGTCTTCGGGGCGATCGAGCCGACAGGAATCGACGTCGAGGCCGTGCTGGAGCGGGTGTTCGAAGGGTGACGGCGGATGGATTTTCCAGTGCGGCGGGAGGGGCAATCATTGGAATGCGCGACCAATTTGATCGAAGGCATTTTCGATGATCGAGCGCTTGTTCAGGGATGAGAAGACGGCAACAGCGACGAAGGCGGCCAGCATCAGGCAGCTGAGAATCACGCGACCCCGGTGTCGCCGTCTCGGCGCCCTGGCCCTCATTCGCCGAAGTGCCGCGTTTTCGGCTCGCAGGCTTTCCACCTCCTGTTTGAGATTGTAGTCATCAGGCGACATTCAGTCCTTCGCCCCCCTTGAAAGCCGTAGCGGCGATCTTGCCTGTTTTGGCTCACGAGTACAATTTGCGGTCATCATGCCTATTCGCCAGATCGTCCGTTATCCCGACCCTCGCCTGTCGCAACCGGCTGCGGCCGTCACCGCCTTCGACGATTTGCTGCGCAACCTCGCGGACGACCTTCTCGAGACCATGCACGCTGCGCCCGGCATCGGCATCACTGCACCACACGTCGGCGTTTCGCTGCGGCTGGTCGTCCTTGAACTTGACCCCGCCGAAGGAGGACGCGTTTACGCCAATCCGCAGATCGACTGGGCGTCCCCGCAGATGACCGAGCACAGGGAAGGCAGCGTCTCGATGCCAGGCATGAGCGAGGATGTGCAGCGCCACGCCCGAGTCCGCATCACCTATCAGGATCTTGCCGGCAATTTTCATATCGAGGAAGCAGATGGCTTGCGCGCGGCCTGCCATCTGCACGAAATCGACCAGTTGAACGGAATTTTCTGGATTCAGCGCCTATCCCGCCTCAAGCGCGAACGGCTGATCAAGCGTTTCGAGAAGCTTTCGCGCAGATGACAACGCAAAAGCCCCGCGGTACGGAATAGTCGACAGGCACTGCCCGATCGATATATCCCTCAACACAATCTCTCAGCGCCGAAAGCCAGCCAATGACGACACGCCAGATCAAGTCCATCGCCGTATTCTGCGGATCCAACTACGGGGCATCGGAAGCCTTCGCGGATGGCGCACGGGCGCTTGGTAAGGCGCTCGGAACAGCCGGAATAACCATGGTCTATGGCGGAACGACCAAGGGGCTCATGGGTATCGTCGCCGATACAGCACTTGCGTGCGGCGGCAGCGTCTACGGCGTGATCACGGAGAGCCTGCACCGGCGCGGGCATTCCCACGCCGGCCTGACAAACCATGAGATCAGCCCGACCTTGCGCGGACGCAAGCAGCGCATGGTCGAGATGGCGGACGCCTTCATCGCCCTGCCCGGAGGAATCGGAACGGTCGAAGAGTTCATGGAGGTCTGGAGCATGAACCAACTGTCGGAGATCGACAAGCCGGTCGGCCTGCTGAACGTCGCCGAATTCTTCACGGCTTTCCTGGGATTCATCGACCATATGGTCGAGACCAAATTCCTGCCGCCGGCACATCGCCATTCGATCTGCGTGGATGCCGATGCCGCGACCTTGATCGACAAATTGCGCAACTATGCGCGTGTCGATGTTCCGAAGTGGCTGTAGCTGCCGCTAGTGGCCATGCCCCATTTCAGGCTGCCCGCCCTCCGGCTTCCTGACGAAGAAGGCCGCGAACAGGGCGCCGAGCGCGATGATGGCGCTGCCGAGAAACGCAGCCCGGATGCCGCCGGTCGTCGCCGCCGCCAGATCTGCGCCGGCAATGCCGAGGCGGGTCGACTGCCAGGTCATGATGGCCACGAACAGCGCGGTGCCGGCCGCGCCCGCAACCTGCTGCGTCGTGCCGATCATGGCGCTGCCGTGCGAATAAAGGTTCGGCGGCAGCGCCCCGAGGCTGACGGTGAACAGCGGCGTGAACATCAGGGCCAGCGCAACGCTGAGCACCAGATGCGCAACCAGGATCATCCAGAATGGCGTGTCCTGCTGGATCAAAGTCAGTCCCCACGTCACGATACACAGCAGGATGGCGCCGGGGATGACCAACCGCGCCGGGCCGAATTTGTCGAAGAGGCCGCCGACGGTGGGGGCGCAAAGGCCCATGATCAGTCCACCCGGCAAAAGCAGCAGACCGGTCTGTAATGTCGTCAGGCCAAGCACATTCTGCATGTAGATGGGCAACAGAATGAAGATGCCGAACATCGACATCATCAGAATGGCCATCATGACGGCGGCGATGGTGAACGTCCTGTTGGTCAGCGTGCGCAGATCGAGCAGCGCCCGGTTCTGCTTCTGCAACCGTAACTGGCGCAGCACGAAGATAGTGATGACGGCGGCGCCGACGACAAACGGAATCCATGGCGATACGGGCGTGGGATTCAACGAGGACGCGCCGAACTCGCTGAGGCCATAGACGAAGCTGCCGAAGCCTATTGCGGACAGAAGCACGGAAAGGATATCGATCGGCGCATCGCTCGGCGTGGTGACGTTGACAATGCGCTTTGCTCCCAGCGCCAGCGCAGCGAGCGCGATTGGCAGCACCAGCAGGAACATCCAGCGCCAGTCGAGCACGGACAGGATCAGGCCGGAGATGGTCGGCCCGATGGCCGGCGCCACCGAGATGACGATCGAGATATTGCCCATGGTCTTGCCACGCGATTCCGGCGGCACCAGATGCATCACCGTTGTCATCAGCAACGGCATCATGATGGCGGTGCCGGAGGCCTGGACGATGCGTCCGATCACCAGCATGGGGAATCCCAAGGCCAGCGCCGAGATCAGGGTGCCGGCGCTGAACAGCGACATCGCGAGGATGAACACCGGACGGGTGTTGAACCGCTGCAGCAGCAGGCCGGTCACGGGAATGACGACCGCCATGGTCAGCATGAACGCGGTCGACAGCCATTGCGCGGTGCTGGCGGTGATGTCGAGGCTGGCCATCAAGTGCGGCAGCGCCACCATCATGATGGTTTCATTCAGGATCACCACGAAAGCCGAGACCAGCAGGAGCCCGATCACCATTTTGTTGCGAGCGGTATGATCCGGCGGCGGGGCAGCGTCCACCGGCTGTTCGGCAATGGCGAAATTGTCTCCAGTCATGGTGCTTTCCTTGGGCCGCGTGATGGCAGGGACGGATTGTCGTTCGAAGGACGAACGGGAGCGCCAGATTGCGACACGGCACGAAGAGAAATCGTATGAGGCCGCGCCGCTAGCGGCCGGCCCTGTGGGCAAGCCACCTTCGCGCGATCGGCAAAGCCAGGCGCATCAAATTCGGGGGGCCTCTATAGCCTCTTTGGGAAAGAGACGTCCAGTCCATTGAATGTGAAACATTCTTGTTCAAGCGAGAAGCTTCTCGTTTCGCACACAAATTTCCGTTCAATGATTTTTCCGAGGCAACGATATCCCTCACACCACGCCACGGCGCGCGTCCGATACGGCGCCATTGTTCAGGCAGTTCATGATCGCCTCGACAAGCGCTTCATCCGAGAACGGTTTGCCCAGCAAGGCTACATCTTCGGGCCGGTCCCCGATCGAGGAAGCATCCGCATAGCCGCTGATAATGATCGCCGGCCATCCCGATCGCAGGTTGCGGGCGAAGCGAATCACGTCGAGCCCCGAGACCAGCGGCATGGCGAAATCGGTCACAATGACATCAAAACGGTCCGGCTCCCGTTCCATCAGCGCCAGCGCTTCGGCGCCGCCGGCAGCCGTCCTGACCGAGAAACCGCGCTCGATGAGGATGGCAGCCGTCAGTTCGCGAAGATCGGCGGCATCGTCGACCAGCAGAATCTCCGGCCGCTGCCGCGGCGACACATTCGATGCCGGCTGCGTTGCAACTGGTTGCAACGGTGTGGGCACGTCTGCCACCTCTTGCGAGCGCGGCAACCACAGCTCGACTCTCGTTCCTCGCCCGACCTCGCTGGAGATGCGCAACGTCCCTCCGGACTGTCGGGCGAAACCATAGGCGGTGCTGAGCCCGAGGCCGGTACCTTTGCCGACCTCCTTGGTCGTAAAGAATGGCTCGACGACTTTGGCAAGGGACTGCGGCGGAATGCCGACGCCCGTGTCCTCGACGTAAAGCACAACGTAATCGCCTGGTTCGACTTCAGGCGTGTCGGAGCCGCCGGCACGATTTTCGGCGCCGACGGTGATTGTGCCGCCCTGGGGCATGGCATCCCTGGCGTTGAGAACGAGGTTCATCACGGCGAGCTCGATCTGCCCGCGGTCTGCATGCGGCGATCCCACATCCGGGTCGATTTTCCAGCGCAGCCGGATCAGGCCGCCGAGCACCGGCGCCAGCATCCGCTCGAGGGTTTCCGCGAGCGCCGGAACCGAGACTGCGGCCGGCGTGAGCTGCTGGCGCCGCGAAAACGCGAGCATGCGATTGATGAGTTCGGCGCCCTGCTGCGCGGCATGCCGAGTCATCTCCAGCACCTTCTGCGAGCTTTCCGGCAATTTGGCCCGACGCTCGATCAGCGACAGGCCGCTCAGCACCGATGCGAGGAGATTGTTGAAGTCATGCGCGATGCCGCCGGTGAGCTGGCCGATGGTTTCCATCTTGCGCGCCTGCGCCAGCTGCTCCTCCAGATGGCGCCGATCCGTGACGTCAAGCAAGGTCCCGAAAAACGCGCGCGGCTGGTCGCCCTCGGCAGGCGCCAGAACACCCTGGTCGAGGACCATTTTCCAGCTTCCGTCCGCCGCCTGCCAGCGATATTCGCAGGTATAGACGCCGTGCCTGATCGCGTCGGCGTGGGCCTCGTCGATCTTCTTCCGGTCGTCAGGATGAATCCGGCTGATGCCGAACGCCGGCTCGGACGTGAACCTCTGCGGCGAAAAACCGGTCAGCGCGGCGACGCTGTCGCTGACAAACAGCGCCGGATAAGGCGGCTCGGTCGAACGCGAATAGAAGACGACCGGCAAGGCCCGCAGAACCGCCTCCTGCCGCTCCTTGCTCCGGCGCAGCGCATGCTCCGCCTCGAGCTTTTCGATGTGGGCCCGCAGATTGGCCTGGAGCAGTCTTTGTTCCTGCGCCGCATTTTCCTTGATCTCGCGGGTCTTTTCGAAAAGATCCACGAACACCGCGACCTTCGAGCGCAGGATCAGGGTGTCGAACGGCTTGAAGACATAGTCCACCGCGCCGGCATCGTACCCGCGCAGCATATGTGCATCTTCCTTGTTGATCGCCGACAGGAAGATGATGGGCGTACGTTTTGACTGCTCCCGCTGCCTGATCAGGTTCGCCGTCTCGTAGCCATCCATGCCGGGCATCAGCACGTCGAGCAGGATGACGGCAAATTCGTCCTTGAGCAGGTAGCGCAACGCCTCTTCGCCCGAGCGCGCACACACCACCTCTCCGAGGGGCGAGAGCACTTCCTCGACCACCATCAGGTTGCGCTCATCGTCATCGACCGCAAGAATGCGCGGCCTGTGGCGTGTCTCTGTGGCAGTTCCACGTGTCGGCATTGCGGTCACGCAACCCCTGACAGGGTGGCCGCTTCACGGCGGCTGCGCGAACGGCCGACCCAGACCCGCAGCAGGGCGAGCAGCAGATCGAGGTCGACCGGCTTTGCGATGTAGTCGGAAGCGCCGGCCTCCATGCACTTCTCGCGATCGCCTTTCATCGCCTTGGCCGTCACCGAGATCAGAGGCAGCTCTTTCAGGTGGCGGCGGCGCCGGATCTCTCGCATCGTCTCATAGCCGTCCATATCGGGCATCATGATGTCGATCAGCGCCGCGTCGATGTTCGGCGTTTCATCGAGGATCTGGATCCCCTCCTGGCCGCGCTCGGCGTGCAGCACCTCGATGCCGAACGTTTCCAGCACGCTGGTCAGGGAATAGATGTTGCGGATGTCGTCGTCGACGATCAGCACACGCGCTCCGGCAAGATCGATTGCGTCGGGCCGCTCCTCATCAACACTCGCGACGTCTTTGGCCGACGCGTCGCTCATCGCTGCCGCAAGTTCCGCTCCCAGCAGCGCGATGTTGTGAACGCGTTGGCCAACCGCCAGCGCGGGCAATGCGGCGAGCGCCTTGTCGATTGCATCGGTCGATTCGCTGAACAGCAGCAGCTTCGAGGCGGCCGGCTGGAACCCGGCAAGCGTCTTGGCATTCTCCGCCGCCGAGCGCCCGAGTCCGATCACCACCGCGTCGTATCGATCGAGTTCCGTGCCGCGGACATCTGCCGGCAGATGCGACAGGCCGTTGACCGACGTGACGCCGTCGCGCAGGGCTTCAACGATCGAAAGCCGGCGGTCGGCGGCACTATCGAGCACGAGGACATTGCGCTGCACGCGCGCGGTGCGCGTGCCGATGTCGCGGAAGATGGTGTTCAGCTCCGCCGGTTCCACCGGCTTGGTCCAGACGCTGGCGGCGCCCTTTGCCGTCAGGGCCGCCAGGTCTTCGCCGCCGGATATGACATGAATCGGAATACGGCGTGTCTTCGGATCATGCCGCAGCAGATCGAACAGCACCCAGCCGTCGATATCCGACAGACCGAGATCGAGCGTGATGGCGTCAGGCACCAGGCGGCGCGCCAGCGCCACCGTTCCGGTGCCGGCCGTTGAAAGAACGCCTTTCAAACCGGCGTCACGCGCCATCTTGATCAGGATCGATCCGAAGGTTGGGTCATCCTCGACAACGAGGACCACTCGGTCATCGGGAGAGATCGTGTCGCGGTCATCGGCAAACTCGACGGCTGCTTCCGCACCGTTGACCTCTGTCCTCGCGGCACGGGCGCCGCCGGCGGGCTTCGCCGCGCTCTGCGGTTCGTCGAGCGGAATCGTCAGGGTGAAGACGGCTCCTTGTCCGGGCTCGCTTTCGACCTTGAGTTCGCCGCCAAGCAGCCGGGCGATTTCGCGACTGATGGAGAGCCCCAGGCCGGTGCCCCCATATTTCCGGCTGGTGGTGCCGTCCGCCTGCTGAAACGCCTCGAAGATCAGCTTCTGCTTCTCGGCCGGGATGCCGATGCCGGTATCGCTCACCGCGATGGCGAGCGCCTGGCTTCGGCGGCGGCCAGAGCCAGGCCGGCTGATTGTCTTCATGCTCAGGACCACCTCGCCTTCGGCGGTAAACTTGAAAGCGTTCGACAACAGGTTGAGGACGACCTGCTGCAGCCGCTTCTCATCGGTGCGGATTGTCTCTGGAACGGCGGCGTCGACGCGGATGGCGAAACTCAGGCCCTTGTCGGTCGCCAACTGGCGGAACGTGCGCTCCATATGCTGCTTGAGCTGCGCGACCGGCATTTCGTTGAGATCGATCGACACGGTGCCGGATTCGATCTTCGACAGGTCGAGAATGTCGTTGATGAGGCTCAGCAGATCGGTGCCGGCCGAATTGATCGTGCGGGCGAATTCGACCTGCTTGTCGTTGAGATTGCCCTGCTGGTTGCCGGCAAGCAGCTTCGACAGGATCAGCAGCGAGTTGAGCGGCGTACGCAGTTCGTGGCTCATGTTGGCCAGGAACTCGGACTTGTACTTTGAGGTCAGCGCCAGCTGTTCGGCCTTTTCCTCGAGCGCCCGGCGCGCCATTTCGATTTCCAGGTTCTTGTTCTCGACCTGCTTCTTCTCATTCTCGAGCAGTTGCGCCTTCTCCTGCAGTTCCTCGTTGGTGGCGTGCAGCTCTTCCTGCTTCTTGGTCAGTTCCGACTGCCGCGACTGAAGCTCTGCAGTCAGCAATTGCGACTGTTTCAGCAGGCCTTCGGTGCGCATGGTCGCGGCAATCGTGTTCAGCACGATGCCGACCGACTCCATCAACTGGTTGAGGAACGACTGGTGCGTGTCGCTGAACTGCCCGAAGGAAGCAAGCTCGATCACCGCCTTGACGTCGTCCTCGAACAGCGCCGGCAGGATGACCACACTGGCAGGCCCCGCCTCCCCGAGTCCCGACGAGATGCGCAGAAACTCCGGCGGCACATTGTTCAGCACGATTACGCGCTTGTCGGCAGCCGCCTGCCCGACAAGCCCCTCGCGTGCTTCCAGGCGCTGGCGCATGGCGGCATTGCTACCGGCGCCGTAGGAAGCGGCCAGTTCGAGATAGAACTCGTCTTCCTCGCGGTTGGTCACGTAGAATACGCCGTATTGCGCGTTCACCAGCGGTGCCAGTTCGGACATGATCAGCCGCGACACGGTGGAGAGATCGCGCTCGCCCTGCAGCATGCGCGAGAAGCGCGCCAGATTGGTCTTCAACCAGTCCTGCTCGGCGTTCTTCAACGTCTGATCCTTCAGGTTGCGGATCATCTCGTTGATATTGTCCTTCAGCGCAGCAACCTCACCCGAGGCCTCGACCGCGATCGAGCGGGTCAGGTCGCCCTTGGTCACGGCGGTGGAGACTTCGGCGATGGCGCGCACCTGCGTCGTCAGGTTCGCTGCAAGCTGGTTCACATTGTCGGTGAGGTCGCGCCACAGTCCCGCCGCGCCCGGCACACGCGCCTGGCCACCGAGCTTGCCTTCGATGCCGACCTCGCGCGCCACGTTGGTCACCTGGTCGGCGAAGGTCGCGAGCGTCTCGATCATGCCGTTGATGGTATCGGCAAGCGAGGCAATTTCGCCTTTGGCGTCCACCGCCAGTTTGCGCTTCAGGTTGCCTTGCGCCACCGCCGTCACCACCTCGGCGATGCCGCGCACCTGGTTGGTCAGGTTGGTCGCCATCAGGTTGACGTTGTCGGTCAGGTCCTTCCAGGTGCCGGCAACGCCCTCGACGCGGGCCTGGCCGCCGAGCTTGCCCTGCGTGCCGACTTCGCGCGCCACGCGCGTCACCTCGCCGGCAAAGGAGTTGAGCTGATCGACCATGGTATTGATGGTGGATTTGAGCTCGAGGATTTCGCCCTTCACGTCGACGGTGATCTTCTTCGACAGGTCGCCGCGCGCGACCGCCGTGGTCACGTCGGCGATGTTGCGCACCTGGCCGGTCAGGTTGTCGGCCATCAGGTTGACGTTGTCGGTCAGGTCCTTCCAGGTGCCGGCAACGCCGCGCACCTGCGCCTGGCCGCCGAGCTTACCCTCGGTGCCGACTTCGCGCGCCACGCGCGTCACTTCCGAAGCGAACGAGTTGAGTTGGTCCACCATCGTGTTGATGGTGTCCTTCAGCTCGAGGATTTCGCCGCGCACGTCGACGGTGATCTTCTTCGACAGGTCGCCGGAGGCGACCGCCGTCGTCACTTCGGCGATGTTGCGCACCTGGCCGGTCAGGTTCGCCGCCATGGCGTTGACGTTGTCGGTCAGATCTTTCCACGTGCCGGCGACGCCGCGCACCTGCGCCTGGCCGCCGAGCTTGCCGTCGGAGCCCACCTCCCTCGCCACGCGCGTCACTTCCGAGGCGAACGAGTTGAGCTGGTCCACCATCGTGTTGATCACGTCCTTGATCTGCAGGATCTCGCCCTGCGCGTCGACGGTGATCTTCTGCGTCAGGTCGCCGGTGGCAATCGCGGTCGCCACCTTGGACACGTCGCGAAGCTGAACGGTGAGATTGCCGGCCATGGCGTTGACGTTGTCGGTCAGGTCTTTCCACGTGCCGGCGACGCCTTCCACATGCGCCTGTCCGCCGAGCTTGCCTTCCGAGCCCACCTCGCGCGCCATGCGCGTCACTTCCGAGGCGAAGGAGTTGAGCTGGTCCACCATCGTGTTGACGGTGTTCTTCAACTCGAGGATTTCGCCCTTCACGTCGACGGTGATCTTCTTCGACAGGTCGCCGCGCGCCACGGCGGTGGTCACTTCGGCGATGTTGCGGACCTGGCCGGTGAGGTTTGCCGCCATCAGGTTGACGTTGTCGGTGAGATCCTTCCAGGTGCCGCCGACGCCCTTCACGTCGGCCTGGCCTCCGAGCTTGCCTTCGGTACCCACTTCACGCGCCACGCGCGTCACTTCCGAGGCGAACGAGTTGAGCTGGTCCACCATGGTGTTGATGGTGTCCTTCAGCTCGAGGATTTCACCGCGCACGGCAACAGTGATCTTCTTCGACAGATCGCCGGAGGCGACGGCCGTCGTCACCTCGGCGATGTTGCGCACCTGGCCGGTTAGATTGTCGGCCATCAGATTGACGTTGTCGGTGAGATCCTTCCAGGTGCCGGCGACGCCGCGCACCTGCGCCTGGCCGCCGAGCTTGCCCTCGGTGCCGACCTCGCGGGCGACGCGCGTCACTTCCGAGGCGAACGAGTTGAGCTGGTCCACCATCGTGTTGATGGTGTCCTTCAGCTCCAGAATTTCGCCGCGCACGTCGACGGTGATCTTCTTCGACAGGTCGCCGAGCGCCACGGCCGTGGTCACCTCGGCGATGTTGCGGACCTGGCCGGTGAGGTTCGCCGCCATCAGGTTGACGTTGTCGGTCAGGTCCTTCCAGGTGCCGCCGACGCCTTCGACTCGCGCCTGGCCGCCGAGCTTGCCTTCCGTGCCGACCTCGCGCGCCACGCGCGTCACTTCCGAGGCGAAGGAGTTGAGCTGGTCCACCATCGTGTTGATGGTGTTCTTCAGCTCCAGGATCTCGCCCTTCACGTCGACGGTGATCTTCTTCGACAGGTCGCCCGAGGCGACCGCCGTGGTGACTTCGGCGATGTTGCGCACCTGGCTGGTCAGGTTGGTGGCCATCGCGTTGACATTGTCGGTCAGGTCCTTCCACGTGCCGGCAGCGCCCTTGACCTTCGCCTGGCCGCCGAGCTTGCCCTCGGTGCCGACCTCGCGGGCGACACGCGTCACTTCCGAGGTGAAGGAGGCGAGCTGATCGACCATGGTATTGACGATCTTGCCGATGCGCAGGAATTCGCCGCGCAGGCGCCGGCCGTCGATCTCCACCATCATCTGTTGCGACAGGTCGCCCTTGGCGACGGCCCCGATGACCCGCGCCACCTCGGCGGTCGGCTGCACCATGTCCTCGATGAGGGTGTTGACGGAGTGGATGCTTGTCTCCCAGCCGCCCGTCGCACTACGCACAAGGCCCCGCTCGCCGATCCTGCCGTCCTTGCCGACGACCTGCGACAGCCTTTGGAACTCTTTCGTCAGTTGCTGATTGATTTCGACGATTTCATTAAAGGTCTCCGCGATATCCGCGTCGAGACCGTCGAGTGGCATCGGCAGGCGGACGGAGAAATCACCCCGGCGGAAGGCCCGTAGCGCCATCAGGATATGTCGGCGATCCAGTCGATCGCGCGGCAGTTCGACGTTCATGGCAAGTCCCCCGCGTCCCCAGGCAGGTGCCTGGTACAGCTGCGGCCCGACCGATTTCTAGTTAGGCCAACCTTTCGTAACGCGCCACTTACGGGAAGGTTCCGCAGATCGGCAAATAAGATGGCGAAATTCGAACGCAGGCGCGCGCGCGATGCGGGAAAGCGCGGGCGAGTCCTTTAATCTTCTACCTCGGCCTTGGCTACATCGCCCGAATTTCCGCCTGCGGCCCGCTTCGCGGCAAAAATCCGGACCAACGGGTTGGGCTCGGGCTCTTTGATCTTCACGAGCGTGCTCTGGTCGCGATGCGTGAACGGAGCCGGCCTGCCGCGCACGCTCAGCACGGTGTCCGTGACATAGCTCCAGGAGCCGTCGGCGTTGAAAATGACCTCGATCTGGTAGCTGTCGGTGCGGAACGCGTATTCTAGGAAAGCGGTCGAGCAAATGCCATAGTCGGTCTGGCCGCGCTTTGCGCTCAGCACCAGCCGGTTTGCGTCAGCGGTCGCCTGACCAGACGCCATCGCGATCTGCCCGCGCGGAATGGCGACCGTTTGCAACACCAGGCCCGTGGCCGGCTCCCACAGCCAATAGCCGGTCTGGTCGTGAAAGGTGGTGTCTTCCTCTTCCGTGGTAATGTGAACATGATAGCGCAGACCATAGAACAGTTGTGGACCGTTGGTCTGCGGATCGATCGGCTCGAGTTCATTGCGTTCGATGAAGACGCGGCGCTCAGGTCCTCCGGCTTTGGGATTGATGTCGACACCCTTGCGAGCCTCCCACGTGCCGGCAAGGCGGCGGAGCGGACCAAGGTTTGCCAATGTATCGGGGTCCACATCGGTCGGTTCGGTGAAAATATCCTGCGGAAAAATGGGCATGCTGCGCTTTCTGTTTAGAGTCGAAAAGACGTCCGTATCCCGATGACCACGGCATTCCGTGGTGTGCGGTCAAAGCCGCCCGGATCGGTCAGCATCGCGGCGGACGGATGCACCACAAGCTGGATATTCGGCTGAACATACAGCCCCGGCTTTAACTGCAGTTGATAGCTGGCTTCGATGACGCCTTCGAAACCCGGCGGATAAACGGGCGTCCCGGCGATCTCGGCGCTGGCGCGGATCAACGACCGCAGCCGGGGAGACGTGCGGGCGATGGCAAAGCCGATGCCGAAAACGTCATTGGGGCGGGTGGTAAACAACGATGTTACGGATAGCCCTCCATCGACATAAAGATCGAGAGCGTTACGGTCTGCGGGGCTGGCCGATGCCCGGACGAACCCATGGACGGAGCGCGCACCCCAGTCCCACAGACGTCCGTCTGCCATCGCATAGACCGCATAATTTCCTGCATGCCGCAACGGCTGGCCGTTCGACAGCGGCGAGGCAAGGGAAATGCCGCGGGTGTCGTAACCCAGATCGTCGAACCGATCGAGATGAACCCAGCCGCCGATCGTGAGCGACCACGCCGGATCGTGACCACCGGCGGAGCGCTGAATCTCGCCGATGAGAAACGGCCTGCCCTGGAGGCGAAAGCCGTTGAGACCGTAGAAATCCCGGCGCTGTGGATCTCCGCCGCCTCTCCCGGCGGGGTCGCCGGAAAACGCGGCGACGCGAAACATCGTCTTGTCATCCGCACCCGCCGCCAGTCGTACGCCCGGCGCCGACAGCGGATAGGCCGGGCCACCGCTTGGCAGATCGTTGGCAAAACTGCCCGGCCATCCGAATGTGGAGTTCACGAACAGACTGGCTGTCGTGCTGACCGCAAATTCCTGCGCCGCGGTAAACTGGCCGGCACGCACGGAGACGTGATCGCCCAGCTTCTGTTCGATCCAGAGGTTGAAAAGCCTGAGGGCTGGCTCGGCTTCGATCCCACTGACCGCCAGAGCATTGCCGACCCGCAGGGCGGACAGACCGCTGCCCTGGATGGCATGGATGCTGATGTGGGCGGACGCCGCGCGCCAGCCGACCAACCGGTCGAGATCAGCGTCACCGATCACGCCAAGCCGATGCAGATAGGCTCCGCCCGTCCCGTTGCCGCCGCTGACGTCCGCATTGACGTCGCTGTTGTAGGTGAACGTCCATGTCACCGGATCGGAGTCCGGTCGGAGCATCTCGCCGTTTTCGTTCCGGTGCTGCGCGTTCGATTGGTCAGGCGCCGCCGTCTGCGCCAGCGCGGCCGAGGCCTGCATGAACGCCAGACACAGGGCGACGAGATGGCATCGCGCGGACGGCAAGCCCCTGGCCGGTTGCTGCCGCGGGATATGAAGCGGTGCTCGCGCTGAATCGGCAGCGGGAAATCCAATCATCTTGCCCCGCAACCATCCGCGCATCGCGCAGAACGCTCCATAAAGCGAGAAGCCCCCTCGAACCGCTCATGCCTGAAAGCAGGGAGCGATCCGGCAAGGAGCGATCTGTTGACTATATGGAACTTTCTGGCGGGAACAAACCTGCACGCCGCGCTGGCAGCATGAGATCAGGACTACGGATTTCGACACCTCGCTGGGGCATGATCCGGAAAAGTGGAAACCGGCTTTCCGAAGAGATGATGCTCGAACAAGAGATGAGATCACGACGCGATTCCTCGCGATCGCAACGTGATGCAGCCCCGATGACCTCTATTTGGCCGCCTCCAATGCGGCGGCCTGCGGGCTGAAGGCGGGACAGAGCTAGAAATTCCATTATTTTGATCTGGACACAGCCTCGGTACGAGATGACGGCGTCATCCTCGCCTTCTGCCCTTTGGCTCGCAGCCACGCGCGTGTCTGGTCAAGTATCTCGTCCGACAGTGCACGATTATCGCTCACGCGCGAAAGGATCAACGCCCCGACCATCGCCGCCCAGGTCCCGATGGCCGCTTGGCGGCGCGCTGCCGCGCTGTCGCCCGGCGCATGCCGGCTCAAGTCGTCGATCTGTTGCTGCAGCCCGGCCGTCATCGCCGCGCGCGCCTCGGGCGCCTGGCGCAGCGTCTCCGATGCCAGCGCGGCGGTGGCGCAGCCGCCGGCGACATTGGCGCGATGGGCCGGCGACAGGTAGCCGGCGGCATAGGCGGCGAGATCCGCATCCGGCCCCGGGCCGACCAGAATGTCCGCCAGCGCTTCAGCAATGAGGTCCGTCTTGGATTTGAAATAGCCGTAGAACCCACCATGGGTGAGCCCGGCGGCCTGCATCACGTCCGCCACAGTCACGGCCTCGAAACCCCGTTCCCGAAACAGCCGGCCGGCAGCTTCCAGAATTTTCCGGCGATTCTCCGCAACCTGTTCGCGACTGACCCGCATTTCTATCTCCGATCTCCTCTTGACAATATAGATGATGATCGTCATGTATTCAATCATGATGAATATCATGAATAAGGAACTGCCATCATGTCAGCCAAACCCACCGTTCTGATCACCGGCGCCTCGACGGGCATTGGTGCTGTCTATGCGGACCGCTTCGCCAGACGCGGCCACGATCTCGTCCTGGTGGCGCGCGACGCCGCCCGGCTCAACGGCCTTGCCGCGCGGCTGCGCGCCGAGACCGGCGTTTCAATCGACATTCTCGTGGCCGATCTCACCAGACCGGCGGACATTTCAACGGTCGAGGCGAGGTTGCGCGATGACGCGCGCATCGGCGTGCTGCTGAACAATGCCGGCGCCGCGCTGGAAGGCGCATTCCTAGACCAGACGCCGGACGCCATCGCCAGGCTCATCGATCTCAATGTCACGGCCCCCTCCCGCCTTGCCGGCGCGGTCGCGCCACGTTTCGCCGCCGCCGGCGAAGGCGCGATCATCAACATCGCCTCTGTCGTCGGACTTGCGCCGGAATTCGGCATGAGCGTCTACGGCGCGACAAAAGCCTTCATGCTTTACCTCTCCCAAAGCCTCCAGCTCGAACTCGGGAGCAAGGGCGTTTATGTGCAGGCCGTACTGCCTGCCGCAACACGCACCGAAATCTGGGAACGGTCCGGCCGCGACGTCAACACGTTGACGGGTGTCATGGAGGTCTCAGAACTGGTGGACGCCGCCCTGGTCGGCTTCGACCGCCGCGAGACCGTGACCATCCCGCCCCTGCCCGACGCCGCGCAGTGGAGCGCGTTCAACACAGCACGGCTGTCCATGCTGCCGAATTTCGCGCAATCACACGCGGCGAAGCGGTACCAGACGGCGGCGTGACGCCTTACGCCGGCACCGCTGCGGCCTTGTCGATCAGGCCCTCGCTCCTGAGTTCCTGCCAGAAAGCGGCAGGAACTTTGGCCTGCATCGAATTGTAGTTTTCCTGGGCTTGCTGCGCGCTGCCGGCCCCAACGACGAGTGCGACGGCGACATACGGCGCTGCCGAGAACTGCAGTGCCGCCGTCCGTAGATCGACCCCATGACGCGCGGCGACCTCCCGCAACCGCCGCCGCTTGTCGATCTTGTCAGCAGCGATCTCGTGGTTCGTCTTGCCGTAGTTGTAGCGCGGGCTGCCCGAAATGAAGCCGGCGTTCAGCGCCGAGCCGATGACCAGCGACACGCCTTTCTCGCGCACGGCCGGAAACACCTCGTTCACCGCGTTCGCATGGTCGACGAGAGAATATTGAGCCGCACACAGACAGACATCCGGATCGGCGACGTCGATGACGCGCAGGATCGGCTCCGGACAGTTCACGCCGATGCCCCAGGCCTTGATGATCCCCTCCTCGCGCATCCGCGAGAGTGCCGGAAACGCACCTCGTTCGGCGATCCTGAACTGCTCTTCCCAGCCATTGGGGAAGTAGGCGAAGTCGGGCGACAGATCATGGGCGAAGGCGATGTCGAGACTGTCGACGCCGAGGCGCTGGAGGCTGTCCTCGATCGACCGGCGCACGCCGTCGGCGGTATAGTCGAACACGATGTCGTTGGGCGAATCCGACAGCGGAAAAATCTCCGCGTGGCGATTGTTTTTCGACGCCTTGAACAGCTTGCCGACCTTCGATGACAGAAGGTAATCGCTCCGTTTCTGGTTATGCAGAAAATGACCGAAGCGCCGTTCGGAAAGGCCGAAACCGTACCAGGGCGCGACGTCGAAATAACGAATGCCCACGCTCCACGCCGCCTCCAGCGTCGCCTCCGCATCCTTGTCCGTGATCTTGTTGAATTCATTCCCCAGCGGAACACCGCCTAGGCCGAAGCGGAATTCCGGCTTGAACATCTGCTGGACGCGGTTTTTCGGCTGGGCCATGGCGCAAACTCCTGTGGGTTTGCATAACAACGCGTCCCGGAGCGTTCGGTTCGCATATGCGCGGCCCCGATCGAGGATTTGACGATTGGGGGCGGCTCGATAACCATAAGGGATACGGATGGAGATGCTTGATGATAAACGATATCGATATGAAGCACCTGCGGCGCTGCGTCGAACTCGCGCGCATTGCCCTCAGCGAAGGCAATCCGCCTTTCGGCTCCATTCTCGTCGCCGCCAACGGCGACGTGCTGAGAGAGGACTACAACCGGTCTTCGAGCGGCGACCTGACACGCCATCCGGAATTCGCCCTTGCGCGCTGGGCCGCTGAGAACATGCCGCTGGAAGAGCGCGGCAAGGCCACGGTCTACACATCGGGAGAACATTGCTCCATGTGCGCCGCCGCCCATGGATGGGTCGGCCTGGGCCGTATCGTCTACATCAGTTCTTCAACCCAGCTCGCCGGCTGGATGGCCGAACTTGGCGTGCCGCCGTCGAAAGTCCGCAGACTGTCGATACAGGACGTCATCCGCGATACGATCGTTGACGGTCCGGTCGAGGAGCTTTCCGACGACATACGCCAACTACATGTTCAGCGTCATCGCCCCGATCATAAATGAGAGCACACTCTCACGGAACGGGCCTGCGGATAACCGTCGAATAATCGGCCGCCGCCGCGGCCTGCGCGCGTGCGGAGATGACCGCCCCCTGCTTCACCTGCTCCAGCGGCAGGCGGGTCAGCAGCGCTCCGTGCTCGTAGAGATAGTCCGGCACATAGCCTGACACGAGAATGCGCCAGTCCATCGGCATGCCCGGCTCCACCAGCCGCGCCAGCTGGAAGATCACCGTCGTGCAGTTGGTCGTGATCGTCTGGTAGAATTCCGGCTTCCTCGCCAGCGCATTGCCTTTCTCAAGATAGGACACGAAGAGTTCGCGCATCTTCGCCTGCGGCAGCCGCACGGGAAATAGCGACACCTGTTCGCCGCGCACATTGGTGCGCAGGCGCAGGATGTCGCTTTCGTCCGCCCCGATCAGCACCAGTTCGAACTGCTTGAAGAACCCGCCGATCTCGGAGAAGGCCTCGCCCTTCTCCCTGCGGATCTCCGCCGAGAAGACGAGGTGCCGCCCGTCAGCAAAGCCGAAACTGAGCATGGTGTGGGCGATCGCCGGACTGTCCCAGACCGAACTCACGAGATCGACCGAGGTGATGGCGCTCAGCTTATATGGCCGCGTGTCCCAGCGCTGCACCGCATAGTCGTCGCTCTGCCAGTCGAAATTGCGGATATTGCGGACGACCACATCGTCGCCGTTGATCTCCGCCGTCACGCCGCGCGCCACATCGGGCGCCCAGTCGCGATCATTGGAAGGCAGGATGGAGCCCCACCACACCGCAACGAGCGCGCCGGCCAGCCCGAGCGCGATCCATCCATCGCGCGGGCGTCGGAAGCCCAACCAGCAAATCGCAATCGCCGCAGCAGCAGCGAGCCCGATGAGAAGCCAATGCCACGACGGCGAGATCTGAAACCAGACGGCGCCTGCCGTCCAGGCAGCCGCAATCAGGGTCGCAAGCACCAACAGCAGGCGCGACAGAGCGGACAGGCGCGGGCGGCCGCCGTTTATGGAGACGGCTTCAAACTGAACTTCACTCAAGCAGAGGTCCGATCTGATTTCTGACGTAAACCCCGATGCCATTCTCTAACGGTCGCAGGCCGGCCGGACAATCCACCAGGCCGGGCCTGCGTCCCGTCACCCGCAATCAGGTTTTCATTGCGCCCGCAAAATCATCGATTTCGCGGGCCAGATGACTCACCTAGGGCGGGACGTTCCCGCTGGCCGCCGCAAGGGCTTCACGCACGCGAGCCAGCGCCACATGCCTGGGATCATGGACGCCAAGCAGCGCGAACGTGCCGTTGAGGGCGAAGACACAATGACCGTGGACGGTGGCGAGGAGAGAACGGGTCAACGTCCCAGCCTCGCCGGAACCCAGCTGTGGCAGCAGTCCTACGATCTCAGTCTCGACGATACCGATGAGCTCGCCGAGCTGCTCGACATAGTCTGACGAGAACGTCTCGCCTTCGGGCATGTGATGGTCGTAAATCGCCATCCAGAGATTCTGATTGCGCTCGGCAAAATCGAAATAGCCCTCGACCAGGGCCGCGATGCGATTCGCACCCGCCTCGTTCAACCGCGCGCGCGCCGTTGCCGCCCACAGCCCGACCGTCCGGCTGTTGACGGCCACGACCAGCAGGTCGAGGCTGCCGAACACATTGTAGATGGTGCCGATCGAATAGCCGATCCGCTTGGCGACCTCGCGCGCCGAGAAATGCGCATAGCCGACCTCTGCCATCAGCCGGTGCGCCTCGGCGAGGATCAGTTCGCGCAGTTCCGGTCGTGTGTGATCGGATCGTCGTGCCATGCCGGTAGAGTTAGAAAATTAATTGAGCGATGTCTAATTATTTTATTGAACAATGTTCAATTCTTTGGCATAATGGGTTTGTCCGGCCCCCGCGGAGGCGTCGATATGCAACCCGTTTATGTGACCGCCAGCGCCCAATGCCTTCCAGGCGCGCCGGTCGGCAATGACGAGATGGCTGATTTTATTGGCCGTCTGTCGCCCGAAGCCGAGCGGCTTGGCCGCCTGACCCTGCGGCAGAACCGCATCCGCCATCGCCACTATGCGATCCGTCCCGACGGCAGCAGCGACTGGACTGTTGCCAGGCTGGCCGGCGCAGCGGTGCGAAACCTGCTCGACACAGCGGCGATCGATGCCGATCAGATCGGTTTCCTCGCCACCGCAACGACGCAGAACGATCTTCTGGTTCCCGGCCTCGCCAGCCTCACCCACGCCGAAGCCGGCCTGCCGCCCATGGAGGTGGCGAGCCTGCAAAGCGTCTGCGCCAGCTCGATGATGGCGTTGAAGACCGCAGCGCTCCAGGTCGCGGCCGACGAACACCCCGCGGCCATCGCCGTCGGCGCCGAATTCTCCAGCCGCTACTTCCGGCCCGACAAATACCTCGGCACCGACGTGATGCGCGCCGACGGCACCCTGCCCGCCGACGCCGAATTTCTGCGCTGGACCCTGAGCGACGGCGCCGCGGGCCTGCTGATCGAGAAAGCCCCTGCCCCGCGTGGCCTGTCGCTACGGATCGACTGGATCTCGCTACGCTCCTTCGCCGATCGCTTCGCCCCCTGCATGACCGGCGGCGCCGTGCATGACGGCAACGGCGCGATCAGCCCGTGGAGCATGAACGGCGACATCGGCGCCGCCGCGAAAGCGGGCGCGTTCCAGCTGCGCCAGGATGTGGCGGCGCTTTATCGCATGCTGCCGGTCTGGCTCGGCGAGTTCATGCGGCTCGTCGATCTTGGACGCATCGATCCGCGAGCGGTCGACTGGTTTTTATGCCACTTTTCCGCCCACAGCCTGCGCGAGGAAATGACACAACTCGCCACCCGTGCGGGCTGCATGATCCCGGCCGAGCGCTGGTTCACCAACATCTACGACAAGGGCAATGTCGGCGCAGCCGCCATCTTCCTGATGATCGACGATCTGCTGCGCTCTGGACAATTGATCCATGGACAAAAAATCCTGCTGGCGGTGCCGGAAAGCGGCCAATGCATCATATCCTATGCTGGCCTTACCGTTGTGGAGGCCGGACAATGAGCACTGCCCTGGAAGCTGCGCATCGCGGCCTGGCCCGCGTATGGATCGATTTCGAAAGCGCGCTGGTGCAGGTGCCTGTCATCGCGCGGCTCACATCTGGACGGCTGCGCATCGAGGATTATCGCAGCCTGCTGTTCAACCTGCGCCAGCAGGTGATCGAAGGCAGCCGCTGGATCAGCCTCGCCGCATCGAGTTTCGGACCCGAGCACGAAGACCTGCGCTCGATGTTTGTGCGTCACGCCGTCGCCGAACATCGCGACTATCGCCTGCTCGAGGCGGATTACGTTGCCGCCGGCGGCGTGCTGGAGCACATCAGGGCCGGCCGCAAGAACATCGGCACCGAGGCTTTGTCGGCCTTCATGTATCAGATCGCCTCGAAACGCGATCCGATCGGCCTGCTCGGCGCGATGTTCGTCATCGAAAGCCTCGGCGAGCGGATTGCGGGCCCATGGGCAAAGACGATCACCGCGCAGCTCGGCCTTGAAAGTGACGCCGTTAGCTTTCTTACCTATCATGGCGCCAATGATGCCGGACATATCGACCTGTTCGATCAGGCGCTGTCGCTCGCCGTGGGCGACAACGAGGCAGCAGCGGAGGACATCGTGCACCACGCTCGCGTCGTCGCCCGCCTCTACCGGCTTCAACTGGAAGAGCTCGATCATGTCTGAGCGCACATCGGCTGAGCTCGCATCACGGATGGCGGCCTATGACAAGCGCGATCCCGATCCCTTCCTGGCGCTGATGGCCGATCGCTCGCTGCCGATCGATCCCGACGCGAAAATGGCGCTGCTTCAGGACCAGACATCGCGCAGCCGCCAGTTTCTGCTGCCCGTCGTGCGCCCGCTGGCGCGCGCCACGATCGTCCTGGTGCAGCTCTTCCGCATTCTCAGCCCGCACTGGCCGCACGCGCCGCGCTTTCTGCATCGCTCGATCGGCTTCGGCATGCGCCACGTCCTGACGCCGAACGCCAATCGGCTGATCCTGCGCCACTTCCATTTGGGTGCGGAAATCCTGCGCTTCATCGCCGACAATGCCACGCCGGGCTTTCATCCCGAACTGGCGCCCATGCGCCCGCGCAATATCGCGGACGTGGAGGACAATATGTTCCTCGATCACGACCTCAACATCTTCAACTTCCTGATCCAGTTGAACCGGGAACTCGATCGGCGCGGCACGACCATCGGGCCTGTCGCCAGGCTGGATTTTTCGGCGATCAGCGACACGGTCGCCCTCGACCCGCTGCCGTCCGGCCGCTTCAACATCATCGACCTGCAGACCGCCATCGAGTGCTACACGCCCGCCTATGCCCTGATGCTCACCGATCGCGATTTCTGGCGTGCATCGAACTCGCTGCAGCTCGACGAAACCATCGGCATCTACGCGGCGCGCCTCACCGGCGAAGAAAAGCATCTGGCGATGATCAACAATCGCCATCCGCTCGTGCCCTTCTCCACCCTGCAGGCCGGCTTCCGGCTGATGCTGCACGGCCTGTCGACAGAGATGCTCCACGGCTTCCTGCGCGAATTGAAGGCGCGGCAGGCGACTTGAGGGCCGCGCATGCAAGATGAGGACATTCGAACGGCGCTGGATCGCCATTGGGCCGCCTCCGATGCGAGCGACTTCGAGGCGGAGCACGATATCTATCGAGACGAGGCGGTGCTCGACTATCCGCAATCGGGCGAGCGCATTCGCGGGCGGAAGAACATCCAGGCGTCCCGCACCGCGCAGCTTAACCGCAAGCGCTTCGCCATCAGGCGGATCACCGGCACGGGCAATCTCTGGATTACCGAATATGTCCTGACTTATGACGGGCAGCCGTCCTATACGGTGAGCATCATGGAATTCGTCGAGGGAAAAGTGGCACGCGAGACCCAGTATTTCGGCGCTCCGTTTGAGCCTGGCCCGTCGCGCGCGCAATGGGTCGAGCCGATATCGTGAGACCTGCCCGCCGTAAAATGGCTATCCGCCCGCTCGCACGGCGGGAACTGTCGATCGACACCGCCGCCCTCGCCCGCTTCCTTATCGGCAAAATCGTGGTGCGCGAGCTGCCTGAAGGCATCGTCAGCGGCCGCATCGTCGAAACCGAGGCCTATGTCGTCGGCGACGCCGCCGGGCACGGCTATCGCGGAATGACCCAGCGCAATCGCTCGCTGTTCCTCGAACCCGGACACGCCTATGTCTATGTCGCCTACGGCATTTCCAACATGCTGAATGTCTCGAGCGGCAATGCAGGCACCGGCACCGGCGTCCTGATCAGGGCGCTCGAGCCGCTGGAGGGCATCGGGATCATGCAGCAGAACCGCGGCACCGAACGTCTGCGCGATCTCACGCGAGGGCCGGGACGGCTCGCTGCCGCGCTCCGCATCGATCGCTCGCTTGACGGGCTCGATCTTTGCCGCAAAGGCCCGCTATGGCTCGCACACGATGACCACGAGCCGGGCAAGATCGGCAAAAGCATCAGGATCGGCATCACCAAGGATGCCGACCGCCTCCTGCGATTCTATCTGCGCGGCAGTCCGTTCGTCAGCGGGACGAAAGCCCTCAACGTGTAAGACGCGCGCGGGTGTATCACCGATGCAGTGCGGCCAGGGCTGCCTTTGGCTGCGGACGCAGCAGCAAGGAAAATGCGAAGACGTGCGTGATCATCAGCAGGGGCACGTAGATGATCGGGATGGCATAGGCGGCGCCCAGGTCTCCTGCCCGCGCCGGAAGGCCGATCTCGATGGCGTGATAGTAATCGAGGATAAGGTCGAGCATCCCCACGAGATTGAAGGCGATGACGAACAGCCAGAAGGCCGGGCGCATCCTGATCGTGAGGAGCGCCAGCATGGCGAGCACCCCGGTCGCCAGGTCGGCCCAGGCGGCGAAACCCGCGAAGCTGGCGGGCAAGTCGTGGCTGACGACGCCCGGGACCATGAAGACGAGCCCGAAGAAACGGAAGCTGTGCAGGGTTGCGATGGCGCGATGCGCCTCGACCCTGTCCATCGATCTGAGCCAGGGCAGGATGTAGGCGGCGAAGCAAAGCAGCCACGCTACATAGCCCAGGACGAGTTGGGTTTGGAAGATGGGTCCGGTCGACATCGGAAGCCTCGTGATTGGCGGATCGGCACTGCCGCTCAATCTACGATTGCTTCCCGCGATCGACTATTTGCGATAATGTCGATAAACCATGAAGCAGAACTTCACAGTCCGGCAGGGCGCGCTCGACGGCATCGAGACCTTCCTGAGCGTCGCCCGGCATCGCAGCTTTCGCCGGGCGGCGGCGGAACTCGCGGTGACGCCCTCGGCAATCAGCCAGGCAGTGCGCAGCCTCGAAGCGCGGATCGGCGCGGCGCTTTTCCTGCGCACGACGCGCAGCGTCGGCCTGACGGAAGCCGGCGAGCGCTTTCTCGCGCGCGCCAGGCCCGCCTTCGAAGAGCTCGTCGCAGCCAGCGAGGTGGCGCGCGATCTTGGGCAGCGCCCGGCCGGGCTGCTGCGCCTGACCATGCCGCGCGCCGTCGTGCCGATCCTGCTGGAGCCGCTGATCGCCTCTTTCTGCGACGCCTATCCGCAGGTCGAAGTCGAGATCGACGCCAGCGAGGAGCTGGTCGACATCGCGGCCGAAGGGTTTGATGCGGGCATCCGCCTCGGTCCGTTCATCGCCGCCGACATGGTCGCGGTGCGGCTGACACCGCCGTTTCGCTTCATCGTCGTCGGCAGCCCGGCCTATCTCGCCCGCAGGGGCCAGCCGAAACGGCCGGACGATCTGCGCCACCACGCCTGCCTGCGGCTGCGCCGCTCCGGTGGCGCCCTGGCGCTCTGGTCGCTGCAAGGCGGCACCGGAGCCAATGAGAGCGCTATCGACATCGCCGTGTCGGGCCCGCTCATCGCCAACGATTTTCCCACCCTGCTCGGCGCGGCCGTCGAAGGCATGGGCCTGGCGCAGGTGCCCGCGCCGATCGCGGCCGGCGCCATCAAGGCCGGAAAGCTCGTCCACGTCCTGCAATCCTATGCGCCAGGCGCGCCCGGCGTGTTTCTCTACTATCCCAGCCGCCACCAGGTGATGCCGAAGCTGCGCGCCTTCATCGATCACGTGAAAGGCCGCGCCGGCGCAAGCGACAAAACCATCCAGCCCTGATGATGGCCGTCCCCCGCCTGCCCAAGCGCAAGGACCTGCCGCCCGACGCCGCCTGCCCGAACGCATCGCCAGCGGCCGCATCGTCGCGACCGAAGCCTATCTGCCCGGCGACGCCGCCAGCCACGCCTACCGCGGCATGACCCCGCGCAACGGCTCGCTCCTCGAGCCCAGCCGCGCCTATGGCTATATCGCCTACGGCACCTCCAACATGCTCAACGTCTCGGCGGAGGCTGCAGGCATTGGGGCGGACGTGCTGATCCGCGTGCTCGACCGCTGGAGGGCATAGCGATCATGCAGCAGAACTGAGGGACGGAGCGGTTGCGCGATCTGGCGCGCGGGCCGGGACGGCTGGCGCGGGCATTGCGGATCGACGCACGCTCGACGGTGTGGACCTGTGCCGCAAGGGCCCACTGCGACTTGGGGAAGATGATTATGCCGGCCGCAGGATCGGCAAAAGCATCCGGATTGGGATTACGAAAGATGCGCACCTGTTGCTGCGGTTCTATGCGGGGCAGTATGTTTGCGAGTGGGACGAAGAGCGCTGAATGCAGGCCTAAGGTGACAGGCAACTGTTGCTATCGTGTTGATCCCTGCCGTCAATTATAGTCCGCGATAATGCACGCTCCGATAAAAAGCGTAGCCATGTCGAAGTTATCGTGCCTCGCCAACCGGAGCCCTCTTTGATGCATGCCGTCGACGCCTTCAAACTCGTCCTCGTCCTCCTCGCCCTCATCGTCGCCCTCCACTGGCTCGCGCTGAAACTCCGCCTTCCCCCCTCCGCCGCCCTTCTCGTCGGCGGTGGCGCGCTGGCCTTTGTGCCCGGCCTGCCGTCCGTCTCGCTCGATCCGGAGCTGGCGCTGGTGCTGTTCCTGCCGCCCCTGTTGATGGACGGCGCCTATTCGACCGCGCTCGGGCGGTTTCGGCGGCATCTGCCGGGCATCCTGTCGCTTGCCGTGGGGGCCGTGGTGTTCACCACGCTGGTTGTCGGCGCGGTGGCGCACTGGCTTGTGCCGTCCTTGCCCTGGGCCGCCTGCTTCGCGCTGGGCGCCATCGTGTCGCCGCCCGATGCGGTGGCCGCGCGCGCGGTGCTGAAGGGCGTGTCGCTGCCGCGCCGGCTGTCCGCGCTGCTCGAGGGCGAAAGCCTGTTGAACGACGCGACCGGCCTCATCCTGTTCCGCTTTGCGGTGGCGGCGACGCTCAGCGGCGTCTTTCACGCCGGCGAGGCGCTGGGCAATTTCGTTCTGGTCGCCGTGGGCGGCATCGCCGTCGGCCTTGTGGTCGCGGCGGGGTGGATGCTCGTGGCCAAACGCCTGCGCGATCCAACCTTGCTGGTCGTCACCACCTCCCTGCTCGGCTGGGCGGCCTATCTCGCCGGCGAGGCGGTGCATGTGTCGGGCGTCATCGCCACCGTCACCGCCGGGCTCGCGGTCGGCTGGTATCAGCATGTGATCTTTCCGGCCATCGTCCGGCTCATCGGCGGCTCCTTCTCGCACATCCTGGTGTTCGTGCTGGAAGCCATGGTGTTCATCCTCATCGGCTTCTCCCTGCGCGGCGTCATCGAACGGCTGGGCGGCATCGAGGCGACGCCCGTATCGACGATCGCCGCCGTGCTCGGCGTCGTGCTGGCCGTCGTCGTCGCGCGGTTCATCTGGGTCTTCGGATCGGACGCCGTTCTCGCGCTCGCCCGCAAGGCCGGGCTGAAGCGCGCCCGCCCGCTCGGCTGGCGGCAGGCGACGGTGCTTGGCTGGACCGGCATGCGCGGCGTGGTGACGCTGGCCGTGCCGCTCACCCTGCCGCTCGAAATGCCTGGGCGCGACCTCATGCTGCTGTGCGCCTTCGCGGCGATCTTCGCCACCGTCGTCGTGCAGGGCGCCAGCCTCGGCTGGCTCATCCGGACGGTTTGCCCGGTCGATAACGACCCGCCGGCGAAAATGAACATGCCGGCGACGGAAGGCGCCATGGCCCGCGCGCGGATGGCCAGGGTCGAGGAACTCGCCTATGCGGAAGACGGCACGCTCATCCATCCGCGCCTGCTCGAGGAATATAAGCGGCGCATGGAGTTCATGGAGCGCTATGAGGAAGACGCTAGCGCCACGATGGAGATCCTGCGCCCGCACTTCGACGTCCTGCTCGCCTCCATCGCCGCCGGCCGGGCAGAACTCATCCGCATCCACCGCGACGGGCACATCGAGGACGAGGTCCTGCATGAGCTGGAGCGCGACCTCGACGTGGAGGAACTGGCGATCACGTTTCAGCGCGGGGATTAGAGCGTTTTCGAGCGAAGTGGAAACCGGTTCGCGTGAAGAAAACGCATCAAAACAAAAACCAGAGCTTCGGTTCTGATTCTATCAGAACCGAAAATGCTCTGGCGCGCCAGGCCGGCTGTCTGAGGCGCCCCCCTCAGCCCTTGCGCGCGAACAGCTCCGCGAAGTTCCGCAGATACAGCGGCCAGCCCTTGTCGCCGTCGACGCCGCCGCGCACGCTTTCCCAGCCGTCGCCATGGCGTTCGAGCTTGCGGTGTTCGAGTTCGACGCGGGTGCGGGCCTCGCTCTCCGCGATGAAGCGCACCTCCCATTCGCTGGTCTTTGCCGGATCGGTCTCGATCTGCCATTGGGGGCTGATGTCCCAGCTCAGCAGCACCCGATGCGGCGGCTCGAAGGCCAGCACGCGGGCGAAGCGGCACTCGCTGCCGTCGACGCCGCGGTCATAGACGTGGCCGCCGACACGCGGCTCGAACACCGTCTCGGCGATGTCGACGCGCAGCAGGTTGTGGTCGCGCGGCTTGAAGCTGCCGAAGTCTTCCGTGAACACCTTGAAGGCGCGCGCGATGGGCGCGTCGACGACGATCGAGTGTTTCACGGGCGCTGGTGTGACGCGGGTGTTCATGGCGAAGGCTCCTTGGGTTGCTCGACAGCCTGCTTGTAGGCCGTCAACGTCTTGCTCCAGAACTGGTCGAGCCAGGCGCGCATCTGCCCCAGCCCGTGCGGATCGATGTGATAGACATTGCTGGCGCCCTTCGGCTCGGCACGCACGAGCCGCGAGTCCCGCAGCACCTTGAGATGCTGCGAGACGGCCGATTGCGACACCGGCACCTGCCGGGTGATCTCGGCCACCGAGCGCGGGCGTTCGGCGATCATCTCGAAAATCAAGCGGCGGGTCGGGTCGCCGAGCGCGGCGAGCTGGGCGGTATCAACAGTCATGACTTATGATTAGTATAAACTGATGATCGTGTCAAACCGCTTCTCCGTCCCGGTCTTGTGCGCCATCCCCGTCTTGCACGAGGCACGCAGTCAGCGTTAGGAAGGCTCATGTCCAGGCACCGCATCTATTCGGTCAGCCTCGCCAGCGTTTACCCTCTTTACGTCGCCAAGGCGGAGAAGAAGGGGCGGACGAAAGCCGAGGTCGACGAGATCATCCGCTGGCTCACCGGCCACAGCCAGCAGACGCTCGACGACGAATTGGCGAAAAAGACGAGTTTCGAGGATTTCTTCGCGACCGCGCCGGGCATGAATGCTTCCCGCTCGCTCATCACCGGCGTGGTCTGCGGTGTCCGCGTCGAGACCATCGAAGAGCCGGTGATGCGCGAAATCCGCTATCTCGACAAACTGATCGACGAACTCGCCAAGGGAAAGGCGATCGAAAAGATCCTGCGGAAATAATCAGGTTCTCGAGAAGGCCACGGTTGGAACGCGGGGCGCGTAGCGCTGTTTAGCCTCGCGGAGGATGACGCCATGCTCGAGCAGGTACATGAGGCTCTTTGGCTCGTCGAGGGAGAGATCGTCAGCTTCTTTGGCATTGCCTATCCGACGCGCTCCGTCATCGCCCGATTGCAGAACGGCGATCTGTGGGTGTGGTCGCCTGTCAAGCTGTCTGCGGATCTGCGCAGCGAGGTGGATCGTCTTGGCCCTGTGCGCCACCTCGTCAGCCCCAACAAGCTCCACCACCTCTACCTGAAGGAGTGGAAAGCGGCCTATCCCGAGGCCGCGTTATGGGGGCCGCGATCGACGATCAGGAAGTGCGCCGACCTCTCTTTCCGCGAAGCGCTGGAGGACGCCCCGCCGCCCGAATGGCTTCCCGATATCGACCAGGCATGGTTCCGCGGTTCGTTCGCCATGGACGAGATCGTCTTTCTTCATCGCCCCTCCGCCACCGCGATCGTCGCCGATCTGATCCAGACGTTCAGCGATCGCTTTCTCCGCGAACATTGGGGCAAGTGGCGCTTCCTGGCGCGCCTCGACGGCCTCACCCAGGACCAGGCCTGCGCCCCACGCGAATGGCGGTTGTCGTTTATCAATCGCGCGCCGGCCCGCCGGGCGCGCGACAAGGTGCTGAGCTGGAACTGCCGTCGCGTCATCGTGGCGCACGGCGAGTGGCCGCGCGCCAACGGCAATGTCTTTCTTGCGAAGTCATTTCGCTGGCTCGGCGCGTGAGCGGATGAGACCGTCGGACGCGCTCATCCACCCGCCGTCAGCCTGCGCTCAGCCTTGCGGCTCGATCTTGGCGAGGCGGACGTAGTCGCCCCAGTCCTTGTACTCGCGCAGATAGAATTTCTGTGCGTCGGCCTGGCTCATCGGCCAGGGTTCGTTGCTGATGCCGTTGAAGAACGTTTTTGCTTCGGGCGTCTTGACGGCCTCGGTGAACGCCTTGTGCAGCTTTTCGACAATCGGCTTCGGCGTGCCCTCGGCCACGAAGGCCGCCCACCATCCGGAAACGTCGACATTTATGCCCGACTCTTTGAGCGTCGGAATATTGGGCATGGTTGAGAACCGGTCAGCCAGACTGACCGCCATGATCCGGATACGGTTCTGCGCGGCATGGCCCACGCCGGAGGCGGCATCGATGAAGGCGAAGTCCAGAGTCCCGCTCGCCAGGTCATTGATCCAGTCGGCCGACGTGCGGTACTGCACCTCGACAGCCTGACCGCCGGCGGAGTCCCGGACCATGGCGCCCAGCACGCGCGCTGTCGGAAACGCGGTGCCATAACTCCCCTTGCTGCCTTTGGACTTCAAAGCCGCCTGGAGATCGGCAACGGTTTTGTAGGGCGAATTGGGGCCGACGACGAGCAGGGTCGGCTGGCGCGCCAGCATCGCGACGGTCTCGAAGCCCTTGCTGACGTCGATGGAAAGATTGCGGAACAGATGCCCGCTCGCCGCCAGCGCGCTGCCGCCGGTCATATAGACGGTGTAGCCGTCAGGCTTCGCCCGCGCGACATATTCGGTGGCGATATTGCCGCCGGCTCCGACCTTGTTTTCGATGACGATGGTGCGGCCGATCGAGGGACGCATCTTCTCCGCCACCCATCGCGTAATCACGTCTGGCCCGCTGCCCGGCGCGAAGCCGACGATGAAATGAATGTCCTGCGAGGGATACTCCTGACTATGGCCGATGCCAGGAGCCGCGACGCTCAATGCTGTCGCGAGAAGAGCAGCCAGGCTGAATCGTGTGCGGTCGGTCATGTGCAGGTTCCCTCCGTTGCCGATCGTTATATGGTATAGCTATTTTACGCGAAACGTCCTGCAACTCAACTGCTCGCTTTCACGAATGCACCGGCAGATGGTTCGTTTGCTATCGAATGATTTCTCGCAACGGCGCCGCGCATTGAACCCGCGTGTTCGCTCATCACCCGACAAGCTGCCTCTGTCTGCGATGCCTGGGCCCGCGAATTGATCGAGGTCAATGCACGCCATCGCCGCCGGGAACTAGGCCTTCAGCCGAAAGAACGGAAGGAAATCCCTCATGGCCTGCCAGCCAATCGTCGCCCCTCGCCCGTTGCAACCGCTGCCATCGCAGGCGCTGAAGGATAACATGGGCGCCACGCGGCGGACCTTGCTGCTCGGCGCCGGCGCGACGGCCGCGGCTCTGTGCGCGGGCGCGATACCAGCGCTGGCGGCGGGCGAAGGCAGATCGCGGCCGGGCCTCATCGATAGCACATGCCGCGTCAGCGCCGCGCGGCTCGATGCTCAGGTGGCCAAGGCCTATCCGCTGTTCAACACACCCGCGATCCTGCCGGCCTTCGACGCGCAGAAGAATGGTGCCCGCTTCGATGTCGATCTCCACCGCATCGTCACCCAGACAGTCGTGCCGGAGACCGGCGAGCGGTTGAAGGTCAGCGGTCTGCTGGCGGTGCCCGTCGGCGCCAAAGGCGACCTGCCGCTGCTCTCCTGGCAGCACGGCACGATCCTCTCGTTCGATCAGGTGCCCTCGAACCTCATCCGCCTGAATGATCCGGCCTACGAACTGACGGATGCCGCGGACTCGCTGGAGACGCTCTTCAACGTCCAGCGCTTCGCCGCGCAAGGCTATGCGGTCATCGCCGCCGATTACGTCGGCAAGGGCCCCTTCCGCAACGGCCGCGGCGAGGGCTACGGCGTCAAGGGCGTCAGCGTGCGCACCTGCATCGACATGCTCGCGGCCGGCGAGACCGCCATGCGGTCGCTCGGCCTCAGGCCGTCGAAGCTGTTCCTGCACGGCTGGTCGCAGGGCGCCATCAACACGCAATGGCTGCATCAGGCCCTGCGCACGCAAGGCCGCCCAATCGCGGCGACTGCGGCGGCGAGCCCGTTCAACGATCTCAACGAGGCGTGGAGCTTCTGGACCGGCAACCAGACATTCGCCCTGCCCCAGGGGATGACGTCCTACCCGGCGATACCGAACTGGATCCCGCTGTGCCTGATCGTCGCGCTCGGCAGCTACGAGCTCCAGTACCGCCTGACCGGACTGATGCAAAGCGCCATCCGGCCGCAGTTCCACGACATGGCGCTCGCCTACTGGAAGACCTACAACAACGACTTCGACCTCACCAAGCCGTTCCCCACCGGATCCGATCTGCTGGTGCCGGGCTTCTTCGATCAGGCGACGGACGATCGCAACAGCGCCTTTCTCAGGCACCTCGCCGCCAACCGCAGCTCCTACTGGAACTACGATGCGCCGATCCGCTTCCACTACGGCCTCGCGGACGAGGCCATCCATCCGGCCATGGTCTACCGGGCGCTGTCGGCGGGCGGCAGACTCGCGCGCGGCATTCCCACCGCCGGCGCCAGCCACCGCGCCACCTTCCTCGCCGGCCTCTATGGCGACGCGGCGACGCTCGCCGGCGCGGAGAACGTCCCGGACTGGTTCCGCACCTTCCTCAAGTGACCGGCGGCGCGACGCGCCTGCCGGCACTCGGAATCGCCGGCGGGCGTGATAGTCTGCGCGCAGCATCGGGACGGTGGGAGGCTCATCACATGATCAGGCGTGCGTTCATCAAGGCGGTCTTGTTCGCGGTGGCCTGTGCCGCAACGGCGCCCATCCCCGCCGGTGCGGCGGAGCTCTGGCAGACATTGCCGCCGACGCCCGCGCCCGTGGCCACGGGACGCCACGCCGAGGTCAACGGCATCCGCCTCTATTACGTCGACACCGGCTCCGGCTCGCCCGTCCTGCTGCTGCACGGCGGCCTCTCCAATTCGGATTATCTGGCCGATGTCGCGCGTGCGCTTAAAGACAAACATCGCGTCATCCTGGTCGACAGCCGCGGCCACGGGCGCAGCACGCGCGACGGGCGCCCGTTCGGCTACGACCTGATGGCCGACGATGTCGTCGCCCTGCTCGACGCTTTGAAGATCGACAAGGCCGCCGTCGTCGGCTGGAGCGACGGCGCGATCATCGGCCTCGACCTCGCCATGCGCCATCCCGCGCGCGTGACGCGCGTGTTCGCCTTCGGCGCCAACACGCTCACCTCCGGCGTCAAGGACGACGTCGAGCAGAACCCGACCTTTGCCGCCTTCGTGACGCGCGCCAGCGGCGACTATACACGCCTCTCGCCCACGCCCGGCGAATACGACGCCTTCCATAAGCAGATCGGCAAGATGTGGGAGAGCGAACCCAACTGGACCGACGGCCAGCTCGCCACCATCAAGGTTCCGGTCTGGATCGTCGACGGCGAACACGACGAGGCGATCAAGCGCGAGCACACCGAGACGATGGCGAAAACCATCCCCGACGCCCGCCTGCTGATCCTGCCCAACACCAGCCACTTCGCGTTTCTTCAGGATCCGGCGGCGTTCAACAAGTCGGTGACGGAGTTCCTTGGGGATTAGACGAAGGTGCCATATCCGATCGTGAGCAGATTAACGAACTCAATTTCGACCCGGATAGCCCGCGTTGTCGGCTCCCGGCAGGTCGAGTGCAGAACGCAAACGCCTCGCGCCTCGTTGATACAGCGTTGCAGATGAGGCCGGCGCAAACAGATTTCGACTTGGCGATCGCAAACCCTATAAACTACCGGTTCTTCCACACCGGCTTGCGCTTCTCCGCAAAAGCTTTCGGGCCCTCGATAAAATCATCGGTGCTGGTGAGCGTGGAATGGATCGGATAGGTCGCCCTGACCGCATCTTCGAGTAGAGGTTTATCGAGGCTGGCATAAACCGCCTCCTTGGCGGCCCGAACCGCGATGGGCGCGAGTTCGAGGATCTGGTTTGCCCAGACGAGAGCTGCATCGAGCGCCTGAGAGACCGGCACGACCTCGTTGACGAAGCCCAACTGCCGGCCTTCTTCCGCGCTGACGCGGCGGCCGGTGAGGATGATGCCGAGTGCCTGCTTTTGCGGGATGATGCGAGGCAGGCGCTGGACGCCGCCGCCGGACGCAATCATGCCGACCTTGCCTTCCGGCAAGCCGAAATAGGCGTTCTCAGAAGCGATGATCAGATCGCAGGCCAGAGCTAGTTCGAAGCCGCCGCCCATGGCCAGGCCATTCACCGCGGCAATCACCGGCTTGGTCAGATCGAAGCGCATGGCCAGCCCGCCGAAACCCGTGTGCGGACGCGGACCGCGCTTGCCAGCGGCCTGGGCCTTCAGATCGTTACCGGCCGAAAAGGCACGGTCGCCCGCACCCGTTATGATGCCGACCCAGAGATCGTCATTGGCGGCAAAATCGTTCCACACCTCCTCGAGTTCGTGGCTCGCTTCGCGGTTCAGCGCATTGGCCACTTCCGGCCGGTTCATGGTCACAATGCGGATATGGCCCCGGTCCTCGACCTTACTGTAAAGCAATCCATCCATCTTTTTTCTCACTTGGCTGGCGACCAGTGGATAAGCGTCATTTCATCGTTCGGTCCGGCGGTGACGAACCGCCCGTTAAGCGCCATGCCGATCGTCAGAGCGGAAGGATCGACATCGACGACATTGCCGATGATGCGGACATGCGGGACTGCGTCGAGCGCGACAAAGCCGACGACATATGGCGTCGTAGAAAACCCCTTCGCTGTCGGGCGGCCGACGATCGTATAGGTATAAAGCGTCCCGCGCGGCTCAACGGCCACCCATTCGACGTTCGTCGACCGGCAGCTTCGGCAGGTGATGCGCGGCGGCCAGCGATGTGTCTTGCAGTCGCAGCACCTCTGGATCCTCAGCTTGTGATCGCGCGTGCCTTGCCAGAACGGCGCAAAGGTTTCGTCCGTAAGATCCGGCACCGGGATCTGAGCGAGTTCAAACATTCCTTCCTCCCAGAACAGCGAAACTTCCATCCCCAAGCTGTCCCCATCCGGTTACCGCGATGAGACGGGCGTTCTCGACCTGACGGGCGCCGCATTCGCCGCGCAACTGCCGCACCGCTTCGACGACGTGATTGAGGCCGGCCTGGTGGGCTTCCGACAGCATCCCGCCATGCGTGTTGACCGGCAACTTGCCGCCGAGCCGGATGCCGCCATCGGCAATCAACGCAGCGCCTTCGCCGTGCCCGGCGAAGCCCGCCTCCTCGAGCTGATGCAGCACCTCGAAGGTGAAGCAATCATAGATCATCGCCGCATCCATATCCTCCGGTCCCATGCCGAGATCGTTCCATACCCGGTTGGCCGCCTGTGTCAGGCCTATATCGAGGAAGGGTTCGCGGTTCGAAGTGTCGTCGGGAGATGCGCCCTGGCCCTCGGCGACCGAAAGGATGCGGATATCGCGCGCGTCGTTGCGGGCCGAGACAATGACTGCGCTCGCACCGTCAGTTTCGAGGCAGCAGTCGAACAGCGTGTAGGGATCGGCGATCATGCGGCCGGCGAGATAGTCGTCCATCGTCAGGTCGCGCCCATGCATCTGGGCGATCGGATTGAGATTGGCGTGGGCGCGGGCGGCAAGCGCGATCTCCCCCAAAGTGCGCCGGTCGAGCCCGTATTCATGCTTGTAGCGCTGGCACAAAACGGCATAACGCTGCGCTGGTGTGTTCATTCCATAGACATATTCGAGGTGCCGGCGGAAAGGCTGTCCGGGCAGGAAGGAAGGACGGTCGGCCTTGCGCGCACCAGAACTGCCCTTGAGGCCGCGAAACAGCAACACGTGATTGGCGGCGCCGCTCAGAACCGCCATGGACGCCAGCCGCAGCGCCGAGACTGCGCCGCAGCCGCCCATATCGATGGTTGCGCGAAACCGCGGATTGAGCGAAAGCGCGGCCTGAATAACGTCGTCGCCGATATGGCCGGGATATGGAATTAGCCCGTCGATCTGTTGCGGATCAATGCCTGCATCGGCCGCTGCCGCCACGACGGCCTCGACCGCCAGGACTTCGGCCGAACGATTTATCTGCTTGCGATATTCGGTATTGCCCACCCCTGTAACGCAGGCTTTCATACTCATGCCGGCCACTGGCTTGCCTCCCAATTTGCTTAGTTCCATACAGCCCGTGCATCGACGATCGATATTCGCTCGCCCGATATCATCACCGGGTTCAAATCCACCTCCAGCAATCTCTCGTCCTTGCTCAGCGCCCAGCGCGCGACATCGGCAAGAAACGAGACCAGCGCCTCCCGGTTCACAGCCGGCTGGCCACGATAGCCATCGAGCAACAGGTTCAACCGGCTGTTGCGTGATAACAGCTTGCGTAAAAAAGAAGGCGTGGTCGGCAGGGTGGCCGCGGCGACTTCGGCATGCAGTTCAGCCAGCGTGCCGCCGAGACCGACAACCAGAACAGACCCGAACGACGGGTCGCGCTTGATGCCGACAAGAATTTCGACACCCTGCTCCATCTTCTGAACCAGGACCGACGTCGCAGTCAGCCGCTTGCGCGCAGCAACCGTCTGGAAAGCAGCGACGGCGGCCTCTACGGCTACCTGGTCGCACAATCGTATGGCGACGCCGCCATCGTCGGACTTATGGTTCATGTCGGGAGAACTGAGTTTTAAGACAACCGGAAATCCAATCCGTTCGGCACGCCCGGCGATGTCCTTGGGATCAAGCGCAGCCGCGACATCAAACGGCGCGCAGGGAAGCCCGGCCTGCCGCAGATCGCCGAGAGCCTCCGTCACGGTCCAGATGTGCTGAGACGCCGCCGCCCGATGTGCCGGCATGCTTGCCGGCGCGGTCGAGAGAAGACGCATCAGGTCTTCCGCATCCTTCCGGCCGGCCTGACTTGCCGAAAATTTGGCGCCAGCCTCTGCTGCGCGGAGCGCCAGAGGAAAATCTCCAAAGGCGGGAATGCCGGCGCGCTCGAAGATGCTGTTCACCTGCGCCGAAATCCCGACCCAGACAACGAAGACATCCTGTGTGACGGCCGCGGCGGCGCACACGATCGCGCGCGCCACCGCGTCTGCAAACACGCCACCGGCGCCCAGTGAAATGAAGATCGTGTCGATGCTGCTGTCTTCGGCAATCGTGGCGATCGCACGCCCTATCTTCTCAGGCGCTCGCCACACCCCGCCGATATCGGCTGGATTATGAAGGCCCGCCTGCCCTGTAGACTGTGCAAGTGCGGCAACCATCGAGCGCGAAAAGTCGGCCAGATCCCAGCCCTCCGCCGCGAGCTGATCGGCAGCGAGCGACGCGGCGCCGCCCGATACGGTGACAACCGCCGCACGCCGGTTGCGCGGCAGATTGTCGGGGCGCTGCGGCCGCTGCGCCATCGTGCGGCCGGTACTGAAGAATTCCTCAAAGCTCTCGGTCTCGATGATGCCGGTCTCCGCGGCCACGGCGGCAAAGACCTCGCGCGTGCCGGCCACGCGCCCGGTATGGGACTGAACGGCCTCGCGTCCTCTGTCTGATTTGCCGACCTGCAGCAGCGTCACCGGCTTTCCAGCCAACCGCGCCCCCAGCGCCGCGCGCCGGAAGGCCGCGCCGTCACCGACACCCTCCAGGAACAGCATGATTGAGCGCACAGTCGGATCCTCGACCATGGCCTGCAACAGTTCTTCCATGCCGGTCGCGCTCTCGTCTCCCGTGCTGATCAGCCAGGAAAAGCCGACGGTCGCATCGCCGAACCATTGCAGCATGGCCGAAATCGTCGCGCCGCTCTGCGACAGACAGGCGATGCTGCCGGGTGGAACACGCCCTCCCGCGGTTCCCGATGCAAAGCTGCCATTCAAGCTCAGATTGCCATTCATGACGCCCATCGAGTTCGGCCCGATAATCCGCATTCGAGATGTACGGGCGATCTCGGCAATCCGCTCTCGAAATCTGCGCCGCTCGTCTTCACCGCCGCTTTCGGCCACCAGCACGACGCTCATGCCCACACCCAGTGCGGCCGCCTCTTCCAGCGTCGGAATGACGAACTTTACCGGCGTCACGACAAACACCATGTCGGGCGTCGACGGCAGATCTGAAAGCGATGCGTAAACCTGCAGCTCGAGCAGTCTGGAGCCGGCCAGTCTGGGATTGACCGGATAGATCGTTGCGTCGATGCCGCCTTCGACGAGATTGGCAAGCACTCTGGCGCCGTAATAATTTCCACCTTCGATAGCCGAGGCTCCCGCGACCGCGATCGTCTTTGGTGCGGGAAACGCGCCGGTCTGCGAGGCTTTGGAGGTCTGCAAGGATTTCGGATCCATTATTGGGCCAGTCGTTATTTTAGACAACGTTGTCTGACTTGATAAATGTGAAAATTTTGGCAGTCAAGAGCGCAACGGCTTATGCCTTGAACAGGCTTTAAGAACCGTTGAGTTGGGCAAACGACTCTCGAATGACGAGTGAATGAGGGATCACCTCTCCACTCGCATCAACAGACGACGCGCTATGGGAGGCGATGAAATCGAGCGCCGCGCTGCCCGCCCTGTCGAAGTTCATTTCAACCGTCGTCAGTTGCGGCGTGCACAAGGTGGCGAGGCGCGTATTCCCAAGCCCCATGACGGAAATCCGTCCGGGAATATCGATGCCTTCACCGCGAAGATAGCTTATCGCGCCGAAGGCAATTGCGTCGGAGCCGCAGATCAACGCACTGAAATCCGGATTCCGGGCCAACATTTCGGCGGCGCCGTGGGCTCCGGCCTCAGGCGTCGATTCAATATTGGCGATGGCATAATCGACCATGTAGCCCGACAGGTAACTGGTCATCGCCTGCATCCGCTCCTTGGTCATGTCGTTGCGTGCGGGGCCCAGCAGAATGCCGATCTTCGTATGGCCTTTCTCGACAATGAATTTTGCCTTGGTGATTCCGATTGCGGCATTATCGGCAGAAAACACTGGCATTTCTATGTTTCTGGGCATGAGCGATGTGACGATCGTGCCTGATCGCTTCAGTTCTTCGATCGTCTCCGCCAATGCCTTGTGATGCGTCCACTGGTCGAAGCCGCCGCCGGCCAGAATGATGCCGTCGACCCGATACTCGAGCAGCTTGCGCAGATATTTGATTTCCAGCATCGGATCGCGCTGCATGTTGCAGACGATGGCGAAGGTGGAGTGCGCGGTCTCCGCTCGCTTCGTAACGCTTTCCGCGATCATCGCATAGTGAGCATCCAGCATGTCGCCGATGACGAGCCCGACGACGCCCTGCTTGCCGCCACGCAACCGCCTTGCCACAAGGTTGGGAATGTAGCCGACGGCTTTTGCCGCGACATTCACCTTCTCCTGGAGAGCCGGATCGACCGAATAGTCGGAATTGCGAAGCACGCGCGCCGCCGTGCTGAGAGAAACTCCCGCCTGCTTCGCGACGTCGACCAAGGTAGGGTTCTTCATGTCTTCCAGTGTGTCGCTTGTCTCATATCTGCATCGATGCCGTTGGCATCTCTACCACGCAAATCACGGGCAGAAGCACAAACACGGTGAAAACCACTATAGACAACGCTGTCTTCGCCCGCTAGTGTCTTTCTGCCCATTCGGGCCGGACCCGTCCAGGACAATGTGGGGCGCGCCTTTTCGGTATAGCCCAGAAATAAAAACGTCCCTTCGAGGAGGAGAGAATGGGAAAGATGATCCGCACCCTGGCGCTGTCGGCGGCCATTGCCGCAGTGTCGGGAGTGTCCGTCAGATGCGCTGCTGCTGAGGACGCGCCCTACCCCACCAAGCCGATCAAGTTCATTATACCCTACGCACCCGGCGGTGGGACCGATGCCGTTGCGGCCGCATTCTCGGACAAGCTGGCGCAGAAATTAGGGCAACCGATCATCAAAGAAAATCATGCCGGCAGCAACTCCGTGATTGGAACGGCATTGCTCGCGGAGTCCAAGCCCGATGGCTACACGCTACTGGTTGTGACGGGCGCCATCGCCAATAATCCGTTCCTGTATTCCAAGCTTCCGTATCAGACGGAAGCGTTCGTCCCGGTCTCCATTCTCACCTCTTATCCCTTCGTTCTGGGTGTTCGCAGCAAGCTGCCGTTCAAGAATATTCAGGAGCTGATCGACTATGCGAAGGCCAACCCGGGCAAATTGACAGCCGGAACCTCGGGCCGTGGCGCCGGCGCCCAGCTCGCTTTGGGCCTTTTGAACAAAAGCGCCGGCATCAAGATCCGCGACATCCCCTTCAAAGGCGCGGGTGAAAGCCTCAGCAATGTCGCGGGTGGTTTTATCGATATGGTCTTCTCGGGCTATGAAACCGTGCGCCCCTTCGTGCAAAGCGGAAAAATGAAAGCCTTTGCCCATACCGGCACCGAGCCGCTCGGCAGAGAGCAGATTCCCGCGATTGCTCAGACCGTTCCGGGCTTCGAATATCAAAACTGGCTGGCGCTGATCGCCCCCGCCGGAACACCCGTTGCAATTACCGAAAAGCTGAATGGCGCGCTGACGGAAATATTCGCGCAGCAGGACGTCAAGGACAAACTGGCCGCACAGAACATTACACCAATCGCAAGTACGTCGGCGGCAGCGAAAGACTATCTCCTGAAAGAGATGGCGACGAGCAAATCCATTATTGAGAGCATCGGCCTGAAGCCCGAGTGAATCTAAGACCACGATGGAGCTTGTGGTGCCTGCAATGCCAAAAAGAAACGCCGACATCGAGGCCGGACTGTTCTTCACCTTGTTCGGAGGGCTTACGGCAGCATTGTCCCTGCAATACAACCTGGGCACCATTGCAGCCATGGGTCCTGGCCTGTTTCCCCTGATGCTGGGAACCCTGCTGGCGGTCATCGGCCTGGTGATCTTCATCAAAGGTATTTTATTTGGCGGAGAAGAAGCCAGGAGCCTGCCGCTCTGGCCGATCATCCTGATTACGGCATCATTGCTGGTTTTTGCATTCCTTCTTCTGACAGTGGGGCTTACTGTGGCTGTTCCCGCCCAGGTTTTCATTGCGCTGCGTGCTTCGCAACATTTTACCGTGAAGCGGGCCATTGCGCTCAGCCTGGGGCTTCTGGCCTTCTGCTACGTCGTCTTTGTCTATCTCCTCGGCATACCCGTGCCGATGATCGGGATTTGAATCCGTGAATTTTTTCAGCAATCTCGAAATCGGCTTTGCCACCGCGCTATCCCTGAATAATCTCTCATTCTGTTTCGTCGGCGTCCTTGTCGGAACCGCCATCGGCATTCTGCCGGGGCTGGGGCCGCTCGCCACGATCGCTATGCTTCTGCCGCTGACGTATTCCTTGGAGCCTGTCACCGGATTGATCATGATCGCCGGCATTTACTACGGCGCGCAGTATGGCGGCTCGACGACCGCCATCCTCGTCAATCTGCCCGGAGAATCGTCCTCGATCGTTTCCTGCCTCGACGGCTACCAGATGGCCCGCAACGGCCGCGCCGGCGCCGCCCTTGCCATCGCGGCGTTAGGATCTTTTTTTGCGGGAACTGTCGCCACGATCCTGATCGCGGCGTTTTCCCCTGCCCTTGCGGAAGTGGCTTTTCTGTTTGGGCCGGTCGAGTACTTCGCCATGATGGTGCTTGGCCTCACCGCGGCGACGCTTCTCGCGCACGGCTCATTCATCAAAGGCGTTGCGATGGTGCTGACCGGGCTGATCCTCGGCCTTGTCGGCGCCGACGTGAACAGCGGCACCTATCGCTTTACATTCGGCTCATTCTCGCTCACCGAGGGAATTGAATTTGTCGCTGTCGCGATGGGATTATTCGCATTCACCGACATCCTGACCAATATCCGGGGAGACACGGCGCGCGAGGTCGAGGCGCCCACCTTCAGCAATCTCTGGATGACCGGCAGGGAAGCCAGGCAGGCTGCTTTCCCGGTCATGAGAGGGACGGCGATCGGTTCGCTGCTGGGTCTCCTGCCGGGCGGCGGCGCGATGATCTCCTCTTTCGCCTCCTATGCGATCGAAAAGCGCCTGTCCAAAACCCCCGAAGAATTCGGTCATGGCGCGATCGCCGGGCTGGCCGGCCCGGAATCCGCCAATAACGCTGGCGCCCAGACTTCGTTCATCCCGATGCTCACATTGGGCATCCCAAGCAACGGCGTCATGGCCTTGATGATCGGCGCGCTGATGGTGCACAACATCGCACCCGGTCCCTATGTGATGGTGTCCAACCCGGAGATATTCTGGGGCCTGATCGCCTCAATGTGGATCGGCAACGCGATGCTTGTGGTGCTGAATCTGCCGCTCATTCCGCTCTGGGTCCGGCTGATCCAGGTGCATTACTGGATCCTGTTTCCCATCATCCTGACGGTCTGCTGCGTCGGCCTTTACAGCATCTCAAACCGGGTGCTCCCGATATATTTCGCGGCCGGATTTACGCTGGTGGGTTGCCTGTTCTGGCGCATGCGTGCTGAAGCAGCGCCGCTGCTTCTCGGCTTCATCCTCGGACCGCTGATGGAGGAACACTTCCGCCGGGCGCTATTATTGTCGGACGGCGATATGGCGATCTTTTACCAGAGCCCGCTTTCGATATCGATGCTTGGCATAGCGGCAGCCATGTGCCTGGTCGTCCTGCTGCCGCAGATCCGCCGTGGTCGCAGCGCCGCGTTTACGGAAGAGACGTGACTGCTTCCTGAAAATCAGCCCGTCCCCCGGGCGCGCTGACCAAGAGATACATATCAAATTGGGGCATCGCTGCCTGATCTGCCTTGCGGAACCAATTGCAACGCGGTTTAACCTTCCCTCAATTTCAGCAAACGCCGAATGGCTTCCTGCTTCTCGTCGGACAGGCCGGCAAGGCTGGCTTCCTCCATGTAGCCAGTGCGGCATCGAGCGCTGCGTCAAACGCGCGGCGGGCGATCTTCTTTTCGGAGGGAGACCATGTGATATCGTTCATGAGTGCAGCCTTCAATTGGGTCGCAGTCCCGGCACAACTCAGGGTCAGTCGCGCGATACGGACAGCCCCGCGAGAAGCGGAGCATATGCGGCAAGCCTGCGCGATGCGAACTCGGTGAAGAGCCGCACGCGCTTCGTCTTGCGTGTTTCCCCCTGGGTGAGAAGCCAGAGCGTTCCGTAGATGTGCAGCCCGGTGCCCGGCACCCTCACCAGGTGCGGGTCGGCATCGCCGACGAAGCACGGCAGCGTCGTGATCCCGAGCCCCTGCCGGACGGCGGCGATCTGCGCCCCGGCGTCCGTGGTCCTGAATGGAACCCCCGCGGTGCGCACCTCACCCGCGCTGGCCCAATCCGGAATTCCATGCATGCTGATGACGATCCACCGGATCGGATCAGGCGCTCCCGCGCGCCACGCGGCCAGCAGGTCGCGGGACATGTAGACGCCGCCGGACACCTCCGGCCCCTTCAGGCCGTGAAGATTGGGCGGCAGGGTCTTGCGGTCGTAGACGACGCGGATTGCGACGTCGGCCTGCCGGTTGGTCAGATTTGCCAACTCGCCGGACGCCAGGATGTCCATCTCGATGTCGCGGTGCAGACGCGCGAAATCGGCGAAGTCCGGCATCAGCAGATGGGTCGCGAGCGGCGGTGCCAGGGTCACCCGCAGCAGCCCGCGCACGCCCTGGTCGCGCCCGAAGACGCGTGTCTCCAGCAGGTGCGACGAGGCTTCCATCTGCTCCGCGAATTCGAGAACCTCCTCGCCCGCAGCCGTCAGGCGGTAGCCCGCGGGCAGCTTTTCGAACATCTGCACCCCGAGCCGTCCCTCGAGCTGGGCGATGCGGCGCAGCACGGTCGAGTGGTTCACGCCGAGGCGCTCGGCGGCGGCCCGCACCGAGCCTCCGCGCGCGACGGCGAGAAAATAGCGAACGTCATCCCAGTCGATCATGGCCAGCCAATCATGGTGCGATCCCGCACCGCTCGGTGCGCCTTCCAGCGTCCGCGTCCCATCTCGTCCTAGCTTGCCCGGTTCGATTTTGCACCACCGATGTGCGCACGTCCGCACTGCACGCCTGGCGCGGCCGGCCCCATTTCAGCCCCGACGCTGGCCCCGATGCTTGATCGAGGCCTGGGGGCAGATGAAAACCGAAAGGACAAGTCATGGGAAAGCTCGAAGGCAAGGTTGCGGTCATCACGGGCGGATCGAGCGGCATGGCGCTGGCGAGCGCCATGCGGTTCGTTGAAGAAGGCGCTTATGTTTTCATCACCGGGCGGCGGCAGGAGGCGATCGACGAGGCCGTCAGGCTGATCGGCCGCAACGTCACCGGCGTGCGCGGCGACGCGGCCAATCTCGACGACCTCGATCGCCTGTTCGCCACGGTCAAGCGGGAAAAGGGCAGGATCGACATCCTCTACGCCAGCGCCGGCATGGGCGAAGCCGTCCCGCTGGGCGAGATCACCGAGCAGCACTTCGATGCGGCCTTCAACCTGAATGCGCGCGGCACGCTGTTTACGGTGCAGAAGGCGCTGCCGCTGTTCAACGATGGCGGATCGATCTTCATGACCGGGTCCGTTGCCGCGCTGAAAGGTTATCCCGGCTACAGCGTCTATGCGGCGAGCAAGGCGACGCTGCACGCCTTCGCGCGCGGCTGGCTCAACGAGTTGAAGGGCCGGAATATCCGGGTGAACGTGCTGCACCCGGGGCCGATCGCCACGCCGATGCAGGACAAGGTTCTCACCCCGGAGGCGAAGCAGATGTTCGAATCCGCGATCCCGCGCGGAAAGATGGGCCGTCCGGAGGAAATCGCGGCAGCCGCGCTCTTTCTTGCGTCAGACGATTCAAGCTTCGTCAACGGGCTGGAACTGTCTGTCGACGGCGGCCTCTCGGCCATCTGAAAATCGGAGAAACATGATGAGCACCGCAATTATCGGCTTCGGCAGGATAGGCCAGGCCCTCGCCCGCGCCTTCGCCCGCAAGAACATCGACGTGACCGTCGCGAGCCGCCGGCCGCCCGAGGCACTGGCAACCCAGGCCCAGGCGATCGGCCCCACGGTCACCGCCAGGTCGCTGCAGGAAGCACTCGCAGCCGACACGATCCTCCTCGCGGTCCCGTTCGGCGAGCATCGCGAAGTTGCAAAGGCTTTGTCTAACTGGAACGGCAAGACGATCATCGACGCGATGAACGCGCAGGTTGCCCCCGAGGAATTGGACGGCCTCCCCTCCTCCGCCTTCGTCGCGAAATCGTTCACCGGCGCCAGGCTCGTGAAAGGCTTCAATCACCTGATCGCGGCCACCCTCGCGACCGATCCGACCGTCGAGGGCGGCCACCGCGTCGTCTTTCTGTCAAGCGACGACGAGGACGCAATCGCGCCCGTGGCGGCCCTGGCCAGACAACTCGGCTTCGCCCCCGTCAACCTGGGAAAGCTCGACGAGGGCGGCCGGCTCGTGCACGCCCGCGGCCGCGTCTGGGGGCCGCTTATCTTCCAGGATGTGTTCAAGAAGGATCAGTGATCGATCTGCGACGCGACCCGCCTCGATCCTGGTCGACATCGAACTTCCCGGAATTCAATTTGGATCTCTCACAGACGGCGCAAAGGTAATGATCTTGATGATCTGTCCGTTGCGACCGACTGTGATTTGGTCACCTCCGCGAGCAAACTCCTTGCCATCGGCCTGGATGATAACCCAGGTCAATAAAGCCACATTATGGTGCGAAGAGACATCGCCGATTTCAAAATGACCGCCCGGGAATCGCTCGTGGAACGTGGCCATATCTTCGATGACCAGCGATCGTCCGGTGGACAGGTCATGTCTGGCGGTCTGATATTCAATGTTCTCGCTCAAAATCTCGTTGGCACTTTTCAAGCGTTCCTCAATTGAGGTCGTATTCCAGGCCGTTAAATATTTCTCGTACAGCCTCCAGGCTTCCTGATTGGTCATAACTGATCCTTCTATTTTCGTGGGAGAAGGCCATCCATCTTTGCTTTGAAGGGGCAGGTGGAGCGAGCTCGGAAGTTAGCGTGTCGATGTGTCGGAAACTGTCAGGATCGAACGCCCGTCCTGCAAAAGTTTCTCGACGACGCCGGACAGGATCAGGTCATTTGGCGGATGGATGCGCGCGAACTGCTCCGCATCGCGTGCGCGCACCCGGCCGATGAAGCCCATATCGAAGGACGAAGTCGGGTCACAGTTTCTCGAGATACGCCTCGATGTCCTCAAGGCCGGCGGCGAAGGGATGGGGCTGGTCACCAAGGACGATCTTGGCGGTCTCCACATCCCGCAGCATATAGCCGCCCCGCCCGGCCATCCTGGGGTCAGGCTTCTGTGGCTTCAGGATGTGCAGCCCATGACGCACAGCGATGCGGCGAACACGACGCTCGACGGATGGTGTGCTGTCCTTGTAACTCACGACGGAAGGCCTTTCATCCGGATGACGTTTCACGATCAGGCAAGACTCAGTGGCGCAAATTGCAAGTCCGTTGGCGTATTATGCCATTTTCTCTACCGCAACGTCGGCTAAAATAACACCTCGCAATCCGTGAGTTGATTACGGGCGAAACCGAACTATCGAGGCCCGTGGCTTCGCCGAAATTGTGACGTCGCTGACGTCGACGCAGTGCCGAGGAAGAGACGATATGAGTGGAATTCCGGCCGATCGATGCAAGATGCCGCAGGCGTTTTGGCGCGCATTTTCCGATGCAGGGGTAAAGCCTGCCGCCATTCTGCGTCAGGCTCGGCTTCCGGCAACGCTCCACCTCAATCCACACGTGTTTCTGTCCACAGCCCAAATTTTTGCGATTTACAGAGCGGTGGAGGAGCTTGTCGACGATCCTGGCTTCGCCATCAAGTTCGTCAAAGCGTTCGACCGCTCGGGCCATCAGCCCGCGTTTCTAGCCGCGTGCTATGCGGCCGACTATCGCGACGCATTGGGTCGCATCGATCGGTTCAAACGGCTCAGCACGTGCGAAACGTTCGTCATTTCCGAACAGAGTGGAGAGGTTACGGTCTCGAAGGAATGGCCGTACTCGCCGGAGCCGGAACCAGCTTTGTCCATCGACGTCTCCTTCGCCTTTGTCATTGAACTCGGACGTAAGGGCACGGGTCAGCGTATTACCCCTGTCCGTGTCGACCTCGCACGGGCTGGGCCGCGTAGCCTCGATCACGAGACCTTCTTCGGATGTCCGATACGGTACGGCTCGCCACGAAATCTGCTTGTGATGAGGTCCAGCGATCTTGACCGGCCGTTCCCGGGACGCAACTCGGAGTTCCTCGATCTGTTGACGCCGGCGCTCGCCGCCGCGCGCAAAGATCTCGAAGCTGAGAGTACATTTTCCGAACAGGTGAAGATCGTCCTTAAGCGCAGCCTCGCTAGTGGTAGGCCCGACGTTTCGAACATCGCGCGCGAATTAGGTACAAGCGAACGCACCCTGCAGCGCCGTATCACTGAAGAGGGTACGACCTTCCGCGAAATTCTCGCAGCAGCACGGCAAGAGCTCGGGGAGCACCTACTGTTGGATTCATCCATCAGCATCGATGAAGTGGCCATTCTCCTCGGATATCAGGACACCAGTTCGTTCTATCGCGCCTTCAAAGAAAGACAGGGTGTGACGCCGCACAATTGGCGGGAACGGAACGGCGAGCGGGCCTCGCTCCACTAGCGCTGCTCCATCCACTAAACCTTTCGGTCATATCTAGTGGCCATATGGCTGAGACGCCTTTGTCTGCGGCCGTCCTCATGGATAAGCCCTAGCGTAGGTGATCGCGGTGTGTGTGTCGGATGGACTGGGTAGCCGCCTATCCGTGTCTAACGTGGGTCGTTCTCACGCGGAGTTCTGGCCCTGACTGCACGACGTTGATCATGTCTCACATGGGAGCCTGCTCAATCTCGTCGCGATGGAGCATGGTATCACGCTGATAAGCACGGCGCTCGTGGGCGATTAGAGGGGCGGTTAAGAACCTCGCGCATCGCTGTTCTAAATTGTCGATCGCCCGTAAAAGTCGGGGAAGGCGCCGCCAAAGTGCGGTTTACAGCATGCCGGCCCCGCGAAGTATCGCCTCGGATTTTCTGTCAGGTCGTACCACATTTCCGGTGGTGATGACCCTCTCTAAAAATTGCCGCTAGGATGTGGGGCCGCTCGTGCGACCTCAGACGTCAATCGTCAATCGATTGGCGCCGACTGCTACTATGTTGGCGTTATATGCGAATGCTCGGCTGGGCTTTCGAAGTTAGTGTCCTCTTGCGATGCACGAGGATGCCCTGCCTTAAACTACGAGTTTTCGATGCGGCACCCACGACCTCTGCGGCGCGATAAATCCACGACGTCGACGCCAATCGCGTCAGCGGCGTACTGACAGGAGCGTATCATGCAAAATGGTTTCAACGAGCAGCAAGGATCGACCCACGCCAAGCTTACACGGCGGGGCGTGCTGACGACCGGCTCCGCTCTGGTCGCCGTCTCCTATGCGGATGCGCACCTCAATCCCGCCGCTGCGACAGGCACGCAATCAAGCAACCAAGGAAAGGACACTCTCGTGAACAAGCCCATCAACACAGCCGAATATATTCCAGTGGACGCGCCGACCCTGTTCATGTCGGTCAGTCCGATCGCGTTCCCGGTGCCGGGACGCCAGACGGAATTGCAACTGAAGGTCACCGCCCCGATTGCCGGCCGTGATCTCCCAATTCTAATCCTGTCGCACGGCCACGGCCAATCGACCTATCTGTCCTCGCTGCGCGGCTACAATCCGCTCGCCGAATTTTACGCCGCGCACGGCTTTGTCGTCATCCAGCCGACGCACCAGGATTCGAAGGCGCTCGGCCTCGATCCAGAAGGCCCGGAAGGCCCCTTGTTCTGGCTATCGCGCGCGCAGGACGTGCACTTCGTGCTCGACCATCTGCCGCAGATCGAGGCGGCCGTTCCCGGCCTGTCCGGCAGGACCGACCGCAACCGTATCGTCGCCGTCGGGCATTCGATGGGTGGCCATACGGCCGGCATGCTTGCCGGCATGCGTGTCGTCGATCCGGTGGACGGCAAGGAGTGGGACCTGAGCGATTCGCGGATCAAGGCCGGCGTGCTGCTGGCGCCTCCCGGCAATGGCAGCGACCTCGCCCCTTTCGCCTCCGAACACTATAAGGTACTGCGCAACACCGTTTATTCGAAGATGACGGCCCAGGCGCTCGTGGTCGCTGGCGATCTCGATCAGACCGACCTGTTCGCGCTGCGCAAGGATTGGCGCGCCGACGCCTACACGTTCAGCCCGGGACCGAAAGCCCTTCTGACGATGTTCGGCGCAAAGCACGCGCTCGGCGGCGTCTCCGGCTATGACGTCGCCGAATCCCAGGATCAGGACTCCGAGCGGCTGGGCGTCGTTCAGCGGATGACCTGGGCGTATCTCCGCTCCGCGCTTTATCCCGCCGATCCGGCATGGCGCAACGCGTCCGCCGCGCTTGCCGGCAGCCCCAAGCCGCAGGGCAAAGTCGACACCAAATGAAAGATGCCGGACGTGCGGCGAGGCGCTATCAAACTTTATGGCGAGCTCGCTCCGCGCGCCCCGTCAAAGGACAGATAGATGCCCTTCTTCCAGTCGCGTTCATGGCGCGCGGTGGGTCGGTTGCGGATTTCCGCCCCTCACAACCCCGCCAGAAACGCCGCCGCCGTCTCCGCGATCCGCCCCCGCTCCTCCCCATCCATCTCTTCATAGGCCCGCACCACCGGTGCCATGCGCTCGTTGTCCGCCAGGCGCGCGCGGTGCCGCCCGATGAAATCCCAGTAGAGCGCGTTGAACGGGCATGCGTCGCGCCCCGTGCGCAGCTTCACGTCGTAGCGGCACGCGCCGCAATAGTCGGACATGCGGTTGATATAAAGCGTTTTCGAGCGAAGTGGTCGCCGGTTCGCGTGAAGAAAACGCGTCAAAACAAAAAGAGAGTTTCGGTTCTGATTCCATCAGAACCGAAGCTCTAGCCGCCGCTCGCCGCATAGGGCTTTGAGCCCAGCAGGCCGCCATCGGCGAACTGGCTCATGCCGAGCGTGTTGGGCAGTTCCACCCATTCATAGGCATCGGCATAGACGCTGAGATACCAGATGTGCAGCGCGTGCGGATCGACGCCGGCGAGCATGGCGAAATTGCCGGTGATGATCAGCCGCTGGATGTGATGGGCATAGGCCTCCTGCTTCGTCTGCGTCACCGCCGCGCGCACGCAGGCCATGTCGGTCTCGCCGCTCCAGTAGAACCACGGCAGCGGCCGCGTGTGGCCCAGCGCATTGGCGTGCTCATAGCCGGGCATCTTCAGCCAGTAGATGCCGCGCACATACTCGCGCCAGCCGATGATCTGGCGAATGAACCCCTCCGCCGCGTTGAGCGGCACGGCGCCGACGCGCCAGGCGGCCTCCACCTCTCGGCAGACGCGCAGCGGGTCGAGCAGCCCGCAGTTCAAATAGAAGCGTTTTCGAGCGAAGTGGTCGCCGGTTCGCGTGAAGAAAACGCTTCAAAACAAAAATGAGAGCTTCGGTTCTGATTCCATCAGAACCGAAGCTCTAAAGCGAGATGACGCTGTGATAGAGGAACGGCTCGCCGCTCAGCATCGCATCCTGAAAATCGCCGAAGCGCGGCAGCGCCTCCGCCACGAAGGCCTCAAACGCGGCCTCCGCATCCGCCCGCGTCACCGCGAACCAGAACGGCAAGAGATCGCCGAAATGCCCCTCGAAGCGCCGGGCGACCTGGGCCAGCACCTCCTGCGTCACCGCATCGGGCGCGAAGCGCGGTGGCCGCGGCATGAACAGATCTGGCTTCGCCGCCTTGCGGTTCTCCGCATCGAAATTCCACCGGCCGCCCACAGGCTCCCCGCCCTCCATCAACAGGCCGGTGCGCCGCCGCATCTCGCGATAGAAATACTCCATGCGCAACGGCGCCGCCTGCTCCGCCCAGGCCGCGAACGCGCCATGCGAACACAGGAACCGCTCATCAGGCAGGATATCGACCGGCACACCGAAGCGCGCACCCCACGCGGCCATCATCCGCGCCACCCGCCACTCGCCCGCCTCGGTCACGACGATCCGCTCCGGCCGATGCACCGCCACGGCCCGCGCCACCTGCTCCGTAAACGAACCCCGGTTGTCCGGCTCATCGAGCCTCACATGCGCCACCCGCCACCCCGCCGCCCGCAGCTCCCCCGCGAAATGCCGCATGGCCGCCAAGAGAAAGGCGATCTTCTTCTTGTGATGGGGAACGTAGGTGGCTTCTTCCTGGAGTTCGGCCATGAGGACGAGATCGCGGGAGGGATCGCTGGCGGCGAGGCTGGTGAGTGTGGGGGTGAGTTGATCGCCGAGGATGAGGATGAGGTTGCGGATGGTGGGCATGGACGGAAATTAGAGGGGAAGCCGGTGACGGCACGTTACCTAAGCCCTCGTCCCAACGCTGGTTCCAGCGCCAAATCAAGTTTTTTCCACCTGAGAGAAGGTCCACGATACTTGCTTTTGGCAAAGACGAAGTAGTTAATGCACTTAACTTCAATTACTGAGATATTCGGATGAATCAAAGTATACCTGTACATGAGCCGACACCCGCTATCCTTGCCATCATTGCGAACTGCAAACGACTGATTGCAGATTCTGCGTTATTGCTTGAGCAAGGCAGTCATGGATCATCAATCGCTTTAGCTATCTTGGCGTTCGAGGAAGCAGGCAAAGGCCTTCGCGAAGAGTTGGATTTAGCTAAGACGAAGCGGACACCAAGTTGGCACCAATTTCGCCAGATCATCGCCGGCTTCATGCTTCAACTGGCTGTATTACAGAAATACGGCATTAAGCCGGTGCAGCTGCCAGAGCAAATTCAGGCGGAACTGCGAGCTCGGCATGAGGGCACTAAGACCTTGTCTGAGGTATTTAACCGGCCTCTTTCAGATGAGCTTCGGCAGGCAGTCGCGAAGGCTTCGCGACCAGCGATCCAGCATTTAAGCGGGGATCAAGCCGCAATTGCACAACTCGAGCTGCATTACATTCGCACAATTCTTGAATCAGCATGCAAGGGAGAGGTTGAACAGGCTCGTCAGCGAGGCATGTATGTGGATGTCTCCAACGGAGTCGTAACATCCGATCCAGCCGAGATTGGACTACACGAGATTCACCGCTGGCTGTTCGTAGCCAGGCGGGCTCTACTCTTACTAGAGGCGGGCGACTTCATGGCGCCGTTTAGTCCTCTGGCTGCTCGCCTTGAAGGAAAGTTTGGAGTTCGTCCGGACACGCATAAAAATGCGTCTGATTTCTTCGATGATATCCTTCGGCGAGTCCGCTCGGGCGAGGAATTTATAGACGTCTATTTTTCAACGCTGCCAGAATCAGAACAGAATGAATTTAAAGATCAACTTCCAAAATTGAAAAGTCTATTCAATGCGCAGTGGCGTGATCTCATCGTCCCACAGCAAAAGACAGTGTGAAGATCGCTTGCCCACAATCATCTTTCACGCGGCTCACCACCGGCATACCTAAAGAAGAGCTGACAAGATGTTTTATAAAAGCTCTGACAACATCGATGACCTCATGCGAGCCGTCTTTGCGCGCCTTTTGTCAAACAACACAAATGACTTCGATGTAAGATCTTCAAGGAAGGGAGATAGCAGAGAGATATTTGGCGTGCTCCTGGAATTAACGAATCCAAGAGCACGAATAAGCCGATCACAGAGCCGCGCACGCATTTACAGCTCATTGGGTGAACTTATTTGGTATATTTCTTCCAACAATTCAATCGAATTCATCGAGTACTACATTCCGGGATATAGCCAATTTTCTGATGATGGCAAAACCGCGAACGGCGCGTATGGACCTCGAATATTCAGCAAGGGCATCGATAATGCGGAAATATCCTCGCGAACCCAGTGGCAGCGCGTTATCGACACGTTAAGTCAGCGCAACGGTTCGAGAAACGGAATCATTCAAATCTTTGCAAACCGAGACGCAGAGATCGACAGCAACGACATTCCTTGCACTTGCACCCTACATTTTGCAATAAGAAACGATAAGGTCCACTTACATACGCATATGCGTTCCAATGATGCCTTTTTGGGCCTGCCACACGATATTTTCTCTTTCACAATGCTTCAGGAAATAGCGGCACGACAGCTAAATTGTGAAATTGGCTCGTATCAACATTCAGTCGCAAGTCTGCATCTGTACAGCGATACCGACAAACGAAAGTTCAAAACGCTTGCTCAGGCCTATTTAGATGAGGGCCTACACGATCCGATTCAGATGCCTCGGATGCCTGATGGTAATCCTTGGCCGTCACTAAATGAAGTCATAAAAGCAGAGGCCGAAATTCGTAAGGGAAACCGCACTTACGGGCCAACTGTAGAGCTCAATCCATACTGGACCGATTTCCTAACGCTTCTTAGAATCTATTACGTAACGATAAAACGACACGGCATCGAGCAAGAAGAAGCTGCAGCATTGATCGAGAAGATCATCGATCCAACATACAAATTATTTGTCTTGGATCGCATCGAAAGAAAGCTGGGACCCGCAAGGCGACTCCTCAAAATTCTGACCGCAGGAAAAATTCAATGACGGCTGGCGTTCATAGAGAAAAGAATCAACAGATCGAACTGGCGCTGGCAGCATTTGAGCAACAGCAAGGCTGTTCTACCTGGTTTAGTTGATCCTCAATGGCGAGCAACTTTTGTTGCTCAAATTATTTCCAGCCTCCGTCGGATCGAATATGTACAGCAAATTGCAAGACGCGATATTTCTGCCGATCGATGCGATCCTCATCAGAATGCTTTTGACCCAATCAAGGGGGCTGCCTTACGGGCAAGACAAGGCGCTCTGGATGAGGCCGTATGGATGACGTTTATTGGAACGCAATTTGGAAAGCATATAGATGACGGCTGGAAGCTCGCTTCCAATGTAATGGGCTCATTTGGTCATGGACCTATCTGGACCGCAGCTAGATACGGCCACGCACCGCACCAATTTGAGGCAATGCTTAATGCAAATAGCGTACAGCTAAACGACAAAAATCTGTCGGGCCGTTACTCAAATCATCGTCAGTATCAAAGCAAAAAGCCGCAAAGTATCGCTGCAACATTTGCCTCGTTTCATAGCTGGCAATTTGCGCAGGGTTCATTCGCGAGACTTATACGCGCGGTTCATGAGCAACACGGCCAAGAAGCGACGAGTACATTTGATGCACTTTACAAATCTCTTGATGCGGTTGCGGGCTTTGGACGTCTCGGCAAGTTTGATTTTCTAACGATGTTGGGAAAGCTCGACCTCGCGCCTATTGAGCCAGGTTCGGTTTACTTAGTCGGAGCAACAGGACCACTTGCTGGAGCAAGGCTTCTTTTTCATGGCGATAGGTCGTTTAGGATAGCGGCAAAAGCTCTCGAAGCTAGCGTCGATATGCTAGACGACTACCTTCACACGGGAAAGCAGGTTTTAGAAGACAGCTTATGCAATTGGCAAAAGCGCCCGGAAAAATATGAATACTTTCGAGGTTAACCCAATACTGGCAAATAAGGATCATCTTCCCAGCGATAACGACGTTTAAGAAAACCCATTTTGCCGTGAGGGAGCGCCCCTGTTTTTTCCAATTGACCAACAATTATTCCAGCGGTGACACCCGACGCTTTGGCCGCAGCAATGACCTTGGAAGGAGCGACACGCCCATTCAAAATATCTTTGCGAATGTCTGACGGCACAAGTGCCTCTTGAGCAAAAGCGTCAGCCTCAGCTTCCCTGTTTGTTGTCGATCCAAAGAGTGCAGGATCCGACCCATCAACATCGATATGATTTTCGCGATGTAACAATACATGGCCAGCTTCGTGAAAAAACGTAAACCAGAAATGGTCATCCGATCTATGCCTGAAGCTGAGGTGAATTACCGGATTTCCTGTTTTTGATACCCACGAAGCACCGCTTGCTCGACAGCCTCTAGGAGCTCTCGCGGTTGTCAATGCAACTCCTACACTATGACATGCAGCCTGGAGCCGGGGAACGAAAGTCTTGGGTTGCTTGAAGACCGAAATTCTCTTGAGATGCGGAAGCAGCGCTTCAAATGCTTGTTCATCGTATCGATTTAGTTTTTGTTTCTCGACTTGTCTTTCGGCGATACGTAGCCAAACCAGCGTGGCCATAGCGTCAGCTTCGAATGCAAACGATGTACGAAATGCTACAGCGCCCACTCCTGCAGAGTAGCGTTGGCCCCATTCTGATAGTGTCTTACAACCGAAGAAAGATAACAATTCGTTGTATCGGTGTTCGCCCTTAACGTCGGACAACCAACCAAATTCTCGCATGGACTTCAGCGGCAGGGCCTTGCTCCAGGCTTCAATATCTTTCACCGAACTGCGACGAAGACGCTCGGCCTCAAGAAGATAAGTCCTATCGCGAGCCATCCAAAATCTTGGAGAAGATCCTAGACAATTAGCAAGAGCCTCAGCGACTTCACGTGTTATGCGGATATTTCCTCCGATCAACGCATTAAGATCTTGGGCTTCCATTCCCAATCCAAATGCCAGCTCATCAGATGCTATATCGCGAAGCGTCATCAATCGCGATATCGTAGCTCCCGGAGATGAAGCCCAGTCTGGCTCGAAGCTCATGCCAAAACTTCTCCTTCGCGGTGTATATGCAGGAACTTGACGCGATATGCGTCGCGCCAATTTCCAGCTTTAGCTTCGCTGCCTAGTGGCTCAATTTCGAGATATGTCCCAGGACCAAGCCGCAGCCGCAACAACAACTGATCTTTCTGCCCAGTTTGTATTGGCTCATCTGGCAACTCCCCGACGAACATTGCGTCTCTCATGTCGGCCACCAAGCTGTGGAAAGCGTCAGCATCCTCTGCGCCGAAAAGGCGACGCGCAGCATCTTTGTTGAGGGTCACGTCCCGCATAACGTCCGAGAGATAGCTGAATTCCAAGTCCCATCTGCCGCGTTCACGGGATATCGATACCCACCTTTGAATTTTTGCCGAGGACACACACCCCCAGCAAAAGCCACGAGCGAATCGATTTCTTCCTTGCCGATATTATAAGTAATTCCAATTAAATAGAGCATCTTTTCGAGCTATTGAGATAAAACGTCTAATCGCGTCAGCGCGAGCTGCTGTACCCCTCACTCCCACTCGATTCTCTCAATGCATCGTAATGCGCTGATTTATAAGAGCAAAATATTTCTTCTGACGGTCAAAGCCCGACCATCGCGCCGTCAAAATTTTTCGCTTATGATTTCAAAGGAAAATTCGCGCGATTCGAATTCAGCGACGTTTCAGCGTCTATCGACAACGATCGGTCGATTTTTCACGCCATCGACCATGGGGTACGCTACGCGCCGATACAAGGAAAGACCGTCAGCCATTCGTAGCACAACGCGTTCGCACTCGCTATGCTCGCTACTCACCGTCACTCTTGGAACCACGCCATCAACGAAGTGCAACGGCGCCTGTTTTCGGTCGGCTCGAATTCCGCCTGATGTCCACGTGACCTCGATGGTGAGCGGACAGCCCCCGTCACTAGTCCAAACGCCATGTGCGCGTGCCCTTCACATTGTGTAGCCCGGTTTCTTGTGGTGTTTTCCGCACTCCCAAGAATGCCCGGTTTGTCAGCCCTTCAAGTGCTGATCAGGGATGCCGCGCACTACCTGATCTAGCCCTTGGCACGCAACTGCATCTGGCCGGGCGCTTCTTCAATCTCCCTGATCGCCTGTATCGCGAAGCGCCCCAGATCAGGGTAGATCGACCAAGCACGAAGCAGCGGAATGTCGCTCGCGCTACCCAACCGCCCCACATTCACCAATGCCCTTTCGATCACGTCTTCGATGCGGAAGAACTCGAAATAGCCGGATTGAAGGGTCGGCTTTTCAAGGGCCGCCCGGTAGATCGCCGCGACCTCATCGGGGAAGAACTGTCCAAAAGAGGTCACTACCGGCTCCGAACCTGGAAGCCGCCGTGCGCTTTCCGCGAACATGTGGTCCGACCTGAAGAATTCCCCAACGACGGCAGCCGCGACACCGGTTTCATGGCGCGACAGGACGGCGAGCGGAGCTGCACAATTCGACTTGCGTTCCGAAAATGGAAGGTCGTCGCGATTCAGCCAATAGAGAAGCCGGCCGCAAGCCAGCAGCGCATGGTCCGCTGCAGAAACCGCTTCGGCCGACCGGTCAGGCAACGGGCAGCGCAAGCGCGCCAACGCTGCGTAGGCCATCTCGAACGTGCGAATGCTGTCCTGAAAGAATGCATCCTTCTTGGGCGGCAATTCCGTCCAGCGCTCAATGATTGGCCCGACAATCTGGTCCGAATGTGATGCGACCTCCGCGATCAAAGAAGGGGTGAACATCGAGTCGCGATCGACGCTCTTGGCGGCCATGACCTGCAAGGCCTTGCGGTCGTCGCCGGAAAGGTCGTTCCAGGCTTGGCAATACGCGCCATCGTAGGGATGATCGAATTGCGCATTCCATAGGCCGGCCGCGCGCCTCCATGAATCAGGATTGTCCCGGTCGGCCAATACCTCGTTCATCTCCGCCCCAACGGTCGCGACGTGTTCTTCCTGATCGTCGTCGAGCGCGCCGAGGGATTTGAGCGCATCGATCATCCCCCAGGCGTCAACGCCGCCATTGGTCATGCACGTCGCCTCGATGGCGGCAGTCAATGCGCGACGCTGATCGTCATCTAATGCGTGGGCGCTCATCATCGCCGCATGCATCAGCCCGAGCCGCAGATGATGGGCGGCTCTTGGCCAGATTCGGACGAGGATTCCCGGAAGGATCGTTCCGATCGACGGCGCGTCACGACTGGAATACTTGTCGAGTTCGATGAGGAGGCCAATCTGGCCAGGGCTCAAGGTTTCGGACTGCAACCGCCCGCGCAGGTTCACATTCGCTGCGACTTTTGGTCCGTTGTAGAGGTGACCGCTTGAAATGGGGCTGCAAATACACGAAAGCCCAATTTCGCGCATCCCGACGCCCGCGTAGCAAACCGCATAGAGGCCCGTTCGTAGACCAAGCTTCTTTTCCCTCGCTTGATCAAGCAATCTGCGGTGCTCTTCGGCTAGCCGATCATCCATTTTCCCAATGAGACCGAGCAATTGATCGAGACGCCGGCCCGCTACCAGCTCGTGCGGAATGGCCGCAAGAAGCGCACGGTCCTGTGTGGACCACGGCTGAACCGTCTCCGGCTTTGCTTGCACGTGCCACACGAACTCATCGGAAACATCAAACCGCACGGTCTCGATTTCCTCGCCGACCCGCGCAAGTACCTCGTTACAGCGCTCGTTTGCCCAACGCTGCGCATCAGATCCGCATTGGCCTGCCAGGCAGGCCTGAATTACTCGCGCGTCTGTTAGATGTGGCAACACCCGGCGCCGGAAGCTGTCATCATCGATCGCTCCCAGTACGAACGGCCTCATCTCAAGATGTTGCGGCAACCGCAGCGCAGCCACCACCGCTTCAGGATCGTCACCCGCGCGCCGGATGATCGCTTCGGCCGCGAATACGTTGAGGAACATTTCGTGGTTGAAACTCACCCGGTCACCACGCCTGCCCAGAATGTTTGCATCTGCAAGCGTCTGCAATAAGGCGCCCGATACCCCTTCCCGATCTGACAGGCGGTCTAGCTCGCGGACCGAAAGGCTGAAACTTATGCGCTCGGTCATCATTCCAGCGATGCGGGATAGAGCGCGAATGCCATCGGAGGCGGCAGAGCCGAGCCGTTCGCGCACATAGGCATCGAACAGACCATACTTACTGGTGTCAGGCGGCAACTGTTGTCCCAACTGCCCGATCATCTTCGCTTCAAGGCCGCTTCCGACGGTACCGAGCAACTCCGCAAACGGTTCGGCAGAAACGCCGCCAGCCGCCTGTTGCACAATGGCCAGTTTTGTTTTGGTGTCGGGAATCTGTACCGCGTAGCTGCGTGCGGGTAGAAGATCGCCGCGCTCAAGCGGCATCCTAGTGGAGATGACGGCTCGCGCATCATACCGTTTCACGGCCGCAGCAATACTTCGCGTCAAGCGCTGTCGTTCCCCTGGCGTGCATTCGTTGTAGCCGTCCACGACAAGCATAAGTCGGCGGTTCAGCCGCCGCGCAGCGGAAATCACCGCGGCAGCAGACCTCGCCTCGAGCAAGGCGGCCTCACGATTCACTACATCGCGCAAGTTTCCTTCAAAATCCTTCGCCGGCACGACGATCGGCACGTTTCCGCGCGCCAACCCGGCGAGCCCGATGCTGAAGGAGAGCAAGCTCTTGCCGCATCCTGAAGGTCCCATCAGCAATACGTTGTCGTCCTGTACTGAGCGTTCCAGCACGACCTCCGACGAAAGTTCTTCGCTTTCGCAAACGCACGACATGGGCACCATCTCAGACGCAGATGCACCGTAGGTTCGGATGAATGCTTCACCGTAGGCGCCGAGCAACTGCTCGGCATCGAGCAATAGCGGGCTCAACGCCGCCTCGATCGACGGTGCCGCGAGCAAGCGATGGTGGGCCGCGAAGGCCCGCCACTGATCCAACGACCATCCGTCGCGCTTCATTGATGCGATAAACGCCGGAAGTTCAGCGAGGCCGCCGATCGAAACTTTGAAATCATCCTGCGGGATCGTCGAACCCGGAGGAACGGCTGGAGCGAAGACCAGGGCCGCATTCGGATAGGGGACGTCGGCCCCGGCGAAGCTTCGCATCGCATCACGTAACGCCAGCTTCTCGCCGATGACCTGGAGATATGGATTTGAGAACTTTTTCCAGGCACCGGAAGCAAGTTGGGCTTCCCAATCGCCGTTGCGGCCGCCGCGCACGGCCGAAGTGAAGCCTTTTGACTCGGTGACCAGCGCGGCGCGGTCAATCGCGATGACGAGATCGACCTGCCTATCGCCAAGATTCACATTCGCAAGGATGACGGCTGGAATGCCATGCGCTGACAGAGATTCATAGGCGTGCTTCAGCGTGGCCCGCTCGGAAGCATGCTCAATCGGCGCGCCCACAAAAATCTCTATCGAGGCCAACAAGGACTCCGCAGTGCAGGGTGGACTGGATGGTGACGGACCTTAAAGCCCCCACCGATTTGCTCTCCCGCGAGCGGGAACGCACCGAGGCCAGCCCGCGCCGCCGCGATTGGAAACGCCGTCCGGGAATTCCCGCTACCGGGGAGCAAGTCATATAGAAGGCTGGCTATGTCTTCGACGGCCTGGGCTTCGCGGAATGACAGCATTTACTTGTCGTCCTCCGTCTCCCGCATGCGCTCTTCTAGTTCGTCCAATAAGGGTGCGGACAGCCGTCGCATTGAGCGGAGGTCGTAGCGCTCCACCTCCGCGCGCACACGCCGCAAACCACCGGCCTTGATCCAATTCCGATGGCGGCGCTCTGCAGAGCGAAGCGTCATCCCCATCAGGTAGGAGACCGCTATCGGGCTCTTGCCCAGGTCGAAGAGTCGGTAGCAGATCTCGACGCCTCGTTTCGTAAGGTGTCCCGTCGCAGGAATGTAGTCATCGCCGTATCCTTGACGGCCGGGCCGATGATTGGCAGGAAACCGAGGCGACAGGTCGTCGACGAGTTCCGTGCTCCGGAGATCGAGTTCGGCGTTGATCGCGCCATAGCGTTCACGTTCGTGAGCAATTTGCTTGGTGATGAGGCGGTCTAAACGCTTCAGGTCTTGTTCGTATGTATGCTCGGCAAGTTCGAACAGCATACTATCCATGGAAAGGGTCAAAATGAGCTTGGCCCGCGCACGTTCCCACAGTGAGCGCCGAAAGGCACGCAGTCGATCCAGAGCCTCGCCCTTATAAGTTGGCGCGGCATAAGCCACGTGATCGATCGCCCAATAGTTCCGGTTGACGTCGGACATCACCAGGTGAATGCGGTGCGCGATGTCGTTCCGGTAATCCAGGAGCCCCTTCAGCTCGGCCGCTTCTGCCTCGGTGAAGATGCCAATCGTGACGGCGTAACCAAGGGCGACCTTGAGTTTTTTGCCTTGCTGCCGCTGACTTGCTAAGGCGTGGCGAAGGGAAGCCGCATCTTCCGCTGGGAGCTTCCCGGCCGTCTCAGCGTCTCGCAATAGATCGGCCAAGATATGTTGTAGCCGCCGCTCCTCGGGCGGGTCCCAGATCGTTTCGCCCCCTTGGCGGGTGGCAGCACGATGGACGTCGGTCAACAAGAAGGCACGGATTTCCTCGGCGTAGAAAAGATAAACTGTGGCCTCGGTCGCCCTGTAGCGCAGGATGTTGCGCTCCAGCCCCGATGGCCGTCCGCCGCGGGGGTCATCATAATGGCTAGCCGGGAAGGCTCGGCCGAAATCGCGCTTCGTGTGATGCTTTGTTACACCTGCCATTTGGGGGCTTCCTCATGCATCCGCGCGCGGCCACCGCAGCTTACCTCGACCAAGGCGCAATGCATCGACGACTGCCGTCTCGCCGGGTAATCGGCCCGAAAACAGACTTGGCTTCGGATCCACGGCTGGCTTTTTGAACGCGACGACCCGTCGATAGTCCGGCGTGGACAACCATGTGCGCCCATCCCCTTCATCCGTGATGATCCGATAAAGCCCGCTCGGCGGTGCCGAGCGCACCGGAACGTCGAGCAACCTCTTATAGCGTTCGATCGACCACTGCTGGACTCCGCCACTGAGAGCCTCGGTCCTGAAGCGCGCCCAGAGGGCGGCGGTATCCGGCGTTGGCCAATCGCCGGCATCGGTGAACGCTGTGATTTCATCAGATTCCAACCATGCGCGCATCTCGGCCGGCGTCACGAAGACGGGGTTGGTGGTCTGGATCGCCGCGATGGCCGCCCGCCTGGACGGGAGGCCAGCCCGGATCAACATCGACATCATGAACTGCGGCACCCCGGTCTCCAGAGATGCGGCTGCGCCACCCGGAATGATGTCCGGCGACCAGCCCAAAGTCAGACGCCGGGTTCTGATGGCTTCCAGTGCCCAAACCAGTCGATAGGTGAACGCCTCTTCGACGACGCGCATGTTATGTGGCCCGATCTCCGAGACTTCTGCACCCGACACCCATCGCTTTAAGATCGCTTTCCAATTGCCAGGGAGTGCATTCTTCTTGTCGGGAATGAACGGCCGCATCATCAACAGCCGCTCACCAAGACCCGCCAAGGCGTCTGCTAGTTCGTCTATGTCTCCTGGCAGGGACGCAGCGTCTGCTCGATCGATGAGGTCCCCAAGCTCCTCTGCCATAGCGTCAATCGTCAGCCCGGCTTCCAAGCCGACGCCCATCGCGAAATGGCCGCGGCGGGCCTCGGGCGTCGTCACCGACCAGATGAGATTAGCGCGCGCCTCGAACACCTTCCGGTGTTGCGCCTCCATGCCTTCGCCCTCGCGTGCTATTTGACGTGCCCAGAGCGATCCCTTGAGCGCTTCGTCGAGAAGCTTGGGCAGGTCGGCACGGTCGGCATCGAGCGCCTCCGCCAAGCCGAAGACCGTTGCATCGAGGCGCTCGACTAACTCCGAGAGCGGTTCCTCCTCAATGCTTTCCTCCTCGTCTCCTCCCGCCTCATCATCCTCGTCATCATCATCAGTCTCAGCTTCGGCATCGGGGGCTGCCGCAAGCTGAGCAGCAAGGGCCGCTTCCTCTGCTGCCGACCGCCACGCCTCGCGGGCGTTAGCGAGATATTCCCACGCATCGGCGCGAGCCAGCACACCCTCGCGAGCTAGGCGTTCAAGAATCTCGGCGACGATCTGGATCAGCCCGCTCTTCAGCGTCCGGGCCTTTGAAGAGGCCACCAATCCTCGCCATTCTCCGCTCCGCCAATCGACGCGATCGAACATGACATGGACGATGAGCCCTTCCACGTCGACGAACGCGCGGCCCGCGCGGCCGGCAACATTGGCGAACTCCTCGCCAGTGATCGGTTTGCCTGCTCGATACAGTGCCGGGACCAGCAAAACCGCCGCGTTAAGGTTGAGCCCCTGCGACAGCGTCGGCGATGCGACGATCACCTTGAGAACGCCTTCCGACAGCAGCACCTCCAACTCCCGCAGGAACGGGCTGGGCAGGCGTCCGTGGTGAATGGCGACACCGACCTTCAGGCTCGCCACCGCTGGATGATCTTCGCCGAGCCATTCCTTGCCGACCTCGAGCGCGCGGGCGATCGACGCTTCGTCATCCAGAAGCGGGGCCAGATAGCCGCGCTTGCAAAGGTCGACGACTTGCTTTCCGTACCCCTCAACCCAGTTCGCTTGCGTCGAAAAGATGAGCGTCCGCTTGCCCTGAGCCGCAAACTCCCAGGCCGCGAACAAAGCCAGGTGTGACGTCTTTCGGGGATAGGGCTTCTTCTCTCGGCCGCGGGGCGGTTTTTGAACCACGAAATGACCCAGAAACGGGCCATTGTTCGTCAGGTCCAGGGTCAGTCGCGCATCAAGCCCGCGCCACGCCAGCATTCCGAAACGCTGGCGTGTCGGCCGCCAGTCCGACCGCACGGCATCGCCTGGCTCGTCCGCCCGTATCCATGCCGTCAGATCGTCGAGCTCGTCTCCACTAGGGAGGATCGCTGACAGGCAGACAATACGGCGATCGGCCGAGTCCGCGCGGCGCAACAGGCGCTGCACCAGCGTCTCGTAGCGGATCTCACGCTCGCTCGGCCCGATCATGTGGCCTTCGTCGAGCACGATCAGCCCGACATCATCGATCAGACTCGGATCGCTTCTCAGCGCGAAGTCGAGCTTCTCCGGCGTGGCAATTATGATCTCTCGCGAGCGGAGCGCGTCCTCGTCACCCGCCGAGAGCCCACTCGCACCGTATAGCGACGACACGCTGAACCCGAGCGGCGCGAAGGTCTTACGAAACGATCGTTCCGTCTGGGCCGAGAGCGCGCGCAATGGCGTCACGATGAGAACTCGCCTCGCCGAAGAGAGTGTCATCAACGCGGCGATCTCAGCGACGCGCGTCTTCCCGGCGCTGGTGGGCAGGGCGACGACGAGGTCGTCCTTGACGTCCGTCGACCGGCGCGCCGCCTCACGCTGCGACGGCCACAGCTCGACCTCCGAGTTCTTCCGCGCATAGAGCGATCCGATGAACAGCCGCCGCAAATCGGGATATTTCTCCGCGGCGCCCTCGGGTGGCTCGGTCGGAAGGTTCTGGTGTAATGAATGTTGCCATAAGTCATCGATCAGATGCCGGCACAGATTAGTGATCCACCACAGCGGCACATTTTCCGCGTTGTCGGCCAGGCTGACGGCGTTTGCGAGAAGCGAACGCGCCACGTCGAGCGATTCCTCCTCGCCGGTCTCCAGCGCAAAATCGAAGAAGGCCAGCGCGCGACAGATTGTGGTGTTGAGAATGATCGCCAAGATCTCGTCGACATCGGCATCCTCGCCGGACAGCTCTGCGGCTATCCGCTCGTCACCATGCGCCTCGTCGTTTAGCCAGCCGCGCACGAAGGCTCGAAGTCCATCAAGGTCGCGGAGCACCAACCGCATCACCGCCATTTCACCCGGCGTCAAATTCAGGTCGCCTACCGCCTCGCTGAAGAGCGAATAGGCGACTGCCGAAAACCCGGCCAGATGGTAGGCCGTGGCGGCGATCGTCCTACGGAAACCGCGGTCGGCGGCTTCAGGATCGGCATTCCGCACCAAAGCTTCGAAGGCGTTGCCGGCGCGCTCGAATGCTTTGTTCGTCAACTCGGAGGAGCCAGCCTGGGCACGAAGGGCCATTGCGGCACGGAGCAGCGCGAAGCCATGTTCTGCAAGGTCGGTATCGATCGTCGCGCCGAGCGGCGGGGCATTCTCGGGCAGAACGCCATTGCTTCGCATCAGCGACCATGCCGCCCCGCGATAGAGCAGCCGACCTTGCACGCCGTCCTGCGTCGCGCTCGTTAAGAACGATTGCAGCTCCTCAGTCGTCTCCAAGGTCTTCCGCCTTCTCGTACATCTCCTTGATGAAGTCCTGGTGGTCTTCGATATGAAGATTCACGACGTACTGGTCCCGGTTGGTCCCAGTGCCTTCGAGATCGTCCTTCAGCGACGCGTGAGGTCCGTTGCCCGACATTGTGAAGAGCATGTGGTCGATGCGATCTGCGCGCAGGGTCTTCAGGCCGACTTCATCGCGAAGGTCTCGGCCTAGTTGCACATCATCCTCGTCGTTGCTTTCGAGCAATCGGTTCGCAACGAATGCCAACGAGTCCGGCGTGCATCTGCCATTGTCGCGATTGAGCACCTTGCGGGCGCTCGTCACCGTGGCTTTTCCGAGAACCTTGTTGCTCTTAGCTTCGCCCTTCAGCAGCCAAAGCTTGGAGTCATCGCCTTCATAACCTGCCCCGATGAAGTCGTCGCCGCGCATGGCCATGTTGCGCCCGTCCTTGTACCGCAGGCGGCGCACGGGAACGCGCAGGCCGATTTCCTCCTCGACCAATTCGGTCGCCAAGATCTCGCCCAGATCGCCCGAGCGACCCTTGTCAGTCTGGGGGAGCTGCGCGCGTAGGATATTCGAAGCAACCTCGTAGCCGAGGCGCTGGACGTCATCGGCTATGCGCTCAAGCCGATCATAGTGGGAGCGCATTGTCTCGGCGAGGCCGTCACGAATCTCATCGCGGCCGCCCTCCTTCTCTACATATGTCCAGTAGCGCTTGCGCTTGTCCTTTTCCTTGGTGGCATCACACCATTTCTTATAGAGCCCCACCTAACAGCCTCCCGTCCTTCAATCGAACAGCCGTCGGATATCGGCCATCGGACGGAACAGCTTCATTGGCTGGTCCGACAACACCAGGAAGCTTTCCCGTTCATAGAAGCGGCGGGCGCTGTCATCCTTCGCGTCGACGATCACCGCGAACGAGGCGATCTCGCTCTGGGCTGCGCGGTAGAGTGCGTCGGCCAGCAGATACCGCCCATAGCCCTTCCCCTGTTGGCGGCGATCAATGGCAAGCCGGCCCAGGAGCGTCGCCGGGACCAACGGATATCGCGGGAGCTTGCGCACCGTCTGCGCCGGCAACTCAGCGAGCTGCACCGAAGTCGAGGAGAGCGTGTAGTAGCCAGCGATCGTACCGTTCGCCAGCAACAGGACGAAGGGCGCGGCCATGTTCTTCCGCGCGTCTTGGCTGGCCTGCGTCCGGAGGTATCTGTCGAGCGGCTCTACGCCGCTCTCGAACCCCGACCGGTCATGGCTTGACGCCAGCGGCTCGACGCGAAGTTTCTCTTCTCTTTCATTGCGCACGCCTCAAACGCCGACTCGCTCGCGATAGCGGCGGACCGTATCGTGAAGGCGATCGTTGACCGGCTTCGGGTTCAGCAGCGCGTCGACAAAGGCCTCGCTATCGCGGACAGACAGCGCGAGCTGGCTGTGTTCCTCAATCGCCCGCCGCGCGGCATCCTGCACGCTCGTCAGCACGAAGTCGGTCACGCTACGCCCCTGCAGGGCGGCCGCCCGCTCGATCAGGCTCTTCTGCTCCGCGGTGACACGAGTCTCCAGGCGTTCCGCCCGTGTGCGCCTGGTCGTAGATCTAGATGCTGCATTGGCCATGGTAGTTCTCCTGGCGTCAATGTACGGCCAATGGCCGGGCGATTCAAGCTATGTCGGCGTCGGCCTGACCAGAATCGACCTTGGCCCACGCTCATATGGAACATGTAGGGAACATACCGCCCCAGCGCTTTGAGTGCCCGCCCCACGGTGTAGCTCGAATCATGTCGTGACAGGCCCGCGCCGAACGATGGCTGCGGCCGCAAACCACGCATCGGCCGTGGGAGTGTCGGAAATTCTGTGTTTGAGGCGGGTGAACCATCATGCGTTGACGAAACGCTCGTTGAACATGATGGCGAATTGGGTCTTCGCCTCGGACCATTCGCGCGGTGGTCGTTTCCATTCGGCCGCAGCGCGATTGAGACACAGATACAGTAATTTGGTCGCGGCGTCATCGGTTGGGAAGTGACCCCTGGCCCGCACGGCGCGGCGTAGTTTTGAATTGAGCGCTTCGATGGCATTGGTGGTGTAGATGATCCGCCGAACAGCTTCGGGGAACGCAAAGAACGGGATGACGAGATTCCAGTTGCGGCGCCAACTCTGGGCGATGGCCGGATATTTTGCGCCCCAGGATCCTTCTGCGAAAGCGTCCAGCGCGGCCTGGCCGGCGTTGGCGTCGACAGCGCGATAGACGGTCTTGAGCGCTTGTGCGACCATCTTGCGGTCTTTCCAGGCGGCAAAATCCATCGAATGACGGATCAGATGGACGATGCAGGTTTGCACCACGGTCTGCGGGAAAACCGCACTGATGGCCTCTGGAAAGCCCTTCAGCCCATCGACGACGGCAATCAGGATGTCACTGACGCCGCGGCCCTTGAGTTCATTCATGACGCGCAACCAGAACTTGGCGCCTTCGGTTTGCTCGATCCACAGGCCCAGAATATCCTTGGTACCGTCGGGCAGGACACCCAGCGCGATGTAGACCGCCTTGTTGCGCACGAAGCCTTCATCGCGGATCTTGACCCGCAAGGCATCGAAGAACACCAGCGGATAGGTCGCATCGAGCGGCCGGTTCTGCCATTCCGCGACCTCGTCCAGTACGGCGTCGGTCACGGCCGAGATCAGATCGGGCGAAACGTCGAGGCCGTAAATCTCCTCAAGATGGCCGCGGATCTCGCGCACGCTCATGCCGCGGGCGTACATCGAAATAATCTTGTCGTCGAAATCCGGAAACCGGCGCTGATACTTGGCGATCAATTGCGGATCGAAGGTGCCGGCGCGGTCGCGCGGAATCGCCAGGTTCACTTTGGATGTCGCCGTCAGAACCGACTTCCTCGAATAGCCGTTGCGGTGATTGGATTTACCCTCGACATTCTCGGCGTCCAGATGCTCGTCAAGCTCGGTGTTCAAGATCCGTTCCGACAACGCCTTCTTCAACTCATCGACCAGGCCGTCCTTGCCGAAAACATCCTTTGGGTCACGACCTGCGAGTAGCTGATCCAAAACCTCTTTCTCGATAGCCATATGATGCTCCTTCGCTTCATCAGTATGGCCTCAAACACAAGATTCCTGACAGTCCCTCGGCCGCCGTTCGGCGCTGCTCCGGTGTCCTCACGACGGCCAATAGGATAGGGAATAGCAGACGCGCCCACCCCACAGCGAGCCGTGTGAACAGCGCCCGGTTCGCTGCATGCTGTTGTGGCGACGCCGCGGCGTCCGCGCGATCGAGAAGTCCGATCGCGAGACGAACGAGCCGACGCGCGCGAATCCAATCGTGCTGCCGGGCGTGGGTGACCGCTTCATGCTGGCATCGCAGCGACGCGGTCCGGCGAATCCATATCGCAACCTCCTCAACTGTCTCCGCACGTACGGCGGGCAACTCGATCGCTCCGTGGCGTTGAGCGAAGGGTTTCAGGACCTCGATTTGAAAGAGCAGCTCCGCCGCCGTGTCGACAGACCACTCACCGGAATCGCCCGCATCCAAGGCGTTATCCCCCACCCCGCATAGAAGCTCGAGCAGCTCACCAGTCAGGTCGTGTAGCGCAACCCCTTCTTCGTCCCCAGCCGAACCACCTCGCGCTCGCGCGTCAGATCTCACAAAGTGGCCGACGTGATGCCATAGGCCGGCTTCGAGGCCATCGCGTGATCGTCCTCGGCCGCGCCGATAATGGCCCGCCACTTGGTCAACGAATGCGGCGCGGACAGTATCCAAAGGCACCGGAAAACCGAGCAACCAGAGGCCCGCCGCGGCGCCTCGGAAGCTCACGCCTCTGCCGAGCAGATCGTGGGCGATCTCTGCGCGCATGACCACTTGCCGGTCCTGCCAGAAGCTGACCGTCCCTTGACCTCGGCCGAGCCCGGTCCGTTGCGGGCGGGGCAAGAGGCCGACCGTCCACCAATTCCGGGCCGTCCGCGGCGTTAGACGCCGGCCCGATTCCTCCATAGCGCCAGCCAGGTCTGCGAGCGTGAACATTCACCATTTACAAGCGCCATCGAAATCGAAAGTCCAGCATTTTCGCCCTGATATTTGAGGGGACCATGCAATGAAGGAGGTCCCAAATGCACACCACGCCCGTTCCCATGGCCCAGCTTGTTGTCTCAACCCTGAATGTCCGAAAGACCCTCGACACCGGCCAGGACGACTCGAATATCGAGGAGCTCGCCACCAGCATCCGCGAAAAAGGTCTGCTCTCGCCGCTGACAGTTCGCCCGCTTGCGGACGGACGCTTCGAGATTCTTGTCGGCCAGAGGCGCTACCTCGCCTGCAAGCTTGTCCCCCTCGACCCCGTTCCTTGCCTGATCAAGGAGGGGTTGAGCGACGCCGACGCGATCAGTCTGTCGCTGATCGAGAATGTCCATCGCGCCGATATGCACCCGATCGACAAGGCCAAGGCACTTCAAGCACTCCTTGCCAAGTTTGGCTCATATGAGTCGGTCGCCAAGGAATCGGCCTGCTCTGTCCCGACGATCCGACGCTACCTAAAGCTCCTAGAACTGCCGACCGTCCTTCAGGACCGGATCGGCACCGCCGATGGCCCCTCGGGCATCAGCGCTCTCTCTCGGCTGGCGTCGACCTTTTCGGGAGAAGAAGCCGTCCTGGCCTACAACGAGATCTCCGGCTTTACGCAACGCGTGCAGGAAGAGATCCTCAAGCGCTGTGACGGGAGCCTCCAGCGCCTCGACGATCTGGTGGAGGAGGCCCAGGAAGGTGTCTTCGACATACGTCGTTGCGGCGCGGCCTCCGAGTGCCAACTGATCAATGACATCGTTCAGGGGCGGATGTCGGAGTCCGAGTTCTCCGACCGCATAAAGTCCGCCGCGCTCCGCACTGGCACGGGAGCGCCAACATCGGCCATATTGCGCAACGCTGCGACGTCCTTTTGGCGTGCGCTGGCGCGCGTCGACGGCTGAGCAGGCCATGCCGGTGCGCCCAAGATGGCCGTCGCCCGGCGCGACGCCCACTTGAGCCGGACATGACGCCATGTTCGACGTCACGCTCCCGGTTCGAAAGGATAGATCGCATGACCGACAAACCCAGCGACCGAACAATCGTTCTCCACCTGCTTCGCGGCGCCGTGCCAGAGCGAGCCGACGAAATCGGCTCGCTCTGGACGAAATACGCCCCGGCAGTCGAGGTCGGCCCAAGCGCCGTCGGGACAACGATGAATGCAAACCGGCATCGCATCCGCTTCGACACGAAAACGATCGACCTGTTCTGGCTCCTCGGCTTTAGCGCTTGGCGATCCATCGAAGTGTATTCGCCGGCCCTGGTGATCACGATGCTACTGGGCCTGACAATCGACCAAGCGCTCCATATTGATGAAAAGCTGACGACGTTCGAACGCGATTATAAGGAGCGCATGGAAGCGGCAGCTTCTCTGATCTCGGCCACCTCAACGGAAGATCTCGCGTGGCCGCCAGACGTCCCACAGCCTCAAGCCGACCGCGACAGTTTCTCCGACTCGCAAGACAAGGTGGCGTTCGACCTGACCGCACTCGCTCTCGCCTTCGCGCTACTTCACGAATTCAGCCATGTGAAGCTCCTCGCCGAGAAAGCCCAACCGGATACGCTTCCCGAGGAAGAACTCGCATGCGACGTCTGGGCCCGCGATTTTATGACCGCGAAACTGGCTGCTTACGCGCGAGCCCACGGCCACACCTTTGAGGAGGTCAGCCAAAAACGGGCGATGGCCCTGGCGCTGGCGGCCACCGTCGTCCGTGCTATTACGCCAACGTCCGCGCAGTGGGGGAACTCCGAGTATCCGCCCTTGTCAGATCGGATCCAGGCGATCGTTGCTGGCTTCAACCTGCCGTCGGACTCGTGGTTCTGGTTCTTCGCAGCGTGCCTTCTCGTCGGCATCATGCGTCAGGAGCATCGCCCGCTCGACATCATCGGCCGGACACCACAAGCCCTCGCCGAGGCGCTGATAGCCCGAGTGCAGTAGGGACGCTCACCATGGAATGCTTTCGGATCGATGAGAGCGGATATACCGGGTTCGACCTTCTGAACGCCGAACAGCGTTTCCAAGGTGCAGCAGCAATCGCCATCACGGACCAAGACGCCGCACGCCTCATCAGCGAACATTTCCCAAAATTGCAGGCTCCGGAACTCAAGTACCGCGCGCTGTCGCGCCGTCCCGCCAATCACCCGCGTCTGCTTTCCCTCCAACGCGACCTTCTTACGCACTACAAGTGCGTCACCTATGTGTGTGACAAGCGCTTTCTGCTGGTACTGATGTTCGCGGATTATGCAGTTGAGCCATTTTACTACGAGAGAGGCTTGGACTTCTACGAAAATGGGCAGAACTACGCCATGGCGTCTCTGCTGTCCGTTGCTGGTCCGACGCTGCTCGGCCAGCCGGCCTTCGACGGGCTGCTCGCGTCTTTCCAGCACGCAGTCAAAGACAAGACGCCGGAGGCTCTAAACGCTCTCGTCTCGGCCGCGCAGGCAACAAAGTGGCGTGAGCTTCCAGAGGCTCTTGGACCACTAGCCCAATATGCGGCGCCCGAATGTCTGTCCGCTATAGCGACGCCGGGCGTGAACACCGATGCGGCCTTCGTGGTCTTGCAATCCCTTATCAGCCGAATGGAAGTGATGGCTGACGGCCCATATCGGGTCGAGCACGATCAATCCAAGAACCTGCGCGCCTACCACGATCTGCTGCAACGATTCATCGATCACGACAATGAAGTCGAGTTTCGCCAATCCGAGATTGCGACGATCAAGTTTCCTCTCAAGCTTACTGAAGTTACGCAGGTCGACTCAAAGACGAGTCCTGCTGTGCAATTGGCCGACGTCATGATTGGTGCCGCTATCGAGGCGGGTAATAACCTGGCGGGGCTGCGTTCCGGCGGTCCCGATCCCGAGGCCGTATTGTCGCTGTATTCCGACAATCAGTTCATTCACATGATTCCCTCGATTGAGTTCGAAGAGCAGCGACACTTCCGGCAGGGAACCCAAGCCGCGGAGGTGATCGACTATTTCTCCGCAAACTTCCATGCGCCTCGCGAAGGCTGAGCGTGACCATCTAACGGGCCTAGGAAAAACCTTCGCGCTGATCGGCGCCGAAATCGTCCCGTACCCTTCGTCAATCTCTATCGTACAAGTTGAGTAGGGATAAACAGTTCGTCCGGAATAGGAGTCCGTGCCTCGAAATCTATCGGCCCGCAACCGACTTCCCCATTTGGCAGGCGGCTCACGGTCATAACGAACTTTTTCAACGTGACGCTGTTATGGCAAAGCCAACGCAGCACATGATCACCGCCGTCCTTTATCTGAGCATTCTCCTTGCCGAGCGTATCAATACTGGTGAGGGTTTGCGCGATCGTCCCGGCGGCTATATCGGCGAGACTGAGAATGTCGAGATATTCAAATGCCCTTGGCGTAAACGGACGGGCGCCACCTAGAAAGCTGAATGACTTGTCGGTGTAGAGCGGGAGAACTCGGTTGAGGATGCCAAGAAGCTTGCTGTGCTTCTCTGGTGTCTCTCCGATCGCGTCGTGATCCGTCATCCAAAATATCTTCTGCCCTGAATGCCCTAGCAAGGCAACAAGGAAGGCAATGCAGTGCAATATTCGAAAAATCTTCTCACCGACTCGCGGGGCGACCGACCTGTAAGCAGTTTGCTCTAAAGCGTCGGTCATACGCCGCATGGTCTCGGCATCGCCGGGCCCGAATAGAGATGGAATCGTTTTATCGACGACCAGGGTGAACAATAGCCCAGAGATATAACCATCGCATAACCGCAAATAGGTTGGCAGCATCCGTCGCAGCGGGCCCCAGCGAAAGTCTTTGAACGCAATCTCCTTGCCACCGATACCAGACTTGGCCCGCAGCGCAGCCATCTGTTGCTTGAAGGGGTCTAAGGAGCCGAAAGCGCAAACCAAAAAGGAATAGGTGAAAAAACGGCTCGTCGCGTCCTCGCCGCCATAGTCGCTAAAGATGCCCACCGTCCGGTTGGCCAACGCACCGAGATCCGGCAGCAAGAGTTTCCCTTCTGCATCGCGTGCCTTGAAGCCTTGTTCCAGAAAATGCGCGAGGCCGGGCAGCTCCGCCCGATTCTCATCACGGAGGATGTTCAAATCGGGTGAGCGTAATGTAACGATGCGGGCACGTTCAATTAACCTAGGATCAAAAGTGAACCGCTTAGGGTACATGTTGTTCTAGCTCCTTCAGCAGCCAGAGAATCCGCTGTGCCCATCTCGACGACCGCGATCGGGTAGTCGGCGCGATAGCGCAGGATGTAGTCGGCGCGCTTTTTCCGGCCGCGCCGCGGCCTGCCGCCGACGAAGATCACGCGACCATCGGTGAAGGTCCGTTGCTCATTGATAGCGTGAGGCGCGCCTTCCCAGCCCGCCGTTTGACGGCACGGAACAACGAACTTTCGACAGGTATCCGCCTCACTATTCACTTGGTTTCCCCACGTGACCGCTTCGCTCGTCTCGTACGTGGCGCCAGCGACTTGTCGCCCGATTTCCAAGCTTTGACGTTCTGTGCTTTCCACCGCAGGGCCGGACTGGCCTCTATCGCGGCGCGCACGTTTTCCGGCGCCTCCAGAGCGGACGCATCGATCTCACCCCGGTCCAGCACGGCATTCAGAAATGCTCTCTCTCCGGCCGTCAACCGAAACAGCGGCGTGAGCTTCTCCCGGCATTCTGCCGTGACGTTCTCGATCCACGCCACCGGACCGCCAAAGGCGTCAAAATATCGATCGTGCAGGCACATGGTCAGCTTGCCTGTGATGTCGCCGACTTCGCATCCGATCTTGTCCGGCGAGGCCGTGCGCCAGTCGAAGCTCTTGGCGCTCGCGCCGATCATCAAGGTAGCCGCCTTGATCTTCGCCCAGTCGAGAGACGGCATGGCGATGATCCGGTGCGCATCGAACAGATCGCGCGCGGTGCGCCGCGTGACCAGCGCGACCATTTTGCCAGCGATGATCTCGTGGATATCGAGAACCGGCACATTCGTGGCCTGGTAGGATCCAATTGCCACCGAGGGCATGCGATCCACGCCGTAAAGGGGACCGCGATACAGATAGTTGATATCGATCTCGATGGTCCCTCCGCCGCCCAGCGCGGAGGCGTAGCGATAAATCCATTTGCCGCCAGCGTGCTCGGACGGCTCGCGCCGCGCGGCATAGCCTTTCGATTCCATCAAGCGCTCGATCCGGTCTTCCAATCCCGGCCGGTCGGCGTCCATCTGTTCCTTCTCAAGCGCGCCGACATAGTTGATGTCGATATCGACAGAAAGGCGGTCCAGATCGGAATGGAAGACGTTGAGCGCCGTGCCGCCCTTCAAGGCGACGCGCGGCCCGATCAGCGTGTCGGCGCCGAAGGCATCGAGAATGTCGATCAGTCGGATCACACGCTCCAGCGTCGCGGGCTGGAGCTGCCGCTCGGCCGCGATGTCCTGAAGCGTTTCTCGCGACGCGACCATCAGACGCCTTCAAAGGCGGCGTCGACCGCCTGCGCTGGGAGAAGCACGCGCCATGGCTCGACGAGCACCGCATGACCGGGTTCGGCGCCCAGCGCATAATGCTTTGATCGTGGAAGCCGTGTTCGCAGGCGCGTCAGGACGTCGTCGGCGACGCCGAGCGCGGCGCGCCGCTTCTCGAGCCACCAGCCGGAAACGGAGGCAAGCGAGCGGTTGTCCAGCAGCTCGACATAGTCGGCGACCTTTGCCGGATCGAGATAGCGCACCAGGTCCAGCGACTTCAGGACTTCCTCGGTGCCGCCGGCGAGTTCCGGCCGGTGCAGAACATCGACGACCGTGCGTTCGACCGCGGTGACACGGACCGCCACCCCCTGCCGGTCCATGGTCACGGTCAGGTAGTCGGCCTGGCCAGCCGCCGCCAACGCCTTCGGCGGAGCGACGAAGCGGCAGGCGCCAAATGGCAGGTCCACGCGTTCGGTCCGTCCGGCACTGATGAGCTGAACCTCGTTGAACTCCGAGTAGGCTATGCCATGCAGCTCAAGCGCGGAGTGGAAACCCAGAACGCCATCCGGCCGGAGCTTGCTCGCCGCGGCAAAGCGGTCGATCATCATCCGCTCGGCCGCCAGGTGGGCCGGCACCGCGGCAAACACCTCGCGACTGACACGCTTGATGTTGCCGGCGCGCAGATGATGCCGGAGCAGGCTGGTGACATTGGCCGCGCCCGCCGGATGGCCGAAAGCCGCCGCGAACTCCGCCCGGGTGAAGACCGGATGAGCCGACAGGAAGCTGGCCGTTTTGTGCTGGCGAGGCTGCATGATTTGTCTGTGATTCTGCGTCAAAGTGGGTAATGAATAGCCATTCTGACGCATATTTGTCAACAGAGTCTTCTCAGGAACAAAAGCCGGAACCGCCCTTCTGGTCGCGTAAAACGCGCCGTATAGGGTATAAAATGCCCCTTCCAACGCATTTTTCCAGAACAAAGCAGCCCCGGATGGCATCGAACGCCATAGCCTCTAAATAGAGGGCCCCCAGACACGGAAGTCTGAGGGGAAAGCCTTCCCCTGCGTCCGAGCCAAGCGTCTCGGCCGACCCCTTCTGCGGGGACACCCCGCAACGCCCCGAGAGTGAGAGTGCAGGCGGGGTTTCCGTGACGGGTTGAAGACTGGGAGAGAGGCTCCCGGCGCCCGTCGCGGAGATCCGCGATGTCCAGACACGCCGCTCGCGCCCGTTCCGGCTCCGACCGGACGAGCCTTTACGACGAAATCACCACCAAGATCATGGCCGAGCTGGAGGCCGGCCGCGTGCCCTGGGTCCAGCCGTGGGGAACGGCGGCGGCGAAGGCGCCGCTCGCCATGCCGAAGAACGCCGCCACCGGCCGGCAATACTCGGGCATCAATGTGCTGATCCTCTGGGGCTCGGTGATCGAGCATGGGTTTCCGGTTCAGGGCTGGGTCACCTTCCGCCAGGCGCTGTCGATCGGCGGCAATGTCCGCAAGGGCGAGCACGGCACGACCGTCGTCTACGCCGATCGCTTCATTCCCGACGACGAGAAAAAGCGGGCACGCGAGACCGGCGAGGAAGCACAGGCGATTCCATTCCTTAAGCGCTTCACCGTCTTCAACCTGGCGCAGTGCGAAGGCCTGCCCGAAGCTCTCGCCATTGCTGCGCCGCCGCCGGAGCCCGGACTGATCGAGCCCAAGGTCGAGGCGCTGATCAAGGCGACGGGCATCGACTTCCGCATCGGCGGCAGCCGCGCCTTCTACGCACCAGCGCATGACTATGTGCAGGTGCCACCGCCGCAAGCCTATTTCGAACCGATCAACTGGCACCGCACGGCGCTGCATGAACTCGGTCATGCCAGCGGCGCCCCACACCGGCTGAACCGCGATCTCTCCGGCTCCTTCGGCTCCAAGAAATATGCGTTCGAGGAGCTGGTGGCGGAGATGAATGCCGCCTTCTGCTGCGCCTCGCTCGGCATCGCACCGACTGTGCGCCATGCAGACTATATCGGCTCGTGGCTCGACGTGCTGCGCGAGGATAACCGCGCCATCGTTCGCGCGGCTTCGCAGGCGAACAAGGCCGCCGACTTTCTCCTCGGCTTCCTTCCTAGTGATGACGAGCGCCGCGCCACGCTCTCGGATCGCGAACAGGAAGCGGCGTGATGCTCCGCCGCTGGACGGGCCAACACCCTTGGCGGATCCGACCGCTACGCAGGGCCGGATTTGTGCGGAAGCATATCACCGGCTTCGCGGGTTTGCGGCGCCCTAGAGGAAGAGGGCTGCGCCGGTCTTCGTGACGGGTTGGAAGCCGAGAGAGAGTCTTTCGGCGCCCGTCGCGGAGACCATCCCGATGGCCACTACTGTTCAAAAGATCACCCTGTCGTCGTCGCGCGACATTCCCTTCAACAAGCTCGTGCTGTCTCAGTCGAACGTCCGGCGCGTGAAAGCCGGAGTCTCGATCGAGGAACTGGCCGAGGACATCGCCCGGCGCACGCTCCTGCAAAGCCTCAACGTCCGTCCGGTGCTCGATGCCGAGGGCACCGAGACCGGCATGTTCGAGGTCCCGGCCGGCGGACGTCGTTACCGGGCGCTCCAGCATCTCGTCAAACAGAAGCGTCTCGCCAAGACCGCGCCGGTGCCTTGCGTCGTGCGCGATCCCGGCGTCGACATTTCAGCCGAGGAAGACTCGTTGGCGGAAAACATCCAGCGCGCGCCGCTGCATCCGCTCGATCAGTTCCGCGCCTTCCAGGCTCTGCGCGAGAAGGGCCAGTCCGAGGAGGACATCGCGGCGGCGTTCTTCGTCGGCGTGAGCGTGGTGAAGCAGCGGCTACGCCTCGCCGCCGTGTCGGGGAAGCTGCTCGATGTCTATGCCGAAGACGGCATATCGCTCGACCAGCTCATGGCGTTCACGGTGACGAACGATCACGCGCGCCAGGAGCAGGTCTGGGAAACGCTCCAGCGCTCCTACAGCCAGGAGCCCTATCAAATCCGCCGCATGCTGACGGAACGCACCGTGCGCGCATCCGACAAGCGCGCTCTATTCGTCAGCCTTGACGCCTATGAGCAGGCGGGCGGCATCGTCATGCGCGACCTCTTCCAGCAGGACGATGGCGGCTGGCTTGAGAATGTCGGCCTGCTCGACGGCTTGGTCGCCGAGAAGCTGAAGGCCGAAGCGAAGCAGATCGCCGGCGAAGGCTGGAAGTGGATCGAGGTGAATGTCGATTTCCCGTTCGGTCACACCCATCATCTGCGCGAGCTCGACGGCACGCCGACTGACCTCACCGCCGCAGAACAGGCGACGATCGATGCCTTGAGCGCCGAGTACGCCAAGCTCGAAGCCGAATACGAGAACGCCGACGAACTGCTCGACGAGGTAGACGCACGCCTCGGCGAAATCGAGATGGCGCTCGCCGCTTTCGAGGGTCGGCCGGTCAGGTACGATCCGGCCGAGATCGCCCGCGCCGGTGTCTTCGTCAGCATCGACGCGGACGGCAGCCTTTCCGTCGATCGCGCTTATGTCCGTCCCGAAGACGAAGCGCCGGCTGCCGTGGACGGCGACGGCGACGCGGAAGCCGATGTCGATCAGCACGACGGCGGTGAACCATCCTCGCCCACGGTGCAGCGCGCCGTCATCACCATCGGCGGCCAGACCGAGCCGGAGGAAGACGAGGACGATGTCGTGAAGCCGCTGCCCGATCGACTCGTCAGTGAGTTGACGGCGTACCGGACACTCGCACTACGGGATGCGGTGGCCAACAACCCGCATGTCGCGATGACGGCCTTGCTGCACAAGCTCTGCCTCGACACCTTCCAGCACACGGCGCCGGGCGCTTGTCTCGAAGCGTCGGTACGGCATGTGTTTTTCTCCGCACAGCCGGCAGATCTGAAGGACAGTCCTTCCGCCAAGGCTGTCGCGGAACGGCACGAGGCCTGGAAGGCCGATCTACCAACGGACGAAGCTGCACTCTGGGACTGGCTCGCCGCCCTCGACGAGACCAGCCGCAGCACGCTCCTTGCGCATTGCGTCTCGTTCGGCGTCAACGCGCTCTACGAGAAGGGCGATCGTTATGGCGGCCCTGGCGTCTCAGTTCACGGCGTCCAGCACCGTCTCGTCCTAGCCGACCGGCTCGCACGCGCGGTCGGGCTCGACATGGTGGAAGCAGGCTGGCGGCCGACCGTCGACAGCTATCTCGGCCGCGTCACCAAACCCCGCATCCTCGAGGCGGTGCGAGAGGCGAAGGGCGAGCAATCCGCCCAGCTCATCGACCATCTGAAGAAGGCAGACATGGCGAAGGAAGCCGAACGGCTGCTCGACGGCACAGGCTGGCTCCCCGAGCCGCTGCGCACTCAGGACGCTGCGGCTACCGAGTCAACCGATGATGATCCCGCCGGAGACGATGACACGCTGCCCGCCTTTCTCTCCGACGACGAAGAGGCCCGCGATGACGAAGCGGAAGAGCCGGCCGTAATCGCCGCCGAGTGACGACCAGGAGCGGGGCGGCGTCAGTCGCCCCGCTCAATATTCCCCGACACGCCCGGCCACGCGCCGGGCTCTTCCATTTCTGGAGACCATCATGGCTGATTTCTTCACGCACTTCTCGTGCGTGCTCGATGTCGGCACGCCCGACAATGCAGCGCGCGCGCTCAAGCTCTATCAAGCCTTCATGGAGGACGCCGCTCATGAGGAGGTGCCGCCCGACGGCTTCCTCCTGTCGATCGAGCCGGAGCACGGCGCGACCAGACTCTGGATTCGCGACGACGTCACCGGCGATCCCCAGCAGGTGATCCTCTTCGTTCAGCGCTGCGCCGAGACTTTCGGTCTTACCGGCCGCTGGGGCTTCCAATGGGCGAACTCCTGCTCGCGGCCGCGCGTCAACGCCTTCGGCGGCGGCGCCCATGTGCTCGATCTGGAGACCGGCGAGACGATCGCCTGGACCGACACTAACGGCTGGCTGGCGCGCACCCTCGCAACATCGCGCGCCAAGCGACGTGGCCGCTGAGCATCCAATGCGGGCGCGTGCGGGCGGCGGCGTGAAGAGAGCGAGAGGCCTGCCGGGACGGGTTTGAGCCGGTCGGGTCGAGAGAGAGCGCCCTGCGGCTCGGCCCGTTCCTGCTCTCCCGAGGTCCTCTTCATGACGAATCCTTCCAACTCCGCGGCCGCCCGCTCGGCTGTGCCATCACTCACGCCTGCATCCGCCGCCATCGCCCAGGCCGCGCGGCTTCTTCTCCCCGATCTCGAACGCGGACGCCGCATCGACGCCGGCATCCTGCGCGCCGCTATGGAGTCCGCCTTCGGCGCCTCCGATGCGGCCGGCGCCTGGGATTGGAAGACCGCTTATGACGCCTGCGAGGCAGCTACGGTCCTGTTCCTCCGCAAATACGGCAACGCGCTTTTCCGCAAAGCCGCCTCTCCGGTCGCAGCGCTACCGATGCTGGCGAAGATCGCGAGCCTCCTCCCCACCCACACGCGCCGCTCCGAGGAGAGCCAGGCTCTCCAACAATTCTCGACGCCCATCCCGCTCGGGGTCGCGGCGTGCGCCGCCGCCGCCATCACGCCCGCCGATCGGGTGCTCGAGCCTTCGGCCGGCACCGGACTGCTCGCCATCCTCGCCGAACTGGCCGGCGGTTCGCTGGTCCTGAACGAGCTCGCCGATGCCCGCGCGGCATTGCTCGATCACCTGTTCCCGAACATCGCCGTCACCCGCTTCGATTCGGCGCAGATCGACGATCATCTCGACGCCGCCATCGCGCCGAGCGTGGTTCTGATGAACCCGCCTTTCTCGGCAATGGCCAACGTCGATCAGCGCATGGCGGACGCAGCGCTCCGCCATATCACCTCGGCCCTGGCGCGGCTTTGCGCGGGCGGGCGCCTCGTCGCGATCACCGGGTCGAGCTTCGCTCCCGACAATCCGGCCTGGACCGACGCCTTCGCTCGCTTGCAGGAGCGCGGCCGGCTCGTGTTCTCCGCCTCCATTGACGGTGCGGTCTATGCGAAGCATGGCACTACCATCGACACGCGGCTGCTCGTTATCGACAAACAGCCCGCCGTCGATCCGCACGTATTCCCCGCCTCTCCGGGTGTCGCGCCGGATGCGGCCACCTTGCTCGCCTGGGTGATCGAGTACGTTCCACCGCGTTTGCCGATTGAAGCGTTCATCGCCGTCACCCGTGCGCGCCCGGCCATCCCGCGCACGGTGCGCGCCTGCGCAACGCGTCAATCCTCCGTTCCGGCGCTTCCCGAACCGGACGCGGTGGAGCTCGCTTACGAGACCATCGATTGGACGCCGCCCGAGGGCGTGCGCCTCACGGATGCGCTTTATGAAGAATACGGATTGCAGTCGATCCGTATTCCCGGTTCTCAGGCGCATCCCACCAAGCTGGTCCAGTCGGCGGCGATGGCTTCGGTCGCGCCGCCGAAGCCATCCTACCGGCCGCACCTCCCGGCGAACGTCATCACCGAAGGCTCGCTGTCAGACGCCCAGCTCGAATCCGTCATTTATGCCGGCGAGGCCCATGCCGACTTCCTCGCCGGCTCGTGGTCAGTCGACGAGACCTTCGATATCGTTACCGCCGCGCGCGACGATGCCGAGAACGCTGCCCGCTTTCGACGGGGATGGTTTCTCGGCGACGGCACCGGCGCCGGCAAGGGCCGCCAGGTCGCCGGTATCCTGCTCGACAACTGGCTCAAGGGCCGGCGCCGCGCCGTCTGGATCAGCAAGTCCGACAAGCTGATCGAGGACGCGCAGCGCGACTGGTCCGCGCTCGGCATGGAGCGGCTGCTCGTCACGCCACTCTCCCGCTTTCGTCAGGGCACGCCGATCCGGCTGGCGGAAGGCGTCCTATTTACGACCTACGCCACGCTGCGCACCGATGAGCGCGGCGAGAAGCTTTCGCGCGTCCGGCAGATCGTCGAATGGTTGGGCTCCGACTTCGACGGAGTGATCATTTTCGACGAGAGCCACGCCATGCAGAACGCGGTCGGCGGCAAGGGCGAACGCGGCGACCAGGCTGCCTCGCAGCAGGGCCGCGCGGGGCTGCGGCTCCAGCACGCTCTGCCGAACGCCCGCGTCGTCTACGTTTCCGCGACCGGCGCCACAACGGTCCATAACCTCGCCTATGCCCAGCGTCTCGGCCTCTGGGGCGGCGAGGATTTCCCGTTCGCTACGCGGGCCGAATTCGTCGAGGCGATCGAGGATGGCGGCGTCGCGGCGATGGAGGTGCTGGCGCGCGACCTTAAGGCGCTCGGCCTCTATGCCGCTCGCTCGCTCTCCTACGAAGGCGTCGAGTACGAGCTGGTCGAGCACCGGCTCACGCCGGAGCAGGTCCGCATCTACGACGCCTATGCCGGCGCGTTCTCGATCATTCACAACAACCTCGACGCTGCGATGCGAGCCGCCAACATCACCGGCGAGACGGGCACGCTGAATGCGCAGGCCAAGTCCGCCGCGCGGTCCGCCTTTGAATCCGCCAAGCAGCGCTTCCTCGGGCACCTGCTGACGAGCATGAAAACGCCCTCGCTGATCCGCTCGATAGAGCGCGATCTCGAGGCCGGCCACGCCGCCGTCATCCAGATTGTCTCGACCGGCGAAGCGCTGATGGAACGCAGGCTGGCGGAGATTCCGACCGAGGACTGGAATGACGTCCAGGTCGACATCACGCCGAGGGAGTACGTTCTAGACTATCTCGCCCATTCCTTCCCGGTGCAGCTCTACGAGCCGTTCACCGATAGCGAGGGCACTCTCTCCTCCCGGCCTGTCTATCGCGACGGCCAGCCTGTCGAGAGCCGCGAGGCCCTCACCCGCCGCGACCGCCTGATCGAGAAACTCGCCTCGCTCCCGCCGGTCCCCGGCGCCCTCGATCAGATCGTCCAGCGCTTCGGCACCGATGTGGTGGCCGAAGTGACCGGACGCTCGCGCCGCGTCGTCCGTAAGGGCGATCGGCTGATCGTCGAGAACCGTGCCGGCTCGGCCAACCTCGCGGAGACGGCGGCCTTCATGGATGACGCCAAGCGCATCCTCATCTTCTCGGAAGCGGGCGGCACGGGACGCAGCTACCACGCCGAGTTGTCGGCGCGGAATCGGCGCCTGCGCGTCCACTATCTGCTCGAACCCGGCTGGAAGGCCGATGCGGCGATCCAGGGTCTCGGCCGCACCAACCGCACCAACCAGGCACAGCCGCCGCTGTTCCGCCCGATCGCCACGGACGTGAAGGCGGAGAAGCGCTTCTTGAGCACGATCGCGCGCCGCCTCGACACGCTCGGCGCGATCACGCGCGGCCAGCGCCAGACTGGCGGCCAGGGCTTGTTCCGGCCCGAGGACAATCTCGAAAGCCAGTACGGGCGCGACGCGTTGCGGCAGCTCTACATGCTTCTGGTCAGGGGCAAGGTGAACGGCTGCTCGCTTCAGACCTTCGAGGACGCCACCGGCCTGAAACTGATGGACGCCAACGGCATCAAGGACGAGTTGCCGCCGATCACCACCTTCCTCAATCGCCTGCTGGCCCTGACCATCGATCTGCAGAACGTGCTGTTCACGGCGTTCGAGCAATTGCTGACCGCACGCATCGAAGGCGCTGTCGCCTCCGGGACCTACGATGTCGGGCTGGAGACGCTACGCGCCGAAAGCTTCGCGGTCACCGAGCGGCGCGCGATCTACACCCGTCTAGGCACCGGCGCGGAGACGCGCCTGCTGACCATCATCCAGCGCGAGCGCAATCGTCCTGTGACACTGGACCATGCCCTGGATCGGCTTTCCGATCCGCGCGCCGCGCTGCTGATCAACGAGCGCTCCGGCCGTGCGGCCGTGCAGATCCCGGCGCCGAGTCTGATGCTCGACGACGGCGAGATCGAGCGGCGCGTACGGCTGATCCGGCCAATGGAGCATCATCGCCTTCCCTTAAAGATGATGACGGAAAGCCACTGGGTCGAAGCCGATCGCGAGCGCTTCGCCGCCGCCTGGCAGGCCGAACTCGCCGAGGTGCCCGCATTCACCGACAGCACGATCCACATCGTCGCCGGCTTGCTCCTGCCGATCTGGAAGCGCCTGCCGAACGAATCGACGCGCGTCTATCGGCTTCAGACCGATGCGGGCGAACGCATCATCGGCCGCAAGGTCTCGCCCGCTTGGGTCGCAACTGCGCTCGCGGTGGACGCACCGGCGCTGACCGCCGAGAGCGCCTTCGCGGCGCTGATGGATGGCCGCACCGTTCTCGATCTCGCCGAAGGCCTGCAGCTCCGTCGCTTGCGCGTTATGGGCGCGAACCGCATCGAGCTGTCGGGCTTCACCGACACGATGCGGGATCGGCTCAAGGCCTACGGCCTCTTTCACGAGATCATCTCCTGGAAGCTGCGCATGTTCGTGCCGACCGACGCGAGCGGCATCAGCGTGCTCGGGAAAGTGCTGGAGCATTATCCGGTCGAGCGCATCGGTGAGCGGGAGGCGGCGTGATGCCACGCGACGCTTCCGAACTGGCGCACCGTCTCGCGCGCGAGGCCGAAGCGGTATGCCGCCACTATCTCTCCAATGGCCGGCGCGAGGGCCGCTATTGGCTGGTCGGCGACGCGCGCAATACGCGAGGCCGTTCCATGTTCGTCCGCCTGAAAGAGTCGCCCAAGGGTCCAGCCGGCAAATGGACCGATGCCGCCACCGGCGAACACGGCGACCTGCTCGACATCATCCGTGAGAGCTGTGGCCTTCTCGATTTCCACGATGTCGCCGACGAGGCGCGACGCTTCCTAAGCTTGCCCCGCTCGGACCCGGAGCCAGCGCCGAGAACCGCCCGTCTGCCGGCGCAGACGGGATCGCCGGAAGCCGCGCGGCGGCTGTTCGCCATGTCGCAGCCGATCACGCGGACTCTCGTGGAAACGTATTTGCGCAATCGCGGTATTACGGCTTTGCACGGAGACGGCGCGCTGCGCTTTCACCCGCGCTGCTACTATCGCCCGGACGAGGACGCGCCGACCGAGACTTGGCCCGCGATGATCGCCCGCGTCACTGATCTCGACGCCCGGATGACTGGTGCACACCGGACCTGGCTCGATCCGTCAGGCCGTGGCAAGGCGCCGATCGACACGCCGCGCCGCGCGATGGGCGACCTTCTCGGCAACGCAGTCCGCTTCGGTGTCGCCAACGACGTGCTCGCGGCCGGCGAAGGCATTGAGACCATGCTGTCGCTACGGTGCTTGCTGCCGACCTTGCCGATGGCCGCCGCGCTTTCCGCCAACCACCTCGCCGCCATGCTGCTCCCGCCGACGTTGCGCCGTCTCTATATCGCGCGAGACGACGATGCGGCCGGTGACGCGGGGGTGACGACTCTGACCGAACGTGCAGAGGCGGCTGGCATCGAGACGATTGCATGGTCGCCCAGGTTCGGCGACTTCAACGAGGATCTGCGCACGGTCGGCATCGACGAACTCCGGGCAGCCCTGCGCATCCAGCTCACACCGCAGGACGTCATCCGCTTCATGCTGTGGGCGACTGCCGAGACGGGATAAGCGTCGGCGGTTCGAGCATCTTCATGGCCGGTCAGGCGAGGCCCAAGACGCCGGACAGAGTCGCGCCCTTGGCCTTCTAGAGGGCGATCGGACGGCAAGCGGCCCGGCCCGGCAACGGCTGCGCCCGGCTATTTTCCGCCGGCCCTGCGGGCCTTTGCAGCGCGAAACAAAATAGCCGGGCTTCGCCATCCTCCGCTAGTGCTCCGGCCCTGCGCTGCGCTGCGGGTTCTGGTCCGTTCCGCCCACCGTCTGGTGATCGCCACGAAGGCCGCGATGGGCGCGGTCGATCCGGCAAAGGACCTCACCATGACGACCGACCACGACGACACCGAATTCGAACCGCCGCACAGTTCATCCCCGACCGATCACGTCCTCAACGAGCTTCAGCTCTATGGCTACCGTCCTTTCCACGACGAGCCTGATCCGAGGCCGCTTCCGGAAGGTGACACCGTCGCGGGCGCCGTCTCCGACATCTTCGACGCCCTAGTCTCGACCCTGAGCGAGACGCGCCTCGAACCCGACCTCGAGGATCTGCTCTGGTCGACAGTCAACCTGTTCCATCGCGCCACAGATCGCATCGAACGCGAGCTCGACGACAACGAGCAGGCGCAGCAGAGGAGTCAGCGGGAGCAGAACGGCTCGGAGGTGCGCTCCGTCGAACTCGAGCGTTTCACCGCCGAGGGCATCACGCTGATCGAACGCCGCAACAGCCTGGAGCTCTTCCGTGACCAGGCCGCCGAGCGCTTCGAGGTCCACACCGGCTCCCCCTGGCGTCCCCGCTCCGGATCACTGGTCAACCACCGCACGCTAACTTCGGCAATGATCGATAGTCGCGATTTCCTCGCCGCCAAGCGTCGCGCGGAGACCGAGGTGTTGCTGCCGGCGGGACCGAAGATCGCCTTCACCGGCGGACTCGATTTCAACGACCATCGGCTGATCTGGGATCGGCTCGACAAGGTCCACGCGAAGCATCCCGACATGGTGCTGCTCCACGGCGGCTCGCCGAAAGGCGCCGAATTGATCGCAGCCAAATGGGCGACCAATCGCAAGGTCCCGCAGGTCGCGTTCAAGCCGGACTGGACGAAGCACGCGAAGGCCGCACCGTTCAAGCGCAATGACGCGATGCTGGAGGTGCTGCCGATCGGCGTCATGGTGTTCCCCGGCACCGGCATCCAGGGCAACCTCGCCGACAAGGCGAAGAAGTTCGGTATCCCGGTCTGGAAATTCGGCGAGGGCGGCGCGTGAGCGCCGCCTAACTAAACTCCATCACCGTATGTCGGCCCATCGTCACGATGTTGCGCCTGTCATCCAACGACGACACCAGCACGATAGGCCCAGGTTCCACATGGCGCTGAGACTTCCGCGGTCGCCGTGGCGCGACGAGGATAGATTCCCCTCCCATCGCGGTCGGCTTTTGGCTATATTTCTGATTGCGCCGTGGTGGTGGTGGAAGGCGCGACCGTCACAACTTTTGTCACGGAGGCTACCACCATGCTTGTCATCGGACTCATCCTCAGCATATTCGGGATCGGCCTATTCTGCTGGCTGATCTTCACGCTCGCTGTCTACGCCTTGCCGTTCTTTGTCGGACTGACGGCCGGGATGGCAGCGTTTCATGGCGGTGCCGGCGTCATCGGCGCGTTGCTTGTCGGCATTGTCGTCGGCGCTCTCACCCTCGGCGTCGGGCAGATCGCCTTCGCAGTCGTTCGCCCGCTGCCTCTACGCGCCGCCATCGCGGCCGCCTTCGCCATTCCGGCGGCAATTGCCGGCTATCATGCCGTCCTTGGACTATCGCAGATCGGCGTGCCATCGCTACTCTGGCGCGAGGTGTTCGCGTGGATCGGCGCCATCTTCATCGGCGGCACGGCCTGGACGCGTATGACGGTCTTCACCGAGCCCCTCCCGTTGCGGCCCGGCGGAGCGTCGCAGAATGAGCCTCAGCCACTTCTGACGGCTGCGACGCGCGAGAGATGAGCATCGTCCTCATCGTCGAGGAGTTACTTTGACGATCGGGCGCTGAAGGGATCGCGCACTCAAGTCACCGAGCATGCGGCCCATATCGGAGGCGCGCTTCACCAGCGCGGGAGCGATCTCCAGCGGCCCGTGATCCATCGGGCGGAGGGTCTCGGTGCGGCATTTACGCGGCAAGCGATCCCGCCTTTTCCTACGCCATGGCTTCTTTCTCCACGCCTGAACTCGCCGACATCTTGTGCCGGACAACCGACATCCGCCACGTCTTCTCCCGAGGATGCTGTTCAAGCACGGACGCACCTGGCCTCGTGATGGCCTGATCTGGCCGAAGACCGGCTGCGCCTCGATCGCCTGAGCCGCAACGCCGTCGGGTCGACTTTCTTCCCCTGGGCTAAAGCCCATTCCTCGCGAGGCAAGAAAGTCTCACCGCCGTCATCCTCCGCTGCGCTCCGGCCCGCGAGCGGGTGCGTCGTCGATCGTCCCCGGCCTGTCGATCGCCATCGAGGCCGCGGTGGTCGCGGGCTTGAAAACAGCAAGGAGAAGTGACATGGCTAACATCGGTTCTTTCAAGAAGGTCGGCAGCGATTTCCAGGGCGAGATCGTCACCCTGAGCCTCCAGACCAAGGGCGTGCGCATCGTCGCCGAGACCAATCGCTCCAACGACAACGCCCCCAGCCACCGGGTGTACGTGGGCCGGGCCGAGATCGGGGCCGCCTGGTCAAAGCGCTCCAACGAGGGCCGCGACTACCTCTCGCTCAAGCTCGACGATCCGAGCTTCAACGCCCCCATCTTCGCCAACCTCTTCGACGACGAGGACGGCGAAGGCTATACCCTCATCTGGTCGCGCCCCAGCAAGCGCAACGGCGACTGAACCCGGTCTCCCGAAGCCCCGCCCGGTCCCCGGGCGGGGCTTTCGCGTGTCGAGCCAAACTGCTGAAACGCGGGGACACCGACGCCACAATCTGAGAGAGGCCCGACCTGAGGAAGATCTTTAGAGCACTGTGGTCGAGCAAATGGGAAGCATGGGTCTTAGTGCCGCCTGCGTGAACCAGTCGACGAGGTTTGCGATCATGTTTGTGCTGATGAGGGCCAGCGCAACATCGCTCAGACATTCGACGAGTACGTGAGCCGCCTTGAGTAGGACACTCACCTCATATCCGGTGGATTCGTTGCTCTTTCATTTGCCATCGTAGGCGATAAGCCGACCAGTCGCCTGCGAGCCAGGATCAATACGACAAGGGCGAGGACGGCAAAAACCGCACCGACAAAGAAGGTTCTACTCGGACCCTGCATGTCCCAAAACACACCGGCGATCACACTGGCGCAGAACTGCGCCAGTCCGGAGATAAGATTGAACATACCAAATGCAGTCCCCCTGCGATCGGGGGGCGCCGTATCGGCGACCAACGCCGCGAATAGACCTTGGGTGAAACCCATGTGGAGCCCCCACAGGAATACGCCGATTACGAGTTCGGCCACACTTGAGGTTCGAGCCAACACAAGGTCGGCGACGATTAGCATGCAGAGGCCCAAGCCGAGCACTGTCGAGCGGGGCAGTCGGTCGGAGAGCGCTCCGACGGGATAGGCCGAGAGGGCATAAGCGACATTCATCACGACCAACACGGCCGGCACCAAGGTCAATGGCAGACCAATGGACCGGGCGCGCAGCACTAGAAAAGCCTCGCTGAACCGTGCGAGGGAGAAGATCGCGCCTATGGCAATCACCGACCAGCATGCGGCACCGAGGGTGCCGAGATTGCTGAAGCCACCGGACCGGGCTCGTCTCTTGCTTGGCTGTGGCTCATGTACCGCAACCAGGATCAGTGCGACAGCCCCAAGCGCCGGCACGACGGCGACCCAAAAAACCACCGTGAAGTGGTTGTTAGTTAGCCACATCAATCCGATTGCGACGAGCGGGCCCAGAACGGCCCCCACAGTATCGAGCGATTGTCTGAGACCGAAGCTTGCGCCGCGAAGGTGCGAGGCGCTGAGATCCGCTACCAGCGCATCACGCGGAGCGCCGCGGATGCCCTTGCCCAGGCGGTCGACGAAGCGTGCGACCATGAGCCAGCCGACGACGGAGGCAAGCGGGAAAATCGGCTTCGCGCAAGCCGATAGGCAATAGCCGAGCACCGCAAGAGCCTTGCGCCTGCCAAGCCTGTCGCTGAGCGCGCCAGAGAAGATCCTTGTGATTTGACCGGTCGCCTCGGCGATGCCCTCGATGACGCCGACGGTAAGTGCTGACGTGCCGAGTACCGCCACGAGATACACGGGCAGGAGCGCGTGTATTATTTCGGACGAAAAATCCATGAACATCGAGACGAAGCCGAGCGCCCACACTCCGGCGGGAATGGCACGCCAGCCGCTCGTACGGTCGATGGGGCGGATTGCCACCGCCTCCGCTCCTGGAACTGTGTCACTGATTCTCGCCATGAGCCTCGAAAACCTGCTGCGCATAAACGTCGAGAATCCCCTCGCAGGCTTTCAGACGCGCAGCGGCCTCCTCGGCCTGCGTCCCACCGTAGAAGTTAAACTTGCGGATCTTGTCGAGCCAACTCTGAAGCCTCTTGAGATCAGTGCCGTCTTTCTCACATTCGGCACAAGTGAACTTGTTGATGGGCCACCTTTTGGCAATCTCGGCCTCGAAATCCGCGCACCGGCCGATAATCTCCCGGTATTGCTCCTCTCGATCCCTCTTGTATCGGGCGAAGACCTTGTTTTCCTGAGCTCGATCGAGCGCAATTGCCTCCAAGATCACTGCCCGCTACCCGGTGACGTCGTTTCCAGGCAGGGGCACCTCCGAGACCCGAATCAGCCCAGGCGACTCTTCGGTACGCCGACCCTGACAGATGCAGATTCTGAGCCATCAGACGCGTTGCGCCAACGTAAAACGACTATTATAGTCGTATTTCTGGTGCGCGTAGGTCGTCTGTCGGAGGTGATCATGAATGATCACCGGCCGACAAGTTCGGGCCGCGCGAGCCTTGCTGAATTGGAAGCAGGAGATGCTCGCCGAGAAAGCCCTGGTGGCGCTGACCGCCCTGAAGCGCTTGGAGTCCGAAAGGCAGCTCCAGGTTCATGAGGGTACGCGCGACCAAGTTCGCCGTGTTCTGGAAGCCGCCGGGATCCTGTTTGTGGAATCTGACCGCGGCCGTGGCGTCATGCTCCTCCATGAGGCTGAGCCGGCAACGCGACCAGCGAGAAGACCGGCAACCTTGAAGCGATGAGGCCAGTTTGTGTTAAGGTTTAGGAAACCGTATCGCTGAGGAGCTTTGATGGAGTCGCCACCCTTCGAGCCGCAGGTGGACGATATCGCCCCAACCGCCGCTATCCTGACTGGCTACGATGAGCGACATGCAATCACCTATCTCCGCCTGCTCGACGCGGAAGCTGACGGCGCGGATTGGAAGGAGGTTGCGAAGATCGTCCTGCATATCGATCCAATGCGGGAACATGATCGCGCCCGGCGGGCTTGGGAAAGCCACCTCGCCCGCGCTCGGTGGATGACGGAGAAGGGCTATCGCCACCTTCTCCAGGGAGGCGCACCCCACTGAGTTCCGTGCAGGTTTGGCAACGTGTAGTGCGAATCCTGTGCGTATCGGAACGCTACCAGAGCGTGCATCCTCCAATCAGGGCCGTGGATACGGCTTCTGGTGAGAGGAGACGTTTCCCATGACTCGCGCCGATTGGCGATCAGCGAGCGCGTATGAGGACCTGCGGCCGCTCGACGCGCCTGCCTTCGCCTATGAATTTCTACTGCGGAATCCCGACTTTCTGAGCGACCACGCGCGCCTGACGCGCAGCAGCCGAAAGCGAACTCTTGATGCCATCGAGGCCGAGGCGTTCGCCCAACGCTGGGGGGTACGATTTCAAGCGAGATTTAGATCCCGCGCGACACGGCGCCGTTCTCTGGACGGCCCAGACACTCCCGAGCGTGGTGACCCTGACCAAAGCCCCGGACGGCCTCGTCGATCCTAAATTTGGCCTCGACACACGCAGCCTCCAATCCATTCTCGCTGTTGAAGACGAAGATCAAGTCGTCGAGCTACGCGGCGCGCACCTGCGGCTTCACCGCGAGGATAAGGACGGCGGCTCCGTCGCCGTCCTCCTGCCGCTCGACCAACTCTTCGACATCCGCGTCGCCGCCGCGCTCCGCCTGTGGCGCGGCCTGACCGGGCGGACGCCGGGCCCCAATCTCGGCATGCTCACACCTGAGCGACGCGGCCGGCTCATCCTCGCGCTGCGCGCGCTGGATGGCCGGCTTGAGCGCGCGACCTACCCCGAGATCGCCGCCGTTTTGTTCGACATCGAATCCATCTCCAAGCGCGACTGGATTTCGCACGAGCTGCGCGATCGGACCGGCCGGATCGTCCGGTTCGGATTCTCCATGATGCGCGGCGGCTATCGCCGCCTTCTCCTGCATCCTTATCGCCGCCGCGTGTAGCGTTCCGCCCATCCGGATGCGCTTTCGCCACCCTCCGAGATCGCCCTATTTCGGACCGGCCCCCTTCCGCCACCGTGATCGCTGACAGCCGCCGTCATCCGACGGACGCACACACGATCACGGAGGTATCCAATGTCCAACAATCTCGCCAGTCTGCCGCCGCGCTACCTGCGTACGCCCGAAGCCGCGCGCTTTGTCGGCCTGTCCATTCGCACACTTGAAAAGCACCGCATCTACGCCACCGGCCCGCGTTATTCGAAGCTCGGCGGCCGCGTCGTCTACCGCATCGAGGATCTTCAGGCCTGGGTCGACAACGCCGCCAAGGTGTCGACGTCCGATCCTGGAAAGGTCGTCGTCCTGCCGGCCCGACGTCACACGCCGGCCGAACTCGAGCAAGCTCGCCAGCCGCGCCGCTGAGCTTCCCATCCGATGTCAGCGCGCCATCGTACACGCTCCGAACGCGAGCAGCTCGAATTGTTTCGAGCGCTGCCAGGCGATCTAGCGCCACGCGATGCGCAGGACCTCATGGCCTATCCGTTCTTCTCGCTCGCCAAGACGCACCGCACGACGCCGATCGACTACAGGCTGAACGACATTGCCATTCGCGTCGAGGCTGTGCCCGAGCATGGCATGGCAACCATCTGGGACGCCGACGTGCTGATCTGGGCCGCGTCGCAAATTGTCCAGGCACGTGACTCCGGTCTACGCACCTCGCGCCTGATGGCCGCCACGCCCTATGAAATCCTGACCTTCATCGGGCGCGGCACCAGTGCGCGCGACTATCACCGTCTGAAGGCTGCGTTCGACCGCTTGCAGTCCACAACCGTCGCCACGTCGCTACGCCAGACGAGCGAGCGGCGCATGCACCGCTTCTCCTGGATCAACGAATGGACCGAGCACGCCGACGCGCACGGTAATGCCGCCGGCATCGATCTCATCGTGCCGGACTGGTTCTATCGCGCGGTCCTCGACGACGCGCTCGTGCTGACGATCGACCGCGCCTATTTCGCGCTGACGGGCGGTCTGGAGCGCTGGCTTTACCGCCTCGTGCGCAAGCACGCGGGCAAGCAGCATGCGGGCTGGCGGTTCGATTTCCGACATCTCTACATGAAGTCGGCGAGTCTCTCGCCGTTCAAGCGCTTCGCGTTCGAACTGCGCGACATTGCGCGCCGCCAGCCGCTGCCGGGTTATCGCCTCGACGTCGATCGCGCGACTGGCGGCCGCGAGCTGCTCGCCTTCGTCAGCAATACGTCTTCGCCCACCGCACCTTGTGGACAAGCTGTGGAAGCGGTCGTGCTATCGGGAACCACGAGGCACGTGCCATCAGGAACCGCGCCCTCGTGCCATCAGGAACCGAAAGCGGCATTTCCTCCAAGCGAATCAAACCCTTCCGAGCCGCCTAACTTAGAATCTAACGAAGACTCTAACTCTTCTGTTGTTGGTGACGCGCTCGATCGAGGGAAAGCCGGGAGGAGAGAGCGATGATCGTCGCCCTCCTCAATCAGAAAGGCGGCGTCGGCAAGGCGACGCTTGCCCTGCACCTGGCCGGCGCCTGGGCGGCTCAGGGAAAGCGGGTGGTTGTCATCGACGCCGACCCGCAGGGTTCGGCCCTCGACTGGTCCGCGCAGCCAGCCAAGGAGGCCGTGCCGCGTCTCTTCTGCGTCATAGACTTGGCGCGCGACACCCTGCACCGGGCAGCGCCTGAGCTGGCCCGTGACGCCGATCATATCGTCATTGACGGCCCGCCGCGCGTCGCAAGCCTGCTGCGCTCGACCCTGCTCGCCGCCGATCTCGTCTTGATTCCCGCGCAACCCTCTCCTTTCAATGGCTGGGCCTCGGCCGAGATGCTGAGGTTGCTGGAGGAAGCGCACATCTTCCGCCCGCAGCTTGTCGCGCGCGTCGTGCTCAATCGCTGCGCCGCGCGCACCGTGATCGCGCGCGAGACCGCAGATGGCCTCGCCGATCACGATCCGCCGGTCCTCGCGTCACGCAGTGCGCGAGATCGTCGCCTTGGCGGCCGAAGTCGATCGGGTTATGCGATGATCGCGCACCCAGCCGACCGCGGCTTCGCATCGCGCCCGGGTGATCCAGAGTCTTGGGTGCGCTCGCCCGAGCCTTCCGCCACGGCGCACGGTGCCGGAGACCTCTTCACGGCGCGACTGACCGTCGATGTGACGCCGGAGCTACGGGCCCGGATCAAGATTACATCCTTCCAGCGTGGCCAGACCGTCGCTGACATGCTGCGCGACCTCCTCGCCCGCGAATTCCCTGCAACCGATGGAGGACAGACATGATGTCGAACCCCAGTTTCGCAGACGCAGCACTCGGTCCGTCAGCGGCCTTTACGTCCGTGGAGCTGACCTGGCTCGAAAAGCGCGTCGAACATTGGATCAGGTTCGGCCGCGATGTCGGCGAGACGATCATCGACCGCCGCCGTCGTGTGCTGAGCTTCGCGCCGAACACGATCTTCGCCTTCGTCCGCTGGGCCTCGAACGACTTCGGCACCGTCGTTTCGCGCATCGACATCGTGCGCGCAATCGCGCCGGGCGACGCGTACCAGACGCTGCCATTCGTCCGTCCCGGCGGCGAGATCCTGCTGCGTATCAGCGGCTGGCCCAAGGTCGAGCGCGTGTTCGCGGTGATCGACGCCGTCGAAGCCCTCGGCATTGATCCTGCCGACACCGCGCCCGATCACTGGCGGCACGTCCACAATCGCCTCGGCGCCGGATACGAGCCGCGCCCCTATAGCCGCGACCAGCATCGCGCCTGGCTCCTGCGGCGGAGGCTGTTGTCATGACGCGCTTCGGCTACGTCATGACGACGTATTTCGCGCTGCTGGGTTTCGCCGGCGCGGCGATCTTTCCCGTTTCGCCGAGATTCATCTGGAACGCTAGCGCCAGCGTGCCGATCGGCCTCTACGCCATTCGTCCGGCCGGCGCGCTGCAGGTCACCGAGCTGGTGGTGGTCCGGCCGCCCGCAGCGCTTGCGAGCTTCCTCGACGCGCGCCGCTATCTGCCCAAGGGCGTGCCGATGCTGAAGCGCATCCTCGCCCTGCCGGGTCAGACTGTCTGCCGTTCCGACCGCACGATCAGCGTCGATGGAATTGCCATGGGCGAGGCGCTCGACCGCGACAGAAGCGGCCGTGCGCTGCCCACTTGGCGCGGCTGTCGTGTCGTTGCGGGCGACGAAATCTTCCTGATGAACTGGCAGTCGGAAGACTCCTTCGACGGCCGTTACTTCGGTCCGCTGCCCGCCAGCACCGTCGTCGGCCGGGCCGATCCTCTTTGGACGCGCGAGGAGGATTGACCGTGCCAGAACACCGCAGCCCGATTGCGGACGCCTCGCGCTCTCCCTGCCATCCCCCTTCCTCCTTTCCGGCTGTATCGACGTTCGCTGCGCGCACGTCAGCAGGACATCACCTCCATCGCCACGCCACATTGGCCACCCTCGGCCTTGCGATTGTGGTGACGCTCGGCTGTAACAAAGTGCGCGCCGAGCCTGCGGCCGCGCGGCCTGTCATCATTACCGCTGCGCGTGCGCAGTTCGCCGCCTTCATCGCCGAGGCCTCGCAGCGCTTCGACATTCCCGCGCCATGGATACGCGCCGTGATGCACGCTGAGAGCTTCGGCGACGTGCGAGCCATCTCACCGAAGGGCGCCATCGGCCTCATGCAGATCATGCCTGAGACATGGGCTGGCTTGCGTCGGCGTTACCGTCTCGGCGCCAATCCATACGATGCGCACGACAACATCATCGCCGGCGCGGCCTATCTGCGCGAACTGCACGACCGCTACGGCATTCCCGGTTTCCTCGCGGCCTACAACGCCGGTCCCGCGCGCTGGGAAAATCATCTCGCGACTGGCCGGCCGCTCCCTGCGGAGACGCGCGCTTACCTCTCCCGTCTCGCGCCGATCGTCGGCGGAAGTTCAGTCGACGACACGGTCATACTCGCCACCGTGGTGAAGTCCTGGACGGAGGCGTCGCTGTTTCCAGCGCGCCCGGCAGGTCCACCAAGCGACATGCCATCAGCATCGCCACAGCCGTCGACCAATCATCCGGCGCAGGATTGGACGGGCCTTGCGCCGCAGTCCGATGGACTGTTCGTCGCTCTGTCGAACCGCGAGCGGTCGCAATGAGTGCTATCGGTGGCCATCGTGCTGTGGAGGGCGGTGGCGGCGGCTTGTGTGTGAGGGACAGTCGGCACAGGAAACCAGCCAACGGACGGCAAGGGAAAAGGCCGGCCTCCGGTGCGGCTTATGTGGTTGGGAAGATTGAGGATTTTTCCAACATCACCGACACCCCCTGCTGGCGCTCGCTCCGATTTTCCCAACGAAATCAATGCATCATGCGCCATCGGTCTGCGCCGCACCGCGATTTCGGCCCATGACGACGCGTGACGACGACCTGCGCGTCCGGCCCGGGCGCATCCAGCACCGCAACCGCGGCGGCAAGCGTTCCCAGACTTTCGTCGGCGAGGTGATGCGGGCCGCCAAGAAGGCTGGGCATGTCGGCAACAGCTTCCGCTCGAGCCAGGGTCACAGCCGGTCGCGGTTCGGCCGCGGCCGGCGTGCGGCGGTCTCGATCCGGCTGCGCTCGAACGCCCGGCGCGTGGTGATGAAGGCGCGCGTCGTGCGCCACCAGGGAACACGCTTTCGCTCGGCGCCGATGCCCAAGCACATTGCCTACTTGAAGCGCGAGGGCGTGACCCGGGACGGCGGGAACGCACACATGTTCGACGCCGCATCCGATACGGCCAACGAACGCGCGTTCGCCGAGCGCTGCGAGGATGACCGCCACCACTTCCGTTTCATCATCTCGCCCGAAGACGGGGCGGAGCTCGGAGATCTCAAGACCTTCACGCGCGAGCTGATGCGGGACGTCGAGAAGGACCTCGGCACCAAGCTCGACTGGGTCGCCGTCGATCACTGGAACACCGACAATCCCCATGTCCACGTCCTGATCCGTGGCCGTGCCGATGACGGCCAGGACCTGGTCATTAGCCGCGACTACATCAGCCGGGGTTTTCGTGATCGCGCCGCCGAGCGCGTCACCCTGGAGCTTGGCCCGCGCAGCGAGCAGGAGATCCGCACGGCACTGGAGAAAGAGGTCGAAGCGGAACGCTGGACCAGCCTCGATCGGGCGCTTCGGGACATCTCGGATGATTGCGGCGGCGTCGCCGATTTGCGACCCGGTCCCAATGTCGAAGATCCGGAGCTGCGCCACTTGCTGCTCGGCCGCGCGGAGAAGCTCGAACGGCTCGGCCTGGTCGATCCGGTCGGGCCCGCCTGCTGGACGCTGAAGCCGGGCCTCGACCAGACCCTGCGCCAGCTTGGCATCCGGGGCGACATCATCAAGACGATGCACCAGGCGATGAGCGTCGGCGGACACGAGCCGGACATCAGCGTCTTTGCTCTGCACGGCGAGGAGCCTTCAGACCCGGTCCTCGGCCGGCTGGTCAAACGCGGGCTCGACGATGAGCTGAAGGGGACGGCCTACGCCGTCGTCGCCGGCGTCGACGGACGCACCCATTACCTCAGGTTTTCCGATCTCGAGATGACCGGCGACGCGCCAGCGGGGGCTATCGTCGAGGCGCGGGCATATGATGACGCCAAAGGTCACCGCCGCCTATCTCTCGCCACGCGCTCCGATCTCGCGATCGAAGCGCAGGTGACGGCGTTAGGCGCGACTTGGCTCGACCGCCAGCTTCTCGCCAAGGACCCGCCACTCGCCGGCGGCGGCTTCGGCGCCGAAGTGCGCGATGCCATGGACGCCCGCGTTGATCATCTCGCCGCGGAAGGGCTTGCGCGCCGGCAAGGCCAGCGCGTGGTGTTCGCCCGGGATCTTCTCGCTACCCTGCGGCAGCGGGAATTGGACGACGCCACGTCGAAGCTGTCGACCGAGACTGGGCTGGCCCACCAGCCATCCACCGAAGGGGAGCACGTCGCCGGGGTCTATCGCCAGCGCGTGAATCTAGCTACCGGCCGCTTCGCCATGATCGACAACGGGCTCGGCTTCCAGCTCGTGCCATGGCGTCCGGCGCTAGAGAAGGAGCTCGGCCGCGAGGTGCGCGGCGTCATGACGCCGGGCGGCAATGTCGAATGGAGCCTCGGCCGGAAACGTGAGCTCGGCCTATGAGGATCGCGGCACCGTCAGTCCGATTGCTGCTCCAGCGTGTCCGGATTCCCGTCCCCTCGGAGTCCGGGCTTGCGCCCCCCTCGCGGGACGCTGCTGATCTGGTGTCGCTATGAATGCGACCAAGATTCTCTGGGGCCAAATCCTCCTCGTCTGCGCTGTCGTCCTCGCCTTCATATGGAGCGCAACGGAATGGACAGCCTGGCAGCTCGCCTTTCAGCCGCAGCTCGGCCACCCCTGGTTCATGCTGTTCGGCTGGCCGATGTACCAGCCGCCCGCCTTTTTCTGGTGGTGGTTCGCCTACGACGCCTACGCCCACGACATCTTTGTCACCGGCGGGTTCATCGCGGGCGCGGGCGGCGTCGCCGCAGTAGTCGTGGCGGTCGCCATGTCGGTGTGGCGCGCGCGCGAAGTGAAGAAGGTCACGACCTACGGCTCCGCGCGCTGGGCCGAGGCGCGCGAGATTCGGAAGGCTGGGCTTCTCCATCCAGACGGCGTTCTGCTGGGCCAATGGAAGGATGCCTATCTTCGCCATCACGGCCCGGAGCATGTGCTGTGCTTCGCACCGACACGTTCGGGCAAGGGCGTCGGCCTGGTGGTTCCGACGCTGCTCACTTGGCCAGGCTCGGCGATCGTCCATGATATTAAGGGAGAGAACTGGGGCCTGACCGCCGGCTGGCGTGCCCGCTTCGGTCGGGTGCTGCTGTTCGATCCGACCAACACGAAGAGTTCGGCCTACAACCCGCTGCTCGAGGTCCGTCGCGGCGAGTGGGAAGTCAGGGACGTCCAGAACATCGCCGACGTACTGGTCGATCCCGAAGGCGCGCTGGAAAAAAGGAACCATTGGGAGAAGACGAGCCACTCGCTGCTCGTTGGCACGATCCTGCACGTCCTCTATGCCGAAGAAGACAAGACGCTCGCTGGCGTCGCCAACTTCCTCTCCGATCCGAAGCGGCCGATCGAGACCACGTTGCGCGCGATGATGACGACGGCGCACAATGGCGAAAAGGGCGTGCATCCCGTTGTCGCCAGCGCCGCGCGCGAGCTGCTCAACAAAAGCGAAAATGAACGCTCCGGTGTGCTGTCGACGGCCATGTCGTTCCTTGGGCTCTATCGCGATCCGGTCGTCGCCGCCGTCACAGCGCACTGTGACTGGCGCATCCGCGATCTCGTTGAGGCTAAATCTCCCGTGACCCTCTATCTCGTCGTGCCGCCATCGGACATCAGTCGGACCAAGCCGCTCATTCGCTTGATCCTCAACCAGATCGGTCGGCGTCTCACCGAGGAGCTGGACTCGAAACGTCGCCGGCATCGGTTGTTGCTCATGCTCGACGAGTTTCCCGCGCTCGGTCGCCTCGACTTCTTCGAGAGCGCGCTGGCCTTCATGGCGGGCTACGGGCTGAAGAGCTTCCTCATCGCCCAGAGCCTGAACCAGATCGAGAAAGCCTACGGGCAGAACAATTCCATTCTCGACAACTGCCATGTGCGCGTGAGCTTCGCCACGAATGATGAGCGCACCGCCAAGCGCGTGTCCGACGCGCTTGGCACTGCGACCGAAATGCGCGCCATGAAGAACTATGCTGGCAGCCGCCTGAGCCCATGGCTCGGTCATTTGATGGTCTCGCGCCAGGAGACGGCGCGGCCACTGCTGACTCCCGGCGAGGTCATGCAGCTCCCGCCGGACGACGAGTTGGTTCTCATGTCCGGCTGCGCACCGATCCGGGCGAAGAAAGCGCGCTACTTCGAAGATCCTGAGATGGCAGCGCGCATCCTCCCACCGCCGGCGCTGACCAATCCAGGATCGCGGCCTACCAACGAACGTCCGGTTCCATCCGACGGCGACTGGGCCGGTGCGGTCGTCGCGCCAGCGGCATCCGACACGGAAGATCCCGCCAACGCTGGAATTCGGCGCGAACCGGAATTGCCAGAGCATGAGGAGATCGTGCCCGAGCCAGCAAAGCCGGTCCATGAATTCGATCCGACCGACGAGGAGCCTGACGACGAGGTTCAGCGCCAGCGCGTCATGCAGCGCACGTTCGGAACCGTCGCCCGCCAGGTCTCGCTTGATCCCGGCGATGACATGCAGATGTGACGCCCATGCGCACGAAGCACACCTTTCGTCTTCCGCCTGATCTCGCCGGAAAGCTGGCCGACTATGCGGCTCGCAAGCGCGTTCCGCAGGCGCTGGTCGTCGAGGCGGCGCTTGCCTCTCATCTGTCGCCCGACGGCGCCGATCGGCTGGAGGCGGCGCTCGCGCGGCGGCTCGATCGCATGACACGGCAGATGGAACTGATCGAGCGGCACGTGGACATTTCGAACGAGGCGCTGGCGGTCTTCGTGCGCTTTTGGCTGACCAGCACCCCGGCGCTGCCCGACGCCGCGCTCGTGGCAGCACAGACTAAGGGACGTGAGCGCTACGAGGGTTTTGTCGAAGCGCTCGGCCGGCGCCTAGCACGTGGCCGCAAGCTTGCCGACGAAGTGAGTCGCGATGTGGCGCCTGGTTCTCCGGAGAGAGCGGAGCCGCAGACTGAATAGCGATCGTCCCGTCGACCTGTCATTCTATCCCAAAGCCCTACGGCCTCATCGCCGTTGTTGCAGAGACCCAGTTCCGGTCCTTTCTAATCAACCCCGCTGACATCTGCGCCTCCGAGTGAGGCGAACTTACGGGGTTCGAGTGACCACAATTTCGCTCCGATCGGAAGCTTTCGCCCGCGGCGCGCGCATGCTGCGCACCGCGCTCGGGCCGGCCATCTCCGCCTACCTGGAAGATTCGAGCATTGTCGAGGTGATGCTCAATCCCGATGGCCGCTTGTGGATCGACCGGTTGTCGAGCGGCCTCGAAGACACCGGCTGCCGGGTCACGCCAGCGGACGCCGAACGCATCGTGCGCCTCGTCGCGCACCACGTCGGTGTAGAGGTCCATGCCGGAAGTCCGCGGGTCTCGGCGGAGCTGCCGGAAAGTGGAGAGCGGTTCGAAGGCCTGCTACCTCCCGTAGCCTCTGCGCCGTGCTTCGCCATCCGCCGCCCCGCGGTCGCTGTGTTCACGCTTGGCGACTATGTTGACGCGCGAATCATGTCCGACGCGCAGGCCGAGTTGCTGCGCGTTGCTGTGCTCGACCGTAAGAACATCCTCGTGGCCGGCGGCACGTCGACCGGCAAGACCACGCTCGTGAACGCGTTGCTGGCGGAGGTCGCCAAGACTGGCGATCGCGTAGTGCTGATCGAGGATACTCGCGAACTGCAATGCGCCGCACCGAACCTCGTGGCGCTGCGCACCAAGGACGGCGCCGCCTCGCTGTCCGATCTCGTCCGCTCGGCCCTTCGGCTCCGTCCCGATCGCATCCCGATCGGCGAGGTGCGTGGCGCGGAAGCGCTGGACCTCTTGAAGGCCTGGGGCACCGGCCACCCAGGCGGTGTCGGCACGTTGCATGCGGGTTCGGCGATCGGCGCGTTGCGCCGCCTCGAACAGCTCATCCAGGAAGCCGTCGTCACCGTCCCACGCGCGCTCATCGCCGAGACCATCGATCTCATCGCGGTCCTCGCCGGCCGCGGCTCCGGGCGACGGCTCGCCGAGCTCGCCACGGTGAAGGGCCTCGGCCCGACCGGCGACTACGTCCTCACCCCCGCAGGAGAACCGTGATGATAGTGCTTTCCCGTATTCGCGACCGCGCAACGGCGGTGACGGCCTTCGCCGTTGTCGCGCTGATGACGGCGCCGGCCTATGCCGCCGGTTCCAACATGCCCTGGGAGCAGCCGCTCAATCAGATCCTGGAGTCGATCCAGGGGCCGGTCGCAAAGGTGGTGTCGGTGATCGTCATCATCGTCACCGGTCTGACGCTCGCCTTTGGCGAGACGTCTGGGGGCTTCCGGCGTCTGATCCAGATCGTCTTCGGCCTGTCGATCGCCTTCGCAGCGTCGAGCTTCTTCCTGACGTTCTTCCAGTTCGGCGGCGGAGTGCTGATCTGATGGAGCACGATGCGCCCATCGTCGGCTTCTACGCGCCCGTCCATCGCGCCCTGACCGAACCGCTTCTGCTCGGCGGTGCGCCGCGGGCGGTAGCGATCGTCAACGGCACGCTCGCCGCCGCCGTCGGACTCGGGCTCCGCCTCTGGATCGTCGGTGGCCTGATCTGGCTGATCGGTCATGTTGCAGCGGTATGGGCCGCCAAGCGCGATCCCGCCTTTGTGGACGTGGTGCGCCGGCACCTGCGTTACCCGCAGCACCTGGTCTCGTGAGGTTCGCCCGATGATGAACCTCACGGAATATCGCCGACGCACACAGAACCTTGCCGACTTCCTGCCGTGGGCGGCGCTGGTCGAGAAGGGCGTCATTCTCAACAAGGACGGTTCGTTCCAGCGTACCGCGCGCTTCCGCGGACCTGATCTCGATTCCGCCACGCCAGCCGAACTGGTCGCTATCACCTCGCGGCTGAACAACGCGCTCCGCCGGCTCGGCTCCGGCTGGGCGGTTTTCATCGAGGCGCAGCGCGTGCCGGCTTATCGCTATCCCGTCGGCCAATTCCCCGACACCACGTCGGAGCTGGTCGACGCTGAGCGCCGTGCGCAGTTCGAGGAAGAAGGCGCCCACTTCGAAAGCCGCTATTTCCTGACTTTGCTGTGGATGACACCTGCCGACGATTCCGCGCGCGCGGAGAGTTGGCTCTACGAGGGACGCTCGCACGCGGGCGCCGATTGGCGCGCCGCGCTGGAAGGTTTCATCGATCGCACTGATCGCGTTCTCGCGCTGATCGAAGGTTTCATGCCCGAGGCCGATTGGCTCGATGACTGCGAGACGCTGACCTATCTGCATTCCTGCGTCTCGACTCGCCGACAGCGCGTGCGTGTGCCCGAGACGCCGATGTATCTCGACGCCATCTTGGTCGACGAGGACCTGACCGGAGGCCTGGAACCCCGGCTCGGCCGGGCGCATCTGCGCACGCTTACCATCATGGGCTTCCCGTCGCAGACTTGGCCGGGCCTGCTCGATGAGCTGAACCGGCTCGCCTTCTCCTATCGCTGGGCAACGCGCGCGGTCTGTCTCGACAAGACCGACGCCACCAGACTGCTCGCAAAAATCCGTCGCCAGTGGTTCGCCAAGCGTAAGTCGATCATGGCGATCCTGAAGGAGGTGATGACCAACGAGGCGTCGGTGCTGATGGATAGCGACGCAGCCAACAAGGCGCTCGACGCCGACGCGGCGCTGCAGGAGCTCGGCACCGATCTGGTCGGCGAAGCGTATGTCACGGCGACCGTTACGGTTTGGGACGAAGATCCTCGCGTCGCGGACGAGCGCCTGCGCCTAGTCGAGAAGGCCATTCAGGGTCGCGACTTCACCTGCATGCGCGAAGGCGTCAACGCCATCGAGGCATGGCTTGGCTCGCTCCCCGGCCACGTCTACGCCAATGTCCGCCAACCGCCCGTTTCGACGCTCAATCTCGCGCACATGATGCCGTTCTCGGCGGTGTGGGCCGGGCCGGAACGGGACGAGCATTTGCAGGCGCCCCCGCTGTTGTTCGCGCGGACGGAAGGGTCCACGCCATTCCGCTTCAGTCTTCATGTCGGCGACGTCGGCCACACCCTGATCGTCGGACCGACCGGCGCCGGAAAGAGCGTCCTGCTCGCGCTGATGGCGTTGCAGTTCCGGCGCTATGCGGGCGCCCAGGTCTTCGCGTTCGACTTCGGTGGATCGATCCGCGCGGCCGCGCTCGCCATGGGAGGCGACTGGCACGATCTCGGCGGCGCGCTGGCTGACGACGCGAGCGTTCCCGTCGCCTTGCAGCCTTTGGCGCGCGTCGATGACGCGGGCGAGCGCGCTTGGGCGGCCGAGTGGGTCGCGACCCTCCTTGGCAGGGAGTCCGTCACCGTCACCCCCGAACTGAAAGAGCATCTATGGTCGGCCCTGACCTCGCTCGCCTCCGCGCCGGTTTCGGAGCGGACAATCACCGGCCTCTCGGTGCTGTTGCAGTCCAACGCGCTGAAGCAAGCGCTCCAGCCCTACACGGTCGGTGGACCGTGGGGTCGTTTGCTCGATGCCGAAAGCGAGCGTCTTGGCGAGGCCAAGGTGCAAGCCTTCGAGACCGAGGGCCTGATTGGCGCGGGCGCCGCGCCCGCCGTGCTGTCCTACCTGTTTCATCGCATCGAAGAACGCTTCGACGGCCGGCCGACCTTGCTCATCGTCGACGAGGGTTGGCTCGCGCTCGACGACCCCGGCTTCGCGGGTCAGCTCCGCGAATGGCTGAAGACGCTCCGAAAGAAAAATGCTTCCGTCGTCTTTGCCACGCAGTCGCTTGCCGATATCGACGGCAGCACCATCGCACCCGCCATCATCGAGAGCTGCCCGACGCGGATTCTTCTACCGAATGAACGCGCGATGGAGCCGCAAATCGCGGCCATTTACCGGCGCTTCGGACTCAATGACCGGCAGATCGAGATCCTCAGCCGGGCCACGCCGAAGCGCGAATATTACTGCCAGTCGCGCCGCGGCAATCGCGTGTTCGAGCTCGGTCTCTCCGAAGTCGCGCTCGCCTTCACCGCCGCATCGGCAAAGACCGACCAAACCGCCATCGAGGAAATCCTCGCCGCCCACGGCCGCGACGGGTTCGCCGCCGCCTGGCTGCGCCGCAAGGACCTCGACTGGGCGGCCGACATGCTCACCCGCACAAAGGAGGTCTCATCATGATTGTACGTCGCCTACGCGTCGGCCTCATCGCCGGCTTCGCCGCATTGTCCATCACCGCTGTCAGCGTCCCTGCCTACGCGCAATGGATAGTCTTCGATCCCACCAACTACGCCCAGAACATCCTGACCGCCGCGCGCGAGCTGCAGCAGGTCAACAATGAAATCCAGATGCTGGAGAACCAGGCGACGTCCCTGATCAATCAGGCGCGCAACCTGGCGAGCCTGCCGTACTCCTCTCTCGCGACGCTCGAACAGTCGATTACCCAGACGCAGCAACTTCTCGCGCAGGCGCAGCGCATCGCCTACAGCGTGACGGCGATCGACCAGGCCTTCACACAGACTTATCCGCAGGCCTATTCGAGCGGAACGCCCTCGCAACAGCTTCTCGCCGACGCGCAGTCACGCTGGCAGAACGCCCGCGCCGGATTCCAAGACACCATGCGCGTGCAGGCCGGCGTCGTGCAAAACCTCGACTCGACGCGCACCCAGATCGACGCATTGGTGACGGCGAGCCAGGGCGCGACCGGCGCGCTCCAAGCCGCGCAGTCCGGCAACCAGCTCGTCGCCCTTCAGACCAAGCAGCTCGCCGACCTGACCGGCGTTATGGCCTCGATCGCGCGCGCCCAAAGCCTGGACGCCGCCCGCCAACTCGAGACCGAGGCTCAGGCGCAAGCGCAGATGCAGAACTTCCTCAACTATGGCGCGGGCTATCAGCCCGGCAACGCGCAGATGTTCCACTGATGCGCGGCCGTTTCCTCAATCTTCCAGCCATCGCGCGCGCCATCGGCTTCGCCCTGGTCGGTATCGCCATCGTTGTTGGCACGCTGCATTTTCGTGAGGCTCCATCGCGCTTGCCGGACCACCCAGCAGGTCTTGCAGCGACCACCGATCCGCTCTCTGAAGAACTGAAGCGGTGCCAGGTGCTCGCCGCGCAGGCGAAGGATGACGCCGATTGCGAAGCGGCCTGGGCCGAGAGCCGCCGCCACTTCTTCACGTATCGACAGCCGTCCAACACGACGACCCCGTCCGCGGTATCAACCAAAGCTCCCGATAGGTAAAGACAATGGGCGGCACTGGCGTCATCGACAATTTCCTGGGGACGTTCACCCAATACATCGATTCCGGATTCGGATTGGTCCAGGGCGATGTGCGCTGGCTCGCCGGCGTTCTCATCGCCATCGACATCACGCTCGCCGGCCTCTTTTGGGCGATGGCGCCCGATGAAGACGTGCTCGCACGTCTCATCAAGAAGACACTCTATATCGGCATCTTCGCCTTCATCATCGGCAACTATAACAATCTCACGCAGATCATCTTTAACAGCTTCGCCGGCCTCGGTATCGAAGCGGGCGGCGGCACCATCAGCGCCGCACAGCTTCTTCAGCCCGGCAAGATCGCCGAGGTCGGTATCGACGCCGGCAAGCCAATCCTGACCGCGATCTCCGGGATGATGGGTTTCACCAGCGTCTTCGCGAACCTGGTGCAGATCATCATCCTGCTCGTCGCCTGGCTGATCGTCATCATCAGCTTCTTTGTCATGGCGATCCAGCTCTTCGTCAGCCTGATCGAGTTCAAGCTGACGACACTCGCAGGGTTTGTTCTCGTCCCCTTCGGACTCTTCGGCCGCACCGCGTTTCTCGCTGAGCGCGTGCTCGGCAACGTCGTGTCGTCTGGCATCAAGATCCTGGTGCTCGCCGTCATCATCGGCATCGGCTCGACGATCTTCAGTCAGTTCACCAGCGGCTTCAACAATCCGCCGACGATCTCCGACGCGCTGACGCTCATCCTTGCGGCACTCTCGCTGCTCGGCCTCACGATTTTCGGTCCAGGCATCGCCAACGGCCTGATCGCCGGAGGCCCGCAACTAGGCGCTGGCGCTGCGGTCGGCACTGGCCTCGCGGCGGCGGGCATTGGCGCCGCTGGAATCGCAGCCACGACGGGCGGCCTTGCCGCCGCGGGTGGAGCGATCACGGGCACGGCGCGCGCGGGCGCTTCCGTGGCGGGTGGCGCCAGCGCCGCCTATCGCGCCGGCGGCGCGACCGGTGTCGCTCAGGCCGCCGGGTCAGTGGCGATGAGCCCGCTTCGCCACGCGGCGGCCAGCCTGAAAGAGAGCTTCGCAGCGGGCGAGCGCGCCGTGATGCGAGGGAGCGCGCCAGCGACCGCCAGCGGTGCGGAATCCTCGACGGCTTCGGAGGGCCCGCCGGCCTGGGCGCAGCGCATGAAGCGCAGTCAGACCATCAGCCGCGGCGTGTCCGCCGCCGACCACGCCATCCGCTCCGGCGACCGGGCGAGCGGCGGTCACCAGATCGACCTCTCGGAGGGGGATTAGCCCATGTTTCGACGATCCACCGTGCGTTACGGCAAGACCCCCGAACCCGAGACACCCTATCAGCGGGCTGGCCAAGTGTGGGACGAACGCATCGGTTCCGCACGGGTGCAGGCGAAGAACTGGCGGCTCGCCTTTTTCGGCGCTCTGGCGCTGAGCAGCGGCCTCGCCGGCGGGCTTGTCTGGCAATCGGCCCGCGGGACCATCACCCCGTGGGTGGTGCAGGTCGACAAGCTGGGCCAGGCACAAGCCATCGCACCGGCGGTCACCGACTATCAGCCGACCGATCCGCAGATTGCCTGGCACCTCGCACGGTTCATCGACGAGGTGCGCAGCATTCCCGCCGACCCCGTCGTGCTACGGCAAGACTGGCTCGACGCCTACAACTACGTCACCGACAAGGGCGCTCTGGCGCTCAACGATTATGCCCGCACCAACGATCCCTTCTCGAAGGTCGGGAAGACGCAGGTGTCCGTCGAGGTGGCGAGCGTGATCCGCGCCTCCGACAGCAGCTTCCGCGTCGAATGGGTTGAGCGGCGGTATGTCGACAACGCGCTCGCCGCCGCGGAGCACTGGAGCGCCATCCTCACCATCGTTGTGCAGACGCCGACCGACGCCGATCGGCTGAAGAAGAATCCGCTCGGCGTCTACGTCCACGCCCTCAACTGGTCAAAGGAGCTCGGCTGATGCGCTCGCTGTCTCTCGCAACCTTTCTGCTTTCGACGTCCCTGGCAGCGTGCTCGACGTGGAAGCCGCCCGAGATCAGCTACGACGACACGCCGAAGCAAGCTGTGCTTCAGCCCGATCCAGCCAAGCCTGTGCAGATCGTCGAGCTGCCGAAACCGCTGCCTCTGCCCGGCCAGCTTAAGCGGCTTCCTGGCTCGACGAAATCGCCCCCCGAACCCACCGATCCGCACGCGCGCGTCGACCAAGCGAATGGCGCCGCGCGCATTCAGCCGACGCGGGCCGGCTATCTCAACGCCATCCAGGTTTATCCCTTCTCCGACGGCGCCCTCTATCAGGTCTACGCCGCGCCTGGCGAGATCACGGACATCACCCTTGAGCCGGGCGAGCAGCTTGTGGGCTCCGGTCCCGTCGCGGCGGGCGACACCGTGCGCTGGATCATTGGCGATACGGAGAGCGGCGCCGGCGCGGCCAAGCGCATCCACATTCTCGTCAAGCCGACGCGCGCCGATCTTATCAGCAACCTCGTCATCAACACCGATCGGCGGACCTATCACCTCGAGCTGCATTCCGACGAAAAGACCTACATGGCATCGGTCTCCTGGGCCTACGCGCAAGACCAGCTCATCGCCCTTCGCCAGCAGAACGCTGCGGCTGACGCGGCGGCGCCTGTGGCCACTGGCGTCGATATCAACGCACTGAACTTCCGCTATCGTATCGAAGGCGACAACCCCGCATGGCGGCCGTTGCGTGCCTTCGACGATGGCCGGCAGGTGTTCATCGAGTTTCCGAGCGGCATTAGCCAGGGCGAGTTGCCGCCGCTCTGGGTCATCGGTGCCGAAGGGGATGGTCAACTCGTCAACTACCGCGTCAAGGGCAACCACATGATCGTCGATCGGCTGTTCGCCGCGGCCGAACTCAAGCTCGGCGGCAAGCATCAGCAGCTCGTGCGGATTGTCCGCACCGATGGGAGGCCGCAGTCGTGACGGATGAACCCCGTCAAGAAGGCGAGCCGAGCGAAGACAGTCGCCCGGCCGAGGAGATGCGGCTGCGGTCGAGCCGGCCGCCGGTCACCCGCCTGTCGCGAAAAGTGCTTCTCGGCCTGGGTACGGCCGCCGCGCTCGGCATCGGCGGCGCATTGTTCTTCGCGCTCAAGCCCCAGCACCAGACCACAGGCTCCGAACTCTACAACACCAACAATCGCAACACGCCCGATGGCCTGGCGAATCTTCCCCGGGATTACACAGGGCTGCCCAAGCCCGCGCCGCAGCTCGGGCCGCCGCTCCCCGGCGATCTCGGCCGGCCGATTCTCAATAGCAGAGCCCCAGCCCCGAGCATGTCGACCGGCACCGATCCCGAACAGCAGCGGATCGCGCAAGAGCAAGAGGCCGCGCGCACGAGCCGTCTCTTCACGACGACGAATGTCCGCCAAACTGCACAAACGGTATCGGCAGCAACTCCGGCGGGCGCAACGCCTGCCGTCGCGGCTATCGGTTCGAGCGGCGTGACCTCGCAGGATCACAAGCTCGCGTTTCTCAACGGCACCATCGACCGCCGCACCACGAGCCCGGACCGCATCCAGCCCGCTGCCAGCAAATACATCCTGCAAGCGGGCGCGGTGATCCCCGCAGCGCTGATCACCGGCCTGCGCTCCGACCTTCCCGGCCAGGTTACCGCGCAGGTGACAGAAGACGTCTATGACAGCCCGACGGGAAAGATCCTCCTGATCCCGCAAGGCGCACGCCTGGTCGGGCAATACGACGCGCAGATCGCCTTTGGGCAGACACGCGCGTTGCTCGTCTGGAATCGCCTGATCATGCCGAACGGCCGCTCGATCGTCCTGGAGCGTCAGCCGGGCGCCGATACCGAAGGCTATGCCGGCCTTGAGGACGAGGTCGACAACCATTGGGGCATGCTGTTCAAAGCAGCGATCCTCTCCACGCTCTTAAGCGTCGGCTCCGAAGCGGGCACGAGCAACAGCGAGAACAATCTGGCGCAGGCCATCCGACAGGGCGCATCGCAGAGCTTCAGTCAGATCGGTGAGCAAGTCGTCGGGCGCTCTCTCAACATTCAGCCCACCATCACTATCAGGCCGGGCTTCCCCGTGCGCGTGATGGTCACCCACGATCTCATTCTCGAATCCTACCGCATATGAGGGGAGTAACATGGCAAAGCTGAGGCTTGCTACGATTGAAGATATTAAGCCAGTCAAGCTCACAATCGAATTGCCCGCGTCAGTGCACCGCGATCTCCTTGCCTACGGAGCGGTGCTTGCGCGCGAGACCGATCATGCCGTAATCGAACCCGAGAAGCTCGTAGCTCCGATGTTGGCGCGATTCATGGCAACGGACCGGGCTTTCGCGAAGTTACGACGAAGCTTATCAGAGAAGGTGTCGTGAGCGCGCTTCATCGCGCATAAAGGCGATGAAGCGGCCGAGGACAGCGTCTTCTACATCTGGAATCCACGCGAGTTCAACCTGAAGCCAGGCATCTTCCTCATCGATCGGTCGGTAAACGACTCCTGGAAACACCACTTCAGACTGACTCACCGTCGCAAGGGTAACTCCCAACCCCGCGCCGACGAGCGCGAACACGCTTTGCTTGCTCGCCGCATGCATACGAAACTTAGCGCCGCTTCCGAGGAACGCGGCATAGAACTCCCGGGCAGACTGACTTTCATCCCATCCTTGAACCAGAAATATTTCGTCACGTAACGCATCCCAATCGACCGCTCTGCGCTCGGAAAGAGGATGCCCATGGGGCAGCGCCGCGACTATTCGTTCGCGGTAAAGAGGCTCGGACGTTGCGTGGGGCCATAGAGCATGACTGGTCATCAGCGCGGCGTCGAGCCGTCGCTCCGCCAGCGCGGCTTGCATGTCCCGCTCGTTCATCTCGAATATAGTTAGCAGCACATCAGGGTGCACCTCTCGCCACCTTGAAAGCAACGTCCGCATGGGCTCACCAATAGGCGGCATACGCACGCCAAGCCGAACCTTCCCGACCTTTCCCGTACCGTTCTGGTGGCCAGACGTCATGACGGCATCGATATCGGCAAGTGCACGCCGGACAAGCATCATCACCGCCCGGCCGCCCGTCGTGAGGCGTATCCCGAAACGGCCGCGCTCAAAGAGCGTTAAACCCAGTTCTTCCTCCACCCGTCCGATCCGGCGACTGATGGTGGATGAGTTCAATCCAAGCGCTTTGGCGGCGCTGGTGAAGGTTCCAGCGTCCGCTGATGCCGTCAGATATTTAAGATCACGGATTTCCATTTCCGCCATGCCGGGCGTACTCGGACATAGGGCTCGAGATTTCGAGTAGCTCCTCAAACCCTTTATTCGTTGCCCCTCTAAGGCGCGCGAGACAGCGGAGTGTCGTGAAGTCATCAGATCGCCAACCGAACGGCGTACATACGCTGGTCACAATTGACTCCATTTAATTTAGCCATGCTGCCAGCAGGCAACGCTCTCACTTCATCTTCACGACTAATACCTTTTCGACTCCATCGACTTTGGTTCTTTTCCTTTGTCTCAGCCAAATTTGGAGCCGATCGAGATACAGATAGATCACTGGCGTCGTGTAGAGTGTGAGCAACTGACTGAGTGCCAGCCCCCCGATCATCGCGTAGCCGAGCGGCTGACGTAATTCCGAGCCGGTGCCGTTGCCGAGCGCGAGCGGCACTCCTGCAAGCAAAGCCGCCCCCGTCGTCATTAGGATAGGGCGGAAGCGCAAGAGGCACGCCTCGCGAATGGCCTGAGTCGGCGGAAGGTGACGGTCACGCTCAGCAACAATGGCAAAGTCGACCAGCATGATGCCGTTCTTCTTGACGATTCCGATCAACAGGATGATTGCGATGATGCCTATCACCGACAGATCTATGTGCCCCACCCACAACGCAAGTAACGCACCAACACCAGCCGATGGTAATGTCGAAAGAATCGTCAGCGGATGAATGAAACTCTCATACAGCACACCGAGGATGATATAGACGACTACGAGCGCAGCGATGATCAGCACAGGCATACTCGACAACGATGTCTGGAACGCTTGCGCATTGCCCTGGAACACACCAATCACTGTGCCGGGCATGTTGATCTCCTGCGCCGCTTGGCTGATTGCGTTGACAGCCTGGCCGAGCGCGACACCTGGCCGGAGATTGAACGACAGGGTAACCGCGGGAAACTGGCCCTGATGTGTCACCGACAGCGACCCGACCTTGGTCGAATCAACTCTCACGAGCGCGGAAAGCGGCACCGCAGCGCCCGTCAGCGGCGATTTCACATAGATGCGGTCGAGTGATGCAAGCGTGCGCTGCAGTGCCGGGGTGATTTCAAGAACGATCGGGTATGTATTGAGCTGGGTGAAGTACTGCGTAATCTGCCGCTGGCCGTAGGCATCGTTCAACGTGTCGTCGATCGTCTGCGGCGAAATGCCAAAGCGTGAGGCCTGGTCCCGGTTGATGTCGACCGTGAGCAGCGGTGCGTCGGCGAGAAGGTCTGTGGCTACGTCCGCGAGCTGGGGCAGCGTGCGCATTTTCTGAAGCATCTTCTGTGACCATGTGGTCAGCTCGCCCACATCGGCACTCTGCAACGTATACTGAAAACTGCCGCGCGAAGACCGGCCACCTACGGTGATGTCCTGTGTTGCCGACAGAGAAAGATTGACGCCCTGGACCTTTGCGATCTTCGGCCTCAACCGGTCGATAATCTGGGAAGCCGTGAGCGTGCGCTCGTCGCGCGGCTTGAGAACGATATAAAACCGAGCAGTGTTCGTTGTCTGTGCGAAACCATTTCCGCCGGTGCTACCCGTCCATGAGGCAATTCCCTCAACGCCGGGATCCTTGAGGACGACCTCTCCGACGACGCGTTCGAGACGCTTCATCTCCTCGGGCGAGACTTCCTGCGCCGCCTCCGCCAGGCCGCCGATCAGGCCGGTGTCCTGAATCGGAAAAAAGCCCTTGGGAATCTGGATGGCCATGACGACGGCCAACACAACCGTAGCGAAGAACACGCCGAGGGTGGCCGCCTGATGGCGCAGCACGATGTCGAGCGTGTGCCGATAGCCGGACTGCATCGTGTCGAAGCAAGTTTCGAGGGCACGATAGAGGCGGCCATGATCCTCTGATGCCTCCCGCCGCATGAAGCGCGAGCACAGCATCGGGGCGAGCGTGAGCGATACCAAAGCTGAGACTGCAATCGCCGCGGTCACGGTTAGAGCGAACTCTCTAAACAATCGGCCGACAATCCCACCCATAAGCAAGAGCGGGATGAAAACGGCGATCAGCGACACGCTGATTGAAAGCACGGTAAAGGCGATCTCTCGCGAGCCGTTAAGCGCGGCTTCAAAGGGCGACGCGCCGCTTTCGATATGACGATAGATGTTCTCAACGACCACGATAGCGTCGTCGACCACAAAGCCGACGGCTATGGTCAGCGCCATCAAAGATAAATTGTCGAGACTGAAGTTGAGCACATACATGGCCGCGAACGATCCGAGCAGCGCGAGCACGATCGTGAAGCCCGGAATCAACGTCGCCCACAAATTGCGCAGGAATAGCAGGACTACCATCACGACGAGGCCGACAGTCAGGCCAAGCGTAAACTCGACATCGCGCACCGAAGCGCGGATGGTGGTCGTTCGGTCGAGAACAGTATGGATTGTGATTGCTGGCGGAATATCGGCCGCGAGACGTGGCAGTTGGGCCTTGATCCGGTCTACGGTGTCGATGACATTGGCGCCGGGCTGCTTATAGACCGTAAGAAGGATCGCGGGTTTATTGTTGTCATAGGCGGCCGCAGTTCGATCGGACGCCGCGGAGACCGCCTCGCCGACGTCGCGCACTCTGACCGGGGCGCCATTGCGGTAGGCGAGCACGACGTCATCGAATTGTTTTGCCTCGGTGATCTGGTCGTTGGCTGCGATCGTGAAGCTCATTTTGCCCGTATCGAGCGTGCCTTTGGCGGCATCGGTCGTGGCGTTGGCGAGGACAGGCCGTATGTCCTCGAGGGTCAACCCGCGCGAGGCGAGCTTTGCCGGATCGACTTGAACACGGATCGCCGGCTTCTGCTCACCGCCGAGCGACACCTGGGCGACACCCGGTACTTGCGAGATCTTTTGGGCGAGGTAATTGTCGGCATATTCGTTGACGCTGGTGAGTGGGATGGTATCGGAGCTCGCCGAGAGGACGAGGATGGGGGCGTCGGCCGGGTTCAGTTTCTTGTAGGTCGGCGGCGTCGTCATCGATCGCGGCAACGTGTTGCTTGCGGCGTTAATCGCCGCCTGCACGTCCTGCGCCGCCGAGTCGATGTTGCGATCAAGATCGAACTGGATCGTGATAGACGTCGCGCCCAGCGCGCTGAGCGACGTCATCTGGGTAACGCCCGCGATCTGCCCGAGCTGGCGCTCGAGCGGCGCCGCAACCGATGAAGCCATCGTGTCGGCGCTCGCTCCGGCAAGCGTTGCGGTGACTTGAACGGTCGGGAAATCGACCTGCGGCAGCGGGGCGACCGGCAGGAGCGGGAACGCGGCAATGCCCAGGAGCGCCAAAGCCGCCATCAGCAGTGCCGTTGCGACCGGTCGTGCGATGAATGGCGCGGAGAGATTCACCTGGCACCCTCGGACGTTGGTGACCCGGGTGACGTGCCCCTTACCTGTACCCGAGCATCGCGCTTCAGCTTGAATTGTCCGTCCGTCACGACGCGTTCGCCGTCGCTAAGGCCCGAAGTGACCACCGTCAGATCGCCAGTCGTCGGCCCGACCTCGATCGGCCGGGGTTCAGCCGCGTCTTTCGACGTCACGATCCACACGAACAAGCCCTGCGGACCCCGTTGGACCGCGCTTGATGGAATGACGAGGGCATCGCGGAGCATCTTGAGTGACAAGCGTGCATTAATAAATTCGCCCGGCCACAATCTTTCGTCGTCATTAGGGAAGATGGCCTTCAGACGCATGGTGTCGGTAGCGGGATCGATTGCATCATCGACGAGGAGGAGTTTCCCCGCGCTCAGTGCGCGGCGGTTGTTTTGGTCGAAAGCCGTCACCACGACGGGACCATGGGCTAAGGCGCTGCGCACATCATCGAGAAACCGCGCCGGCAGTGTGAACAGCACAGCGGACGGGCGGATACGCATCAGGATGACGATCGGTTGTGCATCGGACACATGCACCACGTTTCCAGGATCGATCGAGCGAATGCCAATTCGCCCGTCGCTTGGCGCCCTGATCGAGGTGTAGTCGAGTTGTGTCTGTGCGGTGTCGATCGCAGCTTCATCGGCCGCAATGGACGCCTTCAGTTGATCAACCGTTGCCTGCTGGTGATCGACGGTCTGCCGCGCTATGGAATCACTCAGCGCCAACGTCTTGTACCGCGTAAGATCTTTCTCGGCGGAAACGAGCAACGCAGCATCCTGGGCTTTTTTCCCCCGGGCCTGGTCAAGCGCAGCCTTGAACAAGCGCGGGTCTATCTTGGCCAGCACGTCGCCCTTCTTTACATCCTGCCCTTCGGTGAACAGCACGTCCTGCAGTGTGCCATCGACCTGGGGACGAATACCGACAGTCAATGAGGCCTGCACGGCGCCAAGACCGGTCAGATCGACGGGTATGTTCTGTCGAGTTGCGACGGAAATGCTTACCGGTACAGATGGGCGTGTGGTCGGCGGAGTCTTGGTTCGCGCCGACAAAAGCCAGTGGGTCGCAATGCCAACTAAAATAAGTGCAACACTCGCAAAAATCAGAAAAATAGCACGCCGGCGCCTGACTGCGTTGTGCTCAGTCTCGTTTACCGATGCTTCGTTAGATTGTGCAGGTTCTAGCGAATCGTGATCTTTTTGATCGCTCAAGCTCTCCGGGAACCTCACTTCTTTATCGGTTCCGGAATAGAACGCCCCTTGCCCTTCTCAGCTACGATGAACTCCAGGAAGCGAAGATGATCCGTGGTGCTTGGATTCCAGTGGGAATGGATCGTGCCGGCGGGAACAAACAAACTCTCTCCGGCATGCAGCGTTACCGGCGGCTTCCCATCTTCCTGCCAAACACCTGTCCCTGACACGACATAGAATGTGATCGCAGCCGGATGGAGATGTCGCGGGTTGATCCCACCCGGAGCGTATTCCGTCTCGTAGACTGCGACCTCCAAATTTTTTGTGCCGGGTAATACGGTCTTCAGCAGCGGAGCATGCGGTATCACGCCATGCTTCTCTTGGCTTACAGCCGGACCTGCCTGAAGCATGCACAGGACTCCTATCGCCGCGGCGCTGATCGTTATGAGATTCGATATCTTCATCATTTGACGTTTTCCCGGACGCTGACTCGGTGAAGCACTGTATTGAGCAGGCTTATCGTTGATCGTTGCACTGATGGTTGGCCGAACTGCGAGTAGTCACGCGGAACGTATCTTGGTGGTGTCCATAACTATCTGACCGTCCGACCATCCCAGCATTTGGGTTTGGCTCATCGTCGGGCCGTACTGGTGAAGCCGACTGTGCTCCAGCCGAGAGTGCCACCAATCATGCCAAGGCCAGTCCCACCCGTGGTTCATTGGCCCTCGCGGCACCCATCCCGTAACGACCGCGAGCAAGACAGCGGCTACTAGCAAGGCGACGGTGGCTGTGATGCCCAGAGCAATCTTACGCATAGAAATTCTCATCCTTGTCGAATAGGATGTCGCGGATAAACTTGCGTAGCAAACGCAAATTTCTCGCGGTTAGCCCAACTTAAATTTGGGGTATTAATGACTCGCCAGATGCCCTCCTTGAACGGATTGCGAGCCTTCGAAGCGGCTGGACGGCATGGCAGCTTCAAGGCAGCAGCGGAGGAGTTGAATGTCACTCAAACGGCGGTAAGCCACATGGTGCGGCTCTTGGAAAAACACCTCGGGTTCGCGCTCTTCCGCCGTCATGCCAATAGGCTCGAGCTCACCGATCAGGGCCGGGCGTTCCAGCCCGGCCTGACCGAGGCCTTCGATGCGATCGCCCGGCTCTCTGAGCAAGTGGGCTCGATGCAGGCCGGCCCGGTGCTCACCGTCGGGGTCGCGCCGACACTCGCTTTACATTGGCTAATTCCGCGCTTGACGAGCTTCAATCGCAACCATCCCAACATCGAGGTACGCGTCGCTACGGGCGGTGCAATGCTTCCGCTGCGTGACGATTGGACATGTACTGTACGTCGCGGCGCGGGCAGTTGGCCTGGCTATATTGCCGAAGAGCTATTCCCATCAACGCTGGTGCCAGTCTGCACGCCAGCAATAGCAGCAAGCTTGCTGCACCCCCGCGATCTCCACACGGCAACCCTGATCGTCGTCTCTCACCTGCGCGAGCAATGGACCTGGTGGTTCGAAGCGGCAGGCCTAAGCGCGCCGATACAGCCAGCTAATGAGGTATCGTTCGAGAGTTCTGTGATGGCAATTCAGGCCGTCCTCGATGGAGTAGGAGTCGCTGTGGCGCAACTTCCCTATGTCAGTGACGCGCTGGCAGCGGGCCGTCTGGTCACCCCATTTCCAATCGTTGATCAGAAATACGAAGGCTGGTATCTGGCCTACAGGCCGATACGCGAGAAGGACCCGGCGCTATTGGCCTTCCGCAACTGGCTGCATGGCGAAGCTGAGTCGCAACGCCAGATACACAAGAGGCTGGGCTTGACGCGACCGCGTGCGCGCAGCGTAATTCCAAAGCCTCCCCCAACGACCGTCGTCACACCGCTCAAAAATCGGAAGAAATAGTATTACCTTGTGCCATGCACGAGGTGGATTGCGTCGTCTGCAGCTATCCGATTTTTATCCCCGCGCGCCCTACGCCCCTACGGACGAATTCCGGGGCTTCCCTCTTTCAACGACGATTGCTTTCAATTGCCTCAAGCCGGACCCTTGAGGAGATTTGGAATGGCGCCGACAGCGGAAACATCTATTAAGCGGACGATCCGGCGGCACCAGCTACGGGAGATGGTCCCGCTTGCTGACAGCACCATATACGAGATGGAAATGCGCGGCGAGTTTCCTCGACGCTTCGCTCTCTCGCCGCGCTGCGTGGTTTGGGATCTCGCGGAGGTCGTAGCCTGGTTGGCTTCGCGCCAATCAACCCCTATTACCCGCGCGCAGTCTCCTGACGTCAGGCAGCGGCGATCGCGCCCGGTTCGATCGCCGGGTCGGGTTCAAGCAACGGCATCGAAGCTGGGATGACCACGGGCACGCGCTTCTTGCCAGCGGCCCAGGCATCGATGATGTCGGACCACTCCTGCATCATGTGGCGCCGCTGCACTTCATATTCAGCCTTGTTGTAAACGCCGCGCGAAGAACGGCCGTCCTCGTGTGCCAAGCACTTCTCGATCCAGTCACTGTTGAACCCGAGTTCGTTGAGCAGTGTCGAGCCCGTCCTCCGCAGGTCGTGAACGGTGAAAGGCTCCAGCGGCAGACCTTCCTTCTTCGCCTGCTCAACCACCGCATATGTGACGCGATTGAAAGTTGCCCGCGACATGGGCGCATCGGCATCATAGCGTGACGGCAGGAGGTACTTTGAGTTTCCGGCACAGGTCTTCAGCGCGATCATGATGTCAAGGGTCTGGCGCGACAGATAGACATTGTGCGCTTTCGAGCGCTTCATCCGCTCTTTCGGGATAGTCCAAACGGCATTCTCAAAATCGACTTCATCCCATGTCGCGTCCTGCAGCTCGCTCTTGCGCACCATCGTCTGCAGATAGAGGCGCATGCCGAGCCTGATGGTCGGCAGCGTCGCCACCTTCTCGAGCAGCTTGAGCATGATCCTGATCTCGGTCGGCGAGAGCGACCGGTCCTTCGGCACGAAGGTCGCGATAGAAGACGGTCCCACATCGTCAGCCGGGTTGGCGACTTTCTCGCCATGCAAGATCGCAAAGCCATAGATTTGCTTGACGATGTCGCGGACGTGGATCGCCGTCGCCGGCGCGCCGCGCTCGACGATGGCGCCGCAATGGGCCCGGAGATCGTCTGGCGTGATTTCCGTCAGCAGTCTGGTGCGCCACTTGGGCAGCAGTTCGCGCTCGAAGATCGACCGGCGCATCGCCCGCGTGCTGTCCGCCATCGGCGCCGCGGTCAACCATTTCTCACCGAACTCGCCAAAGCTCTTGGCTTCCAGGAGCCGGCGCTTCTCCCGCTGCTTCTCGATCGCCGGCGATCGGCCCTCGCTGATCGCCCGCTTGGCGTCGATGCACAGCTCTCGCGCACGAGCGAGCGACAGCCCCGCCGGCCCGTATTTGCCAAACGTGACGGTCTCGCGCCGCCCATTCATCCGGTAGTCCAGCCGAAAAGTGAGGGTCCCCGAGGGCTTCACGAGCACATACATGCCGTCCCGGTCCGTCACCTTGTAAATTTTCTCTTTTGGTTTCAGATGTTTAAGGGCTGCATCGGTCAACATCGGGGTTGCCTCCTCCAAAAAAGACCGTCAGGCCATTTTCGGGCACCTTTGCGCTAAATCTCTTTTTCTTACAGCGAGTTAGATCGAAAAAAAGACCGTCATAGGGTGCTCACTCCTTGACGGTATCGGACGAAATCGGATTTCGCAATGGGGGAGCGCACCGTCAGGAAGTACGTCAGCGGCGATCTCTGCCGGCCGATAGTCTCCGAACGTCCTTGAGAGATTTTATTTTGTTTATCAGTGCGTTATGGAGGTTTCTGGGACGCTGCGGGATAGCCCAGGATGGGCCTGAATCATTCCCACTCAATCGTCCCCGGCGGCTTACTCGTCACATCATAAACCACCCGATTAATCCCCTTCACCTCATTGATGATCCGCGTGGCACACCGGCCCAGCACGTTCATGTCGAACGGGAAGAAGTCCGCCGTCATCCCATCCACGGACGTCACCGCGCGCAGCGCGCACACATGGTCATACGTGCGTCCGTCGCCCATCACGCCCACGGTGCGCACCGGCAGCAGCACGGCGAAGGCCTGCCAGATGGTGTCGTAGAGGCCGGCCTTGGCGATCTCTTCGAGGTAGATGGCGTCGGCCTTGCGCAGGATGTCGAGCTTCTCGCGGCTGATGGCGCCGGGGATGCGGATGGCAAGGCCTGGCCCCGGGAACGGGTGGCGGCCGACGAAGGCCGGCGGCAGGCCGAGTTCGCGGCCGAGCGCGCGCACTTCGTCCTTGAAGAGTTCGCGCAGGGGTTCGACGAGCTTCATGTTCATGCGCGCCGGCAGGCCGCCGACATTGTGGTGGCTCTTGATGGTGACGGAGGGGCCGCCCGTGAAGGAGACGCTCTCGATCACATCCGGATAGAGCGTGCCCTGCGCCAGGAACTGCGGCGCGCCGCGGCCGTCGGCGGCGATCTTCTTCGCCTCCGCCTCGAACACGTCGATGAACAGTTTGCCGATGGTCTTGCGCTTGGTCTCGGGGTCGCTGACGCCCTCGAGCGCGCCGACGAAGAGATCGCTGGCGTCCACATGCACGAGCGGGATGTTGTAATGGTCGCGGAACAGGGTGACGACCTGCTCGGCCTCGCCCAGGCGCATCAGCCCGTGGTCGACGAAGACGCAGGTGAGGTTCTCGCCGATCGCCTCGTGGATCAGCACGGCGGCCACCGCGCTGTCGACGCCGCCGGAAAGGCCGCACAGCACCCTGCCCTCACCCACCTGGGCGCGGATGGACTTGATGGCCTCGCCGCGGAAGGCGGCCATGGTCCAGTCGCTCTTGAGACCCGCGATCTTGTGGACGAAATTGGCGATGAGCTTCGCGCCGTCAGGCGTGTGCACCACTTCCGGGTGGAACATGGTGGTGAAGATTTTGCGCTTCTCGTCGCTGGCGATGGCGAAGGGCGCGTTCTCGCTCACGGCCTTGACGGTGAAACCTTCCGGTAACCGCGTCACCCGATCGCCATGGCTCATCCACACGGGGTAACGGCCGCCCTTTTCCCACACACCCTCGAACAGCGCCGAGTTTTCCTGGATCTGGATATCGGCGCGGCCGAACTCCGCCGCATGGCCGCCCTCCACCTGGCCGCCGAGCTGCACGGCGGTGGTCTGCTGGCCGTAGCAGATGGCGAGCACGGGAATGCCGGCGTCGAAGATCGCCTGCGGGGCGCGCGGCGAGCCGTCGTCAGTTACCGAGCACGGCCCGCCGGAGAGGATAACCGCCTTTGGATTCAGCTCCTTGAAGGCTTTCTCGGCATTCTGGAACGGCGCCAGCTCGCAATAGACGCCGGCCTCGCGCACCCGCCTTGCGATGAGCTGCGTCACCTGCGACCCGAAGTCGACGATGAGCACCTTGTCGTGACGGGCGATGATGTCGGCGTGGGCGGCGGTCATTGGACGGGTCTCCGGGCGGAAACAAAATATGAAACAAATCGAATACGGCAGCGCCCGCGGGGGCGCAACGGCGGAGGCCGGAAAGGCAACAAAGTGAACGGGTTTTAACAGGGTTTCTAACGATTGGCTTGAACCCCTCGCAAGGGGTCATCGCTAGGGTCCGGCAGGATTTGAATTCCGGGCTGAAAAGCCCGCCTGCCGAGGACCCGATGATCAGGAATTACCGAATCGCTCAATTTGGTTCATTATTCTCCGATGGAATCGAATGGGCGCCGCCGATGACTCGCGTGGAACGTCGTAAATTCCGCCAGCGCATGTTCCGCGAAACGCTCGCGCAGCGCCTCGGCCGGTTGCTGTCCGACACGGGGCGCGTCCTGGGCGGCGGGCGCAACCTGCCCCGCGCCGTCGATTTCTTCTTCCGCTCCGCCATGATCCGCCAGGCCGGCTTGCCGACGCTCGACAATGTCCTCGCTACGCCCGACGGCTTCGCCGGCGTCATCAGCGATCTCGCGCCGGATGCCGTGGTCGAGGGCTATGCCAACGGCTTTTTTCCGCGCTGGATCCTGGGCCAGGCGACCTGGTGGTCGCCGGCGCTGCGCCATGTGCGCGAGCCCGATGGCGAGCGGCTGGCGGCGCTGCGCCGACAGCACGGCGATATGGGTTTTTGCGTCACGCTCGACCGCGATTTCGAGGCGGTGGCCGCCGCCTGCGCCCATGCCGGGGCGCCGCATGACGTCTTCCATCTCCCGCCGGCCGCGCTGCACCTCTTCGCCCGCCTGCACGACCAGGGCTTCGCCCATTGCTTCGCCGTCCGCGACCGTACCGGCCGGCTGGTGGCGGGCGGCTTCGGCGTCACCTCGGGCCGCATCTACACGACCGAACGCGTCTTCGAGAGCGCGCCCGGCGCGCTGGCGCTCGGCCTTGCCACGCTCGATGCCCACCTCGCCGACTGGCGCTACCGCCTGCACGACCTGCGCGCCGACAACGCCGAAACGCTCGGCTTCCGCCCGATGGCGCGCGAGCCCTTCATGTTGCTGTGCGCCGCCAGCCAGAACGGCGGCTGCCCCGGCCGCTGGTCGGAGGCCGAGAACGTGCCGCTGGCCGATGCCTTCAGGAGCGAGACGTTTACGAGCGCAGCATGACGGCGGCGTAGAACCCGTCGGTATTGCTGGTCGCCGGCGACAGTCGCAGGCCCGGCCCGAATGTCGAGGCGAACTGGCCGAGCGCCTCCACGCCCGCGGCCTTCGCCGCATGCGCCGCATCGAGCGGCAGGAACCCGTCCGACGCCGCCAGGAACGCGCTCACCTGATCCTCGTTCTCCTCGCGCAGCAGCGAACACGTCACATACACGAGGCGCCCGCCCGGCTTCACATAGGTGGCGGCCTCCCGCAGAATTTCCGCCTGCTCCTGCCGGCGCTGTTCCAGCGCGCCGGGGCGCGTGCGCCATTTGGCGTCCGGGTTTCGCCGCCAGGTGCCGGTGCCCGTGCACGGCGCATCCACCAGCACAAGATCGCAGCGGCCTTCGAGATCGGTGAGCACCGGCTTCGCCCCCTTGGGGGCGCGCACCTGCACGTTGCGGGCGCCGGAGCGCTCGAGCCGGTCGAAGATCGGCATCAGCCGGCGGCCGTCGGTGTCGGTGGCGAACACCTGGCCCTTGTTCTCCATCATGGCGGCGAGCGCCAGGGTCTTGCCGCCGGCGCCGGCGCAGAGATCCAGCACCTGCCAGCCGGGCTTGGCGCCTGATAGCAGCGCCACGAGCTGCGAGGCCTCGTCCTGCACCTCGACCAGCCCCTTCACATAGGCGGGTTCCGCCGCCAGCGCCGGGCCTCGCCCATCGGGCGCCACGGCGATGCGCAGGCCCCAGGGCGAATAGGGCGTCGTCACCGGGCTGAAATGCGACAGCGCCTTCAGCGCCTTCTCACGGTCGGTGCGCAGCGTGTTCACCCGAAGGTCGACCGGCGCGCGCGCCGCCAGCGCCCTGCCCTCGGTGACGGCATGGTCGCCGAAGGTGGCGGCGAAGGACGGCGCCAGCCATTCCGGATAATCGCCCTGCACATGGTCGGGCGCGCCGGAGAGATCGTCGGCCGCAAGCCGCGCGGTTTCCTGCTCGCTCAGCGGTTCGGGCGCATGGGGGCCGGCGCCGCACAGCGCCGCGATCGCCGCGACATCCATGCCGCGCGCCCGGCGCAGGGCGCCCAGCACCACGGCGCGGGGCGTCTCCTCGCCCATGATCCAGGCGGCGGAGGCGCGCACGCGCAGCGCGTCATAGATCAGCGTGCCGATGGCGGACCGGTCCTTCGAGCCGGCGAAGCGATGCTTCAGCCCCCAATCCTTGAGGGCATCGCCCGCCGGGCGGCGGCGGGTCTCGATATCGGCCAGAACTTCGATGGCGGCGGCAATGCGGGCTGCAGGTGTCATGGCCCCCTTGTGAGCATTGGCGGAGGAAAGTCCAGTGCAATAAGCAGCCCTTAAGGAGTGCCATTACTTCTCTCTCCCATCCGTCTGAAATAACGTGTAAAACCCACCAGAAGCCCTCATCCTGAGGAGCACGCGCAGCGTGCGTCTCGAAGGACGGGGGCTACACGCGGAACCTGTGCAACGAGCCATGACCACCGATGGCGCAATTGTTTATGTGCTGAAGTGCTCCGACGAGAGCTACTACACCGGCAGCACACGGCGGCTGATTGAGGAGAGGTTTGCGGAGCACGCTGCCGGTCTCGGTGGCGATTACACACGCCGCCGCCTTCCGGTCGTGCTGGTTCATGCCGAACATTTCCAGCGCATCACCGATGCCATCGCGTTCGAACGGCAGTTCAAGGGATGGACGCGCGCCAAGAAAGAGGCCTTTCTGCGCGGTGATTTCGCAACGTTGAAGAGGCTGGCAGCTCGCAAAGTCTGATCGGCTGCAGCGTGACGCCCTCGTCCTTCGAGACACGCCTTCGGCGCTCCTCAGATACTATGGGACGGTAGGTGGCCAGAAGGTAGGATTGGATTTGCAAAAACGATCCAACCTCGAAAGGACCTCGGCGATGAGCTTTGATCACA
>JARHVB010000026.1 GCA_029222685.1 Terripilifer ovatus | reverse complement strand
CGGGAGTAGCGCACCGTCCGTGCCGTGAGGGTGAACTCAGTTCGCGGAACATGGAGCCAGTTCGCGCCATTCGGCACCGGTTCACGAAACTAAGCCCGCCGACACCTGCAACATGTTGATAACCTTAATACGATTCGTTTAAACTGAAGATAACATACTCTTGGCTTCTGTCACCTGGTATGTTCTCAGTCTGTCCGTCTCGCCATCGATAACAAACCATTATCGATGGTGATCGGACACGGAACCGCAAATCAGCGATTCTGACGGCCCAGAGCCTGGAAAATCACGCTTGCCCGGCCTCCTATCGACGAGAGGACACGACCGCCGGTGCCACTCCCTTTCTTCCGGACGCCCTCGGCCGCGACCGACCTCACGGCATTGCGCTCACTCTTCGTCGAGTTCGGCATTGAGATGCTCGAATCCCGGGGCCATCTCGGCCGCCTCGATCGCCGCAATATCTTCGTCGGTCAGATCGATGGCCCGAACGACCCGACGATCGCGGCCGGCCGCCTGGCTCGGGTCGATCGCACCGGCGCCGGCGGTGGCGTGTTGGTCTGTTTCGCGTGACTCCCCATGGCGCTTCCTTCCGTTCGCTCTCGAGACGAGCGCAAAGGCGCACTCCCCGTCTGCGCCTGTTGAAAATCGCCCCAATCCGACTTATAGTCTCGTTGGTCATTATAGTCATAGGAGCAGATTGTGACAACCTCCCGAAAGACCTCGGCGCCCGCATCCGACCATTGGACGGTGGCCGGCGCCAAGGCGCGGCTCTCCGAGGTGATCGAGCGCGCCCAGAGCGACCCGCAGATCATTACCCGCCATGGCAAGCCGAGCGTCGTCATGGTCTCGGCCGAGGAATGGGCGCGCAAGACTGTGCGCAAGGGCTCGCTTGCCGCGTTTCTGATGGCGTCGCCCTTGCGCGACGCCGATCTCGATCTCGAGCGGGCCCGCGATCAGCCGCGTGACCTCGATCTATGAAGATGCTGCTCGACACCAATGTGCTGTCGGAGGTTCGCCGGCCGGGGCCGGACCGAAAAGTGCTCGCCTGGCTCGATACGATCGACGAGGACCGGGCCTTCATCAGTGTGGCGTCGATCGCCGAGCTCAAGCGCGGCATCGCCCTGATGGACGACGGCCGCCGCCGCGAGGCACTCTCCGCCTGGCTCGCAGAGGATCTGCCGGCGCGCTTCGCCGGGCGGATCCTGCCGATCGACTCCGCGATCGCCGCACGTTGGGGCGATCTGATGGCGCAAGCCCGCCAAAGCGGCTTTGCGCTCTCGGTCATGGACGGGTTTTTTGCCGCCACGGCTCTGGACCGCGAGCTGGTGCTTGCCACCCGCAACACCAAGGATTTTGCGCCGCTTGGTGTGCCGCTGTTGAACCCCTGGACCGATGACGGAGTGTTGGGATGAGCACCCCTGCCCGCCTCCCGGACGCCGCCTCGCTCGAAACCGTCCTGGCTGGGCTCGCCCCGGCGTCGGCCGATGCGGACCTCATCCCTGCGCTGGCCGCCGCCTTTCCGGGCTTTGTCTTTGGGCTCGCGCCCATCGACGATGATTACTGGCGCGACACCCGGTCGGTCCTCCAGCCGGACGGCACACGGCTCGGCGAATTGCGGCCCTGGATGACGGCCGAGATTGCCAAGGTCGGCGGCGACATCAAGGCGGTCTGGTTGCGCCTGAAAGAGACCGATCTGCAGATCACCGAATGGCGCGGCTCTAGCGGTTTCGTGTCGGCGCCGACCGGCCCGGGCGCGGCCGACTATATCCAGATTGCGCTCGGCCGGGAGATCGAATGGCGCGCCGGCCCGATCGTTAACCCGGACTATCGACCCTGGGGAGAATCCGAACTGCTCGATCCGAGCTGGCCTCGCGCCGATCAGCTCCCCGACTCAGATCGCCTCGCCGGTCCGCTCTATCGCCTCCTCGGCCGTGCCGGCGGCGCGGTGATCCACGTCCGCAGTTTTCTCGATCGCTGCGGCCGCATCGAGCGCGACAAGCGGGAGGCCAAACGGCCCGAGATGGAGCGGCGCGTCATCCGCGAGGTCGGGCCGGACGGGACGCGCGAAACGCCGTTCCTCGAGGCGGTCCCGGGCTGGTTCGACTACGTGCCGCGTGAGATTCGGTTCTTCCAGGATTGGGAGGATTCTAGCGCAAGCGCGCAGCGCGTTTTCGCCCATTGGGCTCTCGATATCCGGGATTACACGCACAAGGGCGAGCGTGACATCGGCTTTATCCCGCGGCCGCTGAAGCCGCCGAAAGAGCGGTTGCTGATGACGCCCAAGGTTTCGGTTCATCTGCTGATGGACCGGATCGAGGCCATGGACCGCGAGATAGAGCTCCCCTTCGGCTGGTTCTTCCTGATCACCCATGGCCACTGGGTCGACCCCGATGTCGGCCGGACGATTGCGCAAGGCCTGAAGGCGCAGCGCGTGCGCCTGCCTGATCGCGACGCCAGCGTGCTGCTGCGCTGGGCGGATCGAACCTACGGCTTCTAAGGAGCGCCAGGCGAATGGATGACATCACCTCCCGGGTAGCGGTTTCCGATCCCGAAAGCCGTCGCGCGCTGCAGCTCGATGCGCTCGCCGCGATTCTGCCGATCGAGGGACGCGACCGGCTGTCAGAAATCCTCACCGACCAGGACGTCGCCACGCTCACCCATCTGGCGCGCGAAGGCATCGGTTCGAACACCTTGCGCGCCCTGGCGTCGGACCTCGCCTATCTCGAAATCTGGGGGCTTGCCTCGACCGGCTCGGCCCTGCCCTGGCCGGCACCCGAGGCCCTGTTGCTGAAGTTTGTGGCGCACCACCTTTGGGACCCTGTGCAGCGCGAAGCCGACCCCGAGCACGGCATGCCGGAGGATGTGATCCTGGCGCTGCGGGCGCGCGGGTTTTTGCTGAAAGAAGGTCCGCCGGCGGTTGCCACGGTGCAGCGGCGCCTGGCGAATTGGGCGACCTTGCACCGCTGGCGCGGGCTCGAAAGCCCGTTTGGAACCCCTGCGCTGCGCACGGCGCTGCGGCTGTCAGTGCGTGCCAATCAGCAGCCGCGCGGACGCAAGAGCCAGCGCGCTGTCACCCTCGACGTGATCGAGACCTTGCTGGCGACCTGCGCCGGCAACCGCCTGGTCGATATTCGGGATCGGGCGATCCTGTTGCTGGCCTTTGCCTCCGGCGGGCGCCGGCGCAGTGAGGTTGCGGCGCTACGGATTGCGCAGACGATCAGCGACGGCGGTGAGGTTCCGGCCTATCCGACGAATCCGAAGGCGGGGTCATTGCCGAGCCTGAGCATCAAACTGGGACGCACTAAAACCAGCCAGACCAACGAGGATCAAACCGTGGTGCTGGTCGGGCGACCGGTTGTAACATTGCGGGATTGGTTGCGGGTGGCGCGTATCGGCAAGGGCGCCGTGTTCCGGGCGATCGATCGCTGGCAGCGGGTAGGGGCCGTTGCGCTGACGGCGCAGTCGATCAATCAGATACTGAAAGGCCGGTGCCGGTTGGCCGGGCTCAATGATGTGGAGTTTAGCGCCCACGGATTGCGGGCAGGCTATCTCACCACGGCAGCGCGTCAGGGCGTGAGCCTCGTGGAAGCCATGCAGCAGTCTCAGCATCGTTCGGTGCAGCAGGCCGCGCGGTATTACAATGATGCCGAAAGAGTCATGGGCAAGGCGGCTCGCCTATATCCGGTTGAGAAGTAAGGCGCCGGAGCAACCCAAAGAATGTTGTCAGCAGACAACGCCCCGTCTGAAGCCGGATGTTGTCTGCTGACAACAAAATGCCGTCGCCTTCTCGTGGCTCCCGATATTAAGGTCTCGTTAACCCTTAATTTGTTGCGGCGACTCGGGAATCGTGTCTTCTCTGAAGACGGACAATTACCGTCTGACGCAGAGAAACCGTCTTGAGCCCGCCATGATGAGTATCGTCGACGAGGGAAATGAAACCGCGAGCGCGCGGATCACGCGACACGCGGGTATCCTCTCCGGTCAGCTCCGTTCGCTGAGCACCACTCTGTTCCCTCCGGCAGCCAGCAAATCGCTACGCTCTTTCACCTCAGGCGAGGTCGCCAAGATCGTCCGCGTGTCAGACGGATATCTCAGGCAGCTCTCGTTGGACGGCCTCGGCCCGGTCCCCTCCACCGGACATGGTGGGCGGCGGTCCTACACACTGGCGCAAATAAATGAGCTGCGCGCCTACCTTGCGGCGGCGCGTCCGCGGGAAGGGCTTGAGTTTTTTCCGCGCCGCCGGGACGGCGAGAAGCTGCAGATCATCACCGTTGCGAACTTCAAGGGTGGCTCAGCCAAGACGACAACAGCTCTGTATCTTTCTCAATATCTCGCGCTCGCGGGCTTTCGGGTGCTGGCTCTCGATCTCGACCCCCAAGCCTCTCTCTCGGCAATGTTCGGCTATCAACCCGAATTCGATATCGGCCCAAACGAGACGATCTACGGGGCCATCCGTTACGACGATCAGCGCCGGCCCCTGCGAGAGATTGTCCGCCCCACATATTTCGACGGAATTGGCTTAGTGCCCGGAAATCTCGAACTCATGGAGTTCGAGCATCATACGCCCCGCGCGATGATCGAGCGTCGGGAGCGCGGACATGACCTATTCTTCCGCCGGGTGGCTGCCGCGATCGACCAAGTGGCGGACGATTACGATGTCGTCGTGATCGACTGCCCGCCCCAGCTCGGATACCTCACGATGGGGGCGCTGAACGCCGCCACCGCGATGCTCGTGACAATCCATCCCCAAATGGTGGATGTCGCTTCGATGAGCCAGTTTCTGCTCATGACCTCCGACCTGATGGCGGTCATCGAGGAAGCGGGCGGCCGCCTCGACCATGATTTCATTCGCTACGTCATTACGCGCCACGATCCAAATGACGTGCCAGAGGCTCAGATCGTTGCGCTCCTGCGAAACCTGTTCGGGTCGGACGTATTGCAGGCGACGGTGTGGAAGTCGACGGCAATCGCCAACGCAGGCCTAACCAAACAGTCACTCTACGAACTCGATCGCGGATCCGTAGGCAGAGGGGCATACGACCGAGCCCTGGAATCGGTGGATGCTGTCAACGGTGAGATCACGCAACTCATGAAGAAGGTGTGGGAGCGATGAGCAAGCGCACTGACACAATCAAGAACCTCTTCGCCGCCCCTCACACGGTCCCGTTGTCCGCTGACAACAAAATTTCGCCAGCGCCAGTGCGAGTCTCGGCCGGCGCCGTGCGATCGCTGAAGGATTCCTTTTCGGAGGTTGAAAAGGAAAACCAAGAACTCCGGGACAAAATTGCCGCGGGCGCGACAATCATTGAGATCGACCCGCTGCTTGTCGATCCTTCTCCGGTCGCTGATCGTTTTCGGGACGACGACGCCAGTTCCGACGAGGTTCTAAAGCAATCGATTGCACAAAGGGGGCAGGAAGTACCGATCCTCGTCCGTGAGCATCCAACGGCACCCGGGCGATATCAAAGCGCGTATGGCCATCGTCGCGTTCGTATTGCGCGTGAGCTAGGCGTTCTCGTGAAAGCGATTCTCAAGCCCCTCTCGGACGAAGAGCTCGTGGTGGCCCAGGGCCTTGAGAACGGTCCGCGCGAAGATTTGAGTTTCATCGAGCGCGCAACGTTTGCGATGCATATCGAAGACGCCGGACATAAGCGCTCGGTGGTTCAAGATGCACTCGCCATCGATAGAGCTGAAGCGTCAAAGCTGATTACCGTTGCGAAGGCGATCCCGCACGACATTGTCGACGCAATTGGCAAGGCTCCTAAAATCGGTCGTGGCCGATGGCAAACCTTTTCGGAACTGCTTACGGACGCCGCAGCGGTCAAGCGCATCAGAGCTGCAATCAGCGATCCGGCATTTGTCGGCCGAGATTCGGATGGGAAATTTCTCGCCGCGTTTTCTGCGGCTAGCCGCCCTGCCGCGAAACCTGCCTCCCGGACCGAACACGCGGCCGCGGTACTGGCTGCTAACGGACAGCGAATCGCTCAAGTCCAACATGCAGACCGCGAGTTAAAACTTACCATCGACAAGAAGGTGCCCGCCTCGTTCGCGGACTTTCTCGTCGAACAGCTCCCGCACTTGTTCGACACCTTCTCCAAGTCGAGCGAGCGTCAGGAGGCCAATGAGGCGTAACTGCCTCATCCATCAACCACCAACCAGGAGCAGCACGGCAAAAGAAAAAAGGCCCCCGAAACGGAGTTCCGGAAGCCTTCTCTTCAAGTTTGGCGACTGAGAGAGAATCACTTTCGCGAATCGCAGTCAAGAGTCTCAACGCGATTTAATCGTCGTTTCGGCGAGCAGATTTTCTTTGCCCAGCTGAGGCAAAGACATGCAGTCACATTCTCCAACGACGCCTTTTGGGCGGCGATCGCTGACGCTTGCCCACGTGGCAAGCCAAATGGTGGCCAGCGCGCGGCCACCTGAGAAGGTCGTACATAAATGGAAGATCTTTCACGCCATCTGCACGGCGCGGCCGCGCCTTGGGGTCTCCGAGCGGTCGCTCTCGGTTTTGAACGCGCTTCTCACCTTCCATCCTGAGACCGCGCTCACTGGAGAGGACGATCTGATTGTCTTCCCGTCGAACCACCAGTTATCGCTGCGGGCGCATGGGATGCCGGCATCGACACTGCGGCGTCACCTTGCCGTGCTCGTCGACGCCGGCTTGGTCGTTCGGCGGGATAGTCCGAACGGCAAGCGCTACGCTCGCAAGGGCAGTGCCGGCGAAATCGAGCTCGCCTTCGGCTTCGATATCTCCCCCCTGGTTGTGCGATCCGCAGAGTTCGAGAGCCTGGCAGCCGACATCGAGGCAGAAGCCCGGGCGCTCAAGCTCGTCCGTGAGCGAATCACACTGTGCCGGCGCGATATCGCCAAGATGATCGCTACTGGCATTGAGGAAGGCGTCCCAACCCGTAGGGGTGGGCAGGGGCCTGCCGACTGGCAGGAGGTCCACGCCGCCTTCCGCTCGATCGTCGACCAGATTCCGCGCACGGCAACGAGGCAAGAACTTGAGCCGATCGCCGAAGAGCTCTCACAGCTTGCCGATGACGTGCTCAATCTTCTGGAAACACACATCAAAACCGAGAATCCAAGCGCCAATGAGTCCCATTCTGAGCGCCACATACAGAATTCAAATACAGATCCCTTTATTGATCTTGAACCTAGCCTCCGAGAAGGCAGGGCGGCGAGGGCTGAGCCAGAACCTCGAGCACCGAGGATGGCGAAAGGGACCTATCCGTTGGGAATGGTGCTGAGCGCATGCCCCGATATCATCGATTACGCGAAGGGTGGGATTGGGAACTGGCGGGATTTCCTTGCCACCACCGCAGTGGTTCGATCGATGCTCGGAATCAGCCCCAGCGCCTGGGACGAAGCGCAAACAGTTTTGGGCGAAACGCCCGCTGCGATCGTCGTTGCGTGCATTCTGCAGCGCGGCGCCGCGATCAGGTCCGCCGGCGGTTACCTGCGCGGCTTGACGCGAAAAGCCGAGGCCGGAGAGTTCTCGCTCGGCCCGATTTTGATGTCTCAGATCAATTCGCACCTCAACGAAAAGCGGCGGGCATGAATATTTTTGGGGAGATATTACGTCGCGCATTTCGGATCCTGCGCCGTCGCTGGTCAGGAACCGAAACGGATGTTTCTTGACGCGGACGGCTTGGAAAAAGTGCTTTGATCGGGTCTAAGGACCGGAGAGGGGATGTAACCACTGCACGGGCCGGTCCTGTCGGCGAGATTAGGCGACAATCGTCATCTGTGGAGCTAACGTGCGAAAGGCTCCACTGTTGCCTCATTGAACCAACTCCTGCTTCACTGTCTGTGTTGATTTCAGATTGCCTTGGTATGCTCTGTGTCGAGGATGCTCAGAATTTTTAACTGGCCACGGGGACCGGAATGACTGGACGGAGACGTTCGTTCGTACGAGCTGGCGTCCTCGCCCTAATGTTCATTTTTTGCGGACCGGCGAAGCCCGAGGAAAGTTCCATTTCGAACGCGAATGCGGATGCGCTGAACAAAGCTTGCGAAGCTTGGGCGAAGACGATCCACATCGGAGCTCAATATCGCGCCGGTCTGGGCGAAAATAGAGCTATTACAAGAAATTCCATGGTGTTTGGTGTTTTTATATTCGGTCGTAGAACGTTGCTTCTGGAAAGCGATGGCCGGATCGCGTCGGCGACTTGCGGCTGAGGCCTTGACACACAGTCTTGCCCGATGCCGCAGTGATTTTAGGTGGCTGTCGGTTGACGCATGCCCTACGAGTTGACTTCGCCGAAGTCGATACGGGGAGTCGATTCAGTCCACAACGCCATTTTATCGGCGTTGCCAATGCTCCCTGCCGTTCGACCGGCAGTTAGGTGGGTAGCTTTCGTGATCGAGTCTGACGTGCAAGACCGCGGTCGGCCCGATTTTTCTTGCCGATCGCTGAAACCAGCTCGTCGTAGTCGACGCCGCTTTTTTTGAGAGCGCGGCGCGCATCCGCGGCCTCGAAACCTAAGAGCTCGAGCACGCTCATGTTCAGACTCGAGGCGATCCGCTCCATCGTCCTCAGCGTTGGATTCCCGATGCCGCGCACGATCGTGTAGTAGGTGCCGCGCGCCAGCCCCGTCTTCGGCAGGAAGGCTTCCATGCCGCCGTTTTCGATCTCGAGCTGTTGCAGGCGGATCGCCAGCATCTCATTCAGGATCGAATGATCGACGGGCAGCGGCTTGCGAACAGGCGGCATCAGTGAACGGCTTTCGGGTCCATAGCGAAAAACTGCGGAACCATACACCAAGCCCGAGGTCCAGTATATTGGACGTTAGAAAATTTCACAGGCAAGTCCTTGAAACGACTCCTTGCCGGGTGGTCTTCCTTGACGTCCGAGCGTCGCGCGCACGCCGGATTGGCCAACTGGCGCAGCAATCTAAATGGATCGATGCCTGCCCGCTCAGGTATGAGCTCGATCGCGGAATGACCAGCTGCTCTGCTAGTTTTCGTTGGCTCAAACCTATTCCAGTTGGAGCGCTTCTAAACCCGCCTGGAACGCGCGTCGCAGGGTGCTGCCTTTCCGCAGCATCGCGTTCCGCTCATAGCTCATTCCTCGCAATTCAAAAAGCAGACGGTCCCGCACATCTGGCAGCCAAGCCTACACGGTGGACTACCGATCAACATTCAATATAATAGACGGATTCGATTCAACCCTGAGAGGTGCGTTCGGACAAAGAAAAACCCGGCAGAGCCGGGTCTCTCGTGAGGATGAGCGGGCTGGCGACGCCAATCGCCAACAATGCCGCAGTCGCACGGAGGCGTTTTAGCCTGCGCCATCCGACAGTTCAAGAGGCCGTCGTTTTACCCGCGCGCAGCGATCACTAGGTTGATCGGCAGGATGCGGTCGCCAAATCGTGCCGGCAGATCGGTGGCGAGCCAGGTGGCCAGCGTCGAACGACGGCGGCCGTCTTCCATCAAAGCGATGCCGGGGCGAGCTCGGCGATCGAAGCCACGCTCATGTACACGCGATCTTCGTCGACGGCATCAAGCCATTCGAGCACCCTCGGGTCTGGTGCCAGGCGCTGAACTTCCGACAGCACGTTGGTGTCGAGCAACAGGTTCACAGCGCGACGTTGCGCGGCTTGTCTCGCTGGCGCTCAAGGTCGAGATCGGCGCCCCGCAGCGGCGACGCGAGTAGAAACTCGGCCAGCGTGCCTTTGCGAACGGTCTTGCGGGCTCATTCGTCGGCTGAAACGATCACCGCGCTCGGCTTGCCGTTGCGGGTGATTACCTGGGGTCCGGCCTGGGCGCGGCGCTCGTTGAGCGCACGCCGCGCGACAGGTGAGGGGCCACGATCGGTAAGGGTCCGCCGACTACAGCCCCGTCGCCTTGGTGAGGTTGACGCGGAAACGGTCGCGCCGGCGCTGATAGCGGCGCGTCATTTCGGCGGAGGCGTGGCCGAGCTGCTTCTGCACGTAGCGCTCGTCGACCTCAGCCGAGGAGGCGAGCCCGGCACGCAGCGAATGGCCGGAAAATTTTCCCTCGCGCTCACCCTCGGACAGATCACTGCGGACGCCGGCGGCGAGAGCCGCCTGCTTGACAAGGCGTGCGACGTGCTTGTCGGCGAGCCGGTCCGGTCCTGCGGCCTTGCCGGCGTCCAAAACCCGGCGAAACAGCGGGCCGTGCCCGATCCTCGCGAGCTTCAGCCAGATTTGCAGCGCGACAACCGGGCAGGTGGCATCAGTCGAGCCACGGCCGATCTCGACTTCGCGCCAGCCATTCTTGCCGCGCAGGGTGACCAGCATGCCCTTTTCAAGCACCTCGACCCAACCCGTGCCGTCCTCGGTCTGGTCGCGGCCGACATCGAGCCCGACGATCTCGGAACGCCGCAGGCCACCGGCGAAGCCGACCAGCAGGATGGCGCGGTCGCGCAGGCCCCTGAGATCGCCGCGGTCGAGCGTCTCGAGCATGGCGCGGATATTTTCCGGCAGCACGGCTTCCTTCTGGAGGGGTGGACGGCCGTGGCTGTTGCGAATCCCGGCCATGACGCTGGCCACATGCCGATCGCCGCGATCAAATGTTTCGCCACGCTGGCGGAAGTGCCAGGCGAGCGCCGACAGCCGTCGCTCGATCGTCGTCACCGCGTTCGACGTGCGCTCGAGAGTGGCGGCGCCGGAGGCGCAGGCGGTGATGTAGAGACCGACGACCTGCGGATCCGGGGCCAGGGGAGACAGGCTCTGCCGCCGGCACCAGGCTGAAAAGTGCTTCCAGTCGGCGGCATAGGCGCGGCGTGTGTTGTCCGAGCTTGAGGCTTTGACATAGGCGCGGGCGCGATCGGCGAGGCCTTCGAGATGGGCGGGCAGTCCGGCCGCCGCCGGCGCGGCGAGATCAACGACGGCCGGAAGGAGGCCAGCGGGGCGATCGGCGGACGCCGGCGCATCGTTTTCGGGGCTGTGCGGGGGCGTTTCGAGCATCTGTCTATATAAAGAGCAAAACGTCCGATAATGCAATCTTATCGGACGTTCTTATTTGCCGACGGGCGCGGCGGTTGATGGGCGTTTCGCTGGCAAAAAGCGCCGCAGCGGGTTAGGCTTCGCCATGCCCGCGCGCGCCCGAATCACATTTTCAGCCCCGCCGACATTCCCACCGTTTCCCGCCTGGGCGCGGATCCGAACCATGCCCGAAAGCGCCGGCGACGCTGGCTTTTTCGTTGGCGCCGCACTCGCTGCGATCCATCCGATCGCCCGCGACGAGCACCCCCTCGGCGGCCTCTGGCGGCAGCGCCTGGCGCTCGGCAACGCCGCTGTCCTCGCCCGCCACGGCGGGCGGACCGAGGACGAGGCGGCTTTGCGCGACGCTTGGTATCTGCGCCGCGACGGCGACGATCCCGGGCCCGCCGGCCGCATCCTGCGCACCTGGCGCGGCTTGAGCGACCGCGCCGCCTTACGATCCGAAGACTGGTTACCGTCGCTGGCGGCCTCGCTCGAGCTGCGCCCCGACGCCGCGCTCGAGACCGTCGTCCAGGCCGCAACCAGGTTGGCGAAAGGCGAGGGGAGCGCGGTTGCGGCGGCCGCCGAGATCGCGGCGGTCAGCATGCGCTTCCGGCCGGACTCCGATGCTCTGGCGCTGTGGCTCGCCGATGCCGTGCTCGCCCATCGCCTGAAATGGCCGGCGCCGGTGCCCCTCATCGCCAGCCACATTCGTCGCGGCGATCTGCGTGCCGCCGCGCGCCACATTGATGGCGACAGCGCGTGGCTGATGGCGTGCTCGTTTGCCTATGGCGCCGCCGCCGCGGCAGCCGCCGATCTCTATGCCGATCTCGTTCGCCGCGCGGCCCGGCTGCTCGCCGCAGCGCCGAAGCTGCGCGGCAGGGACGCCGATGAGATGGTGGCGATCCTGCTGATGGAAGACGCGCAGCCGGCGAACGCTGGCACGGACGCGAGCGACCGCAGCACGCGCCGGCTGTTCGAGCGCCTGGTGACGCTCGGCGCCGTGCGCGAGCTCACCGGTCGGCCGACCTTCCGCCTCTACGGGCTGTGACGCCATGGCCCGGCGCGCGCGAGCGAAGGAAGGTCTCGACACCGAACTTGCCGATCTGCCGTCGGAGCTGCGTTGGCGCGAATGGATGGGCCGGGTCGAGGCGGTGATCTTCGCCTCGCCCGAGCCGGTCACGCGCGACGTCCTCGTTCGTGTCGTTGGCCGCGATTGCAATCTCGATTTGATCATCGACGACATCCGCGACGAGCTACGCGGGCGTCCCTATGAGCTCGTCGCCGTCGCCGGCGGTTGGCAGCACCGCACCAGGAAAGGTTTTGCCGATGCGATCCGCGCCGCCACAGGTCTCGGCGACCAGGTGCGTCCACTCTCGCAGCACGACAGCCTGATCTTGATGTGCATCGCCTATTTCCAGCCGATCACCCGCGGCGAGCTCAGCCAGTTCTTTGGCAAGGAGGTCAGCCGCGACATGATCGGCCATCTCCGCTCGCTCGGCTTCATCGCCGCGGGACCGCGCAGTCCGCAGCCCGGCGCGCCCTACACCTTCGTCACCACGAAAGAGTTCCTGTCGCATTTTGGGTTCGACACGCTGCGCGATTTGCCGGACATGGAGATGCTCGAGGACGCGGGTCTGCTGAGCAAAGAGAAGCTGCTCGCCGGCGACATTCCGCTGCCGCAGGATGATGAGGCAAGCGCCGACGAGACCGACGACAGTTTCTGATGGCTCCTCTTCGTCCGCCCGCCGGCCCTACCCGCCCTTGACATACAATGCAAATGCATTACATATCGGGTTCAATACCACTTGTGGGGAAATGGCCATGGCAAAGGCAGCCGAAATTCTGGAGATCCCGGCGACCATCACGGAACGCGGACAGACCACGGTGCCCGCAGCAATCCGCAAGATGCTCGCCCTCGGCAAACGCGACCACGTTGTGTTTCGGGGCATGGCGGACGGAACTGTCATGATCGCCAAGAAGAATGCGGAGGCCGAGGGTGCAGACCCGGTGATCGGCAAGTTTTTGGCGTTCCTCGCCGGCGACATGGCGGCGGAGCCACGCCGCATCCGGCCAGTGTCGCCCGACCTTGTCGCCCGAGGGGCAGCGCTCGTGACGGGCGTCGACGTCGATTTGGACGACGCTCTGCCGGACGATGAGGCGTGAGCGCAGACAGCCTCGAAATCAACGGATGGACGATCTACGCGCATCCACTGTTTCTCGACCAGCTTGAGCAGTTGATCGTTGCAGTAGAAAAGGCCAAAGCGAAGGATCCCGCAGGCTACCAAAAAAAGCGCGCGGCGAAGCTGCTTGCGGCCGTCCTCAAAGTCGCATTCGAAAACATCCCAGGCGATCCCACGCGAGACAGCTATCGGCAGGGCGACACGCTTGGCGACGACTACAAGCACTGGTTTAGGGCCAAATTCCTGCAGCAGTTCCGCCTGTTCTTTCGCTACCAGCAATCCGGTGAGACTAAGATCATCGTGCTCGCGTGGGTGAACGACGGCAGCACGTTGCGAGCCTATGGCAGTGCGACGGACGCCTACGCCGTATTCCGGAAGATGTTGAAGCGCGGCAATCCACCTGACGATTGGAAAGCACTGTTGAAGTCTGGCTCCGACAATGCTGCGAAACGAAGGCTCGCGCGCTCCCGGCCGAAGCGTGGAACCTGACCGGCATTGTTCGTCTCGCATCTCAAAAGGTAGGCTTTCGCCGACGCGCTCGAGCGCATTCGCGCCCTTACTGGATTCGTGCCGAACGAACCGGCTCGCCAGCGTCGGTCACGCCGGGCGAGGGGTTCGGATGTCACCATCGCCGCTCGCTGGCAAGGCAGAAAGGCGCCATGGCCTAGATCGCCCGCCTGGGATTACCTCACCGGCATGGGCTTGGAACGAGTAAGTTCCCGACATGTCACAGGCCGAGCGCTTACAATGCCTCTTGATTGTTAGAAAAACTAGCGCTATTTTCTGACATATGAAAACCGCCACGTCGTCAGTCCCGGACCGGATCATGAAGCGCGCCCGCGCCGGCGGGCGTGGTGGCGTCTTCACGCCCAGCGACTTCCTGGATGTCGCCGGCCGTGCGGCGGTCGATCAGGCCCTGTCGCGCCTCACCAAGGGCGGCAAGCTGCGACGTCTGGCCCGGGGCCTCTACGATTTTCCCAAGATGCACGCGAAGCTCGGCGCGTTGGCGCCGGCTCCGGATGATGTGGCGCAGGCCCTGGCTCGCGAGACCGGATCGGTTGTGCAGATCGCCGGAGCTCGGGCGGCGAATGCGCTCGGTCTGTCCACCCAGGTCCCCGCCAAGAGCACCTATCTGACCGATGGGCCCTCGAGGCGCGTCCTCCTTGGAAAGCGGGTCATCGATCTGCGCCACGCGTCGCCGAAGCATCTGATCGCGCCAGGGAGCCCGGCGGGCACCGTGGTGCAGGCATTGCGGCACCTTGGTCCGGTCAGGGCAACCGACATCGTCCAGGTGGCATCGCGCAGGCTGTCCCCCGGCGACAAGAAGACGCTCGGCAATAGTGCGGCCCAGGCTCCGGCTTGGATGAGGTCTACTTTGGTGTCGATCGCCCAAGCCGCACCAGGGACGGTCGATGGATAAAGTCGCCGTCTCCGTTCGCTCCGATCGGCAAGCCCTGTTCGGCCAGACCGGAGCGGCCCTCGGCATCGCGAACGCGATCGCCGAGAAGGACTTCTGGGTGTGCTGGACCCTGAAACGGCTGTTCGAGTTCCGAAAAGAGGGTGCACCGACGCTCGTCTTTAAGGGCGGCACATCCTTGTCCAAGGCGTTCGGTGCGATCCGTCGGTTTTCCGAGGACATCGATCTTTCTTTCGATCGGACGGATCTTGGCTACACGGGGAAACGCGATCCGGAGCGTGACGGTCTCACCCGAAAGGCTGCGAGCAAGCTCATTGATGCGCTCGGCGCGGACGTCGAGAAGCATATCGCGGAGGCGCTCCTGCCAGCTCTGCACAATACCATTGCAGCGCATCTGAAAGAGCCGGCCATCGCCGGCTGGAAGCTGGAGATCGACGGCGCCGATCCACAGACCGTCAACTTTCACTATCCGACTGCGCTGTCAGACGGCGACTATGCCGACATGGCGTACATCACGCCGAGGGTGAAACTGGAATTTGGCGCTCGCGGAGACCCATGGCCCACAGAAGAGCGCAGCATCCATCCGTACGCCGCCGACGAATTTCCGAACTTCTTCGAAGAGCCGTCCTGCACCGTGACGGTTCTGTCGGTACGGCGGACCTTCTGGGAGAAAGCGACAGCGCTGCACGCCGAGTATCATCGGCCGGCCGAGACGCCGACGCCGCAATATTTTTCGCGGCACTATTACGACGTCGCCATGCTGCTCGACACCGATGAGGGCAAGGCCGCCTCGACGGACTTCGATCTTCTCGATCAGGTCGCCAAGCACAAGACCGTGTTTTTCCGCTCCGGCTGGGCAAGATACGACACTGCCAAGCGCGGCACGTTGAAGCTAGTCCCACCCGAAGCTCGGCTGAGAGATCTGCGCACTGACTATCGTGACATGGCGCCGATGATGTTCGACGAGAACCCGCTGGCATTTGACGAGATCGTCGCTCGAATCCAGACGCTGCAGGATAAGATCAATTTGTAAAAGCGCCGCCACACATTCGCTGCGGACTGACACTTGTCAGTTGATGTGCAGCCCTGCCGCCGCGGCCTCCATAGCTACGGGGCGCCGGCCCCGCGTGTAAGGCGGAATCGGTTGCGGGGATGTCGACGGCGATGCTGGCCCCGGTGGAATGGCGGCGGTGACTGGCTCTGTTGTTCGTGTAAACCCCGAACTGTAGCGGCCGATCGACGTGAAGGGCTCCGGCCGGTGACGGCGATTTGCGGTTCAGGCCGGTGCCGAGGCAGCGCGGTCTGCGGGTTCGGGCGTGGCGTGCCGGGTTGCCCTTCCGCCTCGCGGCTCGGCGGCGTAATTGGCGGTGACAGATAGCGGGCTAGGCGGCGAGCCGGTGCTGGTCCTGCCTGATGAGGGGACGTGGCCTTGATGAGGTGTCTCCTCGGATCGGTGGCTTCGAAGCCCATCCCCTCCTCTTTGCCGCCTGTGTCCGGGTCTCGGCCGCCTCGTGCCGTCAACCCCGCTGCGGGGGTTCCCCTGCGCTGCGCTGCGGTGACGACGGCGGCCGGCCCCTTCCTTTGGGCGTCATCGGGGATGGTCCCCGAGCAACCTCAAGGAGACTGACCCATGGCCACGATCGCAACCCTCACCCAGAAGGCGGACGGCAACCTGGAAGGCACGCTCGCCACCCTCAACGTCACCGCCCCGATCGCGTTGGTGCCGAACGGCCGCAAGGCGAAGGACAACGAGCCGGACTACCGCGTGATCTCGCGCAAGAACGGCTTCGAGCTCGGCGCCGGCTGGAACCGGATCTCGAAGAACACCGGCGAGGAGTACATCTCGGTGTCGCTGTCGGCTCCTGAGTTCGGGACGATCTACGGCAACGTGGCGCCGGCGCCTGGCGACGACCCCGCCAAGAAGGTCATCATCTGGAACCCCGTCAGCTGAACCGCAACCGCCGGCCCCGCCTCACGCGGGGCCGGCGCTTTTCAGGACGAAGCTCGTGGATCGATTCATCGTATGCGGATTTTGAGTGGGACGTTTCCGCCTTGCGCGAAGGCTGCTTCGGCCCCGACGGGGGGTGTGATCTCCGCCACGGCTGGCTCGGCCGATGAAGACGATCAACTTGGCAGCTTGCGCGAGCGCGTTTGCCGGGCAAGGCGCCGGTCGGCCTGGTTCTTCTTAGTGATCGCGGAAACAAGTTCGTCGTAGTCGACGCCGTTTTTTTTCAGGGCGCGGCGCGCATCGGCGGCATCGAATCCCAGCAATTCTAGGACGCTCATGTTGAGGCTCGAGGCGATACGCTCCAGCGTCTTCAACGTCGGATTCCCGATGCCGCGGAGCGTCGTGTAATAGGTCCCGCGCGCCAAGCCCGTCTTCGGCAGGAAGGCCTCCATCCCGCCGTTCTCGATCTCAAGCTGCTGAAGCCGGATCGCCAGCATCTCGTTGAGGATGGAGTGGTCGACTGGCAATGGCTTGCGCGCGGGCGGCATGGAAGGGCAGGGGGCTCTAAGGCTCGGACTGAGCCGAGCCGGATCCTACAACATTTTCTTCATCTCGTATATTGAATGTTAACAGATTGGCCGGCCTAACCGCTTGAAACGAATCAGCTTAGAGGCTTGGCGCCTGCTTCTGCGGCTCTCGACTTACGCGCGCCGCGCGGCTGGCGGGGCAATCCACAAGTTGAACGCCGGCGGGCGCGGCGATCAGTTCGATATAATCAGGTTCGGATTCGCATACGGATGCGATGAGCGGGCGCCAGCTCATTCTCGTCGGATCGATGTCAATGGCGCTGGTCTCCGCTCGAAAGCGGGCTCCCGGTGTCGAGGCCGTGCTGTATCGTTCCCGCTGCGATGATCGTCGCGAAGCGGTTCGTGCCTCCCGTCACTGTGATTCGAGGCGGCTGTCCAGTCGCGTGAGCGACCGGAGCGCAGCGGAGCAGGCCCGGAGCCGGCCCGCGCTCCCATATAGCGCCGTAGGGACGGCGGGGGGCCTGTGGTCAGGCGTCGCGCGGGGGTGGCAGGCGCCCGATCCGCTTCAGGTGGTCGTGAAGAATCCGATCGATGACGCGCAGCGGATGTGTTCGTTCCTCGGCCGCGATCTGCCGCAGGACGAGGTCGATCGCGTCCGGCAAGCGCAGCGCGTAGGGTCGCGATGAGCTTCTTTCGCCGTAGGCGTCGAACGGATTTCGTGCGGCATCGGCTCGTGCTTTGATCGCACGCGGCGGCTTCGTCGCCATGGCCGCTATGGTCGGCAGGGGCGCTGGGGTCTGTTCGGCCCTCGGGGCGGGCACATGAGCGCTATCATCATAGTCCGGCGTGACCACAACGGGCTGGGGAACAAGCGCGACCGTATTCTCCGAGGTCACCCGCCGCGCGCGAAACGCATCGCGCGGGAGGGCGGGACGATCGGGGTTAAGACCTTTTGCAGGATCGCTCATGCCGCGCTGTCGCCCTGGCCAGCGCCTTGGCTTGCGGCGAGCAATTCGCGCACGACCTGATCGGCATTGTAGCGGGCCTTTCGGATTGATTCGTCCTTGTCGCTCATCTGGTAGAGCGTGCCGTGGCCGCTCGTCATGGTGCGATAGGTGACGCGCCGATAAAGGACGTTCGCGCAGATGGGCACGTTCTCGGCGGTGAAATAGGCCAGGACCTCGCGCAGCGGCCGTGTGTTGCGATCGAGGCTGTCATATTCGTTGAACAGCACGCGGTGCTGGCTCATGGGCAACTGCGCCTCGGCGGCGTGCTGCTCAAGATTGCGGATGGTCCTGACGACCTGCGAGGCGTCGAAGGTGTGGACCTTGCAGGGCAGCACCACGAGGTCGGCGCGCAGCGCCGATTGTATCAGGACGTTGCCGTAATAGCCGGGGGTGTCGATGACCACGACGTCATAGCCTTCGAGGCGTTCCATCGCCTGCGTCAGAGTTTTCTCGTCCGGCGCGCGCACCAGATCGACGCCTTCGGGACTCAGCCCGCGTGCGACTGACGAGGCGTGCCATTGGTACGAGGATCCCTGCGGGTCGGCGTCGACCATTGCGGTGGAGTAGCCATGCTTGGCGAATTCGCCGGCGAGGATGATGGAGACGGTGGTCTTGCCGCTGCCGCCCTTGGGGTTGGCGATGGCGAAGATGCTCGGCATGCGGTCTCTCCGATCGATACGGCAATGCCGCATAGCGACAGCGATAACATACAGTATAATGAACTTACGGCAATGCTGTAAAGACGGGTTATTGCATGATGGTATTCCCTCATTCGTGTGATGCGGCATTCACGAGAGTCGGCAATGCAGTTTTGACAGATTGTCGCAATGTCGCATTGTTGCATTCGGTCAATATCATAATGACGCGTTCGCGCATTACTGCATTATGGCAATTCGCTAAGGACGGAATGCGTGATTGCGGCCTTCCCTGTGGCGGATCAGATGTGGGGCCAGGGCCATCCTTGCGCGTTAACCGGAGCCTGTCACAGCGCTTCGCGCCGAGCCGCTGTTGGGTTCATACGGACTGCTCTTGCGGCTGTAGCCGCCCTTCCTGCGCAGACTCCTAACATTCAGTGTATTAGATATTGATTGACAAGATACCGGTTTGTGGGCCACTCCCGGGGAGGCTGCTGAACGCAGCCATGGCGCTGACGCGCGGTTACCGCCAATCCTGGTCGGATCGACAATGGTTCGGCTCTCGGTCTTCGACCTGCGGAGCCGGTGGCCGTGAGGGAAGGGGAGGCCGGTCTTGGCCCGTTCCACTGCAATGCCCAGACGCAAGCCACGGCTTCGGACCGAGCTTTCGGAGGCGGATGAGGCGCGCCTGGCTGAGGCCGTGGCGCTGTTCGGGTTGCCGAAGGCCGAGGTGGTGCGACGGTTGATCCGAGCTTCGGTGCAGGCCGGCCCGGCGCTCTCGGCCGAGAACACCAAAGCTGTCGTCGCACTCGCGAGCCAGGTCCGCATGGTCGGCCGCAACCTGTCCCAGGTGCTGAAGGCGATCCATCGCGGCCAGGCCGTGCGCATTGAGGACACCGAACCGGTGTGGCGCGGGCTGCACGAGGTCATCGCGGCGATCAACGATGAGCTCACGGAAATGACGGTCGCCTATGGCTCAAAGCTGCGGCGCAACGCCCAACTCACATTGCCCCAGGAGATTTTGGATTGAGCCGCGCGACCCAGATCGAGTGGTGGCTGGAACAGGTTGAGGCAGCCCGTCGTGCCGTCGACACCGCGCGCGAGGACCGGCGGCCGCGCCGATCGAGCCCAATTGATGATCAGCTTCGGCTGAGGGCCGCAAGAGCGGCGCGCTTGCCGAGCACAGCGGTGGCGCATGTGATCATTCGTGGCGCGACCCTGTCGGGGAGACAAGACGAGGAGCGACGTCGCTCGCTGCCGCCTGCGTCGAACGGCGGAGGCTCAGGAGGACAGGCTGGCCCCTTCAGATCTGGGTCGTCTGGGTCGTCTGAGGCGCCGATCGCGGGCAGTCTCTCTGGCGGCGGCGCGACGCCGGGGGGCGGATCGCTCGCTCGCGCCCGGCAGCTCGCGTCGGGCTATCAGCCCGCAGTGGTCAAGGTGTTGTCCTACGCCTCTGGCGCGGCGCGCGCGACAGCCACGGGGCAGTACGTGCAGCGCGAGGATGTTCCGGTGGAAACCCATGACGGCCGGATGCTTTCGGATCGGCACGCCGTCGCTGACGAGATCAAGGAGTGGTCGAAAGACTTCGAGAAGCGCAAGCCCAGCCATGACGTCGTCACCGTCCGTCTCAAGCTGCACGGCGCGAGCGACACGCCGGAGGGACGCGAGACGTACGCAAAGGCCATCGCCGCCGGGTTCGAGGGCCATCGTCACGCCTCCCGCATCGATCGGCTGCCATCCGGCGAAATTGAAGCACATATCGTCACCGCCACGGCCGGAGGGCCGAAGGAGCGGTTCCGGGTTCGCAACGAGCGGATCGGGACCGCGGAGGACGGCTTTGACCAGAAGCGGTTCGACTATCGATCGGAGGCGGTGATGAAGGCGCGCATCCATGCCGCCACCGACACTCCCGAGCATGCGATCTCAATCGATCCAGGAAAGCCGCAGCATGGACGCGACGGCGTGACCTGGCAGTTGAATCGCCAGATCGAGCGGCGAGGGCCGATGGTGGACGATCGCGGCAAAGCGATCGCCGATGTCGCAGCCACGCGCAAGGCTGCGAAGGAGTGGAGCCGCGCGCTACGCTCGCAATCGTCGCGTGACACGCTGCACCTCATGTTATCCTCGAAAGCGGGAGCGGACCCGGAGGCGCTACGGCGCGCCGCGCGCGGCTTTCTTCATGATCGGTTCGCTGATCATCGTTTCCTGTTCGGGATTCATGTGGACCGCGAGACCGACGGACACATCCATATCCATGCCGTCATCACGGTAAAAAACGAATCCGGTCAGAAGATGCACCCCGGGCCGAGCGATTTTCGAACATGGCGCGAAAGCTATGCTCAGCATGCGCAGGCGGAAGGCCTCAAGATTGTCGCGACCTCGGCGATGGAGCGGGCGTCGGCGCAAAGCTACGGCGCGCGCGACAAGGCGATCGTCGATGTCGCCGAACGGGCGCGTCCGGCACGAGAGGCGCGGGACCGCGCCTACTCTGCCGATCCAGCTAACCAGCGCCTCATCGATAACGCCCGGCAACGGATCCGTGGGGCGCGGATCAATCCGATCAAGCTCCCGGCCTCCGAGCCCGAGCGTCGCGTCGTCAATGAGAGCGTCATGGCGTGGAGCACCGTCGCGCGAGAACAGCCGGACAATGGCGTTGCGAAGAACATGCTCGAGCGGCTGACGATAGCCCAGACGGTCGGCGCCATCCTTCACACAATTGAGAAACAAGTGGATCATCTCAGCAAGGAGGATCAGCGCATGGCGATCACGTCGGAGCAGATGGTGAAAGATCTTCGACTCATGAACGAGGCGGTCTCGCGCACAAGCGACCTGTTGGACGGCGAGACGAAGCAGCAGTTTCGGGAGACGTCAGCGCGTTATCTCGAAACGCTCGCCAATCGCATCGATCTGCAGCGCGCTCAGGAAGGCGGCGTGCAACAGCTGTCTCGCTCCGAGGTCGAGGCGATCGCCGGTGTCAACGCGGAGCGCCTGATCGCACGCGCGCAGGACCTCCGCATGCAGGAGGAGCGGGAGGCGTCGGCGGCAGAAAGGCTGGCCGATCGCGCGGTCGAGGCCGAGCGTCTTCAGGAGGCGCGTGGCGGGGTGGACCCGGAGGCGCAGCGCGAACTGACCGCCGAGCGCGCCATCGTCAGGGGCTCGCAGCAATCGGCCGCCCGCGAGGCGCGCGAGGCAGCCGCCGCCGTCGAAGCCGCGCGTGTGCTTGCCGAGCATCCGGCGCAACCTTTGCCACAGGCGCTCATTCAGACGGATGCCCTCGCGAAGCTTCGGGCTGAGCAGGAGAAGATCATACGCGAGATCGAGACCGAACGAGCCGACGCGCAGTCCATCAAGGGGCAGAGGAATACTTGACCACCGCGCTGCCCGCTTTTTTACCGGAGTCATTTCCTGCGAAGCTCGGGATGCGATTATTCGTACGTCGGCCGAAATCGGCGTGGCGGTCGGGCCGCACCGCTTATTCAGACGGAACCCTTCGCGAAGCTTTCGGCTGAGCAGGAGAAATCGTATGCGAGATCGAGTTCGAACGTGCGCAAGGGCAGTTCCTCAAGGCCAGCGCCAAACCTGATCGGCGCGTTTCAGCGCAAGAGTTTGGCGCGCATCGCCATTGCTATCGCGTGAGCCTTGTTAACGGCGCCGAGTTTCTCGCGAGCTGCGGCGATGTGCTTGATCACAGTTGAGCGAGAGATCCCGAGAATCACGGAGATTTCCCAGTCGGTCTTGCCTTCAGCCGCCCACAACAGACAGTCGCACTCGCGGGGCGTCGGTGATTGATTCCGGCATCGCCGGCACGCGGCTTGGCGAAGACGGCTCCCAACCGCATAGCTCGCGGCGAAGTTAAGAATTGAACGAGCTTCCACCCCAACATTGAGGCTCTGACCTCCAAAGGACACGGCGGCAATGCCGCCCTCGAGCATGGAAATGGGAACAACATACCCTTCCCGCAGTCCGAATTCGGCGGCTTCTCCTTTGATCAACGCAACATCTTTCGTCTTTGGACATGAATTGTAAGCCTCATCCCAGCCAAATGGCATTCGGTCGCGGTGCAGGCGGTGGACAACGGGGTCGAGAAAGGCATAGCCGTTGTCAGTGTACCGTTTAGCCCATTCGGCTGGAAGCCGCTGAAACAGAATTCTCGAAGCGATTTCGGCCGGGGGGCCGGCCGCGTCGGAACGATACCCCCGAAGATTGTGGTAAAGCCAAAGCTGGCGGCGAGTTCCAACAGGCACGCCTCCACCTCAGCCGCGCTGTGTCTACTGTCGACCTCTTGGAGAAAGCGCCAGGTTCGGTCGAACTGTTCTTTCAACCGCCAACATCCCCCTTCACTTCCGAGTCGGGTGCCACCGTCGGCAGATGATGAGCTCTTGCTTCGATCGATCTGCGTTCACCCGAGTGGACGTGTCGTCTACGGGCGCCAAACACAGCGTCATCCTGACGCGAAACGCGGCACACACGCTCCCGATTACACCACCGGTACCCTATCGCGGCCGACCTCCAAAGCTTTGCGCCAGCGCAAAGCTTTGGAGGTCTCGGAAGGGAAATTGGGCCACAGCCGCTGAGAGGACGCGCGGGCGTAGCGTGGCGCAGCCCATTCCCGCTGTTTTTGCGCGACAATGAAGATGTGCTGAGGGTTCTCGCCATACCGCTCGAACATGCCACGCATGTCCAACACGCACCTCCGCACTTTCCGTCATGGAAAGAGTTGTTACCAAGCCGCAGCGTGCCCAGCAGGCCCTTTCCAGATCAACACAAGCCCTGCACGGCTTTCAAGGTGACAAGCCTCGCCGGCGCCGCGGATCAACTTTTCCGCTTCGTTCCCGATTGCGGCGCTGAACCACGAAGCTCCCGCACTACGAGGAGAAAACCCCGGGTCTTTGCGCTAGAACAAAACTCTCGGCTGACCGGCGGCTAAAATCCCATTGTGTTCCAGCGAACGCATGAGGTTCCGCCTCCGCAGCGTCGTCATCGGCGAGGCGATGCTGACGATGAACCCCGACGGCCATAAGCGCGCCATCGTGTCGGAAGCTTACCGCCTGCTGAAGTCTGGTGGGCGCTATGGCATCCATGAACTCGCGATCAGACCCGACGACATCGCCCCGGAGGTCCGAGCCGAGATCGAAACGGCACTATCGTCAGCGATGCACGTTGGCGCACGCCCGCTTGCCGCTGCGGAATGGCGAGCGCTGCTGAATGACGTGGGCTTTGATGCGGGTGTGCCGCAGCTTGGCCTGATCGCTTCGCCGAAGTCGGCCTGGGCATGCCCTGGCGGATGCGCAAGCGGCACGAACATCTCCTGCATCCGCTGGCGCCAGCCGACAACGTAGTCCTTCACGATCTTGCCCGTAAACCCGTGCTCGTCGCGGAGCCGCTCGAAGATCCGCTTCGAGGTATGCCGCTGCTTCTTCGACCGCTCCCTGTCCGACGCTAAAATCGCATCAATAACACCGGCGAATTCGTCGAGCTTCGGTCGGAACGGCGGCTTCCTGCGCACGTATCCAGGCGGCACCGAGAACTTCAGCCTCTTCGAGACCGTCCTGGCGGTGATGCCGAACCGATCTGCCGCAGCGCGCTCGCTGATCCCCTCGATCAGAACGGCGTGCCGACCCGCGCGTAAAGCTCCACTGTCATCATCCCCCGTCCCCTGCCGTTTCAGACAAGGGACTCTAACTGCGCTTCATCATGGAATCGTTTGCTGTCTTCATGCTTGCCTCGGAGCAGTTCATGCTCGTCGTAGCAGCGGGGGTTTGCGCAAGGACCGGGCCAGCAACGAACAATGCGGCGGAGAGAGCCGCACAAGCGAGCGGATGGATCATTTTCATTGGTGTTGTTCCTGAGGGTTATTTCCTGATCAATTAATCAGAACTAGATGAAACGCCACAGTCACGAGTTTGGTTCCAAAAAACAATGTATCTGACCTGCTCCCCTTAAACGCCCCCGGTCTTGGGTGGTGTCCGTTCGGGAGACGGCCATGCGTAAGAGCAGCTCATGGCTATGCCCCGCCCGCGCTGCCACGGCGCCGCATTTCAACGGCTAATCGGGATGACCGAGGCGGTGAATGCCTCGAAGCCCACCCTTGCACCGCTTTACTCCGTGCTCACCGACGAGCAAAAGAAAATGGCAGATCAGCTCATGCCCGGCCCATTGGGGCATGGGTCACATGTAACCATCTGAGCCTCACCATCGGGCGTCGCCACTTTCCCTACTCGTTCAACGCCACAGCGATCGCTCCCCTACCGCGGAGCAGTTTAGTGCAATATCTGATTTGCGACACGCATTTAGGGTTCTGTCAACGTTAAGACGTCCGTCAAACAACTTACAACAGCTTTTTAGCGCGAGTGCTACACTTCATTCATATGCATATGTTTCGCCGCGCGGGCGCGTCGCTCACGATAGTGATCCTTTTGTTTGCGTCGCTCTCACTTGCTCTTCTCGCACCATCATCTGCGTTTGCCGCAACAAGCGCTAGCAATTCCGACATCCTCACCATCTTGAGCGACATCCTGAAGACATTCTCAAAGATGCTCACGTCGTATCCCTCGCAGGCACCTGCCTCTACAGCTTCTACCAACTACATCAGTATTCCTGCCTTCGCGCAAAGTCAGCGTATCGACCAATTGGCCAACATTGTTATTAATACTCCGACAATTACAGGCGGCTCGATCTCAGGCGCTTCGATCTCGGGGACACTATCTGGTTCGCTTTCCGGGACGGGATCGTTTACCTCCGCAACTACAAATACGTTGACTATTACAACTATTCCATGGGTCTGCTTTCGACAGACGCCTCTGGAAATATTGTAGCCACGACAACGGCGACCGCTGCTGCATTTATCGCCACCTCAACGACCGCAACCAGCATGTTTGCGGGTGGTACGACTTTCGCCACGGAGGAGGCAATGTCGGGATTGGGACAAGCAGCCCGGCAACCGCTCTTGATGTAAATGGCGTCGCCCAAGAGCTATCGCCGAAAGTTGGTGACGGCGGGAATCGGGAAGGCGGCATATCGTGGGGGTGCTTGACGCCTCCACTTCTCCACCGAAGGAGCGATATGCCGTG
>JARHVB010000025.1 GCA_029222685.1 Terripilifer ovatus | reverse complement strand
CGCCACCATCGACCTCAACGAACCCGAAAGTTCTCCTGAATGAGACCGAAAAAGTGTAAGGTATGTCCCGGAACACCTGTCAGGGATGTCCTGGGACTTTACACACAGGCGCGAGCGGGAATGACACCAAGGTTTAAGCCATACGATAGAATAATGAGCCAATCAGACTCTTAAAGAGCAGCAAGGGAGGGAAGCGATGACGATCAGGGCGTGGCTTGCAGGACTGGCATTGTCTATCGGCGTTTCATCGTCCGCCCTCGCAGCAGATGAGGCGCTTGTCGCCGCCGCGAAAAAGGAAGGCACGGTCGTCTGGTACACGGTGCAGACGATCCCGCAGATCGTCACGCCGCTGGTCGCGGCCTTCGAGAAGAAATACGGCATCAAGATCACCTATGTGCGGGCGAATTCGTCCGACGTGGCGATCCGCATTCTCAACGAAGCGAAGGGCGGTCGGGTGCTGGCCGATGTCTTCGACGGCACCGGCACGCTGCCGCCGCTGCTGCGCGAGAGCCTGGTGGCGCAATGGCTGCCGGATTTCGTATCCACATGGCCGAAGGACCTGTTCGACGCCAACCGCTATTGGGTCGCCACCAATGCTTTCGTCAATACGGTCGCCATCAACACGGACCTGGTGAAGCCGCAGGACGAGCCCAAGACCTGGGACGATCTGCTCGATCCTAAGTGGAAGGGCCGTATGGCCTGGGGTTCGACGCCGTCGCCGTCCGCCGGACCGGGGTTCATCGCGCTGATGTACAAGGTGCGGGGCGAAGCGGGCGCCACGGCCTACCTCTCGAGGCTCGCGGCGCAGAATGTCGCCGGCTATCCGGTCGCCGCCCGGCAGATTCTCGATCAGGTGATCGCCGGCGAATATGCGCTCGGCATCATGGTGTTCAATCACCATCCGGTGATCAGCGCAGCAAAAGGCGCGCCGACCAAATGGCTGCCGGTCGGTCCCGCGCTGATGACCTTCAACACGGCGTCGGTGATGAAAGACGCGCCGCATCCGAACGCCGCGCGGCTGTTCCTCGATTACATGGTCGGCGAGGAAGGCCAGACCCTGTTCCGCGACAACGATTATCTCTCGGCCAATCCGAAAGTGCCGCCGAAAGACCCGACCCTTCTGCCGGATGGTAAAAGATTTGAAGGTGTGTTCATCTCGCAGGAAGAGTTTGACCAGAACATGCCGAAATGGGTGGATATTTTCCGCAAGACGTTTCGATGAGATTGCAAATGTACCGGCAAACGAACGATGTCATTCCCGACGCGCCGCAGGCGCGAGCGGGAAGCCAGGAGCCAAGGGCCACAATATCGACCCGTCAGGTTGCCTCTGGATTCCCGCTCTGCGCTTCGCTTGGCGGGAATGACACCGAGGCGGAAGCTAATGGGGAGTGAAACGCAAGTGAACGAGACGAGCATGGCGTTCCGGCCGGTGGACAGTGTTTTGCGAGCCAAATCGATCGCGCTTGTCGGCGCGTCGGAGCGCGGCCGGTGGCCGAGCGACATCTATGGAAGCCTGCGCGAACATGGTTACCCCGGCAAGATCTGGCTGATCAATCCGCGCCAGAGCGAGGTCTATGGCGAGAAGGCCTATCCCTCGCTGCGCGACCTGCCGGAGCCGGCCGACCATGCGGTGATCATCGTGCCGGCGGCGGCGGTGCCGGGCGCGGTCGAGGATGCGGCGCATCGCGGCCTCAAGTCGGTGACCGTCTATGCGGGCGGTGTCGGCGACGGCGAAGATCCCGTCTCGCGCGCGCTCGGCGATCAGGTGCGCGCGACGGTCGCGAGATCGGGGCTTCGGGTCTCCGGCCCCAATTGCATGGGCGGCTTCAGCTATCGCGAAAAGCTGTTCGCCTATCCCAATCCGTCGCTGGCGCGCCTGGCGCCAGGGCCGGTGGCCTGCGTGTTCCAGTCGGGCGGCACCTTGCAGTTCTTCATGACGACGGGCGCCATGCGTGGATTGCGGTTCTCTTACGGCGTCTCGTCGGGCAACGAGCTCGATCTCGATCTTGCCGATTTCGTGAACTTCATGGTCGATGACGAAGAGACGAAGCAGATCGTTCTCTTCATCGAAGGCATCCGCCGGCCGAAAATGTTCATGCGTGCGGCGGCGCGCGCGCTGGCGGCGGGCAAGCCGATCATCGCGATCAAGACGGGCGCCACGGAGAAATCCGCGAGCGCGGCGGCCTCGCATACCGGCGCCATCGCCGGCGACTATGCCAGCTATCTCGCCATGTGCGACCGCTACGGCATCATCAATTGCGCGACACTCGACGATCTGGTGGAGACGACGCTGGCGTTCCAGAGCGGCCGCGTGCCGAAGGGGCCGCGTATCGGCTGGGTCACCACATCGGGCGGCACGGTCGATCTGCTCTATGATTGCGTCGAACAGGAAGGCTCGCCGCTGGCCGTCTTCACCGAGGAGACGAACGCCGGCATCCGGCCGTTCATGCAGGGCGAGATCAAGCCGAAGAACCCGCTGGACGTGGGCATTCCCTCGACGATCACCAAGGCGGCCGAACTGTGCGACGTCGTCGCGCGCGATCCCAATGTGGACATGCTGGCCTGGGCCGGCCAGCTGCCGCCGATGCTCGACGCCTGGCCCGATGCGGAAGCGCTCATCAAGATGGTGGGCGCGACCGACAAGCCGATCGTCGGCTTCGCCCGCATGGCCTATCACATGGGCCCGGAGGCGGTGGCGATGCAGGACAAGGTCGGCTTCCCCTTCCTGCAGGGACTGCCGGCGACCTGCCGCGCGCTCAATGCGCTGTGGTTTCATGCGCTGCGCAGCGGCAAGGCGCCGGCGACGGTGGAAGATCGTAAAAGCGATCTCACGGCCGAGACGCTCGATGCGAGCCTGGCGCGCTATGGCATCCAGGGCCCCAGGAGCCGCGTCGTCAAGGATGCCGCCTGCGCCGTGCTGGCGGCGCAGGAAATCGGCTTTCCCGTCGCTCTGAAAATCCAGTCGCGCGACATCCTGCACAAGACCGAAGCCGGGGGCGTCGCGCTCAACCTGCGCAGTGCGGCGGCTGTGGCGGCCGCGGCCGAAAAGCTCACGGCCTCGGCCTGGCAGGTGTATCCGTCGGCGCGCATCGACGGCTTTCTCGTGCAGGAAATGGTATCGGGCCATGAGGCCATCGTCGGCGCGCGCGAGGACGCGCTCTACGGCCCGATGCTTCTCGTCGGCTCCGGCGGTGTGCTGGTGGAGCTGGTGCAGGATGCGGCGCTGAAACTGCTGCCGCTTGCCGAGGGCGAGGCTTCATCGATGATCGACGGGCTGAAGCTGCAGCGCCTCATCAGCGGCTTTCGCGGCCAGGCGCGCGGCGACCGTGCGGCGCTGGAGAAGGCGGTCGAAAGTCTGGCGGCGTTCTATCTCGACCATCGCGACAAGATCGCCGACATCGAGATCAATCCGCTGATGGTGCGCCCGCAAGGCGTGTGTGCCGTGGATGTCAGAGTGATTTGGAAGTGATAAGAGGCCGCAGCCTTGGTGTCATTCCCGCCAAGCGCAGCGCAGAGCGGGAATCCAGGGGCAACGTGATGGCGCAATGTGCGGCCCTTGGCTCCTGGATTCCCGCTCGCGCCTGCGGCGCGTCGGGAATGACAGCCCCTTAGCTGCTCAGCTATTCCCCGGCATCAGCACCGAACAACCACCATCAACAAACAGCTCGGCGCCGACGATGAACTCCGATTCATCCGAGACGAGAAACAGCACCGCGCGGGCGAGGTCGATCGGCAGGCCGGGCCTGCCGGCGAGGTTGACGACGGGGCGCGTCGGATCGAACTCTTCCTTGCCGACGGGCGAGCCGATCTTGTTGGGCACCACGGAATTGACCCTGATCTTGTGCGGTGCGAGCTGGACGGAGAGCGAGCGCGACAGGTTGATGACGCCGCCCTTGGCTGACGTATAGGCGATGGCGCGGTCGCGACCGTAATAGCCCGACGTCGAAGATACGAGCACGATCTTGCCGCCGTGGCCAGCGGCGATCATCGCCTTGGCGGCATGTTTCGAGAACAGGAACGGCGCCGTGAGCGTGATCGCGAGCACGCGGTTCCACTCTTCCGTGGTGATGTCGAACATGTTCTTGTTGTCGGAAATCGCGGCATTGTTGACGAGGATGTCGAGGCGGCCGAAGGCGGCGACAACATCGTTGACGCATTTGATGATGTCTTCTTCCTTGGCGACATCGCAGACGAAGGCCTTTGCCTTGCCGCCGGCCGCATTGATCTCGGCCGCGACCTTGTCGCCGCGCGTCTTGTCGAGATCGACGACGGCGACGGAAGCGCCTTCCCTGGCGAAGAGTTTCGCCGTGTCTTCGCCGATGTTGCGGCCGGCGCCGGTGATGATGGCGACTTGATTGGTGAGTTTCATGTCAGGGCTTCCCGTTGGTTGGTGTTCAGTTCGCGCCGCGCAATTTGGCGGTCGCCGCCTCGTCGATGTCATAGCCTTTGTCGCTCTGGCGCAGAACGACCTTGTAGTCGCTCAGCGCCCGCTCCGGCGTCACATAGCCTTCCTCGATATCGCGCAGCACGCTGGCGGGATCGCGCTTCGCCGCATCGCCGAGGCCACCGCCGCCTGGCGTGTCGAGGCGGAAGGTGTCGTTGCCTTTGAGCGGATAGTCGGCATAGCGCGTCGGCAGGTGCTTTTCGTCCTCGCGGCCGGGGTTGATGGTGATGTCGCCGGTGCGGCCCTTGCCGCCGCCGCGCAGGCCGTTGGGCGCGATGACGTGCTTGGTCGAGCGGATCGAGAAGCGCGCATCGGCGAGGTTGATGTATTCGCGGCGGATGCCGAGGCCGCCACGGAACTGCCCGGCGCCGCCGGAATCGGGAATCAGTTCGAAGCGCTGCACCCTGGTGGCGAATTCGCTTTCGATGATTTCGATGGGCGCGATCTTGGCATTGCTCTGGTTGATGGACGAGCCGGACATGCCGTCCTTGGTGGCCCGCGCCCCGGCGCCGCCGCCGAGGATCTCATATTGCACATAGCCCTTGCCGGTGTTGGTGCTGCGGCCGCCGAGAATGATCGAGCGGCTGCCGCAGCCATCGGCGCGGGCCTTCTGCGGCACGATGTCGGTGAGCGCCGCGAACAGGGCTTCCACCAGCGCATGCACGGTCGGGTTATAGGTGTTGACGGGCGCGGGAAAGCGCGGGTTCATGACGCTGCCTTCGCGCACTACGATGTTGAAGGCGTTCATCAGCCCGCTGTTGACGAAGGTGTTGGGATCGGCGAGCGCGATGAGGCAATAGGAACAGGCGCCGCGGATAACCGGCGGGCGGATGTTGGCGGGGCCGCGCGTCTGGTCGGCGGAGCCGGAGAAGTCGAAGGTGATGTTGTCGCCCTTCTTCTCGACGACGACGTGGATGCGCACCGGCTTGCCGGCCTCGATGCCGTCGTCGTCGACAAAACGCTCGGCCTCGTAGCGGCCATCGTTCCAGGTGGCGATGGCGGCGCGCATGCGGGTTTCCGCCAGTTCGAGCAGCCGTGCGAAATAGGAGAGCGTCCTGGCGCGGCCGAATTTCTTCGTGAGCTCGAGCAGGCGTTCCTCGCCGAGGCGAGCGGAGCCGAGCTGGCCGCGGATGTCGCCCAGCACCAGTTCCGGTGTGCGCGAATTGGCGGCGATGATGCGCTCGATCTCGAGATTGCGCTGGTAGCCGCGCTGGTAGCGCACGGCCGGCAGGTGCAGGCCTTCGTTGAACACTTCGCGTGCCTGGCCCGAGCAGGAGCCCGGCACCGGGCCGCCGATGTCGCTCTTGTGGGCGATGGAGGCGCAGAAGCCGATCAGTTCGCCGTCGAAGAAGGCCGGCGTGATCACCGCCATGTCGGGCGCATGCGGGCTGCCGCCCTGGTAGGGATGGTTGATGAGCCAGGCGTCGCCTTCCTGGATGTCGCCTGCATAGGCTTCGAGCACGGCGTTGCAGCAGGCGGGGAAGGAGCCGATGTGCAGCGGCAGCACCACATGCTGCGCCACCACTTCGCCCTTGGCGTTCATGATGGCGCAGGAGGCGTCCTGGGATTCGCGCACGATGGTGGAATAGCCGGTGCGGAACAGCGAGTTCTGCATTTCCAGCACGATGCCTTCGAGGCTGGCGCGCATGATCTCGAGTTCGATCGCATCCACCGGCGCTTTGGTTTGGGCCTCTGCCATATCAAGCTCCAAGTCAGCTTTTCGCTGTGATGATGATGTTGCGATATTCGTCGACTTTGGCGTGCTGGCCGGGGAAGACGATGGTGGTGCAATCGAGCTGGTCGACGACGGCGGGACCGTCGAAGCTGATGCCGACGTCGAGACGTTCGCGCTGGTACACGGGGCAATCGAGCAGCCTGCCGTCGAAGCGCGCCTGCCGCGTCTCGCGCAGCGCATCGGCGAGGCTCACACCTTGCGGCTGATACTTCGGCAGGTCGACCGGCGGCACGCGGCCGACGCCGCGCAGGCGATAGGAGACGATCTCGACCGCCTCATCCGGCGCGGTATGGCCGAACATCTCCTTGTGGCGCGCATCGAAATCGGCACGCAGGCGAGCGATGCCGCCCGTGGCCAGTTCTAGGTCGCAGGGCAGGGTGACCTCATAGCCCTGTCCCGCATAGCGCAAGTCGAGCGAGGCTTCGAGCACGATGCTCTCCATGGCAAAGCCTTCGTCCTGCAATTCGCTTCGCGCATCTTTTGCCAGTTCTGTGAAGACAGCGTTGATATCCGCCTCGGTCAGGCGCGCCAAAGGCGTCAGGCGCGAGCGGATGTAATCATGTTTGACGTCGGACATGACGAGACCCATGGCCGAATAGACGCCGGGGTAGAGCGGCACGATGACGCCGGCCATGCCGAGCGCCTGCGCCATGGCGCCCGCATGCAGGGGGCCGGCGCCGCCGAAGGCGAGCAGCATGAAATCGCGCAGGTCGTGGCCACGCATGGTGGAGATGGCCTTGATGGCCTCCTGCATCTTGACGTTGATGATGCGCACGACGCCTTCGGCCGCCGTCTCGGTGTCGATGCCGAGCGGCTTCGCCACGTGCCTGTCGATCGCCTCGCGCGCGGCGGAGCGATCGAGCTTCATCTGGCCGCCCAGAAAATTGTCCTCGCCGAGATAGCCGAGCGCCAGGTTGCAATCGGTGATCGTCGGCTGCGTGCCGCCGCGCCCGTAGCAGGCGGGGCCCGGCTGCGCGCCGGCGCTCTGCGGACCGACTTCGAGCGTGCCGAACTTGTCGGTGCGCGCCAGGGTGCCGCCGCCAGCGCTCACCGTGTTGATCTCGATCATCGGCAGGGCGATGTCGCGCCCGTCGATCTTGCCACGGCTGGCGATGGAGGGTTCGCCATCCTTGATCAGAGCCACATCGCAGGAGGTGCCGCCCATGTCGAAGGTGATGAGATTGTTATAGGGCGTGGTGCGGCAGGCCTGCATGCTGGCGACGATGCCGCCGGCGGGGCCGGAGAGCACCGTGGCGACGGCCTTCTTCGCGGTGGCGGCGAAGGTCGACATGCCGCCGTTCGACTGCATGATGTATTTTTGCGGCGTCACAATGCCGGCCCCGACAAGACGGCCTTCCAGATTGTCGATGTAGCGCGCCAGGATGGGCTGCAGGTAGGCGTTGATGACGGTGGTCGACAGCCGGTAGTACTCGCGGATCTGCGGCACGATCTCGCTCGAGAGCGAGACGCTGCAGTCGGGCATTTCCTCCAGCGCGATCTCGCGGATGCGCCGCTCGTGCTGGGGCGTCAGGAACGAGAACAGCAGGCAGACGGCGAGCGAGACGATCTCCTTGCCCTTCAACTGGCGCAACGTCGCGCGGATCTTTTCTTCATCAAGGGGGATGAGGATTTCGCCCTCGAATGAGACGCGTTCGTGCGCCTCGCCGGTGCGGCTCTGGGGCACCAGCATGGCCGGCTTGTCGTAGAAGATATCGAAAATCTGCGCGCCGTGCGGGCGCGATTGCTCCTGCACCTCGTAGATGCCGCGAAAGCCCTCGGTGACGATGAGGCCGGTGCGCACGCCCTTGCCTTCGAGGAGCGCATTTGTGCCGACCGTGGTGCCGTGGCAGAAATAACGGATGTCGGCGGGATCGACACCCTTGGCGATCAAAAGGTCGACGCCGGCGAGGATGGCGCGCGAGGGATCGTCTGGCGTCGAGGGCACTTTGGCGATGGTGACCGCCCGGCTGTCTTCATCCACGTAAACGAAATCGGAAAACGTGCCGCCGGTGTCGACGGTCACCCTGAAGCGTCCCATACCCTATCCTGTTGTTATGCGGGGCAAACGCGCCGCCAGCCGCCTGAAGGGCAGCCGATTTGCCGCCAACCTAGTTATAGGCGGTTCCAAGTCAAGCCTAATAGGGCGGCAGGGATGGTGGTATCAGGGGCGCTGATTTTCTGCGCCGATGCCGTGCGCCAGCGACGGTAAAATGTCGTGGGCCGCACGCACAATATGCGTGCGGCCGTGCAGGCGCTGTCAGCTCTTCCAAAGAGAGCTGAACCGGGCGGCGACGATCTCATCGAAGGCTAGCGGCTTTTCGATCAACCCGTTTGCGATGGCGAATTTGTTCAGGCCGTCCACGACCTCCTGCGTGATGGTGGCGTCATAGAACGGCGCATCTCGGGCGATCAGGACAGGCATGAGAACGGCTTCGTCTTCGCCCGGAAACAGCTCGTCGCCGACTTTCTTCGCCAGCGATGGATCGGCCTGCAGCGCCTTCTGCGTCGCGACGATGGCGCGCACGGCCGCGGCCGCGACTTCGGGCTCCTTCTCGATCAGAGCATCGGTGGCCGTCAGCGCCGCGAAATTGTAGCGATGCGCGCCCGATGGCCCATCGCCGCGGCGAAGGTCGAGATGCACCTTGGCGAGACCCGCCTTTTCGGCCAGCGCCAACCGCATGCCGTTGCCCCAGAAGCCGTCGGCATGGTTTTCCTTGATGGCGCTGACGCCGTCGCGGCTATGCCATTCGGATGTGGTCGGCAGGCTCTCGACGATGCGTATTTCGTCGTGGTCCATGTCCATGCCGGCTTCCACCAGCATGTGGCGCAGCGCCGTGCGGGGGAAGGCAAACGAGGATGAGATGCGCAGCCCCTTCAAGGCCTTGATGTCGCCGCGCGGGATATCGAGGTCCTTGCGCACGCCCATGAACCAATAGGAGTTCTGCGCCAGTGCGCAGAGCAGTTTAGCGCCTTTCCACGCGGGGAAAGCCCGCGTCGCGGCGAAGGCCGGCCCGCCGAAGAAATGAATCCTGCCATCGCGCAACTGCTCGGGCCCGTGCTTCGCGCCGTATTCGGGAACGAACTCGACGTCGACGCCTTCCTGCTTGAAGAAACCGAGTTTCACCGCCGCCGTCGCGACGAAATACGAGGGCGAGTCGACGTCCGCAACCATGAGGCGATATGTTTTCATTTCATTCCTGACGAGGTTTGTTCAATCCGAAGCGCGGCTACCCATAAGCGCCAAAGCCGGCGCGCTCAAGGGCAATCGAAGGTCTCGGACATCGTCCGTGCATTGCGTGACCTTATGGAAAGAAGCCTGATAACCTTGAATTACTCCGGCGATATTTGGGTTCGGCAAGCAAGCGCTGTCCGCGGAGGTTTGTGTCGGCCGGCCGATTACAAGTCCGGATTGAGATCGGGGTAGAGGGTTTCGATCGGCCGGACGATATTGAGAAATAATATACCCATCAGATCGCCGACGGCCTTCTTGAAGCGCTCTTTGACTTCGTCTTCTTCCATCTGTTCGATGAGAGCGTGCATGTTCCCGATGGGTTCATCCATCGCCACCGCGCAGGCTATGATTTGCGTTGCAATTTGCTTGTTCATTCTCGTCCCGCTATGCAATGAGGCTGGTCGCAATATATCAAGATAAGTTTCGACCATCATAGCTCAGCCGCATGCAGGCCGTTCACCGAGCGTTCGGAGACGAAGATTTGACCGACAGACGAAAGCTCATGGATGCGATGTTCCGCGCCGCCATCGCCGCCGCGGACCCCGCCTTGGCCGTGCCGCCGCATCTGCCGTCGCCGCCGCGTGGCCGCACCATTGTCGTCGGCGCCGGCAAGGCTGCGGCGAGCATGGCGAAGGCGGTCGAGGATCATTGGAAGGGTGTGCTCGAAGGGCTGGTGGTGACGCGCTACGGGCATGGGCTTTCTCATGGCCTGGCCCGCTCGCGCATAGAGGTCGTCGAGGCGGCGCATCCGGTGCCGGATGCGGCCGGGCGTGCCGCCGCGCAGCGTATTCTCGACAAGGTGCAAGGGCTCAGCGCCGACGATCTGGTGATCTGCCTGATCTCGGGCGGGGGCTCTGCCCTGCTGGCGCTGCCGGCGCCGGGTCTGACCCTGGAAGACAAGCAGGCCATCAATTCCGCCCTGCTGAAAAGCGGCGCGCCGATCGGCGAGATGAACACGGTGCGCAAGCATCTCTCCGCCATCAAGGGTGGCCGGCTCGCCGCCGCAGCCTGGCCGGCGCGCATCGTCACGCTGGTGATCTCCGACGTGCCGGGCGACGATCCGGCGGTGGTGGCCTCGGGGCCGACCGTCGCCGATCCGACGACAAGCGCCGAGGCGCTGGCGATCCTGCGGCGCTATCGCATCGACATACCGCCGGGCCTCGCCCGCATGCTCGAAGCGGGAGAGAACGAGACGCCGAAGCCCGGCGATCCGCGGCTGGCGCAGGCGCAGACGATCATGATCGCGACGCCGCGGAGATCGCTTGAGGCGGCGGCCGAGGTGGCGCGCAAAGCCGGGTTGTTCCCGGTCAGTCTCGGCGATGCCATCGAGGGCGAGGCGCGGGATGTGGCGCGCGAGCATGCGGCGCTGGCGCTGCGTGTTGCCGCCGATGCGCAGAATTATAAAAAGCCCTGCGTGCTGCTGTCGGGCGGCGAGACGACGGTGACGGTGCGCGGCAAGGGGCGCGGCGGGCGCAATGTGGAATACCTACTGGCGCTCGCCATCGCGCTGAAGGGACAGGCCGGCATGCATGCGCTGGCCGGCGATACGGATGGCATCGACGGCGTCGAAGACAGCGCCGGAGCTATGATCGGCCCGGACACGTTGAGCCGCGCCGCAGCGCTCGGTCTCGATCCGGCGGCCTATCTCGAGAACAACGACGCCTGGAGTTTTTTCTCATCGCTCGGCGACCTGGTGGTGACCGGGCCGACACTGACCAACGTCAACGATTTTCGCTGTCTGATCGTCGAATAACGCGGAACAGGCCGGCTTGCGCCCTGCGATTTCGAGGCGTAACGGAACTAATCGAAGAACAACGAACGCCAACAGAAGCCCTCATCCTGAGGAGCGCCCGGAGGGCGCGTCTCGAAGGACGGGGGGCGTCAGCCGCAACGCCGGGATTCGCTCATGAAAGCCGATATCGTGGACAGTTTTGAGCAAGCAAGCCTGACGCAAGTAGGCTCGTCGTGATTCTCTCTCACGCCGCAGTTCTTCAAGACATAGTTTGCCTTCGAGACGCCTGCTGCGCAGGCTCCTCAGGATGAGGGCTTCGGTAGCCCACTTCCGCTTCCAACGGCGCAATAAAAGTCCGTTTCGTTATCTCGCAATCTCCATCTCTCGGCGCGTATGACATCCATTCCGGCTCCCACGTCTCCGGCTCACACTCCGACGCCGCCGATACCGCTGAGCGCGATCCTAAAGACGTTCTTCTGGATCGGCTTTTTCAGTTTCGGCGGCGGGCTGAGCGGCTGGATCCACCGCGAGGTGGTGCAACGGCACAGGTGGATGACCGACGATGAGGTGCTGGCCGGCATCGCGCTGGCGCAGGTCCTGCCCGGCGCCAATGTCACCAATCTTGCGGTCTTCGTCGGCAACCGCCTGCGCGGCATACCCGGTGCGGCGGTGGCGCTCAGCGCCATGATCGGCGGGCCGATGGTGCTGTGCATTCTCGTCCTGCTGGCCTATGGCACGATTTCCCAGATTCCGGTTCTGCATGGTGCCGTCGATGGCGTGGCTGCCGCTGCCGTCGGGCTCAACCTGCGCATCGGCATCGTCGGCGCCACGCGGGTAGTGCGGCGCATCGGCCCGACTATCGCCATGCTGGCGACCTTCATCGCCGTCGGCATCCTGCACTGGCCGCTCGTTCCCGTGGTGCTGGTCATCGCGCCGCTGTCGATCGCCTCCGTCTGGCCGAGAAGATCCGCACATGGATGACAACAACGGGTTCTTCGCGCCCTATCTGGCGCTCGTCGCCGTGCTGGTGCCATTCTCGCTGGTCGCCATCGGCGGGGGACCTGCGATCTTCGCGCCGCTGCAGCACGAATCGGTCGACGTCCGCCACTGGCTGAGCGCGCGCGAGTTCATCGAATTGTTCGCCATCGCCCGGGTCGCGCCGGGGCCGGGCTCGATGCTGTCGACCCTGATCGGCTGGAAGGTGGCGGGGTGGAGCGGCGCGCTGGTGGCGACGCTCGCCATGTTCGTGCCCTCGTCGATCCTGTGCGTCGGCGTCGCGCGGGTCTGGTCGCGCTATCGCGGCCGCGCCTGGCACCACGCGCTCGAAGAGGGTCTGGCGCCGATCGGCACCGGGCTGATGTTTGCCGGCGCCCTGGCGATCTTCCGCCTGGCCGATGCGGGGCCTCTCGCCTGGGGCACGGCGGCGGCGGTCGCCGCCATGCTGACCTGGCGGCCGAGAACGCACCCTTTCATCCTGCTCGGCATGGGCGCGGCGCTGTTTGCCCTGCTGTCCCTGCTGCCGGCCTGAAAAGCATTCCGGTTGCAGATATATGGCCCGGACTGGTATGGACAGGGAGCGTGATTTCGCGGTTTTTGTCGTAGTTTGGGGGAGTTCCATGAGTGGTCCGATTGTCGAGAACGTTGACCTCGATGAGTTGAAAAAGGGCCTCGCCGACGGCAGCATGATCCTCGTCGATGTCCGTGAAGCCAACGAATACGAGGCGGGGCATATCCCCGGCGCGATTTTCCACCCGCTGTCCACTTTCAACCCCGCCGCGCTGCCGAGCGAGCCGGGCAAGCGTGTGGTGCTGTCGTGCCGCTCCGGCCGCCGCACCCTGCTGGCCCTGGAACAGGCGCAGAAGGCTGGGCGCGGCGACATCACCACCCATTTCGGCGGCGGCATGCTGGCCTGGGATGCAGCCGGGGAGCCGGTCGAAACCTAAGAGGCTGGCGGCGTTAGGCCGCAGCCAGCCCATCGCGTCATGCCCGCGCTTGTCGCGGGCACCCACGCGGTAACGCTGCCGCATTGCTGCAAAAGTAGCCGAAGTCAGAGGCCTTTCTTTCCATCCTGATGCGCACCGCGGCGTGGGTGGCCGGCACAAGGCCGGCCATGACGGTTGAGAGATTGCGGCTTCGTACACCTCAGTTGTTCCGGTGGGCTTGCTGCCACTTGTAACCGGCTGTTACGCCGCGCTTCTTTCCACTGGCGCGATCCACAGCCGGCGGCTCTGCGAATTGCGCATGAAGTCGACGGGAATGGGTCTTGCCGATCCGGTCTGCGTCGAGCAGGCGGACCAGATCCTCCGTCCCGGCCACCGGCTGTCCGTCGACCGCGATGACCATGTCGCCCGACATCAGGCCGGCTTCGGCGGCGGGCGAGCCCGGCTCGACGGAGGTGATCATTGAGGCGGTCTGCTGGGCCAGGCCGAGGCGCAGCACCGCCCGGCGCGGCAGCGGTATGGTGCCGGCGCCGACGCCGATCCAGGCGCGGCGGACCCGGCCGTGGCGGATCATCTCGCCGAGCACGAAATTCGCCGTGTTGGCGGCGACGGCGAAACAGATGCCCTGCGCGCCGGAGATGATCGCCGTATTGATGCCGATCACCTCGCCCTTCGAGGACACCAGCGCGCCGCCGGAATTGCCCGGGTTGAGCGCCGCGTCCGTCTGAATGACGTCGTCGATCATACGGCCCGAGGTCGAGCGCAGGGAGCGGCCGAGCGCGGACACGACGCCGGCGGTCACCGTGGTGTCGAAGCCGAGCGGATTGCCGATGGCTATGGCGATCTGGCCCGGCCGCAATTGCCTGGAATCACCCAGTTTCGCATGCGGCAGGCGGACGTCGGCCTCGATGCGTGCCAAGGCCAGGTCGGTATCGGGATCGCGCGCCAGAATGCGCGCCACGTAATGGCTGCCGTCGGGCGTGGTGATGGCGGCTGAACGGGCGGACGCCACCACATGGCTGTTGGTGAGAATCAATCCATCAGGCGAGACGATGACGCCTGAGCCGGAGCCCATCCGGCGCTGGTTGGCGTCGCGAATGTCGAGGCGCACCACGGCCGGGCTAACATGCGCTGCCGCCTGCGAGACGGTCATCGAATAGGCGTCGAGCAGAGTGTCGTCAGTCTGCGCGTTGGGGGTGGACGCAGCCTGCTCCGGCGCATCCGAGGTTTCATCCAGTAAAAAACGAGGGGTTTCATCGAACATTGGTCGTCCTCCTGGCAAATTATATGGAGATGGTTGCAACCCTGCACCAGTAGGCGCCGTTGTCAGCTTGGCCGGGACTTGGCGGCGCATCCTCCGACCATCACGAACTGTTGACCCGGGATCACGACCTGTTTGGCGAGGTACCAGGAATTTCGGTTAGAATCCGGGCATTGCCGACATGTTTGACGAAGCTTGAAGGGAGCTTTTGATGAGAAAGTTTTGGATTGCCGGTGGAGTTCTGGCGACTGCGTTTGCTGCGGCGGGTTCGGTCATGGCGCAAAGCGAATTGCTTCAGTCGACCGTCCTGATGCGCCAGCAGGGAACCCTCGTGTATCGGAACCTGAATTCGATGGTCAAAGGCGACGCGCCTTACGATCAGGCGAAGGTGGACGAGATTCTCCGCGATCTCGGCGCCTCGGCTGCAAAAATATCCGCTGCCTTCCCGGCCAGCGACAAAGGCAAGGAATCGCAGGGGTCGCGGTACGTGGCCTCGCCGAAAGTCTGGGAGGCGCGCGCCGATTTCGATGCGAAGGCTGCGAACATGGTCAAGGTCATGCAAGACGTGCAGGGCAAGCCGAAATCGCTCGACCAGCTGAAGGTGGCGGCCACGGCGATCAACGGCGCCTGTGATGCCTGTCACGATACCTATCGGATCCGCAAGAATTAGGCTGCGGCCTCAGGCGCCGCCGCCGGCCTGAAATTTTGAAACCGGAGGGCGGCGTCGGCCGCCCTCTTCGTGTTTTGAGATCGGCCGGGCCGTGGCATGATCGGGTACATCCCAATAAGGAACGAACATGCGCAGGCTGCTCGGGATCATCGTCATATTGGGTGTGATTGCTGCAATCGCCGGCTGGTTCCTCTCGGCTCCGCGGCCGCTGTTTGCCGCCGGCGACAAATCCCTCGACGAGGGTGGGGATGTCGAGCGCGGCCGCCAGGTCTTTTACGCCGGCGGCTGCGCGTCGTGCCATGCGACGCCAGGCCAGGAGGATCGCCTGAAACTAGGCGGCGGCGTCGAAATGCCGTCACCGTTCGGCTCCTTCTACACGCCCAATATTTCGTCCCATCCGACCGACGGCATCGGCAGCTGGACCGTCGCCGATCTGGCCAATGCGATGATGACCGGCGTCTCGCCGGGCGGGTCGCATTATTATCCGGCGTTCCCCTATACCAGCTATGCGGGCATGAAGGTCGACGACGTGCGCGACCTGATGACGTTCCTGCGCACCCTCGCGCCGGTGGCGGGCAAGGCGCGCGGACACGACCTGCCATTTCCCTTCAATATCCGTCGCGGCCTCGGCCTGTGGAAGCTGCTGTTCTTCAGCCCCGCGCCAGTCGTCAACGATCCGGGCCGGACGCCGGAATGGAACCGCGGCCACTATCTCGTCGAGGCCCTGGGCCATTGCGCCGAATGCCATTCGCCGCGCAATGTCCTGGGCGCTATCGTCCCGGCGCAGCGCTTCGCCGGCGGTCCCGATCCGGACGGCAAGGGCCGGGTGCCAAACATCACCCAGTCGGAGAACGGCATCAAATCCTGGAGTAAGGCGGACATCAGCGAGGTGCTGGCGACCGGCCTGACGCCGGAGGCGGACAGCGTTTCGGGGTCGATGGGATCGGTGGTGAAGAATATGAGCCAGATCACCAAGCCGGACCGCGACGCCATGGCGGAGTATCTGAAATCACTGCCGGCACGGGAAGGGCCGCCGAAAGCCACCAAATAGCTGGCGAAACGGGCTGCAACTTGCAATCGGCGGCGCGGCGGCGAAACTGGGCGCTGATTGATTCGCGCTGCACGGAACGGATATGGCTGCAACTCTGCCGGCGGTGCAATCGCTGCCCGCTCCCCAGGACTTCGAGGCCACCCATGACTTCGAGGCCATCGAGGCCGCGGTGATGGAAACGGCGCGCGGGCGCTGGTTTCTCGCCGAATATGCACGCCGCATGCGGGCGGCAGAGACCGCCAAACTGCTTGAGGCGGTGACGCGGATCGAGCGGACCTTGCTGGCCAGCGAGCAGGACAAGCATCGGGAACAGCCCGCTGCCTTGGCCGGACCGGAGATGAGTGCGGCCGTCGCCGCCATTCAGGAACGTTTGAGCGAAATCGCCTGGAACTTGCGCGAACGCGGATTCGACGAACGCGCTTGTGCGCAGATCGAGGCCCAATCGCGCGCCTTGCGCAATCTCATGGAAACGCGCGGGCTGGCTTTACAAGACGAAGCTGCCGCCGGCCACGACGACGAAGAAGTGTCGGATGATGAGACAGCGCCGGCGCTGGTTCCAATTGAGATCGAACCGCGCCTTGCGAGCATAACGAGCCTCGCGGCCATCGACGCGCTCGAGGACAGGGCGCGGGCTCGGCTGTTTTATTGAGCCGCTGTTTCAGGCGGCGTTCGACGCGCTGCCGAAGCCGTAGCTTGATCGCGCCAGCTGCAGCAGCCGCAACGAATGATGGCGGCCGACGATCTCGACTTTCTCACGCACCACCTCGGCGGCATTGCCGATGAGCAGGGCCAGCGCAATCGAACCGCGCTGGAAACCTTCCGCCGTCAGCCGGTAGCTGGCATGCGATATGCCGTTGCGGCTGATCGACAGCAGGCCGCGATAGGCGAGGTCGTCGATCTCGTCATAGAGCCCGTGGTCGAACGGTCCATGGTCCATTTCGGTGAAACTGAAACGTACGCCGCCGATCAGATGCGGGATGTCCCTGTCGATCATGAAGAACAGGAACTGAAGTTGCACGGGTGAGAAGATTCTGGCTTTTCCGCCGGCGGAAAGGACGGCCAGAAAGTAGTCGGCGCGGCGCATTTGGCTCCTGCAATAGATCAGCGCTCACGGTCCGACGCATGTCGAACCGTCTGCATTGTTGAAGTGATTTTTTGATTTCGCAGCCCGAAATTCGCTTGCGCGAATGGGTGAACACGACGCAACCGACGCCATCGACTGACTTGGTCTCTTATCTGTTGCAGCGCGAAAAAATGCAATCCGCAAATTGCGAAATCGCCGCATATTTTCGCGGCCGTGTCGTTGTGCAATGTGAAGAAATAGCGACACTGCAACGGTATTTGTGACAGGCTGAACTGATTTGCGGAATTGTGGGTTGCGGCAGGCTCCCGTGCGCGCGATGGTGCGGCGTTTTTCGGAGGACGGATATGGATCTGGGAATTGCCGGCCGTAAGGCGCTCGTTTGCGCGTCGAGCCGCGGCCTTGGCCGTGCGTGCGCCACTGCGCTGGCCGAGGCCGGCTGCGAAGTGATCATCAACGGCCGCGACGAAGCGAAGCTTGCCGCCGCCGCCGATGAGATTGCCAAGGCCACTGGCGCGAAGGTCATCGCGGTTGCCGGCGATGTCGGCAGCGAGGCCGGGCGTGCGGCGCTGCTGGCTGCCTGTCCGTCGGCCGATATTCTCGTCAACAATAATTCCGGGCCGCCGCCGAAGGATTTCCGCCAGCTCAGCCGCGATGCCATGGTCGAGGGCCTCGACGCCAACATGATGACGCCGATCCTGCTCGTGCAGCAGGTCATCGACGGCATGATCGAACGGCGCTTCGGCCGCATCATCAACATCACCTCCGGCTCGGTGAAAATGCCGATGACCGGCCTCGACCTGTCGTCCGGCGCGCGCGCCGGCCTGACCTCGTTCCTGTCGGGCGTTGCGCGGCAGGTCGCCGAGTCGAATGTGACGATCAACAATATCCTGCCCGGCGCCTTCGATACCGACCGGCTGAAATCGGCCGGTGCGGCGCAGGCGAAAATGCGCGGCGTCAGCTACGACGATCTGCAATCGGCCCGGCGTCAATCGATCCCGGCGAAGCGCTTCGGCAATCCGGAAGAATTCGGCAAGCTTTGCGCGTTTCTTGCCAGCGCCCACGCCGGCTATATCACCGGTCAGAACATGCTGATCGACGGAGGCGCATATCCCAGCGCCTTCTAGCACGCTGCTCGGCATTGGCCTGAAACTGATCTCCACCGGCATGTTTTCGGTGATGCTGGCGCTCGGCAAGGCCTATAGCAATTATCCCGTTGCCGAACTCGTGTTCTTCCGCTCGGCCTTCGCGCTCGTGCCGCTGGTGATCTGGCTTTTGATGCGCGGCGATTTTCCGCGTGCGCTGCATACGGCGCGGCCGGGCGGACATCTCATCCGATCGTTCGCGGGCATCGGCAGCATGTTCTGCCTGTTTGCTTCCTATGGCCTGCTGCCGATCGCCGACGTGACGGCGATCGGCTATGTGGCGCCGCTGATGATCGTCCCGCTTGCCGGCATTTTCCTCAGCGAGAAAATCTCGGCGTTCCGCTGGGGTGCGGTCAGCGTCGGCTTCCTCGGTGTCATGATCATCCTTGGCGAGCATCTGATGGCTGGCGGCGAGGGGCCGGTCCGCAGCGCGACCGGGGCGACTTTCGCCTTCACCGGCGCCGTGCTGGTGTCCTTCGCCATGATCCAGACCCGGCGCCTGACGATGACCGAGGATACCGGCGCCATCACCTTTTATTTCCAGGCGACGACGACGCTGGCGAGTGCGCTGCTGCTGATCGCGGCGCTGTTCTGGCCCCACGCCTGGGTCCTGGGCGATTTCCTGAGCGCGCAGGCCTGGGTGTGGCCCCCGGCGCAGGACTGGCTGCCGCTGATCCTGATCGGCGTTTTCGGCGGTGTCGGGCAGATCTTCATGACCCAGGGCTATCGCTATGCGGATGCCTCGATCCTCGCCGTGTTCGACTATTCCTCGCTGCTGTTCGCAGTCGCCATCGGCCTGGTTTTCTTTGGCGAGACGCCCTCCCATGCGGTGATCGCCGGGGCGCTTTTGGTGGTTGCGGCAGGTCTTGCCGTCGCGCTGCACGAAAACCGGCTCCGGCGCGCGATGGCGACGGCGTGATCGCGCGTTTTTAAAAGCTGGACCCGTCTTTCCGATTCATGGGATCGGAAAACGCCATGGCCCATTTTGTTCTGTATTTCGAACAAAATCGGATAATATGCCAAACGTCAGACGAGCGCATTTTCAAGCGAAGTGGGCACCGGTTCGCGTGAAGGAAATGCATTCATCCAAGAAGCTAGATGCATCTTTCCGATCCGGGGATCGGAAAACGCTATAGTCATGTGGGTACGTTGATGGGCATCGAGGGACGCGACAGGCAGAAGACGCTGGCGGCGGGCGCGCAGGCCCTGACCGGCCAGATGGGCAAGACCGTGCAGCGCCTGCGCAAGGCCTATAACCTTTCGCTCTCCGAGCTCTCGGAACAATCCGGCGTCGCCAAATCGATCATCAGCCAGATCGAACGCAACGAGACCAATCCCACCCTCGCGACGATCTGGCGGCTGTCGCAGGCCCTCGACGTGTCGATCGAGCGCGTGCTGCAGACCGCCGAGGACGAGCCGTTCCTGGAAACCTCGACCAAGGGCGACACGCCCATCCTGGTGTCCGACGACGGCAAATGCCGGCTGGCCATCACCGGCTGGATCAAGACAGTGGAATGGCTGCAATGGTACGATTTTCACGCGGCACCCGGCGGCGTGCTCGAATCCGAGGCGCATCAGCGCGGGTCGGTGGAGTGTCTGTCGGTGCTGGAGGGCGAACTCGAGGTCGAGGTGGCGGGTATTGTCGAAACCGCCAGGGCCGGCGACACCCTGCGCTATCGCTGCGACCGGCCGCATACGATCCGCAATGTTTCCGCCCACGCCGCCCATGCGACCATGGTCTGCATACTCAAGGCGGCGGTGATGGAATGAACATGCCCGAGGCCGCGTTCTCGACTTCGTTTTTTCTGCAACGTAAGTAGGCGACCATGGCGGCGCAAAGGCGCGCATGGCAGTCGCGCCGGATTTTCACGGACAAGCATTGATGGCCGAAGAACCTCACGTCGAAAGCCGGAAGTCGGGTACTGGCGTGCACATCGCCTTGTCCGGCATATGGACCGTCCAAAAAAGCGCGCCGATGGAGGCTGCCGCGCGCGGCATCGCGAAGGCTGCGAACGGCGCGCAGAATGTGACGCTGGATCTTTCGCAGATCGACAAGCTCGACACGGCCGGCGCCTGGCTGATCGACCGTGCGCGCGTTGGGTTTGAAACAGCGGGAGCGGCCGCGACCCTGGAAGGCAGCAAACCCGATTATGATATTCTTTTGCAGGAAGCGCATTATCGGACGTTCGAGGATGCCCGGGCGCGCAGCACGCATCCGCTGATCGATCTGCTTGTCGATATCGGCCAAAGCGTCGTCGACGCCGGCAAGGATATTTTCGCCGGCATTGCCTTTCTCGGCGAAGTCGTCGGCGTGCTGCTGCTGGCGATGGTGAGCCCGCGGCGGTTTCGCTTCACCTCGGTCGTCTATCACATCGAGAGTTTCGCGTTTCGTGCCTTGCCGATCATCCTGCTGATCAACTTTCTGGTCGGATGTATCGTCGCGCAACAGGGTATCTTCCAGTTCGCGCGTTTCGGCGCCTCGGCCTTCGTCGTCGACCTCATCGGCATTCTGGTGCTGCGCGAACTTGCGGTGCTGCTGACATCGATCATGATGGCGGGCCGTTCCGGTTCGGCGATCACGGCCGAACTCGGCTCGATGAAAATGCGCGAGGAGATCGACGCCCTGCGCGTCATGGGGCTCGACCCGATCGAAGTGCTTGTCCTGCCGCGCATTCTCGCGTTGATCATTTCGCTGCCAATATTGACGTTTCTCGCCGATCTTGCGGCGATTTTCGGCGGCATGCTGGTTGCCTGGGTCTATGGCGACATGTCCCCGGAGATTTTTGCGGCGCGTTTGCAGAACGCCATCGGCATGAACACATTCATGGTTGGTCTCATTAAGGCGCCGTTCATGGCGCTGATGATCGGCATGATCGCGGTGATCGAAGGCTTCGCGGTGCAGGGCTCGGCGGAATCGCTGGGCCGGCAAGTGACGGGGTCGGTCGTGAAGTCGATCTTCATGGTGATTTTCGTCGACGGCCTGTTCGCGATGTTCTTCGCTGCGATCAGATATTGAGGAAACCGATGGCGATACGCGATTCCGCTGACAAGGTCCCGATGCCGAAGGTTGTGCCGGTGCGCCCGGAGACGGGCAATGGCGCAATACCGGCTGAAAATGACGTTGCGATCAAGGTCCGCGGCGTCACCGTCGGTTTCGGTGAAAAGGTCGTTCTCAGGGATCTCGATCTCGACGTGCGGCGCGGCGAGGTTCTGGGCTTCGTCGGCGGATCGGGCACCGGTAAATCGGTGCTGACGCGGGCGATCCTGGGATTGGTCAAGAAGTGGTCCGGCACCATCGAGGTCTTCGGCGAAAATCTCGACAAACTGTCGCGCGAGGAACATCGGGCGCTGGAACGCCGCTGGGGCGTGCTGTTCCAGCACGGTGCCCTGTTCTCGGGATTGACGGTGCTGCAGAACATCCAGGTGCCGATGCGCGAATATCTGCATCTGTCGCAGGCACTGATGGACGAGCTTGCGATGCTGAAGATCGAAATGGTCGGGCTCAATCCTGATGCAGCACACAAATTTCCCTCCGAACTGTCCGGCGGCATGATCAAGCGGGCGGCGCTGGCGCGGGCGCTGGCGCTTGATCCTGAAATCCTGTTCCTGGACGAGCCGACGTCCGGGCTCGATCCGATCGGCGCGGCGGAGTTCGACGAGCTGATCGGCACCCTGCAGAAGACTCTTGGGTTGACGGTCTTCATGGTGACCCACGATCTCGACAGCCTGTATTCGATCTGCGACCGCATCGCCGCCCTGGCCGACGGCAAGGTGGCGGCGGAGGGGCCGATCAAGGAATTGCTGCAATCGCAGCATCCCTGGCTGCAATCCTACTTCCACGGCATACGGGCCGAACGGATGAACCGCTAGGGACGGCGGACGGCATCCAGTCGTGTCACGAAGCGGCAAGTTGGAAACCAGCCTGGAAGACGCTATCTATCTGTCTGCAGAACGGATCGGACGATGGAAACGAGAGCCAATTACGCCCTGATCGGAATATTCACGCTGGCGGTTATCGCCGCCGGCTTCCTGTTCGTGTTCTGGTTTTCCCGCGCCTCGACGTCGGAGGGGCGCGTTAACTATCAGGTTTTGTTCACGACTTCCGTTTCCGGCCTGTCGCGGGGCTCGCAGGTGCTGTTCAACGGCGTGCGCGTCGGCGAGGTGGTGCAGGTCCAGCTGAAGCCGGACGATCCGACTCAGGTGGTGGCGCTGATCACCGTCAGCGCCCGCACGCCGGTCAAGGTCGATACCGGCGCGCGCCTCGAATACCAGGGCCTCACCGGCGTCGCGGCCATCGCCCTGACCGGCGGTTCGGCCAGCGCCGCCGCCCTGGTCAGTTCCGACAATCAGCCGGCGACGATCAACGCCGACCGTTCGGAACTGCAGAACATCATGGAGACCGTGCAGCGCCTGTCCGGCCGCCTGGACGGCATCCTCGACAAGGCCGACAAATTGCTGGCCGAGAATACCGGGCCGATCGCCAGCACCGTCAAGAATGTCGAGACCTTTTCAAAGGCGCTGGCCGACAATTCGGACGGCGTGAAGTCTTTCATGTCGGCGATGAGCGATGTCGGTACGACCATCAAGCCGCTGATCGCGAATCTGGACGACCGGGTAAAGGCGGTGGATCCGCAGCGCGTCCGCTCGATCGTGGCCAATGCCGATCAGATTTCGGCCAAGCTCAACAATTCGGCGGACAAGTTCGACAAGCTGCTCGCCAGTCTTGACGGCTTTCTCAGCAACGGCGACAGCAAGGGGCTGATGGCGGAAATCGGCGATGCGGCAAAATCGATCCGCAAACTGGCGGACAATCTCGATATTCGCACCAAGGAGCTGACGGTCGGCATCAACCGGTTCACCGGACCGGGGCTGCGCCAGTACGAGGCGCTGGCGGTCGACGGCCGTAAGACGCTTGAAGAGGTGAACCGGACCTTGCGGTCTCTGGAAAAGAACCCGCAGCAGCTGCTTTTCGGCAGCAAGCCGTCCATACCCGAATATAGTGGCAGATAAGCCACTAGCGGTGGATATCGCGGGGCTTTCGGCCGGCGCGCGGAGCTTTTCGCGTGGCGGTTACGTTGTTGCTTACTATGTTGTATTCTGATCGAAACCGCGGCTCGCTCGCGCCGCGACTTAACCGTCTGTCTTAGCAGTTGTCGGGAGTAGCGTTTGCCGAGGTCCAGTGTGTTGGCTCGTTATCGCCGTGCGGGATCTCCTCTCCCTCTGGCAACCCAGCTTTCCTTCGTGGCGCTCCTGTCCCTGGCCGTCGCCGGGTGCGGCGGGTCGGCGCCCGCGACGTTCGATCTGAGCGCGGCCTCAGGTGCGCGCGGCAAGGCGGGGCGGGGGCAACTGGTGGTTGCCGAGCCGACCGCCATTTCGCCGCTCGAATCCGACCGCATCGTCGTGCGCACGAGCCCGGAGCAGGTCGCCTTTCTGACCGGCGCGCAATGGAGCGACCGGCTGCCGCGATTGCTGCAATCGCGGCTGGTGCAGAGTTTCGAAAACGGCAAATTGCTGCGCTCGGTCGGCCGGTCCGGCGACCGGCTCGTCGCCGACTATGTGCTGACGTGGGAGCTGCGCCGTTTTGAAATCGATGTCACGACCAGCCAAGCGGTTGTTGAAATCTCGGCCAAACTGGTCGGCGAGCGCAGTGGCCGCATCTCCGCTGCGCGGATATTTACCGCGCAGGTGCCGGCCTCGGCCAGCGACGGCGCCCGGGCCTCGGCGGCGCTCGACCAGGCGCTGGGCCAGGTGATGCGCGAGATCGTCGGCTGGGCTTCGCTGGCTATGTAGCGCTTGTCATTCCCGACGCGCCAGGCGCGGGCGGGAAACCAGTGGCCAAGAGCCGTCACGTTGCTCTGGATCTCCGCTCTGCGCTTCACTTGTCGGCAATGACGCCCCGACATTGCCAACAAAAAAGGCACGGGAATTTTCCCGCGCCTTTTGTGTGGTCAGGACGCTCGCTCAGATCGCTTCGTAACGCTCGGCGGCGTGGGCGAACATCGTATAGACCTTGCCCGTATCCGAGGTGAGATAGGAGCGCGTCAGCGAGCCGTCACGATCCTCGCGGCCGATCTCGGACAGCAGGCGTTCGAATTCCTGCATGTAGCGATCGACCGTGTCATGGAATTCCCGGTCGTCGCGATAGCGGCGGCGGATTTCGTCAAAGGTCTGCTGGCCGGCCGAGGTATAGAGCCGGCGCGAGAAGATGTTCTGGTCGCCGCGGTAGTAGCGGTCCCACAGGGCGGCCACGGCGTCATGGTCGACCATGCGTGCGATGTCGTGCGAGATCGCGTCCAGCGAATCGGCGGGTCGCTGTTGCGGGCGCGTCGGTGCCGGAGGCGGCCCGGCGGCGATGACGCGCGGCGCCGGCGGCGTGGGCGTGTCGTCGCGGGAAGCCCGCGCCAGCAGGTCCGACAACCAGCCGTTTCGATTGTCGCCGGTGGCCGTCGCCGAAGGACGCTGGGCCGCCGAGGGGGTGGCGGGCGGCTGCGGCGCGCGCGGGCGTTGCGCGGGCGGCGGCGTCGGCTGCGGCTCTTCACGCAGTGCCGGGGCCGCCGGCGGCGTCGGCCGGGGCGCGGCCTGACGTGGCTGTTCGATGCGGAACGGCTCCGTCCGCGCCGGCTCGGGCCGTGCAGGCTCGCGGGCGGGCTCGGGGCGCCGCGGTTCGACGACGTCGTAGGTGCGTCCGGACCTGGCGACGATGTCGGTCAGCTCGTTGAGGGCCTTGATCTGCTCGGAGATGACGCGGCGCATGGCCGATGTCTGCTCCGAGGCTTCGCGCGGCAGCTCGAGCGCGCCGCGACGCAATTCCTCGCGGGTGGCGTCGAGCTCGCGCTGGATGTCCGCCGTCATCGCCTGCATCTGCGCGGTCGATTCCTTGAACTTCTCGATCGAGCCCGAGAAGATCTGGCTCATCTCGGCATTCGCCTGGTCGTAGGCCGCGCGCAGGGCGGCTGCGGTGCGCTCACGCTCCTTGCCGGTGGTGTCGCGGACCTGCTCGAACTGATTGCCGATCAGATCGGTCACCGCCTGGGTCTCATCGGAGAGCAACGTACCGATCTCCCTGGCGCGGGCCTCGGCTTTCTTGAAGGATTCCTCCACCAGGGCGGTGAACGAACGGGTGACCGTTTCGAAATCCTCGGTGCGCGAGTGGACCATGGTGACGAGGCGGTCGAGCGCTTTCTGGCGCGCGTCGAGCGTCTGGTCGAGCTGCACCTGGGTGCGGGCCAGTTCGGAGGCCGTGGTGGAGAGCTCGAGATTCTGGCGCTCGAGACGCATAGCGAGCGAATCGGCGCTTTCGATCGTCTGCGCCGAGTTCTGGGTCAAGGTCATCACCTGGGTGGAGATGGTAGCGAGCGCAGTCTGGAATTCCCTGACCCTGCTGGTCAGGGCGCTCTCCACATTGCCGAGATTCTGGCCGGCATTGTTGAGGATCTGGTCGAGCGACCCGTTGGCTTTCGACAATGCGTCGAGAACGGCCGACATTTCGCTGCGGATGTTGGCATTGGCGTGGACCAGGGAATTGACGGATTCGCCGGCGCTCGACTCGATGGCCAGGCGCAGGTCCGACGAGGATTTGTCGATGGCGCTGGTGAGCTGCAACTGGCGCGAGCCGAGGCTGTCGATGATGGCCGCGCCGCGCTGGTCGATCGTCTCGCTGACGAGCTCGCCGGCCATGGCGACCTGGCGGGCGACTTCGCTGCCGCGCGCCGACAGGAGCTCGACAAGCAGCGGCCCCTTGGTTTCGAACAGCGTATGCAATTCGCCGCTGCGATCGGCCAGCGTCTCGTGCAATTCGCGGCTGCGCTCGGAGAGCAGGTTGTTGATGTCGCCGATACGCGCGGTGAGGCTTTCCTCGATCGCTCTCGGATCGAGCGCGGCATTGATTTGCTTGGCGCCTTCCGAGACGACGCGCGCCACTTCCAATGCGTTGCGTGTGAGCGATTCGTTAATCGACTTGGCGCGGGCGTCGAGGCTGCTGTCGATCCGGCCGACAAGGCCTTCGATGGTGCCGGACACCTGCACCGTCTTGGCGGTCGCCTTCTCCTCGTAGGACCTGATCTGATCGTCGAGGGCGGAGATGATCTGCAACGTGCGGTTCGTCGCAATTTCATCGAAGGCGCGGGTGCGGTCGTCCAGGCCTTCGGTCAGTTCGCTCAGGCGGACATGGGCCATGGCGCCGAGTGCTTCCGTTCCAGCTTGCAATTGCGCGACGATGTCGTTTGTCCGGGTATGGGCGAGATCTTCCAGGCTGCGCACCGTTGCTTCGATTTTCTCGACGATGTCGCGCGTGCGGTTCTCGGCGACGATCTCGAGGGCACGGGTTCCGGAATGGATCTTCTGCACCATGTCATTTGTGCGGCTTTCGGCAACATGTTCCAGCGCGCTGGTGCTGACCTGCAACTGTTCGATCAGGCCGGTGGTGCGGGCCTGGGCGACGTCGTCGAGCGAACGGGCGCCGACTTCGATCTGCTGGATCAGATGGGCGGTGCGGGCCTGGGCGACCTCATCGAGCGCACGGGTGCCGGCTTCCATATGCTCGACCAGTTGCGCGGTGCGGGCCTGGGCGACCTCATCGAGCGCACGGGTGCCGGTTTCCATATGCTCGACCAGTTGCGCGGTGCGGGCCTGGGCAACGTCATCGAGCGACCGGGTGCCGACTTCGATCTGCTGGATCAGTTGCGCGGTACGGGCCTGGGCGACGTCGTCGAGCGAGCGGGTACCGGCTTCCATATGCTCGACCAGTTGCGCGGTGCGGGCCTGGGCGACGTCATCGAGCGACCGGGTGCCGACTTCGATTTGCTGGATCAGTTGCGCGGTACGGGCTTGGGCGACATCGTCGAGCGAGCGGGTGCCGACTTCGATCTGCTCGATCAGCTGGGTGGTGCGGGCCTTCGCCACTTCGTCGAGCGAACGGGCGCCGATGGCGAGCTGTTCGGCCACATCGGCAATGCGCTTTTCGGCGATCTGCTGGAAGGCGCGGGTGCCGAGCGCAATCTTCTGTACGGCCTCGGTCGTCCGCGTTTCCGCCATTTCCGAGAGTGCCCGCGTGACGGTCTCGATTTTGCCGGCGAGATCGTTGGTGCGTGTTTCGGCAACGTCGGCAAGCTCGCGGGTGCCGGACTGGATCTGGCTCGCAAGCTCGCTGGTGCGCAATTCGGCGACATCGGAGAAATTGCGGATGTGGTGCTCGAGCGATTGCGCCAGTTCATAAGCGCGGGCGTTGGCGCTGCTGTCGAACTCGCGCACTTTCTGGCCGAGCAGTTCGGCGGTCTCGGCGGCGCGCTGTGTCAGTTGTTCGGTGAAGACGCCGGCATGGCCGTTGAAGGCGGCTTCGACCGCCAGTAGTTTCTCATTCACCGCGCCGGTGAAGCGATCCGAATGGGCGCCGATCTGCGAGGCGAGATCGTTGCCGTGCGACAGCACCATCTGCTCGAACGCGTTGAGGCGCTCGATCAGCGATTCGTTGATGCGATCGCCGTGCATGGCGACTGCGGCAATGGCTTCCGAGGCGGTCACCGTAAAGCGGCTGTGCAGGTCGCCGGTGTGCGCTTCAAGCTGATCGCGCACCAGCGCCTGGTGCTGTTCGAGACGCGTGGCAATTTCGTGCCCGGCATTGTGGAACAGTTCGTAGGCTGCCTGGGTGCGCTCGTTCAGCAGTTCGCTCATGCGCTCGCCCGTCGCCGCCAAGGCCTGTTCGAGGGCCGGGCCGTGAACGCTCACGGTCTCGTCCATGCGGTTTGCGGTGGACTCCAGGGTGACGATCAGATGTTCGCTGCGAGAGGAGATCTTGTCGCTGATGCTGGTGCCGATCTCTTCGATCTGCTGGGCTGCTTCCTTGCCGCGAATGGCGATATCCATCACCAGCGCTTCGCCGGTGGATTTCAACTGCTGGTCGACACTGCTCAGCTGTTGCGCCAGGGAGCCGCTCAAATGCTCCGTGGTCTCGCTGAACTGGCGGGCGAACTGACTGCTGGTTTCGGTCAGATGGGTCAGGACGCTCGTCGAGTGCTCACCGATCCGACCGACGATTGCATCGCCGATCGTATTGATCGAATGCGTCACCTGGTCGGACGAATAAGTCAGGCGGCTGGTGACGCTGTCGCCAGTCTCGGTCAGGCGCGCGACGATGTTGTCGCCGTAGCCGCCGATCTGATCGACGACGGATTGCCCAAGGGACGCCAGCGATGCCGAGATCTGATCGGAAGAATCCGTCAGGCGGCGCGCCACGCCCTCACCGGTTTCGGAGAGGCTGTTGACGATATTCGAGCCGTGGCTGCCGATCCGCTCGACAATGTTCTCGCTCAATGAAGACAGCGAGGTCGTGATCTGGTCGGATGCCGAGGTCAGTTGCTGGGTGACGTTGTCGCCCGTGTAGGCCAGGCTGTTGACGATATTCGAGCCGTGGCTGCCGATCGTCTCGACAATGTTCTCGCCGAGAGAGGAGAGCGACGTGGAAATCTGGTCGGATGCCGCGGTGAACCTTGCGGTGACGCTGTCGCCTGTCTCGGACAGGCTCTGGACGATGTTGGCGCCGTGGCTGCCGATGGTGTCACCGAGCGCGGACAGGGAGGTGGAAATCTGGTCGGAGGCCGAGGTGAACTTGTAGGTCACGCTGTCGCCTGTCTCGGACAGGCTCTGGACGATGTTGGCGCCATGGCTGCCGATGGTTTCGACGATGTTCTCGCCGAGCGCGGACAGGGAGGTGGAGATCTGGTCGGAAGCGACGGTGAATTTTTCGGTGACCTGGTCCCCGGTCTGGGACAGGCTGGCGACGATATTGGCGCCGTGGCTGCCGATGGTGTCGCCGAGCGCGGACAGGGAGGTGGAAATCTGGTCGGAGGCCGAGGTGAACTTGTAGGTGACGCTGTCGCCGGTCTCGGTCAGGCTGGTGACGATGCTGGCGCCGTGGCTGCCGATGGTGGTGACGATGTTCTCGCCGAGCGCCGACAGGGACGTGGTAATCTGGTCCGAGGCGGTCGTCAGCCGGTGGGTCACGTCGTCGCCCGTGCGTCCGAGCGTCAGGTTGATTTCCTCGGCCTTGGCGCCGAGCGAATTGGTGACCCGCGAACCGGCGTCGTTCACGGCATCGGCGATGAGCGTGCCGGCCGATTCAAGCTCCTTCGACAGGCTGTCGTGCGCCCCGGCAATGGCGACGCGGACTCTTTCGGCATTGCCGACGATGGCCTCGCGTTCGGAGGCGAGTTCATCGACCAGCGAGCGGATGCGCCGTTCATTGTCGGTGTAGGAGCGCTCGAGGTTGGAAACCTCGGACCGCATGATGGTTTCGAGTTCGCTGGCGCGCGCCAGGGCGCGCTCGATGCCATCGCCCATGGAGGCGACCTCGCGGCGGATCGCCTGCGACAAGGTCACCACATTTTCGGTGGCGAAGGTTTCGGGTTGGGCGAGCCGCATCACCACCTGCGACATGGCGTTGGCGGTCAGGCGCATTTCCTGGGCGCGGCGGATGAGAATGCCGGCAATCAGGAAGAAGAGCACCGGGCCTACTGCCGCCAGCGCGAAAATCGCGCCATGGGCGTTGGACATCGAGGACAATTCTCCGGCCCTGGAGAGTGAATAAAGATAGGCGGCGGCGCCGGCGAGCCAGACCAGCGAGCCAATGAGCGCCAGGGTGAACGGCGTGCGGCTGGGGCGCGCCTGAAGCGACTGGAGAATCTGGCCGACCGACTGGCGGTCGTCATTGGCCGGCGCGCGCGGGCCGGGCTGCGCGTCGGCCGCGGGGGCGCGCGAGGCGGGGGCCCGGGCAGCGACGGCCGGGCCGGCAAGCTCGGCTGCCGGCGACTCGACGCGCGGCAGTTTGAGTTCGTTTTCATCGACGGACGGCATCCGCGCGGGATGGTCAAGGTTGAAGGCGGGGTTGCCGGCCGCAGTTTCCGGCTTTGCGGTTTCGAGTTTCGGACCTTTTGCCGGGTCCCTGGAGGCGGGCTGGGCGGAAGAGGCCTTCGTCTCGCCGTTAACCGGAGGAGCGCTGGACGCGCTGTCGGATTGGGCGTCGGAATTCAACTCGCCGAGGTTCAGGGCTTGCTCGATCGCCGAAAGAGCCGCTTCGGCGGGATCCTGAGCCTTAGGTTTCGTGGCCATCTGTATGCCTCTCGCTTCGCATTTTTCGACTTTTCAGTCGATTGCACGCGCAGGTCCCACATGGGCCTCGGAACTCTACGCATACGCATTAACCAATTAGTAATGTACAGCGACCGCACGCGGATTGAAACCAGCCCGGCGGGTGAATGCCAAACAGCGTTAACGCGACCTTTACCATCTTAACTAACACTGAAATTCAGTGCTTTGAATTCATCGGCTATGGATCGGACCGGAGCATTCTGCTTCCCGCAGGCTGCCGATACGCCGGGTCCCAATAAATGGACAAGACAATGAATACTTCCGCGCTGCGTCGCCCCGATATTGAAAACATGCCTAATGAATCCGGCATCGGGACAGACCGGCCGATCGATCTCGTTCACCTTTCCCGGCAGACGCTCGGCGACCGGGGGCTCGAAATCGAACTGCTGCAACTGTTCGATCGCCAGGCCGCGCAGATTGCCGCACGGCTGGCCGCCGATACCGGCAGTGCCGACCGGCGCTGGCGCCATGACCTCTCGCACACGCTGAAGGGATCGGCCCGGGCGATCGGCGCCGGCATTGTCGCCAATGCGGCGCAACATTATGAAAATGTGCTGGCTTCGACCCGCGACGACAGCCAGATCGGGGTGGCGCGCGACGCGCTGATCGCAGCCGTCGATGTTGCCCGCAAGGCGATCCGGGGGCTGCTGGCGGATTCCTGATCTGTGGTCCCCCTATAATAAAGAGAATTATACTGCACTGTTGCTGACGATCAGCTCTCGCCAAATCCGCCAGGATTGTTTAGGAAGCCGCGCCGGTCCTCCGGCGCTTTTATTTTTCCAGTTACAGGCGCGCGCGGTTCATGCCCAACATCACCTTCAACGACAGCACCGGCAAATCCCAGACCATCGACGCCGAAATCGGCTCCACCGTGATGGAAACGGCGATCCGCAACAATATTCCGGGCATTGATGCGGAATGCGGCGGGGCCTGCGCCTGCGCCACCTGTCATGTCTATGTCGACGACGCTTGGATCGCGAAACTGCCGAAGCCCGAGCAGATGGAAGAAGACATGCTCGATTTCGCCTATGACGTGCGGCCCGGCTCGCGGCTGTCCTGCCAGATCAAGGTGACGGCGGACCTCGACGGCCTGGTTGTCTCGACTCCGGAGAAGCAGGGCTAGCCGCGGCGGTTGCTTCCCGGCGCACGGCGCACGGGGGATGCTGATCCATTTAAATACATAAAATATATGTATTTAAATCTGCTTTACAAAATTATTCCGTTGAAATAGGTCTGCGCCAGCAGCAGCCGCTTTCCGGACAGTTATCGTTTCTGTTTTTCGGCTTGAGAGGCCGTTGGGCTTCGTGCCAATGACCGGGCCAGCGGCAAACCAACGGCGATGCCCGTTGCAAGGATTCAGTGATGAGCGAAGTGATCAAGACCGACGCAGTGATTGTTGGCGCGGGCCCGGTGGGCCTGTTCGCCGTGTTCGAACTCGGCCTGCTCGACATCAAATGCCATCTCATCGACATTCTCGGCAAGCCGGGCGGCCAGTGCGCCGAGCTCTATCCGGAAAAGCCGATCTACGACATTCCGGGGTTTCCCATGGTCACGGGCCAGGGTCTCGTCGACAACCTGATGCAGCAGATCGAGCCGTTCGGCCCGCAGTTCCATTTCAACGAAATGGTCGAGAGCGTCGAGCCGATCGGCACGCCGGAGGCGCCGCTGTTCCGCATCACGACCGATGCCGGACAGGTCTTCGAAGCGAAGGTCCTGATCATCGCGGCGGGCGGCGGGTCGTTCCAGCCGAAGAAGCCGCCCATCGCCGGCATCGATGACTATGAAGGCAAGTCGATCCATTATGCCGTGCGCAAGATGGAAGCGATGCGCGGCAAGCGCATTCTCATCGTCGGCGGCGGCGACAGCGCGCTCGACTGGACGCTCAACCTGCAGCCGGTCGCCGAGCGCATCATTCTCGTGCATCGCCGCGACGATTTCCGCGCCGCGCCGCATTCGGTCAACGGCATGCGCGACCTGGTCGCCGCCGGCAAGATGGACCTGATGATCGGCCAGGTGATGGGCCTGAAGGGCGCGGACGGCGTGCTCACCCATGCGGTGGTGCGCGGCGCCGACAATGTCACGCATGACGTTGCCGCCGATGTGATGATGCCGTTCTTCGGCCTCACCATGAAGCTCGGCCCGATTGCGCAATGGGGCATTCATCTCAACGAGAATCTGATCCCGGTGGGCACAGAGACGTTCGAGACAAATGTGCCCGGCATTTTCGCCGTCGGCGACATCAACACCTATCCGGGCAAGCTGAAACTCATTCTCTCGGGCTTCCACGAAGTCGCGCTCGCCGCCCAGAAAGCGCACCGCTACGTCTATCCCGACAAGAAGCTGACGTTCCAGTACACGACGTCCTCGACCAACCTGCAGAAGAAGCTCGGCGTGGCGTAAGAGATTCGACCCTGGTGTCATTCCCGCCAAGCGAAGCGCAGAGCGGGAATCCAGGGCAATGCGACGTCACCTGGTTTCTGAAGCCCGCTCACCCGCTTTCGCGGGCGTGGGGATGACAGCCGCGCCAGGCTTCGGCCATCCTATTCCGGCTTGATGCCGGCTGCCGCGGCGACGCTCTGCCACTGGGCGATCTCGACCTCAAGCTGCCTGCTCAACTCATCAGGCGTGCTGAGGGAATTGAGGATGGCGAGTTCGGTGAGCTTTGCTTTGTAGTCCGGCGAGGCATCGATCTTCCTCAGGGCGGAGACGATCTGGTCGGTGATGGCTGCCGGCAGAGCCGGCGGCCCGAAGACGCCGTACCAGATTTCGATGACCGACTTCGGATAGCCGAGTTCGACCAGATTTTTGATCTCCGGAAACATCGACAGGCGTTTCAGGCCGGTGCCGGCAACGGCCTTCATCTTGCCTTCCTTGATCAGGCCACCGGCGCTTGTCTCGGTGCCGTAGTAGAAGTCGATGTGGCTTGAAGACAGGTCCATCATGGCGGGTGCGGCGCCACGATAGGGAACATGTTTCATCCTGATGCCCGCCTCGGAACAGAGCATCTCGGTGCCGAAGTGCTGCGGTGTTCCATGGCCCGGCGTGCCGTAGCTGTACTTGCCGGGATTTTCTCTCGCCAGCTTGATGAAGCCGTCGAGCGTGTCTGCCGGAAAGTCGGGGCGCAGCACGATCACCATCGGCTGGCTGGCGACACGCGCGATCGATTTGAGATCCTTGCGCGGATCGAGCTTGAGATTGGCTGTGATGGCCGGCTTCACCGTCAGAGAGATCGAGCCCATCAGCAAGGTATGGCCATCGGGATCGGCCCGCGACACGGCTTCAAAGCCGATGTCGCCGCCGGCGCCGGGCCGGTTCTCGACGATGCACGGCTTGCCGAAGATCGTCTGGAACTCGTTGGCGTAGAGACGCGCCAGAACGTCGTTGACGCCGCCGGGTGCATTGGGATTGATGATGCGGATGGTCTGCGACGGAAATGTCTGCGCACGCGCGAGGCTTCCGCCGGCAAGGCTTGAAGCAAGCCCGAGCGTGAACGTTCTGCGATCGATTGCGATGCGATCCAATGCCATATGTCCCTCCCCAATGCTTTTCTTGCCATGTGCTGCTTCTTGAACGCGTTGCTGCTTCCCGTCACACGATCATGCGCTCCCGCAGGGATGCGATCTCGGCGGGCGACAGGCCCAGTTCGTTGAGAATGACGTCCGTGTGCTCGCCGACTTCGGGCGGCGGCTTCGGCGTGATTTCGCGGCTGCCGCCGATCCGGATCGGCCGCCGCGGCGCCTTCAGCTTCCCATGCCTGGGATGATCGATCTCGTAGAAGACGTCGAGATGGCGGATCTGCGGATCGCCCTCGAGATCCTGCAACTCGTTCTCCGGCGCGAAAGGAACGACGGCTTCTTCAAGCCGTCTGATCCATTCCTCCCGGTCGCGGGTCGCGAAGACCTGGCTGAGGCGTTCTGCAATCTGTTCGTATTGGGAAATCCTGTGCTCGCGCGTCGGATAGTCGTCGATCCACTCGGGATGATCGACGGCCCTGCAAAGCTGGAAGAAGAACTTGTCGAGCATCGATGCGTGAAGTCCGATGCGGCGCCCGTCGCGGCAGGTGAGATTATAGGCCTGCGAGGTCGCAGCGCGTTCGTAGACCGGGATTGGCTCGCGGCGCGCGAAGTAAGAGGCGATGGGCTCCACCGCCAGGCCGATCATCGATTCGATCAGGTTGACTTCGACATGCCGGCCTTGCCCCGTGCGGTCGCGATCATGCAGCGCGCCCAAAATGCCGATGGCGGCGTAATAGCTGGTGATCGGGTCTGCGATGGCGGGGCCGGCGACGCGCGGATCGTCGCCGCGGCGATGGCGGCTCATCCAGCCGGACAGCGCCTGGCCGACATTGTCGAAGGCCGGGCGGTTGGCATAGGGACCGTCGCGGCCAAAGCCGGTGATCGAGCAATAGATCAGGCGTGGATTGATCTCGCGCAGATCGTCCCAGGTGGCCTTCAGTTTTTCCATGACGCCGGGACGCGAATTGCTGATGACGACATCGCATTGACGCACCAGCCGCAGCAGCACGTCGCGCCCCACAGGGGTTGAATAGTCGAGGGCGATCGAGCGCTTGTGGCGGTTGTGAGCCTGAAACTGCGGGCTGAAGAGGCCTCCGCCGGCGGCGCGGAATTTGTCGCCCTTGCCCGGCCATTCGACCTTGACGACATCGGCGCCGAGTTCGGCCAGCAGCATCGCCGCGAAAGGTCCGGTGATGAAGCTGCCCAGGTCGAGAATGCGGATGTCCTGCAGAACCCTCATTTAAAAACCCGCATGTCAATGGACCTTCAGGCCCATCAGGCCGGACAGGAGGTTGCGCTGCATCTGCGATGTGCCGGCGGCGATCGTGCAACTGCGTGAATCGCGGAAGTGGCGCTGCATGTCGTATTCCATGTTGTAGCCGGCGCCGCCGAACACCTGCATGCCGCAGTTCGCCGCCTTCACATAGGTTTCGGAGGCAACCAGCTTGGCGATGGTGATGAGCCGCAGCGCATCGGGGTCACCTTGCCCCATGGCCCAGCCCGCACGCCAGACCATGGTGCGCGCCACCTCGATCTCGGCCTGCAGATCGGCAAGCATGTGGGCGATCACCTGATTGGTGCCGATGGCGCGGCCGAACTGCTTGCGCTCCTTGGCGTAGTCAAGCGCCAGTTCGAAGGCGGAGCGGGCGCCGCCGCAATAGCCGGCCGCCGCCGTCACGCGCTCGATCTGCAGGCCCGACAGCATGCACTGCCAGCCGTGCCCCGCCTGGCCGATAAGATTGTCGGCCGGCACGCGGACATTGTCGAAGAAGATTTCATACGTGCCGACGCAGCGGCGGCCGAGCATGTCGAGCTTGCGCAGGGTAATGCCGGGCAGGTCATTGGGCACGAGAAAGAGCGAGAGCGCCGAGCGATGGGGCGCGTTCGGATCGGTGCGAACGTAGAGATTGATGACGTTGTTGCGCGCGCCGGCGCCCGAGGCCCAGACCTTCTGTCCGTTGATGATCCAGTCCGAGCCGTCACGCACGGCGCTGCAGCGCATGGCGCCGACGTCCGAACCCGCATCGGGCTCCGACATGGAAATGGACATCTTGATCTTGCCTGCCAGCAGCGGCGGAATCCAGAGTTGTTTTTGCTCATCCGTTCCGTGCCTGACGACGTTGAGCCCGCAGAAGATGCTGGCGCCGAAGGCGCTGAAGAAGTCATAGCTCTTGGCTGCGAGCTCCTCGGCAACGAGGATGAGATCGATGCCGTCACCAGACAGGCCGCCGAATTCTTCTGCGAAGGGCAGCCTGAGGAGGCCCATCTCCACCCATTGGGCGTAGAGGTCTTCGGGATAGGCGTCTTCGCGGTCGAGGCGGCGGATGTAATCGGGCGTGGCGTGGCGATCCATCATCCGGCGCGTGCTGTCGCGCAGGATGATCTGTTCCTCGGTCAATCGGAAGTCCATGGGACGGTCTCACTCGCCGGGGGGCTGCGATCGCACGTCCTCATGCCCGCCCAGTCCGGGCTTGTAGAGGCCCTTCATGAAGTCGCCGATGCCGCTCTCGACCCAGGCGCCCTTCTGCAGCAGGTAGAGTTCGTTTTCCTTGGCGGCGCTGTAGTTGATGGCGGCCTCCCAGCCCATGTCGAGGGAGTGGCGATAGGCGTCCTTGGTGGCGCGCAGGGCATCGGCATCCTTGCCGGCGATCTCGCGCGCCAGGTCCATGACCTCTTTTTCAAGATTGGCAAGCGGCACCGAATAGTTCACGAAGCCGATCTCGGCGGCCTTCCTGCCGTCGAAGCGCCGGCCGGTCATGCCGTAGAGCAGGGCATCGCGCGGGCGGAACAGATTGGCCAGCGATTTGGAAACCTGTCCGCCGGGGAAAAGCCCGAAGTTGATTTCGGACAAGCCGAACTGCGCCTCGTCGGCGGCGATGGCGAGATCGCAGCACTCGACATTGGGAAAGGCGCCGCCGAAGCAATAGCCGTTGATCATGGCGATCGTCGGCTTGGGATAGAAGCGCAGGGTGCGCCCGCGCCAGTCCTGCAGCAGCCGGAAGATGCGATCGTATTCCTTCGGCTTCTTGCCTTTCAGCTCGTAGAAGAACTGCTTGAGATCCATGCCGGCGCAGAAAGCGTCGCCGGCGCCGGTCAGGACGAGCACTTTGACATCGTCCTCATAACGCAGGTCTTCCAGCACCTGCGCCATGTCCTGCACCAGTTGCGGGTTCATCGCATTCTTGGCCTGGGGACGATTCATGATCACCTTGGCGATCTTGTCCTTCACCTCAACCAGCACTGTTTCGTAGCGCACCGTGCTTCCTCCCTTGCTCCGCGGCCTCACAGGGCGATCGTTCGCGTCGCCCGATGGCCGGAAACGTATGTCCATAATTTGGACATGTCAAACCAATATTTGGACAGGCGGACTTTCCAGCCGCAATCGGCTCGTGTAGGCAGGAGCATCGGATTCGCGAAAAGGCGGAAGCAGTGAAGGCATCGCAGACGCGCACATCGGCGGCAGCGCCCGCAGGCGGCGGCGAAGCCGTGCGCGCCGCCGCAGCCAATTCAACCGCCGACAAGGCGCTCGACATCCTGCTGCTGTTCACACTGGAGCGGCCGGTGTGGACGATGCAGGAGATCGCCGATCATTTCGACATGCCGCGCACCACCACCTATCGCTACATCACCAGCCTGAAGGCGCGCGCGCTGCTCGTCGAAAACAATGCCGGAAGCTGGCATCTCGGCCCGATGTTGTTTCCGTTGGCGCGCGCTGCGAAAGCCTCCTATTCGATCCTGAGCGTGGCGGCGCCCTTCCTGCAGCAGTTGAACGACGGCTTCGGCGAAGCCGTCACCCTCTATGAGCGCCGGGGCTTTGAATCCATCGCGCTGGAACGGCTTGAAACCCATCATCGGGTGAAGCTGCTCTACAGCCGCGGCTCCATGTTGCCCTGGCCGGGTGCGGCGAGCGCCAAAGTGCTCCTCGCCTTTGCACCGGCGCCGATCCAGGAAGACCTGTTCGCGCAGATGATCCCGACGAAATACACGCCGCAGACCATCGCCAGCATGAAGGATCTGAAACTGACGATCCGCAAGATCGTGCAGGAGGGATATGCCTATTCCGATCAGGAACGCGACGAAGGCATCCGCGCCATCGCCGCACCGATCTTCGAGCGCAACGATGCACCCTATTGCGTAACGACGAGCGGGCCGTCATTCCGGATGACGGACGACAAACTGCCGAAGATGATCAAGGCAGTGCGCGAGGCCGCCGCCGCGATCTCGTCCGAACTGAAGAAGCTCGATTACTGAAGGATCCGCTTCATTCGCAACAAGAAAGCTGATTCACACGCGACCCTTCGCCCGTATACAGCCGCCGACGAGGAGGCGGCGATCGCCCTGTGGCTGCGCACCTGGCAGCAGACCTATCCCGATATCGACTTCGTCGCGCGGCTTGGCTGGTGGCGTGATCGCTGGCGCAACGATCTTGTGACGCAGGCCCAGATCACGGTGGCGGAAAGCGACGGTGTCTTGACCGGCTTCGTCACCGTCGATCCGAAGACACATTATCTCGACCAGATCGTGGTGGCGCCGGAAGCCTGGGGCGCGGGCATAGCAGAGGAACTGATGGCCGCCGCGCGGCGTCTGTCGCCCGCGGGCCTCGACCTGCAGGTGAACCAGGACAATGCTCGCGCCATCCGCTTCTATGAGAAGCAGGGCTTTGTTACGACCGGCGAGGACAGGAATGCCTCACAGCGACTGACCTACCGGATGAAATGGCGGCCTGCATAAGCATTGGAAGTGCCGCCGGGTCTTTTCCCTTTGCGACAGCAGCGACGCGCAACTCACGAAACCGCTCACTGCAATTGTGAGGCCATCTGTCGCTAAAATGGATGGCTTTCGGACTTTACCGCACTAAAATCACGGCATGGCCGATTTTACTGTTCCGTCCTGGCTGCCGTTCGCCGACCGTACCGGGCGGGTTCCGCTGATCAAGCTTGTCGCCTTCCTGCTCTGCATCGCGCCGGCGGTATGGATCGGCGTGCAATGGCAGATGGGCTGGCTGTCGCCGAAGCCCGTCACCGACATCCTGCGCCAGACCGGCGATTGGGCGATGCGGATTCTCGTTCTCACCCTCGCGATCACGCCTTTGCGTTTCACCGCGCACTGGAACCGCCTCTATTCGATTCGACGCATGCTCGGCGTCACTGCGCTCAGCTATACGGTCGTCCATGTGATCTTCTGGTTCTGGCAGCAGGATTTCGAGTGGTGGCCGATCGTGATGGAGATGGTGCTGCGCACCTATCTGTCGGTCGGACTTGCCGCGACGCTGATCATGATCGTGCTCGGCATCACGTCGAACGACTGGGGCGTGCGCAAGCTGGGATCCGTCGGCTGGAACAATCTGCACTGGTGGGTCTATCCCGCCGCCATCGCCAGCCTGGTGCATTATTTCATGCTGATCCGCCTCGATGCCTATGAGCCGGCGCTGATGGCGGGCCTGCTGGCGCTGTCGGCGGGGTTCCGCTTCCTGCGCAAGCGCGATCATTCGTTCGCGCCGCTCAGCCTGCTTGGGCTTGCAGTGCTCGGCGGCATCGCGACCGCGCTGATCGAGGCCGGCTATTATGCCTATTCGACGGGTGTCGACGTGCATCGCCTGCTCGCAGCCAATTTCGACTTCACCTACAAGATCAGGCCGTCATGGTATGTGGTCGGCGCCGGCGTCGTGCTGGCGCTGATGCGCTGGTGGCGGAAGCCCGCGGTCGCGGCCAAGCGCAGCGCGCGTTCCGACACTCTCAAGGTGTCGGCTTCTTCTCCGGCTTCCCGCTGAACAGGAATGGCGCGACATCGCTGATGCCCGGCGGGTCCTCGACCGCGAACGGCATCGGCCGGCAGACGGCCATGGCCGAAATACCGACGCGTGCGGTGAGCATGCCGTTGAGCACGCCTTCGCCGAGCCGCGCCGACAGTTTCGCGGCAAGCCCATGGCCGAGCAATTGCTGCACCAGCGAATCGCCGACCGCCATGCCGCCGGTGACCGCCAGATGCGAGCCGACGGATTTCATGATGCGCAGGAAGCCGAGGAGGCCAGGCCTGCCGCCGTAGATTTCGGCAGTGCGGCGGATGAGCCGGATCGCCTGGGCTGCAACGAACAGCACGTCGATGACGGCGCGCGGCGAAATGGCGGTGACGACCGAAACGCGCTTCGCCGCATTGGCGATCTCCCGCTGCACCAGGGCGTCGAGCGGATGCACGAGGGCGCGTTCGGCGATGTCGATGAGATCGCGGCCGTCGACGATTTCGCGCGCCGCCTGGGTGACGCGCGCGCGTCCCTGCGCCGTCTCGGGCCGTTTGAGATAGAGCGAGGTGAGAACGGCCGTCTGGGCGCGGGCGGCGTCGCGATCGTCCCTGGCGCGGGCGTCGGTGAGGGCCGCATGCAGTTTGGCGATATGGCGCTGGCGCAGGATGCCGGCGATTTCACGGCCGCACAGCACCAGAAGGGCGATGATGGCGAGGCCGAGCAGCGCCACGCCGAGCCAGCCCAGGGTCAGCGATCGCGCGAAAAGATCCTCGAGCAGACGGTTGAACCAGAGGCCGAGCGCCAAGGTCACCAGACCGCTCAGCGCCGAAAACAAGACGCCGCTCCATGACATCAGCCGGCGGGCGACGATGCCGTGGCGCTGGGCATATTCCACCGCCTCGTTGGCGGCCTCGGGCGCGTCCGCCTCGTAAGCGTAGACGTCGGGCTGCTCCTCGAGCGTGGCTGCGGAGGCGCCGTCGCCGTCAAGGCGGAAGGCGCGCGGCCGGCGGGTGGCGGTGGGACTGTCGCTCATGCTCGTAGAGGTGAGGGGCGATACGCTCCCAGTCAAGAGCGCAGGCCGACGTTCCACCCGCTGCCATTGCCCTGGCAACACAAACCGACCTAAAATGCCGCACGGCTCGCAAGAGGCCAGCAGAATCAGGGAGGATTCCATGAAGATCGTGTTCTGGCAGCGCGCTGCCCTATCAGGCCTGGCTGTTTTGGGTTTCGTCGCGAGCCTGCAAACGGCGGCCGCGCAAGACAAGCTGAAAATCGCCGTCGGCGGCCAGCGCGGGGTCGGCGAGACCTTTCCGCCGGAAATGGGTCAGAAAGCCGGCATCTTCAAAAAGCACGGCCTCGATCTCGAAGTGCTCTACACGGAAGGCACCGGCGAGACCTTGCAGGCGGTCATTTCGGGTGCGGCGCAGGTCGGCATAGGCACCGGCTTTGGCGGTACGCTGGGGCCGATTTCGAAAGGTGCGCCGGTGCGCATCATCGGCGGATCCTTCACCGGCGGCAGCCAGCTCTATTGGTACGTGAAAGCCAACTCGCCGATCAAATCGGTGAAGGATGCGGAAAACCACACGGTGGCTTATTCGACTGCCGGTTCGTCCGCCTATGCATCGGTGATGGCGCTGCAGAAATACAGCGGCGTCAATTTTAAAATGACGGCCACAGGCTCGACGCCGAGCACGTTCGCCGCTGTCATGAGCGGGCAGGTCGATGTCGGCTGGGCCGGCGCGCCGTTCGGACTCGATGCCTTGCAGAAGGGAGACATTCGCCTGGTCTGGAAAGCCTCCGCGGCGCCCGACATGGACAAGCAGACCATCCGCGTCATCATCGCCCGCTCCGACAATCTGAAAGCCAATCCGGACGTCTATGCGCGGTTTATCCGCGCCTACAAGGAAACCCAGGACTGGGTGGCCACGACGCCTGAAGGCCTCAAGGCCTATACGGAATGGTCCGGCCTCTCTTCAGAGGCTGCCGCAAAAACGGCTCTCACGGAATTTCTGCCGCCGGCGGCGATCGATCCCTATCGCATCGCGGGTATCGACGATGTCATGGACGATGCGGTGCGCATGAAGTTCCTGCCGGAGCGCATGAGCGCGGCGCAGATCAAGGAAGCCATCCAGATCCCGGCGCGCTGAATGACGCACAAAAGCCCCAGTCTTTCGACTGGGGCTCGTGATCAAGACGTCATGCCTCAGTAGCGCGCCAGCACCGGGGCGGAGCTGGTGCTGCCGAAGCGGTAGTTGAGGCCGGCGCGGACGACGACGAAGTCGTTCTTCCTGCGGGCGTTGTTCGACAGGTACAGCAGGTTGTTGCCTGGGTCGTAGACGCCACCGACGCTGTTGCTGTTGCCGCGGTTCAAGCCGACATACATGGCTTCGAGCTTGGCGCTCCAGGCATTGTTGAAGGCATATTCGACACCGCCACCAACCGCATAGCCGACCCGCGAGTTGCTGCCGCCGTAGGCGAGACCGGCTGTACCGTAGATGAGGGTGCGGTCGATGGCGTAACCGAGGCGGGCACGAACGGTACCGAAGTACTTCTGGTTGCTCGAACCGTTGTTGGTGACGACCGCCGCGCCGTTGGTGATGGCTGCGCCCGGAACGCCGACGAAGGTGTAGCCGGCGGGGATGGCGAACTGGCCATTGCCGCGATTCAGGTCGGCATACTGGAAGTCGGTTTCGAGGCCGGCCACCAGTGAACCGAACTGCCAGTTATAGCCGATCTGGGCGCCGCCGATGAAACCGCTGCGATTGTTGTTGCCGCCCGGGACGAAGAGGGTGCCGTTGGTGCCGGCGGAATTGACGACCGAACCGGCCGGCAGGAAGTAGGTGTTGCTGCCATTGTTGTTGCTGGCGAAACCGGCGCCGGCATTCAGACCGACGTAGAAGCCGGCCCAGGTGAACACAGGCACGGCATAGACGGGCGCGGGGGCCGGCGCCATCGAGCGGCGCGGCAGGTCAGCCGCAAAGGCGGTGGTCGTCATCAGCGCGGCGCCGAGCGCCGCCAAACCAAGGGTATGCTTCATATGCTAGTCCTCCAGCTTCGCCCGCAACGCAACGCGGCGAGTTCACGGCGCTACAACTGGCGGCCGGCGAAAAGGCTCCCATGTTTCTTGTCGAAATAAAGACATGTTGCTTTTATGCCACATCAGCCCCGTTTGAATTTGGAATAAAATAGTTAGAGTACAACGCCTTGGCGCTATCTGGCCGGAGCGGGAAAGCTGCGGTCAAATGGTGGCACCGCGAGCATGGGCCGGACACAGGCTTGGGCTGCGCCGTCTGGCGAAGGCGTCCTTGATCTGCCGCAACGCACAAAATGAATAAAGGCGACAATAAAAGAGACATGGAGGGCTCGTACATTGCGGTGAAGCCGACAGCGCTTCCCGTGCCATCAATCCGGAGATTTCGGATGAAAAAGATGAAAGCCGCCGTATTTGTAGAGCCGGGACGGATCGTCCTCGACGAAAAGCCCATTCCCGAAATCGGTCCGCTTGACGCTCTCGTGCGCATCACGACGACGACGATCTGCGGCACCGATGTTCACATCCTGAAAGGCGAATATCCGGTCGAGCGCGGCTTGACGATCGGGCATGAACCGGTCGGCGTCATCGAAAAGCTCGGCTCGGCCGTCAAGGGCTACCAGGAGGGGCAGCGAGTCATCGCCGGCGCGATCACGCCGAGCGGACAAAGCAACGCCTGTCTGTGCGGCTGTCTCAGCCAGGACGGCGCCGGAACGAAGCACGGCTTCAAAGCGCTTGGCGGCTGGCGGTTCGGCAATACGATCGACGGTGCGCAGGCCGAATTCCTTTGTGTGCCCGATGCGACGGCGAACCTCGCGGCCGTGCCCGACGAACTCACCGACGAGCAGGTGCTGATGTGCCCTGACATCATGTCGACGGGCTTTTCGGGCGCGGAAAGCGGACGTATCCGCATCGGCGACACGGTCGTGGTCTTTGCCCTGGGGCCGATCGGACTGTGCGCGGTGGCCGGGGCCAAGCTTTCCGGCGCGACGACGATCATCGGGGTCGACGCGGTGCCTGAGCGAATGAACGTCGCGCGCGGGCTGGGCGCGGACCATTGCATCGACTTCACCAAGGTGGACCCGGTGGAGGAGATCATGCGGCTGACCGATGGACGCGGCGTCGACGTCGCTATCGAGGCGCTCGGCACACAGGCGACCTTCGCGAACGGTCTCAAGGCACTGCGGCCGGGCGGAATCTTGTCGAGCCTCGGCGTCTATTCCTCTGACCTCACCATTCCCCTGGGCGCCTTCGGCGCGGGGCTGGCCGACAAGAGCATCGTCACCACGCTTTGCCCGGGCGGCAAGGAACGGATGCGTCGATTGATGTCCGTGATTTCGTCCGGCCGCATCGACCTGAAGCCTCTGGTGACGCACCGCTTCAAACTCGACGACATCGAAGCGGCTTATGATCTTTTCAGTCATCAGCGCGATGGTGTGCTGAAGGTGGCGATTACGCCGTAAGTCTGTAGTCCGGGCGGCGGGATTTGCTCGTTTAACGTAGCCCGCCGCCAAGCGAAGCGCAGAGCAGGAATCCAGAGGCACCTGACGGTCAACTGCGGTCTTTGACTCCTGGTTTCCCGCTCGCGCACTGCGTGCTACCGGATTCACTCATCCAGGAGGCCGAATCGGGATCGGGATGGCCCTTGATGACGAGCGCGATAGGCGCAGGACGGAACGAAGCTTTGAAAAGATTCGTCTTTCGATAGGCATTGATGCAGCTTCGACGTCTGGTTTCCCGCTCGCGCTTCGCGCGTCGGGAATGACATTGAGGTCCTGTCATCCCCGACGCGCCGCAGGCGCGAGCGGGGATCCAGACCTGAAAATTCAGTGCATCGGATGCCCGCGAGAGATGTGTGAATGCCATAGGCACTGCGTGCGCGTCGGGAATGACAGGCGTTTATTTTCGGTCATACTTTCGAGGTTTGCGTCAGCTAAACCGTCTTATCCCCGAGCAAAAACTCCAGCGCCCTATCCATGCGGATGTGCGGTAGCGGCGCCGGCTTGCCGTCCACCGGCGGGCCGATGATCGGCGGGCGGAAGCGGGCGAAGCGCCAGTCGGCATCGGGCAGGGCCAGGCCATCGCCGCGGAAGACGCGCTTGGGATCGGCCGGCAGTTCGCCGGGAAAGATCGCTGCCTCGGTCTTGCCGTCGAACACCTCGCCGCCGACCGCCTCGCCGCGCATGGGAATGCCGACGATGGCTTCCAGATTTTCGCCATGGTGGCGCACGGCCGCCTCGCGCGTGGCGCGCACCGCCGCGAGCGCGATGATATCGACCTTGGCGCCGACCGCCTCGGCGCGCTTGATGGCGCGCTCGACCAGGAGATCGAGGATCGCCTCCAGCCGGTCGTGGCTGGTGTGATGCAGGTGATCGGCCTTGGTGGCGGCGAACAGGATGCGGTCGATGCGCGGCCGGAAGATCGTCGACAGCAGCGAGGAGCGGCCGGCGCGGAACGCCGTCATCACATCCGTCATCGCGGTCTCGAGATCGCGCACGGCGGCGGGGCCGGAGTTCAGGGCCGACAGGACGTCGACCAGCACGATCTGGCGGTCGAGCCGGGCGAAATGATCGCGGAAGAATGGCCGCACCACATGGGATTTATAGGCCTCGTAGCGGCGCTCCATCATGGCGGCGAGCGAGCCCGAAGCGATGATCGTGCTTTCGGTGACGGGTAGCGGCGCGAAGGTCAGGGCTGGTGAGCCTTCCATGTCGCCTGGCAGCAGGAAGCGGCCCGGCGGCAGGGTCGACAGCGCATAGCGGTCGTCGCGGCAGGCGCGCAGATAGGCGGTGAAGAGGTCGGCCGCCTTGCGCGCCATGTCCTCGCTGGCCTTGGCCTGGGGATCGAGCGTGCCGAGGAAGCCGCGCCAGTCGGCGGCGAGGTGGGCGCGGCCGGCCGTGGCGCTGGCCTCCAGGGTCTCGCGCGACCATTGCCGGTAGTCCTTGGCGAGCAGCGGGAGGTCGAGCAGCCATTCGCCGGGATAATCGACGATGTCGAGCGCCAGCGACGCGGGGCCCTTGCGCCAGCCCTCGCGGCGCTCGAATTCGAGCACGATGCGCAGTTCGGAAATGCGCCGGGTCGATTGCGGCCAGATGCGCTCGTCGGGGCCCTTGTCGCCGCCGGTCAGGTCGGCCAGATGATCCTCGTAGGCGAAGCGCGGCACGGCATCGTCCGGCTGCGGATCGAGGAAGGCGCGGGTCAGCCGGCCTTCCGCGTGGACACGGAACACCGGAAAGCTGCGCTGGCCGCTCGAGGCCGTTTCGCCCGCCAGGCGTTGCAGGTGATGCACCAGGGCGGTGATGAACACGGTCTTGCCCGAGCGCGACAGGCCGGTGACGCCCAGCCGCAGGCCCGATCCGGTGACATAGTCGGCGACGCTCCAGGCGGCGATGCGGGCTTCGTTGGCAAGATTGGAAAGCAGGCTCAAGGCGGGGTTCCAGCGGCGGTTGTGTCGATATTCACGTGATACCGGCCTGCAAATGCCGGTTCTCTGCGCTTCCGGTGCTCACGTACTTAAGTACGCCAAGTCTTAAATTAGAACTGCCGGTTCTCGAGAACCGCCATTTTCGGCGCGGTCTGACGTGAATCTCAACCACACCCTAGTCCGTCTTCGGATTGGGTTTCAAATCCGGCTTCGAATCGACCTTGGGTTCCGGTCTGGGGGCGGCGGAGAGCAGGTCGATCGCGCGATACACGAGGCTGGTTTCGACGCGGAAGGGGCCGATCTCGACCGAGGCCATGTTCAGCATGGCGTGGGCCAGATTGGGCGTCGGCCGGCCCTGGTCGTCGAACAGCTTCAGGTCGTCGGTGCTGCTGGCGGCGATGCCGTCGATGATCCTGCCGGCGTAATTGCGGATGCGCACTGCCTCGCCGGCGCAGGCGATCAGCGGCACTGCCGGTTCCGGCTTGCCCAGCGCCGGCAACGGGCCGAGCGAGGCGAGGCGCACGGGCGCGAGCGCCACAGGCGCGGTGCGTTCACCCATGCCGACGGCGATGGAAGGCGCGCGTAGCATCGGCGTGGCGCGGTCGGGCACGCGCGAACGCACGACCGCGACGCGGCTGCCGCGCCGGGCGCCGCCGGGCCGGTGCGAGGCGAGCCAGCGAGCGCGCAGGGTGTTGCCGATGCCGCGCACGGCAAGACCGTTGAGGTTCGCCCGCGTCCGCCTGGCGCCGCCGCGGCCGGCGACGACAGGGCCGCCGCATTCGGCCGGCGCCCAGCGCGAGACGATGGCCATGGCGCTCTTGCGGCCGAAATCGACGTAATAGCGGCGCAGCAGTTGAGCCGCGACAGTGGCACCCTCGTCGGCCGAGGAAAACGCTACATGGCCCTCGTTGTCGGTGGCGATCTCGCCGTTCCAGCGGGCGCTTTTGATGCACCAGTAATTGTTGAGGCGGATGCAGCGCGGCAGGTTCGCTGGCTGCGCCGTGGCGGTGACGAAACCGACGCGGCGCTCGGCCGGGCCGTCGAGATGCAGCGCCGCCTGCAAGCGCCAATTGCTGACGGCGCGTTCCACCGGCTGGTAGAGAACCGGCGCCGGCCATTGATCAAGGGCGCCGGTAGCGATGAAGATGGCAAAAAGCTCGGCAAGCATGGTGGCATCCCGTCATTCACGTGATACCGGCAAATGCCGGTTCTCTGCGCTTCCGGTGCTCACGTACTTAAGTACGCCAAGTCTTAAATTAAAACTGCCGGCTCTCGATAACCGACATTTTCGGCTCGGTCTGACGTGAATTAAATACATACTACTCGTCTTCGCCGTCCGTATCGGAACGAAGTGACTTCGCAGTTACGAAACGCATAAGCCGGCCTTTCGTGTCGGCTATGTCGAGCCAGCGCAGCGCATTGAATTCGATGATCGCCAGCGCGGCAGTGGGAAAATTCTCGAGCAGGCCGGCGATCGCCGCTTCATCGCCGACGGCGCTCAGGGAATGCGCCAGTTCGGCGATGCCCGGATTGTGCCCGACGACGAGCAGCCGGCTGACGTCGTCGGGCGTCTGCAGGATGGCGCGCAGCAGGGTCAGGCTGTCGGCGAGATAGATCTCGTTCTCCAGCATGGCGTCGACCTTGCTGCGGAATTTAGCGGCGGCGATGTCATAGGTCTGCCGGGTGCGCAGCGCATCGGACACAAGAGCACGGTCGGGTACGAGTTTATGCTGGTGCAGATAGGCTCCCATCAAAGCCGAATCCGCCGTGCCGCGTTTGGTCAGGGCCCGGCCGTGGTCGCCGTCGGGCGAAGATCGCTCGGTCTTCGCATGGCGCAAAAGGAGAAGCTGCAACATGCTCCGCTACCGCTCCCGCCGGTTGAGAAAGACGAGGCGTTCGAACAGATGCACGTCCTGCTCGTTCTTGATGAGGGCGCCGTGCAGTGGCGGAATGGTCTTCTTGGGATCGCGCTCGCGCAGGGTTTCGGCGCCGACATCCTCGTTGAGCAGGAGCTTCAGCCAGTCGAGCAGTTCCGAGGTCGATGGCTTTTTCTTCAGCCCGGGCACGTCGCGCACCTCGAAGAAAATGCGCAGCGCCTCTTCGACCAGGCGTTTCTTGATGCCGGGGAAATGCACGTCGACGATCTGCTGCATCGTCTCGTGATCGGGGAAGCGGATATAGTGGAAGAAGCAGCGGCGCAGGAACGCGTCCGGCAGTTCCTTCTCGTTGTTGGAGGTGATGACGACGATCGGCCGCCTGGCGGCGCGCACCGTTTCGCCGGTTTCGTAGACATGGAATTCCATGCGGTCGAGTTCGAGCAGCAGATCGTTGGGAAATTCGATGTCGGCTTTGTCGATCTCGTCGATCAGCAGGACGGGCCGCTGCGGATGGGCGAAAGCCTCCCACAGCTTGCCGCGCTTGATGTAATTGCCGATGTCGGAGACGCGGGCATCGCCGAGCTGGCTGTCGCGCAGGCGCGAGACGGCGTCATATTCGTAAAGCCCCTGCTGGGCCTTGGTGGTCGATTTGATGTGCCAGGTGAGCAGCGGCGCATCGACCGCTCTGGCGATCTCTTCCGCCAGAACGGTCTTGCCGGTGCCGGGCTCGCCCTTGACGAGGAGCGGCCGCTCGAGAACGATCGCCGCGTTGACGGCGATTTTCAGATCGTCGGTAGCGATATAGTCTTTCGTGCCTTCAAAGCGCATGCGCTGGTTCCAGCTTCCTTTATTCCGTCCGCGCCGCCCGCATGGCGTATCAAAGGGCTGGCATGTGACATTCAGGCTACGTCAAGCTCGCTTGATAAGCGATATCACCACCAGAATGATGGCGGCACCTATGGCGGCATTGATAATTGCCCCGATAACACCGCCGCCGATGTAGAGGCCCAGCTTGGGCAGAATCCATCCGGCCACGAAAGCACCGAGAATGCCCAGAACAATATTACCGAGGAGGCCGAAGCCGCCGCCGCTAACGATCAGACCCGCCAGCCAGCCAGCAATGGCACCGATGATCAGGGTCGCGATAATGCCGAAACCATCCATGAAATATCTCCCCACGCCGCGAAATTCCAGTCCGGCGCACATGCATGGACCGAAGCGGCTGACAAAAACTAGTGCGACCGATGGCGGATGGCGAGTGGTTTGTTGGAGAATTATCTGGGCGTCGTAACAAGGCGGAGCAGCAATAGGGCTGGAGGATGGCTCAAGCGGCTATTTGCGGTTGAGGCTGCCGATATAGGCCAGCAGGGCGTCGATCTCGACGGGCTCAAGGACGAATTCGGGCATTTCCTGTCCCTCGTGGCCGACCTCGATCCCTTCTGCGAAGGCTTCTTCCAGATCTCGCAAAGGGTATTTTGCGGCCAGCGTGCGCAAGGGTGGCGATTTCGGGTTCGGGCTCGCACCGGTCTTGCCGATGGCATGACAACGGGAACAGTTGGCGCTGGCCAGGGCGCGCCCGGCGGCGATGCGCGACTGGCTCCAGGCACTCTGCGGGAGTGCCAGAGCCAGAACGGCGATGATCGCGGCTTTTTGACAAATCGACATTATTCTCATTGGCCCAGTTTGACCGAGTATTGTACGGGTTCTATGACCTGGATCAATTGACGGGCGGCGGCCGGGGAGGAACCAGATGGCATCGCAGATTCAGCGCGTGGACGTTCACCACCACGTGCTTCCGGATTTCTACAAGGATGTGCAGCGCGCAGCCGGCATCATGGGCAGCGCCTATCAGGCCTTCCCCGAATGGTCGGTCGACAAATCGCTGGCCCTGATGGACAGCCTGCGCATCGGCACCAGCATCGTCTCGTTCACCTCACCGGGGATTTTCTACGGCGACATCGCCCAGACGCGCGAACTGGCGCGGCGGTTCAACGACTTTCTCGCCGAGACCGTCTCGGCGCGGCCGGACCGGTTCGGCGCCTTCGCGTTTCTGCCGCTGCCCGACGTCGAGGCATCGATCGCCGAGATCGGGCGCATCTATGACGAGCTGCATCTCGACGGCATCTGCCTTCTGACCAGCGTCGATGAGCGCTACATCGGCCATCCGGACTTCTGGCCGGTCTATGAGGAGTTGAACCGGCGCAAGGCGGTGGTGTTCATCCACCCGTGCTATCCGCCGGGCACCGAGGCGCGCGGCTGGGACATTCCGCGCATGCTGATCGACTATCCGTTCGAGACGACCAGGGTCGCCACCAATCTCATCTTCAACGGCGTCATGGAAAAGCTGCCGGACATCAGGTTCATCCTGTCGCATGCGGGCGGCACCCTGCCGATGCTGGCGCACCGCATTTCGCTGTTCGACAAGAAGACCAAGCAGCAGGGCAATTATCCCAAGGGCGCGCTGCATTATATCAGCAAATTCTTCTACGACACGGCGCTCAGCGGCCATCCGGCGCCGCTCAATGCTTTGACCGCCTTCGTGCCGCCGTCGCAGATTCTGTTCGGCACGGATTATCCTTACGTGTCGGAGGATATTGCTGCGTCGGAAACGTCGGGGTTCGACGCCTATTCCGGCTTTGATAATGAGCAGCGCCTGAGCGTTGAGCGCGGTGCGGCGGAACTGTTGTTTCCGAGGTTGAAGAAACTGGCGTGAGCCTGTCGTTGCGAGAATGAAGAGCCAACAGAAGCCCTCATCCTGAGGAGCCTGCGTAGCAGGCGTCTCGAAGGACGGGGGCGTCACGCCGCCGCCTGCCAACGGCTCTACAACGCCGCTCTGCAAGTCCTCTCACACGCCCCCGTCCTTCGAGACGCGCCTTTCAGGCGCTCCTCGGGATGAGGGCTCCTGGGATGACTCAGGCGGCGTATCGTGTAGAATCACCCTATGTTTCTTACCTTCTTCACCGCCTTGAAAGATGCGCAGGTGCCCGTCACGCTGCGCGAATATCTCGTGCTGATGGAAGCGCTCGACAAGGATATCGCCAACAAGTCGGTCGACGATTTCTACTATCTGTCGCGGGCGCTGCTGGTGAAGGACGAGCGCAATCTCGATCGCTTCGACCGGGTGTTCGGCACCGTCTTCAAGGGGCTCGAAAGCCTGCTTGAGGCGATGGAGAAGGCTGCCATCCCCGAAGACTGGCTGAAGAAGCTGGCCGAGAAATATCTTACCGACGAGGAGAAGAAGGAGATCGAGGCCATGGGCTGGGACAAGCTCATGGAGACCTTGCGGGAACGGCTGCGCGAGCAGAAGGGCCGTCACCAGGGCGGCAACAAGTGGATCGGCACGGCCGGCACCTCGCCCTATGGCGCGCATGGCTACAATCCCGAAGGCGTGCGCATCGGCCAGGAGAAGAACCGCAATTTCCGCGCCGTGAAAGTGTGGGACAAGCGCGAGTTCAAGGACCTCGACGGCGATGTCGAACTGGGCACGCGCAACATCAAGATCGCGCTGCGGCGGCTGCGCAAGTTCGCCCGCACGGGCGCGCCCGACGAACTCGATCTCGACGGCACGATCCGCGAAACGGCCCATCGCGGCTGGCTCGATGTGCAGATGCGGCCGGAGCGGCGCAATGCGGTGAAGGTGCTGCTGTTCTTCGATATCGGCGGCTCGATGGACTGGCACATCAAGCAGGTGCAAGAACTCTTTTCCGCCGCGCGCACCGAATTCAAGCACATGGAGCACTTCTACTTCCACAATTGCCTCTATGAGGGCGTGTGGAAGCAGAATGCGCGCCGCTATGCCGATCGCACGCCGACCTGGGACGTGCTGCACACCTACGGCAACGACTACAAGGTGATCTTTGTCGGCGATGCGGCGATGTCGCCTTATGAGATCACCATGCCGGGCGGCTCGGTCGAGCACAACAACCCGGAAGCGGGTGCCGTGTGGATGGAGCGCGTGCTGCGCACCTATCCGCATGCGGTCTGGCTCAACCCGGTGCCGGAACACCAGTGGCATTACACGCAATCGATCGGCGTGCTGAAGACGCTGATGGAAGGCCGTATGTTCCCGCTGACGATCGCCGGGCTTGAAGGCGCCATGCGGGAACTGGTGCGTTGATATTCACGTGATACCGGCCTGCAAATGTCGGTTCTCTGCGCTTCCGGTGCTCACGTACTTAAGTACGCTCCGCTCCGGTTCTCAAGAACCGCCATTTTCGGCGCGGTCTGACGTGAATCTCAACGCACCAGTACTGCGAATTATTGGTCAGACTATGAGGCCAGCGCCGCGGCGATCGCCTCCAGCGCCTCATCCGCCTTCGAACCGTCAGGACCGCCGGCCTGGGCCATGTCGGGCCGGCCGCCGCCGCCCTTGCCGCCGAGCTTTTCGGAAGCGACGCGGACGAGATCGACCGCATTGACCTTGCCGGTGAGATCCTTGGTGACCGCAACGACCACGCCGGCCTTGCCATCAGGAGCAACGCCGACGATGGCGACGACGCCGGAGCCCAGCGTCTGTTTGGCCTCGTCGGCCAGCGACTTGAGATCCTTCATCTCGACGCCGGTGACGGTGCGGGCATAGAGTTTGGTGCCGCCGATGTCGCGCACGGCATTGTCGCCGCCGCCCGACGCGCCGCCGCCCATGGCAAGCTTCTTGCGCGCATCGGTGAGTTCGCGCTCGAGCTTGCGGCGCTCGTCGATGAGGGCGGTAAGCCTCATGGAGGCATCGGATGCCGGCGTCTTCAGCAATTGCGCGATCTCGCGCAGGCGCCGGGCCTCGTCGTTGAGATGGTGGCGGGCGCCGTCGGCGGTCTTGGCCTCGACACGGCGGACGCCGGCCGCGACCGCGCCTTCCGAGACGATGGTGATGAGGCCGATGTCGCCGGTGCGCGCGACATGGGTGCCGCCGCACAGTTCGACGGAGAACGTGCGGCCGGCATTGTCGCCGCCTTCGTTGGTGCCCATGGAGACAACGCGGACTTCGTCGCCGTATTTCTCGCCGAACAGGGCGCGAGCGCCGGAGGCGATGGCGTCCTCGACGCCGAGAATGCGCGTCACCACCGGCTCGTTCTGCAGGACGACCCTGTTGGCGATGTCCTCGATCTCGGCAAGCTCGGCATCGGTGATGGGCTTTGGATGCGAAAAGTCGAAGCGCAGGCGGGCATCTTCGACCAGCGAGCCTTTCTGGGCGATGTGGTCGCCGAGCACCTGACGCAGCGCCTCGTGCAGCAGGTGGGTGGCGGAATGATTGGCGCGAATGGCGCTGCGGCGGACGTGATCGACGGCGAGTTCGACCGCCATGCCGGGCGTCAGAGTGCCTTCATGCACCTCGACGTCGTGGATGAAGAGATCGCCGAGCTTCTTGTGGGTATCATGTACGGTGGCGCGCAGGCCCGCCGCCGTGATCACGCCGGTGTCGCCGGTCTGGCCGCCTGATTCGCCGTAGAACGGCGTCTGGTTGACGATGACGAGGCCGCGCTGGCCGGCCGGCAGTTCGGCCACTTCCTTGCCGTCGCTGACGATGGCGCTGACGATGCCCTCGGCGACTTCGGTCTCGTAGCCGAGAAATTCGGTGGCGCCGGCCCTGTCCTTGAGGGCGAACCAGACCGTTTCAGTCGCCGCTTCGCCGGAACCCGACCAGGCCTTGCGGGCTTCGGCGCGCTGGCGCTCCATCGCCGCATTGAAACCGTCCGTATCGACGCCGATGCCGCGCGCCCGCAGCGCGTCCTGGGTCAGGTCGAGCGGAAAGCCGTAGGTGTCATAGAGCTTGAAGGCGGTTTCGCCGGGCAGGCTGGCGCCGGGCACAAGCGTGCGCGTTTCCTCGTCGAGAATGGAAAGGCCGCGCGCCAGGGTGGTGCGGAAGCGGGTTTCTTCCGTCAGCAAGGTGTCGGTGATCAGTGATTCAGCTCGCACCAGTTCGGGATAGGCGCGGCCCATTTCACGCACCAGCGCGGGCACCAGCCGCCACATCAGCGGCTCTTTGGCGCCGAGCAATTGGGCGTGGCGCATGGCGCGGCGCATGATGCGGCGCAGGACGTAGCCGCGGCCTTCGTTCGACGGGGTGACGCCGTCCGCGACCAGGAAGGACGAGGCGCGCAGATGATCGGCGATGACCCGGTGGCTCGCCTGTTGCGGGCCGTCGGCATCGACGCCCGTTGCTTCGGCGCAGGCGCGAATCAGGGCACGGAACAGGTCGATGTCGAAATTGGAATGCACGCCCTGCAGGATGCCGGCGATACGCTCAAGCCCCATGCCGGTATCGATCGAGGGGTGCGGCAGCGGCATACGCTCGCCGGGCGCGATCTGCTCGTATTGCATGAAGACGAGGTTCCAGAATTCCAGAAAGCGGTCGCCGTCCTCCTCGGGAGAACCGGGCGGGCCCCCTTGCACGTCCGGACCCTGGTCGTAGAAGATTTCCGAGCAGGGGCCGCAGGGACCGGTGTCGCCCATGGCCCAGAAATTGTCGCTGGTGGGGATGCGGATGATGCGGTCGTCGCTGAAGCCGGCGATCTTCTTCCACAGGCCGAAGGCTTCGTCATCGGTGTGATAGACGGTGACCAGCAGGCGATCCTTCGGCAGGCCGAATTCGGTGGTGATCAGCTTCCACGCCAGTGCGATGGCATTTTCCTTGAAATAATCGCCGAAGGAAAAATTGCCGAGCATTTCGAAGAAGGTGTTGTGGCGGGCGGTATAGCCGACATTGTCAAGATCGTTGTGCTTGCCGCCGGCGCGCACGACTTTCTGGGCCGTGGTGGCGCGCTTGTAGGGGCGCTTCTCGACGCCGGTGAAGAGGTTCTTGAACTGAACCATGCCGGCGTTGGTGAACATCAGGGTGGGGTCGTTGCGCGGCACCAGCGAGGAGGACGGGACGATTTCGTGACCGTTCTTGGAGAAGTAGTCGAGAAAGGTCGACCGGATTTCGTTGACGCCGCTCATTCTGGAGAACTCGAACCTTGTGTCGGGCAATGATGCCAGGTGGTGAACGTGAGCCACGCCTCATGCAGGTGTCATACCGGTCCGGCCGTGGGCCGAGGGGGTTTGCATGATGTGCGGCTGGTCCGGGAAACGGAACGCCCGCGCCGGAAACCGCAATCGTTCTAGCGTGCTTTCCCGACAAAGGAAAATAGTGGGCGCGGTCCGGGAAAATAGGGGGTGCAGGGCCGGGTCGGATGGCGACTGAGGCCAGCGCGGCGGCGTTTGCCAGCGGCGCAGATTATTGACGCCGGAATGACAGCGCCAGGACGGGAGCATGCCGGCAAAACGCACCGGTTACGCGCTCCCGTCCCGCGTGTCAGGCGAGAAGGGCGGGGTGGCCTGTAGAGGGGACCTTTCCACAAAACCTGTTCGAAAATGCTGCGGCGGCACTGCTTGGCATTTTCGGAGCCGGCCCTTCTCACGCCTGCGTTCTTGCAAAACAGATCCGCAAAACAGATCCGCAAGACGATCGTTAAGACAGATCAGTCGACAGGTTATTCGGCGTCGTCGTCTTCGCCAGGGGCGGCGTCGAGAATACGCTCGGCGATCAGGCCGGAATTCTCGCGAATGGCCTGTTCGATTCTGGTGGCGACCTCGGGGTTTTCCTTGAGGAAATTCTTGGCGTTTTCGCGGCCCTGGCCGAGACGCTGGGAATCATAGGAGAACCAGGCGCCGGATTTCTCGACCACGCCGGCCTTGACGCCGAGGTCGATCAGTTCGCCGACCTTGGAAATGCCCTCGCCGTACATGATGTCGAATTCGACCTGTTTGAACGGCGGCGCCACCTTGTTCTTGACGACCTTGACCCGGGTCTGGTTGCCGGTCACCTCATCGCGGTCCTTGATGGCGCCGATGCGGCGGATGTCGAGGCGGACGGAGGCATAGAATTTCAGAGCATTGCCGCCGGTGGTCGTCTCCGGGCTGCCGTACATGACGCCGATCTTCATGCGGATCTGGTTGATGAAGATGACCATGGTCTTGGACCGGGAGATCGAGCCGGTCAGCTTGCGCAGGGCCTGGCTCATCAGGCGGGCCTGGAGGCCGGGCTGGACGTCGCCCATCTCGCCCTCGATTTCGGCGCGCGGCGTCAGCGCCGCGACCGAATCGACCACCAGGACGTCGATGGCGCCGGAGCGCACGAGCGTATCGGTGATTTCCAGCGCTTGTTCGCCGGTGTCAGGCTGCGAGATCAGGAGATCGTCAAGCTGCACGCCGAGCTTGCGGGCATAGATCGGGTCGAGCGCATGTTCGGCGTCGACGAAGGCGCAAACGCCGCCGCTTTTCTGGGCTTCGGCGATGACATGCAGGGTCAAGGTGGTCTTGCCGGAGGATTCCGGGCCGTAAATCTCGATGACGCGGCCGCGCGGCAGGCCGCCGACGCCAAGCGCAATATCGAGGCCGAGCGAGCCGGTCGGCACCGTCTCGACTTCCATGGCCTGCTGGTTCTTGCCCATCCGCATGATCGAACCCTTGCCGAAGGCGCGTTCGATCTGGGAGAGGGCGGCGTCGAGCGCCTTGGTTTTGTCCACGGACGTACCTTCCACGAGGCGGAGATTGGCTTGGCTCAAGGGTAAACTCCTTCTGGCATGGCGTCGGCGGACAGCGCAATGGCTTGATCGAGATCGCCTGTGGAGGGGAGTGTACGTGGTTTGTTCTCGTTCGCAAGTTCTTTTTTTGTTCTCGGTCGCGAATCCGCAAAGTCTGCCACGATGAGGCTCCATTGAGAGGCCTCATCGCGTCAGTCGCACTGTCGGTGACCCTTAAAAGCTCACTCGATCTTCAGGCCGCGCTCCGCGATCAGCTTGCCCCAGATCGCCGTTTCGGAGCGGATATAGTCGGCCATGACTTGCGGCGAGCCGCCGAGGATTTCGACGCCGACGTCTTCAAGCGGCTTGCGCGTCGCCGGGTTCTGTAAGGCCGCGTTCAACACCCCGGAGAGGCGGTCGATGGTTGCCTTGGGCGTTCCCGCCGTCGTGGCCAGCCCCTGCCAGGCGTAGATTTCGACGCCCGATTGCCCCAGCTCCAGCATGGTGGGAACCTCCGGCAGGCTCGCCAGCCGTTTGCCGGAAAAGACGGCAAGCGGCCGCAGCTTGCCCGAGGCGATATGCGGCATGCCGGCCACCGTATCGATCACCATGGTGGCGACATGGCCGCTCAGCACGTCTTGCACCGCGGGCGCGACGCCGCGATAGGGCACGTGCACGGCCTTGATCCCCGAGCGCGCCATCAGCATTTCCATCGCCAGATGATGCGGGCTGCCGGTGCCGGGCGAGGCGAATTTCACCGCTTCGGGATCGGCCCTGGCGGCTGCCGCGACGTCGGCCAGCGACTTGTAGGGCGCGTCCGCCGCCGCGACGAGGATCAAGGGAAAGCGGGCGAGCAGGCCGATCGGCGCCAGTTCGTCGACCTTGTAGGACAATTTCGAAAACAGGAACGGATTGAACACGAAGGTGCCGTTGTCACCGCTCAACACGGTGGTGCCGTCGGCTGCGCTGCGGGCGGTGTCCTGCGCCGCTATGGCGGTCGCCGCGCCCGGCTTGTTCTCGATGACGACGGAATGGCCGGTGAGCGTCGACATCTGCTGGCCGATGGCACGGGCCACCACATCGGTGCCGCCGCCGGCGGGATAGGGCACGAGCCAGCGGATCGGCTTGAAGTCCTGTGACTGGGCATGGGCCACTGCCGCAACTGCCAGCAGCGCGGCTGCGGCGATAACCGGACGAAGCATTTCGATGCGCATGGACAAGTCCTCCCTCGCGAAACCCATGATGAGCGAGGAGACTAGCCGGTCAAGGCAGGCTTCGCTACTGCGCGCTCCTGCGGCAGGCCCAGCAACTGCGACCAGGCTTTGCGGCGCGCGGCGGCCGGCTTTTCAATGCAGTAATACGAGGCTGCGCCCAGCAGCAGCGACAGCGCGACGGCTGCAACGATCCAATAGACGTTGACGATCGCGTCATAGCGGCGTTCGAGAAGCAAAACGACGCACTGCCAGAGATAGGTGGAATAGGAAATGCGGCCGATCCAGACCATAGCGGGATGATTCAGCAGCCGGCGGATACGTGCAAGATCGGGATTGCAAAGCACATTGATCAGCAGCACGGCGAGCCAGACGGAGAGCGCCGACTGCATGAACGCCAGGTGCAGCTTGCTCGCGCCGGCCAGCAGGCCGAACGCATAAAGCACTGCCGCCAGCGCAAAGACGGGCGTTGACGAGAGCCGCCGCAAGGCCGTTCTGCCGGCCGCGTGACTGCTCATCACGGAGAGCGCACATCCCGCGATGATGATGTCCATCACGCATTCGGTGTGCCAGTACATATAGGCGATCGGATGATCGGCCAGCGCGTGGGCGATCCTGGCGCCAAGCGCTGTGCAGAACACCAGCAGCAGGCAGAGATAGACCGCGCGAAAGCCATAGCGGATCGAGGTGACGAGCAGCAGGGGGAACAGGATGTAGAAATGCTCTTCGACGGCGAGCGACCACAGGCTGTCGAGCGCGTGCGAGGGGACGCCGCCGGTCAGGCAGTAGTTGGCCACATAGAAGAGGCCGCACACGGGGAACATGAAATCGTTGATGCGGTAAAGCCAGAGCAAGGCGACGGTGACGCAGAGCATTGCGCAGAGCGGCGGCATCAGACGGACAAACCGGCGAAAATAAAACGACCGGATCGCGATCCGGCCGGTCTGGCCGATCTCCGCCAGCAGCAGCCGGGTGATCAGAAACCCGCTGATGACGAAGAATATCTGAACGCCGAGAAGGCCGGCCAGAAACTCGGGCTTGCCGGGCAATTCGCTGGCGAAGTGGCTGAACAAAACAAGCAGGATACAGAATGCCCGCAGTCCGTCGACCGATGGCACGCGGTCGTAGCCGGGCGACAGATCCGCCAGCGCATAGTGGTCGGATTTCTGCAGCACAGGCGTCCCCGATGATGTCTTGCCAAAACAATACCTTGCAAAAACATGGCGAAGAGGCATTTAGCTTTGGTTATGCGATATAGTTAAGCAGATCCATCCGGGCGCCAGGCACGGCAGCGGCAAGTCCCGCTTTTTGCATCCTGCTCCTGTCCCGCCATAATGATCGGCTTTACGGAAGCCCAGCGCGGCGCGAACACAGGAGACAGCGATGTGCCGAAACATCAGAACCCTGCATAATTTCGAGCCGCCGGCGACCGAGGACGAAATCCACGCTTCGGCGCTGCAGTTCGTGCGCAAGCTCTCCGGCTTCAACAAGCCGTCACGCGACAATGCGGACGCGTTCGATCGTGCCGTGGCGGAGGTGTCGGACGCGGCGCGGCGGCTGCTGCATTCGCTGCATGCCCACGCGCCGGCGCGCGACCGCCAGATCGAAGCGGAGAAGGCCCGCGAACGGTCGCGGGCGAGGTTCGGTTGAGGCATGTCGATCAGGCCCGCGCATGAACGCGATCGTGACGCCATCTGGCGCATTCTCGAACCTGTCATCCGTGCGGGGGAGACTTATGCGCTGCCACCCGAGATGACCAAGGCCGAGGCGCTGGCCTATTGGACGGCGGCGGATCGGGAGACCTTCGTTCTCGATGAGGATGACGACATCGTCGGCACCTATTATCTACGTGCCAATCAGTCCGGCGGCGGCGGGCATGTCGCCAATTGCGGCTATATGACCGCGGGCCAGGCAGGCGGCCGCGGCGTGGCGCGGCGCCTGTGCGAGCATTCGCTCGATCATTCGCGGGCGCGCGGCTTCAAGGCCATGCAGTTCAACTTCGTCGTCGGCACCAATGCGCGCGCGATCCGGCTTTGGGAGAGCCTCGGTTTTGAAACCGCGGGCCGGCTACCGCTGGCGTTCCTGCATCCGCGCGATGGCTATGTGGATGCGCTCGTCATGTTCAGGACGCTCTGACCTGATGAGTCACAGCCCAAACGTCGCGCCGCCGTTGACGTTGACGATCTCGCCCCAGACATAGCGGGCTTCGTCGGAGAGCAGGAAAGCCGCCACGTCGGCGATGTCGTCGGCCTTGCCCATGCGGCCGGCCAGCGCGCGTTCGCCGACCTTGCGTATGGCATCCTGCGAATAATGTGCGGTCATCGACGTCTCAGTTGAGCCGGGGCTGACCGCATTGACCCTGATCCGCTCCGGCGCGAGCGAGCGCGACAGGCCGCGCACGAGGCCGATGATCGCGGCTTTCGAGGACACATAGGCGGTGCCGCCGCGGCCTTCGCCGCCGACGCCCGACGAGGCGATGGAGCCGGAGCAGGCAAGCACAATGGCGCCGCGGTCGTTCTCCTGTACGGGGTTGTCGCACAGGGCTTCGGCGACCGCCTGCGAGATGAGAAACGAGCCGGTGACGTTGATCGACAGGGTGCGGTTGAATTCCGCCGCGTCGAGCTCACGCCAGGTCTTGGTCGAATGCACGGCCGCCATGTGGATGAGCCCATCGACCCGGCCGAATTTCGCGATCGTCCGGCGTACCGCGTCGCGGCAGCTCGCGGCATCGGCGACGTCGGTCTTGTGAGCGACGAAGCGCTGCATCGCCTCGGCACCGATATCCGCTGTGGCGATGGCGTCGATATCGCAGCCGCAGACGTTCCAGCCTTTTTCGAGCAGGACGCGGACGCTGGCAGCGCCGATCCCGCTGGCGGCGCCGGTGACAATGGCAGTTTTCGGCGCGCTTGTGAGCGGCATGTCGTTTCCTCCCGATGCGGGCCATTGGCTGGCTCATGCGTTTGTGCAGGAAGAGTAGCGAAAACGAAGCAGCGACGCTATCGCTGCTGCGTCACTTCGCGGAAGCCGGTGTAATTTTCAGGCGCCGCCCGCTGGACGTCGCTGAAGCCCGTGGCGGCCGCGCGCGGGGCCTTGATGGTGCCGACGGGATCGCGGTCCAGCTTGGGCTGCGACGGCACGCTTACTCTTTGCGAGGCCTCGCGCGGCTTGGCTTGCGCCTGCCTGGCAGTGTGCGTGCGCTGCTCGGGCACCGCTGCGGGCATGATCCTGATCGTCGCCGCCGTCCGCGTCGGCAAAAGGCCGCCACCCGGGCGAAACAGCCAGCCGGCGAGGATGCCGCTGCAGACGGCGGCATAGACCAGATAGACCGGCAGCACGCCGAGGAAGCGCTTGCGGCGCAGCGGCGGTCGACGGCGCACTTCCTGCAGCAGAATCGGCAATGCGATCTCCTCGTATGTCAGGAGCGTCGCATTTTATGGTGAACAAACGGTTTCGATCGGCCGCCCTCATCCGACCTGCTGCGCAGAGGCCACCTTCTCCCGTGGAACAGGAGTAGGATTCTAGGGTGTCGCCGATCCGATGGCGGCTTTCGCCGTTTCGATGAGCTGTTTCAGCGGGAACGGCTTCGGCAGAAATCCGAATTCCTCACCGGCCGGCAGGTTGCGGGCGAAGGCGTCTTCGGCATGGCCGGACATGAAGACGATCTTGGCGGTGATGCCGCGCTTGCGCAATTCGCCGAGCATGGTCGGTCCGTCCATCACCGGCATGACGACGTCGGAGACGATCAGGTCGATCTTGCCGTTGATGGTCTCGGCGACCTCGACCGCCTCCTCGCCATTGCTGGCCTGATGCACCGTATAGCCGCGCGACGCGAGCGCGCGCGAGGCGAAGGCGCGCACCGCTTCCTCGTCCTCGACGAGGAGGATGATGCCCTGGCCGGTGGCGTCGGCCGCGGGCGTTGCGGCCTTGGGTTCATCCTTGCGCGCGGCTTCTTCTTCCGGCGCCAGGATATGGCGTGGCAGGTAGATGCGGAACAGCGCGCCTTTGCCCGGTTCCGACTCGCAGGAAATATAGCCGCCCGTCTGCTTGACGATGCCGTAGACCGTCGACAGGCCGAGGCCGGTGCCCTTGCCGACTTCCTTCGTCGTGAAGAACGGCTCGAACATCTTCTCCTTCACGTCGGCGGGAATGCCGTGGCCGGTGTCCTGCACTTCGATGACGACATAATCGGCGGGGATGAAGCCTGGTTCCGAGACGTTGGCACATTCCGCCGCGGTGACATTTTTGGTCGAGAGCGTGATCTTGCCGCCGTTGGGCATGGCATCCCGGGCATTGACGACCAGATTGACCAGCACCTGTTCGAACTGGTTGATGTCGGCCTTGACGAACCACAGGTCGCGGCCGTGGCGCACGTCGATCTCGACCTTCTCGCCGACCAGGCGGCGCAGCAGCATCTGCAGGTCCGACAGCGCGTCGCCCAGTTGCAGCACCTGCGGCCGCAGGGTCTGCCGGCGCGAGAAGGCCAGCAATTGCCGCACCAGCCCGGCAGCGCGATTGGCGTTCTGCTTGATCTGCATGATGTCCTGGAAGGACGGATCGGTCGGCCGGTGGCGCGCCAGCAGCAGGTCGGAAAAGCCGATGATGGCGGTCAGCACGTTGTTGAAATCGTGCGCGACGCCGCCGGCGAGCTGGCCGATGGCCTGCATCTTCTGGGCCTGGGCGAAGCTTTCCTGCAGGGTGCGCTGTTCGGTGGTGTCGAGCGCGAAGACGAGCGCGCTGGCATCTTGGCCGATGTCTTGACCAGAGTTTTGGCCGGCGTCTTCGCCCGGCGAGACGTAGAACCTGGCCGAGCGCGGCGCCTCGCCGGTGAGCGCGGTATCGATGGGCGTGATGTCGGTGCGATGGGCGATGGCGTCGGCAATGGCGGCGCGCAGCGCTTCGTGATCGCGGTCGGCGACGCTGCTGAAGATGTTGCGGCCGCCGCTACCGGCATCGGTGAAGGCGTCGGGCATCATGCGGGCAAAGCCCGCATTGGCGCTCATGATCGATCCGTTCTTGTCGACGGTGGCGATGGCCATGGGCGTCTGGTTGAAGAAGCGGGCGAAGCGCACTTCCGCGGCGCGCAGGTTCTCGGCCGGCTCTTCGCCCGGCGCGCGATTGATGACGAGGGTCCGCGACGGGCCGGCCGTGCGGTCCTGGGCGAAGGCGACGCGATGGATCAGTCGCACCGGCAGGCTCTGGCCGTTGCGGCGCTTGAAATCGACGTCGAAGGTTTCGGTCCGCACTTCGCTGGCGCGCCCGGCAATCGCGCTGATCAGATGGGCGCCGTCGCCGGCGACAAGATCGGACAGTTTCAGGCCGCCGGAGCCGTATTGGGCGAGATCGTAATCGAGCCAGCCGGCAAGCGTGGCGTTCATGTAGCTGACCTTGCCGTCAGGATCGGCGGAGAAGAAGCCGGCCGGCGCGTGGTCGAGAAAATCGATGGCGTGCTGCAGTTCCTGGAAGACGTTCTCGTGCCTGGCACGCTCGCGGGTCACGTCGCTGACGCTCCACAGGGTGGCGCGCTTGTGGCCGAAGCGCTCGACCGGGCGCACCCGGATGCGATACCAGCCGACGGGACCATCGCCGTTGAGTGGCGGCGACAGGCGCAATTCCTCGGAGCCGCGCTTGCCTTCGCGCGCCGCCTGGGCGAGGCGGTAAATCGCCTCGGAGACGTCGGGCGTGCCGGAAAACAGCCGTTCGACGGTGCGCAGATCGGCGGGATCGGTGGCGCCCGACAGGCCCATATAGGCCTCGTTGGCGTAAAGCACGCGGGTGTCGCCTTCGGTGACGAGCAGGCCCTCGCCGCCGGTGTCGGCGATCAGCTTGGTGATGTCGTTCTTGGCCGCCTGTCCGGAAAGCTGCAGGAAGCCGACGGCGAAGGCGAACAGACCGACGACGCCGACGATGGCGAGCAGGGCCAGAAGCCCGATGGTCAGGCGTCCGGCATCCTCGGGGCTGAGGAAGGAAAACGATGCCGCGGCGCCGACCAGGACAAGCGCCAGAACCAGCACCATGCCCGGGCTGCCGGTGCGCTCGGTCCGGTCGAGGACCGCGGGAGCCGATCCTCCTTGGCTCGATGATCCTTGGGACAACTGAGACATAATGGCTCGTTCTGATGGGTCGTTTCGCATGCCGCGGACCGCGGCCTCAGATCCTATCGCCAGTTCGTATTGCCTTGGGATCACCTTGCGGAGAATCGCTGGAAATGCGGCGAATGGAGGGTTATTGCAATAAATCGAGTCGAAAACACCTGTATTCTGCAAACATATGTTCACGCTGTCGCCGCCACGATCGGCCCGCCATTCGGCATCGTGGTTAACCATCTGCTAACGTCGCGCGAATCCGATTGCGCAGACATGTTAATATGGATCGGATATAGCGTTGAACCGGCGAGGCGGAGTGTAAGCGTAAATGCAGTTCCTGACCAATCTCTTGGGCGAGGGCAAGCCACAACTGCTGCAGTGGATCGTGGCCATCGCCGCCGCGCTCGTCGTGCTTCTCATTGTCGTGCTGCTGTATCGGGTCGTCTTCGGGCGTCGGGTGCGCGGCGGCGGCGGCGGGCGGGCGCGCCAGCCGCGGCTCGGTGTCGTCGATGCCTATGATCTCGATCGCCAACGCCAGCTTGTCCTTGTCCGGCGCGACAATATCGAGCATCTGATCATGATCGGCGGGCCCAACGATGTCCTGATCGAATCCGAGATTTCGCGGGTCCAGCCGGGCGAGGCGCGGCAGATCAAGGAGCCGATCGCGGCCGGCGAAGCCTCCCTTGAGGCGCCGAGTGCGCCGTTCATCGCCATCGCCGCGCAACAAGCGCCGATTGTGCCGGTCGCCCCGCTGGCGCCGTCGGTCGTCGTCGCTGCGCCGCAGCCTCTCGCGCCACAGCCGGTTGCGCCGCAGCCGTCCGTGACAGCTCCGGCGTCGGCCCATAACGTCGCCCCTGCCGTTGCGCCCGCACCCGCCAAAGCACCCCAGGCGGGGCCGCAGCCGAGCGCCACGCCGCCGGCCCGGCCGGGCCCGTTCGTCGCCCCGCCGCCGCCGGTTCCGCGTGCGCCGCCGCCATCCCGGCCGCCGCTTGCGGGCGTGACCCGCGCGCCAGGCCCGTTGGGCACGCCGCCGCGGGTTGAACCCGCGGAGGTCAGGCCGGAAGAGGCCAAGCAGGGAGAGGCCAAGCAGGGAGAAATCAAGCCGGGAGAAATCAAGCCGGCCCCGGCCGCGCCCCCGGTGGCGCCGCCGCGTCCGTCGCTGTTCAGGACAACCGGGCCGTCGATGTCGGCGACATCGTTTTCGACCAAGCCTGCCGATTCAAAGCCTGCTGACTCAAAGCCTGTGGAGACGAAATCCACCGAGACGAAGCCGGCGGACACCAGACCCCCAGAGGTCAGGCCTGCACCGGCAAGGCCTGCAGAGGCGCGGCCTGCAGAGGTCAAACCACCCGAGGCGAAGCCGGCGGCTGCGCCGGCAGCGTCAGATCCGCTCGATGCGCTGGAAGAGGAAATGGCCAAATTGCTCGGCCGTCCGTCCGACAAGCAGTGACGTAGCGTCTGCCAAAACTAAAACGGCCCGCGAGAGCGGGCCGTTCTGCAGTCGGGACGACCTCAGTCGTCGCGGTAGACTTTCTCGCGCTTTTCGTGGCGTTCCTGCGCTTCGATCGACAGGGTCGCAATCGGCCGGGCGTCGAGGCGCTTCAGCGAAATCGGTTCGCCGGTCTCTTCACAATAGCCGTAGGTGCCTTCGTCGAGACGGGTGAGGGCCGCGTCGATCTTGGCGATCAGTTTGCGCTGCCGGTCTCTTGCGCGCAGTTCGATCGCCCGGTCGGTTTCGGACGATGCACGGTCGGCGATGTCGGGATGATTCTCGCTTTCGGTTTGAAGAGTAGCCAGTGTCTCACGGGCTTCTTTTCGAATGTCGTCCTTCCAGGCGTGCAGCTTGCGGCGAAAATATTCGCGCTGCCGCTCGTTCATGAATGTCTCGTCTTCGCTCGGTCTGTAATCGCCGTCGATAATGTCCGCTGCAGCCATGCGTCACACTTTCTCCCGCTCAAGTGGGCGGCTTATAGCGAAATGGCCGCCCGTGGACAATGCAAACGCGTGCTTAGACGTTTGTTATCCCGAATAGATAACAGGCGTGTATCGAACACCCCTGTTATCCGATCCGGGATACCGTCAGGCTGCCGCCGTCAAGCGGCCATCGCCTTCTTCAGGTTTTCATCGATCTTGTCGAGGAAACCGGTCGTCGAAAGCCATTTCTGGTCGGCGCTGACGAGAATCGCCAAGTCCTTGGTCATAAAGCCGGATTCGACCGTATCGATGCAGACTTTCTCAAGCGTTTCGGCGAACTTGTGCAGCGCGTCGTTGTTGTCGAGCTTGGCGCGGTGCATCAGGCCGCGGGTCCAGGCAAAGATCGACGCCATCGAATTGGTCGAGGTTTCCTTGCCCTGCTGGTGCTGGCGGTAGTGGCGGGTGACGGTGCCGTGAGCGGCTTCCGCCTCCACCGTCATGCCGTCGGGCGTCGTCAGCACCGAGGTCATCAGGCCGAGCGAGCCGTAGCCCTGGGCGACCGTGTCGGACTGGACGTCGCCGTCGTAGTTCTTACAGGCCCAGACATAGCCGCCCGACCATTTGAGCGCGGCGGCGACCATGTCGTCGATCAGGCGGTGCTCGTAGGTGATGCCGGCAGCCTTGAACTTTGCCGCGAATTCGGTGTCGAAGACTTCCTGGAAAATATCCTTGAAGCGGCCGTCGTAGACCTTGAGGATCGTGTTCTTGGTCGACAGATAGACCGGATATTTGCGCACCAGGCCGTAGTTGAGGGAGGCGCGGGCGAAATCGCGGATCGAATCGTCGAGGTTGTACATCGACATGGCGACGCCGGCGCCGGGGAACTTGAAGACTTCCTTCTCGATGACGGTGCCGTCGTCGCCCTCGAACTTGATTGTCAGGCGGCCCTTGCCGGGCACCTTCATGTCGGTGGCGCGATACTGGTCGCCGTAGGCATGACGGCCGACGATGATCGGCTGGGTCCAGCCGGGAACCAGGCGCGGGATGTTCTTGCAGATGATCGGCTCGCGGAAGATGGTGCCGCCGAGGATGTTGCGGATCGTGCCGTTGGGCGACTTCCACATGTCGTGGAGATTGAATTCCTTCACGCGGGCTTCGTCGGGCGTGATCGTCGCGCATTTGACGGCGACGCCGTATTTCTTCGTCGCTTCGGCGGAATCGATGGTGATCTGGTCGCGGGTCTCGTCGCGCTTCTGCACCGACAGGTCGTAATATTTAAGGTCGATGTCGAGATAGGGATGGATCAGCTTGTCTTTGATGAGCTGCCAGATAATGCGGGTCATTTCGTCCCCGTCCATTTCGACGACGGGGTTGGCGACCTTGATTTTTTGCATAAGGCGCGGCCTTTCGGGTTGGCGACAAAACGGCGATTTCGGAGCCGGCCCACGCAGATCGGCAGTCCGGTTTCGGCGCCCCCTTAGCACGCGCCGGGGAAACGGCAAATAAGGCACGCTGTTTTTCGCACCGCGCTGGCGGGAAAAGCCGTCCTGCACTATAGCGTTTTCCGATCCGTGGATCGGAAAGAAGCGTCTAGTTTCTTGAATGAGCGCATTTTCTTCATGCGAACCGGTGTCCACTTCGCCTGAAAATGCGCTATCGTGCGCCGGCAAAATAGGCCTGTGTCCCGCTGGTTGCGTAATCCAAACGCATTGCCGGGGGCGTGTTGTTGGAAACAGGCTTTTGGAGAGGGAAAACATGAGCGGAAACGGCAAATTCAAGTCTGCAATCCTGGGAGCCACGGTCAGCCTGACGGCCTGTCTGACCGCTCATCTGTTCGCTTCCCCGGCCTATGCGCAGAAGGCGCAGGACACCCTGCGCGTGGGGGCCTATCAGCCGATTTCCATCATCGACGGGATTTTCGATCCGCAGCCGCAGACCAACCTGATGGACCGGGTCGTCTTCGACACGCTGGTGCAATACGATACCGACAAGCGCGAAGTGGTGCCGGGACTGGCGGAATCGTGGACCTATATCGATCCGACCACGATCGAATTCAAATTGCGCCAGGGCATCAAGTTTCACGATGGGTCCGAATTCGATGCCGACGACGTGGTTTATACGGTCAATTTCGTCACCGATCCGGCGTCCAAGTTCCGCTTCAAGGAGCAGCGTTTCGGGCAGATCGCAGGCATCGAGAAAATCGACAAGTTCACGGTGCGGCTGAAGACCAAATCGCCGTTTGCGCCGCTGCTGGCGCGGCTGACGACGATGCTGCCGATCTATCCGTCCGACTATCACAGCAAGCTCGCCGACAAATCCGCCTTCGGCAAGGCGCCCATCGGCACCGGGCCCTATAAGGCCATCCAGGTCGACGCCACCAAGGGCGTCATCCTGGTCAAGAATCCTGACTTCAAGGAGATCAATGCCGGACAGCCGGCAGCGAAGATCGGCAAGATCGTGTTCATGCCGATCCCTGATGCGCAGACGCAACTCGCCAAGATGATGATCGGCGAACAGGATCTGATGTACGACGTGCCGAGCGATGTCGCCGATCTGATGAAGGGCAATCCCAACATCGAGATCACGGTGCGGCCGAGCATCTCTTTCACCTATCTGATGCTGGATGCCGCCAACCGCTCCGGCTTCGACAAGTTCAAGGATATCCGGGTGCGCGAGGCGCTGTTCCGCGCCATCGACCGCAAGGCGCTGGTGAACGCCCTGCAGCCCAAGGAGATCGCCGACATGCCGCTGCAGCAGGCGATGTGCCATCCCTGGCATATCGGCTGCGCCTCCTCGATCGATCCGCCGTCGACGGATATCGCGAAGGCCAAGCAATTGCTCACCGAGGCAGGCTTCCCGAACGGCTTCAACATGACGATCACGACCTGGGGGCCGGCGCGTGCCGTGGCCGAGGCGACGGCAGGCCAATTGCGCCGCATCGGCGTCAACGCTTCAATCGAGACGCTGACGGTGCCAGGCTTTGTCACCAAGCGCGCGGCCGGGCAACTGCCCGCCTATATGGTGCTGTGGGACAACGGCGGCGGTGCGCCGGACGTCGAGTCGACGGCGGGCTTTTTCTATGAGCCTGGCGACCGCAACTACAACCAGGACGCGGAACTGTCGGAGCTGCAGGAGAAGGCGCAGTCGGAACTCGACCCGAAGAAGCGCGAAGACCTGTATCGCCGCATGTTCGACAGGGCGACGACGCAACGCTACTCCATGCCCGTCACGCCGCTCGGCGCCGTGCTGGCGCATAGCAAGGACCTGAAGATTCCCACCGGCGGCACCAAGAAGCCGGAAGGCTTCATGTTCAACCTGCTGGAATGGAAATAGGTTTTTCTTGCTTTTGAGATTGGCGGCCGCAGTACGTTGTGCGTTGCGGCCGCCTTTTTATTTCGGCGGCGCGATGTGTTGACGTCAAGCTTGCCGTCTCAAGTTGTTTCGAACCCGCTCTAGCGGGACGTGAAATCCTGATCTATCGTGTGGCGACATGGGGGGAACGCCATAAAGACCGGGCTAACGGTTGCGCTGTTCCTTCACGTGATTTGCGGAGGGGAACACATGAACGCAAAGTATCACTTGAAAGCAGTCGTCGTCGCAGCAGCAGCCTTGCTGCCGCCGCAGGCTTTTGCTCAGAAGGCACAGGACACGCTGCGCATCGGCGCCTATCAGCCGATCTCGATCATCGACGCGATTTACGATCCGCAGCCGCAGACCAACCTGATGGACCGCGTCGTCTTCGACACGCTGGTGGCCTACGATTCGGACAAGCGCGAAGTGGTGCCTGGATTGGCGGAATCGTGGAAATACCTCGATCCGACGACCATCGAATTCAAGCTGCGCCAGGGCGTGAAGTTCCACGACGGCTCCGAGTTCGACGCCGACGACGTAGTCTATACGGTCAACTTCGTGATGGACCCGGCGTCCAAGTTCCGTTTCAAGGAAACGCGCTTCGGCCAGTTCGCCGGGGTCGAGAAGATCGACAAGTTCACCGTGCGGCTGAAGACGAAGGATCCTTTCGCGCCCTTCATGACGCGCATCACCTCGATCCTGCCGATCTATCCTTCTGACGTGCACGGCAAGCTTGCCGACAAGTCCGCCTTCGGCAAGGCGCCGGTCGGCACCGGGCCGTACAAGGCCATTCAGGTTGACGCGACCAAAGGCGTCATCCTGGTCAAGAACCCCGACTTCAAGGAGATCAATGCCGGCCAGCGCGCGGCGAAGATCGGCAAGATCGTCTTCACGCCGATCCCCGACGCGCAGACGCAGCTCGCCAAAATGATGATCGGCGAGCAGGACCTGATGTACGACGTGCCAAGTGACATCGCCGATCTGATGAAAGCCAATCCCAACATCGAGATTTCGGTGCGGCCCAGCATCTCCTTCACCTATCTGATGCTGGACGCGGCGAACCGCTCAGGCTTCGACAAGTTCAAGGATATCCGGGTGCGCGAGGCGATCTTCCGCGCCATCGACCGCAAAGCGCTTGTGAATGCGCTGCAGCCGAAGGAGATCGCCGACATGCCGCTGCAGCAGGCGATGTGCCATCCCTGGCATATCGGCTGTGCCTCGTCGATCGACCCGCCGGCAACCGACCTGGGGAAGGCCAAACAATTGCTCGCCGAGGCGGGCTTTCCCAACGGTTTCAATATGACGATCACAACCTGGGGCGCCGCGCGTCCCGTCGCCGAGGCGACGGCCGGACAATTGCGCCGCATTGGCATCAATGCCGCAATCGAGACGCTGACGGTGCCGGGCTTCGTCACCAAGCGCGCCGCCGGGCAACTGCCGGCCTATATGGTGCTGTGGGACAACGGCGGCGGCAATCCGGATGTCGAATCGACGGCGGGCTTCTTCTATGAAGCTGGTGACCGCAACTACAACCAGGACGCGGAACTGTCGAAGCTGCAGCAGGAAGGCCAGTCCGTGCTCGATCCGGAGAAGCGCGTTGCCATCTACAAACGCATTTTCGACAAGGCGACCACTGAGCGCTATTCCATGCCGGTGACGCCGCTGGGCGCGGTGATCGCCCACAGCAAGGACGTGAAGATACCGGTCAGCGGTACGAAGAAGCCGGAGGGCTTCATGTTCAACTTGCTGGAATGGAAATAATCAGGCAGGCCGTAAAATGCCGGACGCGGCGCCTTGCGGCGCCGTGTCCCGCAGGCGCTGGAACAGCCACCAGGCGAACAGCGGCGCGGCGACAAGGCCGGGGCCCGGAATCTTCAGGATGCCCATGCCCATCTGCAGAAACGGCAGCCACCACACCAGCAGCGCCCAGCGCATGCCCCAGGCATCGAGTTTGCCGCGCAGCAGCAGCACGGCGGCGCCGAGGGTCAGCGGCATGGTGTCGTAGCTGAGCAGATAGGGCAGGCCGAAGACGCAGCAGGCGAAGTAGAAGGCGAACAGCAGATCGGGATCGGCGTCGCGTCGAAAGCGGAACGCCCAGAAGATCGCGCCTGCCGCCACCACCGCGGCGCAGGCCTGGAGCGCCATCGCGGTTTCATAGGACAGACCGAGCTGGCGCAGATTCATGAAAACCGTCGGCATGACGCTCGCGCCCAGCATCAGCGGATCGCGCAGGACCAGATTTTGCGTCGGGATGCCGTTGTGGAGATAGTCGAGCCAGGGCTGCGCGCCGTACAGCACCGTGGTAAGCCCCGCCAGCGCCAGAGTGGTGAGCGCCGCGACGGCGAACGTCTGCCAGCGTCCCGACGCGATCAGCATGACCGGCAGGAAGAGACCAAGCTGCGGCTTCAGCGACAGCGCGCCGATCAGGACGCCGGCGAGGATCGGCCGCCGGTCGAGCTGCCAGAAGATGGCGACGAGCAGGGCGGTGATGGCGTAGGCGAACTGGCCGGAGTTGAGGCAGATGATGGCGGCGGGCGATATCGCCACGAGGCCTGCAAGCCGCCAGTCACTATAGCGTTTTCCGATCCCCTGGATCGGAAAGACGCGTTTAGTCTCTTGAAAGAGCGCATTTTCTTCACGCGAACCGGTGTCCACTTCGCTTGAAAATGCGCTAAAGCGGCGCAGCAGCACGGCGAAATAGGCGGCAATGCCGGCAAGGGTGAAGATGACCAGCGCCGGCACATAGGGCAGCGCGCCGAAGGGCGGCGCCAGCAGCATGATGCTGGGCGGATAGGACCAGTTCGGCTGATATTCGCTGTCGGGGCCGAGCATCTGTTTGACCGCGGCCTGATAGGTTTCGAGATCGTAGAAGCGGCCGGGATCGACGGAAAACGCCTCGCGTCCGTACATCCAGAAATTGAAGAAGTCCTTGCCGATGGTCATGCCGCTGCCGTCCCACGGGATCGGCGAGCGCCATTGCACCATCGAGAACCAGGCCAGCCAGAAGGCGATGAAGGCGAACGCGCTCAGAAACGCCGTGCCGCGAACGGCCTCCCGCAGATCGGGATTGCGGCTGAAAATCGTGCTGAGCATATCGGTTCCGCCGGTTGAACTGGTGGCGGAGTTTCGCAGCGCGGGGTTACCGCGCTGTTAACCGGAGGGTGTGCTGCAGCCAATGTCATTCCCGACGCGCGAAGCGCGAGCGGGAAGCCAGGTGTTGCGATTGCCCGGATGCTGGTTGCCAGGATCAATGTTCAGGCAACGAAGCACTGCGTCCTCAGGTCTGGATCCCCGCTCGCCGCTGCGCGGCGTCGGGGATGACACAAGCGACGCTTTATCGCACGACGCTGACGCCGCTGCGCTCCAGTACTTTTTCGACGCCGGCGCGCACGCGGCCCATCGTCTCGCCGGCATCGGCGATGATCCTGCGCGTATCGACATGGAGCAGCTTGCCGCCGCGCTTGAGCACGCGTCCGTCGACGACGACGGTGTCGACATTGGCCGGCTGCGCCGCCTGCACGATCATGCGCACCGCGTCGGTGAACGGCGCCATGTTGAGGTCGTCGGCGCGCACCAGCACGATGTCGGCGCGCTTGCCCGGCGACAGCGTGCCGACCCGCTCCTCGATGCCCAGCGCGCGGGCGCCATCGATGGTGGCCATCTGCAGCACGCGCCGCGGCGTGATGCCGAATTCGCTCGGCTTGGCGCCGTCGGCGACGTTCTGCATCGCCTTCATGATGGCGAACATGTCGCAATTGCCGGCCAGTACGGTAGTATCGATCGACAGGCCGAAGACGATGCCCTTGTCGATCATGGCCTGGATCGGCGGAAAGCCGAAGCCGGTGCGCATTTCCGTATAGGGGCTCATCGAAATGAAGGTTCTGGTCTGTGCGAGGGTGTCGAGATCCTCGGGGAAGTAATTGGTGTTGTGGACGAGCAGCACGTCGGGGCCGAGCAGGCCGGCCTGGTGCAGAATCTTGACGCCCGCCACCTGTTTGATCTTCGCCGCGCTGGTGCCCATGTGGGTGGTGATGCGCAGGCCCATCTTGCGCGCCACATCCCATTCGCGCTTGCATATCTCGACATTGTTGCTTTCCGAGCCGCGCGAGGCGATGCCCAGGGTCATCAGTCCCCTGGCTTCCTGGAACCACTCCTTCTGCACGCGCGGCAGATCGGCGAGATTGACCGGCTGGTCGACCATGCCGACGCCGGCATAGCCGTAGCCATAAAGCGCACGGGTGCCGAAATCCTTGTGGACCTGCAGTTCGGCGTCGGCGAATTCGGGCTTGGGCAGGTTGTGCGCCCAGTTGTGGACGGTGGTGATGCCGGAGTTGATGGCCTCCGCCAGGGACAGGCGCACGCCGCGCGCATTGTCCTCGGGGGTGAAGACGTCGCCGACGGCGCGGGCGAAGAGGAAATAGCCGGTCTTGGGGTCCTCGCCCGCCATGTTGCGGGCGACGGAGCCCCACATATGCCAGTGGGTGTCGATGAGGCCCGGAATGGCGATCATGTTCGCCGCGTCGATCACCTCGGCGCCGGGCGCCGCCAGATTAGCGCCGACGGCGACGATGGCACCGTCGCGGACGTGAATGTCGCCTTTGGCGATGTCGCCGAGGGTAGGGTCCATGGTCAGGACGACGGCGTTGCGGATGACGAATTCGCCGCGCTGGGGCAGGGCGGTCGACACGGCACTCGGCGCGGGGGCTTGCGCCAGCAGCGGGCTGGGCGTTGCCGCAGCGGCCGAGGCGGCTGCGACGACCTGCATCATTTTCCGGCGGCTGACGGAGATATTGTCTTTGGAATTAGTCACTTGATCCCCCCTGGCTTATATACCCACTACCAGCGGCTGCGAGATTTTCGTCGTCGAGCCGCCAATGCAAAGCTTTGTCCGGTCTCTAGCATGATTTTGAGACTGCAGCGATTTTCTTTGACGCGGACAGGCAAGCCGTGTATGTGAGCGTTGCTGCGTCGCAGCATCGAGCGCTCCGGTCGCGTAAGCCTTATCCTTAGGCTCCTCCGTCGAGCGCAAGACCTGATCCACAGACAGCCCGGATACGCGGGGCGCGTCCCCCACACCAGCCTTCGCGGCGGCACATGCGTGCGCGCCGGTGGGCGCTCTTGAAAGAATTTCCATCGTGACTGATTTTGCGGCTCTCGGCGTTGCCGAGACCATCCTCCGCGCGCTGAGCAAAGAGGGTTATGAAAAGCCGACGCCGATCCAGGCCCAGGCGATCCCCGATCTCATGAAAGGCCGCGACCTCCTGGGCATTGCCCAGACGGGTACCGGCAAGACGGCCGCCTTCGCGCTGCCGATCCTCACCCGCTTTGCCGCCGAGCGCAAAGTCGCCGAGCCGCGCCATGCGCGCGCCCTGGTGATGGCGCCGACGCGTGAACTGGCGGCGCAGATTTCCGAAAGTTTCCGCGCCTATGGCCGCTTCATGGGCGTCCAGGTCGCGACTGTCGTCGGCGGTGTCTCCTACGGCGGCCAATTGAAGGCGCTGCAGCGCGGCGTCGACGTCCTGGTGGCGACACCCGGCCGTCTGCTCGATCATCTTGAAGCCGGCAATGTCCGCCTCGACAAGACCGACATCGTCGTCCTCGACGAAGCCGATCACATGTTCGATCTCGGCTTCATCGTGCCGATCCGCAAGATCCTGGCGAAGCTGCCGAAGAAGCGGCAGAGCCTGTTCTTCTCGGCGACGATGCCGAGGGAGATCGCCTCGCTCGCCGGGGAATTCCTCAACAACCCGGTCGAGGTTTCCGTAACGCCGGTCTCGACGACCGCCGAACGGGTTCGCCAGGAAGTCATCATGGTCGATGGCGGCGCCAAGCAGACGATCCTCGTCGAACTGCTGAAGCGCGAAGAATTCCAGCGCACCATCGTGTTCACGCGCACCAAGCGCGGCGCCGATCGCGTCTGCAAGACGCTCGACCATTCGGGCATTTCCGCTGCCGCCATCCATGGCAACAAGAGCCAGGGCCAGCGTCAGCGCGCGCTCGAAGACTTCAAGCTCGGCAAGGCCCGCGTGCTGGTGGCGACCGATATCGCGGCGCGCGGCATCGACGTGTCGGGCGTGTCCCATGTGGTCAATTTCGAACTGCCGGAAGTTCCCGAGAATTATGTTCACCGCATCGGCCGCACGGCGCGCGCCGGCAAAGAGGGTGTGGCGGTTTCGCTGTGCGAGAACGATGAACGCGGCATGCTGCGCGCCATCGAAAAGCTGACGCGCAACACGATCACGGCCATCGAGCGCCGTGCCGTGCCGCCGGCCGCAGGCGCGCCTTATGATGAACGTGTCGCCAAGCGCGGTGGCCGTCCCGGCCAGCGGCCAGGCCAGCATAATGGCCAGCGCCCCGGTGGGCGCGGACCGCAGAGCCATGGCGAGAAGGCGACGGCGCCTTCGGGCAAGCCCTATGGCAAGCCTGCGGGTCACAAGCCGGGCGGCCAGAGGTTTGCTGGCGGCCGGCCAGGTGGTTTTGGCAAGCCGGGCGGTTCAAACAGGTCCGGTCGCGGTTCCGGCGGCGACCGGGGCGGCGTGACGTCTATCAACTAGGTCGAGCCTGCCGGATAGCGGCTGGAGTTCAGTGGCCTGCATCGTTGCGATGCAGGCCATTTTTGTGGCCGGGGGCGTATCCGCGCCTCACGCTTGCTCCATCAGCGCGAATGACTATGGTGCGCCACCTTGGCAGTCGTTGGAATGCGGATGGAGAGCTCAACTGGTCGGCGGTTCTGGTACGGATAAACGGCAGCTCAATATTTTGGGCGGTCCGACGGTCATTCTTGTGCGCCCGCAACTGGCGGTGAACATCGGCATGTGCGCGCGCGCGATGGCGAATTTCGGCTTGTCCGATCTGCGCCTCGTCAGCCCGCGCGAGGGCTGGCCGCGCACTGGCGCGTTGCGCAAGGGGGCCAATGCCGCAGCAGCCGGTGCTGTGCATCTGCTTGAGGGCGCGAAACTCTTCGATAGCCTGGAAGAAGCGATCGCCGATCTCAACTTCATCTGGGCGACGACGGCGCGGGAGCGCGGCCAGGGCAAGCGGGTCGAGGCGCCCGAGCTGGCGATGACCGAAACCCAGAAGGGCATGGCCGGCGGCGCGCAACACGGCATTCTGTTCGGGCCCGAGCGCACTGGCCTCAGCAGTGATGAGGTGGCACTTGCCGACGCCATCATCACGTTTCCAGTCAATCCCGCCTATGCGTCGCTCAATCTGGCGCAGGCGGTGCTGCTGACGGGCTATGAATGGTTCCGCGCCGCCCATGCCGGCGCACTGCCGTTTGCGACGCCGGAGCGCTCGCAGCCGGCGACGCGCGAAATGATCGTCGCCTTCTTCGATTATTTCGAACGCAAGCTCGAAGAGAACGGCTTCTTCCGCCCGCCGAGCAAGCGCCCCAGCATGCAGCGCAATCTCCGCAACATGTTCCATCGCATGGAACTGACGCAGCAGGATGTGCGCACCTTGTGGGGCGCCGTCGTTCGTCTTGTCGAGGGACCGCGGCTCGAAGCCAAGGCACGCAAGCTTGAAAAGGAGGCGGAGGGCCAACCCGCCGAGATATCGACGAAAACGCCCGTTAAGAAAGCGGTCGTCAAGAAAGCTGCCAAAGTGTCTGCCAGGAAGGTTGTCAAGAAAGTCGCCAAGAAGGGCGTCAAAACATCCGCGAAGAAGGCGGCACGCAAGTCCGGTTCGCAATAAACGGTTTCATTCCCGCCGCGTGCAGATAGTCTGGTAAAATATCAAAGGGAGACAGCGAATGACGATTGTTCTCGTGCACGGCGCCTGGGCGGGCGCGTGGTCATGGCGCGATACGGCGCGGCTGCTGCGCAAGAAAGGCTATGACGTCTATGCCCAATCGATGACCGGCATCGCCGAGCGCTCCCATGTCGATCCGCGCACGGTCAATCTCTCCACGCATATCGCCGATATCACCGGCCTGCTGCGCTACGAGGAACTGGAGAACGTGCTCATCGTCGGCCACAGCTACGGCGGCATGGTGATCACCGGCGCGGTCGATCGCGAGCCGCAGCGCATTGCCGGCATGGTCTATGTGGACGCCTTCCTGCCGAAGATCGGCCAGTCGCTCTGGGATATCGCCGGTGAAGAGCGGGTCGAGATGCAGAAGAAGGCCGCCATGGCGCATGACGGCGGCCATTCGGTGCCGCGCCCCAACGTGCCGCCGATGCCGCCGGATCTTGCCGCGAAATGGGGACCGCTGTTCACCGCGCAGCCGATCGGCACCATGTCGGAGAAATGGGTCTCGGTGCGGCCGGAAGCGCAGCGCACCTGGCCGAAGCGGCACTATATTCTCTGCACGGCTTACAAAGGCTCGCCGTTCCATGCCTTCGCCGACGAGGTGAAGGGCCAGCCCGGCTGGGACTACAGCGAGTTCGATGCGCTGCACGATGTGGTGCGCTCGCACCCGCAGATGACGGCGGATCGGATTGAGGCGATTGCGAAGGGGTGGGGGATCACGGAGTAAGCCTCGCCGTCATGCCCGCGCTTGTCGCGGGCACCCACGCCGAGACCTACTTCATCGTTTAAAGAAGTCCCTGCCACTAAAGCTTTTCTTTACGTGCGAAGCGCACCTCGGCGTGGGTGCCCGGCACAATCCCCCGGATCAAGTCCGGGGAGGGCATGACGTGGTACAGGATGCGATGGCTGCGGCTATCGCGTCTGCTGCGCCAGTTCTTTGAATTTATCGCCGCGATCTTCGAAGTCGCGGAACTGGCCGAAGCTCGGCGCCGCCGGCGACAGCATGACGACGCCGTCTTTCGGCACACGGGCCATGGCTTCGCGCACGGCCTCCGCGAGATCACCCACCGGCACAATGGCAAACGGCCAGTCACGGCCGCGCATTTCATCTTCGATGCGGCGGCCGGTGTCGGGCAGCAGCAGGACGGCGACGACGCTGCTGGTCCTGAGATAGTCGAGCAGAGCCGCGTGATCCTGGCCGCGGTCGGTGCCGCCGAGGATGAGCACGCAGGGTATGCCGGCATAGGCGTCGAGCGCGACTCTGGTTGCTTCCGGCACGGTCGAAATCGAATCGTTGACGCAGAGCACGCCATTGCCGGCGCGGAACTCTTCCTGGCGATGGCGCAATTGCTCGAAATCGGGAATGTCGACTCTCTGACGCAGCGGCGTGAGCCCAAGGCTGTCGGCGACCGCGCAGGCGGCGGCGAGGTTTTCAAGATTGTGATTGCCGCGCAGGGGGAAGCCGCTGGTGTCGACGATAGTCCCGCCGAAATACAGCTTGCCGTCCTTGACGTGAAAGCCGTCCGGGCGATTGTACCAGAGCGTATTGGCGCGGTCTTTCGCGTAGGCACGCAAACCATCGTTGGCATAATTCAGCACGGCGAGCGTCGCCGGATTCTCGATCAGCCGCAGCTTGTCGCGATGATATTGCCCGATACTGCCGTGCCAGGGCACGTGATCGACATAGAGATTGGTGATGATGGCGATCGATGGCGCATGGGCGAGATCGGCGATCTGATAGGATGAGAGCTCCAGCACGGTATGATCGCTTCCGGCCGGCTGGCCGAGCGCGGCGACGCCGACATTGCCGAGCAGCGCCACGTCGCGTCCGGCCTTGCGCAGGATGTGATGCAGCAGCCGTGACGTGGTGCTCTTGCCCTTGGTGCCGGTGACGGCGATGGTCTGCGCGGCGGGGTTTTCCTCGAACCAGAGATTGGTCGCAGACGTGATCGTCGCGCCATTGGCGCGGGCTGCCGCGACCTCGGGCCGATAGAGACTGATGCCAGGGCTTTTGATGATGATGTCAAAATGTTCGCCGCGCAGCGCAGCGCTCGCGTCCTCGCCGGTCAGGACGCGAAAGCCTGCGGCCGGCGCGTGTGCGGCATCGAGCGGCGTGTCGTTCAGGATGGTGAAATCGTCGGTCGGGCGCTGCATCTGCAGATGGGCCAGCGCCGCCTGTCCCTCGCGGCCATAGCCCCAGATGGCGATCTTGCGGCGGTCAGCGGACATAGGCGTCGAGCAGCATTGAATAATGCGGGGACAGGAAATGCTCGGACGAGGGCGTCATCAGCTCCTGCCAGACGCCGCGCCAGTCGGGCATCAGCGGCGCGAGACGCGGCGCCAGGGCGCGGACGATGGCGGTGTCTTTCCATTCGTCGCGCGCGGCGAGGCGCAACAATGCCGCGCCGGATTCGGCGATCTCGCCGACGCATTCCCACGGCTTGTGGCCGGAGAGGCCCATGAGCTCCTCATAGCCGGTTATCTGGCTCGGATCATCGAGCATGTTCTTGCCGAGAATGCTTTCGATGCGCCCCTTTTCCATCGCATTGGCGAGGATGAGAAAGGTGAAGCGGCATTTGGGGCAGTCGCCGCACCAGCGCTTCGGCTCTTCCTTCGGATTGATCTGGAACGAGCGGTTACACGATGTGAAGGCCTGATCGTAGCGGGTGCTGCGCGCCATCAACTGGCCGATATGGGCTTCCGACAATGGCCGCAGCAGCGAGAAATAGGCGAGGTTGCGGGCGATATGGCGCGACACATAGTTCGCCAGTTCAAGCTCGGCGCCGCTCGTCTTCGAGAACTGATGGTTCACCTCATGGCCGGCAACGGTGACATTGCCCTGGTCGGCGGAGCGTTCGTTGGAGAGAACGACCGTATCGAAGCCATGCACGAAACTTGCCGCCATAGCGATGAGGCTGACAATGGCGGTGATCGGCACATGGCCGTTGAGGGCACCTTTTGCATTGAGTTCGAACAGCAGCGGATCGAGCTTGCGCGTCACCTTGACGAAGGGCAGGTCGCTGGCGGCGGCGCAGGCGAGGATGGGTTTCTTCGGGTTGACGGCAAAGAGCGTGATCGGCTCGCCGCCGGCGCGCAGCATCTCGACGCTGACGAGCGAATCCTTGCCGCCGCCGAGGAGCACGGCGGATTTGCGTGGCAGCGTGACATCGCTGGCCGCGCGCGCGCTCTTGCGGGCGGTGTCGAAGCGGGCGTTGAGGAAATCGACCTTCGAGGCAACATCGATGTTGTTGCGCACGCCGAACTCGCCGAGCCCGTCGACATAGAGCGACTGGAAGAATTTTTTCTGCCCGTCGTCGAGGAACGTGTCCCTGATGACGAGATGCCGGGGCACGCAGACCTTGTAATAGGAGACGCCGGCCAGGATGTGCAAGGCTTCCAGCGCTGCCTCGAAGCCGGCGCGCAAGGGTGAGCCGACGGCCGGCAGGGGCGCGTCGAAGCCCAAAACTTCGCGAAACGCCAGATCGTCTCCCAGCCGGTATTTCAGCACGACTTCGCGGGCGGCCTCGTCGATGGCGAAACCGTCGAAAGTGAACGTATCGGGCCAGCCGGTCATGGAATGGGGACGGGGTCTCTGGAAGCCTGCGGGACCTGCTGGGTGGCCCGCTTCGGCCGTGGCGTCAAGGGGCCGTGCCGGTCATGTGTGCATTCGCACCGCCGCCGAAAAGGGAGGAGGACAGTATCCGGCATCAAATTTGAGGGGTTTCGCCATGAAACGCGCCGGTATCGGACTTGCTTTGGCCCTTTTCGCGGTTGGACCGGCCTTTGCGGCCGACGATGGCGACATGATCGTCCGCCTGATGGGCAAGCCGCCGGGACCGAAGACCTATGCCTGCTTCTCCCGCGCCTATGACGCGGCGCATCTGGCGGCCCATCCGGTCCAGAAAGCCACTTCGATGAAAGTCCTGGTTAAGATGGAGAATGATGCGGAGACCAGGCAGCCGACCTTCCGCTTCGTGATGGGCGTGACCAAGCGGGCATCGAAGACGCTTCTGACGACGGGCGGCGATTGCGGCCAGGTGCGCGACGGCAAGGAGGAAGGCCCCGTCACCCGGCTTGGCTGCGGTGTCGATTGTGACGGCGGCGGGCTCGGCATCGCGATGGGAGAGGACAATCGTTCCATCCGGGTGTCGATCGCCAGAATTCGGGTCTCCCCGAAGGGCGTGAGCGCGGAAGAAGCCGGCGCGGATTTCGGCGGTGACGACGACGAATTGTTCCGTCTTGACCGGACGGCCATTGCCGACTGCGCCAGCCTGCTTGAAGACAGGAAAGAGGCCGCAGCGCTACGCCACATGAAGTGATAGATTGGCGTCTGCGAGGAGGCTCGATATGCATAGACGCAATATCTTCCGTGCGGCTCTCACGGCGGCAACAGGCGGCCTCTTCGCCGCGCGGGCTGTGGCGCAGGAAGCGGGCGATGTTCATCGGCCTTCCGCCAGCAAGGTCGCCTATCACCTCTCCGATGCCGACAAGGTGACTTTCGTTCTCGGCAACATCCAGAACCATATCGACGGCGGTCCCAAGGACCTCAAGATCGAACTCGTCATCCACGGCCCGGCGCTGAAGGCGTTCCATGCCAGGTCGGCCGAACCGGACCTGTCCAGACGGGTCGCCCGTTTCTCGAAGGGCGGGGTCGGTTTCGCCGCCTGCGGCAATACGATGAAATCCCAGAAGGTCGGTTTGAACGATCTTCTCCCCGGTTTCACGGTGGCCGAACAGGGCGGCGTCGTGCGGCTCGCGGAATTGCAATCGATGGGCTATGTCTATCTGCGTCCGTAACCGCAGAGATAGGCATCGCCATGCCAGCCAATCGCGCCTTCGTCCTGAATTCGCGTCCGTCGCGTGAAACGCCGGCGGGACCGCACAATTTCCGATATGTCGAGAGCGACATCGGCGAGCCGGGCGACGGCCAGGTGCTGGTGCGCCATCACTATCTGTCGCTCGATCCCTATATGCGCGGACGCATGAACGACGCGAAATCCTATGCGCAGCCGCAACCGCTTGGCGAGGTTATGGTCGGCGGCACGGTCGGCGAGGTCGTCGCCTCACGCAATCCGCGCTTTGCCGTGGGCGATCATGTCGTCGGCAGCGGCGGCTGGCAGCTCTATTCGCTGAGTGACGGCAGGGGATTGCGCAAGATCGAAGGCGGCACGCCGATGCAGGCCTGGCTCGGACCTGTCGGCATGCCCGGCGTCACCGCCTGGTATGGCGTCAACAAGATCATCGCGCCGCAGGCGGGCGAAACCGTCGTTGTGTCAGCAGCCACAGGCGCGGTGGGTTCCGTCGTCGGCCAACTGGCGAAACTCGCCGGAGCGAAAGCGGTCGGTATTGCCGGCGGCGCCGCCAAATGCGAGTTCGCGGTGAAGGAACTGGGCTACGACATCTGCGTCGATCACAGCGATGCGGATTTCGGCGACAGATTGAAAGCGGCGTTGCCGGACGGCATCAACGGCATTTTCGAGAATGTCGGTGGCAAGCCGTTCGAACAGGCGATGCTGTGGCTCAATCCGTTCGCGCGCATTGCGCTGTGCGGCCTCGTCGCCTCGGGCTATGACGGCACGCCGACGCCATTGCCGGACGTGCGCGTCCTGCTCAACACGCGCTCGCGCATGGAAGGCTTCATCGTTTCCGATCATATGGCGCTGTGGCCGCAGGCGCTCGGCGAACTCGCCGGCCATGTGGCCGCGGGGCGCATCCGCTGGCGCGAAACCGTGGCGCAGGGCCTTGAGGCTGCGCCCCAGGCGTTTTTCGCCATGCTGAAGGGTGGCAACTTCGGCAAGCAGTTGGTGAAGCTGGTCGAATAGACGGATCGAAAACCAGGGACTGTCATTCCCGCTCTGCGCTTCGCCTGGCGGGAATGACTCTGGCATAGTGTTCCAGCTATTTCGACACCATCGCTTCCTTCAACTTCTTGATGACCTCCGGCGAGCTGGCGTAGAGCTTGTCGACGATCTGCTGCACTTCCTCGCCGGTCTGCGGCACGGCGTCGGTCTTCTGGCGCTCGGCGTCGGCCTGCAGTTCGGGGTCGCGCATGGTGTCGATGAAGGCCTTGCGGATGGCGGCGACGCGCGCCGGCGGGACGCCGGGCGGCAAAGCGAACGGCCGCGTGATGATGCCCTGGGTGTAGAACAGTTCGAGCGCCTGGCGCTGCTCCGGCGTCCTGGCGAAATCGATGCTGAGCGGGATGTTCTTGCCCGCCAGTTCGCGATGCTCCTTGACGTCCTCCTGGGCGAACACCTTGACGACGCCGTTGGGCTCGAACAGGTCATGATATTGCAGCTTGGCGGACGACCAGGCGAGGCCGCAGATGCCCTGCAATTCGCCCTGCATGACGGCGAGGCTGACTTCGCGCGAGCCCTTGTAGCCGGCGATGATCTTGAGTTTCGCGCCGAGCAGGTTGCGCGTCATCACCGGATAGTCGACGAGCGTGCTGCCCGGGCCGGTGGCGCCGATGACGAGTTCCTTCTCGAAAATCTCGCTGTAGTTTTTCACCGGGGCATCGCGCCGCGTGATGCAGACCACGGTCTCGGAATTGCCGTTGCCGATGTAATTGAGTTTTGTCGGATCGAAACTGTTGCGGTCGGTGGTGCCGAACAAAGGTTCGAAAATGGCGCCGGGCAGGAAGATGGCGATGTGCGTGCCGTCCTTCGGGGCGATGGAGTAAAGATGCTTGGCGGCGATCAGGGAACCGGCACCCGGCATATTGGTGGCGACGACGGACGGATTGCCGGGGATGAAGCGCGACAGATGCCTGGCGACAAGCCTCGCATAGACATCGAGGCCGCCGCCGACCGAGGAGCCGGCGACGATGGTCACGACCTTGCCGCGGTAGAAATCGGCGATGGCGTCCTGAGCCTGCGCAAATCGCGCGGTCGTCATGGCGTATGCGAAAATGGCACTGGCGGCGATGCGCGCCGCGGGACTCCTGGTCATATTTTCCCTCCCGTGCCGCTGGAACGGCGACCCATGCTTTATCAGAGTAGGAAGAGCGCCGGAAGTAAGTGCTGCCCACGGCTTGACGACTTGCTGAAGCGGGTGTTCTCAGGTCAGGATAAGGCAACCAAACAATCAAGAGCCTCGAGGAACGACCATGGACGAAAGCGTCGAAGTGACGATTGGTGACGGCACGCTTGTTGGCGAATCGAGTGCTGATGGCGCGGTGCGCAGCTTCAAGGGCATTCCCTATGCGCAGCCGCCGGTCGGCGCCCTGCGCTGGCGGCCGCCGCAGCCGGCCCAACCCTGGTTCGGCCGGCGCGATGCGCGGTCGTTCGCGCCCTGTTGCACGCAGGAAGAGCGACCGGCGGATTCGCTTGGGCATTTCGGGCGGGAGCCGCAGAGCGAAGACTGCCTGACGTTGAATGTGTGGAGCGGGGCGCGTGCATCAGAACGCCGGCCGGTGTTCGTCTGGTTCCACGGCGGCGGCTTTTTCTGCGGTTCGGGCTCCCTGCCGATCTTCGAGGGCACGGCGCTGGCGCGGCGCGGCATTGTCGTCGTCACCATCAATTATCGGCTCGGTGCGCTGGGGTTTCTGGCGCACCCGGACCTGTCGCGCGAATCCGAGCATGGCGTCTCCGGCAACTATGGCATCCTCGATCAGATCGCGGCGCTGCAATGGGTGCGCGACAACATCGCGGGCTTCGGCGGCGATCCGCAGGCCGTCACCATCTGCGGCCAGTCCGCCGGTTCCTCCAGCGTCAATATCCTGACGGCCTCGCCGCTGGCGCGCGGGCTCTTTCATCGCGCGATCGGCGAAAGCGGCGGATCGATGAGCGCGCCGGGCCGGCCCGGCAACGGCTCGCTGCTGCGCCTTGCCGATGTGGAGAAGATCGGCGTGCGCGCGCAGGACCATCTTGGCGCGCGCTCGCTCGCCGACCTGCGCGCCATGCCGGCGGACGAGATCGTGCGCCGTTGGCCGACAGATTCGATGAGCCGGCCGTGGCCGAACATCGACGGCTGGGTCGTGCCGCGGCCTCTCTATGATATCTTCAGCGACGGCGCGCAGAACGATGTGGCGGTGCTGACGGGCGCCAACGGCTTTGAAGGCTCGACACGCCCGGCGGCGGCCAGCTGGGAGGCGCTGCAAGGCTCGCTCGTCACCGATTTCGGTACCGAGAACGCCAGGATGATCTTCGATGCCTACCGAGGCGACGGCGAGCTATACGATGTCAGCCGCGCGCTGGCCGGCCAAACGATCTTCAACTGGCAGAACTGGACCTGGGCGCGCCTGCATGCGCGCACGTCGCGGCATCGCACCTTCGCCTACAACTTCCTGAAGGTGCCGCCGTTGCCGGCGGGCCGGACGTTCGACGGTCAGCCATCGGACAAACTCGGTTCCTATCACACCGCCGAGATTCCTTATGTCTTCGGCACGCTGGCGGCGCGGCCGTGGGCATGGCGCGACGCGGATCGTCGGCTGTCGGAAACGATGATGGCCTATTGGGTGAATTTCATCAGTACCGGCGACCCCAACGGAGCCGGGCTGCCGCAATGGCCGGCGCTTATCGCGGGTGCGCCGTCTGTCCTGCATCTGGACGGCGATGAGATCGCCGTCGGGCCGGTGTTGTTCGCCGACAAGATGTCGGTCTGGGATACCTGCATGGCGCGCCTGCGCGCCGCCGGCTGAGGGCTTGTTGAAATGAAAATCTCCCGCATCGATTCCTATTTCATCGGCATTCCGTATGAGCATGGCGCGCCCAAGCCGGTGCTGACGGCAGCCGACGGACGCACGACCCAGGACGCGGTCTATGTGCGCGTAGAAACCGACAATGGACTGGTCGGCTGGGGCGAGGCCTTCGGCTTCGCCGCGTGCCGGATGAGCCATCTCGCCGTCCAGCGTGTCGTCGCGCAGATCGCGGTCGGCTGCGAGGCTTCCAATATCGCAGCCTTGATGATGGACCTGGAGCGGCGCACGCAGAACATGTCGCGCAACGGGCCGGTCGGCTTTGCATTGTCGGGCCTCGATATCGCGCTGTGGGACCTTGCCGGCAAGGCGGCGGGCAAGCCCATTCATGCGCTGCTTGGCGGTGCGCGACGCGAGCGCATTCCCGCCTATGCCAGCCTGCTGCGGCTGAATACACCGGAGCTTGTCCACGCCGGCTGCGCCCGCGCACTGGCGCGAGGCTTCAAGCATATCAAGCTGCATGAGCGCACGGTCGAAGCAGTGGTCGCTGCGCGCGAGGTGGTCGGCCCCGATATCGATCTGATGCTCGACACCAATTGCACATGGACGCTCGAGCAGGCGATGCAGATGGCCGAGCGTCTGCGGCCCTTCAATCTCGCGTGGCTGGAAGAGCCGGTGTTTCCGCCCGATGACTACGAGGCGCTAGCAGCCTTGCGCCGCGAGTGCGGCATTCCGATCGCGGCGGGCGAAAATCTCGGCAATACGATCGATGTGCGCCATATCCTGGCCGCAGGTGCTGTTGATTTCCTGCAGCCGGACGTGGCGAAAATGGGCGGCATCACCGCTATGCGCAAGGCGCTCGCCATGACCGATGCGGCGGGCAAGGAGTTGCATCCGCATTCGCCGCTGTTCGGGCCGGCGCTCGCCGCGACCCTGCATATTCTTGCCACCATGCCGAAGGAGACAGCCTGCGAATTCTATTTCGCCGATCTGGAGAACAATCCGATCGGGGAGATCGCCACGCCGGTCGATGGGATGTTCAGGGTGCCGCAAGGGCCGGGGCTGGGTGTTGAAGTGGATGAGGCTATGCTGGCGCGTTACAAAATAGATTGAAGCGGCTGCATCCCAAGCCCTCATCCTGAGGAGCAGCGCGAAGCGCTGCGTCTCGAAGGACGAGGGAGTTGTGAGGGCGGGGCTGACGCCCAGTTCTTGAAGAAATACTTGCCTTCGAGACGCGCCTTTCAGGCGCTCCTCAGGATGAGGGCTTCTACTATCGTGCCGACGCTACTGCGGCACAATGACCTTCTTCAATATCGCGCTCCAGCGGCCGTTCTCCTTGGCGATCCAGTCGGTGAGGTCTTTTGCCGTACCGCCCGCACCGGTCATGCCGAGATCGCCGAGCGCCTTCTGCGCCGCGTCGGTCTTGAGCCAGGCGTTGATGACCGGGTTGATCTTTGCCGCGACTTCGGGCGGCGAGCCGTGCGGTGCGAAGATGCCGTACCAGCCGACCGCCTCGAAATCCTTGAAGCCCGCTTCCTGCAGGGTCGGCACGTCGGGCAGTTCCTTGATCCGCGTGGCGCTGGTGATCGCCAGGGCGCGCGCCTGCCCTGCCATCGCCAGGCCGAGTGTCGTCGTCACGTAGTTGATGGCCGCTTCGGTGTGGCCGCTGATCAGGTCGCTGTTCTGCTGCGCGCTGGAATTATACGGGATGTGGGTCATCTCGATGCCGGCGGCCTGTTTGATCAGTTCCAGGGTGACGTGGGGCTGCGAGCCGACGCCGGTGCTGCTGACATTGATGCGGCCGGGATTGGCTTTTGCATAGGTGATGAGCTCCGGCATGGTCCTTGCCGGGATCTTGGGGTTGAGCAGCAGGAGCATCGGGGCCTTGGCGACGAGAACGATCGGGTCGAAGTCCTTCTCGAAGTCATAGGGCATCGTCTTGTAGACGAACTTGTTCTGCACCGCGATGCCGGGCGTGACGATCAGCAGCGTGCTGCCGTCCGGCGTCGCCTTGGCGACAATGCCGGCGCCGAGGTTGCCGTTGGCGCCCACACGGTTCTCGACGATGAAGGACTGGCCGAGCTTGGCGCGCAATTCCTCGGCAAGATGGCGCGCCAGAAGATCGACGCCGCTGCCTGCCGCGAAGGGGGCGACGATGGTTACGGTCTTGTCCGGCCAGGCCTGGGCTGCTGCTGGTGAGAGCGTGCTGATGGCTAGCGCCAGCGCGAGCCAGTGTTGTTTCTTCATGTGATTGTCCTCCTCGGTCTTGGTGTCATTCCCGCCAAGCGAAGCGCAGAGCGGGAATCCAGGGGCAACGTGACGGTTCTAGATAGCGGCCTTTGGCTCCTGGTTTCCCGCTCGCGCCTGCGGCGCGTCGGAAATGACAATGGTGGCGGCTAGCGCAGTGTCTGGTCGTAGATTTTCATCCACTTCTGGGTGTTGGCGTCGAGTTCTTCCGGTGTGAAGACGCGGGCGCGAAACACCTTGCCGTCGGGGCGCAGGCTCGGATCCTTCGGTTCGACGCTGGGCGAGGCGGGGATGTAGTCGGCATCGCGCAGGACGTTCTGGCCTTCGTCGGCGAAGACGAAATCCATCAGCAGTCGGGCGGCGGCGGGATGGGGCGCGTCCTTGAAGATGCTGACCGTCAGCAGCACCGCCATGGCATCCTCGATCGGCGTCCAGGCGACGGGCGCGCCGCGGTTCGACGAGAAGGCGACGTGATGATTGAGGATCTGCAGGCCGATCGGATATTCGCCGGCGATCACCTGGTCGAGCACCTGGCGGGCGCTGCCGGGCACGATGGCGACGTTCTGCTGGCGCAGTTTCTTCAGGTAGTCGATGCCGCCCGCTTCGCCCTTCTTGGACAGCACGTAGCCGACGAAGCCGCCGACGCCGGGGCTCGAGGAGCTGGCGCTGAGGCCCATCTGACCTTTCCACTTCGGATCAAGCAGGTCGTCGAGGGACTTCGGCTCGCTCCCTTTCTTCACGATCGTGGTGTTGTAGCCGAAGGTCTGAAGATAGAGCGAGACCCCGGCCCAATAGCCGTCCGGGTCGAGATATTCCTTCGGATAGTTCTTGGTCGACTCCGGCAGATACTTCGCCAGCAGGCCCTTGCGCTTGAAATAGGGCGAGCTGCCGGTGCCATCGAAGATATCGGCCTGCAGCTGGCCGGCTTTTATCTCATTCTCGACGCGCACGACGATGTCCTGGGCATCGTTGCGCACATAGTTGACCTTGATGCCGTATTTCTTTTCGAAGGCCTCGATCATCGGCCGTGTCACCTGATTGACGATGAAGGTCGTGTACCAGGTAACCTGGCCTTCCTTCTTCGCCGCCTCGATGAGCGCCGCATCAGCGGCGAGTGCGTGGACAGGCAGGCAGGCGAGCGCAGCAGATGCTGCGGCGAGAATCCATTTTGCCGGCATTGTATCCTCCCATATGTGTTTGTCTTTATGCTTTGGCGAAGTATTTTCTGGCGCGGTCGAGATCGAGCGTCAGGCCGAGGCCGGGGCCGTTCGGAATGCGCACGCCGCCTTCCTCAGGCCACAAGGTTTCCCTGACGACATCGTCGCGCAGCGGATTGTCGGCGATGTCATATTCGAGCAGCACCGGGAACGGCACATTGTCCGTGTGCGGGACGACCGGCATGCTGGCGATGAAATGCAGGCCAGCGGCAAGGCCGAAGGCGCCGCCCCAGACGGCAGGAGCCACGCGCACATTGTTTGCCGCCGCGATGGCGGTGATGGTGCGCGCTGCCGAAAGGCCGCCGCAACGGCCGATGGCCGGCTGCACCACATCGATGCCACGCGAGTCGGTGAGATGCTTGAACTCGGCAACGTTGCTAAGGCCTTCGCCTGTGGCGATGGGGATCGGCGATCTGGCCCGCAGTTCCACATGGCCTTCGATGTCATGGGTCGGCAGCGGCTCTTCGCACCAGTGAATGTCGTAAGGCTCGATGGCGCGCAGGCTCTGCAGGGCGATGTCGACGGTGTAATTGCCGTTGACGTCGACCATCAGGCGGATGTCGTCGCCGAGGATGCGTCTTGCCAGGCGCACCCGCTCGACGTCGGAACGCGGATCGAGGCCGATCTTGATCTTGACGCCGGCGAAGCGGCTCTTGTCGACCTTGGAAAGCTGCTCTTCCAACTGGCTCAGGCCTTCGCCGGAGCGGCCGCCTTTGGTGATGTAGCCGGTGGTCGCGTAGCAGGGGATCTGGTCCATCGCCTTGCCGCCGATGAGATCATGCACGGGAACGTCGAGCGTCTTGCCCATGGCGTCGAAGCAGGCGACGTTGAGGGCGCTGAGCGCCGAGATGAAATGGCCCTCGCCGAAGTGATAGAGCCGGTTGTGGCAGTAGGTGGCGGCGATTTCGAAATCGTAGAGGCTGCGGCCGGTGAAAAACGGCTTGATCAGGTCGACATAGGTCCGGACGGCCTGGACGGGGCCGAGACCTTCACCATAGCCGGTGACGCCGTCCTCGGTGGTGATCTCGACCAGGGCCGACTGGCGGCGGAAATTCAGGCCGCGGGCGGTGCCATAGGCCTTTTCCGGCGGAATGGCATAGTCGAGGCAAATCGTATCGATTTTCGCGATTTTGGGCACGCTTCCTCCAGAAGCTCGATTATTATGAAGGGGATGTTCCCGCGCCGCGCCGAGGCCGTCAACTGGGTCGGAAGCCATGTTTTTGCCCACGGACATGGGCGATTTGACTTTTCCCGTCATGGAAACTACACAGCCGCGACCTGAACGCCCTGGGCGTCCGGGTTCATGCACCCGTGGCCGTTCCCAGATCCGGACTTGTTCCGCAGCGGTGAGCAGCCTGTCGGCTCCGCAAGGGGCAGAGGAGGGCGCTTTCCTTCCCATGGCGGAAGGATCGCGGACAAGCGACGCGCCTTTCGGCGCGGGCGTTGGCCTTGGTCCTTGCGCCGGTACGACCGGATTTAGAGGACGACCATGACCAAACGCGCAGAATCCAAATATAAAATCGACCGCCGCCTCGGCCAGAACATCTGGGGCCGCCCGAAGAGCCCGGTGAACCGCCGCGAATACGGCCCCGGCCAGCACGGCCAGCGCCGCAAGGGCAAGCTCTCCGACTTCGGCACCCAGCTGAAGGCGAAGCAGAAGGTGAAGGGCTATTACGGCAATATTTCCGAGAAGCAGTTCCGGAAGTACTACCAGGAAGCCGTGCGCATGAAGGGTGACTCGGGCGACAACCTGATCGCCCTGCTCGAGCGTCGTCTCGACGCCGTCGTCTATCGCGCCAAGTTCGTGTCGACGGTGTTCGCCGCGCGCCAGTTCGTCAATCACGGCCACGTCAAGGTGAACGGCCGCCGCGTCAACATCGCGTCCTACCTGGTCAAGCCGGGCGACGTGGTGGAAGTCAAGGAAAGCTCGCGTCAGCTCGCTTTCGTGATGGAAGCGACGCAGCTCTCCGAGCGTGACGTGCCGGACTTCTACGAGGTCGATCACTCGAAGATGACCGCGAAGCTGACCCGCATTCCGCTGCCGTCGGAAGTGCCCTATCCGACCCTGATGGAACCGAACCTGGTCATCGAATTCTATTCGCGCTAATCGGCGTCGAATACTGCTACAACGCACGACCGAATACGGGGCTGTCACGCATGATCGTGACAGCCCCGTATCGCTTCCGGCTTGCCGCTTCTTCTTGAAAGAATCCGGAGCGTACTCCTGCCTCGCTACGCGATGCGGATGGTCCCCTGATTCATGTCGCGGCGCCCCGCGTTACCCGGACGCTGCTCCGCAACCGCTCGCCAATTCACCAGGACACGACCGCCGCATGCGTTGAGCGGGCGGCCGCTTCGCTGCGCCTGGGAGGCGTGGTCATCAGCGGCGGTCGCCTCCCTATTGCGTCGCCGGAAAATTAATGATATTTTATCATTAAATACGCTGATGGACCGGACGCGTCTGATGCGCAATGAGGCAGGAAACCGTCATGGAGATAAAGCATCCCTCCCCACCGCTCGGTCTGCTTTTGCGGCTTCTCGATCAACGGTTCTCGTCATTGTGCGCTGCGCGCCTCGAGAAGATTCATTTGTCGCTCTCGGAAATGACGACCCTTTCGATGATCCACGGCAATCCTGGTGTGCGCGTCACCGACCTTTCGGAGTCGCTGTGGATCAAGGCGCCCAACGTGTCGAAAATCATCAATAGGCTGGAGGACGGAGGCTTCATCCGGCGCGAACCAAATCGCGACGATGGCCGCGCGGTTTCGATGTCGCTGACGCCCAAAGGTTTGCGTGCCGTGGAGTACGGCAGGAAGGTCGCCAAGGATGTCGAGCGGGAGGCGTTGCACGGCCTGGGTGCGGTCGATGCCGAGCGATTCCGCGATTTCGTCGTGACTGCACTCGCCAATCTCGGCCCCGGCGTCGCGGACGCAGATCGCGCGTCCCGGCAGCTTTTGTTGACATGAGCTGATCACATCACATCGAAGGTGGGAGGATACAGAGATGCTTTCGGTTCAGGACAACGAAAAACTCACGCGCGTCGGCCCCGGCACCCCGATGGGGAAGCTGATGCGCGAATTCTGGCATCCAGCCGTCCGCGCCGACAGCATCGTCGCCGGTGGCGCGCCGAAGCCCTTCCGGCTGCTGGGGGAGGATCTCGTCGCCTTCCGCAATGCCGACGGTTCGGCCGGCTTCATGCAGCGGCACTGCCCGCATCGCTGTGTCTCTCTTGCCCTCGCGCGAAACGAGGGCGATGGCCTCCGCTGCATCTTTCATGGTTGGAAGTTCAACTCGGACGGCAAGGTCGTCGATGTGCCGACGGAGCCGGAGGATCGCCGCGAAGCTTTCGCGGAGCGTGTTCCCGTCACGACCTACCCCGCGCGCGAAGCCGGCGGCATCATCTGGATCTATATGGGAGCCCGCAAGGAGCCGCCGAACTTCTTTAATTTCGAGTTTCATCATCCGCCGGCTGCGTCGCTCGTGCGTTGCGCGATCGTTCACGGCAACTGGCTTCAGGGTTTCGAGGGACAGCTCGATTCCGCGCATCTGAACTTCCTGCATTCGTCGTCAGTGCCGAAGGCGCCGAACGACGCCGGTTCGATGGTCGCTCACGATTCAGCCCCGCAGTTCCAGGTCATCGAGCAGCCTTACGGGTTCAGGGAAGCCGCGCTGCGGAAAATGCAGGACGGTTCGACCTATGCGCGCATCCGCGAGGTGGTGCTGCCCTACTGGTCGTTCATTCCGGGCAATCACGGAGAACCTCGCCTGGTCGTTGTCGTTACGCCGATCGACGATGAACGGAGCGCGCACTGGTATTACTACATGAGTCCGTTCGGGCCTGTGCCGCAGTGGTATATCGACCAGGCCCTTCGCGGCGCGGGCCCCGATCATAATGACTTTGCGGCGGACCGGGGCGATATCGGCAACACCTGGCATCAGGACCGGGCGGCCATGGCCGACGGGCATTTCAGCGGGCTCCTGAAAAATTTCGTCTACGAGGATTTCATCATCGAGGAATCCATGGGGCCGATCATGGATCGCAGCAAGGAGTTCCTCGGCAGCAGCGACGCCATCATTGTCCGCACGCGGCGCATGTTGCTCAAGGCCCTGGAAGAGCATGAGCAGGGCAAGCTGCCGTTCGGACTAGACCAGAAGATCGACTATCGGGCGATCAGGTCGCTCTCGATCCGGTTTCCCGAGGGATTCGACTGGCGCGACATAGATCCGGCCAATCCGCCGGAATTCAACTTCGAGAAGGATGTCGCGGCCGCGCAAGGCTAGGCGTCGAAAGCGTGGGGGCGCCGGGCGGTGGGGACCGCGCCGTGCGTCCCGCAGGCGGTGATTTGCGAGAGGAGGGAAACATGGGCGAGGACAGAGACGAGGCATGGATCGGAGCGGGCGGCGATCGCGCCTGCGTGGCCCATCGCATGGATCGAAGGGTGCTGCTTTCCGGGCTGGCGGCTGCAGGCGCCCTGGTCAGCACAGGCCTTCGCGCCGAGACGTTTCCGACGCACGAGATCAAGTTCATCTGCGGCTTCGCCGCCGGCGGCGGCGCCGATATCGTGTTTCGCTATCTGGCGCAGCGCGTCGAGAAGCTGGCCGGCAAGCCGGTGATCGTCGAGAACAAGCCGGGCGCCGGCGGTCATATCGCGACGGCGATGGTCGCCAACTCCAAGCCGAATGGCTACACCATTTCGTCCGGCGGCGGCACCGGCTTCGCCTACCTGCCGTTCTTGTACAAGACTCCGGCGGCCGATCCACTGAAGGATTTCGATTATCTGGGGACGGTGCTCAAGCAGAGCTGGTATCTGGTGGTCGATGAGAAAAGCCCGATCAGATCGATCAGCGAGCTCACGCAACATCTGAAAGAGAAGAACGGCAAAGGCCTCTACGGCACGTCGACCAATATAGGGACGGCCTTCGCCGAAATGTACAAGGTGAAGGCCGGCGTGGAAGCCGAACAGGTGACCTACAAGTCCATCGCCGACGCTTTCGGCGATTTGTCCTCGGGCAAGATCGATTTCCTGATGGTCGATCCGCCTTTCGCCATCGGCGGCATGCAGAGCGGTCGCATGCGAGCTCTTGCCGTCAGCACCGGCAGAAGGATCGCGGCCACGCCGGACATTCCGACGATGGAGGAAGCCGGCGTTCCGGGCATCGATCTGACTGTGTGGTGGTCGCTGCACGTGGCGGCAGGCACGCCGCTGCCCATCCGCGAGCAACTGGCAAAGTGGTTCAACGAAGTGCTGAGCAGCGAGGAAACGCGGGTGTTCTTCGCCAAGATCGGCTCCGACGTTTTCCTGTCGACGCCAGAGGAAACGCGCGCCTATCTTGTGAAGGATATCGAGAACTGGCGGGAATATGTTAGGGTGGCCAAGCTGCCCCAGACGTGAGCCCGGGCGGTGCTGGACGCCGTCAGCCGGCCGGCGCGATGGCCTCGCAGATCGCGCGTGCCGCCGAATGTGGATCGGGCGCCGCGCAGACGCCGCCCATGACGGCTATTCCGGCGGCGCCCGCTTCAAGGCAGGCTTTCGCATTCAAGGCCGTGACACCGCCAAGCGCGAGGATCGGCAGGCCACAGGCCGCAGCGGACGACAGTCCGGCGACGCCCAGGGCGGGGCCGTAGCCGGGCTTGCTGGCCGAAGGAAAGATGGGACTGAGGGTGACATAGTCGGCGCCGGCGGCTTTCGCATTGTCGATGTCCCTGCGGCCATGTGCCGATACGCCGATGAGCACCCGCGGCCCGAGCAGCGCCCGCGCAGCCAGCGTATCGCTGCCTGCGGGCAGATGCACGCCACGCGCGCCGATCCGAAGGGCGAATTCCACGTCGCCGCCGATCGTCAGGCAGGCGCGGCCGGCCATCATGGCGATGAGTTGTGCCGCCAGGTCTTCACGTTCTTTCGCCTGTAAATCCCTGTCACGTAGCCAGATCCATGTGGCGCCGCCATTGATGGCGGCGCGCACGGTCTCGATGACGGGGCGCGGCACCAGCTTGCGGTCGGTGACGACGAGGAGCCGAGCCGGCAGGTCGTTCACGATCCGACGAGGCCGAGCTGCGGGCTCGAAGGTTCGGCGCGTCCGCGTCGCGGGATGCGGCCGGCGCGCCAGGCCAGTCGCCCCGCCTCGACCGCATGGCGCATGGCACCGGCCATGGCGACGGGATCGTCGGCGCGCGACACGGCGGTGTTGAGCAGAACCGCCGATGCGCCAAGCTCCATGGCGATGACGGCGTCCGACGCCGTGCCGATGCCGGCATCGACGATCACCGGCACGGGCGAGCGGCGGCAGATGAGTTCGAGATTGGCGGGATTGGCGATGCCCATGCCGGAACCGATGAGCGAGCCCATGGGCATGACCGCCGCTGCGCCGAGATCGGCCAGCCGCTGGCAGAGGACGGGATCGTCCGAGCAATAGGGCAGGACGATGAAGCCGAGATCGACGAGCTGCCGTGTCGCCTCGATGAGTTCGCCGGCATCGGGATAGAGCGTCTCGCGATCGCCGATCACTTCGAGCTTCACCCAATTGGTGTCGAGCGCTTCGCGCGCCAGTTCCGCCGTCAGGATGGCATCGCGCGCCGTCTCGCAGCCGGCGGTATTGGGCAGGAAGCGGTAGCCCGAGAGAAGATCGAGCGTATCCGAGCCGTGGCCCTGCAAGGAGACGCGGCGCATCGACACGGTGACGATGTCGCAGCCGCTGGCGTGCACGGCCTCGCGCATGATGCGCTGGTTGGGATAGCCGGCGGTGCCGAGCAGCAGGCGTGAGGACAGGCTTTCGCCTGCGATGATGAGAGAATCGGACATATCAGCCTCCCGACAAGGCGCGCACGATTTCGATCCGGTCGCCCGGTGCGATGGTTGTTTGCGGCCATTGCGCGCGGCGGACGAGACGGCCATTGAGCGCGATGGCGAAGCCGCGCGCGCTCTCGATTTCGCGCTCGCGGCCGTGGGCCTCCCAGATTTGCTGAAGGCTTGCGCGTGAGGCGGCGCAATCGAACTCCTGTTCGATGCCGTTGATGTTGATCTTCATGTTGCTCTCCCAAATCGCGACAGGCCGAGCGGTGCGGCCTCGGCCATTGTTTCTTTCCCCAGCACCAGACGGGCGATGGCGTCAGCCGTGGCGGGCGCCAGCAGGATGCCGTTGCGATGATGACCGGCGGCGAGCAGAAGTCCTTGCGCCGGCGTGACGCCGAGAATGGGCGCGTCATCCTCGGACGTCGGGCGCAGGCCGCTCCACACGGCCTCCACCTGCATGTCCTCGACGCTCGGCAGGGCGCGCCGCACACCATCGAGAAGCGCGAAGATGCCGCCCGCCGTGATCGATGCGTCGAAGCCGCATTCCTCGACTGTCGCGCCGACGATCAGGCGGCCGTCGGTCTTGGGCGCGATGTGGACCTGTTCGGTCCAGACGATATGGCTCGTGGCCGGTGCGGACTGGCTCGTGCGCAGCGCCAGCGACTGGCCCTTGAGCGGCCGCACCGGCACCCGGACGTTCTCCGGCAGCAGTCCCTCGCGCGCTGCCCAGGCGCCGGCCGCAACGATGACGATGGGCGCCTTGCAGATGCCGGCTGCGGTGACGATGCCGCTGCACTGTCCGGCACTGTTCTCGATCGACCGGACATCGCATCCCTCGACGAGCGTGCCGCCTGCCGCCAGGAAAGCGGTACGCAGGGCCGGCAGCAATCGGCGCGGGTCGACCTGGTGATCTTCGGCGCAAAAGAGAGCGGCGGTGGTAGATGGCCGCAGGCCCGGCTCGCGGGCGCGGGCGTCCGGCCCGGAAAGCCAGGTCGACGGCAGGCCGGAGCGCCGGTGCAGGTCATGCCGGGCGCGCAGACGTTCGGTTTCGTCCCGCGTCAGCGCGACGACCAGGGTGCTGCAGGCGTCGTAGTCGAGGCTCAGGCCGCTCGCGGCTTCGAGGTCCTGCCGGAAGGCAGGCCATTGGCGCTGGCTTGCCAGCGCGAAGGGCAGGAGATCCTCGCCGCCGGCCTCGAGTTCGGCCGCGGCGGCAAGCATCCCGGTCGCGGCAAGGCTTGCGCATGAAAGGCTTGCGCCCGCGTCGTCGCGCTCGACGACGACAGTCGAGAGGCCGGCCGCCGCCAGCCGCCAGCCGATCGACAGGCCAATCACGCCCGCGCCGATGATGATGGCGTCTGCCTGCGCGGGAAGGCGGGACGGATGCGACGACGGGGCCGGCTGCTGGGGAAGCCGTGCACCCATGTGAATGATATGGTCGGACAGGAGCGCCATAAAACCTCGTTCATCCGACGAAACGAGGGTGCTGCCGCGATTCCCTCCCTACGCCGGTGCTAGCCGGATCAGGTTCGAGGGATTTCCGCGCTGCCAGACCATGTGCATGGTCGAGCCCAGCGGTTTCTCAGCCCTTTGTCAGGGATCTCCCGGAAACAAGGTTATGAGACCGCTTCCGGGCGTGCTTGTCAATGCCACGTGTGTCATCCCCGACGCGCCGCAGGCGCGAGCGGGGATCCAGACCTGACGATTCAGCACACCGCTGACTTCGACGTTCAGCATCGATTCTGTTGCAAAGGCCTGGTTTCCCGCTCGCGCTTTCAGCGCGTCGGGAATGACAGAGGTGGTTCCAGTCCGCCTACTTCCACGGCGTCGGAGCAGGCACCTCACACGGGCCCTTTTCGATATCGACGGTTTCGAAATTCGCCGGGCCGACGATCTCGAGATATTCCATGTCGGGGGAGTAATCGTAGAGATAATGCACGATGCCCGGGCGCTGATGCACGCAATCGCCGGCTTCGACGAGGGTGATCTTGTCCTCGTACATGAACTTCGCCCAGCCCTTGGTCATCAGCACGATCTGGAAATCGGCGATGTGCTTGTGCCAGCCGGTGCCCTGTTCGGGCGGCAGGTTGGCCTTGACGAGATGGGCGATCACCTTGCCGTTGGTGGCAGCGGCAATGCCGAGATCGCGATAGAGAAAGAAGTCGCGAAGACCCTCGCCCTTGAATTCGGTATCACCGGGTTTGACATGCGAGAACGATGTAGTGGGCTTGTCCAACATGGCTGTCTCCTTTGTCGCCACGCTACGAAACCAGCTATGCATTTTGTTTCGACGCATTTTCTTCACGCGAACCGGCATCCACTTCGCTTGAAAATGCTACCACCCCTCAGAATTCAACTTCGAGCTCCTCGATTTCCTCCGGCTCGAGCTGTGCCGATTGCGTCCATTCCTGCATCGCAGGATAGGAAAGAATCCGGTCGCAATAGCCGGCGCAGACGGAATCGATCTTCACGTCATAGGTGTTGAAGCGTGTCGCCACCGGCGCATACATGGCGTCGGCCATGGAAAATTCGCCGAACAGGAACGGTCCGCCATGGGCGGCAAGACATTCGTTCCAGATGGCCTGGATGCGGGTGATGTCGGCCTGGGCTTTCGACCAGACCTTGAAGTTGGGGAAATGCGCCTTGAGATTCATCGGCAGCGCCGACCGCATGGCGGCAAAGCCCGAATGCATTTCACCACAGATTGACCTGCAATGGGCACGTTGCGCCCGATCCTTGGGCAGGAGGGCGGCGTCCGGGGCGATCTCGTTCAAAAACTCACCAATCGCCAGGGTGTCCCAGATCTTGATGCCGTCATAATTGAGGCAGGGCACCAGGATCGACGGTGACAGCAGCAAAATCTCGGCCCTGGCGTCGATATCATCCGGCGCAACCATGATTTCATCGAAGGGAATGCCCGATTGCTTGGCCATCAGCCAGCCGCGCAGCGACCATGACGAATAGTTCTTGCTGCTGAGCGTGAGGGTTGTGCTCGCCATACGTCCGCCTGCTGAAAACTTCGGGCTATCAGAACGATGCAATCGTTATGCCATCGCTCCGCCGGGACTTGCTGCTCACCCGGCAATGGCACATGCCTTGCTTCGACGCTTGTTGCGCATAACCGGATGGCGAAGATGTATCGTTACTACCAGTCGTACGCCGATTTGACCGATCCGGTTCGCATGCTGGCGGGAAATGCCGAGCGGATTCTTCTCGCCTGGGGCAGCAATGTCACCGCCTCGCCGCTGAAGCGCATGGCGGCCTATTACGAACTCGTCAATCTGGCTGGGTTCACCCATACCCGTCCCGACTTCGGGATTACCTGTGTGGACGTGCGCGGCGAAACCGTGCCGGTAACCGAGACGGTCGAACTCGATATGGACTTCTGCTCGCTGGTGCGGTTTCGCCGCGCCGACAGCGAGGGCGCGCCGAAGGTTCTGCTGCTGGCGCCGATGTCCGGCCATTTCGCCACCTTGCTGCGCGGCACGATCAAAACCCTATTGAAGGATTACGACGTCTATATTTCGGACTGGAAGAATGTGCGCGACATTCCGCTGTCGGCTGGGCCTTTCGATCTCGACGACTTTATTGAATACATCATCAAGTTCATCAAATTCATCGGACCGGAAACGCATCTGGTCGCCGTGTGCCAGCCGACCGTTCCGGCACTGGCAGCCGTCGCCCTGATGGCGCAGGACAGGGACAACGATCAACCGGCAAGCCTGACATTGATGGCGGGCCCCATCGATACGCGCATCCTGCCGACGAAGGTGAACGAACTGGCGAATGCGCATCCGATCGAATGGTTCCGCGACAAGCTGGTCGGCGTCGTGCCGGCCGGTCTCAAAGGCGCCGGCCGCAATGTCTATCCCGGCTTTCTGCAGCTCGCTGCGTTCATGAGCATGAACCCCGAGCGTCATGCCAAGTCCTTTGCCGATCTGTTCAAGCATCGCATCGAAGGCGAATTCGAGAAGGCCGATGCGATCCGCGATTTCTACAAGGAATATTTCGCCATCATGGACCTGAGCGGCGAGTTCTATCTGCAGACCATCAAGTCGGTGTTCCAGGATTGCGACCTGCCGCTCGGCAAGATGATGTATCGTGGGCGCCTGATCGAACCCCGCGCCATCAAGAAAACATTTCTCCTGACCGTCGAGGGCGAGCGCGACGACATCTGCGCCATCGGCCAGACGATGGCGGCGCAGGATCTCTGCTCAGGCCTGCGGCCTTATATGAAATCGCATCACATGGAACCGGGCGCCGGCCATTACGGCGTCTTCAACGGCAGGCGCTGGGACAACCGCATCTATCCGGTGCTGCGCAGCCATATCCAGTCGAGCGTGTGAGTTAGAGGGCGGTCATTCTTGTAGAATGATGCACCGACCCTTGGACAGCCTCGCCAATTGCGGTTAACCTGCCCGTCAAACCCCGTATCAAACAGGGACCTGGGAGGATTTTGCCGCGATGCCGACAAGCATTTGGCGTGGGCTGCTATCATTTGGCGTCGGCGCCATTATCTGGGAAGCGACAGCGCGATATCTTGACAACAAGCTGTTCCTGGTGCCGCTCGGCGCGATTTTCGACCGGTTCATGGAGATGGCGCGGTCCGGCGATCTGGCGGCGGATGCGAGTGTCAGTTTCATCGAATTCATTGGCGGGTTCGGCCTCGCGGCGATTGTCGGCATCGGCGCCGGCATCGCCATGTCGGCCTCGAAGCGTATCCGCGAATTCTTCGATCCGTGGGTTTCGATGCTTTATGCGACGCCCACGATCGCGCTGGGCCCGCTGTTCATGCTGGCGCTGGGCATCGGCTACGGATCGAAGATCGCGCTGATCTTCCTGACGGCGGTGTTCCCCATCCTGATCAATACGGTGGCAGGACTGACGACGACCGACCGGGTGCTGCTGGAAGTGGTGCGCTCGTTCGGCGCTACACGGATGCAGACCTATTTCAAGGTGCGCATGCCCGCCGCCTTGCCGTTTATCATCGCCGGTTTGCGGGTCGCCGTCGCCCGCGCACTGGTCGGTGTCGTGGTGGCGGAGCTGTTCGGTGCGCGCGCCGGGCTGGGGTTTTTGATTTTCCGCTCTGCGCAGGTGTTCGACACGGCAGGCCTCTGGGTCTCGGTCTTCATTCTCGCCATCTGCGGCGTCGCCTCGGTTGAATTCCTGAAATGGGTCGAGAAGCGCATGGCGCCATGGCGCTTCCAGAATATCGAGGACGAATGATGGCGACGAAGCTTGCAACGCGCGGCCTGGGTAAATCCTTCCAGAAGGACGGCAAGGCGATCGAAGCCCTGCGCGGGCTCGACCTCGACATCGCCAGAGGCGAGTTCGTCAGCATCGTCGGCGCGTCCGGTTGCGGCAAGACGACGTTCCTGCGCCTCATCAACGGCCTGATCAAGCCGACCTCGGGCACGGTGACGCTTGACGGCGCAGACGTGAGCGCGCCTGGCGCCAACATTGCCTTCGTCTTCCAGCAGGATGGTCTGTTTCCCTGGCGCAACGTACTCGACAATACGGTCATCGGCCCGGAGCTGCAACGCAAGGACATGAACGAGGCGCGCAGGACCGCAAGCTCGTTCCTCAATCTCGTCGGGCTGCGCGGCTTCGAGAAACATTTTCCGCATGAATTGTCCGGCGGCATGAAGCAGCGGGTCAATATGGCGCGCGCCCTCACGGCCGGCGCCGATGTGCTGCTGATGGATGAGCCGTTCGCCGCCCTCGACGCGCAAACGCGCGAGATCATGCAGGCTGAACTGACCCGCATCTGGCGCGAGACCGGCAAGACCATCCTGTTCGTGACGCATCAGATCGACGAGGCGGTGTTCCTGTCCGACCGTGTGCTCGTCTTCACCGTGCGGCCGGGCCGGTTGAAAGAGGAAGTGACGATCGATCTGCCGCGGCCGCGCGAGCTGACGCTGAAGCGCGCGCCGCAGTTTGCAAATTATGTCGATCACATCTGGCAGTCGATCGAACAGGAAGTGCGTGAAAGCATCCGCCTTGAAACCGAAGCCACGCTCGCCATCGCGAAGCGCTAGTTGGAGGAAGACCTATGACCATACAGAGATTCGTGCCATCCGTCGTTGTCGCTACCGTCCTGGCCATGGCTCTTGGCGCGGTTTCGCCGGTGCTGGCGCAAACCAAGCTGATCGTCGGCCAGGTGTCGCGCACGGCGACGAACTGGCCGCACTTCGTCGCCGAAACCCAGGGCCTGTTCAAGGCGGAGAATCTCACGATCCAGACCGAATATGTCGGCAATGTCGCGACCATCGCCCAGCAGGTCGTCGGAGGCTCGCTGGACATCGGCAATACGACCTTCGAAATCGTCGTGCAGGCGGTGGAGAGCGGCGCGCCGATCATGCTGATCGGATCCACCTCGATCAAATATCCCTATACGATGCTGTCGGCAAAGGACGTGAAGAGCCCGGCCGACATTAAGGGCAAGAAGGTCATGTTGCCGGTGCCGAAGAACGACATCGCCAATTTCTTCGAATCCTGGCTGCAGGCCAATGGCGTGAAGAGCGCCGATGTGGACAAGATCTACGACGGCTCGTCGACGAACCGCTATGCGGCGCTGACAACCGGCGCCGTGTCCGCCGCTGCCGTCACCTCGCCGCTCGACTTCATGGGCGAGGCCGCCGGCTTCAACAAGCTCGTCGACTTCGCCTCCTTCGTGAAGGCCTACGGCTTCGTCGGCATCATCGCGCGCAAGGACTGGCTGGCGCGCAACCGGCCGGCAACCGAAGCCTATCTGCGCGCCGTGTCGAAGGCGACCGACTGGCTCTACGATCCGGCCAACAAGGAGGCGGCCATCGCCCTGCTGATGCGCGAGACCAAGCAGGACCGCAGCGTCAGCGAGAAGACCTACAAATATTTCATCGAAGACCTGAAGGTGTTCAGCCCTAAGCTCACCATTCCCGATCCCGATTTCAACAATGTGCTGAAGGCGTTTCAGGACATGGGCGTCGTCAAGGCGAAGGACGCCGCGAAAGATAGATATGTGGATTTGAGTTTTCTGAAATAGGGCAGGTCTGTCATTCCCGCCAAGCGAAGCGCAGAGCGGGAATCCAGGGGCAACATGACTGCCCGATGTAGCGGCCCTTGACTCCTGGATTCCCGCTCGCCCGCTACGCGGGCGTCGGGAATGACAGCCTTCCGTTTGCGGCTATACTCTCAAGCCTCTTCAGTCGTGCAGAAAAGCGGCACTATCGATGACCGCTGAGGACCGTGAGCTTGAAATTATAGAAGGCATCAAACGGATCTCGCCGACATCGAAGCTGGCTGGCTCGTACGCCATGACGAGGCTATGGCTGAAGTCTATGCCGCCATCGAGATGGCGAAGGCGACAAAGGACGATAAGGCGTGACGCGAGGCAACCGCTGGCTGCCGCCTTACTCGATCAACTTCTTCAGCCGTTCCGCCAGCGGCTTCGGCGTCGCCAGCGCCGAAGTCACGAGCTTCTGCAGGTCGAGGCCGATGATCGGGTTGAACTCGATCTTCAATTGCTCGGCCTCGCGGCGGAACTCTGCATCCTCGAACAGTGCGCGATAGGCGGCGATGAGCGCTGCCGCCCGGGCGGGCGGAATGTCGGGCGAGCCGACGAGCGGGCGGCCGAGTTCGGCGGCTGTCGCCAGCAGTTCGAAAATCTTGCGGTCGTCGGCATTGCGGGCAAGCTCGGTCAGCAGCGGCACGTCGGCGAGAGCCGCGGGCTTGGAGAGCGCCGACTGGAACAGGAAGACGATGGACTTGTCGGCGATCCAGCCGGGGTTGGTCAGTTTCCAGGACGACCATGTGTTCCAGCGGCCCATGGATTCGCCGCGCTCCATGGCGAGATTGATCTGCGAGCCGCCGGGATAGCCGGGCACGATCTTGATCTTCGTGCCGAGGAGCGCATTCGCTACCGTCGGCGTGATGACGCTGGAGGAGCCGGCGCCGCTGGCGCCGAGGATGAATTCGCGTTCGGTCAGGTCGTCGAAGGTCTTGAAGCCGGTGGTGTGCCAGGCGACGAGATTTTCCTGGGTGGGTGCGATGGTGCCGATCCAGTTGAAGCGGGCCGCATCGAAGCGTACCGCCTGGTCGCCGAGCGCCTGGAACAGCGGCAGGCTCGACACCATGATGCCCAGCGAGGTGCCGTCCTTCGGCGCGACGTTGTAGAGATAATTGGCGGCAACGATGCCGCCGCCGCCGGTCATGGTCTGATGGATGACGGTGGGTTCGCCGGGAATATGGCGGCCGAGGAAGCGGCTGACGAGCTTGCCGTGGATGTCGTATTCGCCGCCGGCGGAAGCCCAGTTGATGATGCGGATGGTGTTGCCGCGATAGAAATCGGCGACCGGATCGGCTCGCACGGGGGCGGCAATCATCACAGCGGCAAGCGCCGCCCATTGTCCCAGGCGCATGGTCCCTCCCCACATTTGTGGGGGCAGACTACAGCGTCTTCAGAAAACCGGCAAAGCGCATCAGGCCTTCGGGCCAGGGGCCGTGGCCGGATTCGTCGTTGATGTGGCCGGCGTTGCCGGCGTCGGAAATCGCCGAGCCCCAGTCGAGGGCCATCGCCTCGCTTTCCTCATAGGTCGCGTAAGGGTCGTCGCGGCTGGCGACGAGGACGGACGGGAAGGGCAGCGGCGCCGTCGGCACGTGGGCGAAGCGCGGATCGACCTCAGGCATGGTCAGGAGCACGCGCTGCGACGGCGGCGCGACGAGAAAGGCGGCGCGAATGCCCTTGTCGGCCAGCAGCGGTGCGGCATGGACGATCGACAGCGCGCCGAGCGAATGGCCGACGAGAACGATCGGACGATCGGTGCTGCTCGCATGTTCGGTGATGCGGGCGACCCAGTTGTCGAAATTCGGCTCGTGCCAGTCGCTCTGCTCGATGCGCCGCGCCGTGGACAGCTTCTGCTCCCAGCGCGTGTACCAATGGCTGGAACTGCCACCGCCGAGACCGGGCGCGATAAGAATGTCGAGATCTGACGTCTTCAGCGGCTTTGCCTTTCAAGAGTGGTGTTGCAGGTATATTTGGGTATGGTTTGCGACGGGGTCAACCGCTTTGCGGCTGGTCGCGGTGCCGCACGTGTTCCAGAAGATTGTGCATGTTCCAGAAGATTTTTATTCCGGCGATCGGTGGCGGGCTCGGTATTCTGTTGATGGTGGCGCTTGGCGATGTGGCGCATCTGCCGCTGATGCTGGTGCCGTTCACCACCTCGATCGTGCTGGTCATGTCGGTGCCGGACGCGCCGTTCGCACGGCCGCAGAATGTCATTGGCGGGCATATTCTTTCCGCCGTCTGCGGTCTCGCGGTGCTCTGGGCGCTGGGCGACAATCCGTGGCTGGCGGCGCTGGCGGTGGGGCTGGCCATTGCCGCCATGGAGGCGACGGACACGATGCATCCGCCGGCGGGAATCAATGCGCTGATCATGGTCATCGCGCATCCGGCATGGACCTTTGTCGTGATGCCGGTCGCCTCGGGCGCGCTGGTGCTGGTGGCGTTCAGCTATGTCTATCGCGATGTAGCGCAGAGGCTGGTGGGTGGGCGCAAGGGGTGAGGCGGGATCAGCCCCGGCTGTCTGGTTTAAGTGTGGATGAGGGTATTGAGTTTCGCTCTCTTTATGCCTCCCCAAACACCCGCCTGAAAATCGTATCCACGTGCTTGAGATGGTAGCCGAGGTCGAACAGCTCTTCGAGCTCCGTGGCCGAGAGCTGCGCCGCCACGTCCTTGTCGGCCTTCAGCAGGGTCAGGAAATCGCCTTCGCCGCGCCAGACCGGCATGGCGTTTCGCTGCACGTAGGAATAGGCCTCCTCGCGCGAGACGCCCTTCTGGGTCAGGGCCAACAGGACGCGCTGGGAATGGATGAGGCCGCCGAGACGGTCGAGATTCTTGCGCATATTTTCCGGGTAGACGATCAGTTTGTCGATGACGCCGGTGAGGCGCGCCAGGGCGAAATCGAGCGTGACCGTGGCATCCGGGCCGATCATCCGTTCGACCGAGGAATGGGAAATGTCGCGCTCGTGCCAGAGCGCGACGTTTTCCAGCGCCGGGGTCACCATGCCGCGCACCAGGCGGGCGAGGCCGGTGAGGTTTTCCGTCAGCACCGGATTACGCTTGTGCGGCATGGCGGAAGAGCCCTTCTGGCCCTCGGAGAAAAACTCCTCGGCTTCCAGCACTTCCGTGCGCTGCAGATGGCGGATCTCCGTCGCCAGGCGTTCGATGGAAGAGGCGACGACGCCGAGCGTGGCGAAATACATGGCGTGGCGGTCGCGCGGGACGACTTGCGTCGAGACCGGCTCCGGCGTCAGCCCGAGCTTTGCCGCCACATGCTCTTCGACTCTCGGGTCGATGTTGGCGAAGGTGCCGACGGCGCCGGAGATGGCGCAGGTCGCGACTTCCTTGCGGGCATGGACGAGGCGCTCGCGGCAGCGGGTGAATTCCGCATAGGCCTGCGCCATCTTGAGGCCGAAGGTGACGGGCTCGGCGTGGATGCCATGCGAGCGGCCGATGGTCGGCGTCATCTTGTGCTCGAAGGCGCGCTTTTTGATAGCGGCCAGCAGCGCATCGACATCGGCGATGAGGATGTCGGCGGCGCGCACGAGCTGGACGTTGAGGCAGGTGTCGAGCACATCCGACGAGGTCATGCCCTGATGGACGAAGCGCGAATCCGGGCCGATGAATTCGGCCAGATGGGTGAGGAAGGCGATGACATCGTGCTTGGTGACCCGCTCGATCTCGTCGATGCGGTCGACATCGAAGGTGACATTGCCGGCGCGCTCCCAGATCGCCTTGGCGCTCTCCTTGGGGATGACGCCGATTTCAGCGAGGGCGTCGCAGGCATAGGCCTCGATTTCGAACCAGATGCGGAACCGCGTCTGCGGGTCCCAGATTTTCACCATTTCGGGGCGGGAATAGCGGGGGATCATGGTTTTCTACCAGTCATGCTTGGCGGCCTGGTAAGGCCAGCGAAAAAGCGAAACGGTCGCCTAACATAGCCTAATGGCGGGCGAAACCCGTCAAATCGCCAGAATTTCCCACAATCGGGGTTGTATTCAGCGATTTGGGCGCCAAATGGAGCTTAAGGCTTCCCCCGGCAGTGATATTGGGCTAATCAACCGCGACCTTCGAGCCGGTCGGCCCTGCTCGAACCCTCCTCCGGGTTCACGCCCAACAGGGATTTCGCGAGGACGCGCTCCGGCCTGTGGCCGACGGCGCGGCCTCTTTTTGTATGCGCAGATTCTGGCCCCTCAGGGGCCGCCCAGCCCGTATCGCGGGCCGGGAGCCAGACGGACGGATATTACGGACCGACATGCCGAAACGCACAGATATCGACACCATCATGATCATCGGCGCCGGACCGATCATTATCGGTCAGGCGTGTGAGTTCGATTATTCGGGAACGCAGGCCTGCAAGGCATTGCGCGAGGAAGGCTACCGGATCGTTCTGGTGAATTCCAACCCGGCGACGATCATGACCGATCCCGATATGGCGGAGCGGACCTATGTCGAGCCGATCACGCCGGAGATCGTCGCCAAGATCATCGAGAAGGAACGCGGCGACCGTTCCAGGGGGTTTGCGCTGCTGCCGACCATGGGCGGCCAGACGGCGCTCAACTGCGCCCTGTCGCTGAAGCAGATGGGCGTGCTCGACACGTTCGACGTCGAAATGATCGGCGCCACGGCGGAAGCCATCGACAAGGCGGAAGACCGGCAGCTGTTCCGCGAGGCGATGAAGAAGATCGGCCTGGCGACGCCGCGCTCGCGCCTGGCCAATGCTTCCGACCTGAAGAAGGCCGACAAGGAAGAATTCAACCGGCAGTCGGCGGCGGTGGCGGCCGGCTTTGCAGACGCGGCCGAACGGCAGCGTGCGGTCGAGGCCTTTGCGCGCGACTGGGCGACCAAGGAGCCGGAGCGCAAGCGCCGCTATGTCTCCAAGGGCCTGCAGGAAGGGCTTGAGGCGCTCGACGAGATCGGCTTGCCCGCCATCATCCGTCCGTCGTTCACCCTGGGCGGAACCGGCGGCGGCATCGCTTACGACAAGAACGAATATATCGAGATCGTGCAGAGCGGCCTCGACGCCTCGCCGACGACGGAAGTGCTGATCGAGGAAAGCGTTCTCGGTTGGAAGGAATACGAGATGGAAGTTGTCCGCGACAAGGCGGACAATTGCATCATCATCTGCTCCATCGAGAACGTCGATCCGATGGGCGTGCACACGGGCGATTCGATCACCGTGGCGCCGGCGCTGACCCTGACCGACAAAGAATACCAGATCATGCGCGACGCCTCGATCGCGGTGCTGCGCGAGATCGGCGTCGAGACCGGCGGATCGAACGTGCAGTTCGCGGTCAACCCGGAGAACGGCCGGATGATCGTCATCGAGATGAACCCGCGCGTGTCGCGCTCTTCGGCGCTCGCCTCCAAGGCGACCGGTTTCCCCATCGCCAAAGTGGCGGCGAAACTGGCCGTCGGCTACACGCTCGACGAAATCGCCAACGACATCACCGGCGGCGCGACGCCGGCCTCGTTCGAGCCGACGATCGACTATGTGGTCACCAAGGTGCCGCGCTTCGCGTTCGAGAAATTCCCTGGGGCAGAGCCCTATCTCACCACGTCGATGAAATCGGTCGGCGAGGCGATGGCGATCGGCCGTACCTTCGCGGAATCCCTGCAGAAGGCGCTGCGCTCGCTGGAGACAGGTCTGTCCGGCCTCGATCATTTCGAGATAGAAGGCATCGGCCGCGGCGATGACATGAACGTGCTGCGCCGGGCGCTCGGCACGCCGACGCCGGACCGCCTGCTCGTCGTCGGCCAGGCCCTGCGCATGGGCATGCCGGTCGACGAGATCTACGAGGCCTGCCGCATCGAGAAATGGTTCATCGAACGGCTGGCGGAAATCGTCGCGCTCGAAAAGCGGGTCATCGCCGACGGCCTGCCGCAGGATGCTGACAACTTGCGCATGCTGAAGGCCGCCGGGTTCTCCGATCTTCGCCTCGCCTCCCTGACCAAGCAGAACGAGGAGGACGTTCGCGCGTACCGCCACGCGCTCGGCGTGCGGCCGGTGTTCAAGCGCATCGATACCTGCGCGGCCGAATTCGCCTCGCCGACCGCCTATATGTATTCGACCTACGAGACGCCGTTCGCCGGCCAGCCTGCGTGCGAAGCGCGCCCGTCCGACAAGGAGAAGATCGTCATTCTCGGCGGTGGTCCGAACCGTATCGGCCAGGGCATCGAGTTCGATTACTGCTGCGTGCACGCCTGTTTCGCGCTGTCGGAAGCCGGCTACGAAACCATCATGATCAACTGCAATCCCGAGACGGTGTCGACGGATTACGATACGTCCGACCGTCTCTACTTCGAGCCGCTGACGGCCGAAGACGTGCTCGAGATCATGGACAAGGAGCGCGAGAACGGTACGCTGAAAGGCGCGATCGTCCAGTTCGGCGGTCAGACGCCGCTGAAGCTCGCCCATGCGCTCGAAGACGCGCAGGTGCCGATCCTCGGCACGTCGGTCGAGTCGATCGACCTGGCGGAGGATCGCGACCTGTTCAAGCGGCTGCTCGACCGGCTGCGCCTCAAGCAGCCGAAGAACGGCATCGCCTATTCGGTCGAGCAGGCGCGCCTGGTATCAAGCGAGCTGGGGCTGCCACTGGTCGTGCGGCCGAGCTATGTGCTGGGCGGCCGCGCCATGGCGATCATCCGTGACGAGGCGTCGTTCGAGGACTATCTGCTCGGCACCCTGCCAGGACTGATCCCCTCCGACGTCAAGGCGCGCTATCCCAACGACAAGACCGGGCAGATCAATACGGTGCTGGGCAAGAACCCGCTGCTGTTCGACCGCTATCTGTCGGATGCGCTGGAAGTCGATGTCGATTGCCTGTGCGACGGCAAAGACGTGTTTATTTGCGGCATCATGGAACATATCGAGGAGGCCGGCATTCACTCCGGCGACAGCGCCTGCTCGCTGCCGCCGCGGTCACTGTCGCAAGACATCCTTGGGCTGCTCGAAGATCAGACCAGGAAGATGGCGATGGCCTTGAAGGTCGGCGGTCTCATGAACGTGCAATATGCGATCAAGGACGGCGAGATTTATGTTCTCGAAGTCAATCCGCGCGCCTCGCGAACGGTGCCGTTCGTCGCCAAGGTCATCGGCCATCCCATAGCCAAGATCGCGTCGCGCATCATGGCCGGCGAGCCGCTGGCGTCTTTCGGTCTGAAACAGACTGAATTGAAGCATGTGGGCGTCAAGGAAGCGGTGTTTCCGTTTGCCCGTTTCCCCGGTGTCGACACGGTGCTGGGGCCGGAGATGCGCTCGACCGGCGAGGTCATCGGGCTTGACCGCAATTTCGAGATCGCCTTCGCCAAGAGCCAGCTTGGCGGCGGCACGAAAGTGCCGACCAGCGGCACGGTGTTCGTCTCGGTGCGTGATGAAGACAAAGTGCGCGTGCTGGCATCCATGAAAATGCTCGCCGGCAACGGGTTCAAGATCGTCGCGACCGGCGGGACGCAACGCTTCCTGGAGAATAGCGGCGTGCCCGCCCAACGCATCAACAAAGTGTCCGAAGGCCGCCCGCATGTGGTCGACGCCATCACCAACGGCACGATCCAGCTTGTCTTCAACACGACGGAAGGGGCGCAGGCGCTCGCCGATTCCCGCTCGCTGCGGCGCGCGGCGCTCTTGCATAAGGTGCCGTATTATACGACGCTGGCAGGTGCGGTGGCGGCGGCACAAGGCATCAAAGCCTATAAGGGCGGCAATCTTGAAGTCCGCGCCCTGCAGGATTATTTCGTCGACTAATCAGCATTTTATCGTAGACTTGGTCGACTTTTAATTCGGCTTGACGTGCGCCCCGGCAGGGTTTCCCATAGGCAGGAAACGACCGGGGCGAATTCGCGAATAGTCCGGCGGTGTGCGGTCATTTTCCGCCATCGATGGAATGTTTATTCCATGCCGTCCGATGGGCCGGCTCACATGAAAGGTAAACCCCGCCAATGGCGGGCGATTGTGAAAGAGAAGAATGATGGAAAAGATTCCGATGACCGGGGAAGGCTATGTCTCGCTGGAGGCGGAGCTGAAACGCCGCCAGCAGGAAGACCGGCCGCGCATCATCCAGCAGATCGCGGAAGCGCGGTCGCATGGCGATCTTTCCGAGAACGCGGAATATCATGCCGCCAAGGAAGCCCAGTCGCACAACGAAGGCCGGATCGCCGAGCTCGAGGACAAACTGTCGCGCGCCGAAGTGATCGATCTGACGAAAGTGTCGGGCAATACGGTGAAATTCGGCGCGACGGTCACCCTGATCGATGAAGACACCGAGGAAGAGAAAAAATATCAGATCGTCGGAGAGCCCGAGGCGGACGTGAAGTCCGGCCGCGTCTCGATCACGTCGCCAATCGCGCGCGCGCTCATTGGCAAGAAGGTGGGAGATTCCGTCGAGGTGATCGCGCCGGGCGGTGGCAAGAGCTATGAAATCATGAACATCAAGTTCGGCTGATGCCATTCGGGTTGCTGCCCCCTTGGTTATCGACCTGAACAACGCCGTGACCGGCGACGGACTTCTGCCGCCGGACACGCGCATTCTGGTGCTCGGCTCCGGCCGCATCGGCCATGAGGTCAATGCGCGTGGCGTTGCCAATGCGCTGGGCGTTGCGTCCGAATTCGTATCCGTGCGGCCGCGGAAGGTCTTCGAGTTTGCGGCCCCGTGGGGACCTGCGGACTTCGCCGATGCCGTTCGTCCTCCCTGGCCTGACATTGCGATCGCCAGCGGGCGCGTCACCGTGCCCTATCTGCGGGCGATCAAGTCGGGCTCGCGCGGACGCACGTTCACGCTGTTCCTTCAGGATCCACGCGCCTGGCGCGGCAGCGCCGATCTCATCTGGGTGCCCGAACACGACAGCCTGCGCGGGCCCAACGTGCTTACCACGCTGACGTCGCCGCATTCCTTCAACAGCGAGGCGCTGATGGGTGCGCGCGCCGCGGTCGATCCGCGGCTGGCTTCCCTGCCGCAGCCGCGCGTGGCGATGGTGCTCGGCGGCGACAGCGGCGCGCATCGCTTCGAGGCCAAGGATATCGAGGCGATGGCCGCAATCGCGCGTGACATCGTCTTGTCCGGCCGCGGTCTTATGGTAACGCCGTCGCGGCGCACCCCACCGGCTTTGACTCAGGCCATCCGCTCGGCCGTCGCCGGACATGCTTTCGTGTGGGACGGCAGCGGCGATAATCCCTATGTGCAGATTCTGGCTAACGCCGAAGCGATTGTCGTGACCGGCGATAGCGTCAATATGGTCGGCGAGGCCTGCGCTACGGGGGCGCCGGTGCACGTCTATGAGCCGTCAGGGGGCTCGCCGAAGATCACGCGGTTCATCGATGGATTGATTGCCGCGGGCGCTGCGCGGCGCTGGAGCGGGCAATTGCAGGACTGGCGCTATGTGCCGATCGACGCGACACGTGAGATCGCGGAAGAGGCGGTGCGCCGCTATCTGGCGCATAGGGCTTCGTTCGGCTGGGCTTGATGAGCCGCGTCTTGGGAAGGACAGGTGCCGCAGTCAATGTCATTCCCGACGCGCGAAGCGCCTGCCTGCGCGGAGCCGCTTCGGCGAAGGCAGGCGAGCGGGAAACCAGGCGTTGCAACAGCATCCATTCAAGGCGTTGGCATCCGATGCGCTGAAGCGCTAGAGCTCGGTTCTGATGGAATCAGAACCGAGCTCTAGGTTTTTGTTTTGACGCATTTTCTTCACGCGAACCGGCATCCACTTCGCTCGAAAATGCTCTAGGTCTGGATCCCCGCTCGCGCCTGTGGCGCGTCGGGGATGACAGCCTTACTTTCCGTCGGGCTTAGAGCCGGACCGGCGTGTCGGGGAAGGACAGTTGTTCGCGCGCGCGCCATTCATGGGTGACGTAGTTGAGGATCACCGATTTGCGCACGCCGGGGATCGGCCGCTTCTTGAAGCCGTGCCAGGTATTGTCGCCGGGCACGAAGATCATCGCCGAATTGGGAATGAACGGCGAGCGGCCGAAATATTCCGTCTCGCTCCGATAGATATCGGTGCCGAGATCTTCATGGCCGGGCTCGTCCGACAGATAGATCAGGCAGGTGAATTTCTTGACGCCGAGGTCGGTGTGCGGCTGCAGCCAGAAGCCGTCGATGTCGAGCGCATATTCCAGACGCAGCAGCGTGTCGTCGATGGGCGCGTTGAAGGCCGTCGCGATGGCGCGCGTCACGTCCTGCGACTGCAAGGCTTCCGCGACCTCCCGCATCACCGGAAAGCGCGCCATGTTGGCGGCATCGAAATAAGAGCGCGTATCGTTGTGCAACTCGCGCTTGCCGGACACCTCGCCGACGGACGGCGCTCCGAACGGCAGATTGTTCAGCGCCGGCGTGACGCCCTCCGGCAGAAAATCGTCGACGAGGAAATGTCGATACGGCTGATCGAAAGCTCTGCGCTTTGCGACCGAGGCGCAAACCGACTTGGATATTTCCGTGGCTGAATTCGCCATTGCTGTTGTCATGCGTCTCGACTTTCAGAAATACCTGCCGACGTTCTTGCACAGCAAGACGTTCCCGCAGAGTTGACGGCATCGGCACTTGTCCGTCGTCGTCATCTTTCCCTCGGCTTCGCGCGCAACATAGTTGGGGGGACAGAGGGGGGCAAGGGTAGAAGCATCGCGCTATTTTGAAGCGATTTTAAAGTGGAGCGAGGATGCCGCCGACTGGCTCTGAAGTCATTGAAAACAAGGAGACTGCCGAAGGGCGCCTCTGAAAAGACGCATTTTGACAAGGATCAATGCAACGACAGGCCAGATTTGCCCATCAGACGAATCGGCATTGAAGCGATGAAACGCGGCTTGAGAACGCAGCAGCAGACAGCGCGGCTCAGCCCTTGAGCGGGAAGCGTGACTGCGCCACCTCCAGCGAGGTGATGAATTCGAGCAGCACGGGCGTGCCTTCCTTCGTCTTCTCGATGCCGCGCCTGATGGCGGGGATGATCTGCGCCGGATCGGTGATGCGTTCACCATAGCCGCCCAGCGCCTTGGCGAAATCGGTGTAATGGCCCGAGATGTCGGTGGCGCGATAGTCGCGCGTCGAGACCTGCATGATGTCGAGTTCGCAGGCCATGGAGAAATTGTTGAACAGGATCGACAGGATCGGAATTTTGTAACGGGCGGCGGTTTCGAAATCCATGCCGGTGAAGCCGATGGCGGCATCGCCCCAGACGTTGATGCAGAGTTTGTCGGGCGCAGCAAGCTTGGCTCCCATGGCGAGGCCGAGGCCGTAGCCGAGCTGAGTGGTCTTGCCCCAGCCGAGATAGGACAGCGGCGTCGTCGACACCCAGAAGGGCGAAAGCTGATCGCGCGGCGATCCCGCATCATGGGTGATGATGGTGTTGGCCACATCGACCGTGTGCATCAGATCGTTGATGACGCGATAGGGCGTGATCGGCGTTTCGTTCGATGTCAGCTTGGCGCGCCAGCGTGCCAGCCAGGGTTCGCGCACGGCGGCGATCTCGGCGGCCTTGGCGTTTTGATTGCGCGGCGTCTTCACACGGTCGGACAATTCTTCCAGCAAGGCATCGAGGGTCAGCGCCGCATCGCCGAGAAGGCCGCAAGCGATTTCGATGTCCTTGTTGAGATGTTTTGGATCGAGCGTCGCCTGGATGATCGTCTTGCCTGGCGGCATGGTGACGCCGAAGGCTGTTTCGCCGAACGAACAGCCGATGCCGAAGATGACATCCGCCGTATCGAGGAAGTCGCGCACCGCACGCGGCATGGCGGCGCCGCCCGAGCCCAGCGCGAGGGGATGATTTTCGGGAAACGCGCTCTTGCCTTCGAGCGAGGTGCAGACTGGCGCTGCGAGCAGTTCGGCCAACTGGCGCAATTGCGGCCAGGCCTGCGCATAGTGCACGCCCTGGCCGGCATAGATGACGAGGCGTTTGGCGTTGGCAAGCAGCTCCGCGGCTTCGCTTACGGCGGCTGGGTCCGGCCCGCAGCGCGTGGCGATAACCGGCTTGTAGTTGAAGTTGTCCGGCACATCCTCGTTCCAGACGTCCTTGGGAATTTCGACGACGCAGGGGCCGCCGCGGCCGTTACGCAACTGAGTGAAGGCACGCCGCATCACATTCGTGACGTCGGCGCCGCAGGTGAGCTGCTCGACCGATTTGACGAAGGGCTGCATGCCTTTCGTGGCGCTGAAATTCGGATCGACATGAGCGAGCCTGCGGTCATAGCCGCCGGGCAGAACGAGGACGGGGACGGATTCGCTGTAGCATTGGGCGATGGCGCCGAGCGCGTTCTCGGTGCCGGGGCCATGCTGCATGGCGAAGACGCCGATCTTCTTGCCGGAGGTGACTCTCGCCACCGCATCGGCCATGTGCACGCCGATGCGTTCCTGCCGCACGGTGATCGGCCTTATCTTTGCGGCGGCAGCGCATTCGAACATGCGGTTGACGGGATAGCCGAACATGGTGTCGACGCCCTCACGCTTGAGGATTTCCGCGATCGCGTCCCCGACTTTCATGCCTGCCTCCCGATGATCTGGAAACTTACCCTGGCGGCGCTACGCCTTCTTCGCCGTCTCCATGAGCTCGACGAAGCGCTTGAAGAGATAGTGCGAGTCTTGCGGCCCGGGGCTCGCTTCCGGGTGATGCTGCACCGAAAAGGCAGGCCGATCGTCGAGCGCGATGCCGCAATTGGAGCCATCGAAGAGCGAGCGATGGGTTTCCCTGACGTTCGCCGGCAATGTGGTGGTGTCAACGGCGAAGCCGTGGTTCATCGAGACGATCTCGACCTTGCCGGTGATGTAATCCATCACCGGATGATTGGCGCCGTGATGGCCCTGATGCATTTTCGTGGTTCTGGCGCCGACAGCCAGCCCCATCATCTGATGGCCGAGGCAGATGCCGAAGGTCGGCACCTTGGCTTCGAGCAGCGATTGGATGACGGGCACGGCATATTTGCCGGTTTCCGCCGGATCGCCAGGGCCGTTGGAGAGGAAGACGCCGTCGGGCTTCATCGCCAGAATATCTTCGGCGGCGGTGGTCGCGGGCACGACGGTCACGGCGCAGCCGGCCTTGGCGAGGAGGCGCAGGATGTTACGCTTGACGCCGTAATCGATGGCGACGACTTTGTATTTCGGCTGCTCCTGGCGGCCGTAACCTTTGCCGAGTTCCCAGGTCGTCTCATCCCAGTCGAAGCGCTGCGCCGTGGTGACGGAGGGCACCAGGTCCATGCCGTCGATGCCGGGCCAGGCGGCGGCTTCCTTTTTCAGAGCGGCGAGATCGAACTTGCCGTCGGGCGCATGAGCGATGACGGCGTTGGGCATGCCCTTTTCGCGGATGAGCGCGGTCAGCGCGCGCGTGTCGATGCCGCTCAGGCCGATGATGTTGCGGGCCTTCAGCCATTGATCGAGATGGCGGGTGGCGCGGAAATTCGCCGGGGCGGTGATCGGCGCATGCATGATGACGCCGCGGGCGCCGGAAGAACCCGCCAGGTTGACGGTCTCTATGTCTTCCTCGTTGGTGCCGACATTGCCGACATGGGGGAAGGTGAAGGTGATAATCTGTCCGGCATAGGACGGGTCGGTGAGGATTTCCTGATAGCCGGTCATGGCGGTGTTGAAGCAGACTTCGCCGACCGCGTGGCCGGTGGCCCCGAGGCCGAAGCCCTCGATGACCGTGCCGTCGGCCAGAATCAGCAGGGCGGTGGGGGTCGGCTTGGTCCAGCCCGTGTCGGCCGGCCTGTCTTGAACCTCGGTCATGGTCGTCTTACACCCAACTTGTCTTGATATCGTTCGCGCGCGCCTGCTGGCGCGCTGGCGCGCCGCATCTGCAGCGGATATGGGATTGAATTGGCGCGCACGCTACCGCATGACCTGCCAAAGGAAAAGGCGGTTTTGCGAAAAGTCGTGCGCAAATCTAATCAAAAGAAGCGCGTTCCGGCGGGAATGGGCTTGCGGGCCGGTACGGCCCAGTTTCGACAGGAGCATGGCATGCGCGAACAATTCACCACCGTCATGAAGGAGGCCATGAAGGCCGGCGACAAGGGCCGCCTGGCCGCGGTGCGGCTGATCATGGCTGCGCTTAAGGACAAGGATATCGAAGCGCGCGGCCTCGGCAAAACCGTGTCGGACGAAGATATCCTGGGTTTGCTGCAGAAAATGGTGAAAAGCCGCCAGGAATCGGCTGAGATTTACGCCAAGGCCGGCCGGCCCGAGCTTGAGGCGCAGGAGCGCCAGGAGATCGCCGTCATCAGCGAATTCCTGCCCAAGCAGATGAGTGACGACGAGGTGAAAGCCGCGATCCAGGCCGCCATCGCCGAGACCGGCGCGTCGTCGATGAAGGATATGGGCAAGGTTGTCGGGGTGCTGCGGGCGAAATATGCCGGGCAGATCGATTTCGGCAAGGCCAGCGGCCTCGTGAAGGGGATGCTGGCTGGCTGACCGTCTCCGCCGTCCTGCTCGGCGCGGTGATTTCGGGCCCCGGGACTGGATAGCGGGGAAAAGCTGACGATATTCTCGCTCGCAGGCTAGCAAGCGCCATATTATTGTGCGTTGAGAAAGCGTCGATGCGATTCACCCCGTCCCTGCTTGAAGAGATCAAGGCGCGGCTTCCGGTTTCGGAAGTTGTGCGCAAACGCGTGCAATTGAAGAAATCCGGCCGCGAATTCAGCGGGTTGTCGCCCTTCACGACGGAAAAATCGCCGTCGTTTTTCGTCAACGACCAGAAGATGGCGTGGTTCGATTTTTCGTCCGGCCAGAACGGCAATATTTTCGATTTCGTGATGCGCACCGAGGGGCTGTCGTTTCCCGAAGCCGTGGAACGGCTGGCGGCCGAAGCCGGCGTCAGCCTGCCCAAGTCTACCCCCGAGAACATCGAGCGGGAGAAGAAGCGCGCCAGCCTGCAGGAGGTGCTGGAGCTGTCGGCGAAGTTTTTCGAGGAGCAGTTGCAGGCGCGCACCGGCGCGCGGGCGCGCGGATACCTCGCCGGCCGCGGCCTCGGCGCCCCGGTGCAGACGCAGTTCCGCATCGGCTATGCGCCGGACGAGCGTTTCGCCCTGCGCGATTATCTGGCCGGCAAAGGCGCTACCGCCGAGACCATGATCGAAGCCGGCATGCTGATCCATGGCGAGGACATCGCCGTGCCCTATGACCGGTTTCGCGACCGGGTGATGTTCCCGATCTGCGACCGCTCCGGCAAGGTCATCGCCTTCGGCGGCCGTGCGCTGGAGAAGGACGTGCCGGCGAAATATCTGAACTCGCCGGAAACGCCGCTCTACCACAAGGGCTCGGTCCTTTATAACCACCACAATGCCCGCAAGGCGGCGCATGACGCCAACGGCAGCGTGATCGTCGTCGAAGGCTATGTCGACGCGATTTCAATGACGGCGGCGGGCTTCGCCAATGTGGTCGCGCCCTGCGGCACGGCGCTGACGCCGGATCAGTGCGAACTGCTCTGGCGCATGGCGGAAGAGCCGATCCTGTGTTTCGACGGCGACCGCGCCGGCCGCAAGGCGGCGCACCGGGCCATCGACACAGCCTTGCCCCTCCTGGGCGCCGGCAAAAGCCTGCGGTTCGCCTTCCTGCCGGACGGGCAGGACCCGGACGACCTCGCCCGCAACGGCGGTTCCGATGCGGTTTTAAGCGTATTGAACGCCGCCAAGCCTCTGGCCGATGTTTTATGGGCACGCGAGAGCGAGGCCGGCCCGCTCGACACGCCGGAACGCCGCGCCGCGCTGGAGCGCCGGCTTGCCACCATCGTGCGCACCATCGGCGACGAGACCCTGCGGCGCTATTATCTCGACGACATGCGCGGCCGGCTGGACGGGATGCGCGGCCGGCCCCAACGGGGTGCCGCGCAGGGCCGCCGCCCCGGCCAGCCCTGGACTTCGACCCGCGGCGGCGGACGGTTTCAGCCGCCGGGTGCGGCGCAGGGTTATCGCTTCAGTCCGCTCAGCGTCAGCTCAAGCTTCGCAAAATCCTCGACCATGGCGCGAACCGGCGGCATTTCCCGCAGGGAAGCCCATATCTTGCTGCTTTTCACCGGCCATCCGGGGCTTTTGGCCCGGCACGTCGAAGATCTCGCGAGCCTCGAGTTCACCAGCCGGGAGGCCTGCCGCCTGCGCGACGCGCTGACGACCCTGGCGGCGGAGCGCTACGACAGCGACCTCGACCTGCGTGCCGCGCTCGACGATCTGGGCCTGGCGGCCGACCGTCAAAAGGTCGAGGCCATGGTTGCCGTCGCCTCGCTCTGGGTGGTCAAACCGGAAGCGGCGGAAGAGGATGCGGAGGCCGCCCTGAAACAGGCCCTGGCCTTGCATCGGCGCGCTATAGCGTTACATAGAGAACTGAAATCGGCTGAGATCGCGCTTGCCGAGGACGCCAACGAGCAGAATCTCGCCCGCCTCAGGGAAATCCAGTTGGAGCTCGGGGCGATCGACGGTCGTGAGGCAGCGGTCGAAGGTTTCGGGTTCATGTCCGGACGACAGGGTCGGTCGCTATAGTTGCGTCCGGTCCGTTTTGATTTTTGGGGCAAGGTTTTTAGGGCGAGGTTTTTAAGCCTTGGGTGCTGGATGGTTAAGGCGGGCTTAAGTCCGCAACGTCAATGTTCACGCCGGACGAATCGCCTGTGAAGGCGCGGTGCGAGTGAATTCCATATCCGTGCGCATGTGAATGCGGAAGCGGACTGTGATTTGGAGTGCGAGATGGCAAAGAAGGACGAAGAGAAACGTGAAGGCGAAGTCGCAGTCGTAGAGACGACCGACAGTCCTTTGCTCGATCTCTCCGATGCCGCAGTCAAGAAGATGATCAAGGCCGCCAAGAAGCGCGGCTTTGTCACCCATGACGAGTTGAACGCCGTGCTGCCTTCCGAGGAGGTGTCGTCGGATCAGATCGAAGACATTTATGCGATGCTCAACGAGATGGGCATCAATGTCGTCGATTCCGAAGATGCCGATGACGCCGAAGGCGAAGAGGGCGCGCAGGAAGAAGAAGCCGAAGGCGGAGACCTGGTCGAGGCGCCGCGCGCCACGGCTGTCGTCGTCGCGCGCACGGAGCCGACCGACCGTACAGACGATCCGGTGCGCATGTATCTGCGCGAGATGGGCTCCGTCGAACTGCTGTCGCGCGAAGGCGAAATCGCCATCGCCAAGCGCATCGAGGCCGGCCGCGAAGCGATGATCGCCGGGCTTTGCGAAAGCCCGCTGACGTTCCAGGCCATCATCATCTGGCGCGACGAACTCAACGACGGCAAGGTTCTGCTGCGCGACATCATCGATCTCGAAGCGACCTATGCAGGGCCCGACGGCAAGAACACGCCGAAGATCGACATGACCGCGCCCGGCGCGCAGGAAGCATTGGCGGCGCGTCAGGCGCAGCAGTTGCAGCAGCAGGCGGCCGCGCGTGCGGCACCCGCGCCCGCGCCGCGCAATGACGACGAGGACGGCGAGAAGCCGGCCGGCGAAGAGAGCTTCGACGATGAAGACGATATGGAGAATTCCGTATCGCTCTCGGCGATGGAAGCCGAATTGAAGCCGAAGGTTCTGGAGACGTTCGACCGCATCGCCTCGGCCTACAAGAAGCTGCGCCGGCTGCAGGACCAGAATGTCGAAAACAAGCTGAAGAACGAAGCGCTGACGCCGGCGCAGGAGCGCAAGTACAAGACGCTCAAGAAAGAGATCGTCGTCGACGTGAAGTCGCTGTCGCTCAACCAGAACCGCATCGAGGCGCTGGTCGAGCAGCTGTATGACATCAACAAGCGGCTGATCGGTCTGGAGCTGCGGCTGATGCGCCTGGCCGAAAGCCATGGCGTCATGCGCGAGGATTTCCTGCGCAACTACCAGGGCGGCGAGCTCGATCCGAAATGGATCCTGCGCGTCTCCAAGCTCGGCAGCAAGGGATGGAAGGGCTTCGTTTCCATCGAGAAGGATCGCATCCGCGATATGCGCTCCGACATCCACAATCTGGCGACCGAGACCGGCCTGGAAATCCAGGAGTTCCGCAAGATCGTGCAGATGGTGCAGAAGGGCGAGCGCGAAGCCCGGCAGGCGAAGAAGGAAATGGTCGAGGCCAATCTGCGTCTCGTGATCTCCATCGCCAAGAAATACACCAACCGCGGCCTGCAGTTCCTCGATCTCATCCAGGAAGGCAATATCGGCCTGATGAAGGCGGTCGATAAGTTCGAATATCGCCGCGGCTACAAGTTCTCGACCTATGCGACCTGGTGGATCCGCCAGGCGATCACGCGCAGCATTGCCGACCAGGCGCGCACCATCCGCATTCCCGTGCACATGATCGAGACGATCAACAAGATCGTGCGCACGAGCCGGCAGATGCTGCACGAGATCGGCCGCGAGCCGACGCCGGAGGAACTGGCGGAAAAGCTCGCCATGCCGCTCGAGAAGGTGCGCAAGGTGCTGAAGATCGCCAAGGAGCCGATCTCGCTCGAAACGCCGATCGGCGACGAGGAAGATTCGCATCTCGGCGATTTCATCGAGGACAAGAACGCCATCCTGCCGATCGACGCGGCGATCCAGTCGAACCTGCGCGAGACGACGACGCGCGTGCTCGCCTCGCTGACGCCGCGCGAGGAACGCGTGCTGCGCATGCGCTTCGGCATCGGCATGAACACCGATCACACGCTGGAAGAAGTCGGCCAGCAGTTCTCGGTGACGCGCGAACGCATCCGCCAGATCGAGGCGAAGGCGCTGCGCAAGCTGAAGCATCCGAGTCGCTCGCGGAAGCTGCGCAGCTTCCTCGACAATTGATCAAGAGCTAGTCTGGACCGGAACCCATGTCTTTTCTGAAGAAACTTTTCGGTCTCGACGGCGCTTCAAGCGAGCCGGGCAAGCCCGCCGTCGCCGAGACGCAGGAGCATGAAGGCTTCACGATCGCGGCGACGCCGTTCGAGAATGCCGGACGCTGGCAGCTCTCGGGCATCATCAGCAAGGACATCGACGGCGTGCGGAAGGAACATTCCTTCATTCGCGCCGATGCCTTCGCGACCCGCGACGAGGCGGTCTCGATGGTGTTCTTCAAGGCGCGCCAGATCATCGAACTGCAGGGCGACAGTTTCCTGCGCTGAATCGCCGCTGGGCGCCGGCTAACACGGCTTGCCTTCTTGCGCGGGGCAGGCGACCTTTGGTCATCGCAGCTCCCGAGACCCGATTCATGTCCCCTGCAGCCCAAACGGGCGTATCTGCACCGCGCGGCGACCTGACCGTGCGCACCATCGCCATGCCGGCTGATACCAATGCCAATGGCGATATTTTCGGCGGCTGGGTGATGTCGCAGATGGACCAGGCGGGCGGCATCGCCGGCGTCGAGCGGGCGCAGGGCCGGGTCGTCACGGTCAAGGTCGATTCGATGGTGTTCATCGCGCCGATGAAGGTGGGCGACGTGCTGGAGGTCTATGCCGAGGTCGAGAGCATCGGCCGCACCTCCATGAAAATCCGCATGGAGGCCTGGGCGCAGCGCTTCCAGACCACGATCCGCGACAAGGTGACGGACGCCACCTTCACCTTCGTCGCCGTCGACGACAATGGCCGGCCGCGGCCGATCCCCCGGTAGGGTGGTCGATATTCACGTGATACCGGCCTGCAAATGCCGGCTTTCTGCGCTTCCGGTGCTCACGTATTGAAGTACGCTCCGCTCCGGTTCTCGAAAGCCAACATTTTCGGCTCGGTCTGACGTGAATCTCGACACACCCTACGTCGCGGCAATATCTTGTTGCGGATAGGATTTGCGGATCGCGCCCAATCGAATATATCTGCGGCGCTTCCGACAACGCGTCGCGTTGGGGCCGGTAGCTCAATGGTTAGAGCCGGCCGCTCATAACGGTCTGGTTGCAGGTTCGAGTCCTGCCCGGCCCACCATCCTGCTTCGCTCTTCGAGCTTCGCAGGCTTGGCGCAATCTCTCGGTCGAAGCAGGATGTCTTCCGAAGCTCCAGCGTCGGAGGGCTGTCCAAATCGGCGTCGGGCTGCTAGCCTGCTGCGATCATGATGACAATCGCTTTCAACATCGCCGCTGCCTTTCTCCGAGCCTGATCAGGCGCGCTTGCGATCATTCGCGAGTTGGAACCGGGCGCAAACACCCGAAGGCAATTGCCAGTCCTGCTCCGCCGCAGGCGGACCTTTCGGCTGGCCGATATTGAAAGATATTCATGCCCAATCATGCATCCACGCGCGCGCTGAGCGACGCGCAAATCCAGCAGTTCATCGACAACGGTTTCGTGCGGATCGAGCAGGCGTTTCCGCGTGCGCTGGCGGAGGATGCCCGGTCCATCCTCTGGCGCGATCTCGGCTGCGACCCTGACAAGCCGGCAAGCTGGACGAAGCCCGTCGTCCGTCTTGGAATGTATGCGGACGGGCCGTTCGTGGAGGCGGCCAATACGCCGGTTCTGCATGCCGCCTTCGACCAGCTTGTCGGTGCCGGTCATTGGCTCGCTTGCAAGACGCTGGGCACGTTCCCGGTACGCTTTCCATCACAGGACGAGCCCGGCGATACCGGTTGGCACGTGGATGCAAGCTTCGATTGGGAGAAATCCGACTTCATGGACTGGCGGGTGAATATTAACTCGAAGGGCCGCGCATTGCTGATGCTGTTCCTGTTCTCCGATGTCGGCGAGGACGATGCGCCGACCCGCATCCGTGCGGGTACGCATCTTGACGTTGCCCGCATGCTGGCTCCGCATGGCGAGGCGGGGCTCACGCTGCGCGACCTTGTTGCGCGGCTGCCGCAAACAGAAGGCCGGCCAGAGATGACGACGACCGGCGCGGCGGGAACCGTCTATCTGTGTCATCCATTTCTGGTGCATGCGGCGCAGCCTCATCGCGGCACGCGGCCACGCTTTCTTGCCCAGCCGCCGTTGCTGCCGCGCGAGCCGCTCAGTCTTGAGCGGCCCGACGGCGACTATTCGCCGATCGAGATCGCGATCCGCCAGGCGGTCGCTGCGGCGTGAGGCCGGCTATAGCGTTTTCCGATTCCCTGGAATCGGAAAGACGCGTTCAATTTATTGACCAGCGCATCTTCTTCACGCGAACCCGGATCCACTTCGCTCGAAGATGCGCTAGTCCGCAGCAAAGGTGTCGAGGCTCTTGCGGTGCAGCCATTTCGACAGTTCCTCTGCAACGGCTTGGTTGTTGAGGTCGGCGAAGGCGATATGGGAGTTGCCGTGCAGGCCGGCATCGGCGAGCAACAGAACCTCGCAGTCGCCGCCGTGGCGATTGACGATGCCACAGAAAGTCCGCGCCATCTGGACCGAGTTGGCCCAGATGGGACGCGTCTCGGTGTAGTCACCGAAGACCATCTGGATCGGAAACTTGGTCAGCTTCATGAATTCGTCCAGTGGCACGGCGTTGGGGCCATATGGGGCTGTCGGCTGCGGCGTGGGTCCTTCGCCCTCAGGGAAGACGAAGCCGGGCGTCTCGTAGGCGACGATGCCCTTCATGTTGCCGCTCCTGGCCTTGAGGGCCGACAGCAGCGCGCGCCAGCCGCCGGCGGAATTGGTGAGGGCGACCACAGGCCCGATCCTGTCTATGGCCTGGCCGCCGGCGTCGGCCTGCAGCAATGCGTTGGCGAGCGTATCGAATTCGTCGTAGCGGGCGCGGGTCGCCTGGTTCCAGGCTTCGCGATCGGCTGTCGGAAACTGCAGGCCCGCATGCCAGTTTGGATAGGCGAGGCCGAAACGCCAGGCAGCAAAGTTACGCTGGTCGAAATATTCCGGCGTGTAGGTGATCGGCTCGCAGCTCCAGTTGGCGCGGCCAATGCGCGGGCCGTCCCAGAGGTAGACCGGATAGCCCTTGCGCAGGAAGATGCTCTTGTAGCCTTCCCCGCCGTCCCAGCGGTTCTCCCAGACCTTGGTGCTGGAGCTGTGCCACATGATGAGCCCGACGCTGCGCCGTTTCTCGGGAATGAAGTATTCGACATAGCCGTGGTCGCAGGAGAGCGTCTGGCTGGGATCCCCGGGTTTGGAGATGACCTTGCCGCCGACTTCATAGGCGCCGGTTGACTGCAGCACGATCGGCGGCTTGCGGTCATCCGCAGCGAAGGCCCCGGCGCCGAGTGCGACGAGCAACAGCGCCGCCACGAATGGCAGCAACGAGCTGCGTCCTTGCGAATGGCTGTTGCAGCAGGTCATGATCGCCTCCCCATGTCGTTCAGCAGAGGCATTGCAGAGAGGAGGCCGCGAGGCCACGGCTATTCATGTGCATTCCGCCAAGCGGAATGTGGCTTGGGCTCAATCAAGGATGCTGCGTCGCGGCGTCACTCCGATATCTGCGCTGCAGAGGCACAGGGACGTTCCACGTCATCTTCTGCTCGCGTTCGAGTGCCTCTTCTTGCGCCCTATGCCTTGCATTTGGCGCGACTACGTCGTCGCTGCACAAAACCGCAGCTCCGCCATCGACGCGCAACAGCCTGGCGGGGGCCGCTTTGACAAACGCTATTCCAGATTATAAGCGTGTTCCGCGTATAAAATTACGTTTCTTATATGAAACATCTGCGACAAAGCCAAACGAGCCGATCGGCCATATAGTATCGGCCTGATAGGCCCGTTTGCCGGTGTCGCCGAGGAGTTTGAATATGTCGCATGAGACGCATTCGCATAAGAATGGGCATTCGATCGATCGCCGCATGTTCACGAAGGGCGCGGGATCGGCGCTGGCGCTTCTCGCAGCGCCGCATGTGGCGCGGGCGCAGGCACTGCGCAAGGTGCGCTTCATAACGCCGTTCAATTTCTCGCTGTCCTATGCCTCGGTGTTCTATGCGCAGGTGGGCGGCTTCTTCGCAAAGGAAGGGCTCGACGTCGAAGTCATCAACGGCAAGGGCGCGGCGACCGCGGCGCAGCTTGTCATCGCCGGGCAGGCGGAAATCGCGCGCACCGGCGGCGCCAACTACATCACCTCGCGCGTTGACTCCAACGCGCCGCTCGTCTCCGTCGCGACGATCGCGCAGATTTCGCCGTTCTACATGGTGTCTTCGCCGGCAGCACCCTTGAAGGACGCGAAGGATCTCGCTGGCAAGACCATCGGCGTGGCGACGCTCGGCGGGTCGATGGAAGGCACGCTCAATCTGCTGTTGCGTGGTGACGGGGTCGACGGCTCGAAGGTCGAGCGTGTGAGAGTAGCAGACGTGGCGGCGAGTTATGGCCTCATCGAGGCCAAGCGCATCGCCGGCTTCATGGCGAGCGTCAGTTCGGTGGTGAAAATCCGCGCCGCCATTCCGCAGGTGCAGACGTTTCCGATCGACGACGGCATTCCGGGGCAGGTCTATGTGGCGACGCCGCAGAAGCTTGCGGCCGATCCTGATCTCTACGTGCGTTTCCTGCGGGCCGAATACAAGGCGATCGCCGCCATCCTAGATGCGGGCGACCTCGAGCCGATCGTGCGCGCCATCGGCAAGAGCTATGAGATTCCCGGTATCGACGACATGGCGACCTCGATGGCCGACCTGAAGCAGAATGCCGCGACGTGGACTGCCAAGGGCCGGCAGAACGTGCTGCGCAACGTGCCCGAGCAATGGGCCGATGCGGCGAAAGTCATGGCCGAGACAGGCATGATCAAGTCGCCGGCTGTCGCCACGACACTGTACGACAATTCGGCGCGCGACAAGGCCGTCGGCTGATCATGTCGGTGAGTGCCGTTCAGCCGGAGCTGAGAGTCGAGGCGATCGGCAAGACCTTCGAGAGCGCCGCCGGCCCTGTGCAGGCGATCGAGCGGATCGATTTCGATGTCCGCCCTGGCGAGTTCATCAGCGTGCTGGGGCCTTCGGGCTGCGGCAAGACCACCTTGCTGCGCATGATCGGCGGGCTCGAGCGGCCGAGCACTGGCGATGTGGCGATCGGCGGCCGCTCGATCTGGACATCCGGCAGCAACGAGGCCGTGCGTTCGCTGGCCTTCGCGTTCCAGGATTCGCGCCTGTTTCCCTGGTTCAGCATCGAGGAAAACATCGCGCTGCCGCTGCGTCTGCGCGGCGAGCCGAAAGAAAAACGGCTGGCCCGGGCGCGCGAACTTTGCGCTTTGGTCGGCCTGCAGGGCTTCGAGAAAGCGAGGCCGCGGCAGCTTTCGGGTGGCATGCGCCAGCGTGTCTCGCTGGCCCGCGCGCTTGCCATCGACCCGCGCCTGCTGCTGCTCGACGAACCGTTCGGCGCGCTCGATGCGATGACGCGCGATCAGATGAACCTCGAACTGCAGCGCATCTGCAAGACCACAGGCGCGACCGTGCTGCTCATCACTCATTCGATTTCCGAAGCGGTGTTTCTCGGCGATCGGGTGATCGTGCTGTCGCCGCGGCCCAGCCGCGTGCATTCGGTGCATGAGGTCACCCTGCCGCGGCCGCGCACCATCGCCATGCAGGAGACAACCGAGTTCCAGCAGCTCGTGCGCGCCGTGCGCACCGATATCGCGGGGTATCCGGCATGAACCGAAACCTCGAAACAATCCTGCGCATCGGATTGCCGCTCATAACCTTGGCACTGTTCTTCGGCCTTTGGTCGTATTACGTGCGCGATGCGACGATCTCGCCGTTCATCCTGCCGGCGCCCGAGAAGATCGGCCGTTCATTTCTCGTGCAAATCGCTGATCCCGGCGTCTGGCGTCATGTCCGCGTGACCCTGACCGAGGCGCTCGGCGGCTTCTTCTCGGCGCTTGTTGCCGGCGTGACGCTCGGCGCGCTGATGGCGAAGCTGCCGCCGGTCGAATGGGCGTTCAAGCCGTTCATCATCGCCCTGCAGCTCATTCCCAAAGTGGCGCTGGCGCCGCTGTTCATTCTCTGGTTCGGCTTCGGCCTTGAATCGAAGATCGTGATCTCGGGCGTGCTCGCTTTCTTTCCGATCTTCGCCAATACGCTGGTGGCGATCAAATCGACGGATGCCGGCGACCGCGAGGTGTTCGCTTCCATGCGCGCCACACCGCTGCAATCGTTTGCCCTGCTGGAGCTGCCGACGGCGCTGCCGATGATCCTCACCGGCGCGGAAGTCGCCATCGTGCTGGCGATCATCGGCGCCATCGTCGGTGAATTCATCGGCGGCAATTCAGGGCTCGGCTATCTCGCCGTGCTGCGCCTGCAGGAACTACAGGTCGACGCGCTGTTCGGCGTCATCCTCATCCTGGCGCTGATCGGCCTGCTGCTCTACGGCTCTGTCGCCGTGCTGCGGCGGCTGCTCGTGCCCTGGCATCAGTCCGCCGCGACGCGCCTCTGAAGCCGCAAGGGCAGCGAGACCGAGCGGTTTCAGCGGCCGGCCGATCAGGCCGCTGACCATGGCGGCGAGGATCGTGGTCGCGGGCCAGAGCCTGGCGAGCGGCCCGACGACGCGATCGCGCAGCCATGGCAACATGGTGCTGTCGGACTGGTAGACCGGCGTGAACAACAGGCTCATGCCCTGGTAGAGACGGATGTGGCGCCGGCGCACGGCGACGGTGCGCTCGAGGGCGTGCTGAAGATCGTCTGTTTCGCGCAGGGATTTCGCCAGGGCAAAGGCATCGAGCAGCGCCATATTGGCGCCCTGGCCGAGTTGCGGGCTGGTCGCATGCCAGGCATCGCCAAGATGAATGAGGCTCGTTTCGGCCGCGCCTTCAAGCGTGCGATGCGTATAGCGGGCGAAGGTCAATTGCTCCGGCGTGACGATCTGGTCGAGCAGCGGGGCGGTGGCAGGCCAGACGCTGCGGACCTCTTCCTTCCAGCGATCGAGGCCGGCTTCGCGCCAGGCCTGCAGGCGGTCGGTCCGCAACGACCAGAAGAAGGCGGCCTTCGGCTTTGGCGATCCAGGTGCAAGGCCGACCGGCAGCACGCCGACCATGGTGCTGGCACGGACATAGCGCTGTTCGAGCGCGGTGACGTTGAAGCCGGCGTCATCGGGCCAGTCGAGGCTTGCCCATAATGCGCCGTAGGCGAGCGGGCCTCCAAGCGGCGGACATAGCGGACTCGCGGTGCCCAGCGTGTCGACGATAAGATCGAACGGCCCAGCCCGCGCGCCGCTAGCGAACACAAGTTCCCGCCGGCCATCAGCCAGCAAAGGCGCGCCGGTGACTGTGTGGCTGGTGGCGATGGAAATCCCAGTAGCCTGCACCGACCGGAACAGGATATCGAACAGGGCGGCGCGATGGATGCCGATGCCGAAGTGGATGTCTTTGCCGAGCGCCGCGTAACGCACGTCGAGCACCGTACGTTCCGATGGCGTCGCCTGTCCGAACAGCCGGTCGATCCTGGCGCCGGCGGCGAGCACGGGCGCATCGAGGCCCATGGCTTGCAGCACGGCGAGGCCGGTCGGCTGGATCATCAGGCCGGAGCCGACGGGCTGCGGCGCATCGAAGCGCTCGAACACGGTGATCCGATGGCCGTCGCGGTGCAGCAGCAGCGCAGTCGCAAGCCCGGCCGGTCCGCTTCCCGCGATTGCAATCTTGAGAGCCATCATCGTTCCGTTTTAGATAGCCCACCGCGATACGACAGTCGTCATGCGACCGGCTTTCGCGGGAAGCGTCAAGACATTTCATTATCGCGTGATATCGCCGGCTGGTTGGCCGGGCGGCGATTTCCACATAGGTTTGGTCTCACGTCCCGCGGTCGTCGAACGAATCGATCGACGGGTGTTCCTGCGTTGTCGGAATCTTGAGGCGAACCGGATGCCAGTCGTTGCAGCCAATTTCTACCGGGCGGGTAAGAACGTCGGTGCTGTCAGCATCGCGGAACCGGTTCATTGTTCCAAGGATGCGTCGGAGTTCGTCTGGATCGGTCTGTCCAACCCGACCATCGAGGATTTGCAGACGCTGCAGAGCATCTATCATCTCCATCCGCTTGCGGTCGAGGATGCGTACGGATCGAAGCAGCTGCCGAAAGTCGATGTCTACGGCGACCAGCTCTTCGTGCTTGCCAGGACCGCGCGGCTCGAAGGCGATATTATCGCCTACGGCGAAACGGCGATCTTCGTGGGGCCGACCCATATCATCACTGTGCGGCACGATTCCGACCGAACCTACACGGGCGTCCGAAAACGCCTCGAGACGATGCCGGACATGCTCAAGAACGGCGTCGATTACGTGCTGCATGCGGTCCTCGATTTCATCGTCGATGGCTATCTGCCGATCATCGAGTCCGTCGAGGACGCGGTCCTTAAGATGGAAAGCCATGCGCTCGATCATCTTCTCGGCCGCGATGACGTGCTGCGGCTGTTCACCCTGCGGCGGCAGCTCATGAAATTCCAGCGCGTGATCGGGCCGATGTCGGAAGTGTGCAACAAACTCGTACACATCGCTTCGCCCTGCATCGACACTGAGGTGCGGCCTTACTTCCAGGACGTGCTCGACCATGTGAAGCGTGTCGAGGCCATGATCAATGGCCTGCGCGAAGTCTTGAATTCGGTGTTTGAAGCCAGCCTTCTGCTCGAGCAGGAGCGGCAGGGGACGATCACGCGGCAATTGGCGGCATGGGCCGCCATCCTTGCGGTCCCGACGGCGATTGCAGGCGTCTACGGCATGAATTTTCAGAACATGCCGGAGCTCAAGACGGAGTACGGCTACTACGTGGTGCTCGCGGTCATCGCCGTTCTCTGCGTCGGGCTCTTCATGCGGTTCAAGAAAACCGGCTGGCTGTGACGTAGCCTTGAGACGGCAGAGCCGGTCGTGATTGTCGACAACTCTGCCGCGTTTTTGCGATGCCGTTTTATTTCTTGCGGTATGGGCCGAGTTCCTTCACCGCGAGGTCGACAAAGGAATTGTCGAGCGCCTGTTCGAGCGTGACATTGCCCTGCAGGTCGCCGGTCTCCTTGAAATAGGCCAGGTCGTTCCTGAGGCTTGGCTCGTCGACGTGGCCGTCGGGATTGGTGCCCTGCACGGTGATGGCGCGGAAAACTTCCGGGTCTTTGATCGCGGTATATTGCGTCAGGATGCCGACCACTTCGTCGCCCTGCGGACCGGCGAGTTTGCCGTCCTTGTTGAGGGCGTCGTTATAGTCGCGCACGGCGCGGATATAGGCGCGCATGAAGTGCTTTGCGGCATCGGGTTTCTGCTTGATGAAGGCGCCCGAATAGATCACCACCGCGAGCTGGTGGTTGGGATAGATTTCGTCATCGCCCATGACTCTCACGGCGGCGCCGCTCTTCTCGGCGGTGGTGGCGGAAGGCTCCGTGATCAGGGCCGCGTCGACCGCCTTGTTCTGCAGGGCGAGCACCATCTGCGAGAAGCCCATGAAGACACGGTCGACATCGGCAGGCTTCAGGCCGGCTTTTTTCAAGGCTTCGTTCATGGTCGAGGTCGAACCGCTGCCGGGCGCGCTGCCGGCGATCTTCATGCCCTTGAGGTCTTTCAGTGACTTGTAGCGGCCGCTGTCGACGAGATCCTTGCGGACCAGAAGCGGCTGGAAGCCGTGTCCCGGCGGCGTCGAGCCCTTGTCGGCGACGATCTTGATGTCGATGCCGCGCATGACCGCATTGTAGAAGCCGGTGGAGACCGAGCCGCCGCCCACATCAAGCTGGCCGACGCCGAGCGGCGCGACCATTTTCGCGGCGGAATCGAAATTGGTGAATTCGACAGTCAGGCCTTCCTGTTTGAAATAGCCCTTCTTGTCGGCGATGTAGAAACCCGCGTCGCTGCTGGCGCCGCTGATGCCAACCTGTAGCTTTACATTATCGGCGGCCAGACCCGGCGAGGCCGTCGCCATAAGCGCCGTCAGCACGAGACCCGGTACAAGCTTGTTCATTACCATTCAGAAATCTCCTGTGCGCCGATAGTGCCGGCTGCGAAGTCGAGCGGCTTATACACCAGGTTCGAATTTCCAGAACAGCCGCGGCAGGCGGGCAGCCCCGGCGCTTCCTGCGGCGCAGTGCTGCAGAGGCAGGATTTACTAACTGTTTGCCGCCGCCAATCGGTTTTGCGGCGCCGGCGGCGACAGCGCCGTCTGGTTGCGGCCGTTCTGCTTGGCCTGGTAGAGGGCCGCGTCGGCGAGCCGGATGAGGCTTGAAACCTCGTCTCCTTGCGCCGGGCGCCGGCTTGTCAGGCCGATGCTGACCGTCAGCACGGTCGCGGGGCTGGCGGGGTGAACCAGCGTGCGCTCGACGACGGCGTTGCGGATATTTTCAGCGACGTGGGAGGCACCGACGTCATCGGTGTCGGGCAAGATCACGACAAATTCCTCGCCGCCGTAGCGCGCGGCGAAATCGGCCGCCCGGCGCAGGTTTTCGGAGATGCAGGCGCTCACCAGGGTCAGGGCGCCATCGCCCTGCAGGTGGCCGAAGGTATCATTATAGGCCTTGAAATAGTCGACATCGATCATCAGCAGGGCCAGACTTGATTGGGCGCGGACGGCGCGCTGCCATTCCTGTTCCAGCCGGTCGTCGAAAGCGCGGCGGTTGCCGAGACCTGTCATTCCGTCGGTGATGGCGGCGGCGGCGAGCTTGTCTTCGGCGGCCTTGCGGCGGGTGACGTCGCGCAGGTTGGTGACGATCTCCGTCATGTTTCCATGCTCGTCGAAGATGCCGCTCGAGATCGCTTCAAGCCACATCCAGTGTCCGTCGGGATGGGCATATTGCAGCAAGGCAACGACCCTTTGTTCGCCAGTGAGAAGACGCTGCAGGGTCTTGGGCGGCGTGCCGAGAGAATCGGGATGCAGATAGGGCTCGAGGCCTTCGGCTCCCATTTCTTCCGGCGTGCGGCCGAGCATCGGAAAGAAAGCGGACGAGGCGTATTTCCGGCGTCCCTGGGGATCGCGCAAGATGATGGCGTCGCTGGAATTGTCGGCGAGATGCCGGTATCGGGTTTCGCTTTCGCGCAAGAGCGTATCGGCGCGTTTGCGGCGGATCAGTTCGTGCGAAAGCACGATCGCCAGCGCCAGGGTCGCCAGAAGGAGGCAGGCCAAGGCGATGCCGATGGTCAGCGCCTTTTGGCGCCATGGCGCATAGATTTCGTCGACGGAGATACCGACACTGACGACGAGCGGGAGCTGTTTGATCTGACTGTATGTGTAGCGGCGGGCGATGCCGTCAATCGTGGTTACGGCTTCGAAATTTCCCGCCCTGGCTGCCGGAAAGTGCTTAAACAGGCCGATATTGCTGAAGTTCCGGCCGATATCAGACCATTCGGGTGCTTTCCTCGCTACCAGCGTGCCGTCGCTTTGTACAAGCGTGATTGTTCCATCCTTGCCCAGCAACAGGTGTTCGAACAAGGCCTGAAAATAGCCGAGCTGCAATGTCCCCACGACCACCCCGCCGAACGATCCGTCGGGGTTTGAAATGCGGCGGCTGAGAGCGATGATCCAGCCGTCGTTGACGCGACTTTTCAACGGCGGGCTCATATACATCCCGGCATTGGGATTGTCTTTGTGAACCTTGAAATAGTTCCTGTCGGAAAAGTCGTTGGCGCCTGAGAAGCCTTGGCGCGAATCTTCCGCGACCTTCCCCGTCTCATCCAGGACGACGATCGCGTTGATATAGGGTGCCGTGGCCGCATTGTCGAAAAGCGCCATCGAACGGGCTCTGCCGGTCAGGGGAGTGACCTCCGGCTCGCCTAATCCCCTGATGACACCCAGCAGGGAGAGGTCGAAGTTTTCGATACTTCGCGCGATGTCCTGTTCGACCACCGCCACGACATTGCTAGCGGCACGATCGGACTGATTTTTCGCGTCGCGCCGGCCTTCCCAGAGGATCAGTCCGCAGAGGATCACCAGGCCACCCGCGGCCAATCCGCCGAGCAGACCGATCCAGAACATCGGCGAACGCGCGAATGCCAGGCGCGTGAACATCAAACGCGTGAATTCCATGACTGTCGGCCGTAAGGAAGAATTGACACTCATGTAGAGCCCCGATCTGGGACACTTTAGACACGCCGGACTTATTAAAGCATGAAGAAACAAAGGCAGGCGCGAAACGGGCACCGGCGACAAATTATAATAACTTTTTGTAATTAAACGTTTATTCTATATCTTATTCAGCACGCCTGAGGGCCTTCACGGGCTTGCCAGGTTTGCAATCCATACGTCAGATGATCGTTATCCTGGATCGATTTGAAATTGAATATGCCGGCTTCGGACCACATCTATGGGCCGAGCCGCGGAGACAGCCATGCGCATCGGCGTGCCGAAAGAAATCAAGGACAATGAATTTCGCGTCGGCCTGACGCCGTCTTCCGTCGCCGAACTGGTTCATCATGGACATGAGGTCGTTGTCGAGACCGGCGCAGGTCTCGGGTCCGGCCTGACGGATGGCGAATATGAAGCGGCCGGCGCGGAACTCGCCACCGATCAGGATGCGATCTTCCAGACGGCCGACATGATCGTGAAGGTGAAAGAGCCGCTGGCGGCGGAGCGCGCCAAGCTGCGCAAGGGCCAGGTGCTGTTCACCTATCTGCATCTGGCTGCCGACCTGGAGCAGACGCGCGACCTGCTCGCCTCCGGCGCAACCTGCATCGCCTACGAAACGGTGACGGCGCCGACCGGCGGCCTGCCGTTGCTGACGCCCATGTCGGAAGTGGCCGGCCGGCTTGCGCCGCAGGTCGGCGCGCATTGCCTGGAACGAGAAGCGGGCGGACGCGGCGTCCTGCTCGGCGGCGTGCCGGGTGTGCCGGCGGCGGAGGTGATCATCCTGGGCGGCGGCGTCGCCGGCACCCATGCGGCGACGATCGCGCTCGGCATGGGCGCCAATGTCACGGTGGTCGACCGCAATCCCGAGGCCTTGCGGCGGCTGGCGTTTCATTTCGGCACCGGCGTGCGGACGATCTTTTCCACCCGGTCGGCGATCGCCGAAATCGTCAAGCGCGCCGATCTCCTGATCGGTACGGTGCTGGTGCCCGGCGCCGCGGCGCCGAAGCTGATCTCGCGCGCCATGCTGGCGACGATGAAGCAGGGCGCGGTCATCGTCGACGTCTGCATCGACCAGGGCGGATGCTGCGAGACGTCGCGGCCGACGACGCATTCGAATCCCACCTATATCGTCGACGGCGTCGTGCATTATTGCGTCGCCAACATGCCGGGTGCGGTGGCGCGCACGTCGACCTTCGCGCTCAACAATGCGACCCTGCCGTTCACCCTGGCGCTCGCCGACAAGGGCTGGAGGAGGGCGCTTGCCGGGGATCCGCACCTGCGCGCCGGCCTCAATGTTCACGCCGGTCTCCTGACCTGCCGGCCAGTCGCCGAGGCGCACGGGATGGCATGGACGCCCGCGGAGGACGTCATCGGCGCTGCCTGAGCTGGCCTCCGCCCATAGCGGCTCCCTATGGCTGCCATCGACATGGAGCCGCTACAGCTTCGCCGGCGGGTATGCCAAATCCAAGGACATGAGGCGGATTGGGTCGTCCCGCACATCGAGGCGCAATCCGGGAAGTCGTCAGTTACCAATAGCTTGGATTTGGTTGAGACAGATGGAACAGATCGATTTCTCGCACGCGCGATCCATTGTGGATCTGGCGGAAAGCTGCATGCGACCGGTCAAGGACGCCGAAATCCTTCCCGCCGAGGCCTATATCAGCGAGCGTTTCTGGGCGTTCGAGAAGCACGCGATCTTTGCGCGCGAATGGCTGTGCATCGGCCACGTCAACGAGATCCTGAATTCCGGCGATCACCTGCCGCTTGTGGTGGCGGGCGAGCCGATCATGATGGTGCGCGACGACGACGGCGCGGTCCGAGTCCTGTCGGCGGTCTGCCAGCATCGCGGCCATCCCATGATCGGCGGCGTTACCGAGGCGCCGCCAGCGGGGGCATGCCTGAATGCGCGGCGGCTTGTGTGTCCCTATCACAACTGGGTCTATGGCCTCGACGGCCGGCTGATCGGCGCGCCGTCGATGAGCGAGACCACGCCGGTGAGCGAATTGCGGCGGCAGGTGCGGCTGCCGGAAATTCGCAGCGAAATATTCCACGGCCTGGTCTTCATCAACTTCGACAAGGAGGCCGCGCCGATGGGGCAGAGCCTGGCGAAGCTGGAAAAGGAGTTCGCAGGCTATCGTCTCGAGCGGCTCATTCCCGGATATGTCTTCGAGCAGAAAGATCTCAAGTGGAACTGGAAGCTGCATCACGAGAATGCGCTCGAGCCCTATCATACGGACTACGTGCATAAGGACTATCACACCGCCGTGCCGGCGGACCTGACGAAGTTCTGCGATTTCGAAGAAGGCGACGGCCAGGTCATGCGGACCACGGGCTTCGCCGCCGACAATGGCGACCTGTTCGAACAGTCCGGCCACCGCCGGCTTCCCGATATCGACGGTTTGAGCGAGGAACAGCGCGGCCGGGTGTGCTTCGTCTCGATCATGCCCTCCGTGGTCATCGTGCTGCAGCCCTCCTTCGTGACGATGACATTTCTCAATCCGACCGCGGCCGGAAAGCTGGATTCCCGCCGGATCAATTTCTACTCTCCCGCCGCCGCGGCGGTGCCGGATTTCGATCGCATCCGCAAAGAGCAGTTCGAGCAGATGAAGATCATCATCATGCAGGACCAGGTTACGCAGACCGCGCTGCAGGAAACCTATCACTCCCGCTACATGCCGCGCGGCCGTCTGTCCCATCTCGAAACCGCGATCACGCAGCTCAATCAGTGGATCGTTCACAAATACCGCCGCGCGCTCGCGGATGCCCCGCCTGCCGAGATTGTCAAATAAGTTGCCGCGTACAAGCCGCGTTCGCAAGGATCCCATGTTCGAGCTTGTCATCCATGGCGGCGCGGTCATCACCCCGGACGGGCCGGTACGGCGCGACCTCGCCATTTCCGACGGCGTGATCCGCGAGTTGCCGGCGTCCGGCGAACCGCCGGCGGGTGGCAGCGTGATCGACGCCGGCGGAAAATATATTCTCCCCGGCCTCGTCGATGCGCATGTGCACATTCCAGGCTATATGCTGTCGACCCGGCTGGACGATTTTCACAGCGCCAGCATTGCCGCGGCGGTCGGCGGCGTCACCACCGTGATGCTGATGCCGACCGACGATCCGCGCACGATCACGCCGGCCTATTTCGAGCGCAAGCGGCGCATCGGCGAACGGGAGTCCTTCGTCGATTTCGCCATCCAGGCGCTGATCGGTCCCAGGACGGAGCGCTGCGAGATCGAGGCCATGGCCGCCCAGGGCGCCATTTCCTTCGAGCTCTTCCTGGCCTATGGGGGCAACCCCGGCTTTATCATCGGTCACGACGATTACGAGCTGCATCGTCTCATGCAGATCGTCGGCGAGGCGGGAGGCATCGTCGGGGTGACGCCGCATTCGGCCTCACTCATCGCCAAACTGACGCAGGTGCAGAAACAGCTCGAGGCGACGCGGCCCTATCGCGAGATCATCGAAAAGGAGATCGTGCTTCCGAAAGTGCAGATGTTCGCCACGACGCGCCCGACCCTGTCGGAAGCGCTCGGCATCGTGCGTGCCTGCACGGTCGCGGCCGAGACGCAGACGCGCATCCATCTGCGGGCGCTGTCGTCGCAGCGCAGCATCGACATTGTCGACCGGTTTCGCGACCTGCTGCCGCTGTCCTCCGAGGTCATGTCACACCATCTCGTCTTCTGCGAGGAGGAGGCCTGTGAGCTCGGGCCCTATGGCATCATCGTGCCGCCGATCCGCTCGAAGCCCGAGCGCGACGCGCTGCGCCAGGCCGTGCGCACGGGCGGGATCGATATGGTCGTCAGCGATCATTCGCCGGTCCTGCGCGAAGACAAGGAGCGCGGCTGGGCCAGCATATGGCAGACGCCGCCGGGAATGCCCGGCCTGCAGACGCTGCTGCCCTCGATGCTGGCGCTGGTCGACGACGGCCATCTGAGCCTGGGCGATGTGGTGCGCGCCTGCGCCGAACAGCCGGCGCGTGCCTTCGGGCTTTATCCGCATAAAGGCTGCCTGCTGCCGGGATCGGATGCCGATCTCGTCATTCTCGATCCAGGCCGGTCGATGCTCATCGACGACAGCGCCCAGCACAGCAAGGCGCAATATACGACGCTGAAGGGCCGCCTGCTCAAAAGCCGCATCGAGAAAGTGTTCCTGCGCGGTCGCCTGATCGTGGACGAGGAGATTGTTGTGTCGGGCCCGAGCGGAAAATTCGTTCGAGCTGCTTGATCAAGGGAAGTGCCATGACGGACAAACAGAAGCTGAGCATCGTCACACTGTGCGGCAGCGTGCGGAAGGATTCGTTCAACGCGGCCCTGCTGCGCGCCGTGCCGGGCATATCGGCGGGCGATTTCATCTTCACCGAGGGGTCGTCGGTCGCCGATGTGCCGATCTATGACGGCGATCTCGAACGCCTCAGCGGCTTTCCGGCGGTCGTCACGTCGCTTGCAAACCTGATCCGGGAGGCGGATGGGGTGCTGATCGCCTCGCCGGAGTATAATTATTCGGTGCCCGGCGGGCTGAAGAACCTGCTCGACTGGGTGTCGCGCACGCCGGACCAGCCGTTCGCGCGCAAGCCGGTCCTGTTGCAGTCGGTGTCCGGCGGCGCCATGGGCGGGGTGCGGATGCAGCATCACCTGCGCCAGATCATGGTGTTCCTGAACGCGAGGGTTCTCGCCAGGCCGGAGGTCATCATCGGTCCCGCGCAGACCAGGTTCAGCAGCGAGGGCGATCTGGTCGATCCGCCGACCAGGGAGGCGGTACGCCTCCAACTGGCGGAATTCGCCAGCTTTATCCGCGAAAGAATGCCTGGTTAAGGTCAGGCCGGACGTTTGCCAAACCTCTGGAAGGACAGGCGGTCCATTTTTTGCTTATACTCATTTTAACAGGAGACTGCCGAGATTTTGAGCGCTGGAGGTTCGCAATGAGCAAGGCCCGCCTGACATCTGAGCCTGGCGTTATATTCGCCCGGAATGTCGACTGGAACCTGTTCAAGACGTTCTTCGAAATTGCGCGGCGCGGCGGCATCGGTGCGGCTGCGCGCTCATTGAACAAACAGCAGCCGAGCGTCAGCGCGGCCCTCCAGCGGCTTGAGAGCCACCTCGGCGCGCGGCTTTGCATCCGCACCAGCCGCGGCATCGAGCTGACGGTGCATGGCCATCATCTTTATGCGGCCTGCCAGGGCATGTACGGCTCGGTTCAGAACATGCCGCGCGCGGCTTCTGCCGTCAGCGGCGACATCACCGGCAGCGTTGCCTTGCGGGTCATCTCCAACCTGCATCTGCAGCCCAAGCTGACCAGGATCCTGGATGATTTCCACCATCGCTATCCGCGCATCGAGATCAAGCTCGATGTGGCGCCGTGGCGCGACGTGCTGCATTCGCTGCGGAACGGCGAGGTCGAGCTTGGCATCGGGTTCGAGGACCGGTTGGACGACCGCTATGTCTACCTGCCGATCACCGATCAGGTGCAGCAGCTCTACTGCGGACCCAAGCACGAATTGTTCGGCAAGCCCGCCGTCGCGTCGGGCCAGCTCGAGAGCTATCCCTTCGTCATCACCCAGGACGAGCCGATGCCCTATGTCAGGTATCGCGATCGTCATGGTCTGGGAAAGCAGATCGGCGCCTTCGCCGACAATCTGCAGGAGCGCATGTGGCTGATCCAGATCGGCATGGGGATCGGCTTTCTGCCGAAGCCCGTGGTCGACCTGTCGACGTTCTCCTCGACCCTCTGGCCGCTTCTGCCGGAAACCGAAGCGCCGATCTGCAGCATTTACCTGATGGCGGACGCGCAGGCGGTGCGAAGCGCGCCGGCGCAATTGTTCCTGGATACCGCGCGCGCCCATCTGGAAGCGGACGATTGCGGCACGGAGCCGTCCTTCGCACCGGCCGCGCGACCAATGGCGAATGAGGGGAGCCGCATTGGAGCAGCGTGATCAAGGTCATAGACAGCGTGGATCGGCGGCATAGCCAAATCCAGCGATGCCAAGGAAAATGATCGCGCCTACATTTGGCGCCTGATTTCCTCGAAGCTCCATCCATGAGATTGCCAGATGATCGTGACCTCACGTCGGAATGTCCTCAAGCTGGCGGCCGGCGCCACTTTTGTCGGAAGCAGCTCGCTGGTGTCGCGGCCGGCCAATGCCGCGACGAGCTTCAAGGTCCTGACGAATTTCTACCCCGAGCCCTCCCATGGCGGCCTCTACCAGGCGGTGGCCACCGGCATCTACAAGAAGGCCGGGCTCGATGTGGAGATCCGGCCCGGCGGACCGCAGATCAACGGCATGCAACTGCTCGCGGCCGGCGAGGTGGACATCGTCATGGGCGCGGCAATCACCGTGATGGGCGGCGTCGAGCGCGGCGTTCCCGCCACCGTGATCATGCCGTCCTTTCAATCCGATCCGCAGGTCATCGTGACGCGGCCGGATGTCAATGGTCTGGCCGACCTTAAAGGACGCAAGATCCTGGTCTCGACTTTGGGACGTTCGAGCTATTGGCTGTGGCTGAAAAACAAGTTCGGCTTCACCGACGATCAGCTCGGCCCGTATACGGGAAATTTCCAGCCCTTCCTGGTCGATCAGATGACGGCGCTCGGCGGCGTCGTGACATCCGAGCCGTACCACATCCGCAAGGCCGGCGCGGAGATCAAATATTTCCTGCTGGCGAAGGATGGCTATCCTCCCTACGGCTATCCGCTGGTGACGATGCAGACCACGATCAGCAAGGACCGCGACGCCGTTGCCCGGTTCGTGCGCGCGAGCCTTGAAGGCTGGAAGAGTTTTGTTGCCGATCCGACGCCGGCACTGACGATGATCAAGGCGGGACGTCCCGACGCCACCGACGAATGGCTCGCCTATGCGATCCGGACAACGAAAGATCTCAAGATGCTCGATGGCGGCGACGCGCAGAAGTCGGGCATCGGCACGATGACGGACGAACGCTGGAAGCAGCTCGCAGAATTCATGACCAGCGTCGGCCTGCTGAAGCCGACGACGGACTGGAAGCAGGCTTACACGACGGAGTTCGTGAAGGATTTGAATATCCGGCTTTAGGGTTGCAAACGGTCAGTTGTCATTCCCGACGCGCCGCAGGCGCGAGCGGGAACCCAGGAGCCGCTTGACGTCACCTTGGGTCGGGAATGACACACCAAGGTTGAAGCAGAGCATCATGTACCATCACATCAAGGTCGAACCCGTCTCTCCCGTGATCGGCGCGGAAATATCCGGCGTGGATCTGACGGCGCCGCTCGACGACAAGGTGATCGCGGAAATCCGTCAGGCATTGCTCGACCATCTTGTCGTGTTCTTCCGCGATCAGGCGATCGGCTTCGATCATCATACCGCCTTCGCGCGCCGCTTCGGCGAGCTTCACGTTCATCCCGGCGCGGCGCTGCGCGGCAACAATGCCGAACTGGTGCGGATTTATGCGGATGAGAAATCGAAGGTCGTGGCCGGCGAACGCTGGCATTCGGATCTGACCTGCGATCCGCTGCCGCCGATGGGCAGCATCCTGCATATGCACGTTCTGCCGTCGTGCGGCGGCGACACCCAGTTCACCAGCGCCTATGCGGCCTATGACGCGCTTTCCGACCGTATGAAAGCCTATCTGGAAGGGCTGACCGCGCATCATGACGGGACACGCGTGTTCAGCACTGCCTATGCCGGGAAAGAGAACGCCGACAAGGTCTCCTATCCGAAAGCCGATCATCCGGTGGTGGTCCGCCATCCCGAGACCGGCCGCAAGCTGCTGTTCGTCAATCCGGAATATACGATCCGCATCAACGAACTCGGCGAGGCCGAGGGCGAGGCGGTGCTGAAATTTCTCTACAGCCAGATCGGCCTGCCGCAATATTCGACGCGCTTCCGCTGGCGGCCCAATTCCATCGCCTTCTGGGACAACCGCAGCGCCATGCATATCGCGGTGTGGGACTATTTCCCGCAGACCCGGCTGGGCTATCGCGCCACCATCAAGCGCACTGCGCCGCCGACGGCGTAAATCATCTCTGTTCCTTCATCTCTGTTCTTTCATGGCGCTCTCGTGCCAATGGCCGAGCAGGAGATGGGTCAGGGCCGACATCACGAAGAACATGGCGATGCCCAGGCAGGCGATGAGCACCAGCGCCGCGAACATCAGCGGGATGTCGAGCTGGAAGCCCGATTGCAGGATCTGGTAGGCAAGCCCGGCGCTTTGGCCGCCGGTTCCCGCGACGAATTCGCCGACGATGGCGCCGATCAGCGCGAGGCCGCTGGAGATGCGCAATCCCGCCAGAAAGAACGGCAGGGCGCTGGGGATCTGCAGCCGCATCAGGGTTTCCAGCCGGCCGGCGCGTTTCATCCTGAAATAGCTCACCAGGCCGGGGTCGACGCTGCGCAGGCCGGTGATGGTGTTGGAGATGATCGGAAACAGCGCGACGAGGGTGGCGCAGATGACCAGCGACAGGCTGGTGCTTTTGACGAGGATGATGATCAGCGGCGCGATCGCGACGATCGGCGTGACCTGCAGCAGCACGACGAAGGGAAACAGGCCGATTTCCGCAAGCCGGCTCTGGATGATCAGAAAGGCTGTCAGGCAGCCGAGCAGGGTGGCGAGAGCGAAGGCCTGCAATGTCACGAGCAGCGTGATCTTCAACGACTGGAACAACAGCCCGGCGTGGTCGATGAGGCTCGATGCGATGTCGGTCGGTGCGGGAAACAGATATTGCGGAATCTGGAAGAAGCGGCAGACCGCCTGCCAGAGCACCAGCAAGGTCAATCCGACGACGGTCGGCGCGGCAATCCTCTGGAACCATTCCTGCTGGAGGAGCGGCAAGGGCTTCGGCAGGATTTTGGGATCGGGTTTACGACTGCGGGGATCCTGCATGCGAGGCCTCCGTGAGCATGCGCGACAGGTCGCGGCAGAGTTGGGCGAAGCGGGGGCTGCCGCGGAAATCCTCGTCGCGCGGCTGCGGTTCGTCGATCACCAGTTCGCTGTGGATGCGGCCGGGGTTCGCCGCCATCACGATGATGCGCGTCGACAGAAAAACCGCTTCATAGATGGAATGGGTGACGAACAAGGTGGTCAGGCGGCGTTCCCATGACAGACGCACCAGGTCGAGATCGAGCTTGTTGCGGGTGAACTCGTCGAGCGCGCCGAACGGCTCGTCCATCAGCAACAGATCGGGCTGGTCGATCAGGGCCCTGGCAATGGAGACGCGCATGCGCATGCCGCCGGAGAGTTCGCGCGGATAGCTGCGGGCGAATTTCGCCAGGCCGACCTGATCGAGCGCCGCATGGATGCGGGCGGCGACGTCGGACTTGTCGGCGCCCTTGCGCTCAAGATCGAGCGCCAGGCGCACATTGGCGTCGACCCGCGCCCAGGGCATCAGGGTCGGGTCCTGAAACACGAAGGCGAGGCGCGAGCCGGCGCTGCCTATGCGCTCGGGACCACCGTTCCACCACAGGATGCGTCCGTCGGTGGGCTCGATCAGGTTGGCGATCATCTTCAGCAAGGTCGACTTGCCGCAGCCGGACGGGCCGATGAGCGACAGAAACTCGCCTTGCTGCACATTGAGGTCAACGGCATCCAGGGCTTGCGTGCCGTTCGGAAATATCTTGTTGGCGGACAGAATCTGAATGACCGGATGTTCGGTCCCGGTTTTGCCCGCTTCGATCCGCCGTGTCTCGGTCATATCCAACCGGACGGCTTTCAAAATCGTCATGCCACCTTCCTGCCGGCCAGCTTGCGGAAAGGCTGGTGCATGGACCGCCTCCCGATGTTTTTTCCCAAGCTTAGTCGTTGTCGCCACATCTTCAACCGGCGGTCATTTAGGCCGCCGGGTTTGCGCTGGTGTAGGTCGTAGATTTGGATGACCGACATAGACCGCTGCTATGGAGCCCTGCCGGCTCGGGTTGCCGCAGTGCGGCATGGGCTCGCCCGGCGGCATAGAAGCGCGCGATGACGGGCATTGACAGGCGGGGACTACGGTGTCCGCTTCCGCTGTGACTTCAATGGTTCACGTGGTTTTCTGGCTCGTCCCAGGCCTGGAGCGGCGGCATCAGATGGTTTCGGTAAAGCGGCAAATGGTCGTCAACGATACGGCGTTCGATGTTGATGTCGGTCTGGATGACACGCTGCTGCGCGTCATCCGCGAGAAGATCGGCCTGACGGGCACGAAAGAGGCCTGCGGTCGCGGCGAGTGCGGCGCCTGCACCGTGCTGGTCGACGGCGTGGCACGGCTGTCCTGCATGACCTTGTGCGCGCTCGTCACCGGCAAGGTCACTACGATCGAGGGCGTGGCGCGGGAGCGCCCGGACATCTGCGCCGCCTTCGCCGACCACGGCGGATTTCAATGCGGCTTCTGCACCTCGGGCCAGATCGTCAGCGTCGCGGCTCTGTTGCAGGAAAGTCTGCCGGGTGATCCTGCGGCGGCCGAACACGTCGTCAGGGACAGGCTTTCTGGAAACATCTGCCGCTGTACAGGCTATGGCGGTATCGTGGCTTCCGTTCTTGCGCTTGCCGGCGGCGATCGATGACCGGCACGCTCGGCCGTCACGTCCGCCCCATCGACTGGCAGCAGCGCACCTCCGGTGCGGCGCGCTATACGGCCGACCTGTTCATCGCCGAAAGCCTCACGGTGCGGGTGGTGCGGTCTCCGCATGCTTACGCCGCCGTCAGGTCGATCGACACGGCGAAGGCCGCCACCATGCCCGGCGTTCATGCGATCATCACCATCGCGGATTTTCCGCCCGGCGCACGCTATATCCATGAAGGCGCGCGCGACCGGCCGCCGCTGGCTGAAGGCATGGTCCGCTATGTCGGGCAGGAGATCGCGGCCGTCGCGGCGGAGACCGCTGAACAGGCGGCGGCCGCCGCCGATGCCGTCGTGGTGTCCTATGACCGCAAACGGGGACCGTTGACGATTGCGGCGGCGCAGGGTGCGTGGAGCGCTGCGCTTCACAAACGGACCAACGGCAAGAACATCTCGAAATCGCTCCACCGCAGTTGGGGAGAGCCACTTCAAGGCTCGTCAGATGGGGTGTCGGTCGACGGCCGCTTCGTCTTCAGCCGGCAGACCCATGCCAGCATGGAGCCCAACAGCATCATCGCGCAATGGGACGCGGAGCAAGGTTGCCTGCACCTGTGGGTCTCGACCCAGGCGCCGATTTTCGTGCGCGACGAGGTTGCCCAAATCCTCGGTCTGGCGAAGGAACAGGTCGTCTGCCACGAGGTGTTCGTCGGCGGCGGCTTCGGCTCGAAGTCGCGCATCTCCGAACATGAGGTGATCGCCGCCGCGCTTGCGCTGAAGGTCAAGCGCCCGGTGCGCCTCGTTCTCGATCGCAACGAAGAATTCGAAACGACGAAGAGCCGCCATGCGTTTCACATGGAGCTGGCTCTGCACGCCGATGCCAGCGGCCATATGCGAGCCATAACGGGGCGGTTTCAGGTCGATAACGGCGCCTACGATCATTCCGGCATGTCGGTCACCAGCGCCGGCATGAAGGGTCTCGGCCTGATCTACAGGCCGCGGAGCATCAGGCTCGACGCGCAGCTTATCGACACGGCGACCCTGCCGGGCGGGCAGTTCCGCGGCTACGGCACGACGCAGGTCACCTTCGCGCTCGAAAGCCTGATGGATGAACTGGCCGGCCGGCTCGAGCGTGATCCTATCGACCTGCGCCTTCAGAACGCCAACCGGGACGGCGAGGAAACGCTGATCGGCGCACGGCCGCGGACGGTGCGTTTGGCCGATTGCCTGATCGCCGCGCGGGATGCGATCGGCTGGGACAAGTTGCGCAACACGCGGCCGGCGGGCCACGGCGTCGGCATCGCATCGGGCGTTCACCTCAGCGGCTCCTATGCGGAGCGTGACGATGCCAACCGCAGCGATGCGGCGATCGACATGCTGACGAACGGCAAGGTGCGCCTGCGCTTCGGCGGCGCCGATACCGGAACCGGACAGCGCACCATGCTGGCGCAGATCGTTGCCGGCGAACTCGGCCTCGCGCTCGACGACGTCGACGTCATGACCATGGACACAGCGTTGACGCCGTTCGATCTCGGCGCATGGAGTTCGCGTGGGACGCATTACAGCGGCCATGCCGCGCGTCTCGTGGCCAAGACGGCGACGAAGAAGCTCGAATCCCTGGCGCAAGGCCGCGTTCTGCCGATCGGCGATCTGGTCGCCCTGAGCAATGAAGCCGTCGACGGCATGCTCACGGTCGAGGCCAGCTTCGTCGAGACCGCGGTGCAGCGGCCGGATCCGAAGACCGGGCTAGGAAATGTCTCCGCGAGTTACAACTTCGCCGCCCATGCCGCCCATGTGAAGGTCGATACGCGCACCGGGAAAGTGGAGCTGATCGACTACGTAGCGGTTCATGATGTGGGTACGCCGCTCAATCCCGCCGCCGTGCATGGACAGATCGTCGGCGGCGCCGCCATGGGGATCGGCGCGGCGCTCGGCGAGGATCTGGTCTTCGAGCAGGGCAAGCTCGTCACGACTGGCTATACCTATTACGCGCTGCCGCGCGCGGCGGATATTCCGAGCATCCGCTCGTTCATCGTCAATTGCGCGGACCCGCTCGGGCCTTATGGCGCCAAGGGTGTCGGCGAACTCGGCATCAATCCGCCGCCGCCGGCAATCGCCAATGCCGTTGCCGATGCGATCGGCGTGCGCATCCGCGAGCTGCCGATCACGCCCGACAAGATCGTGACGGCGCTCGCCCGCAAGGAGGGCCGCAATCGACATTTCAACATCTGGCGGCGTCCCGACAGGTGGTGGATCGCCTTCGTCAGATGGGCCTATCCGCTCGGCCTGTTTCGCCTGCTGCATGCCTGGCGGACGCATCAGCCGAGCCGGTCCGTGCCGCCGGAGATCGAGGAGCTTGCTGCGCCGGCGTCGCTGGATGAGGCGCTCTCGTCTCTCGATCGGGGCGCGGTGCCGATGGGGGGCGGAACCGATCTCCTGCTGCGGCGCAGTCAGATGTTGTCAACGGCGACGCGGCTTGTCTCGCTGGCCGGTATTGCGGACCTTTCGCAGATTGCGATTGCCGAGGATGGGGCCGTCACGATCGGCAGCGCGGTGTCTCTCAGCCGCTTGTGTGCGCCTTCGGCGACGCATCCGGCCGTGGCGGCGGCGGCGCAATCGATCGCCTCGCACCAGATCCGCAATATGGCGACAATCGCCGGCAATCTGCTTCAGGCCAATCGTTGCTGGTTCTATCGCAACGGCTTTGAATGCTACCAGCGCGTCGGCGCAAAAGCGCCCTGCTATGCCATTCTCGGCGATCACCGCTTCTATCATGCGGCGATCGACGGGCATCGCTGCCAGGCGGTAACGCCGTCTGACATGGCGACGGCGCTGACCGCGCTCGACGCGACCATTCATATTCGCGGCAGGCACGGCACACGAACGCTCCCCATCCGCGCGCTTTACACCGGACCGGGACAGACGGTTCTGCAGGACGGCGAGGTCATTGCCGCGATCACCCTTCCGGCTGCCGCGCGAACGCGGGTCGGCGCCTTCAGGAAGCTCAATCTCTGGCACGGCGATTTCGCCATCGGTTCGGTTGCCATCACTTGCCGCATTGACGAGGCAGGGTGCTGGCATGATCCGCGCATCGTCTGCGGCGCCCTCGCGCCGGTGCCATGGCGCGCGGTCGAAACGGAAAAGGCGCTGGCCGGCAGGAAAGTCACGGCCGCGCTTTTGCGCGCTGCTTTGGACGAAGAGCTGAATGCCAAGGCGCATCCGCTCGCCCGCAACGCCTGGAAGCTCGATGCGCTTGCGGGGTTGTGCGAGCAGGCGGTCGAGGAGATCAACGAGAAGGTGGGGCGTTAATAATATCGCCGCAAACGAATGGTTGTCATTCCCGACGCGCGAAGCGCGAGCGGGAATCCAGGCGTTGCAACTGCGTTGACGCCGGGCGTTGGCGTCTGTGCAGACTGAATCATCAGGTCTGGATCTCCGCTCGCGCTTCGCGCGTCGGGGATGACATTGGCAGCGGCCCCGGTCACGCCATTCTTGTCACGCCATCGCGAATTCGTTCTTGCGGTTGGCCCAGCCGCAGATGCGCTGTTCGATGAGGGCGAAGACCACATAGAGCAGGATGCCGAGGAGGGCCAGGGCGAACAGGCCGGCGAAGGCGAGGGGCACATCGAAACTGGCGCTCGCCATCATCATCACCGTGCCGATGCCGCGATTGGCGGCGACGGTCTCCGACAGGACGGTGCCGACGAAGGCCAGGGTGACGGCGATCTTCAGGGAGGCGAAGAAATACGGCATCGTGCGCGGCAGGCCGACATTCCATAGCACCTGCCAGCGCGATGCGCCGAGCGCCTTCAGCACGTCCTCCATTTCCGGCTCGGTGGTGGCGAGCCCGGTGGCGACATTGACGACGATGGGGAAGATGCAGGTCGTCATAGCGGTGAGAATGGCGGGAACCGTGCCGGAGCCGAACCAGAGCACGAAGATCGGCACCACGGCGACTTTCGGAATCGAGGAAAAGCCGACAAGCAGCGGATAGGCGGCATTATAGGCGGCGCGCGAGACGCCGACCATGACGCCCAGCAGAACCCCGATGACCATGCCGATGCCGAAACCGATCATGGTGGTGACGAGCGTCTGCAGAATATGCGGCCACAGCGCCGGCAGTTGCAGGACGAGGGTAGTGATGATCTGGCTCGGCCGCGGCAGCACGATGGGGCTGACGTTGAAGATGAGACAGGCCGCTTCCCAGGCGGCAAAAAGGGAGGCGATGAGCGTGACGGAACTGATCTGCTCGCGGACCTTGGCTGAGAGCTTCATGACTTCACCTTTTCCTTCTGTTTCGCCGCGACGATCAGAGACCGCAAGCCGTGCGTCAGGTCGGTGAATTCCTTCTCATAGGTCGTGTCGATGGTGCGCGGGCGAGCGAAGTCGACCTTGCGGTCTTCCGTGACCCGGCCGGGCCTCGAGCTCATGACGAGAATGCGGTTGGCGAGGAAGGCGGCTTCGCGCAGGTCGTGGGTGACGAGAAACACCGTCGGCCGCTGGTCGATCCACAGATCCTGTAGGATCGACCACAGCTCCTCCCGGGTGAACTGATCGAGGGCGCCGAAGGGCTCGTCGAGCATCAGCAGTTTGGGTTCGTGAATCAGGGCGCGGCAGAGGTTGGCGCGCTGCAGCATGCCGCCCGACAATTGCCAGGGACGATGATCGCCGAAACCGCCGAGGCCGACTTTCTCCAGCAGGGCCTCGACGCGGTCGCGGAACAGGGTGTTCTTGTGGGCGCGATAGGTCGAACTGTAGGGCTCAACGATCTTCAGCGGCAGCATGACGTTCTGGCGGATGGAGAGCCAGGGCAGCATGGTCGGGTTCTGGAACGCCATGCCGATGCCGATGCGCTCCGCGCCGATCTCGCGCCCGGCGACGAAGACCACGCCTTCGCTCGGGCGCAACAGACCGGCAACGAGTTTGAGTATGGTCGATTTGCCGCAACCCGAAGGTCCGACCATGGCGACGAAGTCACCGGCCTCGACGGTGAGGCTGGTCCTGTCGAGCGCCAGGAAGGCGTCGGTGTCGGCGCCGAAGCGCACGCGCACGTCTTCGAGCTGGACGATGCGGTTGCGTGAGGAAGAAGGGGCGACGGCGCCTTGCTGGTTCATGGGTGGGCCTTCGCAAGCGCTGCTTCAAAGGCGGTGACGGCGGCCATGGCGATTTCCAGGTCTTGCTCGCTCGTGCCCGAGCCGACGCCGATGCCGCCGACGATCTGCCCGTTTGCCAGCAGCGGCAGGCCGCCGGGCAGATTGGTCATGCGGCCGTCCGTCGCTTCGGCGAGAGGCAGCGCCTTGTTCTCGGGAAGGCTGCCGGTCGGCAGTCCTGTGGTTGCCGCCGTCATCGCCTTGCGGGTGGAACTGTCGATGGAGAGCACACGCGCTCCGTCCATGCGCACGAAGGCCAGCAGGTTGCAGCCTTCATCGACGATGGCGATGCATTGCGGGACGCCCATGGCGAGGGCTGCATCGACGGCGGCATTGAGCACCTGTAGGGCGCCGGCGTGCGTGAGCTTGAAGCCGGGACGGATGAAGGTCATGAGGCACTTTCCTCCAGATCGGTGACAAGCATGGCGCCGGGAGCATGGGTGATGAAGAACGGGAGCTGCGCCGCCTCGATCGCCGCAAGGGCGGTGAGGCCGCAGGCCCAGAATAGCGCGGTTTCATCCTTGGTCGGCCGCAAAGCCTCGCCCCAGTCAGGATGGTCGGGGTCGTCGATGCCGAGCGCTGCCGGATCGCCGGCATGCAAAGGCGCGCCGTGGCTGCGCGGCAGGCGGCCGGTGATGGCGGTGACGGTTGCAACATCCTGGCGCGCGAACGGCCGCATCGAGACGACCAGCGGCCCATGGAAAGGTCCGGCGGCAATCGTTTGTCGATCGGTGCGAAACAGTGGACCCTGGATGCCGAGTTCGACATGGCGCATGCGGATGCCGGCGGCGGCCAGCGCCGCCTCGGCGCTGAACCAGCAGCCGATGGCGAAGCTGACAAGATCGCCACGCCAGCAGCTTGTGATTTCGTCGACCCGCCGCGCCGCGCCGCCTTCGTGGATGAGGTAGGCGGGCAGGTCGGTGCGCAGATCGATGTCGCGACCGAGCGATGGAAGTCCGGGGTCTCCGGCAACGCCCACCGCGAGCAGCGGACAGGCGGCAGGATTTGCCCGGCAATAGGTCTCGAAATCTGCGGCATGGTCGCGCGGCAGCAGCACGACGTTCGTCTGCACAAAACCCCGAGCCCGGCCGACCGTGAGGCCGTTGAACACTGACCGTGCGGCCTGGCGGACGTCATATCCCGTTTCTTCCGCGACCACGTCAGACATGCCGCACGAAGCCTCCGTCGACGCGCAGCACGCTGCCGGTCATGTAGGAGGCAGGATCGCTGCAGGCGAACGCGGCGACTGCGGCGACTTCCTCAGGCGAGCCATAGCGTCCCATGGGGATCTGCGACCACGAGCGCTGCTGCACCTCTTCGACCGCCATGCCTTCGCGGTCCGCCGAGGCGGCGTCGGTGAGGCCGACGCGCTCGGTGCCGATGCGGCCGGGCATAAGAATGTTGACGGTGACGCCATCTTTCGCGACTTCGGGGGCCAGCGATTTCGACCACGCAATGAGCCCGGCGCGCAAGGTGTTGGAAATGCCGAGCACCGGCAGCGGCTGCACCGCGCCGGTGCTGACGAGGGTGAGAATGCGGCCCCAGCGGTTGGCGCACATCGCCGGCAGGAACAGATCGGTCAGGCGGATCACCGACAGCGACATGGAGCGGAAGCTGTCTTCCCAGTCCTCGACGCTGCGGCCGATGGCGCCGCCATAGGGCGGGCCGCCGGTGTTGTTGACGAGAATGTCGACTGGCCCCACGGCCTGCGCGAAGGCGGGCAGAGCGGCGGTGTCGGCAAGATCGAGGGCAAAGGTGCGTGCCTGTGCGATCTCCTGCGCGGCCGAAGCCAGGGCGGACGTGTCACGCGCGGCGATCGCAACGTCTGCGCCCTCGGCGGCCAGCGCCCTGGCGATGGCGAGCCCCATGCCGCGGTTGCCGCCGAGCACAAGCGCGCGCCGGCCGGCGATCTTCAGATCCATGGTTTGATCCCTGTGTCCGAGCGCCATGCCGAGGATGTCGTCTGTTCGAGGAAGCGGCCACGACCGGGCGTTCCTTTAAGTTCGCCTCCGTCCACCACGATCTCGCCGCGGCTCAGCATGGTCTGCGGCCAGCCCTGCACCTCAAGCCCCTCGAACGGCGTGTAGTCGACATTATGGTGCAGAATATCATTGGTGATGGTGACGCGCCTCTCCGGGTCCCAGATGGCGATGTCGGCGTCGGCGCCCACCGCGATCGTGCCCTTGCGCGGATAGAGGCCATAGAGCTTCGCGTTGTTGGCGGCGGTCAGTGCGACGAAGCGCGGCAGATCGATGCGGCCTTTGACGACGCCTTCGCTGAACAGCAGCGGCAGGCGCGTCTCGAGGCCGGGAATGCCGTTCGCCACCTTGCGGAACGGCGCTTGCGGGCCGGCGCGGAGCTTGCCGTCGCGGTCGAAGCGATAGGGCGCATGGTCGGAATTGATGATGTCGACGGTGCCGTCCTCGATGCCGCGCCAGAGGCTCGCCTGGCTGCCCGTGTCGCGCGGCGGCGGGCTGCACATGACCTTGGCGCCCTCCATGTCGGGCAGGTCGAGATCGTCGGCTGTCAGCAGCAGATATTGCGGGCAGGTCTCGGCGATGACGGTGAGGCCGCGGGCGCGGGCGCGGCGCACTTCCTCCAGCGGATCGTTGCCGGAGATGTGCACGACCACCAGCGGCACGCCGGCGATCTCCGCCAGGGTGACGGCGCGATGGGTCGCTTCGCGCTCCACCGGCAGCGGCCGCGAGTTGGCATGTTCGAAGGGCTCGGTGCGGCCGGCGGCTTCCAGCCGGTCGGCCAGCCAGCCGATGATCTCGTGATTTTCAGCATGGATGAGGACGATGGCGCGCTCCTGCCGCGCCGCGGCGAAGACATCGAGGATCTGCCGGTCCGACAGCACCATGGCGTCATAGGTCATATAGACCTTGAGGCTGGTGTGGCCGCGGCGGATGAGGGCGGGCAGTTCCTGGCCCAGCACGGCCGGCGTCGGGTCGCTGACGATGAGATGGAAGGCGTAGTCGATGACGGACTGGCCGTTGGCGCGGCGATGATAGTCCTCCACCGCGGCCAGCATCGAATTGCCGCGATGCTGCACGCAGAACGGCACGATGGTGGTGGTGCCGCCGAAGACCGCGCTGATGCTGCCGGTGCGGAACCCGTCGGCCATCACCGCGCCCTTGCTGGCAAGGCCCGGCGCCTGCGGCTGGTCGAGATGGCAATGGGCGTCGATGCCGCCGGGCAGCACGAGCTTGCCGCCAGCATCGATGCTGATGTCGCCGCCAGACAGACGTTCGGCGATGGCGACGATGCGGCCATCGCGAATGCCGATATCCGCGCGAGTCACATCGGCCGCGGTGGCGATGGTGCCGCCGCGGATCACCAGGTCGAACGTCATGCCGGCAGCTTTCTGACAGCGGCTGCCGGCATGAAACCGGCATCGAACACCTCGTCCGGTTTCGGCACGCTGGTCAGTCCATAGCCGGCGGCGACGGAAGCCAGCGAACTCGCGAGGCGTTCGGCGCGGACGCCGCCGAGGCCGTCGGCGCTGGATTCATTCGTCGTCAACTGGTTCTTGATGAGCCAGCGCAGCTTCTCTTCTTCAAGCTCGGCATTGATCAGAGGCACGTGGCTCTTCAACGCGGCGATGGCCGCCTTGGGGTCGGCTGCCGCCGCCTGCCAGGCGCGGGCGGTGACTTCGACGAAGCGCTTCACGGCGTCGGGATTCGTCGACCGCATCTTCTGCGAGACGAGAATGCCATTGCCGTAGAGGTCGAGACCGGCGTCGGAATAATAGATGAAGCGCATGTCGTCCGGTTTGATGCCGGCCTTGGTGAGGCCGAAATACATGGTCGAATCGAAACCGAGGATGGCCTCGACATCGCCGCGCGCCAGCACTGCCTCGCGCAATTGAAGACCGACCATGTTCCAGGCGATCGAACCTGCGTCGATGCCGGCTGCCTTTGCAAAGGGAGAGAACAGGCGGTAGGCGCCGTCGGTGGCGGCGGCCCCGATCTTGCGGCCGGCGAGATCGGCCGCCTTGGCGATGCCGGTCTTCGTCAAGGTCGCGGCGCTCAGCGGGCTGCGATAATACAGCATGTAGACGCAGCGGATCGCCGACGCCGCATTCTTCACGTTGAATTCCATCATGGCGTTGATGTCGCCGACGCCGAGATCGTAGACCCCGGAACCGACCCGCGACACCGCTTCGCCGGAGCCGCCGGACGCGTCGAACTGGCAGTTCAGGCCGGCCTCGCGATACCAGCCGCGGCTTTCGCCGAGAAAGAACGCGGCGTTGGAACCGTCGAAGGGGGCTGAGAGCGAAAACTTGATGTCGGTGGTAGCGGCCCGGCTCGCGCCGGAGCGGAGCACGAAGGGAGCAGCGAGGCCGGCGGCCAGGCTGCCTTGCAACATTTTTCTGCGCGTCAGGAATGGGAATGAAATCGAGCTGGGTGACATCTGTCGTCCTTTCAGCCTTGCGGGATCGGCCGACGCCATGATTGCAACCGTTGTGCCATGGTGCGCGCATGATATAAATCAATATGTTGTGAAAGATTGTGCGCAATCTTCCGCACATTGAATATGCACGATGAGATTGATGATGCAGCAGAAAAGGCGAATGGTGGGGGTGATGAATTCGCGCAACCGGCCGAAAGTCGAGACGGCGGATGACGCCTATACCCTGCTATTCGAGGCGATCGTCGACCAGCGGCTTCTGCCGGGCACCAAGCTTGCCGAGCTGGCTCTGGTGGAGGCGTTCGGCGTCAGCCGCCGCGCCGTCAGCTCGGCCCTGCAGCGGCTGGCCTGGGAGAAGTTGGTCGTGGTCTTCCCCAATCGCGGCGCCTACGTCGCCGCGCCGCAGGCCGACGAGGTGCGTGAGGTTTTTGCCGCCCGCATCGCCATCGAGGCCGGCACCACGGAAGCGGTGGCGCGCGCTGCCGACCCGAAGGTCATCGCCAGGCTATCGGCAAATCTGGCCCAGGAGCATGCCTTGCGCGAACAGGGCCGGATCAGGGAAGCCATTCATCTGTCTGGCGGTTTTCACCTGCTGATGGCCGAACTCTGCGGCAATCGCATCCTGGCCGAACAGGTCCGCCTGCTGGTGGCGCGCACCAGCCTGATCATCAACCTGTTCGAGAATCAGAGCGGGCTTGCCGGCTGGCACGATCACCACGACGATCTCATCCATCTGTGCGCGACGGGGCAAGTCGACGCCGCGGTGGCGCAGATGCGCGCGCATATCCGCGAGCTGGAGAATTCCATCGCGCTCGACCGCCGCCGGCCGGTGGCTTTCGATATGGTCGGCGTTTTCGCGACGAAAGTGCCTTGAGCCCGATTTTTTCGGTCGTCGTGTCGGGACAGGCTAAATTCAAACGTCTTGAAGAACGAGAGGACGCAACAATGCTCTACGCCATACTTTGCTACGATTCCGAAGATGTCGTCTGCTCCTGGAGCAAGGAGAAGGACGCCGAAGTCATGACGAGCCTTGGCGGCGTGCTGGAGAAGGTGGCGCAGCAGGGCCGGCTCGGGCCGGTGGCGCGGCTGATGCCGACGACGGCGGCGACGACGATCCGCAAGGGCGCCGAGGCGATGGTGATCGATGGGCCTTTCGCGGAAACCAAGGAGCAGCTGCTGGGCTTCTACGTGATCGATTGCGCCAATCTCGACGAGGCGGTCGAGACGGCGAAGGACCTCGCCAGGGCGAGCGGTTCGGCCGGCTCGTTCGAGTTGCGGCCGCTCGCCGTGTTCAACCCGATTCCGCCAACGCTATGAGTGATTCCGCGCCATGACCGATCTCGCCTGGATGCATGCAGCACTGGTCTCGGCGCGGCCTCAGGCGGTGAGCGCGCTGTTGCGCTATTTCCGCAATCTCGAGACGGCCGAGGAGGCTTACCAGGAAGCCAGCCTGCGGGCGCTCAGGACATGGCCGGAGAAGGGCCCGCCGCGCGATCCGGCCGCCTGGCTGATTTTCGTCGGCCGCAACATCGCCATCGACGGCGTGCGGCGGGCGCGCCGGCAAGAGCCACTGCCGCCGGAAGATCAGATCTCCGATCAGGAGGATGCGGAGGCAACGGCCGTCGGCAAACTCGACGATGCCGATTATCGCGATGATATCCTGCGCCTGCTGTTCATCTGCTGCCATCCCGACCTGCCGGCGACGCAGCAGATCGCGCTGGCGCTGCGTATCGTGTCGGGCCTCACCGTCAAGGAGATCGCGCGGGCATTTCTGGTCGGTGAAAGCGCCATGGAGCAGCGCATCACCCGCGCCAAGGCACGCATCGCCCAGGCCGACGTGCCGTTCGAGGCACCGGGCGCGGTCGAGCGCGCCGAGCGGCTCGGTGTCGTCGCGGCGATGATCTATCTCATTTTCAACGAGGGCTATTCGGCGAGCGCCGGAGAGGCGCCCTTGCGCGCGCCGCTGTGCGAGGAGGCGATCCGTCTTGCCCGCCTGCTGCTGCGCGTGTTCCCGAGCGAACCCGAGATCATGGGGCTGACGGCCCTGCTGTTGCTGCAGCATGCGCGTGCGGCTGCACGGTTCGACAAGGAGGGTCAGATCGTCCTGCTCGACGACCAGGACCGCAGCCTGTGGAACGGCAAGATGATCGCCGAAGGGCTGGCGCTGATCGACAAGGGCCTGCGCCATCGCCGCCCCGGTCCCTATCAGGTGCAGGCGGCGATCGCCGCTCTGCATGCGCGGGCCGCCCGGCCGGAAGATACGGACTGGGCCGAGATCGACCTGCTCTATGCGCGGCTTGAGCAGATGCAGCCCTCGCCCGTCGTCACCTTGAACCGGGCCGTCGCGGTCTCGAAGGTAGGGGGCGCGGAAGCCGCGCTGGAGCTGATCGCGCCGCTGGAAGACAAACTCTCGGGCTATTTCTATTTCTACGGTGTGCGCGGCGCGCTGCTGATGCAGCTTGGTCGAAACGACGAAGGTCGGATCGCCTTCGATCGCGCCATCGCGCTGGCCAAGACGACGGCGGAAGCGGCGCATATCCGCATGCATCTCGACCGGTTGGGGAAGATCGATGCGCCGACGTGTTGATGAGGATGCACCGTAGCCTGCTTCATTCCAATCGCCTTCTGAACAGCCAGGCCGCGCTGCTGAGCGTGCAAAGGGCGATGAGCGCCAGCGGGATCGTGTTGGCGATCACTTCATCCATCGGCAGATCGCGCAGGAACACGCCCTTCACGATGATGAGGAAATAGCGCAGCGGATTGATAAGCGTTACCGGCTGCAGCCAGGACGGCATGTTCTCGATCGGCGTGGCGAAGCCCGACAGCAGCATGGCCGGCACCATGAACAGGAAGGCGCCGAGGATCGCCTGCTGCTGGGTCATCGACAGGGCCGAGATGAACAGGCCGAGGCCGACGACGGCGGCGAGATAGAAGACGGCGCTGCCATAGAGCATGAGTACTGAACCGCGCAATGGTACGTCGAAGATGAAGACTGCCGCCAGGATATAGATGGTGATGTGGAACAGGCCGATCATCATGGGCGGGATCAGCTTGCCGAGCAGGATTTCATGGGTGCGCAACGGCGAGACGATCAACTGGTCGAAGGTGCCGAGTTCGCGCTCGCGCGCGATCGAGAGCGCGGTGACGATGAGGCCGATCAGCAGCGCGATGCTGGCGACGAGATTGGGAACCATGAACCATTGGAAGATCAGGTTGGGGTTGAACCAGTTGCGTGCCACCACGCTGACGGCGGCCGGCGCCATGCGCTTGCCGGCCGGCGTATCGGCCGATAGGCTCGTGACGATCTGGTTGAGATAGCCGGCGACGATCTGCGATGCGTTCGAGCGGCGGCCGTCGAGGATGATCTGGAGATCGGTGGGCTGGCCCGATTCGATGTCGCGCGAGAAGCTTGGGCCGATCTGGACGGCGGCGATCACCTGCTGCATGTCGATGGCATCGCGGACGGCGGAAGGATGTTGGGCGCGCAGGATGTGGCGGAATGTCGGGGCGCCGTCGATCCGGTGGATCAACTCGTTGCCCCAGGCGCCGGCGTCGCGGTTCAGGACCATGATGTCGACGTTCTTCACCTCCAGCGTCGCCGCATAGGAGAAGACGACCAGTTGCAGGATCGGCGGCACGATCAGAATGACCCGGCCCCTCGGATCGCGCAGGACGGCGAGCAGTTCCTTGACGATGAGCGCCTTCAGCCGCGTCCACCACATCATGCGAGCCTAATCCTGCCTGGCTTGCGCAAGCCTTCAGAAGCCCTCATCCTTGTATGGGGGGTGTGTCAAGAAGAGGCGGATTGATTGGGTGCTTCAATTCATTGGCATCGGAGTCTTGTGGTCATAGGGTTGAAGAA
>JARHVB010000024.1 GCA_029222685.1 Terripilifer ovatus | reverse complement strand
CCGCCGCCGGCTGGACGCCGGCGGCGGGAGTGTTTGAAGTGGCTCGAACGCGCGCGTATTCGGCGGCGACCGCGTAGTCGCCATGCTGGCCGTCGCCGGCATCGGCCTCGTCGAACTCGGCGTCGTCGCCATCGTCGGCGTGCCTTTCGGTCCATTCCGCAATCGCGTCGGCCTGCGGCGCGAACAGCGCGGCGGGATGCACGAAGCGGCCGTCCGCGAAATGGGCGACCAACGCCGCGCGCGTATCCCTCACGCGCGGACGCGGCAGGACCGACGTTCCCTGCAGCGCGGCCTCGAGCGCCGTGCGCGACAGGCACGAGAGAAACTCCTCCGTCGCCAGATTGGGGAGGAACTCGTCGGCGCCGACCGCTGCGCCGGCGACGCGCGCGACAACGCCGCTGTTCGAACGGTTCTCGCGGCACGACAGCACGTCACTCAGCACCTCGCGCGCGACCACGCGCAGGGTGTCGCGGTCGTAGGCAAGCGTGCCGTCCTCGGCGATGAGGCGCCTCGCCTGCTTCGCGCACGCGCCGTATCCGGACGTGCGTCCCGATGCGGCGGTGACATTGTTCGCCGCGATGGCGAGGACGAGCAGCGCGGTCAGCGTGTCGTCCTCGATCGGGGCGCGCGTCAGCGCCTCGTGCAGCGCGTCGGTGCGCAGATCGCCGATCATGTCCATGCCACGCCGGGTGACGTCGGGCCGCGACGTCGGCGCAACGCTGTCCGCTTCGGCGGCACGGGCGCCCTTGCCCTTCGCCGCATCCTTCTTCGGGCGCGGCATCCGGTAGGCGACCGACTGAACCGAGCCGCTGCGCGGGTCGAGATACCAGCCCGTGCAGTCGCTCTTGTTCGGCTTGCCATAGACGCGCTCGGCCTTCGGCGGCAGCTTCGGCTCGCCCCAAGCCGACACCTCGATGACCGCGCCGCGCTTGGGCAGGTGGTTGGTCATCCATTCCTGCTGCGCGCCGAGGAATGCTTCGACGTCGTTGGTGTAGCGGCTGTCCTCGTCGGCCGGCGCGAACAGGTCCTCCTGCCAGACGATGCCGTAGGCCTGCGCGAGATCATCGCCGAAGCTCGCGTCGCGCGCATACATCCGCGTCTTGGTGAGCGCACGCGCCACCTCGCTCCACGAGACCTGCGGATCGGTCTTGCGCGGCTTGTGCTTCTTCCAGACTTGCGCCTGCTCGTCCTGCGTCGCCGCAGCGATCGTGCGCAGATGCTGTTCGTTCGGCATGTCGCCTTTGGCGATGTGGTCGAGCATCGCCGGCAGGATGTTCGCCAGCAGGCGGAGCTTGCGGATCTGGCGCACGGACTGTCCGAGCGCGATGCCGATCGATTCCTCGGTCCAGCCGAGCGCGACCAGGCGCTCGATGCGCCGCCATAGGTCGACCGGGTTCAGCGGCTCGCGTGCGACGTTCTCGATCAGGCTGCGCAGAGCATCCTTGTCGTCGTCGGGATCGGCGACGAGAACCTCGATCTCGTCGAGCTTGGCGGCGATCGCCTGCGCCACACGCCGCCGGCCGATCTGGATGACGAGGCCGTTGCCGCGGCCGGACTGCGGTGTGACGATCGGCGGCTGGATGATGCCGACGGCCTTGATGCTGGCAAGCAGCAGGGCGTCGCTCTGCGGCGTGGACTTGGTGAGGCGCGTCGGATCGGGGTTCACGATGAGCGCGCGCGGATCGATCTTCATCAGTCTCATGGGATGATCTCCATTGCAGGGGTTGCGGACCGCGCGGTTCCGGCGGTCCTTTTCCGTCTCCTTCCGGAGACCCCTCCCGGCCCGCAGGGCGTGAGTGGCCGGCGCAACTGCCGGCGAGCGTCCCTGCCCGGCCGCCCAAGCGGGGCGCTTGGGCCCTGCGCAGGGCGCCGTGGCCGGGGCGGCGGAGGCGGCGGTTGAGACTCGTCGCCGGCCCGAACGCTCTGCGACCGACCTTCTTCGCCGTCCCTTGTTTTCGTCAGGCGGCGGCGCGGGCATCTCCGGCCTCGCCGTCAGCCGGCTGATCTCGCGCGAGATCGGCTTCCACCTCGGCGAGCCGCCGCCGCTTCTCCTCGAGCTCCCCGGCGAATGCGAATTCCCCGCCCTGGCGGGCCTCGTAAGATGCGAGCCGGCGTCGGGCATCGGCCAGCCGCAGCCGGTAGCGCTCCTGCTCGTCCTCGAATCCGGACACGGCGTGTTCAAGCCGCGCGACGGCGCCCAGCGGCGTCACCGTGACCGGAAGTTCGATCTCGTAATCGGCGTTCGTGCGCGCCAGCATCACGGCATAGCGATAGTTGTCGCGTCCGAAGCGCTCGCCGCAATAGTCGACATCGAAGCCGCCAACCGCGGCGATTGTCTGCGTGCCATCCTGCCGACGCTGCACGCGTGTCAGGATCTCCTGCATGAGCGCCCGCCCGGCGCCTTTGCGCTCGTCGTAACGCGTGCCTGCGACCATCATCGTGAACGCGTCGCCGGCGGTCGGCACAAGCCGCGCAATGTCCTGGCCGATTTCGGTGATGCGGCGTGTCGCGAGTTCGATGTCGCGCTCCGCGTCGCGCACCTGCCGGCGGACCGCGTGCTGATCGTCGATATGTGCAGCGCGCTGGCGCTCCAGCCGCGCGATGTCGGCCTCAAGGCCCGCCTTCTGCATCAACCGCTGATCGCCGCTCGCAATCGCCTTGGCCAACGCGAACTGGTTCGCCTGGCCTTCGCCGATATCCTCGAGCCTGCGGATCGAGGTATCGCCGGAGAGCGCCGCCGCAATGAAGCGGGCCTTGCGCTCATTGTTCTGCCACATGCTCGCGTCGAGCGAGCCCTCTGTCGCATAGGCGAAGATGTCGATGACGTCGTGCTGATTGCCCTGCCGCTCGATGCGGCCCTCGCGCTGTGCGATCTGCGAGGGCAACCACGGCACGTCGAGATGATGCAGCGCCTTCAGCCGAAGCTGCGCGTTGACGCCGGTGCCCATCGTGTCGGACGAGCCGATCAAGAAGCGGACCTTGCCGGCGCGAACGTCGCCGAACAGGCGCTGCTTGGCCTCGGACTTTTTGTAGTCCTGCATGAACGCGATTTCGGACGGGGGAACGCCCATGCCGATGAGTGTGTCGCGTATCCAGCGATAGGCCGAGAAGCCGCGCGACTTCTCGACGCTGATGGTGCCGAGGTCGGAGAAGATCATCTGCGCCGCGCCCGGCAGCTCGTAGGGCTTGGCGTCCGGCCGGACGTAAGTGTTCGGCGCCGTTTCCTGCCAGATGCGGAAGGCGGTGCCGATCAAGAGATTGAGCTTGTTGTCCGGCTCGTTGCCGCTGTCCGGATCGACCAGGCGCAAGTCGATCGCGGCATGGCGGCCGTCGGTGATGACGGAGAGCAGGATATCGTCGCCCGGCTCCGGCGCGCGGTCGCGCGCCTCGATCGCCTTGATGCGCTCCTCGAGATGGCGCTGATAGACCTTGAATGCCGCCGACGGCTTCGCCGTGAGAATCTGCCGCTTGCCGGTCGAGATCGCCGGCACTTTCACATACTGGCGCAGATCCTCCGGCATCACGACATCAGCGAAGGTGCGGAACATCGTGATCAGCTCGGCCACGTTGACGAAGGTGGCGAAGCGCGTGACGGGCTTGTACTTGCCGGACGGCTGCAGCTCGAGCTCCGTCGTCGTGTCGCCGAAGGTCGAGGCCCAGGCGTCGAACTCGTGCAGGCCGCGCTCGCGCAGCGCGGCCGCGCCGAGGAAGCGCTGCACGGTGAACATCTCGCCGAGCGTGTTGGTGATGGGCGTGCCGGAGGCGAGCACGAGCGCACGGCCCGGGTTCTTCGTCTCGATGAAGCGCGACTTCACATAGAGGTCCCAGGCGCGCTGCGAGCCGCTCGGATCGACGCCTTTCAGCGTCGACATGTTGGTCGCGAAGGAGAGCTTCCGAAACTCCTGCGCCTCGTCGACAATGATCTGGTCGATGCCGATTTGCGAGATCGTCAACAGATCGTCCTTTCGCGTGGCGAGCGATTCCAGCCGCTCCTGCAATCCCTCCTTCAGCCGCTCGAGGCGCTTGCGCGAGACGCGGTCGTCGTTCTCGACCTTGGTGAGCAGTTCCTCGTAGAGCTCCAGCTCGTCATGGATCATCTGCTGCTCGAACGCGGACGGCACGCCAATGAAGCGGAATGCCGAGTGCGTGATGATGATCGCGTCCCAGGTCGCAGTCGCGGCGCGTGACAGAAAGCGCTGGCGCCTGTCCTTGGTGAAATTGGTCTCGTCCGCAACGAGAATGCGCGCGTTGGGATAGAGCGCCAGAAACTCGCGGGCCGCCTGCGCAAGGCAATGGCCCGGCACGACGAGCATCGCCTTGGCGACCAGGCCGAGCCGGCGCTGCTCCATGATCGCGGCCGCGATCGTCAGCGTCTTGCCGGCGCCGACGGCATGCGCGAGGTAGGTCGCGCCCGACGCGATGATGCGCCAGACGCCGCGCTTCTGGTGGCCGTAAAGAACGAAGGCGCCCGACGCGCCGGGCAGCTTGAGGTGCGAGCCGTCGAATGCCCGCTGCGCGATGTTGTTGAAGCGGTCGTTGTAGAGACGCGCCAGACGGTCCGTGCGATCCGGGTCGGACCACACCCAGGTCTGGAACGCGGTCTTGATCTTCGAAAGTTTCTCCTTGGCGGCCTCGGTGTCGATGACATTGAGCACGCGACGTTCGCTGTCGTCATCCTTGATGATGTCGAAGATCTGCGGGACGGCGCTGTTCAACGCATCGGACAGAAGCTGACCGGCATGACGGCGATCGGTTCCCCATTCCGACGTGCCGGCGGCCGTCCAGCCGAGCTGGCGGGCCTCGACCGTCCATGAGGCGAGTTCCGGCATGTGCCGGATCGTGATGTCGGCGCCCATCGTCTCCTTGACGAAGGCGACGACGTCGTCCGCCGGAATCCATGGGGCGCCGAGCCGCGCCGTGATGTCGGAGGGGCGAAGGTCCGCAGGCTGTACGGCCTGCAAGGCCCGGACATTGCGACCATAAGCGTCGTCGAGCCCCGCGGCCGCTTCCGCCGCCTTCAACTTGTCGCGGACAGGTCCGGACAGATAAGCGTCAGCGGTCTGCCAGGAGCCGTCAGACGGGTCGCGGAAGATCGCATCGCCCAGTTCGGCGATCACGTCGTCGACGTCGCGATGCAACAGTTCAGCGATATGTTCGGGATCAACGTAGCCGCGCTCATTGAGCACCACGGCGAGCGCATCGAGAGCCGAGGTGATGACGGGCGCGGGCGGCGGCGCGATCACGCGCTCGGTGAAGATCGGGCCGGGCCGCGCGGTGTTGCTGTCGAGATCGTAGTCCTCGATCGAGGCGACCAGCCAGCAATCGGGATCGTCGGCGAACGGGGCGAGGTTCGGGCGGCGATGGGTCTCGCGGACCTCGCCGGTTTCCTCGTCCTCGACCGTGGAGACGACGGTCGTGTTGATCGGTCCGAAGTCGCGCACGAAACTCGACCAGGCGATGCGCAGGCGAACCTGTGCCTGCTTCCATGGCTCGTCGCGCTCCTGCGCGCGAAGCACCTCGCGCACGGCGTCGCGGATTGGAATGAGCTTGCGAATGACCCGCGCGTGCTTGTCGAAGATGCCGTCCGTGGAGCGGCCTTTGCGCACCTTCACGACGACGGGCGCGCCGTCGAGAATCTGCATCAGCGCCGCGCCCGGACCGACGACGTAGCTGCCCTCGCGGATCGTCGCGCCACCGGCGGTCGCAGCCGCGACCTGTGGCGTATCCCTATCGGCGTCCGGATCGACCGCCTCCGGCTCGCCGTCATAGATGGCTTCCGGAAGACGATTGACGGCCGCGGCCAGCGCAACGCCGAGGTCCGCGCCGCGGCGTGGGTTGCAGGTGTAGGTCTCGCCGTATGGGCCTGACGTCAGCGCATGGATGCCGAGCACCATTTCCTGCTGCTGGGCGAACCAGCCATTGACGCGGATGGCGCCCTCGTCGGCGGTCGCAGCGCGGACCTCGGCGAGATCGAGCCATGCCACGTCGCGCGCCGCCTCGCCGGCGTCACGCTTGCGGAAGAACATGATATCGACGACGACATCGGTGCCGGCATCGGCGCGGAAGCTGCCTTCGGGAAGCCGGATCGCGCCGACGAGATCGGCCGTCTCCGCGAGGTGCTGACGCGCGCTCGCGTCGGCCTTGTCCATCGTGCCGTGCGAGGTGACGAAGGCGGCGAGACCGCCAGGCTTCAGCAGCCGAAGCGCCTTGGCGATGAAGAAGTCGTGCAGCCGCAGCCCGAGTCCACGGAAGGCGGGATCGCCGCGCACGGTTCGATCGGAGAACGGCGGATTGCCGACGGCCAGATCGAAATGCTGCGGCAGGCCGGCGCGCGCGAAATCCGCCGTGATGATCGCCGCGCGCGGATGCAGCAGGCGGGCGATGCGCGCGGTGACGGGGTCGAGCTCGACGCCGGTGACATGCGAGACGCCGCGCAGCTCGTCCGGCATCAACGCAGGAAACAGGCCGGTGCCGATGCCGGGCTCGAGGATGCGGCCGCCGCGGAAGCCCAGTCGGAGCAAGCCGTCCCAGACCGCGCGCACGATATAGTCCGGCGTGAAATGGGCATACTGCGTGCAGCGCGCCAGCGACGCATAGTCAGACGGCGTGACGAGCGCCTGGAGCTCCGCGCCGATCGTGTCCCAGCCGTCGCGGAATTCGTCCTCGCCCGGGCGGCGAAAGACACTATTGGCGAGTGCCGACGCGCCGAAGCCGGTGAAGCGGATGAGCGCTGCCTGCTCGTCCGGCGTCGCAGGCCGGCCAGCGGCGTCGATCTCGGCCGCGAGTCGGATTGCCGCGATGTTGTCGCGGGCGCGATCGCGCCAGGACGCGGCGAGGCCTCGCCCATCGAGAAGCCGGACATTCTCGCCCTTCGGCATTGATCCGATCGGCGATGCCGACGGCGCCGCAGGCGCCGGCATCACAGGCGGCGGATCATCGTCATTGCCGTCGGCCGCGGGGTCCGGCGCGAACGCGGTGACGCCGAGGCCGAGACCCGGCGCGATTGCGGGATTGCCGAAGAGGTCGAGGGTGAAGGGATCGTCGTGCGCCATTGGGGAAGTCCTTCTGTTGGGCGCGCGCGGCCGTCCGCCGGCGTCGCGGAGGCGACCGGCGGCACGGCGTTGCGGAGGTTGGGAGGAGCGGGCCGGTGAACGGACCGCGAAAATGCGAAAGCCCGGCGCGGGGCCGGGCTGGTCGCAGGTTCGGGAGGGCGTTGCGGTCTATGCCGCTTCGGGCAGATGCCGGAACTGCACTGGCAGCTTCGCGGCGACCTCGTCATCGGTGAGATCGTCGAGCGGCTTCAGGACTGTGCCGAGACCGCCGCAATAGACGAGCACGGTGCGCTTGCCCTGCAGGGGAGCCGGCCATCCTTTGCCGGCATAGCCGCGATAGTCGTCATGCGTGCCCGACCAGATGTGCTCAAGGCGTTCGTCGCGCGTCATGGCGCGGACCGGGCGGGACTCCCGCTCGATGATCGCTCGCTTCATCTGCTCGGGCGAGCCACGATCGGACAGGTCGCAATAGCCGTGGAAGAAGCGCTTGCGACCGTCGATCCAGAGCGTGAAGAAGACGCTGGTCACGTTATCCGTCATGAATTCGCGCATCGCGAACATGTCGGCGCGCATCCAGAGCGGCGGCAGAATCTCCAGCATGTAATCATGCTCGGGTTCGGCGATCTCGAACCACTCGCCGGCAAAGAGAGGCGCGGCATCGCCGGCCCCGTAGGTCGGATCGCCACGATGTCGGTTGAACAGACGGTGCATCTCATGGCGCGTGGCGATGCCCTGGAAGATTTTGCGGATGGTCGGGAGGGTGTGCATGGCGGCTCCTTTCGGCCTCACGGGCCGAAAGCGTGAGCGATCCGCGTGATCCCTCATTCACTTCAGCCCTTCATCACCTCCTCCCGCGGGCCGCCTCTCCGGTCCGGCGGGTCAAGGGCCGCGGAACGCGGGCGAAGCTTCCCTTGACGCGCCGGCCGGGCATGCGGCATCGCGCTTTTCACTCCTCCTCCCCTTTTTCATTCCCCTCTTTCACGTCGGCGCGGCGCTGTTCGGCGCTCTGGATGGCCGCGAGCGCGGCCTTGAACACGGCCGAGCCCCGCTCCTCCGCGAGCTGGGTCGCTGCGGCGACGGCGAGGCATGCGAGATGGATGTCGTCGTCGGTGACAGCGTCCGGCGACAGCGTCGTGAGCGCATCGTCGTAGGCGATGACCTCGCCGATCATCGTGCGCACCTCATTTTCGTCGAAGCGCAGGAGCACATGCGTTCGCGGCGCTGCTGCAGCCGCAAGCTCCTTGCGGAATTGCTCCAGCACCTCGTCCGTCGAGCATGACCGGATCGAACCGGCGGTGATCAGCGTGGCCATCCCGCCAAATCCATCCGGCAACATGCGCGAGCACGTGAACGCCGATGAGACGGCAATCTCGTCGAGCGTCGCGGAACGGCGCACGATGTCCTGAAAGATGGTCGACCAGGAGACGTCGGTGAGATCGAGCTCCGCAGAGGTGTCGGCGGCGGCGATCTCCCCGAGCCGGTTCTCGACGATGGCATTGAGGACGCTGTCGGCGCCGGCGGAGTCGCGATGCGCAGCGCGCAGCGCCGCGGCGGCGATGTCGATGCACTCCGCCGGACTCGCGTCGGCGAAGAAAAGCGTTCCGGCGCCATCCTGCTCGGCGGTGAACATATGTGAGAGCACGAGCCGCTCGAGCGGCGTCATGTCAGTGTCGGGAATCGTCGTCTGCACGACGGTTGGAACGCAGTAGCTGGCCATGTCCGGCTCCTGAAAATGACAAAGCCCGGCAGGGCCGGGCGTGGTTGCGGGAAGGTGAATTGTGCGAGGCGCGATCAGTCGGGATCGCGGGCGCCGGCGAGGATCGCTTCGGCTTTGGCGATCGCCGCAGCCGCGCGGTCCTTCCAATAGGCGCAGTCCAACGCCTTGGCGCCGCTGGTCAGCACTTTGACCAGGCCGAGCAGCACCTCGAAATGATCGGCCTTGCGCTGAAGCGTTTCTCGATAGTGCGACGGCACCGGCACGGACGGCGCCTGATAGGCGGTGTCGCGGCCTTTCCAGACGCCGGTGACGTAGGTCTCGCCGGCGGTTTCGTGGTCGTGCTTCTCGCCGTCCCAGTCGTCCTCGACGGCGAGCCGGCAGGCCGCAGCGAGATCGGCCGCTTCGTAGCTGCGCTGGCGATGGACCGGCAGGCGATAGGTCGTCTCGATTGTGTAGATTGGCATGAGGTTGCCCTTCCCTTCGGGTGTTGAAGACACCCTCAGGGCGCGGCCGCATCGAAGGTCCGGCGGGTCAAGGGCCGCGGCACGCGGGCGAAGCCTCCCTTGACGCGTCGGCCGGACATGCGGCACCGGGAGCCTCTCCGCCTCACTCTTTTTCTCGAGCGCCTGCTTCTGCGTTGAGCGGCCGCGCTATCGTCTCATTCGTCGCGCCGCCTTCAGGTCCTCATTCCAGTCATCGTCCGTCGGGCGCAGGCGATCGTAGCCGGCGCCGACATCCTCTGCGATGGCGCGCAGGCGGTTGCCGAACACGTCGCCCTGCAGGTTGCTGTCGGTCGCGGCGACAAGAACCGTGCCAGGGCGCGTGGCGACGGCGCGGATCGCCGCTTCGGTCGTCGGCGACCAGCCGCCGCCGGTGCTGACATAGAGCGTATCGTGGCGCAGGCCTTCGATCGCGGCACGGCTCATCGCGTCGATCGCCGCCTCGGTGACGCAGACGCGCGTCGCATGCGTCGCGCCGAGACGGAACAGCACCTTCGATCCGTCAGTCGCAAAGCCGCGCCATTCGGGGCCGCGCTCTTCCCAGCCGACAACAACGCCGGCGTCGTCCGTATGCGCCGCCCACATGCTGCCATGCGGACCTTCGCGCAGCCGGTCCTGATCGACGGCCTCCTGAATCAAGTGATCGGGAATGGCGCGCGTCTCGGCGAGATAGCGCCAGGTCGGCGAGCCCGGCCGCGGCTTGAGACGCGCGGCCCAACGATGCGCGAGCGGCGCGGTTGGCTTGGCCCGCGCCGGGCGTTTCCAGGCCGGCTGCGTCGGCGTGAAGCCAACAAGCTCGGCGACCTGCTGCAGAGCCACCGCAAAACCGGCGGCGCCGAGATGCTCGGCGAGGTCGAAGACGTCGCCCTTCGCTTCCGACATCGGATCGAACCAGCCGCGCCCGTCGTGAATGACGATGACGATCTGGCCCTCGCCGTGGCGGTATTTGACCGCCTTGCGGGTGCTCTCCTTCAAGTCGACCTTCCAGCCCGCCCTCTCCAGGACGGACGCGCAGGGCACCTTCCCCCGCAGCTCGTCGATGTCTTTCTTCTCCATGACACTTACGCCGAACCCGCCGCGGCGGCGATGTCCAGCCCTTTCTTCGGTTGGCTTCGCATTTCCCGCCATTGACGGGACGACTCCGACCAGCCGCGAAGCCTGCCGGGGGCAAGGGCGCGTTGACAAGACGTTGCATTCGTCGGGCTCCGGGCGCGGCGGAGCCTCCCTTGCGGCCGGCAAGGCGCAAGCGGCAGCCGGCGCCCGCCGTCCACAACCCTCCCCCGGCCGATCGGCATCCGGACACGGGCGTTGTCGCAGGGACACCGGGCTCGTGTGACCCGTCGGATTCGACAGGGTGTGCGGCTCGCCGCGCCGGTGGATGCTCCCGCCCACGGCGCACGCGTCGGCATGGGAGCCATCGGAATGCGAGCAAGTGGAATGGCGCGGCTGCTCGGGCATGGCGCGGACGCAGGCAAGTCCGACGCTGCAGGAAAGACCGCCGCGCATGCCGGACAGGATGCCAGTCGGAATGAAACGGGGAGACATCACATGCCAGCCATCGGCTACGTCAACAAACTCGACGACGGTTCCTATCGCGGCACGCTGCGGACGCTGTCGATCTCAGCGGCGCTGAAGATCATGCCGAACAAGGAGAAGAAGCCGGACAGCGACCGGCCCGACTATCGCGTCTATGCCAACGGCGCGGAAATCGGCGGCGCCTGGATTCGCAAGAACAAGGAGAACGGCGCCGACTATGTGTCGATCTCGATCTCGGCGCCCGAGTTCGGCCCGCGCAAACTATTCGCCAATCTCGGCCGCGCGGCGGGATCGGAGGGCGACGACGAGTTCGCGGTGATCTGGAATCCGACCGAATAGCGCATACCGCCTGGGTCGCCTGACTGCCGTTGTCCACCTTGGCGCGCGTCAGCGACGAAAGCCCGAAGGGTGAAGACCCGCGCAAGAGGGGCTTCAGCGCAGCCGCCGGCGCGGTCCCGCAGGGAGACGCCCATCTCGTCTGACCGGCGATGGGCCCCTACATTGGGGCCTATGTGCAACAATTACGAGCAGCACGTCCGCTGGCAGGAATACTGCAAAATGATGCAGGACCTCGCGCTCGGCATCCCGACACAGCAGACCGAACTCGACCTGCCGGAAGCAGACGACATCAAGATCAACGATCGCGGCCCGGTGATGCGCGCCGCCGGCAATCATGTCGAGCTCGCCTCGATGAATTTCAGCTTTCCGCCATCCGGCCGTGGCGGTCCGGTGTTCAATTTCCGGAGTGAGAACCGGCGCTTCGATCAGAGCAACCGCTGCATCATTCCGGCCAGCGCTTTCTACGAGTTCGTGGGGAAGAAATATCCGAAAGCAAAATATCGCTTCGCGCTCAAAGGCTCGCCGATCACGGGCATCGCCGGCGTCTGGCGCGAGGGCCAGGGCAATCATCCCGCGTCCTTTGCGATGCTGACGACAGCGCCAGGCGAGGACATCGCGCCCTACCACAATCGCCAGGTCGTGGTGCTGAAGCCGAAGGACTGGCCCGGCTGGCTGCAGCTTACCAGTCCGGAGGCCGAATTATTGCGCCCCCTGCCGAAGGGAACGTTGAATGTCGAACTTGTTCGCGAGGGCAGCGACTGATGGCGCGTCAACGCTTGCGGTTTGCCAATCCGAGCGTCAGTCGTCGAGCTTCTTGCTCTTGAACGTGTAGTCCGCGTTGAATTTCAGATCGTAAGCCCGACCGTCACTGCAGGAGGCGCTGTCGACCTCAAATTCGCGGTCATCGTCATCCCATTCCATCTTGCCGCCGGTACAACCCTGGGCCGCGACGGCTGACACGAGTCGGGCGCGCTCGGTGTCGGTGACCGCACGGTCGGCTTTGGCCTGGACCGTAACGATCGCCAGAAGAAAGAGAGACGCCAGCAGTACGCGCATGACGCGGACCTCGCTTCGGCACATCATTCCAGCGCCGTTCGCGGACGCTCAAGGACCAAACCGCCAGATTGCGAATTCGTTCGACTTAAATGCCTGTTCATGATTTGTACCATAGCCTCGGGATTCGGGGCAAGGGCATGCTGCAGCAGGTCAGGACGGCGCATCAACAGGACGCAAGCGGCGCGGCTTATCTCGCCGGGCTGAATGTCGAGCAGCGTCGCGCGGTCGAGCACGGCTGCGACGCGCTGGCTGACGCCCCGCCTCTGCCCCGCCTCTCTTGATCATCGCCGGCGCCGGCTCCGGCAAGACGAACACGCTGGCGCATCGCGTGGCCCATCTCGTGGTTTCGGGCGCGGACCCGCGCCGCATCATGCTGCTGACATTCTCGCGCCGGGCGGCGGTCGAAATGCAACGTCGCGTCGAACGGATCATGGCGAAGGCGCTCGGACCGAACGCCGGCGCGATGGCCGATGCGCTGGCCTGGTCGGGGACATTCCATGCGATGGGCGCCCGGCTTTTGCGCGAATACGCGGCGGACATCGGACTGGATTCGGCCTTCACCATCCATGATCGGGAAGACTCCGCCGACCTGATGAATCTCGTGCGCCACAATCTCGGCTTCTCCAAGATGGAGAAGCGCTTCCCGAAGAAGGATACGTGTCTGGCGATCTATTCGCGGGCCGTGAACGCGGAAACCCCGCTCGGCGAAGTGCTCGGTAGCGTCTTCCCATGGTGCATTGAATGGGAGGCCGAACTGCAACGGTTGTTCGGCGCCTACGTCGAGGCCAAGCAGAAGCAGAATGTGCTCGATTACGACGATCTGCTGCTCTACTGGGCGCAGATGATGATGGCGCCGGCGCTCGCCGAGGATCTTGCTGACCGCTTCGACCATGTCCTGATCGACGAGTATCAGGACACGAACAGGCTTCAGGCCTCGATCCTGCTCAACTTCAAACCGACCGGCCGCGGCCTCACGGTCGTCGGCGACGACGCGCAGTCGATCTATTCGTTCCGCGCGGCGACGGTGCGCAACATCCTCGACTTTCCCGGTCACTTCACGCCGAAGGCCGAGTTGATCACGCTCGAGCAGAACTATCGCTCGACGCAGCCGGTCCTCGCCGCGGCCAATGCGGTGATTGATCTGGCGTCGGAACGCTTCACGAAAAACCTCTGGTCCGATCGCGCATCATCCGATCTGCCCACGCTCGTCAACGTCGCCGACGACATTGCGCAGGCCGGCTACATCGTCGAAAATATCCTCGCCAATCGCGAAGCCGGGCAGCGCCTGAAGTCGCAGGCGGTCCTGTTCCGGACGTCAAGCCACAGCGCGACGCTCGAGGTCGAGCTGACCCGCCGCAACATCCCATTCGTCAAATTCGGCGGCCTCAAATTTCTCGAGGCGGCGCACATCAAGGATGTGCTCGCGGTGATGCGCTGGGCGCACAATCTGCGCGATCGCGTCGCTGGATTCCGGGTGGCCCAGCTCCTGCCCGGCATCGGCCCGGGCACGGCTGCGAAGCTTCTCGACGCCATCGCCGAAAGCGGGAGCGCGGCCTCGGGCCTGCACGGCTTCCGTCCTCCGGCCGCGGCTGCCACACAATGGCAGGAGTTCGTCGAGACCATGAGCGCGCTGCATCTCGGCGCGGCGGGATGGCCGTCCGAACTTGATCTCGCCTGCCGCTGGTATCTGCCCTTCATGGAGCAACGCTACGAAGACGCAATACAACGGCAGGCCGACCTGACGCAGCTTGCGCAGATCGCAGCCAGCTATCCGACACGCGAACGCTTCCTGACCGAACTGACGCTCGACCCGCCCGATGCGACGAGCGACCAGACCGGTCCGCCGCTGCTCGATGAAGACTATCTGATCCTCTCGACCATTCATTCCGCCAAGGGCCAGGAATGGTCGTCGGTGTTCGTCCTCAACGTGGTCGATGGGTGCATTCCCTCCGACCTCGGCGTCGGCTCGACGCCGGAGATCGAGGAAGAACGCCGGCTTCTCTACGTTGCCATGACGCGGGCCAAGGATCAGCTTCATCTGATGATCCCGCAGCGCTTTTTCACGCATGGCCAGCGCAGCCTCGGCGACCGCCACGTCTATGCGCAGCGCACGCGCTTTATTCCGAACGGGATCACGAAGCATTTCCAGAGCCGGTATTGGCCGCGGGCCCAGACGGCTTCCGCTTCGGCGCGCTCGACGCGTACGCCAATCGACATGAAGGCGCGCATGCGCGGCATGTGGGAAAACAGCTAAAAGCGGGGCCATCTACCACAGCCGTTCGCGGCTTCCGTAAAGCGGATGCTGTTTTGGTACACCCACACGGCGAATGGCCGTTATCGCCTGGTCGCGCTCCTGAAAACTGCCGCGGCATTCATTATAGGTGCCCGTCGGGGGATAGGCGCCCACGACCAGGAAGGTCGAACCTGCGTTCAGACATTCATGTCCAACGCCGGCCGGCACGACGATGACGTCGCCGGCGCCGACCTTGACGGTCTTGCCCTTGTTGCCGCCGAGCCGCAGCGTCGCGGAGCCGCGGGCAATCCCCAGCACCTCGTGGATCATTGAGTGATAGTGGACGTAGTCGTAAATCCCGTTACGCCAGGCCTCGCCCCAACCGTTGATGTTGAACAGCTTCTCCAGAACGGCGGCTGAATCGTCCTTGCGGCCGAACCGGAGGGCTTTGCGGTAATAGAGCAACGGAAACTTGGGATTGTTCGGGATGTAGCCGTCGTCGCGGAATTTCATGCGAGAGGGACGGACGTCACGCACGCAGCCGAGCGCCTCCTCCCGGCTCGGGATGCCGATGCCGGTCGCCTTTTCGACGATGCGCTTGACGGGTTCGATGACGTCCATGCCTTGAACTGAACGCCGAGCGAGGCATCGAGTTTCAGCGGGGCACCCGATATGACCGATCGTGACCCGCCGGGGACCTGGCTCGAGGCGGACAATTCCAAGACTCCGAGAGCACAGTTCGATCAGAAGGCGGCCGCGATCATGCGCGCTGCAGCGGCCAATAACAGAACCGCCAGCACCAGCCTCAGCGCACCCGGCTTGAGATACTGCGTGCCCAGCCACGATCCGACAAGCCCGCCGACGGCGACACAAGCCAGCCATATCGGCAATTGCGTGGGCAGAGATGGCATCGTCGCCCATGCACCGAGCAGAGCAGCCGCCGAGTTCAGAAGGTTGAACACCGCCGATATGGCGGCGGCCGTCCTTGTTTCGGTCCAGCGCATTGCAAGCACAACAGGCGCGAGGAAAATCCCGCCGCCGACGCCCGTCACACCGGACACCAGTCCGATCGCGCCGCCGACCAGAAGCGACGGGAGGAACGGAGGAACAACGGGCGCTTGCTGGTCGAGCATCGAGGCGGATTTTACGGAGCGAAGCATCAGCACCCCGGCGACGAGCAACAACACGCCCACGACAGGCATGTAAACGGCCGCGGGGAGATGGAGCGCGCCGCCCAACAGCGAGAAAGGAGCGCCAAGCACGGCGAACGGATAGACGGTGCGCCAGGTCAGCATGCCGGCGCGATAGAAGCGATAGCATCCGATCGCTGACACCAGCACGTTGAGCGCGAGGGCGGTCGGCTTGATCGTTGCCGGATCGAAGCCGATCAAGCCCATCACGGCGACATAGCCGGTGCCGCCGGCCTGTCCCACCGCTGAGTAGAAGAGCGCCACGACCGCCAGGGCAAGGGCAAACAGAGCGTCAGTCATATGGTGGCTGTAGCACCCGTTGCAGTGAGCTTGAAAGCAACGCCCGGCATTCACGATCGTCCGTTACCGGAAATCTCGTGTCTTCACGCGTGTCAGATGAAACGGAACGGAGGCCTATCGGCGCGTGCCCGGTTTCTCCCTAACAAATCTGCGGAAACCGGCATTCGAAGCCCGGCAGCGCAAAGCAGTAGGAACCGGCCTCATGCCCGAGCCAGCGACGGCCTCATCAAGGCAGGTGCAGGGAGAAACCCGGCGGCTACCGCCGTCTTGTGCGCAGCCAGGAGACCTGCAAGCGCCAACAGGTTGATGGAGAAAATCCAGCCGACAACGGAAGGCGAAAATGCCTCGGCGCTCGATGGCAAGACAGCCGTTGCCGCGAACAAGGCCAGCTCGTGAATCGCAAAAGCGGCAAGGAACGCACCGCCCGCAACGATGATCGTGGAACCGAAGCGGCCGGCGGCCATGGAGACGGCGAACGCCGCAAGCACTGCCGCGACGCCGATAGCGGCCCCCCAAGCAAAGCTGTCCCACGTTCGCGGATATCCAAGAAGCCCGTAGCCGACCGCTTGATTCAAAAACCACGCCACCCCAATCAGCGAAAGGGCGTCGCGGCGGCGCATCTGCGTTCCCGCGACCGTCACAAGAGCTGCGAAGGGCGTTGCACAAGCAAGCGCCAGGCTGAACAACACGCTGGAACCGGCAACGAGTGCGATCCAGATCGACGTCCGCGCCGAATGCGGAAGCCCGGCAGCGTGCGGATTCTCAATTCTGGATCGCATATCGCACTCCGTCGGTTCAATCCCACGCCAGCGCGCCGCCGTTCTGGTATTCGATGACGCGCGTTTCAAAGAAGTTCTTTTCTTTCTTGAGGTCCATCGCCTCGCTCATCCACGGGAAGGGATTGTCCGCCTCCGCGAACACCGGCGCAAGCCCGAGCTGGGCGCAGCGCCGGTTGGCGATGAAGTGCATGTAGGTTTCGCACAAAGCCGCATTGAGGCCAAGGAAGCCGCGCGGCATCGTGTCCCGCCCGTACTTCGCCTCCAGTTCGGCCGCGTTCTTCAGCATCCCGCGAACCTCCCCCTGGAACGTTTCCGTCCAGAGATGGGGGTTTTCGATCTTGATCTGATTGATGACGTCGATCCCGAAATTCAGGTGAATGCTCTCGTCGCGCAGGATGTACTGGTACTGCTCGGCGATGCCGACCATCTTGTTGCGCCGCCCGAGCGAGAGGATCTGCGCAAAGCCGGTGTAGAACCACATGCCCTCGAAGACGACGTAGAAGGCGACGAGGTCGCGCAGGAAGGCCTGATCGGCATCGGGCGTCCCCGTCTTGAAGTTCGCATCATCGAGATGCTGCGTATGCTTGAGGGCCCACGCAGCCTTGTCGGTGATGGACGGCACCTCGCGGTACATATTGAACAGCTCGCCCTCATCGAGGCCGAGGCTTTCGACGATGTACTGGAACGTGTGCGTATGCACGGCTTCCTCGAAGGCCTGCCGCAGAAGGTACTGGCGGCATTCGGGATTGGTCAGATGCCGGTAGATCGCCAGCACGATGTTGTTGGCGACCAGACTCTCGGAGGCGGCGAAGAAGCCGAGATTGCGCTTGATCATGCGCCGCTCGTCTTCGGTCAGGCCGTCTTTGGACTTCCAAAGCGCGATATCGGCCTGCATCGACACTTCCGTCGGCATCCAGTGATTGTTGCAACCCGAAAGATACTTCTCCCACGCCCAGCGGTATTTGAGCGGCAGAAGCTGGTTCACGTCGGCGCGCGCGTTGATCATGCGCTTGTCATCGACCCGCACGCGCGCCGCGCCGCGATCGATGGCGCCAAGGCCGGTTGCATCCACGGGGGCAGCCTCCGGCAATGAATTGTCACTCCCGGAAAGAACGGGACGGACGATGTGCAGCGGCTTGGCCGCGGTGTCAGACCAGTCGAGCATAATTCTTTTCCCTTTTTCTTCGCTGCTTACTGGCAGGCTTCGCAGTCGGGGTCGTCGATCGAGCAGGCCTTGCCCCAGGCTTCTACCTGGGCATGACCGTTTCCGTTCGCATGACCGTTCGTGTGGCCGTTGGCATGCCCGTTCGCATGGCCATTGGTCGGAGCGGCGGCCGGCACGGAAGCCGAGACGGCGTTGAGCTTGCCATCGGTGCCTTTCAGCGTGGATTTCTCGACATGCGTCGCGGAGCGCGAGCGCAGATAGTAGGTGGTCTTGAGGCCCCGCTTCCACGCATGGCGATAGAGCGTGTCGAGCTTCTTGCCCGAGGGATTGGCGATGTAGAGATTGAGCGACTGCGATTGGTCGATCCATTTCTGACGCCGGGCCGCAGCGTCGATGAGCCATGCCGAGTCAATCTCGAAGGCGGTCGCATAGAGCGCCTTCAAATCGTCCGGCACGCGATCGATCTGGCCGAGGCTTCCGTCGAAATACTTCAAATCTGATATCATGACCTCATCCCACAGCCCGCGGCTCTTGAGATCGCGCACGAGGTAGGCGTTCACGACCGTAAAGTCCCCGGACATGTTGGATTTGACGTAGAGATTTTGGTAGGCGGGCTCGATTGACTGCGAGACGGCGCAGATATTCGAGATCGTGGCGGTCGGCGCGATCGCCATGGTGTTGGAGTTGCGCATGCCGACGGTCATCACGCGCTGACGCAAGGTATCCCAATCGAGGCGACTCCCACGGTCGAGATCGACCGGCGCGCCGCGCGCCTCATCAACGATCTTGATGGAATCGAGCGGCAGGATTCCCTTGGACCAAAGCGATCCCTCATAGGACGGATAGCGCCCGCGCTCGGCCGCAAGATCGACGGACCCCGAAATCGCCCAATAGGAAATCGCCTCCATGCTTTCGTCGGCGAAGGCGACCGCTCCGTCCGAGGCGTAGGGCAGCCGGAGGATGTTGAGCACGTCCTGGAAGCCCATGATGCCGAGCCCGACCGGCCGATGGCGCAGGTTGGAATTGCGCGCTTCGGGGATGGTGTAAAAATTCACGTCGAGGACGTTGTCGAGCATCCGCATCGCGGTCGTCACGGTGCGCGCAAGATGCTCGTGGTCGAGCTTGCCGTCCGCGATGTGGTTGACGAGGTTGACCGAGCCGAGGTTGCAGACCGCAACTTCCGTGTTCGAGGTGTTGAGCGTGATCTCGGTGCAAAGGTTGGACGAATGCACGACGCCGCAATGCTGCTGCGGCGAGCGGAGATTGCACGGGTCCTTGAAGGTGATCCACGGATGCCCCGTCTCGAACAGCATGGTGAGCATCTTGCGCCAAAGGTCGACAGCGCGAAGCTGCCTGGTCACGCGCATTTCACCGCGCGCGGATCTGGCTTCATAGAAGGCGTAACGCTCGGCAAAGGCCTTGCCGGTGAGATCGTGGAGGTCGGGGGTTTCGTCCGGGGAGAACAGCGTCCAGGCGCCATCTTCTTCCACGCGCTGCATGAAGAGGTCCGGCACCCAATTGGCTGTGTTCATGTCATGGGTGCGGCGGCGATCGTCGCCTGTGTTCTTGCGAAGGTCGAGGAACTCCTCGATGTCCACATGCCAGGTTTCGAGATAGGCGCAGACCGCGCCCTTGCGCTTGCCGCCCTGGTTGACGGCAATCGCGGTATCGTTGGCGACTTTCAGGAATGGCACCACGCCCTGGCTTTCGCCATTGGTGCCCTTGATATGCGCACCAAGGCCGCGCACGCGCGTCCAGTCGTTGCCGAGCCCGCCCGCGTATTTGGAGAGCAGCGCATTGTCCTTGATGGCTTTGAAGATGCCGTCGAGATCGTCGGCGACGGTGGTGAGGAAGCAGGATGAGAGCTGCGAGCGCAGCGTGCCGGCGTTGAACAGCGTCGGCGTCGATGCCATGAAATCGAAGCTCGAAAGCAAGTTATAGAACTCGATCGCCTTTCCTTCACGGTCGATTTCACGCAAGGCTAGGCCGCAGGCGACGCGCATGAAGAAGGCTTGCGGCAGTTCGAACCGCGTGCCGCGCGCATGCAGGAAATAGCGGTCGTAGAGCGTCTGGAGGCCAAGGTAGTCGAATTGCAGGTCGCGCTCGGGCTTGAGGGCTTCGGCGAGACGCGCAAGGTCGAAGCGGCCGATTTCAGGATCGAGCAATTCATTCGTGATGCCGGTCTGCACATAGGCGCGGAAATATTCCGCATAACGCCCGGCCATTTCGGCCTGCGTCGCCTGTTCGGGCTGGCCCATCACGAAGCTCAGGGCTTCGCGGCGCAGCTTGTCCAACAGAAGCCGCGCGCTGGCCTTGGCGTAATCGGGATCGGTCTCGACGAGGGTGCGCGCGGCAAGGATCGGCGCCAGCGCCAGCTCATCCACGCTGATGCCGTCATAAAGATTGCGCTGGGCCTCTGTCAGGATGGCTTCGGCCGAGACACCGTCAAGCCCGGCGGACGCTTCCTCGACCACGGCGGCGAGGCGCTTGCTGTCGAGCGGCACCAGCGTGCCATCGGCGGTCTTCATATGCAGGGACGGCGTGGCGGTGGCCGCTTTGCCTTTGGTCTTTGTCTCCGCCTTGGCGCGTTCGCGCGCGCGATCCTCGCGGTACAGCACATAGGCGCGCGCGACCTTGTGATGCTCGCTTCGCATCAGCGCGAGTTCGGCCTGATCCTGGATGTCCTCGATATGGAAGGTGCGCCCGGCATCGGCGCGGCGCGTCAGGCTGGCGACGATCTGATCGGTCAGCTCAGCCACCACGTCATGGACGCGCCGCGACGCCGCGGCGCTGCTGCCCTCGACCGCAAGAAACGCCTTGGTCAGGGCGACGGTGATCTTGGAGGCGTCGAAGGGCGAAACCGATCCGTTGCGGCGAATGACCTGATAGCCCGGCTCGCTTGCGGGCGAAGCCGAAGCGGCAGGGTTAGACAAACGCACGACACGCGCGGCAGCGGCAGTTTCCGTTCCGAGAGACATTGGCTCAAGACCCCGTGGTTGTTGCGGGCCGGGGTCTAAGCGGAGGCGCATGCAGGAAGAGGAGCGGCGGATGCCGCAACCTGCCACGCGACCACCGGGACACCCCGCCCAGGGACGTTTCTGGTGTCGCGGCAGGTCTCCTGGCTCGCGGGTCTTAGCATCCGTCCGGTCTTCCCGAAATCGTGCGATTCCAGTGACGTAAAACGTGGACTTCAGCTCTCCGCTTACAGTTGCGGGGGCAGCACCGGCTTTGCCCAAAACATAGGCGCACCGGCTTCCCTCTTAGCTCCCGATATTGCGACTCGGGAGAACCGTGACCACCATATCTAGTAGTTTTATACGACTCGGTGTCAATAAATCGTTTCGACCGTCGTCACTGAATTCTCATAATTCACAGCCGCTCCGGAACCCTGCGCATCGGCTTTCCGCCAAGCCACGATGATCCCAGGGTTATTCGACAGGCGCGCGATTTCCTGGGGCGGATGCAGCGCAAAATGGATCGACTGCTGGCCACGGCGGAAGGAGCCTGTGCCTGACTTGGGAAGCCGTCCGTCCTTTGTCCAGCGCCGCCGCTCGCGCGGTGTGATCTCCAGAATCTCCTCAACGACCTTTGGATAAAGACGCTCCTGCCGGAAGGCATCCAGTGCTTCATCGATGGCGGACAGAAGATCAACGAGATCGATAGTGGCCTGCGGCGGGATCGTGGTCCGGATGCCTTCTTCCTTCGCCGATACCTTGAGCCGGTGCCGTCGCAGCAGGCCCGCAACCCGGCGGCGGGCTTCCCGCGCGCGGCGCGCGGAGCCAAGCGTCAATTCGCGCGGCGGCGTGAAGCTCAATACAATTCCGGCCGCGCCATCATCGATGGTGACATAGCGGCTATGCAGGGCGGCGACGCTCACGCGGTTCTTCCAGCAGCTTCATTCATGAGGGCGCGCACTCTCCCGCCGGGCGTCATCCGGGTCAACTCGCGGCGTAGGGTGCAAAGGCGCTGCGGTTTTCATCGGCGTGAAGGTGGCGGCCCACCGGCGGAAAGGCGCGCTGTGGGCAATTGGTCCTTTCGCAAATCCGGCAACCCGCGCCGATAGGCGTCGCGGCCATGGGGTTGGTGAGATCGAGGCCGTCCGAATAGACGAGACGGCCCGCATGCTGGAGATCGCAGCCGAGCGCAATGGCGAAGGTCTTGCGCGGCGCATGATACCCGCCCTGGCCGTGCGAGACGGCGCGCGCCACCCAGAGATAGGTGCGCTCGTCTGGCATGCGGGCGAGCTGCGTCAGGATGCGGTCCGGCTGCGCGAAGGCTTCATAGACGTTCCAGAGCGGGCAGGTGCCGCCGATGCGCGAGAAGTGAAAATCGGTCGCCGACTGGCGCTTGGAGATGTTGCCCGCGCGATCGACGCGGATGAAGAAAAACGGGACGCCGCGTGCGCCGGGCCGCTGAAGCGTGCTGAGCCGGTGGCACGCCGTCTCGAACCCGACACCGAAAGTCTGGCCGAGAAGATCGATGTCGTAGCGGCATGCTTCCGCCATGTCGCGGAAGGCCGAGTACGGCAACAGCAGCGCCCCCGCGAAATAATTGGCAAGGCCGATGCGCGCGAGGCGGCGGGATTCATCATCGGCAAAAGACCCCGCGGCCACGATGGCATTGATGGTTTCGCTCTGTTCGAGGAAGGCTAGCTGCGTTGCCATCTGGAAGGCTTGCTGGCCGGAGCGCAGGCGCCGTGAAAGACGCAACACGCCCGCGCTTTGATCGAACCTTCGCTGTGCGTCCTGCGATCCATCTTCGGAGGCCGCGACCAGCACACGGACGCCATGGCGCGTGGATAGCCGCGCCATCAACGCGGCGGCCATGTTGCCGGGCGGAAGATTTTCTTCGCGCGCGATGCGCTCGGCTTCTTCATCCAGCTCGGCGATGTAATTGTGTCGCGCATAGAAGAAGTCGCGCACTTCCTCGAACGGCGTCGATACCGCCGAGACGGCACGGTCCTGCCGGTCATCGCCGAGCCGGACCGCGAGCGCCGCCGATTGTTCGATCGCGCGGCGATAACGCCGATGGAGCGACACGAAGGCGCGGCCCACGGCTGGCATGTTGGAAGCAAGCGCCCGCAATTCGGCGGTGACGATCGCTTCGCCGATGACCGGATCGGACAGCGCCTCCTTGAGATCGCCGATCAGCCGCGCCTCGTCGTCTTCCGAGAAGAGCTGCACGTCGATGCCGAATGCGGCATTGAGCTTCAGCAGCACCGGCACCGTAAGGGGCCGCTGGTTGTTCTCGATCTGGTTCAGATAGCTCAGCGACAGGCCGATGGCGGAGGCCAGCGCCTGCTGCGTCATCCCCCGTTCCTCGCGCAGGCGCTTCAGCCGCACGCCCATGAAGGCTTTCTTCATCGGAGCTCCATACCTTCGCAGACTTTGCAAATCTGTCGGAACTGCTTCGCAAAACTCCGCAACTTCAGCCCTTTACGCTGTGTCCGCCTTGCAAATATTGCGAAGGACGGTCGCGAACGCAAGCGGCCAGCGGGAGCACATCAGCATGACGGCCCTCGCGCCGGACACACCTCCGACCAGCGAAACGCGCTTCGTCGAGATGATCTTCCCCGAACAGGCGAACCATTACGGCACGCTGTTCGGCGGAAACGCCCTCAGCCTCATGGGCAAGGCGGCCTTTGTCGCGGCGACGCGCCGCGCGCGGGTGCCCGTCGTCATGGCGCGCTCCGAGAAAGTCGAATTCCACGTTCCGGTGCGCGTCGGCGAGCTCATCGAACTGACCGCGCGCGTCACGCGTGTCGGGCGTTCGTCCATGACCGTCGCGGTCGATGCCATCTCGGAAGAACTCACTACAGGCAAGCGGCGCCTTGCGCTCCGCGGCTCGTTCGAAATGGTCGCGGTGAACGGCACGGGCAATCCCGTGCCCGTCTTGCCGTGGCCGTCCATTCCCACCCCGGAGGAAATCCCGTCGTGAAGCTGCATTCCGTCCGCACGCATAAATCCGCCGACAACCTGCCGCGGGCAGCGCAACTCGCCTGGAAGATCGCCGAGGTCGCGGCCGATCCTGTTCCCGTCAGCCCGGCTGTGATCGAGATGATCGGCAACCGCCTTATCGACAATGCGGCGGTGGCGGCGGCATCCCTGTCGCGGCGGCCGGTGGCAAGCGCACGCGCGCAGGCGAACGCGCATCCGTTCAAACCGGGCGCCACGGTATTCGGCCTGTCACAGCACCGGCGGCTTTCGCCGGAATGGGCGGCCTGGGCCAACGGCGTTGCCGTGCGCGAGCTTGATTTTCACGACACGTATCTCGCGGCGGATTATTCGCATCCCGGCGACAACATCCCGCCCGTGCTGGCGGTTGCGCAGCATTGCGGCCTTGATGGCGCGGCGCTTCTGCGCGGCCTTGCGACCGGCTATGAAATCCAGGTCGATCTCGTGACGGGCATCTGCCTCCACGAACATAAGATCGATCATATCGCGCATCTCGGGCCTTCGGCGGCCGCGGGCATCGGAACGCTTCTGAACTTGCCAACCGAGACGATCTATCAGGCCGTGCAGCAGGCGCTGCATGTCACGACGACGACGCGCCAGTCGCGCAAGGGCCAAATCTCAAGCTGGAAAGCCTATGCGCCCGCCTTTGCAGGCAAGATGGCAATCGAGGCAGTCGATCGCGTCATGCGCGGCGAAGGCGCGCCGTCGCCCGCCTGGGAAGGTGAAGACGGATTCATCGCCTATCTGCTTGGCGGTCCCAAGGTGGAATATCAGGTGCCGCTGCCGGAGAAGGGCGAGCCCAAGCGCGCGATCCTCGACACCTACACCAAGGAGCATTCGGCCGAATACCAGAGCCAGGCGCTGATCGACCTCGCGCGGCGGATGGGGCCCAAGGTCGGCGACCTATCCAGGGTGAAAAGCATCGTCATCCACACAAGCCATCACACCCATTATGTGATCGGCACCGGGGCGAACGATCCGCAGAAGATGGACCCTAAGGCGAGCCGCGAAACGCTCGATCATTCCATCATGTACATCTTCGCCGTCGCGCTCGAGGATGGCGGCTGGCATCACGAGCGCTCGTATGCTTCGGAGCGCGCACAGCGCCCCGGCACCGTCGCGCTCTGGCACAAGGTTTCGACCGTCGAAGATCCCGAATGGACACGGCGCTATCACAGCCACGATCCCAAGGAGAAGGCGTTCGGCGGCAAGGTGGTCGTCACGCTCAACGACGGTTCGGTCATCACCGACGAGATCGCGGTGGCCGATGCGCATCCGCTCGGCGCGCGTCCCTTTGGCCGCGAACAATACATCGCCAAATTCCGCACGCTCGCGGAAGGCATCGTCACGCCGCACGAACAGGATCGTTTCCTTGGCCTGATCGAGCGGCTGCCGAAACTGAAAGCTGACGATCTTGCGGGGCTGACCTTCACGGTCGAGCCGTCGCTGCTTGGCTCGACCAAGGCGACGGGGATTTTCGACTGGCGCGATGAGCACGGCGGCGCAACGCGCGGCCTTTCGGTCGTCGGCGAATAAGGGGGGTACCATGGCTGAACAACTGACCCGCACCAACGCGCCGCCCAAGAAGTCGGTGGCGCTCTCCGGCATCGTCGCCGGGAACACCGCGCTTTGCACGGTTGGCCGTACCGGCAACGACCTGCACTACCGCGGCTATGACATTCTCGATGTTGCCGAGACCTGCACTTTCGAAGAAATCGCGCATCTCCTCGTGCATGGCACGCTGCCGACGGCGGCTGAACTCAGCGCCTATAAGGCAAAGCTCAAGAGCCTGCGCGGCTTGCCGGCTGCCGTGCGCGCCACCTTGGAAGCCCTGCCTGCGGCGGCGCATCCGATGGATGTCATGCGTTCCGGTGTATCCACGCTCGGCTGCGTGTTGCCGGAAGCGCATGACCACAACCATGCCGGCGCGCGCGATATCGCCGATCGCCTGATGGCTTCGCTCGGTTCGATGCTGCTTTACTGGCATCACTTCGCCCATAACGGCCGCCGCATCGAGGTCGAGACTGACGATGACAGCATCGGCGGGCATTTCCTGCATCTCCTTCACGGCACCGCGCCGAGCGAGCCGCATGTGCGGGCGATGCATACCTCGCTCAATCTCTATGCCGAGCATGAGTTCAACGCCTCGACCTTCACCGCGCGCTGCATCGCAGGCACCGGCGCCGATATTTATTCGGCCATCGCGGGCGCGATTGGCGCGCTGCGCGGCCCCAAGCATGGCGGCGCGAATGAGGTCGCCTTCGAGGTGCAGAAGCGATACGCGGGTGCCGATGAAGCCGAAGCCGATATCCGCCGCCGCGTCGCGGCCAAAGAGATCGTGATCGGCTTCGGACATCCCGTTTATACCGTCGCCGATCCGCGCAACCGCATCATCAAGGAGGTCGCACGAAATCTTTCGGTGGAAGTCGGCAGCATGAAGATGTTCGAGATCGCGGACCGGATCGAGGCGGTGATGGCCGAAAGCAAGAAGATGTTCGCCAATCTCGACTGGTTCAGCGCCGTGTCCTACCACATGCTGGGCGTACCGACGGCGATGTTCACGCCGCTGTTCGTCATCGCCCGCACCTCGGGCTGGAGCGCGCATGTGATCGAGCAGCGCCAGGACAACAAGATCATCCGCCCGACCGCCAACTATGTCGGCCCGGAGAACCTTGAGTTCGTGCCGATCGAGAAACGCGGCGTGGCGCCCTCCAAGCGCGCCGCCTGAAAGGAACCGTAATGCCGTATCTCATCGCCGCCGATCTGCCGGCGGAGGCTGCCGGGCAGCGCTTTCGCACCCGCATGGAGCGCGCAGGTATTCTTCAGATACCCGGCACGCATAACGGCATGGCCGCGCTTCAAGCGAAAGCGGCGGGTTTCGAAGCGCTCTATCTTTCAGGCGCGGCGATGACCGCCTCGATGGGCCTGCCGGACCTTGGCATCATCACCGTCGATGAGGTTGCTTTCTTCATCCGGCAGGTCGCACGCGCAAGCGGCCTTCCGGTGCTGGTCGATGGCGACACCGGCTATGGCGAGGCGCTCAACGTCATGCACATGGTCCGCACGTTTGAAGATGCGGGCGCGGCGGCCGTCCATATCGAGGACCAGCTCCTGCCGAAGAAATGCGGCCATCTCAACGACAAGAAGCTCGCCGATACCCATGACATGGCGGCCAAGGTCGCGGCGGCGGCAAAAGCACGGCGGCATCTTTATCTGATCGCCCGAACCGACGCGGCGGCAAGCGAGGGCGTGGACGGCGCGGTTGCGCGCGCGAAGCTCTACATGGAAGCGGGAGCCGATGCGATCTTCCCGGAAGCGCTCACGACGGCCGAGATGTTCAAGGAGTTTGCTGCGCGGATGCCAGGCGTGCCGCTGCTTGCCAACATGACTGAGTTCGGCAAGACGCCGTTCTTCACCGCGAGCGAATTTGAATCCATGGGCTACCGCATGGTGATCTGGCCGGTGTCATCCTTGCGCGTGGCCAACAAGGCGCAACAGAAGCTTTACGCCACGCTGCGCCGGGACGGCAGCGCCAAGACGATGCTCGGCGATATGCAAACCCGCGCCGAGCTTTATGAATTCATTGGCCTGAAAGATTTCGAAGCGCTCGACGCTTCGATCGTGCAAACCATCGTTCCGGATGCTGCGTAATACAGGACAAGAGCCAGCGCCCGATGCGCCGGGCGATCTTCGCGCCATCGGGGCGCATCCCGATCATTGGTATCCCGTCGCATGGTCGCGCGAGGTCAAACCGGGCAAGACCTTCGCTACCAGCTTCGCAGGCGAGCCGATCGTGCTGGTGCGCCCGTCTGCGGGGTCCGTCTTTGCGCTCGAAGACCGTTGCGCCCATCGCCAGGTGCCACTGTCCAAGGGCGTCGTCAACGATTGCACCGTGCGCTGCTGCTATCACGGCTGGAGCTACGATGCGTCCGGCCGATGCGTCGACGTGCCCTATCTCGGCAAGGACAAGCTGCCCAATGGCGTACGGTCTTATCCATGTCATGAGGGCAACGGACTGATTTTTGTGTGGCCGGGCGCGGGATCTCCGAAAGCTCCGCCCGGCACGATCGGCGCCTCCGCGGACCGCGCATATAAGACCCGGCGCTTTGGCAAGATTGTACGTTGTCACTACAGCTTCATGCACGAAAATCTGATGGACATGAACCATCAGTTCCTGCACCGAAGGACGACGGGCAAGGTCGCGCCGCGCTATCGCGGACGGCGCGCGGGCCCCGACTGGTTCGAGGTCGATTTCAGCTTCCGCCGCCCGGATGAGAAGCCGCCGCTTGGCGAGACAGTCATCGTCGGCAGCTTCCGCAGCGCCTCGGCCGACTCCCGCGACCTGATGACGGTCCGGACTGAATATCCTTATCAAACGCTCCGTTTCTGGACGGCAGGCGACAAACCCGTGCTGCATGTCTGGCTCGGCTACACGCCGGTTGACGCCGCGCAACGGTCGAACCGCACATTCATCCTCTTGTCGGTGCGCCGGCCCAAAATACCCGGCCTTCTCGATGTCGCGTGGCCGGTGCTGGCGTGGTTCACCAACCGGGTCTTCGCGGAGGACTGCGCGATCGTCGAGATGGAACAGGCCGCCTATGACAGCCAGGGCGGCGACTGGAATCAGGAGGTGTTTCCGCCTATACGCGAGCTGCGAAAGCTGCTCGCTGCCAATGGACGGCCGCCAGCCCATGAAACGAGCTGATGCCGCCTCGGCTTAGGACGCTTTGGATATGACCGAACGATCGAAACTCCAGCCGCCGGGCGGCCACCGCCGCGTCCTCCTTCATTCCTGCTGCGCGCCGTGTTCCGGCGAAGTGATGGAGGCGATGCTCGCTTCCGCGATCGATTACACGATCTTCTTCTACAACCCGAACATCCATCCGCAGAAAGAGTATCTTCTCCGCAAGGATGAGAACGTGCGCTTCGCCGAAAAGCACGGTGTCGCCTTCATTGACGCCGATTATGATAAGGACAACTGGTTCGCGCGCGCCAAGGGAATGGAGTGGGAGCCCGAGCGCGGGGCGCGCTGTACGATGTGCTTCGATATGCGTTTCGAGCGAACCGCGCTCTACGCCCATGAGAACGGTTTCCCGGTGATGACATCCTCGCTCGGCATCTCGCGCTGGAAAAACATGGCGCAGATCAACGATTGCGGCCAGCGCGCGGCGGGGCGCTACGAGGATTTGAGCTATTGGGATTTCAACTGGCGCAAGGGCGGCGGCGCGCAGCGCATGATCGAAATCAGCAAGCGCGAGGAATTCTATCAGCAGGAGTACTGCGGCTGCGTCTATTCGCTGCGCGACACCAACCAGCACCGGCGCGAACAGGGGCGCCCGCCGATTGAAATCGGCACGCAGTACTACGGTCGCTCAAACGATACAGTCGAATCCTGAAAACCAGACTACTGCGACGTACTGCTTGATCGTCTGCAGTTCAGACCCGCGCCGTTGATTTGGCAATGTCGAGAAAGCCTTGAATGTAGTCGACAGTCTCATCGCCACTGCGCATTCCGATGTGGATGCTTTTGGCTATGCCGCTCTCTCCAAACCGAAGCGCATGCAGCCTCTCGCCGGCTGGCAATTCATGCAGCAGCCAATCAGGGATCGCGCTCACGCCGCGTCCGGTCGCAACCATCTGGAGCATGAGGTCCGAGGTTTCGACCGTTCGATGCCGTTGCGGTAAACAGCCTGCCGGAACCAGGAAACGGGTGAAGACGTCGAGGCGCTCCGGCGCCACCGGATAAGTTATCAGCGTCTCGGAGCTGAGATCAGAGGGTGTTGCCACGGATTTCGCGGCCAGCGGATGATCTGCAGCGACGGCGAGGACGATCTCGTAATCGAAAACCGGCACGTAATTCAGATTGGGTCGCTCAATGGGATCGGGCGTGATCAACAAATCGATTTCGTGGCCCAGTAACGCTGCAATTCCGCCAAAGCGAAACGCCGTCGTCACATCAAGATCCACGCGCGTCCAGCGTCGCAAATAGGGATCGACGACGCGCGTCAACCACTGCTGACACGGATGACATTCCATCCCGACGCGCAGCGCTCCGCGATGACCTTGCGCGAACTCCTGTAAGACGCGCTCAGCATGATCTATCTGCGGCAACACGCGGCCCGCGAGCGCCAGGATATAGCCGCCGGCCTGGGTCAAACGGATTCCGCGCCCCTCCTTCTCCCACAGCGCGACGCCGAAGCGCTCTTCAAAGCGCCGGATGGCATGGCTCACCGCCGATTGGCTGAGACACAGCTTTTCAGCAGCGGCCGTGAGACTGCCGCACCGATCGACCTCACGGACGATGGCCAAATGCTGAAGGTCCAACATTCCATGACGTTATGTCATTGATCTGTGAAAACAAGACATTTTTTGTCATAGGAAAAGACCGCTATGGGTCGTTGCCCAATTTGCCCACGCCGCGCTCCCAACTTTTTCAGCCCGCGCCGGCGCAGCACGGAGAACGACAATGGTGCGGATCGCGAATCTCGGATTTCCCAGAATCGGAGCCCGGCGAGAGCTCAAGAAAGCCACGGAAAATTATTGGAAAGGCGAATGGTCGGCCGAGCAGTTGCTGGCAGCAGGTCGCGAACTGCGCGAGCGCCATTGGGCATTGCAGAAGGAGGCCGGACTCGACGTCATTCCGTCCAACGACTTCTCATTTTACGATCATGTCCTCGACATCAGCGTGATGGTCGGCGCTATCCCGAGCATCTACGGTTGGAAAGGCGGTCCGGTGCCGCTGGACACCTATTTTGCGATGGCGCGCGGCTCGCAAGGCGAGCAGCACGATGAAGCCTGTGCGCATGGCCATCACGGCGAGGGGCACGCGCACGGCGCGCCCGCGCAGGAGATGACCAAGTGGTTCGACACGAACTACCACTACATGGTGCCGGAATTCAGCAAGGACCAGCGCTTCGAATTGTCCTCGCTGAAGGCCGTTGATGAATACCGTGAAGCCAAGGCCCTCGGCTACCAGACCCGTCCCGTGCTGCTCGGCCCCGTCACCTATCTGAAGCTGGGCAAAAGCAAGGACGCGGGTTTCGATGCCCTGTCACTGCTGCCGGGCTTGCTTCCGGTCTATATCGATATGCTGCGCCGTCTTGCGGCGAACGGCGCCGAATGGGTGCAACTCGATGAGCCATGCCTCGTTCTCGATCTCGACGACGCCACCCGCGCTGCCCTGCGTGCAGCCTATGGCCAGATCGCGCACGCGCTGCCGAATCTCAAGATCATGCTCACGACGTATTTCGGAGGGCTCGGCGACAATCTTGACACCGCGCTGTCGCTTCCGGTGGCAGGGTTTCACCTCGATCTCATCCGGGCCCCGGAGCAGCTTGAGGCCATCGCTGCGAAGGCGCCGGAAGGTCTTGTCCTCTCGCTCGGCGTCATCGACGGCCGCAATATCTGGCGCGCCAACCTTCCGGCGCTGCTCGACCGGTTGGAGCCCGTGGTGGCCAAGCGCGGCACGGATCATGTGCAGATCGCGCCATCCTGCTCGCTTCTCCATGTGCCGATCGACGTTTCGCTCGAAACCGATCTCGATGAAGAAGTAAAGAGCTGGCTCGCGTTCTCGGTCCAGAAAATGGCTGAGCTGGCGACACTCGGTGCAGCGCTGGCCAAGGGCCGTGCGTCGGTTAGCGCAGCGCTCGATGCTTCGGCCAAGGCCGCGGCAGCGCGCAAGGCTTCGGCGAAGGTGCATGATCCCAAGGTCGCAGCGCGAATGGCCGCGATCACGCCCGCCATGGCGAAGCGCAAAAGCGGCTTTACCGATCGGGCCAAGGTGCAGCGCGAGCGCTTCGAGCTTCCGGCTTTTCCGACGACGACGATAGGTTCGTTCCCGCAGACCGCCGAAGTCCGCAAGGCGCGCGCGGCGCATGCCAAGGGCGCGATGAGCGATGCGGAATACGAAAAGTTCCTGCGCGAGGAAACCACGTGCGTCATCCGCTGGCAGGAAGAGATCGGCCTCGACGTGCTGGTGCATGGCGAGTTCGAGCGCAACGACATGGTGCAGTATTTTGGCGAGCAGCTTTCCGGCTTCGCTTTCACCAAGCATGCGTGGGTGCAGAGCTACGGGTCGCGCTGCGTCCGCCCGCCGATCCTGTTCGGCGACGTCTCACGACCGAAGCCCATGACCGTCGCTTGGTGGAAATACGCGCAGTCCGAGACGAAGAAGCCGATGAAGGGCATGCTCACCGGTCCGGTGACCATCCTCAACTGGTCCTTCGTGCGCGATGACGTGCCGCGCAGTCTTGCCTGCCGACAGATCGCGCTTGCGATCCGCGATGAGGTCGCGGATCTCGAAAGCGCGGGCGCGGCCATGATCCAGATCGACGAAGCGGCCTTGCGCGAGGGCCTGCCGCTGCGCCGTTCGGAATGGAAAAGCTATCTTGAATGGGCGGTCGAGAGCTTCCGCTTGTGCTCGACGGGCGTCGCGGACGCCACGCAGATTCACACGCATATGTGCTACTCTGAATTCAACGATATCATCGATGCAATCGCGGCAATGGACGCCGATGTCATCTCGATCGAGACGTCGCGCTCCAAGATGGAATTGCTCGATGCGTTCCGGAACTACAAATATCCGAACGAAATCGGGCCCGGCGTGTATGATATCCACTCGCCACGGGTGCCGGAAGTCGAGGAGATGACGAACCTCATGAAGCTCGCGCGGCAGCGACTTGCTGATAGCCAGCTCTGGATCAATCCCGATTGCGGCCTCAAAACCCGCAAATGGGAAGAGGTGCGCCCGGCGTTGGTGAACATGGTCGATGCGGCGCGGCAGATTCGACTCTCGCACTAGTCAGGATCATGCCAGTTTGCATGCCGCGCGCATCGGATCTCATTCAGCCCGTCGACGCTGTTGAGCACCGCTTGCCACTCCCGCAAAGTAATAGATGTATCGGAGATGCTGGGCCTGATCGGCTGAATGCGTTCAGATCCAGCTCTCCGCAAGATTGTCTATTGCTTTTGTTGTCGCGTTCTCACACGAGCCCCACATCGCGTTCGCCGCAGTGGCTCCGATAGCGAGCTCCTCGTCGGCCAGTTGTTCAGGCTGTCTGGCGCAGGAACGAAAGCCATCGCGTTCATCGCGGCGATACGCAATTCGCTCTTCGTTCTACCGCTCGGCCTTGCCGTTCCGATGCTTCCCGTGATTGTCGTCACGCAGGCTCTCGTCGAACTGCTCAGCGATGCGAGAGAACGGTGTGGCTCGTTACGCACGAAGCGGGTTTCACCTCTGTCCTGAGGCATACCGCTGCGATGGAGCTACTGCACGCTGGCGTCGATACGCCCGTGATCTCGCTGCGGCTTGGTCACGAATCGACCCGGTCAATGCAACGATACCTACATGCCCATCTCGCGCTCAGGGAAGCCGTTGGCGCGCGTGGATCCCATGGACGGTCAGTGGGCAGGCCGCCTCAAGGCGGATGACAAATTGCTCGCCTTCGTGAATGACCTCTGACGCCTGCTTGGTGCTGCGGCCGGGCCGATTGAATGATCTGGCTCGGCGCACCTCGACCCGACGGCGAACATACGGAAGACCTTCCCATCGGGCTGGACTCCCGCTAATATGTCGATTAGTCTCGACACATGGAATCAGAGCAAGCCATCCTCGCCTTTGCGGCGCTCGCCCAGCCGACCCGCCTCAACGTCTTCCGGCTCCTCATGGAGCACGAACCTGACGGACTGCCTGCCGGGGAGATCGCCCGGCATATGGCCGCGCCGCACAACACCATGTCCACGCATCTGGCGATCCTCACCCGCGCCGGATTGATCGAGGCCGAACGCCAAAGCCGCTCGATCATCTACCGCGCGAAGCTCGATGCCGTGCGTACGCTTACCGGGTTTCTGGTCAAGGATTGCTGCGGCGGCCGTCCGGAGATCTGTGCTCCGCTGATCGCAGACCTCGCTCCCTGCTGTCCGCCAAATAAGAGTGCTGCCAAGGAGACCGTCTGTGACTAACCGAATCTATAATGTGCTCTTCCTCTGTACCGGCAATTCCGCCCGTTCGATCCTGGCCGAGAGCGTGCTTACCAAGGACGGCAGCGGGCGCTTCCGCGCATTCTCCGCCGGCAGCCAGCCAAAGGGCGTCGTCAATGCCTTCGCGCTGAAGGTGCTGCGCAGCTTCGACTATCCGGCCGAGGGTTTCCGGTCGAAGAGCTGGGAAGAGTTCGCCAGGCCCGATGCGCCGGTGATGGATTTCGTGTTCACCGTCTGCGACAACGCCGCCGGCGAATCCTGTCCGGTCTGGCCGGGCCAGCCCATGACGGCGCATTGGGGAATCGAGGACCCCGCCGCGGTCGAGGGACCGGACATCCAGAAGGAGGCCGCTTTCGTAGCCGCCTTCCGCTATCTCAAAAACCGGATTTCCGTCTTTGCGGCGCTGCCGATCGCCAGCCTCGACCGCATGACGCTCGGCTCCAAGCTCGTCGAGATCGGCCAGTTGCAGGGCGCGACCAAGCCACGTCCGAGCGCGGCATGAGGGCGGTCATGGACGTCATCATCTATCACAACCCCGATTGCGGCACGTCGCGCAACACGCTGGCGATGATCCGCAATGCCGGCATCGAGCCGCATGTCATCGAGTATTTGAAGACGCCGCCCACACGGGCGCTGCTCAAGCAGCTCATCGCGCGCATGGACATCTCCGTCCGCGCCCTGTTGCGCGAGAAGGGCACGCCCTATGCGGAGTTGGACCTTGGCAATGCAAAGCTGACCGACGATCAGCTTCTCGACGCCATGATGGCGCATTCCATCCTCATCAACCGCCCGATCGTCGTGAGCCCGCAGGGCGTGAAGCTCTGCCGGCCTTCCGAAGAAGTGCTCGCGCTCATACCGCCGCAGCAAGGTGAGTTCATCAAGGAAGACGGCGAGCGCGTGGTGGACGAACACGGCCGTCGCGTGGCGACGGCGTGAGGAACGAGCATGTCCACCTTTGAACGTTACCTCACCCTGTGGGTCGCGCTGTGCATCGTGGCCGGCATTGCGCTCGGCCACTTTATGCCGGGCGTGTTCCACGCCATCGGCGCTGCCGAGATTGCCAAGGTCAACCTGCCGGTTGCGGCGCTGATCTGGCTGATGATCGTGCCGATGCTGGTGAAGATCGACTTCGCCGCACTCGGTCAGGTCAGGGAACACTGGCGCGGCATCAGCGTGACGCTGTTCGTCAACTGGGCCGTGAAGCCGTTCTCGATGGCGGCGCTCGGTTGGCTGTTCATCGGCTATCTGTTCCGGCCCTACCTGCCGGCCGACCAGATCGACAGCTATATCGCCGGTCTCATCATCCTCGCAGCCGCACCCTGCACCGCGATGGTGTTCGTCTGGTCGAATCTCACCAAGGGGGAGCCGCATTTCACGTTGAGCCAGGTCGCGCTCAATGACACGATCATGGTGTTCGCCTTCGCGCCGATCGTCGGCTTGCTGCTCGGCCTCTCGTCCATCATCGTGCCGTGGGATACGCTGGTTCTCTCCGTCGCGCTCTACATCGTCGTGCCGGTGATCGCCGCGCAACTGCTGCGGCGCCGATTGCTTGCGACAGGCGGCGAGCCGGCCTTGAAGCGGTTTCTGGACCGGCTCCAGCCGCTGTCACTGGTCGCACTTCTCGCCACCCTCGTTCTTCTGTTCGGCTTTCAGGGCGAACAGATTCTGGCGCAGCCGCTCATCATCGCGCTGCTGGCGGTGCCGATCCTGATCCAGGTCTATTTCAACTCCGGGCTCGCTTACCTGCTCAACCGCATCTCGGGTGAGCAACATTGCGTTGCCGGCCCATCTGCCTTGATCGGAGCCTCCAACTTCTTCGAGTTGGCGGTCGCCGCCGCCATCAGCCTGTTCGGCTTTCAATCGGGCGCCGCGCTCGCCACCGTCGTCGGGGTGCTGATCGAGGTGCCGGTGATGCTCTCCGTCGTCTGGATCGTGAACCGCTCCAAGGGCTGGTATGAGGGCGGACGCGCTGGCGAGCGGATCGCGGAAGAGACTGGTCCAGGGCACTAATTCGACTATCATGGAAATAACTGTTGACCTCGCAAGGATAGGCGGGTTAGCTTATTTCCATGAATCTCGAAAGAGCAGCAAAACAGCTCGAAGCGATCGGCAACCCGACCCGTCTTCGAGTCTATCGAGCCCTCGTCCGGGCCGGGAATAACGGGCTGCCGGTCGGTCGCCTGCAAACGAAGCTCGGCATTCCGGCATCGACGCTCTCCCATCACTTGCAGCGGCTGGTCGCGACGGGACTTGTGACGCAGGAACGTCAGGCCACCACGTTGATCTGCCGCGCCAGCTACCCGGCGATGAACGGCCTCATCGGCTTCCTCGCCGACGAATGCTGCGCCGATGCCGGCTGCGTTGCGAGCGAGGAGGAAGCGGTCGTCTGACGGCCTCTCGTTTTGTGCATTATTTCGGTAATCCCGGAAGGATAGAATATGCAGCATCCCTCCCAAGCGACGCTTCCCGTGGCCGTCATCGGCGGCGGTCCCGTCGGTCTTGCCGCCGCGGCCCATCTGGTCGAGCGAGGCGTGCCGGTGAGGCTCTACGAAGCCGGCGCCACCGTCGGCGCCAATATTCGCGACTGGGAACATGTCCGCGTGTTCACGCCGTGGCGCTATTGTGTGGATGCGGCATCTGTCGCTCTCCTGGAACGCCAGGGGTGGAAGCAGCCCTCCGCCGATGCGTTTCCGACCGGCGGCGAGATCGTGCGCGACTATCTCGAACCGCTTGCGGCAACACCCGCGCTTGCCGACATCATCGAGACCGGCGCGCGCGTTGTCGCAATCTCGCGGCTCGGCATTGATAAGGTCGTCAGCCACAGCCGCGAAGAGCGGCCTTTCGTGCTGGCGGTAGAGACGGCAGCCGGCATGCGGCGCGATCTTGCCCGCGCGGTGATCGACGCCTCCGGCACATGGGCAACTCCGAACCCGCTCGGCGCAAGCGGCGTGCCCGCCGACGGCGAGGCCACGTTTGCGGATCGCATTGCCTATGGCATCCCCGACGTGCTCGGCCGGGACCGGCGCCTCTATGCCGGGCAGACGACATTGGTGGTCGGGGCCGGTCATTCTGCGGCCAACGCGCTGCTCGATCTCGCGCGGTTGTCGGACGCTGACCCGGCTACGACGGCAATCTGGTCGACACGCAGCACCAACCTCGCGCGCATCTATGGCGGCGGCGATGCTGACCAGTTGCCGGCGCGCGGCGAGCTTGGGGCGCAGACACGGGCATTGGTGGAGAACGGCCGCGTGTCGCTCTTTGCGGGTTTCACGATCATCCGCATCCGCGAGGCAGACGGCCGGATCATGATCGACGGCGAGACGGCGGCGGGTCCGCGCAGCATCGGCCCGGTCAATCGGATCATTGCTGCGACAGGCCAGCGTCCAGACCTCTCGCTGACGCGCGAACTGCGGCTCGATCTCGATCCATTGCTCGAAAGCACCAAGGCGCTCGGCCCGCTGATCGACCCGAATGAGCATTCCTGCGGATCGGTCCCGCCGCACGGGCATCGCGAACTCGCCCATGTCGAGCGAGGCTTCTACACCGTCGGCATCAAGAGCTACGGCCGCGCGCCGACCTTCCTGCTGCTGACGGGCTACGAGCAGGTGCGCTCCGTCGCCGCCGCGCTCGCCGGCGACATGGCGGCCGCCGACAATGTCCAACTCGTGCTTCCCGAGACGGGCGTTTGCAACACGTCCTTCTCCGTGGAGGGCAGCGCGGCGGCCGCATGCTGCGGCGGGCCCGCACCGGACAGGGCCGACGCCTGTTGCGTTGCCGACGCCGTGGCGAAGGACGAGGGCAAGAAGGGATGCGGCTGCGGCGTTGCCGCGTAAGCGTCCCTGTGGCGGAGGTGCTTACCTCGACCTATCGGCCGCCAAGGCTTCTTGTGGTCATTCCCGTCCTCGGTGTGACACAGATTCTGGCGTGGGGCTCTTCCTACTATCTGCTGGCGGTGCTGGCGCAGCCGATCGCGGCCGATACCGGCTGGTCGCTGGCATGGATCGTCGGCGGGCTCTCTCTCGGCCTCCTGGTCGCCGGGATCGTGTCGCCGCGCGTCGGGGACAGTATCCAGCGGCTTGGCGGGCGCGCTGTACTTGCGACCAGCGCTGTGTTTCTCGCGCTGGGACTGACGGGTCTCGCGCTCTCGCCCAATCTGCCGGCCTACATCTTCTCGTGGCTCCTGCTCGGCATCGGAATGGGCGCCGGCCTCTACGACGCCGCGTTCGCGACCTTGGGCCGCCTGTATGGAGAGCGGGCGCGAACGGCGATCACAACGCTGACCCTGTTTGGCGGCTTTGCCAGCACTGTTTGCTGGCCGCTGTCAGCCCTGTTCGTATCGCAGTTCGGCTGGCGCAATGCCTGCCTGATCTATGCGGGCATCCATCTCGCCGTGCTCCTGCCGCTCTATATCTTTGCAATGCCGAGGGAGCCGAAGCGCGAGTTGATCCGGAGCGCAAAGGTTGGCGACCATGATGGCGATGCTGTTGCTCACCCGCGGCCGGCGGGGTCGACGTCCCTGTTCGTCCTGATTACGCTCACCATCACCATCAGCTCGATGATCTCCGCATTGCTCTCCGTGCATTTGCTGATGATCCTTCAGGCCCGTGACATCGCTCTTGCGGCGGCCGTCGCGCTCGGTGCGATCGTCGGGCCCTCGCAGGTCGGGGCGCGCGCGATCGAGATGACGATCAGCCGGTTTCATCATCCGATCTGGACCAAGTTCGCATCGACGGTGTTCGTGGCGGCCGGCATTGGGCTTCTCTGGGTGGGCATTCCAGTCGTTGCGGCCGCACTCATCTTCTATGGTACGGGCATCGGCATCGAGTCGATCGCGCGAGGCACGCTGCCGCTCGCCGTCTTCGGAGGAGACCGTTACGCTTCGATCATGGGCCGCATCGCAATGCCGAGCCTCATCATGCAGGCCGCATCTCCTTCTTTGGGCGCAGTGCTGATCGACAGCTTTGGAGCAGACGCAACCCTCGCTATCCTCTTCACCATCGCGCTTGCCAACGTCGCGCTTGTTGCTTCGCTCTACGCGCGCCTCAGCCACGACCGGTACGGGAGCAAGGACCTGTAAGAAGCATTATGCTGGTCGCTACAGACGCATCGCAATTAAGATGGGAATGGCAAGCGCCGCCGGCGTCGTTTCTCTGACGACGCTTCATTGCTTCGAAGAGCCATAGGCCAGGAGCCGCAGCGCGTTGGCGGTGACGAGAACGGTCGCGCCGGTGTCGGCCAGAATCGCCATCCAAAGCGTCGTCACGCCGAACAGCGTGGTGACGAGGAACACGGCCTTCAGGCCGAGTGCGATGGTTATGTTTTGCCGGATGTTGCCGAGCGTCGCCTGAGAGAGCGCGACGAGGCCGGCGACACCCTCTACGCGGTCCCTGAGCAGGGCCGCATCGGCGGTTTCCAGCGCCACATCGGTGCCCCCGCCCATCGACACGCCGACAGAGGCCGCCGCGAGTGCTGGGGCGTCGTTGATCCCGTCACCGACCATCGCGACAGGTCCGGATTCCTTCAGTCGGCCGATCTCGGCGAGCTTGGCATCGGGAAGAAGCTCGCCCTTGGCTTCGAGGCCGAGGCTTGATGCAATAGCGCTTGCGGTGCGCTGATTGTCGCCCGACAGCATCAGCACCCTGACGCCGCGTTCCTTCAGTCGCCGAATGCCTTCAGCGGCATCGTCGCGCGGTTCGTCGCGCAGCGCGATCAGTCCTTCGATGGCCTTGCCTGTCATCAGCACGACAACCGTCTTGCCCTTGGCTTCAAGCGCAAGGATGCGGTCGCGCACATCGGCCGGTATTTCGGTTCCTTCGGCGGCATGGCGCGGCGAGCCGACCGAGGCAAAGCCGGACTTGAGCCGCGCCGTTACCGCCTTGCCGGGCACGGCAATGCCGCCGCCGAAGACCTGCGGAAGCTCCAGCGCGCGCTCCTGCGCGGCTTCGACAATCGCGATACCGAGCGGATGGCTGACATTGCGCTCGACGGCCGCTGCCCTGGCGAGTACGTCGTCCTCCGACCCGGACAGCGCGATCACGTCCGTCACCTTGGGATGGCCGCGCGTCAGCGTGCCGGTCTTGTCGAAGGCGACGGTCACGACCTTGCCGAGCGTCTCAAGCGCCGCGCCGCCCTTAATGAGCAGACCCTGACGCGCGCCTGCGGCAAGGCCGGATGCGATCGCCGCGGGCGTGGAGATGACCAGCGCGCAGGGACAGGCGATCAGCAGCGTGGCGAGACCGCGATAGATCCATGTCATCCAGTCGGCGCCGAAGGCCAGCGGCGGAACGACGATGATGAGCGCCGCTACGATCATCGCGCCCGGCGTGTAGTATTTCGAGAAGCGGTCGATCATGCGCGCGGTTGGCGCCTTCGATTCCTGCGCCTCCTCGACCATGTGGATGATGCGCGCGATCGTGTTGTCGGCCGCGACACGGGTGATCCTGACCCGCAGCTCGCCATTGGCGTTGATCGAGCCGGCAAAGACCTTGGCGCCCGGCTCCTTCAGGATCGGCACGGATTCGCCCGTCACCGGGGCTTCGTTGACCTCCGACGAGCCGTCCTCGACCACGCCGTCGGATGGTACCCGGTCGCCCGGCCGCACCACGACGCGATCGTCGATCGCAAGCGCCTCCACGGGCACGCTTTCGGTCTGGCCCAACGGGTCGAGCCGGAACGCGGTGCGGGGAACAAGGTCGATCAGCGCCTCGATGCCGGCGCGCGCCCGCCCGGCCGCGACCGTCTCCAGAAGCTCGCCGACGGCGAACAGGAAGATGACCACCGCGGCCTCTTCGGTCTCACCGATCGCGACGGCACCGAGCGCTGCGACCGTCATCAGCGTCTCGATGGAAAAAGGCGAGCCTTCCAACGCCCCGGCAACCGCACGGCGGGCAAAGGGCACGACGCTGACCAGCGCCGCGCCCGCGTAGAGCCATGTATCCCACGCGGGCAGGAAGAAGCTCGCGACGAAGGCGGTGGCGAACAGCGCGCCGGTCATGAACACCAGCCGCGCCTTCATTCCCCGCCACCAAGGGTCCCTTGCGCGCTTTGTCGGCAGAGCGGTTTGGGTTCCCGGCGCCGAGCCGGCCGGCTGGTAGCCCAGCGTCCTGATCTTCTCCTCGATCGTGCGTTGAGAAGTTCTGTCCTGATCGACGTTCAGCGCCAGCGTTCCGGCCGCGTAGCTGACATTGATGTCGCTGACGCCGGGCAGCCGCTCCATCGCGGCCTCGATTTTCAGCGCGCAGGCTGCGCAGTCCATGCCTTCGATCTGCAGCTTGAGCGGGCTCGCGGCAGCCATCGTGTCACCTCGACTCTGATGAAGTGACGCCTTACCTATTCCCTGTAGTCACTACAGGCTCAAGCGATGGACGAGAAAATTCTGACGATCGGACAATTGGCTCGCGAAACCGGCACCAAGGTTGAGACAGTTCGATTTTACGAGAAATCCGGACTGTTGCCCGCTCCGGCTCGGACCAGCGGGAACTACCGCTCCTACGACAGGGGGCATTTTAACCGGCTGAGTTTCATTCGCAGGGCGCGCGATCTCGGCTTCTCGCTGGATCAGATTCGCGCACTGCTCACGCTGTCGGATGATCGCAACCAGTCCTGTGTGGCGATCGACGCGATCGCCAAGGAACATCGCGCCGAAGTCGTGCGCAAGATCGCCGACTTGCGTTCGCTTAAGAAGGAACTCGATCGAATGATTGATCAGTGCGGCTGCGGGGTCGTCGCCGATTGCCGCATCATTGAATCGCTTTCCCCTCGCTAGGTCCTTTGTGACCAGGTGAAGTGGATGGGATTTTCTCCCATGCCTGTTGCTGCAGGAAAGGACGAAACACTATGCCGAGCCGAAGAGTCCGATCTATCGAAAGTCTCGCGGTTTGGGGAGCTTCATCGGCATAGTGTCGGACTCGGGATAAGATCCCTTATGCCGAGATCGGCATAAAGGATCCACGATGTTCTTCGGCCGTGGGCCCTTCGGCACGCTGCGAGGATCGGGCGTCGGGCTGCCGTGGTGGAGCTCATCGCCGCGGCCATGCGGGAGCGGGAAGGCGTCGTCGCGCTCGCCAACGCTGGCCAGTTCGCCGGACAGATCGGACAGATGACGCGCGACGAGATGCACCACCTCCCCTTCCCGCTGAATCCGCCCACGGACCGAAAGCAAGCCGGCCGAAAGCACGACGCGCCGGTATTGCTCGAAGACCTGGGGCCAGATGACGAGATTGGCGATACCGCTCTCATCCTCGATCGTGATGAACATCACGCCTTTGGCCGATCCGGGCATCTGCCTCACCAGAACGAGGCCGGCGGCTTCGAGCCAGCGGCCGTCGCGCGCCGCCATCGCCTCGGTGCAGGTGACGATCCGCCGGCGCGCGAGGTCAGCGCGCAGGAACGACAGCGGATGCGCGCGCAGCGTCAGGCCGACATGGCCATAGTCCTCGACCACCTCGCCGCCGGCTTTCATGGGGCGCAGCGCGACGGCCGGCTCGTGGATCTCCGGCACGGTCCTCGCTTCGCGCGAAGCGGCGGCCGCGAAGAGCGGCAGCGGTTCGTCGCGCAGCGCCTTGATCGCCCACATCGCATCGCGCCGTGGAAGACCGAAAGCCGGACGAAACGCATCGGCGTCGGCAAGGTGAACGAGCGCGGCGGCCGGCACGGCGGCGCGGCGCCATAGATCGTCGACCGACGAGAACGGCCGATCGCCGCGGGCGGCGATGATCTGCGCGGCGTCGCCATTGGCCAGGCTGCGCACCATGCGCATGCCGAGTCTGACTGCGAAGCGGTCCTCATCCTCGGTCGGCTCCAGGGTGCAATCCCATCGGGATCGGTTGACGTCGACGGGGCGCACCTCGACGCCGTGATCGCGCGCATCGCGAACGATTTGCGCCGGCGCATAGAATCCCATCGGCTGGGCATTGAGCAGGGCCGCGCAGAAGACATCCGCGTGATGGCATTTCATCCAGGAAGAGGCATAGGCCAGCAACGCGAACGAAGCGGCATGGCTTTCAGGAAAGCCATAGCTGCCGAAGCCCTTGAGCTGCGAGAACGTCTTCTCGGCAAAGTCGCGGGCGTAGCCGTTGTCGATCATACCGTTGACGAGCTTGTCCTTGAAAGCCGAGACGCCGCCCGTGTGTTTGAACGTCGCCATGCTCCGGCGGAGCTGGTCGGCCTCGCCGGGCGAGAAGCCGGCCGCCGTGATCGCAATGCGCATCGCCTGTTCCTGAAACAGCGGCACGCCGAGCGTCTTACCCAGCACTGCCTCGAGCTCGGGCGTCGGATAGACGACGTCCTCCTTGCCCTCGCGTCGGCGCAAATACGGATGCACCATGTCGCCCTGGATCGGTCCTGGCCGCACGATCGCGACTTCGATGACGAGGTCGTAAAAGGTGCGCGGCTTGAGCCGCGGCAACATGCTCATCTGCGCCCGGCTCTCGATCTGGAACACGCCGAGCGTGTCGGCGCGCCGGATCATCGCGTAGGTGCGCGGGTCCTCGGCGGGAATGGTCGCGAGATCGAGCGCGACGCCTTTGTGCTCCGACAAGAGATCGAAGGCGCGTTTCATGCAGGACAACATGCCGAGCGCGAGACAATCCATCTTCATCATGCGCAAGGCGTCGACATCGTCTTTGTCCCACTCAACGACTTGCCGTCCAGCCATCGCCGCGGGCTCGATCGGCACGAGATCGTCGAGCCTCTCGCGCGTCAGAACGAAACCGCCAGGATGCTGGCTGAGATGGCGCGGCGTGCCGATCAGCGCGCGCGCCAGCTCGAGCGCGAGGCGCAGGCGCCGGTCGCCGAGATTCATGTTGAGGTCGGCGGCGTGCTTGTCCTCGATGCCGGTCCGTGACCAGCCCCAGACTTGGCCGGACAGCATCTTGATTGTGTCTTCGGTCAGGCCCAGCGCCTTGCCGACATCCCGCAGCGCCCCTTTCGACCTGTAGCGGATCACAGTCGAACACAGAGCCGCCCGGTCGCGGCCATAGGTCTCATAGACCCACTGGATAACCTCCTCCCTCCGCTCATGCTCGAAATCGACGTCGATGTCGGGAGGCTCCTTGCGTTCGACGCTGACGAAGCGCTCGAACAGCAGGTCGTTGCGATCCGGGTCGATGGATGTGATGCCGAGCACGTAGCAGACGGCGGAATTGGTGGCCGAACCGCGCCCCTGACATAAGATTCCCTTCGATCGTGCGAAGCGGACGATCGCGTTGACGGTGAGAAAATACGGGGCGTAATCGAGCGTGCGGATCAGCGCGAGCTCATGCGCGAGGATCTTGCGCACCCTGTCGGGCACGCCCTCAGGATAGCGCTCCGCGGCGCTTTCCCATGTGAACTTCACCAGCGCCTCCTGCGGCGTGAGGTCCGGCTTGCTGCGCTCTTCCGGATATTGGTACTCGAGCTCCGAGAGCAAGAAGGTGCAGCGCTTTGCGATCCCGACTGTGCGCGCAAGCGCTTCCGGGTAGCGCGCAAACAGGCGGTGCATCTCTTCGGGTGGTTTGAGAAAACGATCCGCGTGCCGCTCACGCCTGAAGCCGAGGGCGTCGATCGTCACGTTGTGGCGGATGGCGGTGACGACATCCTGCATGACGCGACGCCGAGGTTCGTGAAACAGCACGTCATTGGTCACGACGGTCTCGACGCGCAGCGACGCCGCGAGGTTCGCCAGCTCGTGCAGCCTGAGCTGGTCGTTCGGCCTGCGGCGCAGCGTCAATGCGAGGTAGCCGCGATCGCCGAACGCCTCGCGCAGGCGGCGCAGCCGTTCGGCGCAGGGCGCGTCGGCGTCATCCGGGAGAAGGATGGCGATCAGGCCCTCGCCATAGGCGACGACATCGCGCCACTCGAGATGGCACTTCGCCTTGCCGGCGCGGCGCTTGCCTTCCGACAGCAGGCGGCACAGCCGCGCATAGGCGGCGCGATCGGTCGGATAGGCCAGCAACGAGAAGCCGTCAGCGAGGTCGAGGCGGCAGCCAACGACGAGGCGCACGCCCGTCACCTTGGCGGCTTCATGCGCCCGGACGATGCCGGCCAGGGAATTGCGGTCGACAATGCCGAGCGCCTCGATGCCGAGCATGGCCGCCTGCGCGAACAGTTCTTCGGCGCTGCTCGCTCCCCGCAGAAACGAGAAGTGCGACGTCGCCTGCAGCTCGACATAGCGCGGGCCGCTCATGCGAAGATTCCGTGCAAGTACCAGCGCTGTGAGCCGGTCTCGCCGTGCTCGCCGTCGCCGGCGCGGAAAATCCAGAACCGCTCGCCTCCGTCGTCTTCGACGCGGAAGTAGTCGCGCACGGCGTCGAGTTCGGCGTCACTGCGCCACCATTCCTCGAAAATCCGCTCGGGCCCGTCGGCGCGCCGCACGCGCCGGCGCACACCCCGCCAGACGAATGTCACGGGCGGATGATCGGGCAACAGCGCCACGGTCTCGATCGGCTCGGGCGATGCGAGGAGCCTCACCGGCCGCGGCCACGATCCCGACCAAGAGGCACCGGCGTCGGGCGATGCCGGCGCCGCGCGCGCGACCGATCGTTCCGGCACGTCGCTCTGAACCGGCACGATGCGATAGAGTCGTTCGCCGCCGATGCGATTGGACAGGGTGTCGATCAGGTCGCTGATGTCCGCCTCCGGCGGGGAGGCGAGATCGGAGATGATCTGCTTCGCGTCCAAGGGCTCGGCGATCGTCGCGGCAAGCCGCATGAGCTCGATGCCGAAGCCGGGATCAATGGTCTCGATCTTTTCGGCGAGGAGCCGCGTCAGCCGCTTGGCGTCGCGCACGGGCAAGGCCGTCCCGACGCGGACCGCCACCATTCGCGCATCGACACGGTGACAGAGAAGGTCGAGGCCCCGCGCGCCCTGCCCGCGCGCCTCGAGCAGGATGCAAAGCTCGCTCACCAGCTTGGCGATGTAGCGGGCGATCGTCTCGGCCGCCGAGATCGGTTCCGCGAACTGCCGCCGCACCTCGGCGATCTCGGCGGGACGGATCGGGTCGATCGGCTCGCTGACACGGCACATCGCCTGGTCGAGGCGGCGGCCGATGTCAGAGCCGAAGCGCAGCGCGAGCGGCGCCCGCGGGGTGCGCTCGAGATCGCCGATCCGGTCGAGGCCGAGCCGGCGCAGGCTGTCGACGGTCGTGGACTGCAGCCGCAAGGCGGCAATCGGCAGGGACATGATCGCCGCGGCGCTCTCGCCGGCGGGAACGACAAGCGTCGGCCGCGCGGCGAAGCGCGCGAGCGCATGCGCCGCGCCCCAGGTGTCGGCCATCGCCGCGCGTGGGGACAGGCCGGCGGCTTTCAGGCGCGCCACCATGTCGGCGAGCATGGCGGTCTCGCCGCCGTGAAGATGGGTGGCGCCGGCCGCCTCGATGACGAGGCCGTCGGGCGGGTCAGCCGCGACAATCGGCGAATAGCGGCGCAGCGCCCAGAGCGCGAGCCGTTCGAGCGCGGCGAAGTCCGCGTCCGGCTCGGCGTCGCGCATGACGAGATCCCTCACCAGCGCCTGCGCCTTGCTGGCGGCCATGCCGACGCGCAGGCCGGCGCGCTGCGCGGCCGCATCGGCGGCCAGGATCTCACGTCGGCGGCCCTCGCGGCCGACAAGAACGATCGGCGTCTCAGGCGGAGGCGCGGCGTCGCCCAACATCCTTCGCACCCTGTCCGTCGGCCAGGCTGGAAGGAAGAGCGAGACGACCCTGGTCATCACACGCCTCCACAACGAAATCCGCACATTCTCCGGCGCGCGATCGGATGAGCTCGAGAAGCCAGCGCGGCCGCCCGACGCCGGGGACCGGCAGCGGCGCCGACGGCAGAGCCGACACGCGCCATCGCGTCGTTGCCGCCGTCGGCATCCCGAAATCTGCCGCCTCGGTCTGACGTCGCCACCGCCGGATCGCGAGGCCGAGCGTGCCGGAGGCCTCGGCCGCGAGCTGGAGCCGGCGCGAGGCGGTCATGGAGAGACGCGACACTTCGGCGACGACGGCGCCCAATCCGGGATGCCGCAACCCCTCCTCGAAATAGGCGAGCAGGGATTTCTCGTCGCCGCACTCGACATAGACGACGCGGCCAGGCGCGAGACCGGCCTGGGCGAGCGCCGGCGCGAACAGGTCGGGCCGGGTCACGCACCACAGCACCTTGCCGCCGCTGCGCGCCGCAATGCCGGCGGCGAACAGGGCGGCGGCCGCGCCGTCCACGGCGCCGTTGCCGCCGCCGGCGACCTCATGCAGTGCGCCGCGCAGCAACCCTCCTTCCGGAAGAACCCGGTCGATCGCCGGCACGCCGAAGGGCAGGACCGCGCGCTGATGCGCGGTCCTGCCCTCAAGCCGGGCGATGCGTGCCCGGAGCTCGGACACGACTGATCGGGGGGCGGACGTACTCATGTCCTTTGCAACGCTCTCCGCATTGGGTATGTTCTATGTTTGTTCTCGTCACCCTGGAGAGTCAATCGGACTCATTAGATTCGGCCTGCGGAGGGGTCATCCGGAGGAAGAAAGAGGGCGAGACGGGTTCCACTGACCAAAGTTTGAGTAGAAATTTTGGTCAGTGCGCGTATCAGATTGCTACTGACCAATTTTTATATATAATCTTTGGCCAGAAACGAGCGGCTCCATGCCAGACCCGACGTCGGACACCCTCGACCGCATCCATGCCCGGATCGCCCAGGCGGCGCCGGCCGGGGTGTGGTCGCGCGCCGATTTCCTCGACATCGGGACGCCGAACGCCGTCGAGAAGGCGCTGCAGCGGCTGACCCTGCGCGGCGACATCCGCCGGCCCTATCGCGGCCTCTACGACAAGCCCGGCGTCAGCAAGCTGACCGGCAAGATGGTGTTTCCGCCGCGGGCCTCGTTCATCGACGCGATCGTCCGGCGCGACAAGCTGCGCGTCCTCGTCGACGGCATGACCGCCGCGAACGATCTCGGCCTGACGACGGCCGTCCCGGCGCGCTCGACGATCTACGCCGACACCTATCCCCGGACGATCGAGATCGAGGCGAGCGTCGGCGATCCGAAGGCGACCAGGCCGGTCATCTACAAGCTCGACTTCAAACGCGTCGCGGCGAAGACGGCGTTCTGGGCCGGGCGGCCGGCCATGCGCGTCGTCCAGGCGCTGACATGGTTTCGGGATGAGAAGGCGAGCCTCGACGCCGCCGTAAACGGCATCGTTCGCCATCTCGCGCGCGATCCGAACCGCGACAAGGTCGCGGACGATCTGCGCGAGAACATCCACGCGGTCCCGGCCTGGATGTATCCGCTGATCGAGACAATCACGCGCCGGCTTGCTGAAGATCACAGCGAGAATGCGCCGGACATCGACCGCGCGAAGGACGATCATGCAGAAGACGTTCATTGAAGTCCTGCGATCGAGCGTCGACGACCGCCGCGCTCTCTTCGAGACGGTCGCCGCGCATCTCGAAACGCAGGCGCAGAACGTCGAGAAGGACCTCTATGTCTGCTGGGTGCTCGACTTCCTGTTCAACCGGCGCGGAGACGATCCGATCGGTCTCTACTTCAAGGGCGGTACGAGCCTCAGCAAGGCATATGGACTGATCCGCAGGTTCTCAGAAGACATCGACATCGGCATCTACAAGGCCGATCTGCACGTCCCGCTCGAAGCCGACATCGCCGCCCTGCCCTCCATCAACCAGCAGCAGCGCGCGCTCGCCGAGAAGGTCGACGAGGCGGCGCGTCAATACATCTCCGGTCCGCTGAAGGAGCGGCTCGCGAAGGAGATCGCGGCCGTCGAGGAAGCGATCGAGCAGCCGGGACATTTCACGCTCGGCTTCGGTTTCGACAATTATCGCAACAAGGACGCGCTCGACATTCTGGTTGTCAGCTACAAGAGCGTCTTCGATTCCGCGCAGAACTATGTGCAGGCCGCGGTCCGCATCGAGGGCGGCGCGCGCCCCGATCCGGAGCCGGCAGAGCCACGCGAGATCGTCCCCTACATCGCCGACGAAATGCCGGAAGGCATGGACCTCACGGTACGCAACGTGATGACGGTCAAACCCGAGCGCACCTTCTGGGAGAAGGTGCTGATCCTGCATGCAATGACGGAGATGACGGAGAAGCGGCGTGAGGAGGCCAATCCCGAACGGCCCGTGCCTGATCTCAATCGGTACTCACGTCATTACTACGACGTCCATCAGATCTGGTCGCATCCGGACTATGGTGTCGCGACCGCGTCTCTACGCGATCTCGCCGAAGCCTGCCGACAGCACAAGGAACTTATGTTTCGCGCGCCGGATCACCGATACGACCGCGCCGTGCCGGGCAGCTATCGCCTCGTCCCGACGCCAGGCATGCGAGCCAAGCTCGCGGCCGATTATCAGCGTATGACGGAGATGATCTTCGGCACGCCGCCGGCCTTCGCCGACGTGATCGCCAGCATCGAAGCGCTCGAACATCATCTCAACCCGGCGGATGCCGGGCCGAGTGAGGCATGACGAACGCGCCGACCGGCTTCGGCGGCCTTGAGACCGTGCATCGGCTTGCCGGCGCCGGCGTTCGGATCGGTAAGCGCCTCGCCGTCATCGACTTCGGCCGCATCAAGCTGCGCGGCGCCCTCGCATGGTGGATCTGGGGCCTGGCCCACATCCACTTCCTGATCGGCGGAGCCGGGCAAGGACCCGGCGGGGCCAAAATGATAAGGTGGCCACATGGCTGAGATTTCGGAGTACGGACCTGCCAGGCTGCCTGATCGCGCTTCTGTCGAGGCGATTCTGGCGCGTCTTCCGGCGGGCGCCGACGAGACCGCTTTGGCGCGGGCATTGAGCGAGGCCTTCCCAGGGTTTTTGTTCTTGGCCGCGAGCGTTGACGACCCGTATTGGCGGGACACGCGCTCGGTGCTGGCCGCCGACGGAACACATATCGCTGAGTATGGGCCCTGGATGGAAGCCGAGCTTGCGAAGGACAATGGAGACATCGCAACGGTCTGGCGACGGTTGCAGGACACTGATCTCCAGATCTCGGAATGGCACGGCAACAGCGTTTACGCCTTCGCGCCGACAGGATCGGGCGCGGCTGACTATGTGCAGGTTGCGCTCGGTCGTGAGACCGAATGGTGTGCGGGTCCAATCGTCAACCCATCACGCCGGCCTTGGGGCAAAGAGGAACTGCTCGATCCGTCATGGATCACTCACGACGAAATGTCAGACGACAAGGTGCTTGCTGGTCCGCTTTACAGGCTGAATCGCGCCAGCAGCGTCGTGTATGTCCGTACTTTTCTCGCGCGCTGCGCGCGTCTCGAACGCGACAAGCGGGAGGCGCGACGGCCGGAATTAGAGCGGAGCGCGTGGGTCAGCTCCGACGGCACGCGGACGCCGTTTCTCGACTTGCAGCCCAACTACTTCGATTTCACGCCGCGAGAGGTCCGCTTCTTTCAGGACTGGGAGCAGTCGAGCGCGCGGGCGAGCCGCGTTTACGAGCATTGGGCGCTCGACATCAGGGATTACGAACACAAGGGTGAACGCGAGGTCGCGTTCATCCCCCGTCCACTGCGTCTGCCGGACGAGCGCCTGGAGGCGGGCGATTCATCCGTCCACATGCTCATGGATCGCATCGAGGCGATCGACCGGGAGATGGGCCTGCCGTTCGCGTGGTTTTTCCTGATGACGCATGGCAACAAAGTCTCTCCCGAAGTCGGCGAGACGATCGCGCAAGGCCTACGCGAGGCGCGCGTGCGCCTGCCGGATCATGATGCGAAGGTGCTGCTGCGTTGGGCCGACGAGCGATATGGCTTCTAGCGTCGGGATCATGCTGCCATGAATGACCTTCCTGCAGACGTCGAAGCCTATAGCCGCTCTCCGGAGTTCGATCAGGACACCCTGCCGGCGGCGCTTCGGAAACAACACAGCACGAAGGCGGGGACATGGGCATTAATCCACGTTCTCGAAGGCAAGCTGACCTATCGGATTTACGAGCCGCCGAGCGAGACAGTGCTCGAGCCGGGAAAGCCCGGCGTCGTCCGGCCGGAGCAATTGCACGACGTTGCGCCAGCGAGCACGCCGATGCGCATGTATGTCGAGTTCTACGCCGCGAGAAAAGGCTGATCGACGCCTGCGATGCCAAGCTCGCATGCTACGATTCATCTGATTCGGCTTTTGGGCCTTAGCTATGGCGAGCGACCTCACGTTCTTCCAGACCGTGATCAACGACATCGTCTTTCGAGGCGAACTGGGGAGCGCCGGCCCGCTTATCAGCGCCCGGCCGATCGGGAAGCCGCAACGTCATACGGCGCTCCTCGGCTCGTCGGCCATTTTCTATCAACAAAGGCGAGCTAACGCCGAATCCGAAGGCTGGTGGATTTGCGACGGTGCACCCCCATCAGAACGCATACTTCTCGCGGGCTTTTCACGAGGCGATTTGCAGCGGCTTTCTCGCCGCTTTGGTCTCCCGGTGCGGCCAGATGAGCCGCCGCCATTCCCGCACTTTCTGAAATCTGCGTCTTTCAGCGGGTTGAAGTCCTGGGTTACGTCGCATCCAAAGAAGGCGGCGAACTGGGGACACTGCTTCAGCGAGTTGGATTGGTATGCAGAGGTGCTTCGTCAAACGCGCCGCGCTGCATGATCGTCAGTCGCGATCGTCATCCTCCAGCACCTCAATATGCAACGCGCGCGGATCGGTTGGCAGTGACGCTAAGCGGATGGGCGCTGTGACCGGAGCGTTGACTACGAGCTTCTCCGCAACAGCGCGATCGTAGACGGCAACGCATTCGCGATTGGTAATTCGCGACATATACACGATGCCGCCCGCTGACGTCTGATCGTAAAGCTGCTGACTTAACGTGCGGCCGGCTTGATGGGCGCGGCCGCGGACGGCGTCAGTCGGCGCGCCTAAGAGGCTTGCGCCCTCGTGCCGTAGGTCGATCAACGAGAGAGGGCCGGGGTTGTTCACGGCAAAGACCGAGTAGCCGCGAAGCTCGTGCGCAAACAATTCTCGCCGCGCCCTGCCCTGGAAACGATCGCGCACAATCCGCTCGGCGATAGCGGTGCGGACGGCGTCGTGGCGCTTAGGACCCCTGAAATGGAACTCTGTTCGCGTGAACAAGATCAGCAAATCGGGTGAATTCACCCTGAAACGACAGATTCACGGTGCCCGTCGAGCCATGCCGCTGCTTTCCGATAATGATCTCAGCCTTTCCACGCGATACCTCAAGGTCCCCCTGCCATTTCAGATGAGCCTCGGTACCGGGCGTCGGCTCGCGATTCTTGAGGTAGTATTCTTCACGAAAGACAAACAGCACAACGTCGGCATCTTGCTCTATCGAACCGGATTCGCGCAGGTCGGACAGTTGCGGTCGTTTTTCCTCCCGGTTCTCGACGTTTCGCGACAGTTGCGACAAGGCGACGATGGGGACGTTAAGCTCCTTGGCGAGCGCCTTCAGGCCGGTTGTGATCTCCGCCACCTCCTGCACGCGGTTTTGCGCAGCGCGTTTCGTCGTACCTTGCATGAGTTGGATATAATCGACGACGATCAGATCGAGGTCACGCTGTCGCTTGAGACGTCGCGCGCGAGCAGCCACTTGACCGATTGTGAGAGCGCCAGTCTGGTCGATAAAGAGTGGTATCCGTCGAATCTCCTGCCGTCGCTGAAGCAATGCATCGAAGTCGTTCTCCGATATCTCGCCGCGTCGGATGCTGGAAGACGAGATCTCCGACTGCTCCGCGATGATGCGCGTCGCTAGCTGCTCCGATGACATTTCCAGCGAGAAGAAAGCGACAATGCCGCCGGAACGGGCTTGCACAGAACCGGCGCTGATGTCGGACGGCTCATATGCTCGGGCGACGTTGTAGGCGATGTTCGTCGCGAGCGACGTCTTGCCCATGCCGGGCCGACCAGCAATGATGATGAGGTCCGATGGTTGGAGCCCTCCCATTTTTGCATCGAGGTCTTTGAGACCTGTCGGCAGGCCGGAGAGTTTTCCGTCACATTGGTAGGCGAGCGCGGCTTTGTCGATCGCTTGTGTCAGAGCCTCGTCGAACGTTTCGAACCCGCTGCCGAACCGGCCTGTTTCCGCGACCTCGTACAGTCGCTGCTCCGCATGCTCGATCTGCTCGCGTGGTTCGGAGTCAACGGCTGAATTGAACGCCGCGTCGCGCATATCGTCCGCGATGTTGATCAACTCGCGGCGGATCGCCAAATCGTAGATGGTGCGACCATAATCTGCTGCATTGATGACGGTCGTGGCTTCGGCCGCCAGACGCGCAAGATACTGCGAGAGCGACAAGCCGCCGATATCCAGGTCGGAAGGAAGAAAGCTCTTAACTGTGATAGGGCTCGCGATTTTGTTCGCTTCAACCAAGCCAGCCATCACATCGAAGATCGCACGATGCAGCGGCTCAAAGAAGTGATCGGATTTCAAGAAGTCCGACACGCGATAGAACGCATCGTTGTTGATGAAAACCGCGCCAAGCAGCGCTTGCTCGGCTTCGATGTTGTGCGGCATCGCCGGGAGCGACGTCCGGATCGCTTCAAGCCTCGTCGCTGCTTCTGCCATCGTTCACCTTGTCCCGAGCGTTCCGCTCTCTGGGATGTCTCATCCGAGAATCGGTGTCGTCCGGAAGATTAGCGTTTTCGCCCACAGGGCAGCCAGCCGGGGCGTGACTAGGGCTACGAGAAATCAGCTCTTGCAGAATGGCGCGAATCGCGCGTGCTGATCAGGGTGTGAGGCGCTGCCCGTTTGACTTGCCGCGCCGGCTTGTCTTCTCGCTCGCCCTGGTAGGAAACCTGGCGCAACAGGCCATCTTCCGTCCATGTGAGATACGTCACCTCGACCACGAGTTCCGGCTTGACCCAATGGACGCGGGAGAGCTCCAGCGGCGTGCCGAAGCGGCTCTCACGCGGCGGAGGAACATCGAGCGGCATGCGCGCTCTTTTTAGAGGCGCGAGCCGCCGAGCCAATCGTTTGAGCTCGGCGACCGTGATCCCCGTGCCGGCCCCGGCCGGCATATCGCAGGCTTCCATTCTCGGTGTAGTAGCCGAGAAGAAGTGAGCCAATGTGCGGCCGGCTTCCTGTTGGATCGGTCCATCCGACGACGACGAATTCTTTGCGGTTGAGACATTTCGACTTGACCCAGAGACCGCGATCGCCCGGCGCATGTGCTCGGTCGACGCGCTTGGATACGACGCCCTCGAGCGTCATCCGGCAGGCGTGTTCGTAAAATTCGGGGCCGCCTCCAACGATGTGGTCGCTGAACAGAAGTCCTGGCCGTTGCGTCGCGAGGAGAGTTTGCAGGCGCGTCTTGCGCTCGATGAGCGGCCGGCGCGCTATGCTTTCGCCGTTCAGAAACAGAAGATCGAACGCGAAGTAGACGAGCTCACCCGTTCGGCCCTCGTCCATCGCGGCCTGCAGCCGGCTGAAGGATGTCACGCCATCCGACCGGACCGCGCAGAGCTCCCCGTCAAGATAAGCGTTTTGCAGAGGCAGCGCGCGAAGCGCCGAGATTGTCGTCCGGTAGCGATGGCTCCAGTCGAGTCCCGTCCGGGTCAGAAGCCGGATATCAGCGCCGTCGATGCGTGCATGCATGCGGTATCCGTCCAACTTGATCTCGTGAAGCCACGCCGAGCCGTCGGGTGCATGCTCGACGAGGCGCGTGAGCTGCGGCTTGATCCAGTTGGGCGGCCGGCCGATAGCGGGATCGTCGGTCTTATTCGCTTTAGGCGACATTCCACCTCCCCTGCCCCGGCCGGCTCACCGGGGATCGCCAACCTCGGCCCAGTAGAGGCGGTCCTGCTCCGCCTTCAACTCTTCGAGTGTCACAGGGATCGGATCGAGATCGACATTGTACATCGGCAACGGCCAATGCCGGTACAACGCGTCGACATGATTCTGTGTGGCAGATTCGTTTGGCAGACCCTCCGCAATCAACCGCGCCAAGAGTTCCTGCGTCAGGCGCTCCGCATCCTGCAACGTCTCCGTCTCCTGAAACTCAAGCTGCCCCCAGACCTCAGACGCGGCCTTAAGCCCCGCGAGCGCGAACATGCCGCATACCGCCATCGCGTCGATAACCCGCACGACAGCGGGCATGTGCGCTGGGAAGCCGGTTGGCTGGACGACGGGCGCATTCCAGACCGGCGTGCCATCCTCGTAGGCCTCGACGTCGGCGTAGAGTTTGCTCTCGCGTCGATAGAGGGTGGAGTTCGGCACGATGAATTCGCCCATGTTGCCCTCGAGATCATGGACTTTGCGCAACGGCTCGACCGATTTCCGAAGATCCGCGACATTGGAGAACCACCACTCCGCGAGCTGGGCGACGATCAGCCGCTCGTGGTGGCCGTAGAACCAGCGGAGCAATTTGTTGAGCTTGCCGGCGATCCGCTTCTCGGGACAGCGCACGGCATCGAGCAGGATGAGTATCTTCGCCGCTTCTTCTTTGGCGAATCCCTCAAGCACCTCCGCCTCCCGCGGTTTCTCTCGCAGCTCCGCGGAGGCCGACCAGAACCCCATCGAGCTGGCGTGGATGATCGGAAGCCCTTCGGCGATGAACGAAAGCCGATCAGCCGCCGACATCTGGCAAATGCGGCTAGCCTGTCTCTGTCCTACCTGCAGCTTCTTCGTCATCGTCCCGATCTTCGTCATCTTCCGGAAGGGGGTCCGGGAACTCCCCGGCGAGGAGCTTCTCCTTGCTGAGGAGGCCGGCGTCCTCGAGCATTTCCATGTCGGGCAAATCGCGCAACGTGTTGAATCCGAAGTGCGACAGGAAGCCGTTGGTGGTGACATAGGTGTAGGGCGCGCCGGGCTGGGGCGCGCGCGGGCCGGAGGCGATGAATCCGAGACCGCGCAGGTGGCCGATCAGGTCGCGGCTGACCTCCTTTCCGAAGAACTGGCCGAGCTCGCCGCGGGTGATCGGCTGGTAATAGGCGATGCACATCAGGATCAGGCTCTCGGCTTGCGAGAGCGGGCGGACCTGGTCGCCCAGCCCGGTCGCGGTCCGGATCGCCGTGGCGAACACCTTGCGGGTGCGGTGCTGCCAGCCGCCGGCGACGGCGACGAGCTCATAGGGACGCCCGCGCAACTCATCGCGGATGTCGTCGATGATCAGGTCGATGTTGCATTCGCGACCGACGACGCGAGAGAGAGCCTCGCGCGTCACCGGCTCGGGCGACGCGAAGATCACGGCCTCGACCCGACCCATCCATTCGCGCCAGCGCATCTCCGCCGGCAGGTCGGCCAGCTCAGTGTCGAGACCTTCCTTGGCTCGTGCGCGCCGGCCCATCGTCAGAGCCCGTAGAGTCGGAAGGTCGGACGACCGGTGAGCTCGCGCACCGCGCCGAGCGAGACCAGGCGCTCGAACAGGCGTCGGCTGGAGCGGTCGCTCGCCGATTTGCCCTGCTCGGCGGGCTGGGCATCCTCGCTCATCAGTACGGAGACGGTGAGGTCGGCGTCCCGGCCGCGCAGCGTCGGCGCGACCGCGAGCAGATGTGCCGCCCGGCGGGCGAGATCGTTGTAGAGGTCGATCGCCGTGACGGCCGCCGTCGCATAGGCCGTGCAGAGCGCGCTCATGAACACGGTCTCGCCCTCGAGATGCTGCGGCGCCTTGCGCAGCGCACCGCGTGACAGATGCGCCGCGAGCAGCGGCACCGGCGCCGGCCAGCGGAGCTGGTGGGCGAGGACCGCGTCGGCGAGCCACAGCGGCAGCAGCCCCTCGTCCGGAAGGACACGTCCGCTCGCCGCGATGATCTCCGCCGCGGCGAGCACCGGCATGGCGTGCGCCCGCTTGGTGTGGCGGCCGGCGAGCTCGACGATCTCGATCGGCAGCGAGTTGAGGGCATGGCCGAGCGAGGGCGCCACGGCCCAGATCCACTCCTTCTCGTCACTCGTCGCCCGTTCGCCGAGCCGGCGCCAGGCGTCGAGAATGCGGCCGCCCGGACCCGGGTCGTCGCCCGGCTTGCGCAAGTACCAGTGGTCGCGCAGCGTCGCCTCGTCCTCGGTGCGCCCGCCCTGGCGCGCGAGCGCCGCCGCACAGGAGAGCGCGAGGCGCTGCCGCCACAAGAGGCCCAGCTTGTGCTCATCGCGGGCGATCGGATGCAGCGCCGCCAGCGCTGCGCCGGCGTAAAACACGGCTTCCGTGACGGTGTCGGGCGGAGCACGCCGCCGCAGCCAGGATGGCGCCGGCGCGAACGTCGGCGGGGGCTCGGGGAGGATTCGCGCGCGTGGGGCCATGTCGGAGCATGATACAGCGCGGCGCTTATGGCAACGGATTTCGTATCAAACCGCCGCGCATGTCGACAAATAACTACGTCCGATAATCTTGCATTATCGGACGTTTCCTACATTATAGCGAAATGAGCCCTGACGCCCCGCGCGACCCCGCATTCGACACCCAGGACGGCCCTGCGCCGCCGGAGAGCCCGGCGGCGGATGTCGGTTCGTCGACCGGAGAGACGCCGGCCGAGGCGCCGGGCGGCCTCCCCTCCCCTGTTCCGGGCGCCACCACGGGCCTGCCGCGGCATCTCGAGCCGCTCGCCGACCGGGCGCGCGACTACATCAAGGCGTCCAGCGCCGAGAACACCCGCCGCGCCTATGGGGCGGACTGGCGGCATTACACGGCCTGGTGCCGGCGGCAGGCCCTCGACCCCCTCCCCCCGGACGTCCAGACCCTCGGGCTCTACATCACCGCCTGCGCCGCCGGGAAGGCCGGGCCGAAGCCTGACGCGGTCTTGACGATCGAGCGGCGGCTGTCGGCGCTGAGCTGGCACTTCCGCCAGCGCGGCCTCGCCTTCGACCGCCAGGACCGCCATGTCGCGACCGTTCTGGCGGGCATCCGCCGCACCCACGGCCGCCCGCCCGTCAAGAAGGAGGCCGTCCTGCCAGAGGACGTGATCGCCATGCTCGAGACGTTCGATCGCGGCAGCCTGCGCGGCCTGCGCGACCGCGCCATGCTGCTGGTCGGCTTCGCCGGCGGACTGCGCCGCTCCGAGGTGGTCGGCCTCGATGTCGGGCCGGAGCAGACCGAAGACGGCAGCGGCTGGATCGAGATCCTCAAGGACGGCATGGTCGTCACCCTGCGCGGCAAGACCGGCTGGCGCGAGGTCGAGATCGGCCGCGGCTCCTCCGACGCCACCTGCCCCGTCGTCGCCCTGCAGACCTGGCTGAAGCTGGCCCGGATCGGTCACGGACCGTTGTTCCGCCGGGTCCGCGAGGGCGGAAAAGACGTCGGGCCGGACCGGCTGACCGACAAGCAGGTGGCGCGGCTGGTCAAGGCCGCCGCCCTCGCCGCCGGCGTGCGCGCCGATCTGCCCGAAGGCGACCGGAAGGGGAAGTTCGCGGGTCATTCCCTGCGCGCCGGCCTCGCCTCCTCTGCCGAGGTCGACGAACGCTACGTCCAGAAGCAGCTCGGCCACGCCACGGCGGAGCAGACCCGCGGCTATCAGCGTCGCCGCGACCGATTCCGGGTCAATCTGACGAAGGCTGCCGGCCTGTGACATTTCTCCCCTCCCCGCCCTTGGACCAAAACTTCTCCGCCGACGAACTGGCGATCGTGCGCCGCGCCTATGCCCGCCAGATGCTGGCGCTGCTCGGCGTCGAGGATGGTCGCATCGAGGCAGCGTTCGCCGCCGTCCCACGCGAAAGATTCCTCGGCGACCCGCCCTGGACGATCCTTTCGCCATTTGGCGGGTATCGATCGCTTGCCTCGGCCGATCCGGTCGTCACCTATCAGGATATCCTGTTCGCACTCGACCCGGCACGCGGCGTGAACAACGGCAGCCCGTCGTTGCATGCCAAGCTGTTTCAGGCTCTGGCTGTCAAAGCAGGCGACCGCATCGTCCATGTCGGCGCCGGCACCGGCTACTACAGCGCGATTTTGAGCGAGCTCGTTGGTCCGACAGGTCAGGTCACGGCGATCGAGTTCGATGCGACGCTGGCCGATCAGGCGGCTCGCGCCCTTGCGGATCGTCCGAACGTCACGGTGATTTGCGGCGACGGCGCGGCTTGGCCTCAGGCGCCCGCGAACGGCGTCTACGTCAATTTTGGCGTGATCCGCCCGGCCGATCGCTGGATCGAAAATCTCGCGCCAGGGGGACGACTGGTGTTCTGGCTCGGAGGTCCTGGCCCTCAACGAGAGGGCATGGGAGGCCGCCACAGCAACGGTGGCGCGGCATTGGCTGTCGAGCGACAGCCAAAAGGGTATGCGGTTCACCCCGTCAGTACGGCGCATTTTGTCTGTGCCGAAGGCGATCTCGCCGTCGGCGACGAAGCCGAAGCGGAGGCCCTGGCCAAGGCGTTTTCCGATGGCGGTCTCGACAAGGTGCGAAGCCTGATCTGGAAACGCCCTGCCGTGCCCGATCGATGCTGGTTCGCCGGTGCCGACTGGGCGCTCAGCACCGACGAAATCGCAGACTAAGCGTCGCCGCCCGGGAGCGCGCCGAGGCGTCCCGCAGAAGAATTCGCTGGCCATTCCCTGCATGCCGGCCTCTGACGCTGGCATCAATTCATCCTCCATTTCCGGCAGAACCCAGCGAACACACGCTCGATGTTCGGGGCCGTCAGGTCGATGCTTTTCTCCGTCGCCCAGCGCCTGAACGCATTGGCGACGCTATCGACGTCCGGAGTCGGTTTTGGCGCATGCTCGCGAACAATCGCCGCCCACGGTCCGTAACTAATCGAGCCGTGCGCCGGGAAGGTCTCCGTGACGATCGCTGCCGGTGCATGTGCCGCGCTTTCTGGTTCGCCGGCCTTTGCGAGGGCGAACAACGAGCGGCTGAGATGCAGTTCGCCGTCCCTTCCCCGCTGGACGAGCCGCCGCAAATAGGCGCCCGGTTTGGCCACGGCGCCGGTGTTCGAACGTTGAACCGTGATCGCGAGCGCTGAAGCGGCAAGATCAGGCCCGAGGATCGCCTGAGCCTCCTGCAAGACCTGCGGGTTGATGCCAGCGGCGGCGCAGAGCACGTGGCCGGAGGCCCGGAATTCCCGCCAATTGGCGAAGGCGTCTGGCGCATAGTCGCAAACAGCCGGACAGGCGGCCTGCACCAGCGGCAGCGAGATCATCTGGGCGTCGTCTTTAAGCATGTCGGCCGCCGATCTCGACGGTTGCAGGGACGTGGCGACTTCGTCAGACTTCTTTTCGGTTGAAAGGCCGAAGGCCGCTAAGGGATTGAGTTGTCGCGCGTTAGCGCGACTCGATTCATTCTTACTAGATTCAGAATGTGAAGGTTCGGCTGTAGTTTGTACGGGCCGAAATTTCGATACCGTGGCGTTGAAATTTCTATCCTCAAATCCTTTGCCATAGAGGCCCTCGACCTCTTCCCGCAGCACGTCCAGCGCCTCGACTTGCGTCCGCAGGTCGTCGAGATCAACCGCGCGGTGCTCCCGCAGAACATCGAGCCGGGCCTGGAGCGGGCCCCACGGTCCGGCAAGGCGCTGCTCGACGGCGCTGATGATCAGCGACTGGATCTCCTTGCGCAGGACCGTGCGCCGATACGACAGGCGCCGCCGTTCGCGAGCCTCATAGTCCGCGGCCTCCGCCAGGTCGTGCAGCTCTGCGAACCGTGTCGCGATCGGCGACAGGTCGATGCCATAGGCCTCCACGATGTTGCCCTCGGCGTCACGGCGGCCGCGGCGCTGATAAGTCGGATGGTCGCTGTAGGAGACCAGGCCCGCCTCCACGAGGCCTTTCAGGTGGTGCTTCATGGTGGAGACGCTGAGGCCCAGGCTCCGCGCGAGTCGGGCATTGGACGGCCAGATGATGGGCGGCTGGCCGGGCGTGCGCCAGTCAGCCGGCTTCGACGCCCCGAAGAGCTGGTCGATCAGCGCGAGTTTGGCGGCTTTCAGTCCCATCGCGGCCGCCGCGCGCTTGGCGACCTGAAGCGCGGCCGTGCGCGTCACGGCGGGCACCTTTCCCTCCCGGTAGGTGCGCGCAAATTTTTCCGCGCTAAGGGTCTCCGGCGAGGATCTGCGGAGGCCGGCTGCATGCGCGTTCATGACAACCTCCCCTGCTCTTGCCAGCGGAGGTCGTCGCGACGATCGGATGTCGCATCGATCGTTTGGGCACACTTCATCGTTCGCCGTCCATCGGACGTCGTTAGAGAGTTCGAAACCATGTCCTTGCCTCGCTAAGGCAAAGAAAATCCGCTCGCCGGAACGGCGATTAGTCCCGAAGGACTCTTGACGGCGATTCGTGGAAGTGCGATTCTCTTAGTTGCCAAACTTTGAGAAGGGGCTTCCGGGACGCCGTTTCGGGGGCCTTTTCTTTTGCCTGGTGTTATGGGTTGACGTGATTGACCGGCGCTGACGCGGAACGCGCATGCTGGTCAGGTCTTGTCGTCTGTGCGGCCCTCCTCTTTCTGATTAGCGAATTCGCGATAAAGCTCGTCCAAGCGGTCCTCGAGAAAGGCCGCAAACTCTGGAACGTGCTTTTCCTCGAACAAGATTGTTGTGCGGCCGTTGGCGCGCTCGATGCGCGCGGCCTTCTTGCCATTCGGGTTGTGCCAAACGCTGACGGTGCCGCGCCGTCGCGCAGGCGCAGCGCGCAAAGCCTCGAACACCATCGCAAAGCGCGCATCGCTGTCGGCGTCTTGGAATTCCGGTCGCTCGAGCACCTGCCCCGCGGCGACCTGCGCCGCCGGCTTCTCCAGCCTCTCGGCCAGCGCCGCCCAGCGCGGACGGCCGGCCTTGGGCGCTGGACCGATCGCCTCGATGAGCGTCACGGGGATCATCCGTGCGATGCTGATGTAGCGGCTGAGATCTGCCTTATCGGTCGATAGCGCGGCCATGATGGTTGAGCGGTCGTGACCGGCATCTTCGAGACGGCGGGCGTAAAGCGCTTTTTCGATCCAGGACAGGTCCGCGCGCGGACCGTTCTCAAGGCCCTGCGCTATGACGAGCTCCTCATCGGTCAACTCAAGCACCAGCGCCTTGACCTTGGCGCCGAGGTTGGCTGCACCTCGCAGGCGTCGGCGTCCGTAGGCGATCTGATAGCGGCCAGCCGTCGTCGGGTGTGGCCGCACGAGAATTGGCACTTTCTGGCCGTGGGCGCGCATGCTTTCGACCAAAGCGTCAAACTTCGGGTCTTTGGGCGTCGGAAGGCGATCGGCGATGGCCGATCCATCGACGAGGCCAGGTTCGATTTCGATGACCGTGGTTCCGGCCTTGATCAGGTCGCGGAGCTCGTTCGCTGCTTTTGCGTCGTCGGCCATGACGCTGAGGACCGAGCTGACCGCGGAGACGGCACCGGAGCGGACCGGCTCGTGCCCAGCCCGGCGCGCCGGCGCATCAGCGCGGTTGGGAGCTCCCAACTTGCTCGTGAAGAGGTTGTTGAGGACGTCCTTTCGGCTCATAGCGCCCTCCGTGCGGCTGGCATCGTCACGCTCGATTGGCGGCATGGAACGGTCCGTTGGGAGCTCCCAACCGAGGCGTCGCGCGTGGCGAGACGCCCGCTCAGGCGAGGGCCGGTTAACCATTCCGTCTTGCCACGGCGCGGCCTCGGGAAGTGCGCCGCGGTGGCAAGTTGGGAGCTCCCAACTGAGGCCGCGGCAAGCCCCCTCGACACAGCGCGCAGCGCCACGCGCCGTGATCGCACGCCGGCTGTCCGCTGTCCCTGGCGCGATTGTCGGCTGCCGCATCGACCCGTTCGCGCGATGAGTTGGGAGCTCCCAACCAGAGCGCGGCGGAGGCTCCGAATCGAACGACAGTGGCGAAATAACCTCAACATTTCGCGCGCCCCCAAGCCGTTCGGATCAGCCCTTCGACCTCCCCATTGACGGCGTCGAGCGCCTCGATCGCACGATCATACGTTGACCGCGTCATGCTCTCACGGCCGATCTCGTAGAGTGTCTGCTTCGAAAGTCCGGCGTCCGATATCGCGGTCGATTTGAGCATCGGGTTGGTGAGCACATGGTCGCCGAACAGGTTCCGGAGCAACGCCGCGACCTTGGTCTGCGGCCCGTCCTGCGGCTCAAATCGAGTCAGCAAATAACGCATGAAGTCATACTTGAGGACGGCACCGCTTTTCTTGAGCTCTGTCAGGAGCGCCTCGGTCATCAGCAGAAACTGGCTCATCGAGGCGACATCGAGCATCTGCGGATGGACGGTGATCAGCATGCCTGTGGCGGCGCACAGGCCGGTCAAGGTCAGAAAGCCGAGCTGCGGCGGGCAGTCCATCACCACCACATCGTAGCGATCAGCGACCTCATCGAACGCGCGTGCCACGCGCGAAAAGAACAGCCGCCCTTCCGTTCTGTCCTCGGCGGTGAGGGCGAGGGGGGTCGTGTGCTCGAACTCCATCAGTTCGAGGTTGCCCGGCACCAGGTCCACGCCTTCGAAGTAGGTTGGCAGAATCACGTCGCTGAGGGGCCGGCGATCCGCGTCGTATCTGATCGCCGCATAAAGCGTCTCGTTCTTCGCGACGTCGGCTTCCGGCAGTACGCCGAACAGCGCGGACATGCTTGCCTGGGGATCGAGATCGACCGCGAGCGTGCGATATCCGTGCAGTCCGAGGTATTGGGCGAGGTGCGCGGCCGTTGTCGTTTTGCCGGAGCCGCCCTTGAAGTTCGCGACCGCGATGACTTGAAGGTGGTCACGATCGGAGCGACGGGGCACGAAGGCCGTGGCGTCCTTGCCGCGCATCGTCTCTGCGAGGCGCTGCCGGACTTCATTGATTTGTCCGAGCGTATAGAGACGCCGCCCGTTGCTCGCCGTCTCCGGGGTCGGGCCTTCGCCGGCCAGGCTCATCTTTCGGAGCGTCGAATCGGATATGCCGATCAGGCGACCTGCTTCGCCTGACGTGAAGCGCCGTAGGGTTTTCTTCGATGTCGGCGGGAACAGCGCATCGCTCATCGCCTGGATCTGCGAACTGAGCAAACTTGCATGCTCGCCGATGGTCTGGTCGACGGTCGGCGTTTCAGATTCAGATCGGCTTGGCGCGTTGAGCACGGGCAGAACCTTCGTCACGGAAAAATCGCCGTTTCGGCCATTCTTCCGTGAAGCTACCCGTGAAACCGATTCTGGCAAGAACTTATTGGTTAACGAGATCCTAACGTCCTCGCGCTCGGTATGCTGGAAATTCTTCGCAAGTCATCTTTTGCGTTGATGTGGAAATAGTTTAGCGCGTTCACGTCGCGTCGGCCGCGCTGCCAAAGGCCCTGTCGGAATCGACGGGTTCGCAACGCCGCTTCCGACGATTGAACACGCCGCTTCGTCGGCACCCAGCGTTCACTCCCGCGACTCAGCTCACCGCCGCCTGTCGGATTCGACGGTCTGACACGCCGAAACCCGCGTGTTCGTCTCGCTGTCTGCAACCAAAACGGCGGGAGGCGAGATGCGGGCGATTGCGGTGAGGCCAGAAGACCGGGGGACGTTCGGCGATCAGATCGCCGACATGCACCGCCTGAGGGCGAGGGTGTTCGGCGGACGGCTGGGTTGGGACGTCGAGATCGAGGACGGGGTGGAGACCGATGGTTTCGATCGACTGAACCCGGTCTACATCCTCGCGGTCGCCGAGCGGGGGCCGGTGCTGGGGTGCGCCCGGCTCCTGCCGGCGACCGGGCCGACCATGCTGGCCGACGCCTTCCCGCAGCTCCTGGCCGGCGGGCGGCTCGAAGCCCATCCCCGGATGATCGAAAGCTCGCGCTTCTGTGTCGACACCGGCGCCGTCGAGGCAGTGACGGCGCGCGGCCTGCACCGCGCCACGCTGACGTTGTTCGCGGCGATCATCGAATGGTCGATGGGGGCGGGCTACCGGGAGATCGTTACCGCGACCGATGTGCGGTTTGAGCGGCTGCTGAACCGGGCGCGCTGGCCGATGCGGCGCCTCGGCGAGCCCCGTGTGATCGGCGAGACGCTGAGCGTCGCCGGCGCACTGCCGGCCGATGATGCCAGCTTCGCGACCGTGCGACCGCCGGGCTACCGATCCGACCTTGGCGGCCTCCGCCGGTCGGCGGCGTAGAGGGAGGCGTTCCGTGCAACTGCGCTCCCATCCGCGCCTCGTCCGTAAGCTGCAGGAGGCGCTGGGCGACACGATCTGCACGGCGCTCGACGATCCGAACGTCGTCGAAGTGATGTGCAATCCTGATGGCCACCTGTTCGTCGAGCGGCTAGGGCAGGGGATCGCCCGCGTCGGCCAGATGAGCAACGCCGCGGCCGAGATCATCATCGGCAGTGTCGCGCATGCCCTCAACTCTGAGGTCGACGACGAACGTCCGATCGTGTCCGGCGAGCTGCCGATCGGCGCTCACCGCTTCGAAGGACTGTTGCCTCCGGTCGTGTCCGGACCGGCCTTTGCGATCCGCCGGCGCGCCTCGCAAGTGATCCCGCTCGCCGCTTATGTGCGCGACCGGATCATGACGGAGCCGCAGGCGCGCATGATCCGCAACGCCGTGACGTCACGGATGAACATTGTCATCTCCGGCGGCACCGGCTCCGGCAAGACGACGCTCACCAACGCGGTCATCGCTGAGATGGTCGCCTCCGCGCCCGACCATCGCATCGTCATCCTCGAGGACACGGCCGAGCTGCAATGCGTCGCCGACAATGCGGTCGCCCTGCATACGACCGACACCATCGACATGGGCCGCCTGTTGAAGTCGACGATGCGGCTGCGACCGGATCGCATCGTCGTCGGCGAGGTCCGCGATGGTGCCGCGCTCACCCTTCTGAAAGCGTGGAACACCGGCCACCCGGGCGGCATCACCACGATCCACGCGAATTCAGCGCAATCGGCGCTCACGCGCCTCGAGCAGCTCACGGCGGAAGCGAGCCAACAACCGATGCAGGCGGTCATCGGCGAAGCTGTCGACCTCATCGTCTCGATCGAGAAGACCGCGCGCGGCCGCGTCGTGCGCGACATTCTTCATGTCGAGGGCTTCGCGCGCGGCGAATATCGAATCCAATCATGCCGGGAGGAGGAGCAACGTGTCGCTTGAACGTCGCCTTGGGCTTGGTCTCGTCGCATGCGCTGCGTTGGTCATTGCTGCGCAACCCGCATTGGCGGGCGGGGGAGGGGGCCTGCCGTGGGAAGGTCCGCTGCAACAGATCCAGCAATCGATCACGGGCCCGGTCGCGGGCTTCATTGCGTTGGCGGCCGTCGCGGTCGCCGGCGGCATGCTGATCTTCGGCGGTGAGCTGAACGATTTCGCGCGGCGGCTCATGTACGTCGTGCTGGTCGCCGGCATCCTGCTCGGCGCAACACAGATTGTCGGCTTGTTCGGCGCATCCGGCGCATCGATCGGCACCGTCGAGGCCAGCGAGCAGGAGGAGCTGCCGCATGGCTGAGGTGTTCTCTAATCTTCATCACTCAAGAATCCATCGCGCGCTGTCACGTCCGAGTCTCTTGCTCGGCGCCGACCGCGAACTGGTGCTGATGACTGGGCTTGCCGCCGTCATTCTGATTTTCGTCGTGCTGACCTGGTTCTCGGTCTTGCTGGGACTTCTCGTGTGGAGCGGCATCGTCGGCATCCTGCGCATGATGGCGAAGGCCGACCCGATGATGCGGCACGTCTATCTGCGGCACATCCGCTACCAGCCGCAGTATCGGCCGACGTCAACGCCCTGGCGCAAGTATTGAGGTCGGCGATGGTGGCGTTGCGCGACTTTCGACATACCGGCCCGTCCTTCGCGGACCTGCTGCCATATGCCGGCCTGGTCGCGCCAGGTGTCGTCCTGCTCAAGGACGGCTCGCTCATGGCGGGCTGGTACTTCGCGGGACCTGACAGCGAAAGCTCGACCGATGTGGAGCGCAACGAGGTCTCGCGGCTGATCAACGCGGTGCTCGCGCGTCTCGGCTCGGGATGGATGATTCAGGTCGAAGCCGTGCGCGTGCCGGCGCTGGCCTATCCCGCGCGCGAGGATTGCCACTTTCCCGATCCGGTGACGCGGGCGATCGACAATGAGCGCCGCCGGCGCTTCGAAGCCAACGCCGGGCACTTCGAGAGCGAGCATGCGCTGATCCTGACCTATCGGCCGTCCGAACGGCGCAAGTCGGGCTTGTCGCGCTATGTCTATTCCGATGACGAAAGCCGCTCGACGTCCTTCGCCGATAAGACGCTCGAGACCTTCCTGACGTCGATCCGCGAGGTCGAGCAGTATCTCGGCAACGTGCTGTCGATCCGGCGCATGCAGACGCAGGAGGTCGAGGACGAGGGCAGCGTGCGCCGCGCGCGCTATGACGAGCTGTTTCAGTTTGTGCGCTTCTGCATTACCGGCGAGAACCATCCGATCCGGCTTCCCGAGATTCCGATGTATCTCGATTTCGTGGTGACTGCCGAATTCCACCACGGCCTGTCGCCGATGGTCGACGATCGCTATCTCGCCGTCATCGGCATCGATGGGTTTCCGGCGGAGAGCTGGCCGGGCATCCTCAACGCGCTCGACCTCATGCCGCTGACTTACCGCTGGTCGAGCCGCTTCATGTTTCTGGACGACCAGGAGGCGCGCACGCGGCTCGAGCGCACGCGCAAGAAGTGGCAGCAAAAGGTGCGGCCATTCTTCGATCAGCTCTTTCAGACACAAAGCCGATCGATCGATCAGGACGCCGTCTTGATGGTCGCTGAAACCGAGGACGCGATCGGCCAGGCATCGTCCGGCCTTGTGGCTTATGGATATTACACGCCGGTCGTCGTCATCTTCGACAGCGAGGCGCGGCGCCTGCGCGAGAAGGCCGAGGCGGTACGACGCCTCATCCAGGCGGAGGGCTTCGGCGCGCGCATCGAGACCTTGAACGCGACGGAAGCCTTCCTCGGCTCGCTGCCGGGCAATTGGTACGCCAACATCCGCGAGCCGCTCATCAGCACGCGCAACCTCGCGGACTTGATCCCGCTCAACGCCGTCTGGTCCGGCAGCCCAACCGCGCCCTGTCCGTTCTATCCGCCGGGCGCACCGCCGCTGATGCAGGTCGCCTCCGGCTCGACCCCTTTCCGGCTGAACCTCCATGTCGACGATGTCGGTCATACGCTGGTGTTCGGTCCGACAGGGTCGGGCAAGTCGACCCTTCTCGCGCTGATCGCCGCGCAGTTTCGGCGCTATGCGGGCGCACAGCTCTTCTGCTTCGACAAGGGCCGGTCGATGTTTCCGCTGACGGTCGCGGCCGGCGGCGATCACTACGATGTCGGGGCAGGGGAGGGGCTATCGTTTTGTCCCCTCGCCGAGCTCGAGGACGATACGGATCGCGCTTGGGCGTCAGAGTGGATCGAAACGCTGGTGGCGCTGCAAGGTGTGAAGGTCACGCCGGATCATCGCAATGCAATTTCACGGCAGATCGCATTGATGGCGAATGCGCGCGGCCGCTCGCTATCGGATTTCGTGTCGGGCGTTCAGCTTCGCGAGATCAAGGACGCGCTGCATTCCTACACGGTTGATGGACCGATGGGTCATCTGCTCGACGCCGAGCAGGACGGCCTGTTGATGTCGGAGTTTCAGACTTTCGAGATCGAGCAGCTCATGAACATGGGCGAGCGCAATCTCGTGCCGGTCCTGCTTTATCTCTTCCGCCGCATCGAGAAGCGCCTGACCGGCGCGCCGAGCCTCATTATCCTCGATGAGGCATGGCTGATGCTCGGGCATCCGACATTCCGCGACAAGATCAGGGAGTGGCTGAAAGTCTTGCGCAAGGCGAATTGCGCGGTCGTGCTGGCCACGCAATCGATCTCCGACGCTGAGCGCTCGGGCATCATCGACGTCCTCAAGGAATCCTGCCCGACGAAGATCTGCTTGCCCAACGGCGGGGCGCGCGAGACCGGCACGCGCGAGTTCTACGAACGAATTGGGTTCAACGAACGGCAGGTGGAAATCGTCGCGACCGCGATCCCCAAGCGCGAATACTACGTCGTCTCGCCAGTCGGCCGCCGTCTCTTCGACATGGCCCTCGGGGCGATCACGCTCGCGTTCGTGGGGGCGACCGGAAAGGACGATCTCGCACGGATCGGTGAACTTCGTCAGGCGCATGGGCCCGACTGGCCGGTGCGCTGGCTGCAAGCAAGGGGAGTGGTCGATGCCGACACGCACTTGTCAGCGTAGCCCCGCAATCATCGCGGTATTGTCTTGCGTCATCGCGGCGACGCCCGCTGCGGCCGGTGGCGGCGGCGCGATCGGAGGCGGCGCAACCGAATGGACGCAGCTCCTCAACAATTCCGAGTTGATCGCGGTGGTCGGCAAATCGACCGAGCAGATCAACAATCAGATCACGCAAATCACGCAGCTTGCGCAACAGATTCAGAACCAGCTCAAGATCTACGAGAATATGCTGCAGAACACCGCGCAGCTTCCGCAGCATATTTGGGGGCAGGTCGAGCAAGACCTGAACCAGTTGCGCAACCTCGTTGGCCAGGGGCAGGGCATCGCCTTCTCGATGGGCAATGCCGATGACGTCCTGAAGCAGCGATTCAAGAGCTACGCCGACTTTAAGACCAACCTGCCGACGGGTTCGACCTTCTCGTCGACCTGGCAGGGCTGGTCGACAACGAACCGCGACACCATCGGCGCAAGCCTGAAGGCGGCAGGCCTGACGTCCGATCAGTTCACTTCGGAGGAAGCGACGATGGGACAGCTTCGCGGCATGTCGCAGAGCGCCGATGGCCAGATGAAGGCGCTCCAGGTGGGGCATCAGATCGCCGCCCAGCAAGTCGCCCAGATGCAGAAGCTGCGCGGCCTGTTCTCGCAACAGGTGACGATGATGGGGACCTGGTTTCAATCGCAGCAGGCCAAGGACGATCTCGCGCAGGCCCGGCGCGATCAGTTTTTCACATCGACCGCGCCGTCGACCTCCGGCGGCCAGACGATGGAGCCGCGCTGGTGAGACCGCTTCACATCGTTGTCATTGTCGCGATCGTCGTGCTCGCCGGCGGCGGCGTCTGGTTTGGCCTCGGTCCATCGTCGAGCCAGAAGCCGTCCCGGTTCTTTGAGACCAAGCCGGACTACGACACGAGCGGCGGACAGCCGATGCGTCCACGCTGGAAGGAGTAGGACGCGATCATGCCGACACCGAATCGCCTCCTGCTGACGATCGCCGCACTGCTTCTGGTCGCGTCGCCGGCGCTGGCGCAAGACGGGAGCTTGCTGACGAATCTGGAAAACGAGGTGGTCACGGCCGCGAAGGGATGGGAAACCACGATCCTGCAGGCAGCGCGTTCGCTGTTCTGGATTCTTGCCGGCATCGAGATCGGCATCGCGGCAGTTTGGCTTGGGCTGCAGGCAGCCTCGCTCGATACTTGGTTTAGCGAGCTCGTGCGACGCATTCTGTTCATCGGCCTGTTCGCTTTCATCCTCGAGCAGGGACCGGCGTTCGCCAAGGCCGTGGTCGACAGCCTGTTTCAGATCGGTGCCGGCGGCGGGGGCGCATCGCCCGCCAACGTGTTCAATGCCGGCCTGAAGGTCGCTTCGGCGCTGTCGTCGAAGGCACAGTTCGGATTGTTTCAGGACAATGCGCTGGCGATCGCGGCGGTGTTCGCCATGATTGTCGTCGTCGTCGCCTTCGCGCTGGTCGCGGCGATCTTCGTGGCGGTGATGGTGGAGATGTATGTCGGCCTGCTTGCCGGCATGATCATGCTCGGACTTGGCGGATCGTCGTTCACCAAGGATTTTGCGGTCCGCTATCTCATCTATGCGTTTTCTGTCGGCATGAAGCTGATGGCGCTGGTGATGATCGCACGCATCGGCTCAGAGGTTCTGGTCAACCTCGCGAATTCGCCGTCGACCGGCGACCAGTTCCTGTCGACGCTCGCGATCGCCGGCATCTCCGTCGTGGTGTTCATGATCGCGATGTACGTGCCGAACATCATTCAAGGCGTGGTGCAGGGCGCGTCGGTTTCGAGTGGCATGGAGGCGATACGAGCCGGCAGCCAGGCGGCCGCATTCGCCGCAGGCGCGGGCTCGATGGCGGCCGGCGCCGCATCGCTTGGCGCAGGCGCGGCCCGGATGGGAGCGGCGAGCTATTCCGACGCGCGTACAGGCGGCGCCTCGTTCGGGGCGGCAGCGCTCAGGGGCATGAGCGACGCGATCGGCGCAGCCGGCGGCGCGCTGTCGTCCGCGGCGCGCGACAAAGCAATCGGCGTTCCGGGGACGTGGGGTGCGTCGACGCTGGGGCTTGCCAACGCGAAGCTCGATGAACGCAGAAACAGGTCGCAATCGGGGCAACGCAACAACAATGCCGATGAACGCCAATAGGGGCGGCGAGGGTGGGGGATGGCGAGGCAGACGACACCGGAGAATCCATATCTCGCGGCACGGCAGGAATGGAATGAGCGCTACGGCTCCTATGTGAAGGCCGCGGCCGCTTGGCGCATCGTCGGCATCACCGGGATGGCGTTGGCGGTGATCGCGACGTCTTACGCGCTCTATCAGAGCACGCAGGTCAAGCTCGTCCCGTACATCATAGAAGTGGACAAGCTCGGCAGCGCTGTCACCGCGGGCTTTCCGCAGCAGATCGAATATGCCGACGCGCGCGTCGTGCGGGCGACGCTGGCGGGCTTCGTCAGCAATTTCAGGTCGGTCTCACCCGACACCGCGGTCCAGAAGCAATATATCGACCGGACTTATGCGCTGCTGCGCACCGCAGATCCTGCGACCGAGAAGGTCAACGCCTGGTTTCGTGCGAACTCGCCCTTCAACAAGGCGCGGACGGCGACCGTCTCCATCGAGGTCAGCAACGTCGTCGCGCTCTCAAACCAGAGCTACCAGATCGACTGGGCCGAGATCGAGCGCGATCGTCGCGGCAAGGAGCTCTCGACGCGCCGCTTTCGCGGTGTCGCGACCGTGGTGCTGACGCCGCCCCAGGACGAGCAGACCATCCGTCTCAATCCCATTGGTCTTTACCTGCGCGACTTCGACTGGACGGCGCAATTGTGAAAAGGCTGCGGAGTAAACAGTCATGACATCGAGCCGATCCGGACTGCCCCTCATCGCCATCGCGTTTGCGGCTGCATTTACAACTGTCATGATCGATCATGCCGTCGCGCAGCGGCTGAACCGGAATGAGGCGAAGGGCACGCATCTGTCGGGACGCTGGCGGGCCGCGCCAGGCCTGGTGACGCACGGGCCGGACGGCAAAGTGATCTTTCTCTATGGCGAGATCCAGCCGTCCATCGTGTGTTCGCCATTGCAGGTGTGCGATATCGAGCTTCAGCCGGGAGAGGTTGTGCGGGACGTCCTCGTCGGTGACACCGTGAGGTGGAAGGTCGAGCCGGCGACGTCGGGCGCACCGGGCGGGCAGGCGATTCACCTGATCGTCAAGCCGTCAGAACCCGGCCTCGTGACCTCGATGGTCGTCACCACGTCGCGGCGCACTTATCACCTCCAGCTCAAATCGCACGCGACGCAATACATGGCGCGGGTCGCTTTCGAATATCCTGAGGGCGTTGGTGCGCGGATGGCGGACATCAACGCGCGCCTCGAGGCGAGCACGATCCCCGGCGCCGACGTCCCGGCCGAGCAACTCAACTTCGCCTACTACGTGAGCGGCAATGCGAGCTGGCGGCCGACGCGCGTCTACTCTGACGGGCAGAAGACCTACATCCAGTTTCCGTCATCGCTTGCCGGCGCGGACGCGCCCGTGCTCTTCGCGATCTCGGGCGGCGAGAACCGCATCGTCAACTATCGCATGAAAGGCTCGATGATGATCGTCGACTTTCATATCGATGAAGCGGTGCTCGTCTCCGGCGTCGGATGGTGGACTCAGGAGAAAATTACGATCCGGCGGGGAGGATGACATGATCACGCGTCGAGTCTTCCCCGTTGGTCTGTTCGCGCTGCTGCTCGGAGCGTGCAGCACGCTCGGCCGACCAGGCCTTGTCGCCAGCTCGTCGCGTGTCGAGCTGTCGCCGGCGGCTGCAAGCGCGATTGCCGGCGATATGGTCAGCCGCCTCGCCGAGCATGTCGGCCCGGCGACCGGGACCATCATCCTGAAATCCGACGGCTCGCCGTTTGGCCAAGCGCTCGAGGCGGCGCTGCGCGGGTGGGGCTACGCGGTCGCGACCGATCAGCGAACCGATCGGAAGGCGATCGCTCTTGCGTATGTCGTCGACAATCTCGATGGCACGATCCTCGCGCGACTGTCGACGCAGCAACTCGATCTCGGCCGCGCCTATACGGTGACGGCCTCGGGCGCGAAGCCGACGAGTCCCGTGTCGGTAATGCAACGCGGTTAGCGGAGGACGGTGATGGCGCAGTCGCTTGATCTCAATGCCGGCGGACCCGCGCCGAAGATCCGTCGTCTTAACCGCCTGCCGGTCATCGCTGCGATCGTGTTTGTCGTGTTGTTCTTTGGCGTGATCCTCTATGGGCTCACGACGCGCGGATTGTATTTCCGCGGCGATCGCGGTTCCGACGGTTCGCCATCGAGTCCCGCCTCGACCTACGCCGATGCGATGAAGCGCAATGTGCCAGACGGCATCATCGAGGACCCGACGCCGGCGCAAGTCTTCCAGCCCGCGCCTCCGCCGGCGCCCGAGCGACCGGCGGCGAACCCGTTCACCCCCGCTCCGCAGCCGGTGCGCGAGGGGCCGGCGGTCGAATCCGAGGAGGCCTGGCGCGCCCGCATCGAGCGCGAGCAGCGTGAGCAGTATCTGCGCGAGCAACACCGACAGCGCATGGCGCGCATTCAGGCGCACAGTACCGCTTATGATTCACCGCTTGGCGTGAACCTCGCCAAGTTGCAGACCGCGACGCCCGCCGGGGCACAACAACAGCAACAACGGCCGGGAGCCGCGAGCCTGCTTGGCAATGGGGGCGCGGCCGATCTTTACGCGGCCGCGCTCCGCGCCGGTTTGACCGGGCAGCCCATCGACCCGAACGGGCAGACATCGAAAGAGAGCTTCTTCAACAGCGACCTCACCAAGCTCGGCTATCTGCCCAACTCCGTGGTGCCGCAACGATCGCCGTTCGAACTCAAGCGCGGCTCGGTCATTCCGGCGACTCTTATCACCGGCATCAATGCCGACCTTCCCGGGCGCATCACAGCGCAGGTGTCTCAAAACGTGTACGATAGCGCGACCGGCCATCGCCTGCTCATCCCACAGGGGACGCGACTGCTCGGGCGCTACGACAGCAAGGTCTCCTTCGGCCAGTCGCGCGTGCTCGTCGTGTGGACCGACATCATCCTGCCGAACGGCTCGACCTTGCAGATCAGCGGCATGGCCGGCACGGATGCGCAGGGCTATGGCGGCTTCAGCGACAAGGTCGACCGCAAACTGCTGCAGACCTTCGGCTCTGCGATCCTGATCGCCTTGATCGGCGCCGGCACGGAGATGGCGATCCCGCGCGATCGTAATTCGTTCGGAATGCAGAACACCGCCGAATATGCGGCCCGGCGATCGTTTGCAGAAACTTTCGGACGCATGGCCGAGCGCACGATCTCGCGCAACATGGACGTACAGCCGACTTTGGAAATCCGCCCTGGATACAAGTTCAATGTCCTTGTCGACCAGGACATGGTGTTTCCGGGGGACTATCGCCGATAGACATGATGCAAATCTCTTAACTGTTATGCTGCAGTACATGCGAAACGGCCGGCGATTCTGGCTCCGGTGCTCGGTACGGCCCTTCGCTATGACATCGCCGCTCGGTGGACGGCGAGCAACTACTTAGAACGAGGTTGCCGCCATCGCCGCCACAGCCGCCGCCATGATGGCCGTCGCGCACCAGCCCAGCGCTTTAAGTCGCCCCCTCACTGTGAATTCACCCATGATTTTCGTCTGAGCTGACATCAGCATCATCATGACCATTACCGGGACCGCTACCACGCCGTTGATCACCGCGGTCCAGTACAGTGCCTTGATCGGATTGATCGGCGTGAAATTAAGTGTCATGCCAACCAGCGTCGCAACAGTGATCGTTATGTAGAACGCTTTGGCTTCAAGGGGCTGACGCGCCAGACCGACTGGCCACTTTCGCGCTTCGCCAACCGCATAGGCCGCCGAGCCAGCCAGCACCGGTATCGCGAGCAAACCCGTCCCAATCACACCGAGAGCAAAGACCAATTCGGCCAGGGGGCCGGCGATCGGGCGGAGCGCCTCGGCAGCCTGCGCCGACGTCTCGACATCCTTGACACCTGCGACGTTCAGCGTTGCTGCGGTCGTGATCATGATCGCGAGGGCAATGAAGTTGGAGATGCCCATGCCGGCGATCGTATCAAGCTCGATCCTAGCAAGCGCCGCCGGTGCTTGCTGTGGTGCGCGCGTGAGCGGCCGTCGCTTCGGCAGCTCGCGGACGTCTTCCGCTTCCTGAGAAGCCTGCCAGAAGAACAGGTACGGGCTGATGGTGGTTCCGAAGACCGCAACCAGCGTGGTCAGATACTCTTCGCTCCACGTAATGTCCGGTACCACAAGCCGGTATAGCGCTTCGCCCCAGGACACTTGGACCATGAACATCGTCGCGACGTAGACCAGCAGGATCAAAGCCAGCCACTTCAAAACGGCGACGTAGCGCGTGTATTGCATGAAGATTTGCAGCGCGGTGGAGATCACAGCGAACAGAAGAACGTATACAATTTGGGGCCCACCAATGATCAGGCGCGTGGCATCCGCCATGGCGCCAAGATCCGCGCCGATATTGATGGAATTTGCGATCAGCAGCGGAATGACGATGCTCAGAAGGACGTAACTCGGGTAGTGTTGACGGAGGAGCCCTGCGATACCGCGGCCGGTAGTTCTGCCCATCCTGGCGCTAATCATCTGAACAGCGGTCATCAGGGGGAACGTCAAAAGAAGCGTCCAAGATAAACCGTAACCGAACTGAGCGCCCGCTTGGCTATAGGTCGCGATGCCGCTGGGGTCGTCGTCCGAAGCTCCTGTAATGAGGCCAGGCCCAAGAACTTTCAGCAGGCGTGGTTTGCTAGTCCCGACAACCGGACTCTGGTGCTCTGTTTCAGGGTCTAAAGTCTCCGGCGCTTCGCTCAAGCGGTATTCCTGACCGTCGGTGATACTTTCGCAGCGCCGCTCATCGCTCGCGCCTCAGGTACATAACCAATAGCAAAACCCCGAGCACGCAAAGCACCGGGCCTATGAAATTCACAGCGATGCTGTCCGGGAAAATTCGCTTGAGCACGAGGACCAAGTTCGTCGCGGCCAGTGGGACAGCGATTAGGCCGCCGACCAGAAATGCAGTTCTCGATCTTCTGGAACTCATCAGTTGATGTCGGGCGCGCCGAGAAAACCGTGGAGGGCGAGTCCGCCCTCCACGGTGGGGTTGAAAAGGGCTATCGCTTGTCCGATCCGCCCTTGTCGCGATGGCCATGCTGATCGACGTCACCCGGCTTGTGGCCCGGATGGTCGTGATGCTGGCCAGGGACTTCCTTCTGGCCTGCCTTATCGCGATGGCCGTGCTGATCGACGTCGCCCGGTTTGTGGCCCGGATGATCGTGATGCTGACCGGGTTTTTCCTGGGGCATGTGGCTACTCCCTTGAACCAAAAGCACGCACCTTTCGTGCAATACCTCGTTCGGCCATCGAGGCCTTTCGGTCCTTGCTTGTCACCGAGAAAGGAGCTTACATCCTCAAGTCACTTGAGGAGCAAGGCTGAATCTGATGAAGGACGAGCTGTCCATCGGCAGGGTTGCGGAGATGGTGCGGATGAACGTGCCGACGATCAGGTACTATGAGGAGATCGGCCTCGTCCCCACCCCACCGCGAACTGAACAAAACCGACGAGTCTACAAAGAAGCGGACGTCCGGCGCCTCAAGTTCATTCGCCACGCCAAGGAACTCGGGTTCGATCTGGATTCAATCCGGCAGCTTCTGGCCCTTGCGGGTTTACCGGAGGAGCCTTGCGAAGAGGCCGATCAGATTGCGCGTGCTCATCTTGCTGATGTCGAGCACAAGATAGCACGATTGACGGCGCTGCGAAAGGAACTACGCGCAATGGTCGAAAGTAGCGATCATGGCAGGATCAGGGAATGCCGTGTTATTGAAGTCCTTTCACGGTTTGGAAATCAGTGACCGCGGCGTTCGGAAAAATAACCTCTATTACCCGGACGGGTGTGATAGCTGACGGGCTTGCACGCGCGTCAAGCGATCTCGCAATCCTTTTCGCCGTGGCAAAAGCATGCACCGGTTGAGATGGCAAAGTGAGCGGATTGCCGGCTATTGAAATTCAACACCCAATCGATTCTGCTTCGCCCAGATGATGCGGCACCGCATGCGCATGTCATCCACTGGCACGACAAGCACAAACTCTACCGGAATGCCAACGGGACTTTCGACGTCAAGCATCGCGCCAACCGAACTGACATTGCGTACGAGGCAATCAATGGCTGATGCCCCAAATTGAATTGATCCTTTCTTCAGGACACGCCGCCGCGGATTTTTACGTCGTTCCATCTGGCCGCTCTTCGGTTGGGTTTGTTGCTGAATGTGTCCGTCCCGCGCGTAGCGCCCGTTACCATCTACCACAAAATTTTTGGCTCGCGACGTGGTCGGTCAAGAAGCGGTTTCGGATTTCCAACAGCTCTGCGGTCCTTGCAGGGTCGTTAAGATAAAAGTGCCCGATCTGACCTTACCTAAAGTGATGTCGACTGACGGAGTGAAAGCTAACCGGAGCAGCTTGGAATCGACGCGCCTTCAATTCCGCGGCGAGCAAGCGTGACCCGGCGATGCGCCCGCCCCAAAGCACGCGTCAGAACTGCGTGCGCATCCGAATGCCAAAGATCGAAGCCGGGCCGCGATCGCGGTTGTAGGCAGGGTTCGTAACAAGCTGATAGTTCAAAGTCGCACGCCACGACCAGATTGGGAGGCTGTAATAGGTCTCTATAATCTTTTCCAGACCGGCGTTCGGCAGGCGCCCGTCGCCGACAAGAATACCGAGACCGCCGGCGTCAAGATATGCCTGGCGGGCACTCGAGATGCCGTTGACGACGCCGGCCAGCCCGAACGTATCGTTCGGCCTGTTCCAGGAGGAACCGGTCAGCGAAAGCCCGGCAGCGAACGTCGAGTCAATATCGGAGAATTCGTAAGCTTCCTTTGACCCATCAGCGAGGCCCGCGCGAGCGAACACACCAAGGTCAGCCGTGATTTCCTGTTCCAGGTTCACACCGATGCCAGCTCGGCTTTGGTATCGCCTGACCAGAGCGACATCAGCGGGCATTCCCGTTGCCCGCGCCAGCGTTACGGCCTCGTCCAAGCGCCCCATGCGGCCACGCGACAAAAACGCCGTGACCGCAACCTTCCCCTTCTTGCCCCAGATCTCATGCCGATGTTCGATCTCGCCGACCCATTGAAACTGAGAGAAGCTGGGATCCAATTCGGTGCTGTTGGGGACGCGGGAGAGATCGAAAATCCCGCCGCGGAATGTCCAGTCACCTTTGTACCATTCAACTGCGGCGCCATAGGTGAAGCCCCAGGCGTCGGCGGCGTAATCGAAGGTGCCGGTGTCAACGACCGACCAATTCATGAAATCCTTGCGCGGATCATGAGCATATTTGTTGGTGTCGAACACGTCGGTGACCGCAAATTTCCCAAGGGTCAGGATCAGTCGATCCGACGTCTGGCTCCCCGCGAACTGGTTGATGTCGGCGTCGATCTTTTTCGTCTCTCCTCCCAGATCGAAGGTCTGACGGAAGAACGCGCGCGGGATGCGCGCGTAGGGAACCGCCGCTCCGACCTTGTAGGCCTCGCCACTTGGAAAGCCGGCCACACCGACGGTCGAACTCAAGCCAAACCCCTGATCGATCTCGGGGTTGATCCAGACCTCTCCGCCTGACCAGGGGCGAAATCCAGCATACAGCGTCACATCCCAAGTCTGTCGGGTCTGGTTGGGGATGAGACTGTTTGTGCCGATATAGGGCGACCGAAACGGTGCTGCGTATTGTTGGAGGTAGGTAGTCTGTCCGTGCAGAGCGAACCGATCAGTTTCGAACGGTGTCAAGCCATCCTGTAGACCCCGCTGTCCCTCCTTGCCAAAGCGGTAATTGACGCCGAGGCGGGCGGTCTGAACCGCGAGGTCCGATGACAGGCGCTGCGCGGTTCCACCGAACCCAATCTCTTTCCCTCCGAAGTTTGTGGAGAGATATTCAAACCGGGCGGACCAGTTGTTCGATAGCGCGAGTTCGGCGCCCACGCCCCACACCGTTCCAAGTCGCGTGGTCTTGGTTGTGTCTTCTGGAGCATCGACCGGCCCGAGCTGCGCCTCATCATAGCTCCATGCGAGGCCGCCCGTCGCATAGAACAGCCAGGAGCCCGGCGCATATCCCACACGTGCCCGCAGCGTTCCAGATGTCAGCACGGTTTGCGTAAGCGTTTGCGAACCCTGAACGCCCGTCGTTGTGGCAATTCCGGAAACCGTATTTGGAAAGGAAATGTCGGCCTCAAGGCCGACGACCATGCGCGAAGGCAGCATGTAGTTGTATCCGCCACCCAACCCTAACGCATACGATCCCGTCCCCTTGAAAGCATCGATTGGATTGGTCAAGTCGATCGCGCCCGAGGATGGCGGCATCCCGGGCCCGACCAAGGAAAAGTTTGAATGTCCGCTCGCGTAGGCGAAATGACTGCCAACGAAAGGCCCGGTCCAATCGACAGGAGTATTTGCGCTGACCTTGCCAAGGTCAGCCGACTGCCCCTCGACGGCCGAGCTTGCCGCCAGGACCATCGCCAGAAAAGCCTTTCTCATCGCACCTACGCCCGCCCATTTGACCGGTATTCGGCACGACATTTGGGTGTTGGCAACAGCTAAGTTTTTGCAGGTGTCACGTCAGCGTCACGAAGGGTGTGAAAACTCCGACCAATGGATTTCGCGTCGGAAAAACGCATTCGAGAGCGTCCCGCGAACATCAGGCCTTCGAGTCGGAGCGATCGAGAGATGCGGCAGGACTTCGGTGCAGATGAGCCGGGGATTCCGCGCTCGTCAGCGGCTGGTAATACTGCTTAAAGCTTTCATGATTTTTCAGCGCGTCCGGGCGGTACGCGCCAACGCCCGCACACTGCCTAACCTCCGGCAAGTCAAACCGCGCCCGGACAGTCGCGTGCACCGGTGCTTTGGGATTGATCTCCCGGATTTCAAAGTCCCAGTTCTTGGCGCCGACGAGAGTCTGCAGCCACGGCCATTTTGGCAAGCTGGCAGCGTAACTATCCAGGGTGTCGCGCATGCTGGCAATCTCGCAATGCTGCACACCGTCGGCCCGAGGAAACAGGTTTAGCGCGGGGCCAGAATCCCCGGTGTTCGGCATTTTGACGCCGTCGACGTAGATCGGGCCGGTGATGAGGCCGTCGGGGACGGAAATCGCTTGTTCGCACATCCAGGAGAGCGCGATATCCGACAGCCGCGATTCCGGTTCCGGATAAGACCCGCCGATGTCGGAGTGGTTGCCCGCAAACCAAAGCTGGATAATGCGATCAAAACCAGGCGTGGCAGGGTGCGCCCCCGGTTCGGTGCCGCCCCAGCCGACCCGGGCGAAGTCCTTACGCGCTTCATCGATCGCATTCGCCGATCGCGCAAACCGAACGTGCTTGCTGAGGAGGCGGTCGAAGTTCTTTCCCGTCCATTCCGCAATGTGCGAACGAGGCGGGTCTCCCTTGTTTGGGAAATCGTAAATCGTCTTACGATTAGTCGTGCGCTGCTTATTCAAGAACCATAGGACGGCACCCAACATCGCCAGATGGGTGACGAACCACGCCGGGACGATAAATCCCCAAAGCAGGCCTGCTCCCGAGACAATGGCTGCTACTACACCGACAACCGCGGCAGGGACAAGGGAAGCTATAAACGCAGCAACCGCAACGCCGAGGGTCAAGCCCAGTTGGATCATGCGACGCCTGGGGCCGCTTGCTCCAAGTGCTGCGACGGTGTCGAACACCCCGATGAAATAGGCGGCGGCATTCGAGTTTGCTCCATCGCCAGACCCGTATTTGAGTTGAAATCGCCGCGCCAGTTCCAGTCTCTCCGCCTCAAACTGCTCGCGCGGGTGGCCTGCGCCGTGTTCGAGGACCGTATCGACCGCTTCCCAGGCGACGTCCCTCACAACCTTCCGAAAGCGTAGCAGAGGACCTGCGGGCGTCGTCGTCGGGACGCCGCACAGCATCAGCAAGTTGGCGACGCTGCGGACCGTGTAGGCTCCACGGCTGAAGCCAAACAGAAATATCCGGTCGCCGTCCTCATAGTGGTTGAGGATGAATTCGTAGCAATCAGCGATATTGCGTTTGATCCCATCGCCAGCAACAGATCCCAGCATCTTCTGGACAAATCGCAAGGGAGCGATGAAAGCGGTGGCACCGATATCGGTTCCCAAGCCGGCATCATAGAAGACGACCTGCTTGGCCGAGTCGACAGCCGTATCCGCGTGGTTACGTGAGACCCTGTACATCTTGTAGATGTTGCTGATGCGTTGCTCCGGACGGGCGCCACCGTCCTGCCCAGTACCATCAGAATAAATGACGATGTTTTTGCTCATGCCCTTGTCCCGGAACCGACTTTCGCATTCACGCTTGGAGCCTGCCGATCAAGGCTAAGGGGCCTAATCAATTATGCGCAAAATTGTCGGCGCGCGTCTGCTCTGCGCGCCCTGTCAATGATTGGAGCACAGCTGAGTCGCCCATCATTTAGAAAGTAAATTAAGCTCGGCCAATGCTGCGCTGTAAACGACGTCATACAGTTTGCACCCTGCCACTACGCTTTTGAGACGTTCGCGCGCTTGATCGACTTGTCCGGCATGAACAATGGACTCGCTCAAGAAGAACTCAGCTTCGCACGCGCGCTTGGCTTGATCCTGGCCAGACCCGATACGGGATGCCGCCTGAACTTGCCCCGAATCGACCGCATCCAGATAATACTCGAGCATCGGCGCCGGCCACATGTCTCGCCTGACTTTTGCAGCGTTCTCGGTCAGCTCGGCGCGGTCATTTTCTCCACCGTGCACGCGAGCGATGTGGAGCCAGATCATCGCATATGGATTGGACGGCCGCAGACGCACCGCGGTTTTGAAATCCTCGACACTCGCCGTATTATCCCCGGCAAACAATCGGGCGCGTCCTCGACCGAGATAATAGGCTGGGTCTCCGGGAGCAAGTTGGAGCGCCTGATCGAAATCGGCGAGCGCCGCAGTAAGATTTCTTACTGTCAAATTTGCATTGGCCCGATTTGCCCAAAAGCTCGCGTCCCCCGGCCTCAGGCGGATCGCCGCGCCGAAATCTGCGATCGCCTTCTCAAAGTTTCCCAGCATCAGATGCACCGCGCCTCTGTTGCCGATTGCATCCGCAAACGTCGGCTGCAGTGAGATTGCCTGGTCGTAATCGGAAAGTGCTCTTTGTAGATCGCCTTTCGTCAGAAAGGCGGCAGCGCGGTTGTAATAAGCTTCTGCATAACTCGGCTGAAGGCGAACAGCCTCATCATAGTTTTCGATCGCTCGATCCAGATCGCCTTTTCTTTCGTAAGCGCCCGCAAGGTTGTTGAAAATCATCGGATCCCTGGGACTTAGTCGGCGCGCGCTAAGAAAGTCGTCGATGGCGCGATCGTATTCGCGCTCGAATGTCCAAATCAGGCCCCGGTAGATGTAGGAATTGGGAAAGTTCGGCAAAAGCGCTATTGCAGTGTCGAAATCGGATAACGCTTTGTCGCGAATTCCCATGCCCTCGTAACATACACCTCGGCTGTAGACGAGGAAGCCGCGGCGCTCACTATCGAAATTACCCTGACGAATTGCCTCGCTAAAAAGCTGAATGGCTTGCACGCAATCGCGACGCTGCTTCGCCGCAAAACCAGCCTGTGCCAAATCGAGTGCGTCTGCCTTCGCCAAAGGTATTACAGACAAAGTAATGAGCGTCACGAAAAGTCCGAACACCAACGGTGGGGCCGATTGTTTGGAAAGCGCCCTGAGCATAAAAGCGACTGCCCCTAAATATAGCGAGATGTCCAAATATTAGCACACTTAGGCGCCAAATGCTCACGTTAAGGACATGCTGGCACCCCATGGTCGCAGTCGACCTGCTGGGAAGATGCGATCAGAGCCCCGCTGGGCAATTCTCTGATGTTGCGCTCATCTTCGGCCTCGGTATCAAGGAACGCTACCTTTTTAAGGGCGATCGGGCGTTGCCTTTGCACAGCACGCTCGTGAACCGCCATTTCACGCTGTATCACTCCTTTGATCGCCCACCCCCGGTGACGGGAGAATGTGACCATCACCGGTGCACAATATCACCTCATCCATTGCCCACACAACAGCGCAAGCCTGGCCAAACTGCCTGCACCGTCGCGCGGTCCGACACATTTACAACTGACTTTGCCAGCGAGTTAATGTCCTCCGTATCGGCACAGTCCCAATGCCCTGCTTTGCGCTGATGGAAGACCCACACAGCGCGGCTGTTTCACTTCCGTCATGAAACGCACGAGAACCGCCATCAGTCCAGATTGAATACGACAAAGAGATGAGGTGCGATGCACTGCGGCTCTGGACAGGCAGCTCAAGCGCTTCGAAGGTTTTGTCTCTGCTGCCATTCTCGACTTCACAGCCCGATTTACTACTGGCGCGTTAAGCCGTCTAGATTGCGCAGATCGTTGTGCAGCGTCGTGGCGGCGATTGCCGCGTGGCCCATCGCGACGCTGATCTGATCGAGCGCGAAGACGATGTCGCCTGCGGCGTAGATGCCGCCTCGGCTAGTGCGTTGCTTTTGATCGACCGCGATACAGCACCCATCCGCCATGTCGAGACAGAGCGCCTGGGCAAGATGGTCGTTCGCTTCGGAACCAAGCGCCGGATAGATGGTGTCGAAGCTGAGCTGCGAGCCGTCGCGAAAGTGAACTATCGCGCGACTACCGGTGCAATCGAGGCGCAAGGGCGGTCGTTCTTCCACGCGGATACCGTGGCGTTCGAGAAGGGCGCGGTCGTCGGAGCTGATATCGACTGCACCCGCCGAGAGTATGGTAATGTCTTCGGAATATGTTCGCAGGAACAAGGCTTCAGCGACGCCCCTCGCATCGGCGCCGATAACACCGATAGCCTTGTCCCCGGCCTCGAAGCCGTCGCAGACCGGACAATAGCGCAGCAGACCGCGCTCCAGCGCAGACCGATGCATAGCGGGATCGAGGTCCGGGCGCCGGTTGTTGGTGCCGGTTGCCAAAAGAATGGTTCGCGCTTCGAGCGCGATGTTGTTACCACACGCCAGAAAGCTGCCGTCCCGCTCCTCGATCGTCTCGATACGGCCCCGCAGCAATCCGGCACCGTAGAGCTCCGCCTGAGCGCGCATACGACTCAACAGCTCCTTGCCGCTAATTCCGTCGGGAAAGCCGGCATGGTTGTGTGAACGGGGTATCCAGAGTGCGCGGCTGTCGCCGTCGTCCACTACGGTGACGCGTCGCCGGTACCGCGCCAGATAGATCGCAGCAGTCAGGCCCGCAGGGCCCCCTCCAACAACGAGGCAATCGAGCGGACGGCCAGTTGACAGGATTTCATCCATCACGGTGTCCCGTGTATTTGGGGCGGTGGAAGCCACGCTCGGGCGGTGGCGGCTAGAGAGCACTGACCGGAACATCAAGCGGCATCGGCAGAATGACCCGCCCGTTACTTGCGGGCTCCGGGAAGCGCCCAGCCGCGATGTTGAGCGGCAAGGATGCGAGCAGGAGCGCTGGCATTTCGAGCCCGGCATCGCGCTCCTGCCGCAGAGCGATGAACTCCGCTTCGGTCCGCCCCTTGCCGACATGAATATTTTCGGCCCGCTGCGCGCCCACTGTGGTTGCCCAGGCGGGCGGGCGGCTGCCCTCCGCGCCGTAATCATGGCAAACGAACAAGCGTGTCTCTTCGGGCTGATCGAGGATACGACGGATCGAAGAATGGAGCATGCGGGCGTCGCCGCGATGGAAGTCGCAGCGCGCCGTTCCGCTATCGGGCATGAAGAGCGTGTCGCCCAGAAAAATCGTGTCGGCGATGCGATAGCTCAAATGGTCGATCGTGTGCCCCGGCGTCGCCCAAACCTCGATCGTCTCTTCGCCAAACCCCAGGCTGTCGCCTTCATCCAACAGACGGTCGAACGGACGTGCATGCGTTTGCGGCAGGGCATAGACTTGGCGAATAACTTCGGCGACCTCCACAACGCGCTTGCCGATTGCCAGTCGGCCGCCGAGCGTTTCACGCAAGGCCAGGGCGCCGGAGATGTGATCGTGATGAACATGGGTCTCCAGAAGCCATTCCAGTGACAACTTCTCGGCCCTTATGAAATCCACGATACGGTCAACGGGAGCGCGGCTGGTACGTCCCGACTTTGGATCTAGATCGAACACTGGATCGATGACAACACAAGAACCGGACGCAGCGCATGTGACAACATGCGTTGCGGTGCCACTGCGCTGATCGTAAAAGGTCTGGACACTGATAGTCATTGCCACCTATCCGTTATGGGTTCACGACTTGACCTGCGTCACCGCGATAAGCTTGGCCTCAAGGGCGCCCGCCGGAAATTTCATGCACACCGCGTTTTGGGACCGACCCGTGTAACGTAATCTCTGTCGCCAGTTAATAGTCCTCGCAGCAGAATGTTTCGAACATAATCCAACGAATTTACCACACCAAGTTGTCCTCAAACTTGTCTCGCGCTTACCAAAGAGATTGGTAGAGCTTCACGGAGGGGTCTCGCTCGTATGGCGATGGATGATGCGCACTGCCCGGGTAGTCGCCAGTCACCGTCGTGACGGTGGCGCGCTTCGACTTCATCCCGCAGGGCTGCGGTGATGCCACCATGACGCACTGATGCCCAGGCGAAGCGGCCAAGGTAGCGTTGATCGAGGAATTAATCCGGCGTCTCACGGGCTCGATGTCTTACGATGCCCCTGTATAGCAGCTGGGCTATTCGCCAGCCTAGACTAGATTCCCGCCCGGTGACGAGACGGGTTCGGGATTGCCGCCGTACAAAGTTGCGAATGACGGACAAGAGCGAATCGCCAATGACGGACGGTGCCCAACTTGACCACCTTCGGTGGGCGGCCATCGACGACATCATCACGTAGAGAATCTTCAAGCCATCGGAGCAGAACGGGTTTGGCACCATTGTCTCATGCTGAAGACGATGGCTGCGTCGTCGCCTACCTCATCAGGCATGGCTAGCAAATGTGTGGCGAGCACGCGGTAGGCTTGATGGGGAAGAGCTTAGCAAACAAGTTCGATCATGTTCTGTATGATCTTCGACAAGCAAGGACAAGTCGGCAGGGCGAGGGTGAGCGGCAGCGCACCAGATGGCCCGTCGAGCCCTGCCATTCCAGCGCTGTTAGACAACGAAGATAAGCCGGCTCCGGCGCAACTAAGATCCGCCGAACCGTTCCCTTGCAGTCTGACGCAACACGTCAAGCTTATCTGTGATCTTTGCCCAACTGACCTTTCGATGGCGGAGGGTGTCGACTATTTCGCAAGGTGGTCGCGGTGCGCCTCGGCCGTGGCGTTGAGCGATCCAGGAGCAGCGAGCAGACGGTGAGTAGGCCATATCGCAGTGTCGAAATCCTTTGGCAATGTCGCTTGGCCCCACATGAAAAGTTGGCAGGCCTCCACATCGTAAAACCCTGTGTATGCTGCAAAATATCCTGTAAATTGGAAACGGAGTTATTGCTTTGAGCGCGGTCCCAGGTAAGCCCAGACGATCCGACTCAACCGCCAGCAGGGAGCCTTTAAGACCCGACTATCATAATATCGCCAGCACGTGCCGCATAGTCGAGCGCGTAGGCGAGCTCGCCGGGTGTCTCGGCGTGGACATGAAAGAGCGGCTGTCCGCGGTCGACGTCGTCGCCAAGCCGCACCTCCATGAAGACGCCGGCAGCCTTGGCGCCGGGCGCGCCAGCGAGCTTGGCAAGCCGCGCTAGTTTGCGATTGTCGATATGAACGATTCGGCCTGCGCGCGGCGCAACCAATGGATAGACGTGGCGCGCCTGCGGCGGAGTGCGCAGTCCGCCCTGCGCCTCACAGATGGCTTCGAACTTCTTCCACGCTGCGCCGCCGGCAAGCGTCGAGAGCGCCAGCGCTGCGCCGCTTCCCTGGCTGGCCTTGCCGCCAATTTCCAGCGCCGCGCCCGCCAGCGTGACAGCCCGCTGGCGCAGGTCATCGGGCGCGTCGGATTTGTTATGCAAAACGGAGAGCACATCGAAGGCTTCGAGCGCCGGACCGATGCCACGGCCGACGGGCTGCGAGCCATCGGTTTGAAGGCATCTGGCGGCAAGGTTAAAGCGCGCAGCCACTGCGGTCATGCGCTCGGCAAGGCGGTCAGCGACGTCTTTACCGCGCACCTTCGCGGTTGCGCCGACCGGGATATCGATGACCACGTGTGTCGAGCCTGCAGCGATCTTCTTCGAGAGGACGGACGCAATCAACTGACCTTCAGTATCGATATCCAGTTCGCGCTCCACCCGCACGAAGATATCGTCGGCCGGGCTGAGGTGGACCGCACCGCCCCAGGCAATGCAGCCCCCTTCCGCCTCCACCACGCGCCGGAGAGTCGCGATGTCGAGATCGACAGGCGCCAAGGTTTCCATCATATCGGCCGTACCGGCCGGCGAGGTGATCGCGCGCGAGGAGGTCTTGGGCATGACTAGGCCGTTCGCGGCCACGATCGCCACGACAATCGGCGTGGTGCGGTTGCCGGGAAGCCCGCCGATGCAGTGTTTATCGACCACGATCGCGGCATCCCAGCGCAGGCGGTCGCCGACATTCACCATTGCCCTCGTCAGACTAACCGTTTCCTCTTCGTCCAGCGGCAGCGCGGCGCTCGCGGTCAGGAAGGCGGCGAGGTGCACGTCGGTGTAGCGGCCGGCGACAACATCCCTCACGATCTCCGAGAAGGCGGTCGTATCCAGACGATTGCCATAGATACGCCGCCGCACATCAGCGAGCGAATCCATTGCGGGTGGATGGGAGACCCTGACCTCGTCGCCTTCCGCGACGCCAAGAAGGTCCCAGGCAGTTTCCGACAGCCCGATCTCATCGAGAGCCAACATAGATTCGCCTTCGATCTGAAAAAGAGTCGCCTGGACCTGGCGCCTGCCATTGGCCACGAGAACCTGAGAGCGCGAAGCAAATCCCTCGGCCCGGCAGACGTGACAGTCGGCACGCATGACTACGATCGCCTGGTGCTGGCTATGCAGCCGGAGGCGGCGTACACGGTGCCTTGGTTGATCGGCACGAGCAGTGCTATCTGTCGTCGTCATAGATCGAAGATCTGGTTCTGACGTGGCACAGCGGCATCCCACCCAAGTTCGCGATCAATCCGCACCCGCAGCGCTTCGGCGGCGTCGGCCTCGCCATGGACGATGAAGACGCGAGACGGAGCGCGGCGGAAGCCGGAGAGCCAGCGCATCAGCTCGTCGGCATCGGCATGTGCCGACAGCATCGACAGGTCATCGACTTCCGCCCGAACCGGGATCCATTGGCCATGGATCCTGATGTCGCGCGCGCCCTGAAGCATAGCCCGTCCTCGCGTTCCAGCAGCCTGGAACCCCGAGAACAGGATCGTGTGCTTGGGATCGGTCGCGAAGGCTTTGAGATGATGGAGGACGCGACCTCCCGTCGCCATCCCGCTCGCCGATACCACCACCTTGGGCCAGGGGCTGGTCGAAATCGCCTTGGAGCTTTCCACATCGCGCGTGTAGGTGGCGATGCGGCAGATCGCGTCGCATTCACTCGAAGACAGTTGGTGATCGTCGTGGTGGGCGTGGAGCAGGCCAGTCGCTTCGATCGCCATCGGGCTGTCCAGATAGATCGGGACGCTCGGAAGGCGGCCGGCGGTTTGCAGGCGCCACAGATGATAGAGTAGCGACTGTGCCCGTCCGACCGCGAAGGCCGGGATGACCACTGTGCCACCGCGCTTGATGGTGCGCTCGATGACATTGCCAAGCGCTTCGGTGGGATCCGTCACATCGTGGGTACGATTTCCGTAGGTCGATTCAACGACGACGTAATCTGCTTCGGCGATAGCGGCTGGGTCTGGAAAGATTGGATCGCCGTAGCGACCGAGGTCCCCTGAAAAAGCAATGCGGCGGCCGCCCCATTCGATCTCGGCGCTGGCGGCTCCGAGGATGTGGCCGGCGTAGCGAAACCTCACGGTCGCACCACCTGGGAGCGTCGTGACCGTGTTGAAAGGAACAAGCGAAAAGAATTCCATGGCGCGTTCGGCATCACGCGCGCCGTACAGCGGCAGCGCCGGCTTGTGTTTGGAGAACCCTTTCCGATTGGCGTACTCAGCGTCCTTCTCGTTGAGGTAGCCGCTGTCCTTGAGGATGAGCTCTGCGACATCGCGTGTCGCCGCGGTCGCGTAGATGCGGCCACGAAAGCCGTCACGCACGAGCTTGGGTAAGTCGCCCGAGTGATCGAGATGAGCATGGGTCAAGACGACGGCATCGATGCTCGACGGCGCGACCGGCAACGGTTCCCAGTTCAGCTCGCGAAGGTTCTTGAGGCCTTGAAATAGACCGCAATCAATCAAGATGCGCTTGCCGCCGTTGGTGAGGAGATGTTTGGAGCCGGTGACAGTGCCGGCGCCGCCGAGAGAGGTCAGAGTCAACATTGCGAACTTTCAGAATGTGAAGGCGGCCAAATCCGCCGGATCGCCGCGTCCGTCGAGCGCGCCTTGCTCGGTCGAGGAGAGAATCTCGTCACGCTTCCAGCCGCCGAGAGTGCCCGCAGCGTCCACCAGATGCGCCCAGCTGCAGCGGTTGGCGAACAGCATGCTGGCAACGTCCAACGTACCACCCCGGCTGATATAGCCGCGCGCGACAGTCCTTTGGGGGCCGGAGTCGATCCGCCGCAACAGGCCGAGCATTGGTTCCGGTCTCGTGTGAGACGCGATGACTCGCAGCAGCCCGGCCGGGAACAGCGCTGCAATATCCTCCTCGCTGGCTGTGAAGGCGGCTTCGATGGAATCGCGGGGGATTCGGAATCGGCCTGGCTCCGAGAGAGCGGTTACGAGAACGCGGCGGCCGCGCGCCTTGAGGCGATGTGCTGCCTTGAGCACCTCCTCGAGCTGGTAGGCGCCGATGGCGACGAGTTGCAACTCGGCGCCGTCGCGCTTGCCTTCGATGTGAGCGGCTCCGTCGGCAATGAACTTGAGCGCAGCCTCGCCACCGAGGCGATGCGGCATGTCGCGCTTCGACACGATAAGGCAAGCCACCTGTCCGCGGCCTTGATAGACGGCTCGCAGGGCGGCCATAGCGCTATTGGTGTCTACGGGAAACAGCACGCGCGCCGTGTCGGACATCTCACCGAGCAGCGCCTCGCCAATGGTCGGATCCTGATGCGACTGCTCGTTCTTGGAATTCTCCCAGGTGTGGGACGTGACGACGAGCGGGACGGATATCCAGCCCGGCTCCTGGCCGACCTCACGCTGGCGACGAGCGAAGACGATCTCCTGACGCAGCCCGCCCAGCATCTTCATGGCGAAAGCCTCATAGCTGACGATCAGGTTGACGCCTCCTTTGTTGGCAAGCGCTGCGCCTGCAACCGCTTCCTCGTTGAGCGCGGTGATGACCGCCCCATCCACGGCATCGGCGACGTTGGGCTCTGAAACGTTCACCCGGTGGCGCAGCCTGTCGAGGGTTGCACCCATATGGTTTGAGCGCAGCTCGTCGGGGTTGCCGACACGGGGCCGTAGGCCGGGGTTCGCATCGATGAGGCGGACGAACCAGCGGTCGATAGCGTGCATCGCGCAGTCGGGCGGACTGCCGGCCGCGGTCCAATCAGGTTCGGGGAGCACTGGGGCCGCAGGTCGCCGCAGCGCGAGGGGGTGCCGGCTTTCGGGCGCGCGGCCCTGCTTGCCATGGACGGCGATCGCTGCGGCGGCTTGCTCAATCTCGTCCGGCGGCACGAACAGCGCGCGGGCCGCATCGTTGAAGGCAGTCCTTGCTGCTTTGTCCTGTGCGGGATTGCCGCCAAGCGGCAGATTGTGCGCGGCATTCGTGCCCGCGCCTGGAAAGCCGAACCCTTTGACGGTTTCGGCGATCACATAAGGAACAGGCGCCGGATAGGAATGCGCCGCATCCGCGGCGAAACTCTGGAGTCGGCGCTCGGCTTCCAGGATGGCCCATGCGAAGGCGGCTGGATCGCGGCCGTCGACGATGAAGGGATCAAAGCCGTTGAGCTTGAGATGATCGGCGAGCCATGTGGCGCCGCCCTGCTGCACGATCTGGACACGCTCTTCGATACGCCGCCCGTTGAGAACCATGACCGGGATAACATGGCCCGAATCTTCCGCGCGCCACCAGCGAGGCGTCCAGTCCGAACCGCGCTGTTCCTCGAAGGCGCCGTCGCTCAGGAACGCCACGAGGCTTTCGCCGGGGAGCGGCATGTGCACGTACTGTACTTCGGCGAAGCCGAGATAACCGCCCTCTGAGATCGCGCCGGCGGTATTCGGTCCGGCGTGGCTGCCCAGCGGCACAGCAGGAGCGCCGTCGGGGCCGATCTTGTATGAGTAGAAGTCAACGGCGAGCTGCGACAATCCCTTCTCGCTACGATCATAGCGACCCGCCTGCGCTGGCGAGACATCGCCGGTAAGGGCGTTGACGGCCTCGATCGCGGCAACACAATGGCCTTGGCCCATCAGCCAGGAACGCGTCGTCGCTGAAATCGCGTTGGCCGTCAGATAGCCGACAAAAGCCGGAACCATGTTGAGGGAGCCGCCCGTATGTCCTTCCGGCGTGGCCTTGAACGCGTCCGCCGGCAGAGGCGCGCCCGAGAGATCGACGCGCTTGGCGTAGGTCATGTGGACCACGGTCCACATGGCGGCGGAGGCAAGGCGGTCGGCGGCCGCCAGCAGCCGATAGAGCATTTGCGGGTCGATGCGGCCTGACGCAGCCAGCGCCCGTACGCGCTCGACCGTCTCTTCGCGATGGACAATCGGTCCATGCCCCTTGCGCCAAATATTGAACATCTCGGAATCTGTGCCGCTCATGCTACTTCACCGCCTTTTTGGATCTGGTTTCGGGAGGCGGCACTTTCACCGCGCCCCGCTTGTCCAGGATGGCGGGTCGCTCGCGGGAAAGGAATCGAGACCGGCCCGCTCCACCTCATCCAGAGGCTCGGGCGGACGCCGGTGCCGGACGAGGTCTGCCGACGATGGAGCGCTCGATCCGAGCGCGTTCGCAACCAGCGGCGCAAGGCCGATGGCATTGCTCTCATGAGGAACAGAATCTGTCGAAACGATCCGGCTGCAAAGCGGCGCAAGGCGCTGGAAAGAATCTTCGGCAAAAATGCCATGCACAACGACCACCACGGGTCGCGCAAAGCCTTGAAGCGGAAGTTTGCGAGCGGCTTCGATCAGCGTGCGGCCGGACGAGGCGATGTCGTCGACCAGCACCGGCTGCCGGCCGCGCCATCTGGACAGATCGGGCAATTCGACGTCGACATTGCGATCGCCATGCCGGATCTTGCGCAGCACCGCGTGTGGGGCGCCAATGCGTGCGGCGATAGCCGATACCCATTGCCCGCTCTCTTCGTCGGGACCGACGAGAAGAGGATTGTTGACTTCCGCGGCAATCCAATCCGCCAGAAGTGGCGCCGCATGCATCGTATCCGTCGGGATCGTGTAGAGCGCCGAAAGAGTCGAATATCGGTGCAGATGCGGATCGACGGTGACCAGCCGGTCGAAGCTCGACGAGACGAGCCGCGCGAAGCTCTTCGACGTCACCGCCTCACCCGACTGAAAACGGCGGTCCTGCCGCATATACGCGAGATAAGGCGCGATCAGAGTGACCTCTCGCGCGCCAAGCGCCCGCGCGGCATCTGCCGCGAAGATAAGGCGCAAGAAGCCATCATCGGGCCTTGCGAGGGTGCAGACCAGATCGACCGCCTGACCTGAAACGTCAGACAGGATACGGACGTAGGACTCGCCATCCGGAAATTGCCGGGTTTCTATGGGGCCGAGCTCCCAATGCCCGGCTGCTGCCAGATGCTGCCCAAAGGCTTCGTTGCCCGGCAGGGAAAGGATCAGTCGAGGAGCAGATCCCGGATTGTCTTGTTTTTCTGTCATCCTTCCTCGACTCTAGAATTTGCCGAAACTGGGTGATGGCTACCCCAATGATGCCGCCGGTCGCTCATTTCCGACAGGGGAATTACCACAAGACAATGGTTCAAGATTTGACCGGGATCATCCAGAGCGCGGCCAGAGCGATAATACTTAATGTCGGCGTCTGCCGAATGCTCCAGCCAGACGCCCAAGCATCCTTGGCAAGAGGACGATCAACAGCGCTCCCAGCAACCAAATCACCACGGCCGCCGGTTTCAGGATGATCCTGAGCAAAGCGACGGCTTGCTCGACCAGACCGCTGGATTTCAGGCTGTCGATCGCGACGCCGACCTCTTTGCCGACGCCTATCGCACTTCCGGCGTCCTTGCCCGCTTGCAACACGGCGCTGCCGCTGGTCGCAAGCCACGACAGGATGATATCGAGTGCGACATATCCAACATAGACAACGACCGTCCATGCAAGGAGGCCGAAGATGACGACAGCCCACGAGATCGGCGCTCGCGGCGGAGTATCATTCGAGTAACCGGACCTGGGCGCCGGGTATCGATTTGACCCAGGACCCTTTCGGAAAACACGCTCATTCCAATGGTCGTTGCCCACGTCGTCCTCACTCGTTCACTGCGGCAAACTTCTCGACGAATCAAAACGGCTGCTTCGCTTCGGCTCCCTGAAGCGCTTCGTCCTCGATCTGGATCGTCACATGTGTCAGGCCAAAGCCAGTCTTCAGCGCCTTCTGGGCTGCGGCCAGTATCGTCCGCGCTGAGGCGGTATCAGTCACGACAAGGTGGCCGCTCATCGCATCGGCGCCGGACGTGATGGTCCAGACATGGAGATCACGAACGGCAAGGACGCCCGGAATCTCGAGAAGCCTCCTTTCAAGCAAGGCTATGTCGATTTCCGGCGGCGTGCCCTCCATGAGAATATGGATCGCTTGCTTGAGCAGGATCCACGTGCGCGGGACAATGAACAGCCCGATGCCGGCGCCGATGATCGGATCGACTAGTTGCCAGCCGGTCAGAACCACCACGATTGCAGCCACAATGACGCCGAGCGAACCGAGCATGTCCGCCAGCACCTCGAAGTAGGCGCCTTTGACGTTGAGGCTCTCCGCCGAGCCGGCGGAGAGCATTTTCATGCTGATCAGGTTGACGATAAGACCGGCGACCGCGACAACCAGCATCGGACCGCCGATGATCTCCGGCGGACTGAGAAATCGCTGATAGGCCTCGTAGAGGATATATACAGTCAGAAGGAGGAGAACCACGGCGTTGGTGAGCGCCGATAACACCTCCATGCGGACATATCCAAAGGTATTCTGTGGTGTCCGCGGCCGTTCGGCGAACCGGATCGCGATCAAAGCCAATGCCAGGCCGCCAGCATCCGTGAGCATGTGGGCTGCGTCAGCGAGGAGAGCGAGGCTGCCGGTCCACAAGCCGCCAATGACCTCGACAACCATAAAAGTGGTGGTGAGGGTCAGCGCAATGTACAGCCTGCGCTTATGACGCCCCGCTGCTGTCGCGGTAGATACTGGGTCGCTCGCTGAAACCCCTGCGGCCATATAACCCTCTTGCGCCTAGCATTCAGTCGTTGGGACGGCGCGCCTCAAGCATCAGCTCTTGCTTGTACAGCCTCGGGCACGGATGCAGATTCTTTTCTACGATCACTCTCATCCCAACCGGGGCATAACGCCGCTCTCCTGAGAACGCACGAAGCCGTCAGCCTAACATGTTCACCGATCGGACGTCGGCGCGAAGACAGGATTCACTTTCCCTCAGGATTTGCTCCGGCCACCGCCGTACCGCAAGAGCGGCAAAATTTAGAGTTGGCTGGAATTGACGCATTGCACTTCGAACACGCCGCCTCGGACGATCCGAAGCGCTGGCCACAATTGGCGCAAAAACGGCTGTCCGGCGCGTTGTCAGAGCGACAGCTGGGACACACAAGCACCCGCTGTTGCGCGGGCGGCGGCGATTGATCCCAGTCCGGATTCTGCTGATTGCCCCAAGGCGCACCACGATCGGGCCCTCGGCCGTACCGGTCTCCGTGGCCGCCTCCATGATGACCGCCTCCATGGCCGCCGCCATACCTCCGGCCAAACAGACGGTCGAGAAAATGCGAACCCACAGCAACCTCCTACGAGTAAAAGTCTGCCAACATGAAATAAGGCGCCTGTCCAATCTTGACAACCGCCGAGAACCGGTCCCGCCGCCATGTGTTCGGGCTCCGCAATTGAAAGTCAATTGCAAACCCCGGGATTTTTTAGCTAGAATCTCGCATTAATTTTGTAACATTCCGCTCGCTCTGAACGAATGGAGACTTTCTGGCCGAGCGGTAGCCAATCATCGACTGGGGCGGAAGAGGCTGGGCACGGAAAATCTCTTCGTCGTGTAACAGAGTAACAGGAACCCCTGCACGAGCACTATTGTTCTGGATGTCCGTTGGCGAGTGGGAGATGACGATGAGATTTGCAGCCTTGAATTGGGTGGAAATGGGCTCCCACTTGGTCGATTTGGCTATCGCCTACATTTTGGCATTGCCGATTGGATGGGAGCGCGAAAGTCAGGAGCGCAGCGCTGGTCTACGAACCTTTCCGCTCGTCGCGATTGCCGCATGCGGTTTTGTGCTCGTCGCGATCCGCGTCTTGGGCGAGACCTCGATGGGTCAAGCTCGGATTCTCGAAGGTCTGATTACGGGAATAGGATTCATTGGCGGAGGTGCCATCCTGAAGCGCGGAGACCATACGTCCGGCACAGCCACAGCGGCCAGCTTGTGGGCAACAGGGGCGCTCGGGGGAGCTGTTGGCTACGGTCTCTATGATATTGCCCTGATCCTCAGCATTGTGACCTTCGCAACTCTCCGCTCTCTTGCCCCTCTGAAAAGCATGATCCAGCCCTCAACACCCAACGATGGCAAAAGCTAATATTTGAGGCGCGCGTCCACGCCAGAAATCGTCATTTCGACAAAATAATCAACACATTGGGCGGCGGACAGACCTCGCACTTAAATCCTTCGGCGTGCGTGCACCTCGCACGCGATGCTAGTTGGTCAAATCTGGCGCGTCTTCGCCCAGAGCGGTGGCAAGATCAATCAAATGGTCTTGCTCATCGAGCAAGATCTCGCGGATGTGCTCGGCGATAGCGAATTCGCCCAATGTTTCACACTGACGGATCCGCTCGCGATAGTTCTTGATTGTGTCGATCTCGTTCTGAAGATCTGCCCGCAATATCTTCTCCGCGCTATCGGATACTTCGATGGGTTTTGGAATCGTCGTTGGTGTAGCGCCGAGATAATCAATTTGCCGAGATATCGTCAGCGCGTGTCTAAGCTCTTCCGCGGCGTGCTTTTGTAGCTGATCCGCAATGCTCATATACTCAGCACCCTTGAGCACTTGCGAATAGACAACGTACGCGATGATCGCTTGGTATTCGCGAGCCAAGTCTTCGTTCAGCAGCGCCGCCAGCTTCTCGCGTGTAATCGAAGGTCTGTTGTCTGCCATTTACCCGCCCAATGTGCGTTATTCGGCATAGACAACGCTGCGGTGTTATTTGGGTTCCTTTCGAAATAAGCCCGGTTACAAAGATGTGCGAGAGACACCCCATGAATCGCGCGAGTTTGCCAGAAACGCTTTGATCGAGAGAGGTACAGCTAACAGGGCAGCTTTTTTTGCAGTAATCGCTGATTGCGCCTGCTTATTATTATTTTCAGCGTTACATTTCCACGCCCGTCCGAGCCAAAAGTAGAGCCTGCGGATTTGCGGATTGTCCAAGTTCGCGCGCAGCGCCACTACGATTAGAGGGTGATCAGCTCGACCAGACTTTCGATGTCTGACGATTCGCCTTCTCAAGGCACGAGCCGGCAAAGCTAATGATGCCCGTGGTGCTGCAAATGACCCCCGAAATTATGTCCACTGGAAAGGTGCCCACCTAAATGGTGACCGTAATAGCCACCTAAATGGTGACCATAATAGAGCGGCACATAGACGGGATAGGAGTACGCGGCGTACGGATAAGAGCCGATCGGGTATCCCCTGTAGCCACGATATGCGTAATGCCGATGTCGGTGGCGGTGTTTGCGGGAATGAACTTGTTGGAATAGGTCCCCTCCGATGGACGCACTCGGCGCCAGAGATTTAGGAGCGGCGCCGGGCAAAGCGCTCGCCGCATTGGAATACAAGAGGCACGCCGAGGCCGCGCTGATCCCGATTATGAGAAGTTTCCGCATCATCACCTCCTTTAGGTATCGTACAATCAAAGACTCTTGCGCAGCTCCGAAGGTACGACGCTTGACATCGCGGCTTATGCCCGACGTCAGAGACAGCAAATAAGCTTTTTTCATGCCGCCTCCGACCACAAACGAAACGAGCCACGGCAGTAAGGAAAACGGCAATCTTCGCATTGGGTTCCAACCACAATTATGCGTGGATCCCCAACAGTTCGCTCAGCCGAAGGCTGAGGGCGGCCGGGAAATCCGGGCAAGTACCGCGCGGAGCCTTGATCGCCGCCCCTCGCGGAATCTCCCTAAGCCGACTATTGCCCGCCGAACCGTTCCTACGCAGTTTGGCAGGACACGCCGAGGGGCTCTGCAATCTTTGCCGAGCTTACCTCTCGATGGCGGAGCGTGTCGACGATCTTCGCGAGATGCTCGCGATGCGCCTCTGCTGTGGCGTGGAGGGGTCCAAGGGCCGCGACGAAACGATCAGTCGGCCACGTCGCCGGATCAAAATCCCGCGGCAGTGCAGCAGTGCCGGACATGAAAAGTCGGCCCGCTTCGACGCAAGCGTCGCAAATATGGACGCCGCCCGGCCCCGCGGCCAGCTTAGCGACCTCGCGTTCCGATTTCCCGCAGAATGAACAGCATAGCTTGCGCCGCACGATGAGCCCTCCTGTCAGGACATCCCTGACTGTAAGGGATGTCCTGACAAGATCCAAGGCTCAGTCGTTCCATCACGGCTGGAATAGCCTTCGTATCTTTCGCCGACTCCCGTATCCGCCCATATTGCCCGGGCGGCTCCTCCGGTGGGGAATACGCCGAGCTGCTATTGTCTCCTGTCGCGATACGCGAGTAGCCGCAGCGCGTTGACGACGACCACGAGCGTCGAACCCTCATGCACCGCGACTGCCGCACCGATGCTGAGCCCCAGGATCGTCGCGGGCACCAGGAGCACGACTACGCCGAGGCTGATGAACACGTTCTGCAAGATGATCCCGCGGGTATGGCGGCTGAGGCCCACAGCAAAGGGCAGGTGACTGAGATCGTCGGCCATCAGCGCGACGTCCGCGGTCTCCAGAGCGACGTCGGAGCCGGCCGCGCCCATCGCGATGCCAACCGTGGCGCTCGCCATTGCCGGCGCGTCATTCACGCCGTCGCCGACCATGGCGACCTTCTGCTCGGCGCTCAGCTTCTTGATCGCCTCAACCTTGTCCTCCGGCATCAGATCGCCCCAGGCCTCGTCGAGCCCGACATCCTTGGCGATAGCGTCGGCGACCTTCTGGTGGTCGCCGGAGATCATGATCATCCGCTTGATGCCGAGCGTGTGCAGCTCGGCCAGCGCCTTGCGCGCGGCGGCGCGTGGCGTATCCATCAAGCCTATCGCACCTAGTTCCTTGTCGCCGTAGCGCACGACCATCGTGGTGCGGCCGCCGTCGCGCAGTTTCGCAATGGCGGCTACCATGGCCTCGCCCAGCGGCGCGATGCCGTCGGCGCCGAACATCTCGGCCTTGCCGATCCAGACCGGTTTGCCCTCCAGCGTTGCGGTCACCCCGCGTCCGGTGAGGCTCTTGAGATCCTGCGCCTCCGCGACGTCGCGTCCACCCAACCGCTCACGGCCGTCGCGCGCGATCGCCTCCGCAAGCGGATGGTCGCTGAGTTGCTCGACGGCCACGGCGACCCTAAGCAGTTCGTCTTCCGAAACACCCTCGGCCGGGACGATGTCGGTGATGCGCGGACGGCCCTCCGTCAGCGTGCCGGTCTTGTCGAACGCGATCGCGCTCAGCGAGCCGAGATTTTCCAGTGGGGCACCGCCTTTTACGAGAACGCCGCCCCGCGCCGCTCGCGCCACGCCCGACAGCACTGCGCTCGGCGTGGCGATCGCCAGTGCGCAGGGACTGGCCGCCACCAGCACCGCCATGGCGCGATAAAAGCTGGCGCTGAACGGCTCATCGATCACCATCCAGGCGAACAGCAGAATGACGGCGAGCGCCAGCACCGCCGGCACAAAAATGCGCTCGAACTTATCGGTGAAACGCTGGGTCGGTGATTTCTGAGTCTCGGCCTCGCTCACCATCTGCACGACCTTGGCGAGCGCGGTTTCCGTCGAAAGACGCGTCACCTCGATCTCGATCGCACCCGCGCCGTTAATGGTCCCGGCAAACACGCGCGACGACGCCTCCACGGCGTTGGGCTTGGCACGCGCCCTCGTAACGTCCTCGACCGGCCGCTTATCGACCGGGATGCTCTCGCCGGTCACCGGCGCCTGGTTGACGCTCGACTCGCCCTTGACCAAAAATCCATCGGCGGGCAGCCGCTCATTTGGACGCACGACAACCACGTCACCGACCACGAGGTCCTCTACGGGGACCTCGCGCGTCTCGCCGTCGCGGCGCACCGTGGCCGTCCGAGGAGCCAATTCGGCGAGCGCTTCAATCGCCTGCTTGGCCCGCCCCATCGCATAGTGCTCGAGCGCGTGGCCGAGGCTGAACAAGAACAACAGCAACGCGCCTTCCGCAAAGGCGCCAAGCGCCGCGGCGCCCGCCGCCGCGACCAGCATCAGCGTGTCGATCTCGAACTTCCTGAGGCGCAGATTGTCGATCGCTTCGCGCAGCGTATAGAACCCGCCGAAGAAATAGGCGGCGATATAGCAGGCGGTCGGCAGCCAGGAGGGAGCCGTTGGCAGGAGCTTCTCGATCGCGACGCCAACGCCAAGTAGAGCGCCACAGGTGAGCGAGAAGATCAGTTCGGTGTTGGGCCCGAGAAGGCCCCCATGCGCATGATCGTGATCTTTTTCGCCCCTGCCGCCCTTGTCTTCGCCGTGATCGTGGCCGGCATGATCGGGACCGGCATGATTATGGCCCCCATGCTCGTCAGCCGCCTCGTCCTTCCCGGAACGCCGCGGCTCCGGCGCAGGCGCCCGGGCGACGACCTGCTCACGCACCGTGACACCCATTTTGGCGAGCGCATCGCGGACGGCCTTCTCAGACCCCTGGCTCCGGTCAAATTCAACACGCACCACCCCGCCGGCGCTCGCTTGCGCCTCCAGTACGCCCGGCACTGTACGCAGACCATCGGCAACCGTGCGTGCCCGGCGCTGGTGGGCGATCCCTTCGACCTGCCACAGCAGATGGCCGAACCGTTCGCTGATCGTGGCACCGGCGCTCGCCGCGAGCTCGCGGATCCGCGGTAGTGGTATGATCTCCGGGTCGTAGTGCACGCAAAGCTGGGCCGGCTCGCCCGGGCCGGTGCCCCGCACGTGCACCTCCTCGACGCCCGCGCGCCCGCCGATCTCCGAGGTGAGCCGCGCGACGCAGGCATCGTCGGCGTCCGGCACGTCAGGCAGCAGGATCGGAATATCCAGACGAAGTTTTTCGGTCATCTCACACCTCTTTGCCTCAAGCCACTGACGACGATGGGAGAGCGCTGCCAGCCTGTGCTGGCCGCTTCCTCATCATTTCTCCGAGATGGAGACGGGGCTGACCGGACTGTTCTCACGATTGCATAAATGCCGCGATAGTCCAATCTTCGTATAGCCTCAATGGTAGAAACGCTTTTCGTTCTGACGCCCGCAGCGCATGCCAAGATCACCGCAATGTTCGCCGCTCCTCTTCCGGTTGAGCGGACCGGCAATCGGTCGGATCGGGCGATCCTTGGTGCAATGAATAGCTAGATTAATGTTTGTTCTCTCGGCCAGATTGTTGAGCGAGATCAACCCCTGCAAGCGCAAGATGCGATAACAATTGGCTGAGCCAACGCGGAGAAAACGGAGAACAGATGGCCTTCAAAGACTTGCTGATGGTCCTGACGACCTACCCGGATCCAACGCCGGTCGCGGAGCTTGCCCAAGGCGTCGACTTCGCCGCAGCCATCGGCGCCAAGATTTCGGCCGTTGCCTGCGAAGTTGAATTTCGAATTCCAGGAAGCGTTGTCGGTAACCTATTGAATGTTCCCGCATTGGCCGCCGCTGAGAGCAGGAAGAGTTCGACGAATGCGCTAGCGCTCTTAACCACATTCCAGCAGGCCGCTGAGAAGCGGGAGGTATTTCACGAGCGGCGATCGGAGACTTGCCTGATCTCAGAAGTTGCGGACGTATTGGTCGAACACGCACGCCTTCGCGATTTGACGATCGTCCCCGTAGGAGAGGGTGATTATGTCGATGTCGGCGATTGGTACGTTGAACAGATCGTATTCGGATCGGGACGCCCTACACTTATCACCCCGAAACCAGCCAGTCATCGCGGTGCGCTCACATTGAACACTGCGGTGGTGGCTTGGGATTTCAGCCGACCTGCAGCGAGGGCGATTGCCGACGCAATTCCGATACTGGCAATGGCCAAACGGGTGTACGTCGTGACGGTCACCGGCGACAAGGCAATCAATACCAGGCGTTCTGGCGCAGAACTCGCAAAGCATCTGGCGATTCATGGTGTCGAGGTCACATTGGATACGACCAATGCCGCCGGTCGAAGCATCGGCGACACACTCGATTCGTATGTTGCCTCACGCGAGGCCGACCTTCTCGTTATGGGAGCATACGGACACTCTCGCATTCGAGATTTCATCCTCGGCGGGGCAACAAAAAGCATGCTCGCGCGGCCGCCGCTTCCGATCTTTCTGTCGCATTGATTGCGAGCACGAACGGCTTTCTCAGGGCTGCGCGATGATACGCCTGCAAACCGACATACAAGTGCCCGGCTTGAACAGCCGTGAAGTGACCGACTTCATGCTGAACTGCGACGACGCCAGCTATCAAGCCTGGTGGCCCGGGGTTCACTTGCGATTTCACACTGTGCGCAAGGTCGCAGGCGATGTCGGCAACCTGATTTACATGGATGAATATGTCGGTCGTTTCCGCCTGAAATTCCATGCGGTTGTGACCGCCTCGATTCCAGGCAAGGAGATCACCTGGCAGTTCGTCAGGGGCGTGCGGCTCCCCGGAAGACTCATCCTGGGCCTCGAAGACGAAGCGGACGGCGTGGCGATCTCTCACGTGGTCGAGGCCGGATTTCGCGGTCCGGGCCGCATATTCGATGCGGTCTTGCGCTTTTGGTTCACGCCCGAATTCGCGGATGCGCTGGACGAGCACGTGCGCACCGAATTTCCGAAGCTACGGGACTTGCTGCGTTCGCGGGGCTCTGGGGCCGCCAAGGCGTAGCGCAAAGGCGATCCGCCGCTTTTTGCGTTCGTGCGTCGGCTGGGCCTTGGATGGTGTTTGCTCTGCTTTTTTATCGTCCACGGGATCGCAAGGACTTCCGGAACCGCCACAGCGACAGCAGGAAGAAGGCAAGGCCGATCGCGAATAGGTTTAGCAATTGAGGCCAGACCGCACCGAGTCCCGCGCCCCGGAACAGGATCGACTGCGACAGGGACACGAAATGCGTGTCGGGCGCGGCCATCATGACCGCGCGGACAGCACTTGGCATGCTCTCCGCGGGCGTCAATCCGCCGGCGAGGACCTGCAGCGGAAACAGCACCATCAGCAGCAGCAGGCCAAACTGGGGCATGGATCCCGCGATCGTCGCAAGGAGGATGCCCAGCGACGCGGTCGCAAATAGCTGGAAGACCAGGCCCAGCATGAGCAGCCACAGCGAGCCGGCAACCGGAATCGCAAGCCAAGTCTGTACCACGACGGTGAGCGCGAACAGAGCTGCCAAGAACACCGCGAGCGCCACCGGCCAGATCTTTGCCAGCATGATCTCGATCGGCGTCACCGGCATGACCAGGAGATGCTCGATCGTGCCGCGCTCACGCTCGCGAATGAGCGCCGCGCCGGCCAGAATGACCGACAGGAGCGAGACGTTGTTGATGACTTCCATCATCGCGCTGAACCAGCCGGCATTGAGCTCGGGGTTGAAACGCGCGCGCAACACCAAATCGACCGGCGCCGCTTCTGCCGCACGATAGTGCCGTGCGAATTCGGTGACCTCGGCCGAAACGATCGCCCGCACATAGCCGGCGCCGGTGAACGCCTGAGTCATGCGGGTCGCGTCGACGTTGAACTGGATCGCCGGCTCGCTGCCGGCCAAAACGTCGCGTTCGAAATTGGGCGGGATCACGAGCGCGAAAGTGTCGATGCCTGCATCCATGCGCTGGTTCATTTCGGGGAGCGAAATGACCTTGGGGGCGCTGAAATAGGGACGATAAAAGGCCGACGCGATCCGCGCCGACAGCGACGAGACGTCCTCGTCGACGATCGAGATCGGCGCGTTGTTGAGATAGAGCGGAACCGCCGTCGCCGCGACGTAGATCTGCAAGGAGAAGGCGTAGGCAATCAGTGCCAGCAGAGCGGGATTGCGAACGAGGCTCCATAACTCCTTGACGCCCAGCCGCCAGATGTTCGAGGCACGCATGGCTCAGCGCGCCTGCTTCTTGAGAAAAAGCACGCTCAGGCCGATCAGGACCGGACCCGCGGCCAAAAGCGGCACCAGGGATGACCGGAGTTCGGCAAACCCCAGCGCCTTGGAGAAGGCGCCGCGCGCGATGGTGACGAAGTGGGTCGCCGGGTTGACCGCGCCGATGAGGACGGCCGAACCTTCCATGGAGGCGACCGGATCGATCATGCCGGAATACTTGACCGCCAGCAGCATGGTCGCGAGCGTGGTGAGGAAGATCGCCGCGATCTGGCTGTTCATAAAACTCGAGATGAACAGTCCGAGCGCGGTCGTCGCGATGACATAGAACAGCCCGCCGGCGATGAAGGCGGCAAGGTTTCCGGTGAAGGGAACGCCTTGCACGAAGATGCCGAACGCCGTCAGCGTGACGAGATTCATCATCGCCAGGCCGACATAGGGCAATTGCTTGCCGAGCAGAAATTCCAGCCGGGAGACGGGCGTGACGTAGAAATTGACGATCGAGCCGAGGTCTTTCTCCCGGACGATGCTGAGCGTCGCGAGCATCGCGGGAATGAGCAGGAGAAGCATGGCGATGACCGCCGGCACAATGGCCTTGCGGCTCTCCACGTTCGGATTGTAGCGGAAGCGGGTTTCAAGCTGGAAGTCGCCCGCCAGCGCCCGGGGACCGAGCTTCTCGCGCATCGCCTGCGCCATCCAGTTGGCATGGACGCCTTCGACATAGGCGCGCGCGGTCTCGGCGCGCGACGGCATGGCGCCGTCGATCCACGCGCCGATCTGCACCGGACGGCCACGCTCCGCGTCGCGCGCAAAGCCCGGCGGAATCTCGATGGCAAGGCTGAGCTCGCCGCTGCGCATGCGGCGATCCAGGTCCGCGTAATCGGCGATGGGCGGACGTTCCGTGAAATAGCGCGAGCCCGCGATATCGAGATCATAGCTCCGGCTGATCGTGGTCTGATCGTGGTCAAGAACCGCATAAGGCAGGTTCTCGACGTCCATGCTGAACCCGTACCCGATCACGAAAAGCAGAAGAAGGCTGCCGATGAAGGCGAAGGAGGCGCGGATCGGATCACGACGCAGTTCAAGAGTCTCGCGTCGGGCGTAGCTCATCATGCGCCGGACGTCGAAGAAACGCCGCGTGCTCGCATTGGGATTCGCGCCGGCATGCGACCGAGCAGCGTCGGACGTCGCCGGTGCGGTGACAGCCTGGCCGCCGCCCGCTTCCTGCAAGTGGCCGATGACGGCTTCTTCGAGATTTGCCGCGCCACGCGCTTCCACGATCGCGGCAGGCGTATCGCTGACGAGCACCTTGCCCGCATGCATCAGGGAGATGCGATCGCAGCGTTCCGCCTCGTTCATGAAATGTGTGGAGATGAAGATGGTGACGCCGTCCTGGCGCGACAGATCGACGAAGCTCTGCCACAGCGCATCGCGCGCGACCGGATCGACGCCCGAGGTCGGCTCGTCGAGGATCAATATTTCCGGGGCATGGATCGTCGCCACGGCCAGCGAGAGCCGCTGCGTGACGCCGAGCGGCAAGGCATCCGGCAGGCCGTCCATGATCTCGGTTAAGTCGAAACGCGTCGCCATCGCGTCGACGCGGGACGGGATGTCGGCAGCAGGCAATTCGAATAGCTGGGCGTGCAGTTCCAGATTTTGCCGCACGGTGAGTTCGGAATAGAGCGAGAAGAACTGCGACATGTAGCCGACGCGCCGGCGCGTCCCGAGATCTTGCGGATCGAGTTCACGACCGAACAACCGGGCCGTGCCGCCGCTCGCGGGCAGCAGGCCGGCCAGCATCTTCATGGTGGTAGTCTTGCCGCAACCGTTCGAGCCGAGAAACCCGAAAATCTCCCCGCGCGGAATGCGAAAACTGACATGGTCGACAGCGGTGAAGTCTCCGAACCGGGCGGTGAGACCCTCGGCCTCAATCGCCGGCTCCTTGCCGTTGTCCTCTGGCCGCGGCGGAATCACCACCGCGCGATGCTGCTTACGCCTCTCGTCCGGCATCAACGCGATGAAGGCGGCGTCCAGCGACGACGTCCGGGTCTGGGCCTGAAGCTCGGCGGGGCTGCCGGCGGCGAGCACGCGCCCGGCATCCATGGCCACCAGCCAGTCGAACCCGGCCGCCTCCGCCATATAAGCCGTCGCGACGATCACGCTCATTTCCAGCCGCTCGGCCCTGATGCCGGCGATCAGATCCCAGAACTGGCGACGCGCCAGCGGATCGACGCCGGTGGTCGGCTCGTCGAGGATCAGAAGGTCGGGATCGTGGATCAGCGCGCAGCAGAGGCCCAGCTTCTGCTTCATGCCGCCGGAGAGCTTGCCGACGGCTCTGTCCCGAAACGGACCGAGGCCGGTGCTGACGAGCAGGTCATGGATGCGCCGCTCGCGCTCCGCCTTGGCGTGCCCGAACAGTCGCCCGAAGAAGTCAATGTTCTCGAACACTGAAAGCGTCGGATAAAGGTTCTTGCCGAGTCCCTGCGGCATATAGGCGATGCGAGGACCAACCCCGTTGCGCTCGCGCGCGCTGGACATATTCGCGCCGAGCGCCTCGACATAACCCTGCTGCACCTTGCGGGCGCCGGCGATCAGCGACAGCAATGTCGATTTGCCGACGCCGTCAGGCCCAATCAGGCCAAGCATGCGCCCGGTCGGAAAGTCGAGCGTGATATCGTCGAGCGCGCGCTTCTTTTTGAAGACATGGCTGACTCCTCGCAGCCGAGCAGCAAGCACAGCCGGCTCTAACGTGCGCTGTTCCTGCTCATGCGAGATCATTCCAACACTCTTTGCGGAAGGGTCTCCGGCCATTGCGCCGCCGGATTGAGCTTCACATACGCCACTCCCGGCAAGCCCGGCTTGACGTACTCGGAATATTTCTTGAGCAAGTCGCGTGCGATCCGCACGCGGACACGGAACATCAGGCCTTGCCGTTGTTCCGCTGTCTCGACCGTCTTCGGCGTGAACTGCGCGATGTCGGACAGGAAGGACACCGTCGCGGGTATCGCCACGTCCGGCGCCGTATCAAGCACGATGCGAGCCTCCGCACCGAGCGAGAGGCGGCCGGCCTGGGCGGTCGGCAGGAAGAAGGTCATGTAGACGTCGTTGAGGTCGATCAGGTTGAGCACCCGGCCGCCAGCGGCGATCACTTCGCCCGGCTGCGCCACGCGGTATTGCACCCGTCCATCGCGTGGAGACCGAAGGGCACTGTCGTTGACGTCGACCTGAATACGCTCGATCGTGGCTTCGGCCGCTTCGATGTTGGCTTCGGCATCGACGATCTTAGCCCGCGCCGAAGCGATGCTCGCCTCGGCTGCAGCGACTTGCGCACGCGCGGCGTCACGTGCGGCCGTCGCTCCTTCCCTCCGGGCTCGGTCGTCATCGAGCGTCTGAAGCGACACGGCATTGCGTTCCGCCAACTGCTCCGACCGCTCCAGCCGGCGTTGCGCGGCGTCGAGCTCGGTCGCCCGCTGTGCGAGAACCGCCTGCGCCGCGGAGCGCTCGGCTTCGCGCTGTGAAACTCCGCTCTGCGCCGCCTGCTTGGCAATCTGGCTTCGCTGCAGAAGGGCGCGTGCCTCCCGCAACTGGGCCTGGAGCGGAAGCGTATCCATGTGAACGAGTATCTGTCCGGAAGTGACGACATCGCCTTCCTGAACGAGGATTTCCCTGATCCTCCCCGACGAACGGGCCGCGATGTCGATCGCGACCGCCTCCATGCGACCGTTCCCGCTCGCAATTCCGGCCGGCAATTCGCTCTTGGTCAGCTGCTGCGTCAGATACCAACCGCCGACGCCTGCTGCGACGGCGATGGCAATCCAGAGCCACGGCTTTCCTGTGAACATCTTGCTCATTCCGGCCATTTCTTCCTGGCCTGATCGGTGAACGGCCTCATGAAGGATCTTTCCTAATGACCTGGAGTGTGTGAAGGGCGATCATGCGCTCTTCATCGGTGGGTATGACGAGGATTGCTACGGGGCTGTCGGGCGTCGATATCCGCAGAGCGCTGTCGCGATTGGTCGCCTCGTCGATCCGAAGGCCAGCCCAAGCGAGCCGGCCGCAGATCCGGTGGCGCACATCGGCGTGGTTCTCGCCGATGCCGGCGGTGAACACGAAGGCGTCGAGTCCGCTGAGCGAGGCGATGAGGCCGCCCGCCTCACGCGCTGCCCTCCAGCAGAAAAGTTCGATCGCTTCCTCGGCCTCGGGGCCGCCACTAGCCGATAATGTGCGCATGTCACTGGAGATTCCAGACACGCCCAGCAGCCCCGACTTCCGGTAGAGGAGATCCTCGATATCCGCCGGAGACATTCCGAGCTGCGTCTGCAAATGAAGCACAACGCCGGGATCGATGGCGCCACAGCGTGTTCCCATCATCAGTCCGTCGAGCGCGGTGAAGCCCATGGTGGAGTCGATGCTTTTGCCGGCGTGCATGGCGCACAGGCTGGCGCCATTGCCGAGATGCGCCGCGATCACCCGGCCGGCAGCAAGCACGGGATCGATCTCACTCAGACGCCGGGCGATATACTCGTAGGACAGACCATGGAATCCGTACCGCCGGACGCCCTGCTCATGGAAAGCGCGCGGGAGGGGCAAGCGCGCGGCGACCGCCGGCTTGTCGTGGTGGAACGCTGTATCGAAGCACGCCACCTGCAGCAATTTCGGCCGGAGCTGTGCGATCGCCCGGATGGCGGCGAGATTGTGCGGCTGGTGCAGCGGCGCGAGCGGGTTGAGCTTTTCCAGTGCATCAAGGACTGCGTCGTCGACGAGACGCGGTGCGGCGAACTCGGTCCCGCCGTGCACGACACGGTGGCCAATCGCGATCACCTCGCGGTCGCCCAGATGTTCCGCCGCCCAGGCGGAGATGTCCTTGAGCAGTTCGGCGTGGGTCAGCGATGCGCCGTCCGGCCAGACACGCTCCAGCAGGATATCGCCGTCGGCCGAGCGAACCCGGAGGCTGGGCGCGATGCCGATTCGCTCGACCTTGCCGCCGGCCGACAGCGCGGGGTTGTTGGCTCCGTCGAGCGTGAACAGTGCAAACTTGATGCTCGATGAGCCGGAATTGAGACTGATGATGGCTTTCATGCGCTGGCCGGCAATCCTGGGGCCGCCTTGGTCGCCGTGCGCGCCATCAGCACGGCGACCGCGCAGGAGGCCAGACGCGTACGCAGGCTGTCGGCGCGGCTGGTGAGGATGATGGGGACCCGCGCCCCCAGCACAATGCCGGCAGCATCCGCATCGCCGAGAAAGGTCAGCTGCTTCGCGAGCATGTTCCCAGCCTCGAGATTAGGCACGACAAGAATGTCGGCCCGGCCGGCGACGGGAGAGACGATACCCTTCTCCTTTGCGGCTGCCGCGCTGATCGCGTTGTCGAAGGCGAGCGGGCCATCGAGAATGCCACCGGTGATCTGCCCGCGATCCGCCATCTTGCAGAGCGCGGCTGCGTCCAGGGTCGACTCCATCGCTGGATTGATGGTCTCGACGGCGGAGAGAATGGCCACTTTCGGCTCCTCCACGCCGAGCACATGGGCAAGGTCGATGGCGTTTCGAATGATGTCGGCCTTTTCCTCCAGCGTCGGAGCGATGTTGATCGCGGCGTCGGTGATGATAAGCGATACCGGATGGTCCGGCACGTCCATCACATAGGCATGACTGATCCTGCGTTCGGTGCGAAGACCGGTGGCGGTAGCGATCACCGCGCCCATCAGCTCATCGGTATGAAGCGATCCCTTCATCAGCAGCCGTGCTTCGCCGGCGCGCACCAGCGCGACCGCCTTCTCCGCCGCGTCGTGGCTGTGGGCTGCCAGCACGATGCGCAGCGCAGCGATGTCTTTGCCGGCCTCTTCCGCAGCCTTCCTGATCTTCGCGTCAGGCCCGACCAGGATCGGCGTGATCAGGCCGGCCTCCGCCGCCTCCACCGCAGCCGTGATGGCCGCGGCGCTGCACGGGTGCGCGACGGCGGTCACCACCGCTTCGCCCCCCGTCGTCTTCTCCATCAGAAGGCGATAGCCACGATGCTCGGCCAGATGGACATCCGGCAGCACGATGCGGGGACGACGCACCTTGTCCTTCGGCGCCCTCACCTCCGCGCGCCCGGAGATCACTTCGTCGCCGTTCTGGTTGACGCAGCGGCAGTCCAACACGATGACGCTTTGCTCGGCCCGTTTCTCGGCCACGGTCACGCTCGCGGTGATCGCGTCTCCCAAGCCCACCGGCCGGATGAAGCGCAGCGACTGGCTGAGATAGACAGCGCCAGCCCCCGGCAGTTCGGTGCCGAGCACCGCGGATATCAGGCCGCCGCCCCACATGCCATGGGCGATCACGCGGCGGAATATGTCAGTCGCCGCGAAGTCGGCGTCGAGATGGGCCGGATTGACATCGCCGGAGACGAGCGCGAACAGCTTGATATCCTCCTCGCGGAGCGTCCGGGTCATGCTGGCTGTGTCGCCGACCCGGATTTCATCGAATGTCCGGTTCTCGATCATCCCATCATCGGCCATCGCTCAACGCTCCAGCACATAGAGGCCGGGCGCGTCGGCGATGATCGGATGGTTCTTGTCGGGCGCGCCCATCGGCGGCGGCGCTACGGCGGCGCCGGAATGACGCTTGAGCCAGTCGCCCCAGGCCGGCCACCAGCTTCCTTCGAAGCGTTGCGCCCTGACGAGCCATTCATCGGGATCGAGCGCCGGCCCGTCCGCTTCGCGGCGAAGCAGGCGGTAGGAACGCCGCGGCCGGCCCGGCTCCGACACGATGCCGGCGTTGTGGCCGCCGCTGGTCAACACGAACTCGATTTCGCCACAGGTCAGGCGATGGATCTTGTGGACCGATCGCCAGGGCGCGACGTGATCGCGTTCCGTGCCAACGACGAACATCGGCTTGCGCATCGCGGAGAGGCTTATCACGCGCCCGTCGACCTTGTAGCGGCCCTCAGCCAGATCGTCCTCGAGGAACAGTTGCCGCAGATACTGGCTGTGCATCGCATAGGGCATCCGCGTGCCGTCGGCGTTCCAGGCCATCAGGTCGGTCATCGGCTCCCGCTCGCCCATCAGATAGGTGGTGAGCACGCGCGACCAGACGAGATCGTTGGAGCGCAGGATCTGGAACGCGCCGCCCATCTGGTTGCTGTCCAGATAGCCCCGGCTCCACATCATGCTTTCCAGGAGGTTCAATTGTCCCTGATCGATGAACAGGCCCAACTCGCCGGGTTCACAGAATTCGGTCTGGGCGGCGAGCAGGGTCACGCTGGCGAGCCGATCGTCACCATCGCGCGCCATCGCCGCGGCGGCGATCGATAGCAGCGTCCCACCCAGGCAATAGCCCACCGAATGGATGGACGCGGTACCGGTGATCGCGCCGATGGCGTCGAGCGCGGCCATCGGCCCGAGCCGGCGATAGTCCTCCATGTCGAGGTCGCGGTCGGCGCTGCCCGGATTGCGCCACGAGATCATGAAGACCGTGAAACCCTGTGCGGTTAGCCAGTTGACCAGCGAGTTCGCGGGCGAAAGGTCGAGGATGTAGTATTTCATGATCCAGGCCGGGACGATCAGCACCGGCTCAGGCCGGACCGTATCGGTCGTCGGCCCATACTGGATCAGTTCCATCAGACGGTTGCGGTAGACGACTTTGCCCTTGGCCGTTGCGACGGTTTCTCCGACCCGAAATGCTTCCGTTCCAATCGGCGGCTGATCGCGGACCAGCCGCCCCATGTCCTCCATGAAGTTACGCATCCCGTCGATCAAGCATTGCCCGCCTGTCTCCAGGATGCGCCGCTGGAGGACCGGATTGGTGGCGAGAAAGTTTGTGGGCGCCGCCATGTCCAGCCATTGCCGCACGGTGAACGCCACCATGTCCTCATGATGTTTGGTAACGCCCGCGACACCGGTCGTCGCCGCGTGCCAGAATTGCTGGTTCAGCAAGAAGGCTTGCGAGATGAGATTGAACGGCGGTGCGGTCCAGGCCGCGTCGGCAAAGCGGCGGTCTTGCGGCAGCGGCTCGATCGCACGCTCGGCGTCCTTCTTCGTCGCGCTCCGCGCGGCGTAGTCGGCCAAACGGAGGCATTTGCGCATTGCTTTCGCGCCGAGCTGCAACTGCTTGCCCGGCGAAGCGGCGAGATGCAGGCCCCAGTCGGAGAAAGCCTGCGCCAATGTCGCGGGAGAAAGCCCGAAGGTCGTTTGCGCGAGGACCGCTGCCGCCGCCCGATCCAGCATCTCTGACAATCCGTCCAACGGATCGGGCCGCGTCTGTGGGTTGATCTCCGGCATTCGTGTTCTTCCTTACAATTCTACAAGCTGAGCCAGAGAATATAGAGATCGACGCAAATCGGGGGCAGCGGCAACCGAGAGCAGCGTGCCTCGACCTTGGCATTAGCGCAGAGACAAAAGACGATTTGTCATAATACCATCTAGAATCTGTCCTACGAATCATTCTGGTTCGTGCACCTTCCGAATGCGGTTAGCCTGCCGCTCGAGGACAACACAACAAGAGCACGATAAGCGGGTTGGCTTGATCTCGCTCAATGTCGACTGGTCCATTTTGGATTAACAGAGTAATAGACGCTGGTTTGACATGTGTCTCAGAAGAGGAGGCTGCCAATGACTTATCCGTTGGAGCAGATGATCGGCATTTCGCATGCCAACACACAGTTGGTGCGGAAGCTTGCTGATATAGGCTACTCTAATTGGGAAGAGCACGTCCGGATGGGCGGCCGGTTCACGAGCGCGTTTGCCGATCAATTTAAGGGCCTGACACCCGGCACAATACCAACGCTAAAGAGCGAGACGGTTTCGGGCCTCTTTGATGATTTTGTACAAAAACGCACGGCGGCCTTTGCCGACACGAAGGCGGCCTGGGATGAGTGGCGATCTTGCTGCGCCGAGGTCATGTCAAAACCCACCGGCGTCGAAAGATCCGGTTGACAAGATGCCGCAGTAGTTCGTCCTAAACTCAGCACCGGCAAATCGGACAAGATTCGCCGTTCGCGATTGGCACATCGCCCGTCAATCGTATAGCGGTTTTGACACTCGTTTGCGACCGAGTTCTCCGGGCGCTCGATCTCGGCCGGCAGACCGTCACTCTCTTTTATCCATTGCGGTATTCCCGCTTCTCCAGGCGAATTACGGAACGCGCGTCGCATCAGTAATGATCCATCGACGCTTGCAGTCCAGAATGAAAGCCGGGAAGACTTGCTAGGATTACCAATGACACGCGCTGACCCTCTTGCCGCCGTTCACCGCGACGTTCAAACCTCGGCGCAGGCCGTGCGCGATGACGACCTTGTCCCAAAGGGTGCTTTCGGCAGATCGTTGTGACGCCGGCAAGGGCGAGATTCTCCACGTCGTCCGCTACGCAAGGTCGGTCGTCGCGAAATGATTCGGATCGAGCGCCGGCTTCGTACCAGACTCGCGCCGGACGGCCGGTCGCACATAGGCGCCACCGCGTGAGTGATCGCTCATCGTGGTCGACCGCAATGGCCAATGCCGTGCAGTGTTGGCGACCGATACCGCCGCGCCGGTGGCGGCGCTGGTAAAGGAGTTGATCATCCACAATGCAGAACCCGAAGCGGACGCGCTCAATCGCCTTGCGCTTTGGGACCTGCGATATGCGTCGATCACCGCAGCAGATCCGCACGTGGGCATTGTCATCGATGGATCGGGCACGACGCATCTGCACTGCGGCGAAGACGCGGTGCTTGCTGAGATCATGCAACGGCTGAACCAAAAATGGCAGCCTCCATTTTGGTATTTTGAGCTCCCTCGTTATCGACCTGTCCGCTTCTCTTTATGCAAAAAGGTTTGCGAAGATCAGGGCTACAGCCGAAGCTGCCGCGACTGGCGGAACCCAGCGAGCAACGGCAAAAGCGCGTTCGCCAGTAGGTCGAGTGTTCTGAATGCGCCAAAGCGCCAGATCGACGAGCACGAAAATGCCAAGCGTCAGCGTGTTGGCAAAGCCGACTAGCTGTTTGAACGGGATCAACACAGATGCAGCCAGCACGATGGCGCCGGCCAGCGCGGTGGCCACGATCGGCGTGCGGGTTCGCGGATTGACCTGCTCAAGAAACGCAGGAAGCTGGCGCCGACGCGCCATACCATAGAATAGGCGGGCCAGCATCATAATCTCGACCAGGACGCCGTTGGCTATGGCGAGCGACCCAACCGCTGCAAAAAGCGATGCGTGCGATCCCTGGAACAGGCCGATCAATGGACTTTCACCACCGCGATCTGCGAGGACAAGTGCTGCAGACACAGCGATATAGAGCAGCGTACTGACGACAATCGCACCGACGATCGCATATGGAATCGTGCGGCGCGGTTCTTTGGCCTCTTCGGCCATGTTGACCAGGCTTTCGAATCCGATGAAGGCAAAGAACGCGATGAAAGAGCCCCCGACGACACCCTGCCATCCGGCAACGCTGGATGGCAGCATACCTTCGACATTCAAGTCGGGCGCGGTCAGAAATCCCACCCACGTGGCTACGGCGATGCCCAGAATTTCGAGCACGCCGATCGCAGCGGACAGGCTGGCGCTTTCCCGCACACCGAGCATCGCGAGCATCGTGAAGCCTACCACCAGCAGCGTGGTCAACGCCGTGGCAGACAACCCGATGAGCTTGGAAAGATAGGAAACGGAGCCGCTTGCGATTGAGGCCGCTGCAATTGCAATCGCGACCGTCAACGCCAGCGCCGTCAACTGCGCCAGTCGGTTGGAGCCGAAGCCGTGCATGACGTAGGCTGCCGCGCCCGACGCCTCGGGGAACCGGCTTGCGAGTTCCGCGTAGCAAAGGCCGGTTAGTCCGGCAACTATTCCTGCAAGCAAAAAAGAGAGTGGCGTCGCATCGCCAGCCCGGTCGATAACCGACGCAATTGCGACATAGATTCCAGCCCCGACGATAACCGCGAGTCCATAGAAGAGCAACGTTAAAAGCGTAAGCGAGCGTCTCAGGGAAAGATGCGTGCCCGCTGGCCCAATCGCTGACGAATTCATTGTCAATCCACACTGTGAGCGACCATCTCTACGGCGGCCTGACATTGCCGCCGCACGCACGTGCGGAGCACGTGTGTTGATTACCGCCGCTCTTGCTTTAAGACGCAGGCTCTCCCGGGTGGCGCCATAGTCTGATCTCTGCAACCGTTACGCATCCGTGGAAGCATGGGCCGGATACAAGAATTAGATAAGCTACATGCGTGGTGCTGCCGCCGCCCTAATAGACCTCAATGGGACATAAACCAGGATATCTCTGCATTCTTGAGCATACTTGCGGTCACCCCGCCAAGAACGCGCTCAGTCAATGGGCCACGGCTATAGGCGCCTGTAACGATGAGTTGTGCGCCTTCGTGCTGCGCTTCCTTAAGCAGACTCAAACACACGTCCCCCGTCGTGTCCGATATATGCCAAGGACGCGCCTTGACCGCATGCAGTTGCAGATGCGCCGTAACCGCCTCGAGCCGTTCTGCTGCAAGCTCATCACCAACTCCGATGACTGCGACACTGTCCGCGCGCTTAAGTATGGGTAGGGCGTCATGGACAGCGCGGCAGGCGTGTGGTGAGTCTTTCCACGCCACCACAACGTTTGAGAAGCCAGGGTTTCGCGGCGCTCGTCCCAAGCGAAGAACCGGAGCCCCGGAGCCAAGGGCGACGTGAGCCGGGTTCGCCAATACACAAGCTTCTTCCTCAGCCGAATCGGTGATCAGCAGGTCTGCGGTCAAGAGGCGCGCTTGCATCGCAAGGGTCGGCTCGCCTATCCCGGATTGCCAGCCCGTTTCCTCATTCTTTGCAAACACCTCATCAAACACGCTTCGGCTCGCTTTAAGCGCACGTTCCATCAGTATGGTCTGCTCTTGATCTCGGAATGTATTATGAACCAAAACATCTCCGATCGAGGTTCGCGGCCAAGCATAAGATGCTGCTGACAACTTGGCGCTAAACATCTTAGTCATGTCACGGGCAAATTCTAACGTTCGATGCAGGTCGGCCCGCGGACTAGCATCAACGACTATGTCACGATAATTAGTCATATTCAGCACTCCTTCAGTGTCGGCTCCAGTCTACGCCCGTAGCCGCTCAGATTGGTCATGGCTTCCAAGCGTAGCTGCAAAAGCCCGAGCCGACGATAGCCTTTATTTCATCGTCGATATCGCAGCCTTGCCGGTGCGACGTTCGTGATCACGTGACATTCCTCTCTGACTGAATCAACAGACGATAATTTTTTTGCTATCCTGGACGTTAGATGCATTGATCTGCGTCAAGTCTGCTTAGCCGATCGGCGCCAATAGCTCGTACCTTTCGGTAGTCGATTTCGTATCACGCATCTGCTCAGATCTTGAGTATCAGCCCGGTGTTCGGATTTGCTCGACAGGACTGGGCCGTCGCGGCCGATACAAAAATTAGAGAAGCTACATGCGTGGTGCTGCCGCCTTTCTCGGAAAACAACACTCTCTCAGATTTAAGAAGGGGTTCATGGCGAAAAGCAGCGTGGCGGAGTTGGAGGCCCGTCGTCGCCGCTGCGCAGTGCGGTTCTATGCAAGAGCGATTGCCGGAGTCCCGCTGCGTGCCGTCTCCAGCGAACGCGGCCAGCCTCACTTCGCCAACCGGACGACACGGTTGTAGAGCGTCTTCTTCGGCCCGGAGACATCCGCGCAATCCGCTCAGCGCGCGCCACAGCGCAAGGCGTGTACGATTCCGCTCAACACCTGTCGCATCAACATGCTTCATCCCAAGGACATCTGTCGGCAACAACAGCTCGACCCGAGCCCATTTCGGATCCGAAAGCCAGAACAATCAGAGGTCCCATTGCCTCCCAAATCAGAGGCAATGAATCACGATCAACACCACTGGGAATTCCGGCTCTCGGATATGCAGGGCTCGGGCCCGCGGACTTTTCTGGTCGCGGGGCGCATAGCGGCTGGCGACAGCGTTGGCGATTGGCCGAAGGGAGCGTCATTCGCATCCTGTCGGAAGCATCCTTGCCGGTGGTATGTGACGGCGCCGTCATGCAGGAAGACGTGGCGCGCCGACGCAGAACGGCGCTATCATCCTCTCGCGTGGGTATGGTCGAACTCGACGCGCACAAGCATGCCCGCGCTCGCTTCCGCTACCAGTACGCCCGGCAGCGCACGTAGACGATCGGCGACCACCAACCTCCGACTTGAGCCGCGCGATGCAGGCGTCATCGGCGTCCGGCACACCAGGCAGCAGGATCGGTATGTCCAGACGAAGTTTTCAGTCCCTGCGCGTCCTTGTGGAACTCCAGAAGTTGCCCCAACTCAAGGCCGCATCATCAATGGCAGCGGTCCGTGATCTCTGCACCACAATTCGCGCTTGGAGAATGCTCCTCGACACTGCGCGATGTTCCTGGCATCGAGCGGAACCGCTATAGCTCACGACGGCATGCCAAAGTAGTTGGCAGATGTTACAATGTTCCTGATCGACGTCCGATACTCTGTCGTGTAATGGTAGCTTTGAAACTGATGAAGTGCTTATTTTGCGAAATCGAGGCACAATTTTCGAGACGTGCTGCCCGCGCATTCGACGTGCGTTTGTTGTCGTATTCTTGATCGCAGCTTACCTTTTGTCAGGTCCCCTGCATACGTTTTATGATGACGATGTGGTCAATTCGCCTGGCTCTGGCTTCGTGACAGTGGGTTCTTTTGATGAGGACTCCGGGCAGTCCGGCAAGACCGTTATCGTCAGTCGGCATTGTCATGGCTGCTTCTCTGCATCGATCCCGAATCCCCTTTTAGCAGCCTCCATGTTCACCCGGCCGATGCCAGCGAATTGGCCGTATTGGACAATCCTTACGTCGGGGCTGTTCCGGGGCGTCGACCTACCGCCGCCAAAATCTCTATCCTGAATTGACCGGCCGGCGCACTTGCGCCCAAATTCCGTCATTCGTCAGGTAGGTTCTCATGTTCTTGAAGATCGGCATGCGCCTTGCATGCGCGATTGCGTTGCTCGCGAGCCCCGCGCTGGTGAGTCTGTCGCATTCGCAACCGCTCACGTTGCGGACCGCGCTTTCCCGAGCGCTTTTGGCAAGTCCTCGTCTGACGGCCGCTGAACGCGATGTTGGCATAGCAACTGGCCAGCGCATCCAAGCGGGCGTGCTGATTAATCCTGAAGTGTCATACGAGCAGGACAATTCTTTTGGATCAGGGCCTTACCGTGGGACGAAATCCGCCGAGAGCACCTTGCAGATCAGTCAGCTTTTCGAGCTGTTCGGTAAGCGCGCAGCACGGATTGCTGCGGGCCGGGCGGGCGTCGAAAATGCTGCGATCCAAAGACAGGCTGTCCGGCTGGAGGTGCTCTCAGAGACTGCCATCGCTTTCCTAACCATCCTTGGACTGCAGCATCGGATCGCGATCCTCGACGAACAGGTGGTAGCACTCAATCGGCTGACCCCCCTTTTGCAACGTCGGCTTGATGCAGGGGCCTCATCGCCGGCCGAGACTGGGCGCGCCGAAGTCGCGGCAGCCCTTGTGAAGGTCGAGCGCGAGCGGGCTGCCGCATTGCTCGACAGTGCGCGGCGCGAGTTGGCTGTGCTGATGGGCGATACCTTCCCGAAATTCAGGGCTGTATCGGGCCGGCTGGAGGCGACGGGGCGGCCGCCCAGTTTCCAGACAGTCGTCAAAGCCATCGACGCCAATCCGCAGTTGGTCCGGTGGACGGCCGTTTACGCGCAGCGCAATGCGGAACTCCTCATAGCTCGGCTGAAACCCTATCCGGATGTGCGAGTAGCCGCCGGATGGCGCCACTATAACGATACGAACGATAACGCCGTCCGCCTTACCCTTTCCGTGCCGATCCCGCTCTTCGACCAGAACCAAGGCAATATTCTTTCCGCACAAGAGAACCTCGCGAAGGCGCGAGCCGAGCGGGAAGCCAACCGCAACACGCTGATCACCATTGCCGGGCGCGCTTACGACTCCCTTCAGGGCTCGCTGCGCGAGCTGTCAATTTTGCGCTCGATCGCAATTCCAAAGTCGCGTCAAGCATCAGACGTAATTTTGGACGGATATGGCCAAGGCCGCTTTTCGCTTCTGGAGGTGCTTGATGCACAGGCGAGCTTCACGCAGGCGAAGTTGCGAGAGCAGGAAGCATTGCAGAACTTCCACGTCGCGATCGCAACCATCGAGGGATTGGTTGGCAACCCATTCTCACTCTCACGGGGGAGCGCACCATGAGGAAACTCGGCATTTTCGCGGTAGTTGCCGGCCTCGTCGCAGTGGCCGCCGTCGGCTATCGCATGATGGCGACAGACGGTCCGCGGCCTCCGGCCGGCCAAGCGGAAAAGAAGGGAGAAGCAAACGACACACAAGTCGAAAAGGACGAACATGCCGCTGATAGAGTCATCATGAGCGATGAACGGGTCGCCGCCGCAAAAATTGTGCTCTTGAAAGTGCAGCCTGCGACGTTGAGCAATACGCTGCTGCTTAACGGCGTCATTCGCGCCAATCAGGAGACGCTGGTGCAGGTGACGCCCCGGTTTCCTGGCGTCGTTCGCAAGCTTCAAAAACGAATCGGCGATCAAGCGCGAAAGGACGACCTGATGGCGACAATCGAAAGCAATCAGAGTCTGACGTCCTACGAGCTCAAAGCGCCGATCGACGGAACAGTCATCGATCGACAGGTTTCGCTTGGCGAATACGCATCAGAACAGAAGCCTGCGTTCATATTGGCGGATTTGTCTGCGGTATGGGTTGACCTGTCCGTTTACGTACAGGATCTCAATCGGGTGCGCGTAGGAGACGAACTGACTATCGACCTCGGCGACGGAGGCGCTCCGGTCAGTTCACGTATTTCCTATGTATCCCCCGTAGGAAGCAGCGATACTCAAAGTGCGATCGCTCGTGCTGTCGTTGCCAATCCCGATGGACGTTTGCGGCCAGGACTCTTCGTTCGTGGAAGCGTCATTCTCAGCAGCCGGCGAGTGTCGGCTGCCATCAAAGCCAATGCCCTGCAGACAATGGAAAACAAGACCGTTGTTTTCGTTCGAGAGGGCAACAAGTTGGAGGCTCGCCCGGTCGAGGTGGGAGAGCAAGACAGAGACTATGTTGAGATCACCAAGGGGCTGTCCGTCGGAGAAGTCTATGCCGCCGAAAACAGCTTTGTGGTGAAGGCAGAGATTGGCAAATCCGAGGCTGAACATGAATGAAGAACCGAATGTGCTCATCACCGCTTTCATCAAGCCGAACATGGAAGGTCATGTCGTGAAAGCCCTGCATGATCTGCCGGAATTTCCCGGGTTCACGATCGATCGCATTCGAGGACAGGGCCGCGGACGCGGTGCCGGCGGTCAATTCCATGCGACCGAATACAACTTCTCCTATCAGGAGCACCTGCAAATGCAGATTGTCTGCCGAGAGGCGATTTCCGGCGAGATTTGCAGCCGGATTGCGCGAGCTGCATGGACTGGCAGCAAGGGCGACGGCATCATCTTTACGCAGGTCGTCAAGAATTTCTTGCGCATCCGGACAGATGGAAAGCAAGGAGGAGCACCGGAATGATCGATGCAATCCTCAGCTTCTCCATCAAGCAACGATGGCTGGTCCTGATCGCGGTGATTGGGGTCGCGGCGTTTGGCGGCTGGAATTTCACCAGACTACCCATCGATGCCGTGCCTGACATCACGAACGTCCAAGTTCAGATCAATACTCAGGCGCCCGGCTATTCGCCACTGGAAACAGAGCAGCGCATCACCTATCCGATCGAAACAGCGATGGGTGGTCTACCCAAGCTCGACTATACCCGTTCGCTGTCGCGGTATGGACTGAGCCAAGTCACGGTCATCTTCAAGGACGGCACCGACATCTACTTCGCCAGGCAATTGGTCAATGAACGCATCCAACAGGTTAAGGACCAACTTCCCGCGGGCGTTGAAATGGCGATGGGACCGATTTCGACCGGTCTTGGCGAGATTTATATGTACACGGTGGAGGCTCGGCCGGGAGCAAAACGTACGGATGGCGAGCAATACAGCCCGAGTGATTTGAGAACGATCCAGGATTGGATCATCAAGCCGCAACTTCGGCTGACGCCGGGTGTTGTCGAGGTCAATACAATCGGCGGATTTGAAAAGCAGTTTCACGTGCTTCCAGATCCTGCCCGACTGATGGCCTACAAGCTCAGCTTCCGAGACATCATGACGGCGCTCGCCAACAACAACAACAACGTTGGCGCCGGCTATATCGAACGCAATGGCGAACAATACCTCGTTCGAACGCCTGCTCAGGTGGCAAACCTCGGTCAGATTCGCAACATCATCATCGGAGCTCGTAGTGGCAATCCGATACGCGTGCGCGACGTCGCCGAGGTCCGAGAAGGAACAGACCTACGAACCGGTGCCGCCACCATCAATGGCAAAGAGACGGTCGTCGGTACCACAATGCTATTAATCGGGGAGAACAGCCGAACCGTTGCGCAGAGCGTTTCGAAGAAGCTCAGCGAGATAGGCAAGTCCTTACCGGAAGGGGTGGTTACCAAAACCGTCTACGACCGCACGCGGCTTGTTGATGCAACGATCGAAACCGTTCAGCGCAACCTGATGGAGGGTGCGCTGCTTGTCATCATCATATTGTTTCTCCTATTGGGAAATATCAAAGCTGCGATCGTCACGGCCTGCGTTATTCCGCTGGCGATGTTGTTCACCATCACAGGGATGGTAGAGAACAAAGTCAGCGCCAACCTGATGAGTCTTGGCGCAATTGACTTCGGTATTATTATTGATGGCGCTGTGATCATCGTCGAGAACTGCCTGCGCGTTCTTGCGGAGGAGCAACACAGACATGGGCGATTGCTGACGGCGGGCGAGCGTTTTGAGACGATCCTCAGCGCATCGCGCGAGGTCATCAAGCCAAGCTTATTCGGCACCATGATCATTGCCGTGGTGTATCTTCCTGTCCTCACGCTGACCGGTGTGGAGGGAAAGATGTTCACGCCAATGGCGCTCACCGTGCTGATGGCGCTCCTTGGTGCAGCCCTTTTCTCCATGACGTTCGTTCCGGCGGCGGTGGCTTTGCTCGTCACCGGCAAAGTCTCGGAAAAAGAGAATATTCTTATGCGGGGGGCGAAGCGCGTTTACGTTCCTCTCCTTACGCTGTCCATTCGCTTTCGCAAGAGTGTCGCGGTTGGAGCCGTCGCTATCATTGCGGTCAGTGCGTTCGCCACAACGCGGATGGGCGGAGAGTTCATTCCAAGCTTGGATGAAGGCGACGTGGCGCTCGCAGCCATCCGGATTCCTGGCACGAGTCTTACGCAATCGATCGAGATGCAAAGGACTCTTGAAGACCGGATCAAGCAGGTTGCAGAAGTGAAAGACTTTTTCGCACGTACTGGCACTGCTGAAGTTGCGACCGATCCGATGCCACCGTCCATCTCGGATGGCTATGTCATGTTGAAACCGCGTGAGGAATGGCCTGATCCAAAAAAATCCAAGGCGACCGTGGTCGAAGAGATCCAGAAGGCCGCTGAGGAGATTGCCGGCAGCCAATACGAAATTTTGCAGCCAATTCAGCTTCGCTTCAATGAGTTGCTTTCGGGTGTACGCAGCGACATCGGCATAAAGATATTCGGGGATGATCTCGATACCCTTTTAAAGCTCGCACGGGATGTTCAGTCGGCGATCGAGCCGATGAGAGGGATTGCGGATCTCAAGACCGAGCAAGTTTCGGGCCTTCCCGTGTTGACTGTAACACTCGATTACGAAGCGCTGTCTCGGTACGGTCTCAGCGCGAATGATGTCCAAAGCCTGGTTGAGATCGCTGTCGGCGGCAAGGCAGTCGGGAAGGTGTACGAGGGAGACCGAAGGTTCGACATCGTTGTCCGCCTGCCAGAACAAATGCGCGGAGACATCAATACGATTCGAACACTTCCTATACCTCTGCCGCCGCTCGATGATACGCAGACAGCGACGAGGACCTCGTGGACCGCCTCACCACTCGCGCGAATGCGATATATTCCCTTGTCATCCGTCGCGAAAGTCGAAGCTGCCCCGGGCCCCAATCAGATCAGTCGCGAAAATGGTAAGCGTCGGATTGTTGTGACCGCCAACGTTCGCGAAAGGGATTTGGGATCGTTCGTCGAGGACGCGCAACGCCTGGTCAATGAGAAGGTCAAACTGCCCCCCGGATATTGGATAACGTGGGGGGGACAGTTTGAGCAACTGGTTTCCGCCACCCAGCGACTGACCATCGTTGTTCCGGTCGCCTTGCTGTTGGTCTTCCTGCTGTTGTTGATGAGTCTCGGTTCGGTCGCCGATGCCCTGCTGGTCTTCAGCGGAGTGCCTTTAGCCCTGACCGGCGGGATAGCAGCCCTACTACTGCGGGGCATTCCCCTCTCGATCAGCGCCGGTGTTGGTTTCATCGCACTGTCCGGTGTTGCGGTGCTCAATGGACTCGTCATTATCGCCTTCATCGAACGTTTGCGCGAGGAGGGCAAGCCTGTCCTAGACGCGGTGCGCGAAGGTGCCGTGACGCGGCTGCGCCCAGTGCTCATGACGGCGCTTGTCGCATCTCTCGGATTCGTGCCGATGGCGATCGCAACGGGGGCGGGAGCTGAAGTTCAGCGTCCCCTTGCAACGGTCGTTATCGGTGGAATCATCTCCTCGACAATACTGACGCTTCTTGTTCTACCAGCGCTTTATGTACTCTTTCGGAAAGATTCTTTGCCGACTTCTCATGGTGAGAGCGCTGATGATGTCGGCCAGGCGAGCCCCGGCATGAGGTGATCGGAATGATTTTGGAACGGGGAGATCGTGCCGATGACGTTGATCGCAGGTTTTTGGCCGGAACCGGCGGTAAAGCGCTGATAGTAAACTCGCTCGCTGGGGAAATGCTTGAGGAGCCCTTTATTCGCGGTGCGCTGTGCTCGAGGTTCGGCTTGACATGAATAACATGGATATCAGCTGAGCCTCGAAAAGGCGGCTGAATAAGAAAGGCCGAGGACCGGTCAGGGCTATCAGCGACGCAGGAGAGCGACGTCAGATCAACCAACAAGAGAGGGAGATCGCAGAGGAATGAAGCGCGTCCAGACTCTTGATGGGGCGTTCAACGACCTCATGGAAGCGAGTGGTCTCGCACAAGACGAGCGAGCCATCAATCAAGCGCTCCGCAACTTCACGGCCGCGGTCGGATTTGATCGCTTTGCCTACCTCAATGTCCGTGCGGGCGACGCCCGCGCTCTCTCCAACTATCCCGCCGATTGGCAGCACACGTATCTTGACAACAACTACGCCGCCATCGATCCGGTCGTCACCATCGCCAAACGGACGATGCAGCCATTCGTTTGGTCACGCGAAGAAAACGCAGGCAACGTGCCGGAAACGGTGCGCTTCTTTGGCGAAGCCGCCGACTTTGGCATCCGTAGCGGCGTTTCGATCCCGGTGCGCGGCGGCTTCGGCCGGACGGCGTTGTTGACGCTTGCAACCGACAGGCCGAGCGCTGACGCCGAGGTCCGCAACTCGATCCATGCGATCACGGCGGTGGCGTTTGTGCATGTTCACCTCAATCGGCTTGTCCGTGCGCCACATAGCACGATGGTCGTGCTGACACCTCGTCAGTCGCTTTGCCTGTCTTGGGCGTCCATGGGAAAGACCATGGACGAGATTGCCGAGTTGCTCGGCATCTCCGAGCGTGCGGTGCGCTTCTATGTCAAAGGCGCGCGCGACAGGCTCAACGCAACCAATACTACACACGCTGTCCGACTCGCCGTCGAACAGGGTCTGATCTAACTGCCAACCGAGCCTGCGCTTAAGTGGACGGCACACTCGGAATGAAACCGAGCCGTTCAATCAGGGTTGCAAGCACCATCTGTCGTGCTCGCGCTGCAAGCATCAGCCTCGTGTAGTCACTATAAAGTTCGGCTACCGTCTCTAAGTTAGCAGCTTGTGCGCTCTTCCAAGAATCGAAAGCTGCTTCGGCTTTTGCAAGCGACTCACGATGCTCAAGAATCGCGTCGATTGTCAGGCTCTCAATTTGGGTTGATGAAAGTGGCGCGATTAGATTCGCCATTGTCGTCGCCACGTCGACGTTGTTGTGCTGGCCGCCGTCGTCCTCTGTCGTCACCATAACCTTCAGTCGGTAGGTCCGCGGTGCGCCCCCGCTGACGTCAATCCCGTAAGCCCAAGCCGGGGGTTAGAAAACCGCACTCAAACGGTCCCTGTGACCTTTAGTGCCGAGGCACCTGGACATACGTCGCAGGCCCCCGGCCGTTGGCCAGAGGATCCCGGTGCCGTAGCGGTCGGCACCAACCGTTGAGTGCGGGGTTTCTATGCCCCAGACAGCGCGTACTGTCTGGAGGGGTTATAAGCGGGCAAGGCGAGTGACGCTAGCTGAGGCGCGCACGCACGCCGACTTTTCAGCAGTAGAATTTGCCCAACGGGTGCAGCGCTGGCGCAACGCTCTGCGGGGTTGCATTTTGCGTCGGTGCGCGAAATTCTTCAGGCAAGAGATGATGGGGCTAAATTGGTCGCCGTCACATTGACAGCGCAAGATAGATTCGTGGCGAACCCTTCGGCGCTGCCTTGCGACGACCTTAAGCCCCCGCTCTAGGCGGCGTCTCAGTCATCCACTTTGCTTCTTTGCTTATTATTCAACTTCGCACCACCGATTCCCGACAGGTCGATGCGAATTCCCGCGCGGTTCGGATCGATCTCCGGCGCCGGCTGCTCGGTAGCAGGCTTTGCAGTCGGTCCGCGCGGAGCGCCGTCGTCAGCCCGCCGCGGCGCGGCCGCCGTCGAACCGGGATCGGGCGCCGAGAACACGGCAACGTCCTCGAACGTCCCGGTCCGCCACGCGATGATGGCGTCCTCGAATGCGTTGTCGTTTTCGACGCCATACCATTTCACGACGATGCGATAGACCTTCGCGAACAGCGCCGTGCCCATGCGGATGTTCTTGCAAGGATCGACCAGGTCGGCTGTGAGCTGCGAGGCGTCCGTCACGCCGACGCCGGCCGGATATTGCGTGATGCCGACGCGCACGACGGCCTGGCCGACATAGCGGCGCACGAGCTCGAGCGCTTCGTCCGGCGATTTCGGCGGCGGTACGAGCACCACGCGCCCTCCGGCGCGTACCGTCATAGCAAAACGATCGGCCGACCCCGCCGTGGCGATGAACTTCTCGACGATCGCAGGCTTGAGCCCGGGATCGGCGCATTGCTGGATCAAGGCTGCATCGACCATCACTGTCTCCTCACAGATTGAACGCCATCACGAGCGGCACGCCGAACAGCCGCGCCCAGGCTTCGGCGCTTGCGCGTTGAATCCCGACGATGGATGTGCCGGCGGTCCACCATCCGTTGCCGGTCGCGACGATCATGTCGGGCGCATGCAGCATCGACTGCAGCACCGGCCAGACCAGAAGTTGCTCGTAGCAAATCAGCGGCGCGATCCGCCGGCCTTGCGACGTCACGATCGGATTGGCGAGGAAATGCGCTCGCGCGCTGTCGCCCTCGCCGATCCACGACAGCCACGGCTGCCACATCGACACCGGCACGGGCATTCGTTCTCGATAGAGGACGCGCGCCTGCCCTGCGGCAATCTCGACCAGGACATTGTCGTAACCGTGCCGATCAACCACGGCGGCGCCGGCGATCACGACAACGCGCGTCGTGCGCAACGCGTCCATCCAGACTTGCGAGACAGTCGGGGTCCATAAGCCCAGCGCGCTCTCCGGCAAGACGACGACGCGGGCGCCCGCCTCGTGTGCGCGCTGCACATGCGCCAGCAAGGCGCGATGCTGCTCGAGGTCGGTTGCGCGGCCGAGCGATGCGCCCATCGTGGTGTCGACACCGCGCCAGCCCTCCGGTCCGGACGGCGGCGCCCATCCTGCGGCGGACCACAGCCACGCGCCTATGACCGCGACCGCCGCAACCGGCCACAGCCTGGTCGTGAGCGCGAGCATGACCATCGCGGTCGCCCCCAGGCCCAACCACCCCCATCCCGGAAACAGCACGCCGGCCGCGGTCAGCGGATGCGCCCAGCCGACGATCCCGAGCGGCAGCACCGCCATCAGGAGGCTCGCCAGCGCAAACCGCCCGGCCCGGCCCCATCCCGGCCGAACGGACCATAGAAGGCCGTGGACGGCGACGAAGGCAAGGCAGGCCCCGATCCAGAGCGCCCCGCCCAAGGCGATTCCTGGCCCATAGAAGGTCATCACGCCTTGAGGCAGGCCCCGCGAGGCGGCCAGGAAATACGCCGCCGAGACCGCGGTCGCGATCATGCGCGTCGGCGCGGCCGCCCAGAGCGCGGGGAAGGCCAACGCGAGAGGCAGCGCCAAGGCGACGCCGCTCCAGCCGATCGCTCCGGCCGCGGCCGCTCCGGCGATCAATGCCGCCTCGTGCAGCCCATCACGGATCGAACGTGGCGACCGGCCGGGCGAGCCCGAGAAGCCCTGCGTCGGGGAGTGGCCCGAAGTAGCGTGAGTCATATGAGCCTGCGTAGTCGGAGTGGAGATAGAGGCGTCCCGGCGGAACAACGCCGCCCGCATAGGCGGCAAGCGCCCTGCCCTCGGCGTCGACCAGGCGGATGCGGGAATGGGCGAGCGTGCGACCGTCGATCGTGACCGATCGACCGACCGCGACATGCGCGCCGGCCATGGCGGCGACCGTCTTGATGAGTGGTCCGGCGCCGCCCGGGCAGAGACCAGCGCGCAGGTAGCCGCGTTTGAGCCCAAGCGTCAGTCCGGGCCCCGCCGGCATGCAGATAAAGATGAGGTCGCCAACCTTGATCGGCGCGACGGCCCGCTCGATGCGCCAGAGACCAAGCGGATAGCTCGGGGTCGCATTCAAGCGGAAGCCGCCCGCCCAGCCGAGGACCGCGATGCCGGCGACGGCGGCTGCGCCAAGTCCCAGCACTGAGATGACAGGCCGCGGTCTCATTTCATGGTCATCCCGCGGCTCTGGGCTTGGCGCTGAACCTGGCGCTCGGTCTCGACCTTGTTCGGCGCTTGAGCTGCTTGCTTCTGCTGCGCGGCGAGTTGCTGTCCTGCGCGCAGCATCGGCCATGCAGCCGCGAGCGCGGGTCGCTCGCTTTCCCGCAAGCCGGCGGCCGCAGCATCGAAGGCTGCGCCCTTCGGCTCTTTCGCGCGATTGGACAGGAACGCGCCGTCCCCGAAGCGCTCCGCCACGGCCTTGTTGAACCCTTCGATCTCCGCCGCCACCATCTTGTTGGAGAGAGCGAACGCGAGCGCGTTCGGCAGATCGTTGCGGTCGATGGCGTCGCGAACCCGCTCCAGAACCAGCGTTGCGGCGGGCGAGAGCGCCGGCACGTCGACGGTGACACGCAGCCGCAGCGCACACTCCTCGGTTTCGTACTTGCGCAACGCCTCCGCGCGCAGCCGCGCATAGCGCTCGATCTCGCGGCCGAGCGTGGCGACATTGGCTTCGGCCTCTTTCCGCTCCTTGGTGGCGGCTTTCCCTGCGAGCACGCCCTTCGCGCCGCGCAGATCGCCGAAGGTGGCAGGCTCGGCCCCGAGGCGGTCGAGTGTCGCCTTGCGTGTTGCGGAATCGTGCAACACGGCATCGAAGTTCATGGCCTTGAAGGCGGTCTCCGGCTTCGCGAACACGAGCGCGAAACGGCTCGACATTTCCTGCCACTGCTTCCTGCAGGCCGGATCGGCGACGATCTTGTCCTCGACCGACTCGGCGACGGATTTCGGCCATGTGGTAACACCGGGCAGCATGGACGCGGCCTCCTTCTTGCGGCTGGTGGGCGGAACATGACGAGGGTCGAAAAGGCCGAGACGGGCGCCGACGGCCCGCAGGCGCGCGGCCACATCATCGAGCCGCTGCTTCTGACGCCGCGCCCAGCGCACGCGGTCGGACACGAGGGTTCGGGCGACGCGCATCACATGCAGGCCGCGGTTGGCGGCGAAGCGAAGCGCGTCGCGATAGAGGCCGCCACGCTCGTAGTCGAGCGTCGTCTCCTTGGCGTTGCGCTGGGACAGGATGGGGATCAGGCCGCCGGCTTTGCCGAACGATCGGCGGCCGTAATAGAGCGCAACATCCTCACGGTGTCGGGTCAACGCCACATAGGCGAGATGCCGGTCGAGCGACAAGCTCGCCAGCACCTTCACGCGGTCGACGGTCGCGCCTTGCGCCTTGTGAATCGTGGTGGCGTAGCCGTGGTCGACATTGCGGTAGAAACGCTGATCAACCTCGACGCGCCGGCGGTGACTGCCCTCCCCGACTTCGGCCGTGAACCGGCCCGCCGCCGCCTCGACCACGCGTCCGATCATGCCGTTCTTGACGCCGAGCGACCCCTCGTTGCGCAGGAACACGATCTGATCCCCAGCCGCGAACCGGCGCTCTCCGTCCTCGGTGCGGAAGGCGTGCCCAGCGCCGACGAGACCCCGCGATACGAGCCTGTCGCGGGCCAGGTCATTGAGCGCGCGCACATCACGGCGCAGATGCGCCAAGATCAAGGTCGACTTCGCCGGATCGTAGTCGCGGCTCCAATCGTCGATCAGCGCCGACACGGCCTGCGCCTTCAACTCAGAGCCCATGACGTGGCCGTGATGGCGATACGCTGCGAGCGCTTTTCCGACCCGGCCGCGGGCAAGATCGAGCGAGGCGTCACGCATCCATTGCGTGTTCTGGCGATAGATCGTCTCGAGCTCGGCATAGCCGATGCGCTCGACCAGGGCGCGGTAGGCGGCGCCGGCCTCGATCGGCTGGAGCTGCTCGGCGTCGCCGACCAGGATCAGCTTGGCGCCGGCGCGCGACACCGCCTCGACGAAGGTCGCCATCTGGCGTGATGCGACCATACCTGCCTCGTCGAGAACGAAGACCGTGCGGTTGTCGAGGATCGACCGGCCCTTTCCCCAGGCAAGCTCCCATGACGCCAATGTGCGCGAGGCGATCCCCGCTTCTTTCTCCAGACCCTCGGCCGCCTTGCCCGCCAATGTGCCACCGACAACCCGATAGCCGGCGGCCTCCCAGACCTCGCGCGCGGCCCGCATCATCGTGGTCTTGCCAGCGCCGGCGCGCCCGACCACGGCCGCCGCGCGGCCGGGAGCGGTCACATGCTCGATCGCCGACCGCTGCTCGGCCGAGAGCATGGCGTGACGATCAAGAACGGCGTTGCGGATCTGATCGCGCACGCCGAACGTGTCCGCGCCGGCAAGCCCGATCGCGCGCCTGGCCATCTCGGATTCGATGCGGATCAGCTCGCATGTCGTGTAGCGTGCCGGCGTTCTGGCGCCGCTCGCAAAGTCGATCCCCTCGTGCTCGAGGCGGACAGCATCCGGGCTTTGCAGGATGCGCGCGAGCAGTACCCCGAACGCGGCGGGGTCGTCGACATAGCGATGCAGCACCTTGGCGACGTCGCGCTCATCGAACACGCTCTTCTCGCGCGATACGATGTCGAGGATGATCTCCGGGCGACGCAGCACGCGCTCGGCCGAGACCTGCCGCTGCTCCTCGAACAACCGCAGGCGATCGAGGTTTGGTCCGCGTCCCTGCCGCTTCGCCTTGCGCTCGATCGCCTTTGCCGCGACCCCGACATGGGTCGTCGGCACGATGTCGATTCCACGCTCGGCATAGGATCGGCCATCCACGCGCACGTCGAGGCCCGCGAGCGCGAGATGATGGTTCTGCAGATCGATCCATCCCTGGCGAACCGCCAGAAACTCATTCTTGTCGCCGGCCCAGAGCTTGTAGACGATCTTGCCGGCCCGGTTGCGCAGCGGCGCTCCGTCCGCGCCCAATACGGCCACGCGCTTCGGACCGAATCCATCCTCGGTGAGCGCGCGCAGACTCGTCATCAGATGGACATGCGGATTGCCCGGATCGTCGTGATAGGCCCATTCCGCCACGATCCCTGCGGGCAGGATGTGCTCGGCCACGAACTGGCGCATGAGCGCGATGTTCTGCGCGGTCGTCAGCTCGATCGGCAGCGCGATGATGTACTCCTTGGAGAGCTGCGCATCCGAGCGCTTCTCGAAGCCCTCAATCTTGTTCCAGAACGCCTCCGATGCCTGCGCTACGGAACGGTCCGCCACCATCGCCCGCGCCCATTGCGGCGCGTCCGCCGGCAGCAGGAATTCCTCATGCACCATGTTGCGCTTGGCCGTGTAATCGACGGTGCGGCCCTCGGCCTCGAAGGTCATCTTCGCGCAGTGGCGATACGCGGCCGCCAGCACAGCGCTGCGGCCATCGGCGCGGCTGATGAGCTGGGGTGTGAAGTGCGTGATGGCCAAGGCGGCGGTCCTGCGAGAATGACGACACGGCTCGTCCGCAGGGATCGGCGTCGTCCTTCCGGCTGAGCAGACCTACGTCGCGCCAGCGACGTATTACTGCGCCCTTGGAGCCGACCCTTCGGATCGGCGGGATGATCCCCCAAAGTGTCGGCTTCGCCGACCTGTCGTTTCCGACGGGGTGCGCTTCGCGCATCCCCGGTCAATTCTCCCTCGCGCGTACCGCGCGCCAGCAGGAGGATGACCAACCGGAATGAAAAAGCCGTCCCGACAGATTCGAGAGGAAATCGCCCGCCTGCAGGACCAGCTCAAGGCCGCCGAGACGCGCGAAGCGGAGCGGATCGGCCGGGTGGCCCTGAAGGCCGGCCTCGGCGATCTGGAGATCGACGAGGCGGACCTGCTGACCGCCTTCGAAGAGGTGAAGGCGCGATTTCGCAAGGCCGGCGCCGCGCCGCGATCCGCGCGCGGGTCGGGTTCGCCCGAGCCGCCTGGCGCGGGTGCGGGCGCGTCTTCTGAGGCTTGAGCGCGTGGACAGAACCCGCCGCAGCGACGACAGGAAGAAGGACACGCGCGAGAAGATTCAGCTCGGCGGGCTGATCGTGAAGGCGGGACTGCGTTACGAGAAGCGCGCGCTGTTGCTCGGCATGCTGATCGACGCCGCAGAGCGGGCGCGAGCGAGCGAAGCGGAGCGCGAGCGGTTCGCGGCGATCGGCACGAAGGCCTTCAGCGATGAACGCGAATAAGGTGGCGCTGACGATCGTGCCCGCCGCGCTGATGATCGGCGCGATGATCGCGCTGCGCGGTCATGAGCAATGGTTCGCGAGCTTCGCAAAGACGCCGCAGGCGGCGCTGTTGCTGGGGCGGACCGGTATCGCCCTGCCCTATCTCGGCGCGGCCGCAATCGGCGTCATCACCCTGTTCGCCTGCGCCGGCGCGCTCGCCGTGCGCTCAGCCGGCTGGGGCGTCCTCGCCGGCGCGACGACTGTCGTCGGCTTCGCCGCATGGTCAGAAGGGAGCCGGCTGTTCGCCCTCGCCGGCCGCGTGCGCGACGGATCGGTTCTTGCTTATGCGGACCCCGCCACGCTGATGGGGTCGTTCGCCGCGCTCGCATGCGGTTTGTTCGCATTGCGCGTCGCGCTGGCCGGCAATGCCGCGTTCGCGGCGGCAGCGCCGCGGCGGGTGTCAGGCCAGCGCGCGATTCACGGCGACGCGCAATGGATGAGCGTTGCCGAGGCGGCGCGGCTGTTTCCGGAAGGCGGCGGCATCGTCATCGGCGAACGCTATCGTGTCGACAGGGATTCCGTCGGCGATCGCGCGTTCCGCGCCGGCGAGCCCGAAAGCTGGGGCGCGGGCGGCCGCGCGCCGCTCCTGTGCTTCGATGCGTCGTGGGGCTCGACCCACGGCATCGTGTTCGCCGGCTCTGGTGGCTTCAAGACGACGTCGGTGACGATCCCGACCGCGCTCAAATGGGGCGGCGGCCTGGTCGCGCTCGATCCATCCAACGAGGTCGCGCCGATGGTGATCGACCATCGCAAGCGCGCCGGCCGCACCGTCTTCGTGCTCGATCCAAAGACGCCGGAGACCGGCTTCAACGCGCTCGACTGGATCGGCCGGTTCGGCGCGACGAAAGAGGAGGACATCGCCTCGGTCGCGTCGTGGATCATGACCGACGTGGCGCGCACCCACTCCGTGCGCGACGACTTCTTCAGGGCGTCGGCGCTGCAATTGCTGACCGCGCTGATCGCCGATGTCTGCCTGTCAGGTCATACGGAACAGAAGGATCAGCACCTGCGCCGCGTGCGAGCAAACCTGTCCGAGCCCGAGCCGAAGCTGCGCGAGCGGCTGCAGGCGATCTACGATCATTCGGGCTCGGACTTCGTAAAGGAGAATGTCGCATCCTTCGTCAACATGACGCCCGAGACCTTCAGCGGCGTGTACGCGAATGCGGTGAAAGAAACGCACTGGCTCTCGTATGAGAACTATGCGGCGCTGGTGTCCGGCGCGAGCTTCTCGACCGACGAGCTGGCGGCCGGCACAATGGACGTGTTCATCAATCTGGACTTGAAGACGCTGGAGAACCATCCGGGGTTGGCGCGCCTCATCATCGGCTCGTTGATGAACGCGATCTATAACCGCGCGGGCGAGGTGGCCGGCCGCACGCTGTTCCTGCTCGATGAAGTGGCGCGGCTCGGGTTCCTGCGCGTGCTCGAGACCGCGCGTGACGCCGGACGCAAATATGGCATCACGCTGTTGATGCTGTTCCAGTCGATCGGCCAGATGCGCGAGGTCTATGGCGGCCGCGACGCGGCATCGAAGTGGTTCGAGTCGGCGTCCTGGATGTCGTTCAGCGCGATCAACGATCCCGAGACCGCCGAATACATCTCGCGCCGCTGCGGCGACACCACGGTCGAGGTCAGCCAGATCAGCCGCAGTTCGCAGGCCTCCGGTTCGTCGCGGACACGCTCGCGGCTGCTGTCGCGGCGGCCGCTGATCCTGCCGCACGAGATCACGCAGATGCGCGGCGACGAGCAGATCGTGTTCACGGCCGGCAACCCGCCGCTGCGGTGCGGGCGAGCGATCTATTTCCGGCGCAAGGACATGACGGCCTGCGTCGCCAGCAACAGGTTCGCGCCCACGGGCGGGCGGCGATCGGCATAATCGCACATCAGGCGAATCAACGGATGCGAAGGGTGCGGACGTGACGGGACGGGAGGAACAGCGCAGGTGAGGATCGGCGGACCTGGCAGAGGATCAACAGTGTATGACGCCGGCACGCGGCTTGTGATTGCGGCGTTGGTGGTCGCCGGCATCACGGCGTGGATGTTTCATTCTCGCGACGGCAGTCTGTCGGAAGCGCCGGTGACGCGCGGCGCGACGTCCGAACAGACGGTGGCCGTCACGTTCTCGATCTGCGGCGCCGGCCGGCGAACCGATTGCGTCGTCGACGGCGATACGTTCTGGTTCCGCGGCGAGAAAATCCGGATCGCCGACATCGATACGCCCGAGCTGAGCCCGCCGCGCTGCCAGCGCGAGGCCGAGCTTGGCGAGGCGGCGCAGCGGCGGTTGCAGGCGCTGCTGAATGCGGGCCCGTTCACGCTCGTCGCCGCCACGCGCGACCAGGATCAATATGGTCGCAAGCTCCGTACGGTCTCACGCGGCGGCCGCTCCCTCGGTGACGTGCTCGTGGCGGAAGGGCTCGCCCGACGCTGGAACGGTCCGCGCGGAAGCTGGTGCCAGTGACGGACGCATCCCCGATCTGCGTTGGCGGCCGCGCGGCGCAGGCCAGAATTTCGCTATCCCAATCTGACCCGCGCTGTGGCATTTTCGGCCTGATCAGAGGGCGCTATGCCGAACCAGATTCCGCTCGACCCCGTGTTGCCGAAGGCCTTCGACGCGACTCCGAACGAGTCGCGCAGCAAGGCGCAGCTTGATGCGTGGTGGGACCATCCCTTCGGCATTACATTGCCGGATGGCCGCATCGAGGTCCGGTGCCTGAATGGCGGCGCTTGGGACAGGTCGACACATTTCGGCATTGCCGAAAGCTACGAGGCAGCGTGCGCGCTCGGCGAAGCCAAGCAAGCCGAATGGGTGCGACTCCGCGCCCGCCCGACCCTCTCTCTCGACGCGGGTCAGGTCATGGTCGTGCGGATGCCACAGCGGCCGGACGAAGAGCCGCAGCAGCTCGCCACGTTCCGCTCCACGGAGGAGGCGAGCGCCTTTATAAGCGCCAACTACCACGAAGCGCCACCACCATAGTTGCGGCTCGCGGCGAGGATGCCGGCCGAGCCGGCGCTCGTCTTCCGAGAGGATCGTCACCCAAAGGGCGGAGACCGCGCAGCGGGCTCCGAGAGCGAAGCGAATAGAGCCGTCCGCCGAAGGCGGCTCGCCCGAATCCCTTTCTTCATGGCGCACCATCACACGGCCTTGAGAGATCACGAGGACGAAGCGGTCACGCAACATCGGCTCGATCTCACGGTTGAGACCCGGCATCCGGAGAAAGAAGACTCGCCATCCAGCGCCTGCCGCCGACGCGATCGCGGCGAGTTGCTGATCGTCAGCGGCGCCAGCCGGTCGATCCGGCTGGCGCCGCTTCCGGACAAGGCAAAGACCAGAGGCGGCTTGAGCCGCCTCTGGTCTGGATGTCAGTCCGTGTCGGCGCCCCAGAGCGGGTTGCTCTCAGGATCTTCGACATGGCCCTCGTCGCGCGGCGGCGTGTCGTCCGGTGCGTCATAGACGATGCGGGAGGCGGAGAAGCTGACGCCGGTCTCCGCGGTGATCTCGTCGATGATGCGGCGCAGTCCGCAGAGCTCGGCGTCGCTCACGTCGCGCAGCCACGGGCCGTCGTCGTCGTAGAAGCACCAGCGCTTGGCTCGCACATCGAAGACCTCGCGCGTCGCCCAGTCGATCCAGAGGTCGTCGAGAAGCGGCCCCGGCTCGCCCGCCAGCCAGCGGTGGGCGAACTCCTCCGTGATGCAGTAGAGGTCAAAGACAGAATTCCGGTAGCGGTCAGAGCTTTCATCGAGAAGCAGATTGCGCTCGGCCGCCAGGCCGTCGCGCATCAGTGCGATCAAATCTTCGAGCTTGGCGATGAGGCGATCGTGGGCGGTGCGGGCGACGCCGTTGTCGCATCCGAGACGATTGGCGAGGACAACGACCTTGAAGCCCGAGAACTGCGTGAACAGCGTGAGATGGTCGAGATCAGACATGATGTATCTCCTTTCGATCTGACGAAAGGAGGCCGCACCGTAGCCGCGAGGGGTCAGGGAGCGCGGAGCGACCGGCGGAGCCGGCGAGCGGGGGAGCCGATTTTCTGACGACGCCCGCTTGGGCGGCGGCTGAAAATTGGGGGGACCGCGATGTCCTTGACGCCGCAGCGGCGGGTGCAAAATAGAAAGTCAGAGAGAGAAAGAGGTAGGGCACGGCGCTCGCAGCGGGGCCGCGAGAGGATCGTCACCCGAATGGGCGGAGACCGCGCAGCGGGCTCCGTGAGCGAAGCGAATAGAGCCGTCCGCCGAAGGCGGCTCGCCCAATACTTCATGCCAAGCGCATCGGGGTTCCATCATGATTTTGAATCACTGGCGGCCGATCGATTCGATCTCCTGATTGGACATCATGATGGTGACGGAGCGAGACTCGGCAGATGATCGAGGACCGCTCCACACCCACGCTGCTTCGCCGGATTGATCCTTCGCGCAACATGGCGCGGTTCTATGCCCTCAGCATCGAGCCGTCGCTGTTCGGCGCCGCTGCGCTGGTCCGGGAATGGGGCCGGATCGGCGCCCGCGGCCGGCGGCGGATCGAACTCTTTGGGCGCAGAGAGGAAGCGGAAGCGGCATTCAATCGGATCGAAAGCCGCAAGCGCCGCCGCGGCTACGTCGATCGGTGACGTGAGTGGTCGGTTCGCGCTCAGAGGCCATGTCTCCATGTCCCGCATGGATGTCGGTCAGAAGAATCCCATCAGCCAGCGATTGACATCAATCGCGCGGTGAGCGTCCTTTCAGCAATGTGGTCTGGCAAAGGAGACGCTGCGATATGCCGACGATTCAGCTTTCTGCCACGCCCAAAGGCAACGGCTATCAGGCGACCGTGACATTCCCCGACGGCGTCTCGATCAGTTCGCAGGAAACCTATCCGACGATCGCGGAAGCCCTCACCGCCGCGGCGCGCAAGCTGCTCGACATGCCCGAGCGTTTGGCGACGCTCGATCGAACAGGCGCGTGATCAGCGCCTGTTGGCGAGGTCGATCAGCTCGTCGCCGTGGCATGCGAGCGGCGCGCAACAGCAGACGAGATCGCGGACGCGCAGCTCGTCGAGCGCGTTCATCAGCGCGGGCTGCGCGACGATCCACGCGCGATACTTCGCGATGACCTCGGCGCGCGAGCCGTCGCGCCCGATGACGAACGGGTTGCCCCATTTGCTCGGGCGCCCGATGTAGACCCGCGTCGCGCTCGCGTGCTTGCCGACCTGTCGCGCGTTCAAGACCTTGCACATGATCGTTCTCCTTTCCGCTCACGAGCGAAGGCCCCGCCGCGCGGCGGGGCCTTCTTGCGTGACCGCTCAGTCGCGGTTCGGGCGGGACCAGATGAGCGAGTGGCCTTCCTCGCCTTCCACCTCGACCAGCGTGGCGTAGATGGGCGCTGCGAAGCTCGGGTCGTCGAGCTTGACCGAGAGATAGTCGCGGCTCGACTCCTGGGACTTCTTCTTCCACGCGGCGCCGAACTCGATGGTGCCCGCGAAGATCCGGAAGTCCGGGGCCTTCTCCGAGGTGCGCTCGGCGGCGACGATCTTCGCCTTGACGGTGCCGAGGGCGAGGGTCTTGACGGTGCCCACGAAGCCGTTGCCGTTCACGGTGAAGTTGCCGATGGTAGCCATGTTCGTGTCCTCTTTCGTTTCTCGGGCCGCGACCATCGCGACCTCGATGGCTGTCGTTGACCGGAGGCGATCGGGCCGCACCCGAAGGGCCGCAACGCAGTGGAGGACGGCCAGGGCGAGGCTTTCTTGTCTCGCGAGGAATGGGCGCGCAGCGACCAGGGGAAGAAAGCTGAGAACGGCCGTTGCGGACTTGAGATCGAGACGGAGCGCAGCGACGACGGCCTTCGGTCAGACAAGCCAAATCGAGGACGCAGTGGGCGCGTCAGACCGAACGATGGGGACACGACGGAGCGGCCGGCACACCACCCCGAACGACAACGATGTCCGGGCACCTGACGAAAAACCCACCCGCACACCACACAAGGTCTCGCGCCGCCGACCACCACGAGACACCGGACAGCCGATCTGCGAGGCAACCGGCGATCGCCGCGGGCAGAGGGTCCGGGCAGGGCAATGCCGACGGCTCGGACAGCCACGCGAACCGCCGCTGCCCCGTCTCTTCGGCGCGGCTCGGTCGGGAGGGCGGAAGGACCGCTCCTCTCCGGTCGCCGGCGCAGCATGACGAAACACGCAACGAAGGCCCCGCCGCGCGGCGGGGCCTTCGTTTATTTCCAGACAAGGAGAACGATCATGTGCAAGGCGGCGCGCCTTGCCTGCGCTGCAATCGACGCAGCGGGACGGCATCATGCCGCCTCTCGCACCATGCCAGAGTCGGGCTGAAGGCCGTGAAGATAGGCGACCGCGCGTTGCGCGTGCGCCGCCGCCGAGAAGATGAAGCGCTTGTCGTTGGATAGCACGTCCAGCCACGATGCGAGGTAGCTCGCATGGTCGGGGCGCGGCTCGAGTTCAGGCACGATGTCGAGATCGGCGCAAAGGAAACATGCGCCGAGCTCAGCGACCAGCTCCTCGCGCGCGGCCACGCTGCGATCCTTCGCGTAGCGGCTGAGGTCGCGATCGACGCGGTGCGCTGGCGCGGTCCAATGCACGCTTTCATGCGCGAGCGTCGCCGTGTAGCTCTCGGCGTCGCGAAAGCTTTCGAACGGCGGCATCTGAATGATGTCGAGCGACGGCGCAAAGAACGCCTTGTCGCCGCCGTGTCGGATGGTCGCGCCGGTATTGGCGAAAAACGCGTCGGCGTGTGCGATACGCCGGGCCGGCGCAACGGTCGGTGCCGGACGCCCGTAATAATGATCCGGCAGGTTGTCGATCTGGTCGACGCAAAAGACGACATAGGCGCGCAGGAATGGAATCGCGCGCTCGACCTCATCGCCATGCTCATTGGTTTCCGTTTTCGTGATCCGATTGGCATACACGACCATCGTGCCGTGCTCGCCCTTGCGGACATGGCCGCCGAGCTCGACCGCCTGCTTGAATGTCATCCAGATCGGCGACGTGAAGCTGCGCGCAACGGCCTCCGACCAGAGCAGCACGACGTTGATCCCCTGATAAGGCATGCCGTTGTGGCGCAGCGGGCGCGTGATGCGTCCGGCCGTGTTGGCCGCGTTCCAAGGCTGGACCCAGGGTCGCACGCCGCGTTCGAGGTCGGCGACGATGCGATCGGTGATCCGCGCATAGATATCGGCGCGGGGCTTGGTTTCCTTCCGGCTCATGATTCGAACCTCCGTTTGGAGGCCGCGCCCATCGCGGCCCGTCACGGCGGTCCGCGGCGGAGGTCCGCGGGGCCGCGCATCCGGTCGTGAAAATGTGCCGCGTGACGACGGAGACGCCGGACCGGAACGTCAGTGGAGGACGGCGCAGCCGTTGCGCTGCCGCGCGGGCCGGAGCATGGACCGAAAGCCGCGACGGGCCGCGATGGGCGCTTCACGTCGATTCATTTTCTATTTGCGCAATTCTCGTGCAGCGTTTGCGCGGCGCCGGCGCGCGACATGAAAAAGGCCGGCCCTGAAGGGGCCGGCCGGAATTGATGATAGTGGAAGAAGGCGGGGCCGAAGCCCCGCCAGCGGCGTCAGCCGAACGCCGCCATCTGCACCTCTGCCGCCTTGCGGCTGACGGTCTCGCCGGGCTGCTCGGACTGACGCTCGAACGGCTTCCAGCTCTCGCCGACGACGTGTTCGTAAGCCGCCACGGCGCCCTCGGCCGCCATGCGCAGCGCGTGGGCTTGAAGGGCGACCTCAGCAGCGAACTCGCGCTTGCGCTGTGCCGCCGAGTCGAAGCCGACCGGACCATCGAGGTCCGCGTCGCGCGCATCGTTGGCGAGTCGCGCCGTGGCTTCGCGCGCTTCGGTGACGGCGCGACTGTAGAACTGCCCGGCGCCGTGCGCGGAGCCGACATACGACCCGACGATGCGCTGCAGGTGGATCTGCATGGCGCGTTCGCTGAGGCCTTCGTTGAGCGCGTCGGCGGTTTCGACGATGAGCCGCTGGTGTAGATCGCGGATGCCGTCGCTGTCGAGGACGGTGAGGCCGAAGCTCTCCGCGATGCGGGTGGCTTGCGCGGCATCCGGGCAAACGAGCCGGATCATTTCGAGGGTGGTGCCGCGACGGAGCGGGACGACGCGGGCGCTGGTGCGGGGTGCGCGGGCGGTCTTGGTCATGTGCAGTCCTTTCCTGGTTTCGCCGCCGGGTTCGATCCGGCCCCTGCCGGACCTCCCTTCGGGTGCGGTCGCCGGGCGCCGCCGGATTGAGGGCCGCTTCAAGGCCCGGGGGCCGCCAGGCGAGCGAGGTCCGGTTGCGGACAAGCGGGGCGAAAGCCCTGCGCAGGCCGCGGCCGGGCCTTGCCGAGATCGGCGGGCTCCGGTCGCTTGCGACTTGGCCTTGAAGCGGACCGCCGGCGGCGCAGACCGCAGCAAACCCGAGGGGAGGACCGACAGGGTGCGGGCCGGGTTGGCGATGCCGGGAAGGGCGTGACGTGGCCGCGCGGTCCCCACATCCAGCGCCGTCTTGGCCGTCCGGGGCTCTCCCGAATGGTCGCGACGTCTCCGACGCCACGCCCGCGTGTCGGTTCAGCTTCTCCCGGAGGAGATGCCGATGCACCGGGCGATCAGCGCGAGCGACCACGGTTGCCGACGATCAGCGCTCGACAATGGCCGCGCTGGCCGCGATGCCGTATCGAACGCGCAAGGCGGTGAGGGCGTCGTCCTGCCGGGCGAGGTGGCGGATCAACACGTCGATTTCCGGCATGCGCGCGAGCATCAAGTCGGCGACATAGCCTTGATAGGCGCGCTGGTCAGCACCGGTCCAGGCGCCAGCGCTAGATCGGCGACGGCGCCGTTTCGCCCGCGCCGTGATCGTCATCCGCTCGGCGCGTTTGGCGACCTGCCGCTCGATCACGGCGAGATGGTGCTGGGTGCCGCGTCGCGCGGCGTCCATGCGGGCGAGCAAGGCGCCGATGTCCGTGTGGCGCGTCATGGCTGTCGTCTCCGCGGCCAGGCCGGAAACGCCGTCGCGTCGGGTAGGTAGTCGCCAGCGATGGCGACCGGGACAATCGAGCCCGCGATGTCGTCGCCGGCGACGGCCCAGTCGATGAGGGACGAGTGCGCGCCGGCATATTTGCGCATGTCCTGCGTGAGGATGCCGTGCAGCGCATCGGCGACCTCGGCTTTCGGCGATCCGTTCGCCTCGACAAGGAGATGAACCGCGACGAGATAGGTCGTCATCGCGAGGGCTCCTTTCGCGTGTGAGGAAAGTTCGAAGCCGTCGGCGCGCGCACCGACAGCAGCACGGCCCGCTTCCACGCGTCGGCGCCCGTGAAATGGCGATGCAGCTTCGGATGCCAGACGACGAGCACATCCTCATCGTTGTCATGCGCCGCCTTCCAGCCGAAGGCAGCGGCGATGATTTTCCAGGGCATCGCCGCCTCCTATCGCTGCCAGCCGATGAAGCTCGACGGACCGCCATAGAGGCGATGCCGAACCTCATTGATGACGAAGCCGAACCGGCCGACGTGATACTCCTCCGCGGGAACGAGAAAGCGCCGCTCCTCGGTGCCAGGGCCGCGCTTGCCGCCGAGGGTTGCGACAACTTCGACGAAGCCCTTTTCGTGATCGGAGGTGATCGCGGAGACGACGATCCAGTCGCCGGCATGGTCGCGCTCGAAGGCGCGGCGATCCTTCTCGCGGGATTCTCCGGGTTGCAGCACGGTCCCGAAGATGGCTTCCCACGCATCGGGCCAGCTATCCTTGACCGTGCGCTCCGCGCAACGCCGCTCATAGCTGGTGAAGAGGTGCGGGAAGGTCAGCGCGACGATCGCCCAAGCCGCGTCTTCCTCGTACCAGCCGCCGCTCGCGCGCAGCATGGAATGGACCTTGCGGTTGCGCTCGGCCGAGAGGTGGAAGCCGCCGTGACCGGCCGTCGCGTGGCAGGTGACACCCTCCGCATAGACGGTTGCGCCCTGCGAGCGGCCCCATGGCGTATTCGCTGTGGAGGCGATGTCGCTGCGGTGGAGCATGCGCTTCTCGCGCTGGTGCTCGGCGCTTGCATCGACCTTGGCGCGGAAGGCGGCCTCATCTGCGAGCTCGCCGGAATGGCCGTAGAAGTCGGAGCGCATCCACTCCGCGATCGGTCGGCCGATGCGCCAGCCGCTCGCGAGATAGTGACGTCCATCATGCGCCGGCAGCATCGCGAGTGCGATGTCGCCGACGCGAGCGGCGAGAAAGCCCTCGGCGCTGCGTCCGAATTCCACCTGCGGCATTGCAGAGGTGGACTCGTCGTCGATCGTGGTGGAAGCGCGCGTTGTCATGCGACGGCCCTCCCCTCAACGCTCTCGTTCGAGTGGGTGTCCGCCGTCACCTCGTCGAGGACGGCATCGGGATAGCCATGGCTCTTGAGCCAGGTTTCGGCGTCGGCACGACTGCCGGCGAGATGGACGAGCTGGGCATCGTCTCCGCAGCGGTCGAACACGCGAACGGCGCCGGCAGCGGGCTGCTCGGTGACGACGAAGGTGAGCGCACTGTCGACCGAAAACGTGCGATGCACGCGAAGGACGACGACACCGCCGCCGCCGTAGTCGCCTTCGTGCAGGGTGAAGGTCGCGGCCAATGTCGTGTTGCCGACGCGCCGTTCGGCCTGCTTGCGGATCAGTCGGCCGCCGCTGTTGCGGTGTTCCCAGCCGGCGAGCTTCTTCGTGAATCGCGCAGGTGGCCGCGGGGCGCCGTCGGAATAGCGGATGATCGCGCCGATCGGCGCGCTGTCGAAGATCGATCGTGCGGACATGATGTCCTCCTGTTGATGAGCGTGGAAACGAAACCGCCGCCGGCTGGACGCCGGCGGCGGGAGTGTTTGAAGTGGCTCGAACGCGCGCCTATTCGGCGGCGACCGCGTAGTCGCCATGCTGGCCGTCGCCGGCATCGGCCTCGTCGAACTCGCCGTCG